>NZ_LMSJ01000053.1 GCF_001428105.1 Paenibacillus sp. Soil766 | reverse complement strand
CGATTACTCGACTTGCTTACTCACTCGTTGTTCAGTTTTCAAAGATCAATTTCTTTCGTTCGCTACCGTGTTACCGAAGCAGCGAGAAGTAATATACCATATTGAATTCTCATTTGCAAGCTTTATTTTACTTCATCCATTCGTGAAGATATTCAACACGTTCAGACTCCATGGTTTGTGCTTGTTCATGCTTGTCCTGTCCGGAGCAAGAAACATAATATAACACAAACCATTATGTAAAGCAAACGTAAATCTGAATTATTTCAACCGAATACTTTTGAGCAAAATCTCAAAAGGTTCCCTCTCTTCAGTCTCCCCTCGATGATCATGCTCGACAAGCTTATCCAAACGCGCGATCTGATGACCATAGTCATACATAGCTGCTGCCACAATAGAGAGTCGAAGCATACCACCTGGTTGCTCCCTATAACGTGCAAGAAGATCGATCATAAACTGTTCGTTCTCCGCCTCAATTTCCAAACTATCTGAACTTGTTTCCTTCAACTTATCATCGTATTTCAAGAGTACATGCTCGTGGTACTTAATCAATTTCTCCATATGATCATCGAAACATACATCTGTTTCCGCACTTGGAGAAGCCTGAAAATAGTGCTCATCTACTGCTTCCAACACTTCAAGCCCTTTAGACATGACAAGCAGCTTCTGCTTGTAGACGACGAGTTCGCGGATTCTTTTGGAGCCGCTGCCCTTCAACTTCTTAATTTCTTCTTCCATAAGTCTATATTTCTCAGATAACGACTTTAGGCTATTGCGAAGACTTTCCTTCTCTTCACGAAACACCGTTTCCTTGATCTCATTTGAGATTACCGTGCGAAGGAGCAGTGACATTTTGCTGAAAATAGATCCGATCTGCGCTGCAAATTGTTCCTTAGGCTTAGGTGGGAAGAAAAGTACATTCACTACGAAGGCACACCCGATCCCGATCAAGCTAAGCAACAGCCGATTAACAGCAAAACGCCACTCCCCCGACGCCTCCATCACGGCTACAACGGTTACTAAGGTAAGACCTATGGTTTCTTCCATCCGCAAACGTAAACTTAGAATGATAACAATAATACATACGATACCAATGGCAATAACATTTTGCGAAAAAAACATCCCGGCCAGCAGGGCAAAAGCCGCACCTATGATATTCGTCTGCAACTGATCCAAGAAATAACGCCAAGAACGATAAATCGAGGGCTGCATCGCAAAGATCGCCGCAACAGCCGCGATGACTGGTGGCGTGAATTCGAGCCAAGCACTTATGTATAAAGCTAATGCAACAGCGATGCCTGTTTTCCACACGCGCGCCCCAAATACCATGACTCTCACCTCATCCAAAATATCCTACATCTATCTTACACAGGTCATGTGATGGATGCAAAAACAAACATCACCAAACAAACCACCCCCGGCACAATGCCGAAGGTGGTTCGTTACTTAGCAATATGCTAAGCTTTGGAGTTTTTGGTACTCGCTGTACCCGCAGTACTTGAAGTACTTGAAGTACCTGCAGCCTTAGCCGCGATTGCAGCAGCTTTCAGTCCTTTACTCTTGTAGGGTTTCGGGGCACTCTTCGCCCGGTTCTCGCTTGCTTTCCACCGGTTCCAGCCTTTGCTGTCAGTACCTCTACCTGTTCCACCTTTACCCTTAGCCATAAACTCACTCCATACGTGTTACTTCTTATTTATTAGTTAATAAACCCGACCATGTCGATTCTAGCCATTGATCAAAATCAGAGCCTTTGTCACCTTCGTAAGTGTCATAAACATCACTTCTCATTTTCTGCAGCTTTTCCTTGAAAGCCTCATACGTATGACCTTCTGGCAAGCTCTTCTTGATGCGAAGTAAAATTTTACCAGCGCCTTTTATTAAGTCACCTTTTTTGCGAGGGGGCAGTTGTACATCCTCACCTAAAAGTTTGAGCTTACGATAAGCCGTCTCCTGTATCGCATACACGGTATCATTGGTCATTAGACGTTTAAGAATATGAACCGATTGTTGATCGCCATGTTCACCTAGTGCTTCAACGGCAGAAAGACGCTCCCTCCAATTGGATGTGCGGTTTGCTGCTTTTTTCAACTCTTCAAAATCGGTAGGTAACTCATTGTGTAATTCAATATTCAAGGGATTCAAGCTCCTTCTGTGGCTATATGAGTTAGATGTTACACTTTTTTTAGGCAGAGCGCCAACTTTTTTGACCACATATTGAAAGTATACGTTTTCTGCACCCGAAAACACTCCTTTAATTTGGCGATGAGACTTCCATTTAAACGCGGTCGCTCATCTTTGAATGGCCTCGATAAAGGTTTTCTCATATGTTTAGTTTATGTAGCTTGCTGAAAAAACAGGCAAAGTCGGTATGAGCAAATCGCACATATCAGATATTGAACGAGGCCAAAGGAACATTTCATTGACCACGTTGGAAACGCTAATGAATGCGTTAGACATAGACCCGAGCGGGTTGTTTAATTTTCAAACACTTGACGGTGTAGATGGCATCCATGAAAAGAAATTGATTATCGATATTCACAAAAGCATGCTAATGGAACGCGGCCTTGATGAGGTTCAATATATTGTCAGGACAGCGAGTGATTTCCTAGGAACGTTAGATGCGAAGGAAGCTAGTAGACGAAGTAAGAAAGACTAATACAGATACAAAAAAGCAACGAGCAGCTCGCACTTTAGCGAAGGACTCGTTGCTTTTCTTTTCCCCTTTTAACCGGAATTCCTAGTATTCATTTAACTCACTACAACCCCCCTACAATACTTGCACACTGGCGCATCAATCGCGATTTCCTCGTTGCAGTAAGAGCAGGGCTTGTGCGTTTTCACTTCAGCAGGCGCTTTCGATCTACTTCTTCTTACGCTCAGGATGACCAGCGCACCAACGACCACGACAATCACAGCCAAAATCCAATAAATCATACGAAACACCTCCCAGTTGATAACCAACTTTTGATGATTTCCGTATATGTATATTCGTTCTATTGACTCTTATGAATGCGTTTCATTGGCACTTGTGTCGGAAATTACAGCCACATCTGTTGTTGGTACGACATTTCCCAGAACAACGTTTCGTAGCGAGTCGTATTCAAAAAAATAGTTTCTAATCGCGCTAATTCACTTTCTGATTTCCCTATGGCTAGTCGATCCATTAAATTTATGCACCATTGTGCGTGTTGGCCGAACTCATCTGAGCTGTATCCTCTCACCCATTCACCATAGTCAGGATGATCCACTGCACCTGGGATCTCTTTGAGCATGCGACCGATCTCCCAGTAACTCCACATACAGGGAAGCAAGGCTGCTGTTAACTCCGCTAACCCGCCATTCTGTGCTACGTGCAACATGTAATGCGAATATGCGAGTGTAATTGGTGAAGGTTCGGCCTGCTCCAATTCTTCCTTGGTGATACCAAAGCGAGCTGCGTATGAACGATGAATGCCCATTTCTTCATGCAAAATATTACTTAAGGACGCTGAGAATTCACTCATCGTTGTGAGATCTGGCGCCTTGATTACTCCTAATGCGAATAATTTGGCATAATCAATTAAATATAAATAATCTTGAATCATGTAGAACCTGAATTTATCGCGGTCTAGTGTTCCTTGACCTAATTCTTGAACAAAGGGATGCTGTTGGGTTTGGCGCCATTCGTACTGATATTTCTGGACTAAGTGCTGAGTGAAGGACATTATAAGTCTCCTTTGGCATGGAATTCTATGATTAAAAAGATGAGTGAACTACCATTAGTAGATTTAATGAACTCTATTATTTTACTATATATTAACTTTATTGCTAGTAATGAATAGTAAAAAAAGCAATGAACTTCCACACTGTGGAGGCTCATTGCTTTCAATAATGTGAGATATGTAAGCTAACAGGAAGTACGCTATACCAAGTCACACGCATCAGCAGGCATCCAATGCGCATCCTTACCGTCCCATTTCACATTACAACCAAGTGGGTTCGTCAACGGTAACGTAATTGCTTGACCAGAGGTCAGCTCTTCTAAAGCGATATCTAAATTATTTATTGTGATTTTAGATGCATCCTTTGGATTATCAACGCCGCGTCCTGTGTAGACTAACTTGCGATTTTCATCAAAAACATAGAAATGAGGTGTTCGCAGAGCCCCGTAGGCTAAAGCTGTTTCTTGCGTTTCATCTCTCAGATACACCCATGGATATTGATGCTCCTTCATGTGCGATACCATATGATCAAAGGAATCTTCTGGCTTAGTGTTCACGCTGTTGGCGTTAATACCAACGAACAGTACACCCTTCTCTTTATACCGATTGGCAGTTTCGCGTGTTACTTCATTAGAACCGATTACATAAGGGCAATGGTTGCAAGTGAAAAATAGTACGAGCGTTTTTGCATCGCTGAAATCCTTCAATGCGTATGTTTGTCCATCCGTAGCTGGCAATGAAAAATCAGGCGCTTCATCTCCGAGCGATAAAGTAAAGGTAAAAGCCATGTCATATGCCCCTTTCATCCCTGAAAAATTATAGTTGGTTCTCCCCAGTACTCTGGAAAAACTCAATGATTTCACCGTTTAATCCTTTGACAAAAGCAATACGTACAGGAGTTGGCGGATTCACACCTAAGATCACGTCTTTAGGCTCTACCGTCACGATAGCTCCAGCAGCAACGGCTGCTTCGACAGCTCCATCAACATTATTACTGCGGAATGCTACATGGAAGAAATATCCTTCTGGTATCTGCTCACCTGTACCTCCAGCGAATACCTCCATATAGTTCCCGTCACCAGAGTCTAGTAAGACTGCACGCTTATTTCCTTCGCCCCAGTTGTTCTTCTCTAAAAAGCCTAATCCTTCTGTATAAAACTTGACTGTCGCGTCAAAATCATTCGCTCTGAGTGCAACGTGATGAAAACCGCCGCCGCCTATTTTCGCATTCGTACCCACTTAGTTTAGCCTCCTTAGAATTCTTACTTTTACTTCATTTCCAGTATACTCGAACAGGGGTGGTTAGAAAATGAGTTACATCGAGGTAACTAAGTAACCAGGGGTAACCCTAGGTGAACTAAAGACCCATGCAACACTTTGGTCAAAACAAAAAACCACAGCCCCTCATCATTAGATGAAGAACTGTGGTTGTTATCGGGACGACACGATTTGAACATGCGACCCCCTGCTCCCAAAGCAGGTGCTCTACCAAGCTGAGCTACGTCCCGAAGATAAAAAGCGGAAGACGGGGATCGAACCCGCGACCCTCGCCTTGGCAAGGCGATGCTCTACCGCTGAGCCACTTCCGCATAGGGGTCCCCAAGCTGCATGATGCAAGCTGAGGACGATGATGCGCGTAGAGGGACTTGAACCCCCACGGTCGCCCGCTAGATCCTAAGTCTAGTGCGTCTGCCAATTCCGCCATACGCGCATGTTGGTACATAAATCTGAAAGACTTTAGTCTACGCCTAAAGATCCCTATGAATAAAATGGTGAGTCATGTAGGATTCGAACCTACGACACCCTGATTAAAAGTCAGGTGCTCTACCAACTGAGCTAATGACTCATGTGTTGTAGAAAAAATGGCTGGGGATCAAGGATTTGAACCTTGGCATGACGGAGTCAAAGTCCGTTGCCTTACCGCTTGGCTAATCCCCATTGATGTTATTGGCAGGGGCAGCAGGAATTGAACCCACACCAAAGGTTTTGGAGACCTTTGTTCTACCCTTAAACTATGCCCCTACATAAAGGTATATGGAGGCTGATGGATTCGAACCACCGAACTCGAAGAGAGCAGATTTACAGTCTGCCGTGTTTAGCCACTTCACTAAGCCTCCATAAAGGCAATTCAAATCATACTGACAAAAAAAATACCCAATGCAGAGAGACTTTTAGCTTCACTAAAAGATCCCTATATTAGGTCTGCTTGGCAACGTTCTACTCTCCCAGAACCCTGCGGTTCAAGTACCATCGACGCTGGAAGGCTTAACGGTCGTGTTCGAGATGGGAACGCGTGGATC
>NZ_LMSJ01000052.1 GCF_001428105.1 Paenibacillus sp. Soil766 | reverse complement strand
CACAACCGGTTGAAATTCATTTTTCAAAGAACAAAAATAAGAAAGAGCAATTTCCAATTCATTAAAGAATCAGGAACTGCTCTTAGCATACAAGGAGGATCGTTTATGAAAAAAATTCGGAAAGCAATTATTCCCGCGGCGGGCCTAGGCACTCGTTTCTTGCCCGCAACCAAAGCGCAGCCCAAGGAAATGCTGCCCATCGTTGATAAACCAGCTATTCAGTACATAGTAGAAGAAGCGATTGAGTCCGGCATTGAGGATATAATCATTGTTACTGGGCGTAACAAACGTGCGATCGAAGATCATTTTGATAAATCCGTCGAGCTTGAGATGATGCTGGAAGAAAAAGGGAACACTCAACTACTGGAGATTGTGCAGTCGGTATCTAATCTAGCGGACGTTCATTACATTCGTCAGAAGCAGCCGCTTGGCTTAGGTCACGCAATTCTCTGTGCTCGCAAATTCATTGGAGATGAACCCTTCGCGGTTCTCCTTGGTGATGATATTCTTCAATCCACCCCGCCGGGGCTGAAGCAGATGATGGATATTTATGAACAAACGGAAACCTCCGTCATTGCGGTTCAAGAGGTTCCTTGGGCGGATGTTAGCAAATATGGTATCGTCTCTCCAGCGACGAGCTACACGAACTATCGCTTGATTGAGGATCTGGTAGAGAAGCCTGATCGTGATCAAGCGCCTTCGAATTTAGCGGTAATTGGCCGTTACATTATTATGCCGGAAATTTTCCATATTTTGGAGAGACAAGAGCCTGGCCGAGGCGGTGAGATTCAATTAACGGATGCATTGCGTGTACTGAATAGAGAGCAGCAGATGGCGGCTTACCTGATGCAAGCAAAGCGCTATGACGTTGGGGACAAGCTGGGGTATATTGAAGCAACCATTGAACTCGCCTTACAGCGTCCGGATTTACAAGAGCAAGTAAAGGCTTATTTACAATCATTAATTAAGCAATGGGACTTGTAGCAGTAGTTATTTATATAGAAAAACCTATCGAGAATTAATCTCTGATAGGTTTTTTTGCATGTCTATTTAATCGTCACTTTCAATTGCTTGATTTCTTCTTCTTCCGGTGTCACATAAAGTGTCTTCTGATTCACGTAAATGACGAAGCCGGGCTTCGAGCCGTTGGGTTTATGGACATGCTTGATCGTTGTGTAATCCACAGGAACTTGGCTCGAATTTTTGGCTTGACTGAAGTAAGCAGCTAGCTGCGCGGCTTCAAGTAAAGTGGTGTCGCTAAACTCACCGCGAATGACGACGTGGGAGCCAGGAATATCCTTGGTATGCAACCATGTATCCATAGAAGAAGCAAGACGATTCGTTAGATATTCGTTTTGCGTATTATTTTTTCCGACATAGATAAGAACGCCTTCGCTGGATTCGTAACAGGCTAGAGCTGGCTTATCTTTTTTCTTTTTCTTACGCTGCTTTTTGTTGCGATCGCGCACATAGCCTTGTTCCATAAGCTCATCGCGAATCTCCTCAATATCTGGCAAGGAGGCCACACTTAACTGTTGCAGCAAGGTCGTGAGATAGGTAATCTCTTGATGCGTTTGAACAATTTGCTCTTCGACGATCGCAGTGCTATTTTTCAATTTGCTATATTTCTTAAAATAGCGCTGGGCGTTTTCCGCAGGGCCTAGAAGCGGGTCCAATGTGATGGTGATCATCGCTTGATCTTCATCGTAGTAATTAATGGCTTGGACTTCTTTGTCGCCTTTCTTAATCGTATGAAGCGAGGCGGTTAACAGCTCTCCGAGAATGCGATATTTATCTGCGTCCTTAGAGTCTTCGATCGTATCCTGGAGTTTTTCCAGTTTTTTAACATTTTTATTGACTTCATTTTGTAAAAATTTCAATAAATCAGAGACACGCTGTTTAACCGTATCTCGTTCCGCTTTGTCGCCATAGAATTGCTCCAAACACAAGCTTGGCGTTGCGTATGATTTCGACGTGCCTTTGATATGTGTAAGTGGTGTCATCGCGAAGAATAGCTTGCCTGTCGGTTCTTGCTCTACAATGACCGGTTCATAGCGATTCTCGCGCATGGCGGTCATGACTTCGCTGAATGCCTGCCAAAGCGATGAAGTATCGCCTTCCGTTTCACCTTGCATACTGCGATATACAATTTCTTTGGCGATCAGTGGACTTAGTCCGCTGAATGCAGCAACCAACTGTTGCTCAGGTTTAATTGGGGATGGAGATACGGAAACCTCATCTGACGATGCTGTCCGCTCCAATGCTTGGATGAATGCTGCGCTATCAACCTCAAGAGGATTTAGCTTATCCTGTTCAGGCGGTGTTACATAGGTACTCCCTGGCATGACGACCCGATACGAACTGATCGCTGGCGTCACATGATGGATGCCATCTAGAATTGTTCCCGTCACGGGATCTAGCAGGATGATATTGCTGTGTCTGCCCATAATTTCCACAATAATATACTTGAGAGATATATCTCCTAATTCGTCACGGTGACGAATCTGCAACCGAATGACACGTTCCATTCCGATTTGTTCCACGACCTCAATGACGCCACCTTCGCAATATTTGCGAAGCAGCATACAGAACATAGGCGCATCCATCGGATTTATAGTAACTTGTTCTGTCGTTTGGACGCGCGGATATGTAGGGTTGGCGGAAAGGAGCAGCTTTACGTTCTGCCTTTGGGTGCGAATTTGCAGCACGACGTCATTTTCGCTAGGTTGATGAATTTTATTAATGCGGCCTCCTACATACATTTGAAGCTCGTGAACTATTGCATGAAGGACGAGTCCGTCTAAAGCCATGATGTATACAACTCCATTCTTTGAGGCTAGTTGTCATTTGTCATTGCGGTTGCCTCTATATTCCGTGGCTGACAACTTTGCTCCTCTCTATGATGCCATACTTTTCACAAAAACTTAAGGGGCTCTGGACAGGAAAGATGATTTCAGGGATATTTTCCTGCTTGTCTGAATACAAATACGTATAAGTGTGAGACAAGATCAAGTGGATGTAGGAGGGAGAAGGGCGGATGAGTCAGAATAAGTGGTACCAGTTGAACTCGGAGGATGTCTTGCAATTGCAGCAGGTGGATATACAGCAAGGATTGCCCTGGGAAGAGGCTTGGAAACGGCAGGCTGAGGTAGGGCGAAACGAGCTCTCAGAGGGGCAGCGTGTATCACCAATCACACTGCTCTTAAATCAATTTAAAGATTTCATGGTGCTGGTCCTATTGGGGGCGACTCTAATATCCGGCTTGCTGGGTGAATATTTAGATGCGATTACGATTGTCGTTATTATTGTGATGAATGGGATTTTGGGCTTTACACAGGAGTTTCGAGCGGAACGCTCACTACGTGCACTGAAAGAGTTGTCTGCGCCGAATGCCAATGTGTGGAGAGAAGGAGCCGTACATCAAATTCCAGCACGCGATCTGGTGCCAGGTGATATTGTATTTCTGGAGAGTGGAGATAGAGTCCCGGCGGATGTTCGGTTTCTGGAGACGAATGGCGTCTATATCGAAGAGTCCGCCTTAACGGGGGAATCAATTGCTGTCAGTAAAACGATTGCTCCTATTCCTCATGACGAAGTACCGCTTGGTGATCAGCGTAATCTGGGCTTCATGGGGACGATGGTTTCTCGTGGCACGGCGAAAGCAGTTGTCGTTCGAATTGGGATGGGCACAGAAATGGGCAAAATCGCTGATCTGATTCAGAATACAGAATCCATGGAAACCCCGCTACAGCACCGATTGGAGCAGCTAGGTAAAATTCTAATTATCGTCGCTATTGCGTTGACAATTCTTGTTGTTGTAGCAGGTATCATGCATGGACAACCACCGTATGCGATGTTCTTGGCAGGCGTCAGCTTAGCCGTTGCTGCTATCCCAGAAGGGCTTCCAGCAATTGTGACCATTGCACTAGCGCTCGGCGTTCAGCGAATGATTAAGCGGAAAGCGATCGTCCGAAAGCTGCCTTCGGTGGAGACACTAGGTTGCGCCTCCGTTATTTGTTCAGATAAAACGGGAACGCTGACGCAGAACAAAATGACAGTGACCCATTTGTGGGTCGGCGGTGATGTGCTTGAGGTAACAGGAGATGGTTATGCACCAGTTGGTCACATTCTTCTGAGCGGTCAACATACGGACGCGCACAAGCATCCAACTCTTTCGAAGCTACTTCATGTGTCAGCCCTTTGCAATAACGCAACCTTAATTGAAGAAAAACAAGAAACGAAGCGAAAGAAAGGGAAAGAGGGCACTGGTGAACCATCTTCGATTTGGAACATTAAAGGGGATCCGACAGAAGGAGCCTTAGTTGTTCTAAGTGCCAAGAGCGGGATTACGCAAGTTTCGCTGAGTGAAAAATATAAGCGGATCGCCGAGTTTCCTTTCGATTCGGAACGCAAACGGATGTCTGTGTTGGTGTCCTCGGAGAATGGCCGCATGGCTTGCACCAAAGGGGCGCCGGATGTCTTGCTGCAACATTGCAGTTATATTTTGTGGGATGGTAAAGTCATTCCCTTCACATCAACACTGAAACAAAAGGTCATCTCAGCAAATGAAGGTATGGCCAAATCAGCGCTGCGGGTTTTGGGTATTGCCTATAAGGAGCTTAAAGCAAGTGATCGATATGATGATCATGAGGATGTTGAGAATGGCTTAGTCTTCGTAGGGTTAACCGGTATGATTGATCCTCCACGCAAAGAAGTGCGTGAAGCGATTTCCAAATGCCGCAAAGCGGGCATCAAGACCGTTATGATCACCGGGGATCACCAAACAACAGCAGAAGCGATTGCGAAGCAGCTAGGTATGATTCCATCCCATGGTGTCAGCATGAGCGGTCAGCAAATCGGACAGCTCTCCGATGATGAGCTCGATGTCAAAGTCAATGATACCTATGTCTACGCGAGGGTCTCCCCTGAGCATAAACTGCGTATTGTGAAGTCGTTGCAGCGCAATGGACACGTTGTTGCCATGACGGGTGATGGCGTTAACGATGCACCAGCGATTAAAGCAGCTGATATCGGTATTGCCATGGGGATTACAGGTACCGATGTATCCAAAGAAGCATCCTCCTTAATTCTTAGCGATGATAATTTCTCGACGATCGTTGCGGCGATTGAAGAGGGACGCAGTATTTATGAAAATATCCGCAAGTTCATCCGTTATTTGCTCGCTTCTAACGTTGGCGAGATCATGACGATGTTCATCGCCATGATGGCGGGGCTTCCGCTTCCGCTTGTGCCTATTCAAATTCTATGGGTGAATCTAGTAACGGATGGTCTGCCAGCGATGGCACTAGGTGTGGATCAGGCAGAGAAGGATCTCATGCAGCATAAGCCGCGCTCGGCGAAGGAAAGTATTTTTGCAAGACGCTTAGGCTGGAAAATTATTTCCCGTGGTATTCTCATCGGGGTATGCACATTGGGGGCTTTCTGGCTCATCTTACGTGTGAATCCAACGGATGTACAGACGTTGTTGAAAGCACAAAGTGTCGCGTTTGCGACCTTGGTTATGGCACAACTCATCCATGTGTTTGATTGTCGCAGTTCACGTTCTATTTTTCACCGTAATCCTTTGCAAAATAAATACTTAGTTCTCGCTGTGCTATCATCTCTTATTCTTATGCTCGGCGTTATGTACATCGAGGCGCTCCAACCGATCTTCAAAACCGTTCCTCTAGGCTGGAAAGATTGGATTCTCGTATTAATTGCAGCCGGCATTCCGACCTTCTTTATGGGGCTAGGCAGCGTATTGTCGCCTAAACGCAACAAAGGTTCCAGAGGCTCGAGAGGTTCAAGCGCCCCTGTGTATAATAAATCGTCTAAACCGAGTTTCCGATAAGGGACATGGAAGATGGAAAGATGGAAAGAGCTGCCGTGAGGCGGCTTTTTCCTGTTAAAGTGAGGGGCTCGCTTTGTGCTTGCTGCGGATACCATTAGATGTATTTCATGCAGTTAATATGTTGAAAATTTCTTTTAAACTCAGAATAAATGGATTTCCTCCAGTTATTTTAAGGCTTTTTCTCGGAATTGAACAAAACCGAAGGAATTAACTACATAATTTCCACTAGCGTTGCATCAAAGCTAACACGAAAAAATACTTCAATTATTTACTATTTATGTAATTTTATATTATATTTTCATGGACAATGCATAAAAAAATCTCCAGTGTAGAGATGTAGGGACCTAATCCATACATCTCATACAAAGGAGAACA
>NZ_LMSJ01000051.1 GCF_001428105.1 Paenibacillus sp. Soil766 | reverse complement strand
TTAACGTTGATCGGACTCCACACCTTGGATAGATAGGACGAAGGAATGTGAGGGCAAAGACCCGTCGAGATTTGGGAGAGTGAATCCCCAAGGACCTTGTGGAGAGAAGCGTGCAGCATAACTTTGCTATGGAAGATGTTGTAAATACATTAGCACCTTCTGTTCCCGCATGCGCTCTAACGGAACTTCTTGCCACATAGAACCCAGACACCGTAACTCCTATTTAACAAACATTTTGAAATCCTGCGAATGAGCGAGCATTCGTGAGAAAATCCCTATTCTCTGAGGGAGNTCCAATTTCTGCAGTATCCTTCTGTTCCCGCATGCGCTCTAACGGAACTTCTTGCCACATAGAACCCAGACACCGTAACTCCTATTTAACAAACATTTTGAAATCCTGCGAATGAGCGAGCATTCGTGAGAAAATCCCTATTCTCTGAGGGAGTTTAGCAAGTTACAGGTCAGTCTACTGCTTGTCGGCAATCGGATCAATGTCATCGACAAATGTCAAGAACTTGATCCGATAACTAAAAAAGCCCGCAATTTACGCGGACTTCATTCGGACAATGTTCTTGTCAACCGAGATTCTAGTGACACAAATGTGACTACATTAATGAGACAAATCTCCCTACATTATTTGGGTCAATTTACGCATGTTACTCGACCTATTCAATAAATCCCTTACAACGCTGATAACTCTGATAATAAATTATTGGCATCCCTTAAGCAATACACTTTGGTATTGTACTGCTTATCTATTCCTAACCGATTAATACGGTTTTTCATTTTTAGATCGGTCACTACATAATCGCAGTAAGGTATCACCGTGCTTAAGTGTTGAATATCCATAGAATCACCTGATTGTATCGGCTTTACTCCGGTTATTACGTCGGCATATAACTTACTCTGAATGTCTAGATTGGGAATTGCACGATAATGTTCTGAAAGAAGAAAATCCATTAGACTTTTATCATTATTGTTTAGTTCCTTTGAGAGCCTAGTCCACATTTCTTCAACTTCTTTAAGAATTGAATACTGTGAAATGTCATCGTATGTAATCTCTAACTTGTTCTCGAACTTATGTTGTAAGTTTTTCATCCCGGCTAATCCTGCTTGTATTACCGCCGTATATTCCTGTTGAAGTTGTTGTTCATAGGTGATGCCAGAAGCCAATCTGTCTAGTCTTAGAGCTTCTAGCTCTTTCAAAAGCCTTTCCTTACGGGATACCCGATCTTTAATTTCTTCGTCACTCGTTTCCATATATGCAGAAATTATTAACCCTTTCAACGCTCCACTAATTTCCTCAATAGGATCTCTAGAAAAAGCTTCTTCATACGGTAATTCAAGTTTATCCTCGTTCTTTAAGTAAGCTTCCATCGTACGGTAAAGTTGATTATCGTGTATTTGTTTTCTGTATTGAAATTTAACTCCTGCAGAAAGAAATGTATGGGTATCATGGGATTCTTTAATTAGGCTGTTGATTTCTTCCCTTTGGTCTCCTTCAACCAAAAACAGCTTTTTATTTCTTGTTTTTTCGAAAATAAGCTTATCTAGATTTGCCATCCTTTCATATTGGAGGCCATCTTTCAGCGCCATTTGCTTTCGATACTTTGTAATGTCAATAATTACACTAGTATCTATCCAGAGCATAGGTATCGGACAACGATTCACAACTATTTTCATTACTTTTGTATCTCCCTCTTACTAAAGTCACTTACAATTACGAACTTCATTAGATAAACATCAATAACATATTCACGAAGGAATTAATTAATCCTGCCCATTACTTATATGACAAAAAGAAGCTGCCGCGAAGCAAGCCCCTCAACTATCGTTCTTACGTTAGTTCAATGGTTTATCAAACAACTTTGTTTAGATTAAGAGGAGAACTCATCTATAATTTCAACTACTTCAATTTTTCCGTTAATCAACAGTTCAGGTAGTCCGTTCTTTACATTGCCGTTCCAATACTCTCGGGCTTGTTCGATTTTTTGTGAGAATGGAACTCCATCTTCCTTTGGTAAAAGGCTCCCGTCACCCTCAAAGATGTTCCCAATAACTCGAAGTTTAACTATCTGCAAAACTTTTCGGTGGTAAGAATCGAATAGTTCTTTCCATCGCAAAGCATCCTCATAGTTTTTCGCAGCGTATAAGCAAGACAATCGTGAAGGATATTCAGGATGTTCTTGCAGTCTTACCATTTCAACTATAACTTCTCTAATCGCTCTGATTGTTTGATCTACATACCTGATAGCAACATCTGCATTTTCTTTATCCATCTTCAAGCCGTCATTTGAATAATGACCCTGCAAAATTTGAATAAAGTCTTCGCCTTTGGAATTCATCTGTTCCTTCTCAAAAAAGAAGTGAGATAATGTGTTTTTTTGGTTTTTGTCAAAATTTATTTTCTGACCAAGGCTCATTTTCTTCCTAGTGACAATGTGATAAACATACAATCCGCTTTCTTGCATTGAATTCCCCCTATTAATCATTATTAACGTAGGTTTATTCGGCACTTACCAGGATTATCCTGCCCGATAGCTTAATGAGGCTGCCATCCGATTTCGCGGCGGCAGCCTCATTTTATTGTTTATTGAAGTAACGTGTAATAAACACCACTATGATAAGTCTGTTTTTCATCTTTACACACCACTTTCAATAAATCCATTCATTAATTGAACTATCGTTATTCGTTAGATTCCTGTAGATGGATAAATTTCAGCTTTGTAAAAAAACGAGCGCCTCTGTACGATGGAAGTACGCTACGGGTCAAAAGCCCTTTAATTCCATCATCCAGGAGGACGCTCTACTATGAAGTTTAAATCACAAGATAAGCAAAATCAACTCATTGAAAACATTACCTTTAATCATATTGTTGTTGGTGTGGACATTGCTCAAGAGACTCATGTTGCCAGAGCGGTTAACTTCCCTGGTGTCGCTCTCGGCAATCCTTTAGTTTTTAGTAATGACGAAGATGGATTCAAATCCCTCGACCGTTGGATTCGCGACTTGTTAGCTTCATATAAATTATCCCAAGTTATCGTTGGTATTGAACCGACTGGACATTACTGGTTCAGCCTTGCTGGTTGGCTAAAAAACAATGAAATCGAAGCCGTACTTGTTAATCCTCATCTAGTTAAAAAGAATAAAGAAAACCGCGACAATACACGCTCTAAAAGTGACAAAAAGGATGCTCTAGTTATTGCCGACATGGTGAAAAACGGCTATTACTCCCCTGTCCGTTTCCACTCCTCTGAGTACGAGGAGCTGCGAATACTCATGGCTAACCGAGAAACTGTCGTGAAACGACTTGTGAGTGCCGTTAACCAGATCCACTGCTGGGTCGACATTGTCTTTCCAGAACTAAGACAAGTCTTTAAGATCTTAACTTGCAAGGGTGCCTTGTTAACTCTTCGGCTTTTTCCGCTCCTGGCTGAGCTATGTAAACTACGTCCTGAAGATGTAATTAAAGGATGGCAGAAATACATGAAGCGGCATTCTGGTGTGTGTAGAGCTCATCTAGTTATCGATCTTGCCAAGCAAACTGTTGGTTCCAAGCAGGCATCACATGCTTACAAACTCCATCTAGAACAGCTCCTTGAGGAGCATGACTTAGCAACTAAACAGCTGCAGAGGATTGAAAAAGAGGCCAAAGACGTTGTTGAACGTATCCCCTAATCAGGCAAAATACTTGCCATTACTGGAATAAGTTCAATTGCTCTAGCTGGTATTTTAATTTAAAGCCTTACATCACCATAATGTTCAAGTTAAAAAACTCAAAAAGATGAAATCTATTATGAAATTATGTGGAAAGCTAGCTCGACTCTTAGTAGGAATGGCTCGTAGTGATGAAGCCTACAACCCAAATAAAATCTTTGCATTAGCAGCTTAAGATAAACCTTACCTCACGCAAGTTGGCGTATTCGCAGGAGACAAAGAAAGCACGGAGTATCGGGATACATTACGCAAAAAGGCTCTGACCTGTTCCGTTAGAAAGACCGACCCCCACCCCTTAGATAGATGTGACGAAGGAATGAAAGGGCTTTGACCCGTTGAGACATGGGAGTGAAAATCGCTAAGGGCACCGTGGAGAATACGTGCAGCATTTGGAATGAATTGGGTGATTCAACTCCACCTCTGTTCCCGCATGCCTTTTTAACGACACATCCTAATATATCTCGCTATCTTTCATTCATCACCGAAATCTAAAGGATGAAATCCTGCGAATAGACGAGCTTACGTGAGGAAATCAGATCATACCGAGGGAGCTTAACGATCCCCGATTTTATAAATATGACTTAATTCGATTCATATCAGTTATTAAAAAAGGATTGTCCTTCTTCATATTATCAATTAAAAACTCAAGTTGATTGCTGTCCTCTTTCAATAATTCTAATTCTCGTTGTGTAATTCCAACGAATTGAATAAATTCAACTTTTCCGTGGAAAGTATTAATTCCTTTCACTTCAGTATCGTTTACTACTATTAACGCTGTGATCTCGGACTCAACGCCAATATGAAGTGATTTACCATTCCCAGGAACATACTGAGAAGATTCAAATATAGGTGTAACGAGCAAGATTAGAAAGCATATTTATTGCCCATAGACAGCTCTCAACTGATTCCTCTTTTAATTTTATCGTCATTTCGTATCCCCAACGACTCCACTCACCACCAAACGATTCCATTTCAAGGTAAAGCTCGGTCATTCCATATGTCAGTAAATGCTTATATCCATTCGGAGATTGATAAATGCTATAGCCATCTAGATGCTCATCCCCACCGAAAATAGCACGTTTATGCATCTCTGTCCCGTAATGTACTGGAATCTGTTTAGGATAGAGCTTTTCAAATTCCTGATCGATGGCATCCCATCCTGGTGCCCAATCTTCCTGTTCAGACGCCTGATTTTTATACTCATCAAGTGTCAATTCAATTGACCTCCTCGTACTTCTCTTAATCGTCACCGCACAGGCATTATTTGAGTAATTCGGGGCATCGTTTTATCCTGCCCTTTCGTTTAACGATACGTGGGATTTTGAAACAATGAAAGGATTTCAGTTTTCTTATTTAATTGTGGAATTCATTGTTGATGAATATGGCTTAGATTCATTAAACAAACTTATTAGGAATCCCAGTGATTTTAATGGAATTTTTCAACGTTCTGAGTTAGAGTTGCATGAGCAATGGGTTGAGTATGTAAGAAACAAATAGAAATATTCCTAACCCTAAAAGCCTGGTTATAAACCGGGCTTTTAGCAATTAGACTGCCCGTTTCTTCAGCACACAAAAGGGATCAGCTAACTGCAACAGCAGTGAGTGATCCCCTTTGAAGTAACGTTTCCGTCCCTCGCTTTTATTGCCCTTTCTTCACCCTGTCTCGATATAGATTCTACGACATACTTATGCGCTATATTTTTTTTCGATTCCACATAAGTCATCTTCCACATTGGAAATTGTTCTTGGGCTTCTTTAATCCAATCACAATACATTTGAAACTCATTCTGATGATTTGATTGTCTAGGTTTTTTTAGTTCATTTAATGTAGACATGCAATCAATTTTAAAATTAACATAATTCCACTTGTTTCTTTTGGCTGCATCCACAAGCCTCCACAAAGAATAAGCTTCCAGGGCTTGCATGTTTGCTCCTTTTTGAACTTCAAGGTGCCGTTCTAGTACGACTTTGCCATCTCGAAGTATTACTCCCCCTATTCCTTCCTTATTCAGTTTTTTTGTAGCATCAGAATAAATGATTACCTCTTTACCACTTTTGATTTTTATCGTTTTTTTCAGTTTAAACTTAGGTGTATGCTTATATATTGGTCTATTGTCGTATAGGGAGGGTTTTCGAAGATAAATAAATTCTTCAAACTTTTTGCTTAACTCAACAAGTTCAAGGTAGATTTCTTTGTGCCTTTCTTTCATAGTCGTGTTTTTATCTAATTCTGACAACATACCCTTTCCTACATTTTTGTCCATGTAAATAGTTAGATGAGTAGCTCCGGCAGCAGTTGCCTTCTCCATGAGCCATTTAATCCGTTTAAAATGACGTAATGCCTGGTCTCTCATTTTCATTCGTGGAAGCTCAAAGCTTATAGAAGCTGAGCTTCCTAATTGTTTAAATTCACAGACGTTATTAACTATATCTACAACATACTTGGTCATATTAATCCTCCAAGCAGCAATATAAAAGCGAATTCAGGGATTATTTTAGACATCTTTATGAGTTGCACTGTGATAAGATTTTCGTTTTCTATTCGCCTTTTCTCTGAAAAAAACTCCGTATCCCACTCCTATGTCTAAGCGACCAGAAATGCTTCACCGTTGGGCAATCCGAGCATAACAGCACCTTCATTCAGTATTATGATACTTCCATTATAACCCAAAACGCGCATTAATTTAGCGAAAAGTTTTCCCGTTTGTTGAGCTAATCTGAGGGAGCTGAGAACAGATCTACAAAGTGGCAGCCCTTTCGGTGTTGAACTATCGTTACCGTTAGCGCAATGCTCATAACTTTCTTACGGGACAAAATATTTTTATTTCATTACTCTCATTATCTGTTTCTCTCATTGTCTTCTCATCAATGGTCTGCGACCACGGTTACGGTGTGATCCTTAAGGAGTTTGCACATATGTTCGAGGAGGGGTAACAGGAAGGCACGTCCCACAGCTGCTCGCATTCTTATTGACCTGAAAATCAGCCACTTTTCGTGGCTTGCCTTATTCGATTTATGTTCGCTCAACGCTGTTGGCATTTTTTCCATACAATTTTTGCGGGGTTTGGTTCGTTCACAATAGCAATCGCTTGCAAGTCCGCCGTATAGTCCGCACAGACTTCATCCGTGATATTGTCGTAAACGTCTTTCTCCGCGTTCAATCCAACACGGTCAAAGGCAATTGCCGCCGCTGTGTAAAAAAACATTTCTAACGTGTGGTTAAGGATATGGATGGATGACGTTGCCTGACCGATGGCGCGCGCCGCTGCTTGAGCGGCGGGGTCGCTGTTCAATTCTCGGGCAGCGACATCACAATCCTTCATGAGTACATCCTTTACCTCGAATAAATCTGTGCTACCGTTGAGGCAGTTGCGAGCCATTTGCAGAGCGTTTCGAGGGCGGTTTTCGCCAGGGCAGCGTTTCTCAAATATTTCCAAAATCTTGTGTTCAGCAAAATCCAAACACCATTTGCGCAAAGTCGCTTCACTTTGGGTTTCCATCAGATCCTGTAGCTCGCAAATCAGCGTTGATGCTTTGCCTGAGTAGCCAAGAGTTTTGCGTTTAATTTTCGGCATTGTATCATCCTTTACATGAATACTTCCATTCAATTTACTAACCCCATTCTACCATATATTGTAACTTTCCACCCTTTAGTTGAGAAAAGACTGACACTCGGCAGCCTCTGATTTGAAGTTCTATTACGCTATCGTTCTCGATTCGCAGCCTTCTTCAACAGCATGTTAAGCTATAGTTATCCGTTAGCGTAATAAATATAGGTGTTAAATACGACTTCGAAAACCATTCCTGTCATTCTTTAAAAAATGTTTCATCTGTAATTTGGATTATTTTATCAGTCGCTTCTTTACTTGCAGGATCCCTTACCAACACCGTAAATACATCTCTTAGCTCATCTGCTCGGGATAAAACTTTATCTTTTGACTTATCCTCCCTCAAAGAAATATAGAGGTTATACAAACTAATATCCAAGTTATCATTCTGTTCCTCATAAGATGTTAATTCAGAAATAGAGGCCACATTGGAAACACTCGATAAGACGGATCGATAAGAATAGTCATTCATCTTCATACTTAAACTGCTGAGAACGTGGCTTAGTTCAAGCTTAAATTTAGTATCAATCGCGTTTTGTAAGTCCTGTGCTTTGGTACTCCCTTTAACATAGTTGTACCCCATGATTATGAAGCAAAGAACAAGAAACGATATAAAGAAAGCCCATTTTATCAACCTGTAACCACCACTTTCATGATTCGTTGTAACCATTCCCAATCTGTTCGTAACATTGCGATATCCTGACATACACTTTAGACGTTCTAGTTGAAATTTATGTTCTACCTGCATAACTGGTAACTTTTTGAGGAGTCATTGCTTCGTTATCCTGCCCATTAACATTCCTGTAGGTGTTAGTAGATTGCATTTGCAGAAAAAAGAACGCCTCGCTACGATGAGTATGTACTGGGTTGCAGCCCTCAGAACTCACCTT
>NZ_LMSJ01000050.1 GCF_001428105.1 Paenibacillus sp. Soil766 | reverse complement strand
TGGAGCTGCTTTTTAACTATGTTAGTTTAAAACTTTGTGAATTTTTGCACGAAGATGTACCAAGTTGATGATGTGTAAGGTCTAATGCAACGCTAGTGGAAAAACTACATTTAATTTGTATGAAATTTGAAGGATTGAGCAAATCGAAGGAATTTAACTACAGGAAATACAGTTAATCTTTCGAATTCGAGAAATCCGCTTCAAATAGATGGAGAAAATCCAGTTAGATTGCGGGAAACGGGTTTATTACTCATCGGTCATTAACGGAAGAAGAGGCTGTTTCAAAAAGTCTAAAATGACTATTGAGACAGCCTCTTTTCTTCGCTCTGATGTGCCATTACCCGCCTATGCGCCGCCATCGGGCGCCCCCGTGCCTTCTCGTCCCACCTTCGCCACATGCCGCCTCGAGCATCTCGTCCCGGTCTCGAGTGGCCTCGTCACACCTCGAGCGCCACGTCCCGTCCTCGAGCATTCCGTCCCGTCCTCTTGGCGCCATCCGACCCACACCTTGTCGCACACCTATCCCTTACTATCCCTTACCTATCTCACCTCATTCCATCCCTCGCAGCCACCGCGCTCTCCCACCCCAGTCCCCAACGAATCCCCAACATAGACGGATGCTTTACCGCCGATAAGCCATACTAAAAGTGGGAAGGGAGTGGGCGAACCATGAAGAAGACAGCCTCGATGCTGGCGATCTGGATCAGTTTGGCCAGTAACATCGTGCTGACAGCCATCAAAATCATTGTCGGCCTCATGTTCCATAGCCAAGTACTGATCGCCGATGGTATACATAACGCTGGAGACGTTATTGCGACGGCAACGGCATACAGCTCGATGCGCGTATCCTCCAAGCCAGCGGATGTAGATCATCCTTATGGGCATGGGAAAGCGGAGGTGCTCGGCGCTTTTATCGTTGCAATTATACTGGGCGGAGCAGCGATTTATATGGGTTATCACTCCATACATGCCCTATTCGAGCCAGCGGGAGAGGCACACATCATTGCCCTATGCGCAGCTGTCGTTTCCCTCGTGTGGAAACAAATCTTATACGTCTACACCATGCGGATCGGTCGCAAGCTCAATAGCAAAGGGTTGATTGCCACAGGGTACGATCATTTAGCGGACGTGTATGCCTCTATCGCGGCTTCTGTAGGGATTGGTCTAGCGTTGATCGGAGATCATTACAACATTAGCTACTTGGCTTATGGAGATCCGGTGGCGGGGATTATCGTATCATTCCTTGTATTGAAGCTGGCTTATGAGATGGGCAGCGAATCTTTCGACATTTTGATGGAGCGAAGTGTCAGTCCTGCTTATATCGAGCAGTATGCTGCGTTGATCCGTGGTGTGCCAGAAGTTAAACGGATTGATCGACTTCGTGCGAGGGAGCATGGCCATTACATATTAGTTGATGCGAGACTTGGCATTCCAGGCCAGCTGACGATCCAAGAAGGTCACGATATTATTCGCAGTATTAAGCAGAAAATTAAAGAGGCACATAGGGATGTAGATGAGGTACTGGTCCATTTGAATCCTTGGTATGAAGAGCAGGCTGACGCATGAGTAGGTGCGTCGGCTTTTTTGCACTAATTTTGGTTATTATTTACAATCGATCCCAATCGCGTTAGATTAGTAATAGCATTTTATCGGCAATGCAACGCCTACGTTACAGTCCAAGGGAGTGAAAACAATGAGTCAGAGAGCCAAAGATATCTGTTTAGGAATCGCTGTGGCCAATGGATGCGGAATCATCTTTATGCTTTTAACAGCTTATATCGTCAAGGTAGCGACAGGTGTAGGAGGGATTCTGATCTTATCAGATTTCGTGCTGCTCCCGTTTATCATGGGGATAATTAACACTTATTTCTGGCGAAAACACCGCGTCACAGTTGGTCCGTGTTTTGGATACGCATTTCTTAATCTAGTTGTTGGTTTGATTTATAGTTATTTCATGATGGGCGAGGGTTATATTTGCCTGATCATCGTGGCTCCATTGATTTATCTCTTCATTTTACTCGGCGTTCTGGCGGGTAAAATGATGTTCAAATGGAACCAAACAACGCTAAACATAAGTATTCTTGCAGCGATGACCGTTCTCGTATTTACCAATGTCATCACAGCTGAACCTAGTGAAAGCCAGGTAACCGACCGAATTCTGATTCATGCTAAGCCCGAAGTCGTATGGCAAAATGTCACGGCATTTTCACCCATTACATCAGAACCTGACTATTGGTTATTCAAAATCGGATTACCAAGCCCCGTACAATCTACGGCGGAAGGCCGTTATGTCGGCGCAGAACGTAAGTGCATTTTCAGCAACGGCATCGTTTTTGATGAGCAGATCGTGGAGTATGAAGAAAACCGAAAACTAACTTTCGCGATTACGAAGCTGCCTGACGATCCAGAAATATTGGGCCACTTGAGTTTGTCCAAAGGGCAATTCATTCTAGAAGACAATGGTGACGGGACGACTACACTTGTAGGCACAAGTTGGTATGATTTGAAAGTCAAACCATCACTCTACTTCGATATATGGACCAAAAGCATTATTCGCAATGTGCATCTCGAGGTCATGGTACATATGAAGGAGCTGGCTGAACAAGCATAGTAGACAGTCTTCTATATCAAAAAAACACCTCTACACGAACTCTGAGGCTCGATCTAGAGGTGTTTTCTATTTATACATCGCGTTCATCACACGATATGCACACATGTTACTTCGCAAAAATATGATTACCAATCTGCACGGTTTGTTGACGGGTCCAGATCCAAGAGCTTGTCGCTGTCTTCGGGTTGAAATAGTAAAGTGCGCCACCCGTTGGATCCCAACCGCGAACGGCGTCTAATGCAGCCTTGTAGGCTTCACTATCCGGCGTTAAGTTATATTGGCCATCGCTGACTGCCGTAAAAGCACCAACCTCAAATACGATGCCCTGAATGGTGTTCTCGAACTGACTGGATTTTAAACGGTTCATAACGACCGCTCCAACAGCCACTTGTCCTTTATAGGATTCGCCTCGTGCTTCACTGTAAATAACTTTAGCTAGCATATCGAGTTCAGCTTGATTCACCGTGAATTTGCGCAAGTACTCCCAGGTTTTCGTACCAACAATTCCATCCACGCTAAGTCCATAATTCGTTTGGAAGTTACGAACTGCCGCGGCTGTAATCGGACCATATTTTCCATCTATTGAAGGCTCATATATGCCTAAAGTTTTTAGTCGGAATTGTGCGTCCCATACGTCACCATTTTGTGTACCTTGCTTTAAAGTCGTAGCTTCTGCTGCGGATGCCTTCGGGCTCCACGTACCTGCATTCATTCCTAAACCAAAGGAAGCTACGAGTGCGACTACGACTAGTTTTTTGATTAACATCATCTTCATCTCCCCTTTCGCTTTCCTCAGTATAGGTGCCGATATACCTCGTCTCAACCCGCAGTTTCTGGAAATGTAAGTCAATCCCTTGGGGCTCTAAGGGTTGAGCGGGGTGTATTTTACCTCGAAATGACTATGTTTTACTCGGAATTATCCCAGAAATAAGTAAAAGCCCGAGATCGCCATGAAGGCAATCCCGAGCTTTTTGGTGTGTGTTTTGCTGGATAGTTATGATTAGTTTTTGTTTTCTGCAAGAATCGAACGAAGAACGGTTTGCAGGATACCACCATTACGGTAGTAGTCTACATCTACCAAGCTATCCAAACGCACAAGAGCTGTGAATTCGAAGTTTGTGCCATCTTCGCGAGTTGCAGTTACTTTTACCGTTGAACCTGGTTGAACGTCGTTGCTAAGGCCTGTGATGTCGAATGTTTCGCGACCTGTAATACCTAGCGTTTTCCAGCTTTCACTGTTGATGAATTGAAGTGGAAGAACACCCATCCCAACTAGGTTACTACGGTGGATACGCTCGAAGCTTTCCGCGATAACAGCTTTAACGCCTAGCAAGAAAGTTCCTTTGGCTGCCCAGTCACGGGAAGATCCAGTTCCGTACTCTTTACCTGCGATAACGACAAGGTTTTGACCTTCAGCTTGATACTTCATGGAAGCATCATAGATGGACTCAACTTCGCCAGTCGGCAAGTAAGTTGTTACGCCGCCTTCTGTTCCTGGAGCCACTTGGTTACGAATACGAATGTTCGCGAACGTACCGCGCATCATCACTTCGTGGTTACCACGACGGGAACCGTAGGAGTTGAAGTCTTCTTTTTTAACACCATGGTTGATCAAGTATTGGCCTCCAGGGCTGTCTACTTTGATGTTACCAGCAGGGGAGATGTGATCCGTTGTTACGGAATCGCCCATAAGTGCTAGTGTTTTGGAGCTGCGAATATCTGCGATATCATCAAGAACTGTGCCTAGATCTGTGAAGAAAGGAGGCTCTTGGATGTATGTGGAGTTCGTGTCGAACTCGTACAGATCGCCTTCTGGAATTTGAATTGCATTGAAACGCTCGTTAGCGCGGAATACATTGCTGTATTTGTCGCGGAACATGTCAGGGCTCATCGCAATGTTAAGTGCATCTTGAATCTCTTGGTTTGTAGGCCAAATATCTTTCAAGTAGACAGGGAGACCGTTCTCGCCATAACCGATTGGATCAGTTGCAAGGTCGATGTTAACTGTACCCGCAAGCCCATAAGCAACAACTAATGGAGGAGATCCAAGGTAGTTCGCTTTTACTTGTGCGTGTACGCGGCCTTCAAAGTTACGGTTACCGGAGATAACAGCAGCAACTGTCATGTCATTGTCGATAATCGCTTTGCTAACTTCGTCTGGAAGCGGACCGGAGTTACCGATACAAGTTGCACAGCCGTAACCCGCAACGTGGAAGCCTAGAGCTTCTAGGGACTCAAGAAGGCCTGCTTTTACCAAGTAATCTGTAACAACTAAGGAACCCGGCGTCAAGGAGCTTTTTACGTAAGCTGGTTTTTTCAAACCAAGAGCTACCGCTTTTTTCGCTACGAGACCAGCACCGATCATTACGCTTGGGTTGGATGTGTTTGTACAGGAAGTAATAGCCGCGATAACAACTGCGCCAGTACCCATTTTAACTGTTTGGTTTGGATACACAACATCAACAACTTCAGCCACTTTCTCTTCTGTCAAGCCGTAACCGCCTTTGTCAATCGGTTGACGGATGATAGCGTTGAAAGATTCTTTCATGTTCGTAAGTTCTACGCGATCTTGCGGACGTTTAGGACCAGCTAAGCTTGGAACTACCGTGCTAAGATCAAGTTCAAGAACTTCTGTGAACACTGGGTCTGGCGTGCTGTCTGTGCGGAACATGCCTTGTGCTTTGTAGTAAGCTTCTACAAGCGCAATTTGCTCTTCATCACGGCCAGTAGCACGCAAGTAGTTCAACGTTTCGTTATCGACAGGGAAGAAACCGATTGTTGCGCCATACTCAGGAGCCATGTTCGCAACTGTTGCACGGTCAGCCAAGGAAATATTGCTTAGACCAGGACCGAAGTACTCAACGAATTTACCAACAACGCCTTTTTTACGCAAAATTTGAGTAACAGTCAATGCCAAGTCAGTCGCTGTAGCGCCTTCTGCCAATTGACCAGTCAATTTGAAACCTACAACGTCTGGAGCTACGAAGTATAGAGGTTGACCAAGCATACCAGCTTCTGCTTCGATACCGCCAACACCCCAACCTACAACACCCAGACCGTTGATCATTGTTGTATGGGAGTCTGTACCTACGAGTGAATCAGGGTACACGACAGTTTCGCCGTCGATTGTTTTGGTAGCTGCAACAGATGCCAAGTACTCCAAGTTAACTTGGTGAACGATACCTGTTGAAGGTGGCACTGCACGGAAGTTATCAAATGCTGTTTGTGCCCAACGCAAGAAACGGTAACGCTCTTCGTTTCTTTCGAATTCTAAGTCAATGTTCATTTCGAGTGCATCCGGGGAACCGAAAGCATCAACCATGACAGAGTGGTCAATTACAAGGTCGACAGGAACAAGCGGGTTGATACGTTTAGGATCTCCGCCTTCACGAGCCATTGTCGCACGCATTGCCGCAAGGTCAACGACGACAGGTACACCTGTGAAATCCTGAAGAACGATACGAGCTGGGATGAAAGGAATTTCTTTGTTCTCATCGCGGCCTTGAGCCCAACCAGCGATTTGTTTGACGTGCTCGCTTGTAATCGCGCGACCGTCGAATTGACGGATAGCAGCTTCAAGCAAAACGCGGATAGAAACGGGAAGGTTGTTGATTGTGCCGTGACCTTGGCTTTCAAAGTCAGGAAGGCTGTAATACTGGAACGATTTCGTGCCGACAGTTAACTGCTTGCGCACAGAAAAAGAGTCCTTATTGGACATAGGTAGTTCCTCCTCAAATAATAATATCTAACCATGCCATCGGGTTTCATCTAGTGAAACTCGATTTCATAATTCCCTCTACTTCAAGTATAGCGCTTCGCCACGTGTGAGTAAAGATTAATTTCAATCATTTTTATCGTCAAAATGTCATATATTGAATCAATTCAAAGCAATTCGGGCTTGTCCTAATGAAACTTATTCCATGCCTTAATAAAAGCTAAGGAGGGATACCAAGATGTCCTGGAAAACGGCGCTCTATAATTACGTTCATGCGAAAAATCAGGCTGAGCTTGAGGGCTCATCTGCACCCTTGGAAGCATTTGTCTCGGACAGCGCTTATGTACGGAAACAGGATGTCAAGGTGCGAAGGCTCCTGAACAGTTACCGAGAACGTGAAGCTAAGCTGCTGCGAGGAGAAACCAAGCTCCGTATGCAAGGTGTTAAAGAATTGCCATATGGGATTATTGCGGATATCCAGTTGCATCGACTTTTGACCTATCAAATTGGTTCGATAGAGCATCAGGAGGAGCGTATAGAGTCAGAACGAGTGATCATCGAGCACAATACTTTAGGTTGGAAAGTTCAGAGTGCGGAGCCTTTACAAAGTGAACAGTCCCAGCCCAGCCGCGGCCGCAGCTTTCATTTGTCAGAGAATGAAACGTTCTTAGACACCCAACGCAGCTCACCATCTCTTCCTTATATCAATCCTAGTATACGCAATACGAGTGGTCTGGAATTCGCTCACCGCAAAATCATTTATAATCGTCCCAAAGCCGTCCAATATGCGGAAAAGTGGTGGCAAACACCGAATCCTAGTTATGAGTATTTTGAAGTAGATTGCACGAATTATGTCTCGCAATGCCTCTTTGCAGGCGGGGCTCCAATGGACTATACTGGGAAAAGGGAATCGGGCTGGTGGTATGCTGGCAAAAAAGGGCATCAAGAGCTATGGAGTTATAGTTGGGCAGTAGCTAACAGCTTGCATCATTACCTTGAACGTCCCCATAAGCATGGTTTGACAGGTACAGTTGTCAAAAACGCTGGGGAGCTTCAGCCGGGCGATACGATCAGCTATGATTGGGATGGCGACGGTCGCTTCCAGCACAACACAATCGTTATAGGTAAAGATGCCAATGGGATGCCTCTGGTTAATGCGCATACCTTTAATAGCCGTAATCGGTACTGGGCATATAAGGATTCACCTGCTTGGTCGGAACGGACGAAATACACGTTCATTCATGTTGCTGATGAAATGTAAGATGGCATAGAAATTGTAAATACTAGACGGAGGTACGTAATGAGCCGCAAAATACGAATTGGTTTAATTTATGGAGGGAAATCCGGCGAGCATGACGTGTCTTTGCAAACAGCATTGGCAGTTATGAAAGCTGTGGATTTCACGAAATATGAGATTACCCCGTTTTACATATCCAAAAAAGGGGAGTGGAGAAGCGGAGCGCCGCTTCTAGGTCCAGCTGAGTCCAAAGAAGTGCTGACTTTCAGCACGGGAGATACTGGAGCCCCTGCTTCGAACGCTTTGGCACCGATCTTTGGCGGTATTCAAACGAAGGGTGACGTAGCTGTTTCTTCTATTACATCCGCTGGATCTGAGGATCTTGGATTGGATGTCGTGTTCCCGCTTTTACACGGTACCTTTGGGGAAGATGGGACGATTCAAGGGCTTTTGGAAATGGCGAATATCCCTTATGTAGGAGCTGGCGTACTAGCTTCTGCTGTCGGCATGGATAAAGTCATGATGAAAAAAGTTTTCGCGCAGGAAGGACTTCCGCAGTGCATTTTCCGTCATTTTACTCGTACTGAGTGGGAAAAGAACCGCGCTTATCACCTCATGGAGCTGGAAACAGCGATAGGTTACCCATGCTTCGTGAAGCCAGCCAACTTAGGCTCAAGCGTTGGAATTTCCAAAGCGAGAAATCAAGAAGAGTTAATCGCGGCGGTTGCATTTGCTTTCCAATATGATCGTAAGGTTATTATTGAAGAAAATATCGATGCCCGTGAAATCGAAGTTGCCGTTCTGGGGAATGATGAGCCTATCGCTTCCGTTGTTGGCGAGATCGTATCTTCGAATGAATTCTACGACTATAAAGCCAAATATCTGGACGGTAAATCAGCGATGATTATCCCTGCGGAAATTTCTCAAGAGGTATCAGATGAGGTCAGAGCGCTGGCACTTCGTGCGTTCTTGGCGGTTGATGGCAGCGGGTTGTCACGTGTGGATTTCTTCCTAGGCAAAATAGATCAGAAAGTCTACATCAACGAAATCAATACGATGCCTGGCTTCACCCCGTTCAGCATGTACCCATTGCTATGGCAGGAGACAGGTAAACCATATAAAGAGCTGCTGGATGATCTCATTCGTTTGGCGCTTGAGCGACACGCAACTAAGCAAAATATCCAATATTCTTTCGATGCGGAGTAGATAAGCCATGGGTTTTCAAACGGAATTCAATTCAGTTTGCAAGTTTAAGTCAGAGCAAGAGCTCTACGAGTTACTGGAGTATGGCCGCGGCAAAATGGTGAAAAGCGGCTTCCGCGTGTTCCCTACAGGTCAGAAGGTTATTGCGTACACGCCAGATAATCAGGCGATCGCCATCGTGCGCATCGTCGCCTCCATTGCGGAAATCAATTTCCAAGGTGAAGAGGTTACACAAGTGGAAATGGAGCTAATACGGAGGTTAACCGACGAAGAAGCTCGGATTCAGACCTCGCTTGCGTACGAGATGTTTTTCGGAGAGCAAGCTTAGAGGATGTGGATACAGAAACATCGCCATTTTATTTATGGCGGTGTTTTTTTGTTTTGGCGTGCCCCGTGCCGCCAGCGCAGCAGAGGGCAAAAACCGTAAATAGCGCCCCAAAAGGGCGCTATTGCTGTGCCGAGGCCGCTGAGCCGGAGGATAAGGCCCGTTTTGGGCCTTAAAGCGCTGCCCGCCAGCGCAGCAGAGGGCAAAAACCGTAAATAGTGCCCCAAATGGGCGCTATTGCTGTGCCGAGGCCGCTGAGCCGTAGGATAAGGCCCGTTTTGGGCCTTAAAGCGCTGCCCGCCAGCGCAGCAGAGGGCAAAAACCGCAAATAGCGCCCCAAAAGGGCGCTATTGCTGTGCCGAGGCCGACTGAGCCGTAGGATAAGGCCCTTTTTGAATTTAGACTTAGTAGTGGACACAACGAATTGGGGAGTTAGATAATAGACCTATCCAAATTACGAGGTGTCCGAGATGAGTGAATTCCGCCAACGTTACAATCAAAAG
>NZ_LMSJ01000049.1 GCF_001428105.1 Paenibacillus sp. Soil766 | reverse complement strand
GGATAAAGTCAAAATTAAAAGGCATGAGCCCAGTACAATACCGAGCCCATGCCCAACAGGTTGCTTAATATATATGTCTAACTTTAAGGGGTCACTTCAGTAGATTATGACTTGGGGGACTGCTTTTATTTTGTTTGGGTGGCTGGCAATAGTGATGTTTTTCATCACTATTGTCGGGGAGCTCGACGCTGTTTAGGCAAGCAGGTCGATTTAGTGATGTTTTTCATCACTATTGCGCGGGACTTCGACGTTGGTTGGACAAGCAGGTCGATTTAGTGATGTTTTTCATCACTATTGCGCGGGACTTCGACGCTGTTTAGGCAAGCGGGTCGATTTAGTGATGTTTTTCATCACTATTGCGCGGGACTTCGACCTTAGCTCTCAATCCTTATACGGATCAAACTCATCCGCCCCCGCCATACAAACACCGATTGGTTTCAACACGTGCAGAACCTCGATCGTTTCCTCATGTGCAGCCAGCACATCTTCCAGCTTCCGATAGACAAAGGGACTCTCGTCCGTGCCCGCTCCGCGAAGCTCGACGCCGTAATCGTTGACCGCATTCATCATGCGATCCACCGAAATTTGCCCGCCGCTGCGGCAGCGGGTTTTCCAGTTCATTTTGCCGGCAGCCTGCGTCCGACTCATAACCCTGCCTGCGCCATGCACCGTGCTGTAGTAAGCATCTCGATTCTCATCGGTATCTTTCCCTCTCACGATCACAGAAATATCGCACATGCTACCCCCGATAAAGCCGAGTTGCCCTGGCGCAGAAGGCGTAGCCCCTTTCCGAACTACTATTGACTCCTGACCGTTATGAATCTCTTTCCATGCAAAATTATGATGATTATGCACCGCAAAATCCGCTTCTGCACCCAAAATAGCCAACACTTGCTCCATCACATAATCTCGCCCCGCATAGGCGTATCGCCCTGCCAGCTTCATGGCCCTATAATACATGTCTCCCAGTTCGCTCGACAGATCTAAGAGAATCGGCGGTTGGTCCATTTTTTCACCTGGTGCGTTGCCCAGAAAGTCGCGGCCAGCCGTCAGATTGATGAAACCACTCGCCGTCTTATGGCCGAACCCGCGGCTGCCAAAGTGATTAGCCACCCACACTCGGCCCGTACTCACTTCCTCAAACACATCCACAAAATGATTCCCGCTGCCTACCGTTCCAAGTTGATCTCGCGCTAATGCCTTCAACTTATCGTGCTCTTGTTTACCGATTGCTTTATACACATCCCAATCTGGGTCATCGAACAAGTCATGATCAACCTTCTCATTGTTTACACGTCCGATACCGAATGAAATTTTGCGAGCAATTTGATCCATCCTCCCTGCCATGCGAGGATTCAAATCGGAAGCCATTAGATTAGTTCTGACGGCTTTATTCCCGCAAGCGATATCATAACCTACGCCTGATGGCGATAATTGACCGTCGTATACAACAACCCCGCCTATCGGCTGGCTGTACCCTTTGTGATGATCAGCCATAAGAAGTGTCTGAACGACTCTTCCTGTTTCTGAACATGTCTTTGCTTGTGACAACGCACCTTCGTCGGGTTGCCCCCAGATGCGTACGCCGTTAATATTTTGATAGGCCATGCGGTTCAGCTCCTGTATATAAAATTGTAACCCCTATCCCCATACTTCCCTCAATGCCGAGCGAAACAACTCGTCGAGCTGCCCATCCTGGCCACCCTCACCAACCTGCATAGTGGATGCGGTTTGATCATAGTAGGCGATTCTCGCCTCCAAAAACTCATTTATCGGATTGATTCTCGGCTCATAATCCATTTCATCGCCGGCTATTTTACGAGCAAGCAGCTCTTGAATAGCAGCCTTCAGCGGACTGCCCGTTGGCACTAGGCTATCGACTAGATCTTGAAAATCAATAGGCGGCATAGTGTTATTTCGTTCAATCCATTCACAGGCCAAGATCGGGCGCAGGACATAGAAATACTTTTTAATTTTGACATGATCGCCCTGCAAATATTCCCTATAATTCCCCTTCGCCATGTGCAGGTAATGATGCATACAAGACTTCGGCGAGAAGGTCAAAGGCGAAATGCGGCGTATCTGATCAGCTATCGAAAAATTTTCCATATACGGTATGGGAGACTGTAACCACTCAAGTAATGGCGGATTCGACTTACGGAACAAATTCAGGGCTTTCTTCAAGTCCCAGCCATTGATATCCAACATATCGCTGATCGGCCGCTCGATGACATCGCGTTTCTCATAAATCGATAGATACCAGTCCACTGGTCTCATATATATAAATCTTACGTCATAGTCGCTGTCTTTGGACGGGAAGCCCCATGCACGACTGCCTGATTCACAGGCATATAAGATACAAACGCCTTCTTCCTTCTCGATTCGTTTCAATTCTTCCAGGATGTGATGCTGACTATCTGACATGTGGTTCTTCCCCTTTCTTACTTGTATACTTCAATCCCGTTTGTAAATTCCTCCCATTTAACTCAATCCTCTAGCTCTATCGCCGCTACCCGCTCTACCAGAGTTGAATATCCTCTCACAGACTGCGCAATGTAAGCAAGAACGGTGTCACTCCACCCATAAATGTAAAAGGTTTGAGGATCCTGAAACGGAACCATTGCATGACGGTAAGGTGCTATATCGACGATGAATGCTTTCACATCACCGTTGACTTTGGAACGATACCGATTCAGCTCTTGGTAAAAGGAACTGCCGCTATTCTGCTGCTCATCAGTGATCATGATGATTTGATCTACTTTCTTGTTCTCCTGGATCAGCTTCCTGACCGGCGCTCCTGTGTCCGTTCCGCCGCGAGCGTGAATCTGTGCAGCCTGCGTGAGGATACTATCCTTACGGGAGGGTTTGGCATCCACGACGTCTGTATCGAAGAGCCAGAATAAGGAGTTTCCTTGTGTTTTTTTGTACAGCGCCAAGGCGAATACGGAACCTATTTCCAGATACTGACCGCTCATTGAGCCGGAGATATCTAGGAAAATAGCGGTACGTTCTCCCAAATCAGGCAGATTGTCAAAAGTAAGATCCGTCGCTTCGCGCAAAGCGTCTTGCAAGTCCGGGTGCTCTACTTGACGGAACGCTGTCGCCAACCGGAATGGCAGGATTTTGGCTTTACGAAGCGCCTGCTTATCCGTGATTCGTTGAATAACATAGTCTAGGTTCTTCCCTTTTTCCAAAACACCAACCCGCAACAAAGCGTTCATATGACGAAGCAGAGCAAATGTCGGCATTTGATAGAGCAACGCTTCCCAAACGGCTTTCGATGGCTTGATCGCACCTGTCACGGTTTCATACGGCAGTTTACCACGTTCAATCCAAGCAATCTGCTCCTGCTCCGTTGAGGCGAGTTTCAATTTCTCCAACGCTTCCACCTGCGGCAGCAAGGCCAGATTCGCCTCTTGTCCCCGCAAATAACGAAACAGCGCCTGCTGCTTCAAATCCTGAGGTTTCGGATGTGCCGTAGCGATGGCATCTCCTAGACTATACCCTCTTCCATGCCCGCTATACTTCATCGCCCAGTATTCAGATACGCTGGCTAAGAAGCGGTTCACTTGCCGTTTCACGGAACGGCCGCCTTCTCCTCGTCCAAGCCCGTTCAACATCGTTAGAAAATCCGACAAATCCGAAGGTATGCGGATGACCTGCATAAAGATTAGTGCGAACAAGTCTGGTCGGTACTGAGACAAAATCGCAAGACCGAATAGCGGCTGCAAACGCATGAAGCCTTCATTCCGAGCGAAAACAATGGCTTTAGCCATAAACGTCGGATTGGCATCTGCCATTTCGTGATGTAGTTGCGCAGCCTCGGAAACCAACTCATTTTGATCCGCATAAAAAGTATTGCTCATTGTATTCGTTAGAAGTGTCTGTAGATATTGTTCTTCCACAGAGCGCGTGAATGCTGGATAGTTGTGTTTGTTAACCGTATTCGGCCTAAGTGATCCGAACAGTTTCTTGGCTATGCTCATGTTCTAAACCTCCTTGAATGAAACATTGGTGAGGAAAAAGCGAGATAGGTCATCTGCAGGAGTCGAACCTGCCGTAATGCCCGGGTTTTACTATTGGTCGATTAAGATCGAAGTAACCCATCTCAGCGCCTCACCAGTTATTCGTTTGTGTGAAAATCATCGAGGAAATGTGGCGGAAAGGTACGTGCTGCTCTACCGCTGAGCTATTCCACCACTTGGTGGAAGTTGGATTCGAACCAACGACATGCCGATTAAAAGTCGAAGTAACCCTTCCAAGCGCCTCGATGATTGTTCTCTCCAACACGTTATCGTGTCGGCTTTATGACCTTATTCTCGCTTATTTCTTGCCACTCGAACATGGCGAAAGTATTACGACAATAGAGAAAGTTTACCATTTCGCCCAATTCCATCCCCTGTTACAATGGAAATATCATGTAGATGGAACGGAGGATTGCGACGGTGGCTAAGGAAAGCTTTGATAAAGAAATCCAGTTTCTGCGCATGCTCGTGCTGACGAGTGGTGCCTATAATAGACAACAGTTTTCAGAGCGGCTTGGCATTTCGATCCATACCTTTGACAAGACGATTCGACGGTTAAAAGAGATCGTAAGCTCCACGTACCAGCACTTACCCCTGGAGGAACGCAAGGAGTTCGCCGAAACGATTCGCTACAGCTATTACGAGTCCACCGATCCGATGCTCCTGTTTTTATTTCGAGCCAAATCCCTGAAGGAATCGGAATCTCAGCGAATCTCGCTGCTTTTAGCTGCTATGAACGAACAAGCATTGACAGCCATGGAGCTGTTAGACATCTGTTGTACCAGTCAATCTTCCGATCTTTCTTTGCCTGATGAGAAAACGATTCGCACCGACCTCAAGTATTTGGAAGAAGTTGGTGTCATTTCAAAACAAGCAGGTGCTCGTCCCTATCGCTACCGCATTCAAAACGATTTAATCCACGGACTGTCGGATGATGAGCTCTATGATCTCTATGATTTCGTAGATGTCATGGCGAACACACAGGTTCCTTCTGTTCAAGGATACTTGCTGCGCGATGGTTTGAAGAAGCATCTGGTTCGCCAACAAGTGGAGAAGCATGCCATGGAGCCTTTTTTATATAAGTATCACTATTATTCTCGCATCTTAGATGAGGCACATTTGTTCACGATCCTAAGCGCGATCCGTAGTCGTCGTAAGGTTCGATTCTTATATTTTTCACCGAAGTCCGAGAAAAGCTACGCCTCCAAGAACACCAACCCGTTATTCGAGCGGGATACGAACGGCAAAGTGGAGAAAACGCTCCCCTTGAAAGTGGTCTACGATCACCAATATGGACGATGGTATCTTCTCGCAAATGGCCGAGAGGGGATTCGGAAATATCGGTTGGAAGGGATCACGCAGATCGAAGAGGATGAATCCGTTGACAAGGATATCTTTGAGAACAGGTTGAACGATCTACATGCGAAAATTCAGTATAGCTGGTTGATTGACACGGGGCAGCCTGTCACGGTTCGTGCCCGATTTTACAATCCAGAGGGCTCTGCGCCTAACTTTGTTAAGGAGCGTGTTAAGCTGCAAGGACAATGGGGGCAGATCGTGCAGGAGGATGAGCATTCTTTTATCTATGAGATTCTCGTTAACGGGACGACTGAAATCAAGCCGTGGCTGCGAAGCTTCGGGTCTAGCTGTGAAATACTCGAGCCGATTCAGTTCCGCAGGGAAATGATCGCCGAATGGAAGGAGATTCAGGCTTATTATGAATCTGTTTGAGAAGATTTTTAATTACCAAATTATTTCCCGGTTAGAGGATTCAGGTACGTTCATGGTCACTTCGCACGAAAGAGCCTGGTTGAATACGATGCTCGGGCATCCTGCGGCTGACGCGGCTTTCACTCCTGATACATTGAATAAACTACGCGCTATCCTAGCACAAGATGGGGTCATGGACGCCTCTGATCATCTCATTGAAAAAGCCCGCAGTAGGGAGAAACAGGTTTATCACCCGCTTCTGCGGTTTTTACGAAGATTAATAACAGAGAAGAGCGGCATACGCTTATCCTACGTAATTAAAGGTGGACGCATTCATCCCGACCAATTAGGGCTACCCTATAAATTAGAATACTCCATGGTCAAAAGGGAATGGTACCTGCTCTGGTTCCACCTTCGGCATCACATGTTCATGCGTACGAAATTGGATAAGATTACAGGTGTCACGGCAGAGGCATTGCAAACTGTAGATACAGATAGTATCCATATAGAAATCAAGAAGGCTCTCGACGCTCGGAAAGGCGAAGCCGTCCTTGAAGTCGTTCGTGATTACAATCGAGAGTTATCGCGTATCCTATACGCCCTCTCTAGCTTCGAAAAAGACGTAGCTTACGACACAGAAAATGAAATCTACAGAGTCAGGGTAGTTATACTTGGGGACGAAACGGAGTATCTCCTCTCCAAGATCCGTTTTCTCGGGAAACGAGTTCGTGTCGTTGAGGGAAATTTTTTGAAAAGACGCATGCTGGAGTCGGCGACGAAGGCTTTGGCGCGGTATGGAGTGAGTTCGGTCGATGAGGAAAAGGAGGGAGCTATATAGAACCTACGGATGAATGGGATACCGGAGAGGTTCCCTTTCGATTCCTCCTTTATGTTCTTGAAATCACTGTTTACTGCCCTCTCCAAAATAAATACTGAGCAGGTACTGCATCGGCGAGCCATACGCCATGATTGGCAGCATAAAACTTCACACCATTTTCGAAAGCTGTGTTGCCATTTACTTCAAGAATGACTAACTCTCCTCGTCTCTCCCCTGCTAGCGTTGCGAATTCAAGTGATTCGGAAAGATGAACATACTTCCTGCCCATTGGCTTGATGCCCTCAGAAAGAATGATATTAATTACTTTGGTATTAGTACCATTACAATTTCCGTACCGCTGTTTAGAACAGTTTCTAACCACCTGAGCAATATCTTCGATTGAGATTGTCGACCATCTCACTTCAGATCTTATAGCTACTAATAGTTCCTGTAGATGGCAGAATCGTTATTTTCAACGTATCATCCTTAAATCATCTAAAATCGTACCACATATTTGAAATAATTTGGTTATGACAGATTTATTAAAGTGAATTTATCCTCAGTTACTTCAAGCGGGGCGAGAAAGCAAAGTGTCTCTGCACAAGTACAATTAATATCAACATTTAGAGGAATAACGCTACACGTTGTCCAATTAATTTGAGGAAACTAACGTTGATTAGGAGGTTGTATGGCAATAAATTTAGCTTTTTCACAGCCCGAACTGTTCTCTCAAGCTTTCAAGTATTCTCCTATTGGCATGGCAATACTATCAACTGAAGGAAAGTGGCTGCAAGTCAATTCAATCTTATGCCAAATCATTGGTTATTCGGAATCAGATTTCCTTAGCATGACATTTCAGGACATGTCTCATCCAGATGATCTGGACAAAGCATTGAATATTAGGAATCAATTATTAGACGGTAAGATGGATAGTTACCAAATGGAGAAACGTTTTATCCACAGAAATGGTTTTATCGTATGGACCTTATTGGTTATTACTTGCATTAGGGAGGAACATAGACCCCCATTATTTTTTAGTCAAATAATAGATATTACGGAAAGTAAGTTAGCAGCAGAGGATCTTAAAGCTAAAACAGCACAATTGGAGTCCTTTATCAAAAATACAGCGGATGCCATATGGGTGATCGATGTAGAAGATGCCCTTTTAGAGGTGAATCCCGCTTTTGAAACGCTGTTTGGATGGTCCGCTGAAGAGGTTAAAGGCAAAGAGTTACCTATCATTCCTGACTTCCTCAAGGATTCCATGAACCGCATTCATCAAGGCATAAAAGCTGGAGAAACTGTTGTGTGTCTGGAAACCATTCGTCAGCGAAAAGACGGTATCTTCATTAACGTGGAGGCTACGTTATCCCCCCTTCTGAATCGTAGTGGATCGATCATCGGTATTACAGGTATATGTCGAGACGTTACAGCTAGAAAGCGTGCGGAAGAGGATCTTAAATCTAAAACAGAGCAATATGAATCCTTTATTGAAAATAATTCTGATGCCATTATCATTTTCAACAACGACGGCGTTGTTACTAGAGTCAATGTCGCATTTGAGAATATGTTCGGATGGTCAAAAGAAAGTGTCATTGGCATTGAACTACATCTCCTTCCTTTCATTCCTGCTGACTATTATGATGAATTCAAGCATATGCGTGAACAAGTGAGAGATGGACACTCTATTACAGGTGTCGAAACGACCCGGATACATAAAAATGGGGAATATTTGAATGTGGTATTAACCGCTTCACCTATTCTTGATGGTAAAGGAAATAAGCTTGGCTGGTCCGTTACATTAAGGGATATTACAAATTGGAAAATTGCTCAAGAGCACCTTCAACATTCCGAGAAATTATCTGTAGCTGGACAATTAGCAGCAGGAATTGCCCATGAGATCAGGAATCCCATTACCTCCATTAAAGGATTTATTCAATTAATGAAATCAGGCATCGGAGAGAAACAAACATATTTCGATATTATGTCCTCTGAAATCGAACGGATTGAATTAATTCTTAGTGAATTATTAATACTCGCGAAACCGCAATCGATCAAGTATGAAAGAAAAGATATACGGGTGTTATTAAGCCAAGTTATGACACTTTTGGACTCACAAGCAATCCTTCACAATGTTGAATTTTCTACAGAATATCAGCCAGGGGTTACCCATCTGTATTGCGATGAAAACCAACTCAAGCAAGTATTTATCAATTTCATCAAAAATTCCATTGAATCCATGCCAGAAGGCGGCAAAATAACAATAGAAATCAGCAGTGATCGTGATCAAGAGATGTTGATCCGTCTTCATGATCAAGGCTGTGGAATTCCGAAGGAAGTTCTCGCCAAATTAGGGCAACCTTTTTATACGACAAAAGAAAAAGGAACTGGATTAGGTTTCATGGTAAGTAAAAAAATCATCGAGAATCACAACGGTAAAGTCCATGTTCAAAGTGAAGTTAACAAAGGTACGACGATTGAAATCACATTGCCGCTTTCTTGTTAAACAAGTTAACCCCCCGTCATTATTAATTGACGGGGGGTATTTATGGAGCATGGAGGCATAGCCTAAACTAATGCCTCCGCTGAATCACTCAAAAAAACACCTTTCGCAACCTGGAGAGCCGAAGCCGCACGAGGCCAGCCAGCATAAAAGGCCAGGTGTGTGATCGCTTCCACCAGTTCTTCTGATTTCAGTCCGTTTTCTACGGCCAATCGCAGGTGATAGGGAAGCTCATCGGTCATTCCTCCCATTACAAGCGCAGTGACCGTGATCATACTGCGATCCCGAAGAGATAATTGCTCCCTTCTCCACAGATCTCCGAATAACACATCTTCTGAGTAGCCGACGAATGCCGGAGCAAATTCCCCGAACGATTCTCGTGCGCTTGACACTATTTCCCGATGTGCCATGTCCCCTCTTCCAGACCGTTGCAGCATCTGTGCGATACCGTTGCCGAACGACCAATCCTCGAACTCCGAATCGACGAGCACGATGAACACGTCTTCTTTTCTCATGGGAATGGTCTTTGATAATTGTTCAGCCAGATCCTCGTAAAAGTTTGTTTTTTGTTTCCTCGTTCTTCCAGACTTGAGCATAATTTGAATATACAGCAACTCGTCGCTTCTTTCGATGTCCAAATAATTTTTGCTGTAATAAAATTCTTCTGATTTATGAGCATGGAATACCTGGAATAGATCATCCTCTGGTACATGGAAGTGTCGGACCAACGCGCTCATAATCGTTTGACTCACTCGTTCTAGCTGACAGGCTTCATATTGTTGCTCCAAATAACTAACTCTGATGAAAGGCATATCTTATCACTCCTTGATTAGGTTAAGCCAATTGTACTTTACGTCCATTCATTTATATAATTGAATAAAATAATATTCTTAATCAATTATATCGATCGAGGTGACATAGATGGACTTAAGACAACTGACTGCTTTTCAAACGATCCTTCAAGAAGGAACGTTCTCTCGGGCAGCCGAGAAATTGAATTACGCACAATCGACCATAACGAATCAAATTCAACGATTGGAAAAAGAATTGGGCTTACAGCTATTCAAGCGGGGGTGGGATGCGGAATTGACGAACGCCGGGCGAGTGTTCGCAACGGAGATTGATAAACTCATTCGACATTGGAACGATGTATCCGAACTAGCCAAGGCGCTGCAGCAAGACGAGATTGGCAGCTTGCGCGTCGGAGGAATCGAACCAACGAGCGATTACGTTCTACCGAACTCCTTACGAACCTTTCACGAACACAAGCCAAGAATGGCCTGCCAGATCGTTATGGGAAATACGGACTCCTTGTCTCACTCCCTTCTTCAAGACGAGCTCGATTTTGCCATCTGCGGCGAGCCATCCGATCCATCTTCTTTTTATTTCGAGCCTCTTTATCAAGAGAAAATCATTTTTGTCGCGGATCGCAAGCATCCCTTATGTGAAAGAAACAGCATTCCCTTCAGGGAAATTCTCGACTTCCCCATCATGGCCGGGGGGCGTACTTGTCTGTACTATGTAAAGCTAGCCAAACAGCTTTCCAGATACGAAACTGTTCCTCCTCTTCTGAACACGGTAAGCCGAATTTCCGCCATTCCCCACTTCACTAAACAAACGCTCTCCGTTGGTGTAATGCTCGATTCAACTCCGCTGACCTCTGATGTCACGAGAATACATGTCGAATTGGACGAGCCATTCATTCCGATTGGCCTCCTGCAGGTTCGTGGTCGAGAGTATCCGCCAGCATCTTCCAAGAATCTTTTCATGCAAATCGTGAGAGAGGAGATTAGGAAGATAGTATTATAGACGACGGTAAACCAATTCTGGAGGAAACGCTAAAAATGGTAAAACACTACTGACATACTGTTGTCAGTAATGTTTTATTATAATCGGAGTAAGTAATCGTATTTTAGGAAGGATGATATCTAGTGAATTTTGTTTCTGTACGCATCATTACCGACGACGTAGATCGTCTCGTCGAGTTCTATGAAAAAGTCTTGGGTGTTTCGGCGGAACGCCCCGCTCCCATATTTGCCGAACTCGTTGTGCCATCATGTACCCTGGCGATCGGCCACTCCCAGACAGTGCAACTGTTCGGCGCTGGTTCCGCGGTAGCGGCCAGCAATCACACTGTCATCCTCGAGTTCCGCGTCCACGATGTCGATGCCGAATACGAGCGCTTGAAGCCGTTTGTCGACGAGTGGGTAAAGGAACCAACCACGATGCCGTGGGGGAACCGTGCTGTGCTGTTTCGCGATCCCGACGGCAACCTGATTAACCTCTTCGCACCAGTGACCGAGGAAGCAATCAAACGGTTAAGCGGTAGACGTTGATGGACAGCTGAACTTCATAGAAAGAGACCATAGCAACGAGCTATGGTCTCTTTATTTTATCTAGGTTTTTCATTATTTATTGAGAAATGGATCTATTGTTGTTGGGTGACAAATAAGTTTTGAATCGAGTAGGAGGGGACGGCTAGTCCCCGACCTCTCACACCACCGTACGTCAGACTGTCTAACAACTGATTTCTAAGCACGCATTAAACCATGGTATGGTATGAAGAGGGTAACGG
>NZ_LMSJ01000048.1 GCF_001428105.1 Paenibacillus sp. Soil766 | reverse complement strand
ATGAATAGCTTTATTCTTTAATTCTAAATTGAATTTTGACACAAAAAAACTGCACCTCCAATCGTTAGATGGTGTCTAACAATTGGGGTGCAGTTCATTTGTAGCCTGCTGCTTTTTCTTGTGCGAGGCATCTGTCGATAATCGTCGTGTCGCAAATAGATCATTACGAACGAAAAAAATGTAAAAGTAGTTCGAAAGAAACGTCAACTACGCCCGGTCGGGAATTGCTATAATTGGGGCAATTACAGGTGGAGCGTTCTGATTAACAGTAAGTAATGGACACTTTACCTGGGAACTGAACCGCATCCATGTGAACCGGTTTTACAAAACCGGCAGCCACGTTTGAGGAAAGGAGTCTTGCCAATGAAATTCGCAGCGTTTAGCGGTGTGTTAATGGATCACAGTATGCAAGAAGCGATGAGGCTCACGAAGCAATTGGGCCTAGACGGGATTGAAATTGCGGCCCGTGAACATCATCTGTCGCCGACAACGAGCAGAAGCCGACTCAAGGAACTGCGCGCATTATCTGAAGAACTTCAACTTGCTATTCCCGCCATAGCCACCTATACAGGCAGATTCTCAACGGCCAGCGATCAGGAAGCGTCCGCGACTTTCGATGACTTCCGGCGACTGCTTGAGGCGGCTGAGCATTTGGGAGCATCCATGATGCGCGTATTGACGGGAGGGCCGAATGCATTCTTGGCGCACGAATATCATTACGCAAAGGCTGCCTATTGGCTGGAGCGTTGCGCCGAAGAAGCGAAGGCACATAACATGGACGTGCTGGTGGAACTGCATAACGAATCCCTCGTCGAGACGGTGGACGATGCGCTGAAGCTCCTTCAGCTCGTGAAGAATGAATCGATCGGCTTCATTCATGATGCAGGGAACATGTACATTACGGACACCGATTACGGATATGAATCGGTGAAGAAGCTGGGCAAGCATTTGAAGCATGTGCACGTCAAGGACGAACGCAGGACCTCGGACGGCAGCGAGCCGGGTGCTTTCACGAACAGAACCCGAAGAGGCGTCGAAAATTTCGTGCCTTGTCTGTTGGGTGAGGGCGAAGCGGATCACGGTGCGTTGTTTGAGGCGCTGCGGGAAATCGGGTATAAGAACTGGGTGACGTTGGAATGCCATACGCTAGAATCCGGATTCGAACGCCTACAGCATGATTATCAATTTGTGCGGAAGCTCGCCAGCGGTTAAGGATGCAGCAGGCGATTTCCAGAGAGTTGGAATACAACACAGAATATAGGTGTTCATTTCAACAGAAAAGAGAACACGCAAATAAGCCGTAATTAGTCATTACGAATTAATTAAAAAGGATTTAAAAAAGAGGCCGTCCCTCAGTCATTTACGACTTGGGGACAGCCTTTTCAAGTTCTAGAAGAATTACATCCGCTTGCCGCCCTTTTTGTGCCATTTGCGATTATGATTGCTTGTTGCTGGAAAGGTGTCCCCTTTACGAAGGGTAACTGTCTTGGGATTGTTAATCCCCATATGGAAGGCATTCTCGCCAATTTCCATATATTCGCCGTCGTTAGGAACATGATCGCCTTCATTAAAATGTGTCCATTCACCCACGATTGAATCACCTCTTGATTAGAATAACAATCGTAGTTAGATTGCCCTATATGGGCCTGAGCATGTACTTCATTTCTTACCAGCTTCCTCCTGCACAAAAAGTAACATCGAAACTTGTAATTTGTCGCATGATTTGCTATAGTATTCAGGTGCGAGTTTTGAAAAAGAATCCTCGCTCCTTGCTCCTTCACTTGCCTAGCAAGTTTGAATAGGAGCCGCTTAGTCCAAAAGGAGGTGAAATACATGCGCAAATATGAATTGATGTACATCATTCGTACTGACGTTGAGCAAGAAGTTGTTCAATCTACGGTAGAAAAATTTCAAGGCATCATCTCGAACGGTGGGGGAGAAATCTCCAAACATGACCTGATGGGTAAACGCCGTCTTGCGTATGAGATCAATAAGTTCCGTGACGGGCACTACGTGCTTGTACACTTCAACGCAGAACCTGCTGTTGTAACTGAACTTGATCGCGTACTTAAGATTTCGGACGAAGTTATTCGTCACTTAATCGTAAACGACGTAGCTTAATCAATGCCAGTATTTTCGTCAGGAGGGTTATTCCATGTTGAACCGTGTTATTCTTATCGGTCGATTGACCAGAGATCCAGAGCTTCGTTATACACCAGCTGGGGTAGCAGTTACCCAATTCACACTTGCTGTAGACCGTCCTTTCACGAGCGGTGGCTCGAAAGAACGTGAAGCGGACTTTATCAATATCGTCACGTGGAGGCAGCTTGCCGAAACATGCGCGAATTACTTGCGTAAAGGTCGTTTAACAGCAGTTGAAGGACGCATTCAAGTGCGTAACTACGACAACAATGAAGGAAAACGTGTTTACGTGACCGAAGTTATTGCCGACAATGTACGTTTCCTTGAATCAAGCGGCGGCGGGAATCGCGAAGAGGGCGGATCCTCTAATGCAAATGCAGGCGGCTATAGCGGCGGCGGAAGCAGCAATCGTGGCGGTGGATCGCGCGAGCAGCAGGATCCTTTCATAGATGACGGAAAACCGATCGATATTTCCGATGATGATTTGCCATTTTAAACGTAGAAAGGACTGAAGAGACACAATGGCTTTCCAAAAAAGAGACAACAATGGTGATGATCGTGCTGATCGCAAATTTGCTCCTCGTGGCAAAGGCGGTAAAGGCAAGCGCCGTAAAGTTTGTTACTTCACAGTAAACAAAATCAAGCATATTGATTATAAAGATATCGAGACTCTTAAAAAGTTCATCAGTGAGCGCGGGAAGATTCTTCCTAGACGTGTAACTGGAACTTCCGCTAAGTACCAACGTGCTTTGACGATCGCTATCAAGCGTTCCCGTACAATCGCGTTGCTTCCTTACACAACGGAATAGGTTTCGGAATAAAGAGCAATCGGGCAACCGGTTGCTCTTTTTATATTCAGAAGCGAGCCCCTGCGGGCTCGCTTTTTTCGCGTTGGCTTCCTTCTGCCACAACCAGACCCGAGGATGCCTAGATTAATAATAACTACAAATCAAGCTAATATTCCGCTTACATACAACCTGCATACTGAGGATAAGAACAAGCTTTCACCAATAGAAGGGAGAAAGGAACCATGCCAACTGTACAGCTTGATGAAAAGAAGAACGTAACGATCTTTGAGGATCAGCTAGTGACCACAGAGAAACGCCCTTGGTTTGGGAGCATGCCTAGTCAACTGGGAGAAGACTTCTCGTTCGTCGTGATGGGGGACCGTTGCGGGATGGCGACGGAGGGGGTTTTTGAGAAGGCGCTGAACATGGTGAAGGATTTGAAGCCTGACTTTGTCTTGGCGGTCGGTGATTTGATCGAAGGCTATTGGAATAACGCCGCGGACACGCATCAAGAATGGGATGACATTGACGACAAGATTGCAGCGATGGGACTCCCTTTCTTTCCAGTCATCGGCAATCACGACTATGGAAATGCAACGATGGCAGAGGTATGGCGCGAGCGTAAAGGCTTGGACTACTACGCGTTTCGTGTAGGCGATGCACTCTTCTTATCTTTAAATACGGAGCAATCACCGGACGAGTTTTCCGATGCTTTTATCGACATCATCAAACGGGTAACAGCGGATGTGAAACGCGAACCCGAGCGCGCGAATGAACACATGGGTGCATTTGTTGATGAACTGAAGGCGGCACTATCTCCTGAGGAACTACAAGGTTTCGGCAAGATCAAGCTGAGTCTTGGTGAGGAACAACTCGCTTACTTTAGACGCGTATTGGCAAACAATGCGGATGTCAAATGGACGTTCGTGAACATGCATAAGCCAGGATGGAAATCAGAAAGCGAAGAATACCAAGAGTTCATTCAGATGCTGGGGAAACGTTCCTACACCATTTTTGCTGGGCATTTGCATGCGATGGAGTATTCTCGGGAAGGTAATGCGGAGTTCATACAGCTAGGTAGGACCGGTGGTCTAGCACATGGGGATGGGACGAATCCTGGTGATGAGAATGTGGTGCTATGGGTAACCATGCGCGGTGGCGTTCCTACATACCGAGTAATCCATTTGGATGGTGTTAATGATCTAACAGCTTATCAGCCGCATCAACACGTTCACGGGGAGAGTGTCTAACAATGACAACGATGGAACCGATTTTCTTCATTCATTTAACAGATATCCACATTAGCGCACCTGGAAAGAAACCGTTGTTCGGCCTCGAAATGTCAGAGAAACTGCGCGCTGCTTGTGCTGAAATTCGCACATTGGAGGCGAAGCCGTCCTTCGTGGTGATTAGCGGAGATTTGACGCATGACGGAGATTTGGAAGACTATCGTTTCCTCAAAAAGCTACTGGACGCAGAAGAGGCGCTTCTCGGTATTCCGATCCATGTCGCACTAGGCAACCATGATTTCCGCGAGCCATTTCGTGAGGGTTACTTAGAAGAAGAGCCATCGAACGAATCCTATTACTATAGCTTTATGGCCGATGGCCTACGCATCGTGATGTTAAATACACAAGTGCCGGGTACGCATAACGGTAGAATTGATGAGGTGCAGCTCGCTTGGCTAAAGCACTTGCTGGCTGAACCAGCACCAGCCGCTAGAATCGATCGAGCGAATCGTTGGCAAATCGTCTGGCATGTGCTGTTGCCGCTATTGTCACCTACGATAATGTTTATGGCGATGCTCAGTACGTTGTTTGCAGCAGAATGGAGCTTCTCATATGTCAATGTCTTGACGCAGGGAGGCCCACTAAACTCAACAACAAACATTTATTACTTGTTATGGACGTACGGGTTCAAAACATTCTCTGTCGGCTGGAGCTCGGCAGCCGCTGTATGCGTGTTTATTGGTTCTGGACTTATTTCATTAGTCTTCATGAAACTCTCCAAAAAGCTCTCGTTTTACGATAATTGAAGGAGGATATCCATGAAGATGAAGAATCCGCGATTGAATGGATCCCGCAGCGCAACTGCCGGTAAACATACCGTGTTGATATTGCTTAGCATTCTTGCGATTTTCCCGTTCTACTGGATGTTGAATACATCCTTTAAACCAGCAGGGGAAGTGTACTCCACGTCACTGCTTCCTACGCACTGGACGTTGGATAACTACGTGCAGGCATGGCACGCCATTCCGATGGCTCAGATGATGATGAACTCGATTATCGTTGCTGTTTGTCAAACGGCAGCCCAATTATTGACGAGCATACTAGCGGCGTATGCGTTCACACGCTGGGATTTTCGTGGCAAAGGCTTCTTCTACGGCTTAATTTCTTTGACATGGTTAGTTCCGTTTCAAGTCATCATGATTCCTAACTATGTGGTCATTAGCGGTTGGGGGCTGCGGAATTCCTTGATGGGGTTAATCATCCCTAATATCGTCTCTGCCTTTGCGGTGCTCCAATTGTACAATACCTTCAAATCGTTCCCGCGAACGTTGATTGAAGCCGCTCATCTGGATGGGGCATCCGACTGGAGCGTGCTGTGGCGGACGATTTTCCCGAATTTGCGTGCATCCATTGCTTCTATAGGCGTGTTATTATTCATTTCCTCATGGAATGACTATTTCTGGCCGTTGTTGGTCACGAACAAACCGGAGCATGCCACGCTCCAAATTGGGTTGCAGTCGTTTATGTCCACAGACGCTAATTTGTGGGGACCGATGATGGCAGCGACAACGCTGGCAAGCTTGCCAATTCTTCTGCTTTATTTTATTCTACAGCGTCAAATTATCGATTCGTTCGTCAAAGGCGGTTTGCGTTAAATGAGTTCATTATCTAGACAGCAAGGGCATCTTCTTCAAACGAAAAGCGTGGCCAAACCATCGCTAGAAAAGAAAGCTTACCAAGAAATTCGGAATCACATTATTCATGCGAATTATTTGCCTGGTACCCTTTTATCAGAGAATGAATTGGCGGATCAATTGAACATGAGTCGAACGCCGATTCGGGCGGCTATTTCTTTACTGGAGCAAGAAGGATTCGTGGAGTCGATACGGGGCCGGGGCGTTTTTGTTAAAAATATTTCGTTCAAAGAGTTCTGTGACATGTTTGAAGTCTTAGTTTCTATGCAGATTTATGTATGTGATGTTGCCGAAAAGCGAGGACTTTCCTTCGACTTGGTGTCGTTACGGAGCCATCTGGATCGTCAAATTCAAGCGGCTGATGATGGAGACCACTGGCTCTATTATGAAAGTTCGTTGTTGTTTATAGAAACGATTCTGACCACAGTTCGCAATCAGAACATGATGCAGATTCTGGAACAAATAAAAGGCAAGTATATGTGCAAAGTCGTTTCCTATCGAATGATGAATCCGCAGTCTCTATCCAATCCAAGGCAGGGGAGAAGGATCAACTCCCGCATTTATGAAGCATTACTGCAGGGGAACATCCAGGATGCGAGAGAAGCGATCTATGAAGTGAATGAGATTTTGTATCACCAATTGAAACAATTCGATATTTGATCTATACAAAATAAGATTGAAGGCGGAGGAATAAGGATGACGACACATATGGCTAATGAGCAGCGCGTTCTTCAGGTTGAGGGCGCATATAACTTGCGTGATCTAGGAGGGTACAAGACGAAGGACGGGCGAATGACGCGTTGGGGCGTACTGTTTCGAGCGGATGGCTTGCACAAACTGAGTAAGGTTAGCCAACAGGAATTAGTGGACAGAGGTGTACGGACGATTATTGATTTGCGAAATGCGCATGAGCTTGAGGAAAAGAAGAACGTGTTCGCAGATTCCGAGCAAGTGAGCTATCATAATGTAGGCTTGATCAACCCAGCCACATCGAGTCTTGCTCAAATTCGCAATCTAGGGGATTTATATATTAACTTGCTTGAAACTTCGCAAGCCCAGTTGTTACGTGTTTTCACTTTGCTTGCAGCGCGTAGTATAGACGGAAGTCTCTTTCATTGCGCAGCAGGTAAAGATCGGACAGGTGTTGTTTCAGCCCTATTGCTGGACCTTGGAAATGTTCCACATGAAACAATTTTGGAAGACTATGTGCTTACGAATGCCTGTATAACGCCAATTATGGATGAATTGCGTAAGGGGAAGCCAACGAATGTGCCCGATGACATGTATGAAAGTTTCTTAGGTTGTGATCCCGCATATATGATGAGTATGTTGTCACATTTGGAGATTCGGTACGGCAATGCGGAGCACTATTTACGAACGATTGGTTTATCTGAAGGGCAGATTCTGGCGTTGAAGGAGCAATTACTTACAAATTAAGGGAGTAATTGAGAGCCCTCCCCCCAAATCTGTTCCATTTTTCCTAAAAGAATACAATTCCCAAACAAGGCAGCTGCCAAGATCAGCTGTCTTTTTCTGCGGCATCGGACAGCAGGATTAGAGGCTTTCTTTTCTAGTACCTTTTTGTGGTATAATTGATCAATATCGTTTCTGCTGAGATGAGGAGTGATGACGGTTGCTGAATAGGGATAAAGAAGTTGACCTAGCCAGACGGGCCAAAGTCATTGAGTGGCTCAAAACAGAAGTCGTAGATCATGTAGCTCACCTGCTCAAAGGCATGTGGGAAGGTAGTCATGTAAAGATGGTCGATGGATTAGCCAGTTTGATTTCGAGCGGTTATATTTTAGGCCGAAGACTGGGGATTTCTTATCGCAGTTTGGACGAAGCTATTGTTGAGAAAATGAAGAAGCACCGCCAAGAGGGCCATCAACTTGAGGACTGGTACGGCGACATTTCATCGCTCGAAGAACATTTACGTAAGAGGTGAGCCCGGTTGGGGAATCGAAGTTGGCAGAGTGTCATTTGGAGCGTTGTTATGATTATTTCATTGCTATCGCTGATGACACCATTTATTATTTTTACATGTAGTTTTCTGTTGGTGCCTGTTCTTATGTTATACGTCAAAACAAGTACGAAGCGTTTCGTCGTAAGTTATGTACTCAGTCTACTCGTTGTTTACGTGCTTACCCAGTGGATAGGTCTCTATTTAATAACGATTGCTTTGTTCATTCTACCACCTGTACTGGTGATGGGGAATCTATACAAACGCAAAGCGGCAGCAAGATCTGTACTAACTGCAGGTATCGTTACTGTTTTGGCTGAGTCGTTATTAAGCCTGTTTCTAGGCTTTGCATTAGGTCTTGACCCGGTTGCCAAGTTCAAGCAATTCATGATAGATAGTATTGCAACGATGCCGAGCAGCATTCAGGAGATTTTACCTAAAGATCAGGACTGGTACGTTGATTTCATCGTGCAAGTTATCCCGTTATATCTAATCTTTGTGGCGTTGTTCATTACCTTTGTGACACATGGCGTGACGCGGTGGTTCTTGAATAAAACAGGGGAAGGTATCCCTGGATTGCGCCCAATGAGAGAGTGGAAGCTGCAAAAATCACTAGTCTGGATTTATTTAGTGGCTTTTGTATTAAATTTGTTCTCAAAGCCCGATTCAAGCTCACTCATTTCAACACTGCTGATGAATGCGATGCCGCTGTTGATGCTCGTATTCGCGGTTCAAGCAATAGGCTTTCTGTTCTATGTGGCGTTTGCGAATAAGTGGAAACCAATTTTGCCGATTGTGGCCATTATTATTCTCATCTTTATGCCGCCGCTATTTATTGTGTATAGTTTATTAGGGGTATTTGATGTTGCGTTTCCAATCCGTGAACGGTTCAAGAAAAATTTATAGGATTAGGAGCTAGTTCGAATGCCGAAGTTCCTTTTGAAGCGGTGGCACGGTCAACATATATTGTGGATGTTCGTACTGCTCATCGCCTTGACAGCCATTATCTATATGTTCAAATGGTGGCTGGGCCTAACGGCTTTCTTACTCTGCGGAGCAATGGCGTATTTTACGCTGCAAGCGGAGACAGCTTTTCGTCGAGATTTGAATACATATGTCGGAACGATAACCCATCGAGTGAAGAAAGCCGGCAATGAAGTCATGAGCGGGCTGCCTATCGGCATTATTTTATATAATGAAGAGAAACGCATAGAGTGGCACAATCCTTTTGTAGCGAAAATGCTAGGGCAAGACTCGGTGATTGGTGAACCGCTCTTTGATTATTTCCCCGATCTCAAGAATAAGAAAGAAAAGGCCGAAACATTGGAGCTTAAAGTAGGCCAATTTATTTATCAAGTCTGGTCCAAACCCGAGGAGAGACTTCTCTATCTGCGTGAAATTACGGAGCAAGCAATGCTTGCGAAGAAATACGAAGATAGTAAAGCAGCGATTGGTATCGTCATGATGGATAATTTGGAAGAGGCGACACAGGGGCTGGATGATCAAGCACGGAGCATTATGCTGGCCAAGGTAACTGGTGAAATTACCGAGTGGGCCCAGAAGAATCAGCTGTATTTACGCCGGACATCATCGGATCGCTTCTTAATCCTGATGGACCAGAAGGCGTTGCGTCAGTTAGAACAAACACGCTTTGAACTCCTTGATGATGTTCGTGACCTAACGATTGAGAACAAGCTGCCATTAACGCTTAGTATCGGGATTGCATCGGGGGCTGAACAGCTGACTGAACTTGGTCAAATGGCACAAATGGGGCTGGACATGTCGCTCGGCCGCGGTGGTGACCAGGTAACGGTGAAGGTCGGACAGCGACTGTCCTTCTATGGTGGGAGAACGAACGCGGTTGAGAAACGTACGCGTGTTAGAGCTCGGGTGATCTCGCATGCACTGCGTGATCTAATGAAAGATAGTGACAAGGTCATCATCATGGGTCATCGTTTTGCAGATATGGACTCCATCGGCGCGGCGATCGGTGTGCTCAAGGCTGTTCAGGTCGTGGGCAAAGAAGGCTACATCGTGCTAGAGGGTGTGAATCCAGCCATCCAGAAGGTGATGGAGACGATATCGGCGGATGAGCGGCTGCACCGTTGGTTCATTACGCCTGAACAGGGCATGCAGATTACGACACAGCGATCACTTGCCGTCGTCGTGGATACGCACAAGGCATCCATGGTCGCTGAGCCTAAGCTGCTACAGCTGACACACAGGGTCGTCGTGGTCGATCATCACCGTAGGAGTGAGGAGTTCATCCATGATGCTACACTCGTCTATATGGAGCCGTACGCGTCCTCTACGTGCGAGCTAGTGACTGAGCTGCTGCAGTATATTAACGAGAAGCTATCGATGGAGGTTCTAGAGGCCACGATGCTCCTAGCGGGCATTGTGGTGGATACGAAGAGCTTCAGTTTACGCACAGGTGCAAGAACCTTCGAGGCCGCGTCGTACTTGCGACGCAATGGAGCAGATTCGGCTCTCATTCAGAAGCTGTTGAAGGAAGATTTGGATTCTTATATTGAGCGTTCCGAGATCATTAAGCACACAGAAACCATCTATGAACACGTGGCTTTGGCAGTTGCTGAGCCATCACGTAAATATTCTCAGTTGATGATCGCGCAAGTTGCTGATACATTGTTAAATATGACGAATATTATGGCTTCCTTCGTAATTGCCGAACGACCAGACGGATTAATTGGCATTAGCGCGAGATCGCTAGGTCAAATGAACGTTCAAGTGGTCATGGAGCGTCTAGGCGGTGGTGGGCATCTCACCAATGCGGCCACACAAACCGAAGGCACTTTAGAGGAAGCAACGAACCGCTTAAAACAAGTACTAGCCGATATGCAGGAAGAGGAGGGACTTTTCGAATGAAAGTAATTTTACTCAAAGACGTTAAAGGCCAAGGTAAGAAGGGCGAAGTGAAAGAAGTATCCGAAGGGTACGCACAGAATTTCCTTATCGCACAAGGACTAGCTGCTCCAGCTACACAGGGCACAGTGAAGGTGCTGGATAATCAGAAGAAAGCCGAGCAACGACGCAAGGATCAAGAGAAGGCAGATGCACAGGCGTTAGGCGAGAAGCTTAGTGAAATGACTGTTCAAATTAAAGCGAAGTCTGGCGAGGGTGGACGTTTGTTCGGTGCCATTCCAAGTAAGCAAATCGCAGAAGTACTTGAGAAGCAGTATAAAATCGTGATTGATAAGCGTAAAATTGTTCTGGAAGAACCGATTCGTACACTAGGCGTCACGAAGGTTCCAGTTAAACTCCATGCGGAAGTAACATCTAGTTTGAACGTTCAAGTAACAGAAGAGAAGTAAGCTTGCGGTGCAAGGACTTGAAGATTCGAATAACCAGTAAGAAAGAACGAGAGTCCCAGTCTGGGGCTCTTCTCTCTTGTACACCCAAAACTAGTAACCTATTAAACTTGTGAAAATGAAAGGCGGGCACAGCAGCATGAGCAACGGAGATAATATGTTTATGGATCGTGTTCCGCCTCAAAATATAGAAGCAGAGCAGGCCGTCATAGGTGCGATCCTGATTCATGGCGATGCGTTAATTACCGCGATGGAGCGGATCACGAGCGATGATTTCTATCGCGGCTCTCACCAGCGCATCTTCGAGGCGATCGTTGAGCTCGCCGAGGCGCAAGAACCAATCGATCTCATTACCCTAACTGCGCTTCTTCAAAACAAGCAGCAGCTGGAGGAGATCGGCGGGGTTACGTACTTGTCTGAGTTGGCGAACTCGGTGCCAACCGCTGCCAACATCGACTACTACGCGGCGATTGTCGAGGAGAAGTCGATGCTTCGCCGTTTGATTCGCACCGCGACTCAGATCGTGTCCGATGGCTACGCTAATGAGGACAATGTCGGGATGATGCTCAGCGACGCGGAGAAGAAGATCCTCGAGATCTCGCAGCGCCGCAGCTCCACCGGTTTCGTCGTCATCCGCGATGTACTCATGGAAGTATTCGAGAAGGTCGAGCAGCTCTACTCGAACAAAGGCGGGTCAACGGGAATCCCATCGGGATTCATCGATTTGGACAAGATGACATCTGGCTTCCAGCGTTCAGACTTGATTATTCTTGCGGCGCGTCCTTCCGTAGGGAAGACCGCCTTCGCACTGAACGTGGCACAGAATGTAGGTGTTCGGGCCAAAGAGACCGTCGCGATCTTCTCGCTCGAGATGGGCGCCGCGCAGCTCGTACAACGTATGGTCTGCGCCGAGGCGAACGTCGATGCGAATAGAATGCGTACGGGTAATCTGGAAGGAGACGACTGGGAGAAGCTGACGATGGCGATCGGCGCTTTGTCCGAGGCGAATGTTTATATCGACGATACGCCGACGATTACGGTTGCGGATATCCGAGCGAAGTGTCGTCGACTGCAGCAGGAGAAGGGGCTCGGCATGATTCTCATCGACTACTTGCAGCTGATTGCTGGACGTGGCGGTAAAGGTGGCGACAACCGTCAGCAGGAGGTCTCTGAGATCTCCCGTACGCTGAAGCAAATTGCCCGTGAGCTGAACGTACCGGTCATCGCGCTCTCGCAGCTGAGCCGGGGTGTTGAGCAGCGGCAGGACAAGCGTCCGATGATGTCAGATCTACGGGAATCCGGTTCCATTGAGCAAGATGCCGACATCGTAGCGTTCCTCTACCGGGACGATTATTACGATAAGGAATCCGAGAAGAAGAACATTATCGAGATTATTATTGCCAAACAGCGGAATGGTCCCGTAGGCACCGTTGAGCTGGCCTTCCTGAAACAATTCAATAAATTCGTGAATATGGATCGTACTCATCAAGAAGCAGCAGCCGGGCAGTATTGAACTGCACCCCAATTGTTAGACACCATCTAACGATTGGAGGTGCAGTTTTTTTGTGTCAAAATTCAATTTAGAATTAAAGAATAAAGCTATTCATC
>NZ_LMSJ01000047.1 GCF_001428105.1 Paenibacillus sp. Soil766 | reverse complement strand
GTTTGGTGATGATGGCGGAAGGGATCCACGCGTTCCCATCTCGAACACGACCGTTAAGCCTTCCAGCGTCGATGGTACTTGAACCGCAGGGTTCTGGGAGAGTAGAACGTTGCCAAACGACATAGGGATCTTTTGGTGGAGCCAAAAGTCTCACAGCTTAGTAAGAGTCTTTCTGGATTTTTTTCCAGAAAGACTCTTTTTTTTGTATCTGTAAATATTGCTTTTTTAACCATACTAATCCTACGAGGAGGGATGACGATGAGGACAACAAGCAGCATGAAATGGATGGGCAAGGTATGTCTTTGTTCGATAGTTACGCTGATGATGAATGGTTGCTCAACTAAAATCGACGAAGTGAAGGAAGAGGCAAATCCACTTCACTCTCTAAGTCATGTAGGAAGCATTGGGCTCGCGCCTAATCAAGAATCGAAGAAGATGCCGATCGTTACGGCAACGCCTTCTTTTCAAAACTCTGCTAAACCAATCGTGAAAGGTATTTACGTATCCGCTTGGTCCTCAGTAGGCAGCAAATTCGAGCAATTGATTGAACTGGTGGAGCAAACGGATTTAAACGCAATGGTGATCGATGTGAAGAACGATTCCGGCCAGGTAACCTATCCCTCAACGGTTCCTTTGGTCAATGAAATCGGGGCGAATAGCCACGTTATTATACAAGATATGAAAGCAAAGCTGCAGAGATTGAAGCAGAAGCATATTTATACGATAGCTAGACTGGTTGTGTTTAAAGATCCCTATTTAAGCAAGAAGAAGAGTATGTACGCCATGAAAAACAGAGACGGAAGTGTATGGAAGGATGCGAAGGGAGTCGCGTGGGTAGATCCTTTTAAGACGGATGTGTGGGACTATAATATTCAAATTGCCAATGAAGCAGCTAATCTGGGTTTTGATGAGATTCAGTTTGATTATGTGAGATTCCCGGAGAATGGGCAGAAGGTGGATCGGGAGGTTCTGTTTGATAACCCGCAGAAGCTAAGTAAGGCGCAGGATATCGCAACTTTTTTGCATAAGGCGAAGGAACAGATCGGCAATAAGGCGTATATTTCAGCAGATGTGTTCGGATTAACGACATCTTTACCGAATGATATGGGCATTGGACAAGATTGGGCGATGATCAGTAAGGAGGTCCATTTCATTTCGCCAATGTTGTACCCGTCCCACTATACCAGCGGTATCTATGGCATCAAAAGCCCTGATTTGCAGCCATATGCGGTCGTTCATCAAGCGGTTAACGACGCTAAATGGAAAAATCATCAGCTAGCGAGATTGAATAGTCAGGTTGCACAGATCAGGCCTTGGTATCAGGATTTTACGGCAACATGGGTCAAACCGCATAAGAAGTATGGGGTGATTGATGTAAAGGAGCAGATTAAGGCAGCGAAGGAGCAAGGGATCGAGCAGTTCCTACTCTGGAATCCAAGTAGTACGTACTCCTATCGTTAACGGAATTGACTTATTCGAGGCATGGTGGGGGCTGTCTACTCGTCCTTTCCCTTGACACCAAAAATAGGCTTTTGTTAAGATTGCAATCATACGAAAGAATGAGCTGAGGTTAATGAATCAAGCTTTCTTCAGTTAGAGGGCTTTAAGGAGGACATGGTACGCTGTGAGAGAAGATAAGTTTGGCAAGGAAGGCTTAACGTTTGACGATGTTTTGTTAGTGCCGAGGAAGTCCGAAGTGTTCGGTAAGGAGATCGACGTTTCGACGCAACTGGCGCCTGGCGTGAAATTAAATATCCCTTTCATTAGCTCCGCTATGGACACGGTGACGGAGTCTGCGCTAGCGATTGCTATGGCCCGTGAAGGTGGCGTCGGGATTATTCATAAGAATATGCCGATTGAGTTGCAAGCGGAACACGTTGATCGTGTGAAAAGGTCGGAGAGCGGCGTGATCACCAACCCTTTCTCCTTGACGCCTGAACATCATGTGTATGACGCAGAAGAGTTAATGGCGAAATACCGCATCTCGGGTGTACCCATTGTAAATGAGAATAATCGTTTAGTTGGTATTTTGACGAATCGCGATTTGCGCTTTGTACATGACTACTCCATTAAAATTAAAGAAGTGATGACGCAGGAAGGTCTTGTCACAGCACCCGTTGGCACAACACTTCAGCAAGCGGAGGGTATCCTTCAGAAGCATAAAATAGAGAAACTGCCTTTGGTCGACGAGAATTTTGGTCTAAAAGGGTTAATTACGATTAAAGATATTGAGAAAGCCATTCAATTCCCTAACTCAGCTAAGGACGCTCAAGGGCGTTTACTTGTGGGGGCCGCTGTTGGTGTATCTAAAGACGTGATGGAGAGAGCCGCAGCGCTTGTTACAGCCGGAATTGATGTAATCGTCGTAGATTCTGCACATGGCCATCATATTAACATCGCAGAGACTGTGAAGAAACTGAGAGCTCAATATCCAGAACTGCCGATCATCGCAGGGAACGTTGCGACAGGTGATGGGACGCGTGATTTGATCAAGGCAGGAGCCTCCATGGTGAAAGTTGGGATCGGTCCCGGATCGATCTGTACGACTCGCATTATTGCAGGGATCGGTGTTCCACAAATTACGGCGATTTATGATTGTGCGCAAGCAGCAGCTGAGTTCGGCGTTCCGATTATTGCAGATGGCGGTATCAAGTACTCTGGTGACGTGGTTAAAGCGATCGCAGCGGGAGCTAGCGCGGTGATGATCGGTAGTCTTTTTGCAGGGACAGAAGAGAGTCCGGGTGAGTCTGAGATTTTCCAAGGTCGCAGGTATAAGGTTTACCGCGGAATGGGCTCCTTAGGTGCTATGAAGGAAGGCAGCAAGGATCGGTACTTCCAAGAGAACGAGAGCAAGCTTGTTCCAGAGGGTATTGAGGGTCGTGTGGCTTACAAAGGGCCAATGGCGGATACGGTGTATCAACTGGTAGGCGGACTTCGCTCAGGTATGGGGTATTGTGGAGCAAAGAATATTCAAGAACTTATTCATGATACACAATTTGTTCGTATTACGGGGGCTGGTTTGAAAGAAAGCCATCCACATGATATTCAAATTACAAAAGAAGCACCAAACTACTCGATGTAGAGATGAGAGAATTTTTGTCTCGGTTAAAAGGTTTCTATATTGTCACAATATGGATGAAATTGGAGGCGTGGGAGTTGAACCCACGTTTTCTTTTTTTTGTCTAATGGGGTGTGTTACAATATAACGTGTCATATGTGTTATCCAACATTACTTAAGGAGAGTGAAATTGTGAGATTTTTACGTTTTACAAAGAAAAAGGTTGCTTTGGTGTTAGGTATTAGCTTAATTGCTCAATCCTTACTTTTACATATACAGCCAACCTACGCGGCAGATGAGAAAAAGCCAGCAGCTTCTCCATCACCAGCGGCGGTGACAACGCCTGCACCTAATGCAGGGACTACACCAACACCTGCCTTGAATGAACCTCAAGTAGCAGCGAAATCTGCGATAATTATGGAAGCCAGCACAGGAGCAGTCCTGTACCAAATGAATGCAGATGAAGCCTTCCCGCCGGCAAGTATGGCGAAGATGATGACGGAGTATTTGGCAATGGAAAGCATTAAAGAAGGTAAATTCAAATGGGACTCACCTGTGACAGCGACTAAGAATGCAGCAGATGTCATTGGTTCCGGTCAGTTGATTGCCGAGAATGAGACGCTGACATTCAAGGATATGTTTAACGCGATGTCCATTTATTCCGCGAACGATGCTTCTGTGGCTTTTGCTGAATTGCTTGGCGGTACAGAAGAGAATTTTGCCAAAATGATGAATGACAAAGCGAAACAGCTGGGTATGTCGGATAAGGCACATTTTATTAGTGCGACTGGACTTTCACGTGCTGACCTCAAGAATCCGCCTGCTTCAATTGAAGGTGAGACGAAGATGACAGCTCGCGATGCAGCTATTCTTGCTTATAATATTTTGAAGGATCATAAAGAAATTCTAGAATTTACGAAGATTCCTTCCTTGAAGCTGAGACCGACAGATAAATCACCTATGATCAACTGGAACTGGATGCTGGAAGGGAATTCAACGAACACTAACTTTAAGAAGTATTCCTATCAAGGGTTGGACGGTTTGAAAACCGGTTCTACCGATGATGCGGGCTATTGCTTCACTGGAACGGCAGAACGTAACGGTATGCGTATGATTACGGTAGTTATGGGAACGAAAACAGAACCAGAACGTTTTAATGAAACACGCAAGTTAATGGACTATGCATTTAATAATTTTGAGATCAAACCATTCTTGAATGCGAAACAGACGATAGATTCTTTGAAAAGTGTGAACATTAAGAAGGGTGTACAAATGGAAGTACCTCTTGTTACGAAAACGGGTGTATCGTTCGTTGCTAGAAAAGGCGCCAAAGATACGGATTTCCAAGTGACAGCCGAGTCTGTTGAAGAAAGCAAGTTAGTAGCTCCTATTGCTAAAGGTGACACGCTGGGGAAAGTCAAAGTAAGCTACAATGGGCAAGAAAAAACCGTTGAACTAATTGCAGATGGCGACGTTGAAAAAGGCAGCTGGATCCGACTTCTGTTCCGCTCCATTAAAAACTTCTTCAGCGATATGTTTAATGGGATTAAAGGCGGCTCTTAGGCCAGAAAATGGGTTGTATATTACCCATCCTTCATGTAAAATTACTGTTTAGAAGTTTATCATTGAATCGTGTAGGTAACTGCAACGAAATTGGCATACAAGCTATAGGAGGAAATAAAGAATGGAAACAGGAACTTCCCGCGTTAAAACAGGTATGGCCGAAATGCAAAAAGGCGGCGTCATCATGGACGTTATGAACGCTGAGCAAGCTAAAATCGCAGAAGCAGCTGGCGCGTCCGCTGTTATGGCGCTTGAGCGCGTACCCGCTGACATTCGTGCAGCAGGTGGCGTATCCCGTATGGCAGATCCAACAATTGTTGAAGATGTTATGAAAGTTGTATCCATTCCAGTCATGGCGAAAGCAAGAATTGGACACTTCGTTGAAGCGAAAATTCTTGAATCCCTAGGCGTTGACTATATCGATGAGAGTGAAGTACTTACCCCTGCGGATGAAGTATTCCATATCAACAAGCGTGATTTCACAGTGCCTTTCGTGTGTGGTTGCCGTGATCTAGGCGAAGCTTTGCGTCGTATCGGTGAAGGAGCATCCATGCTTCGTACGAAGGGTGAGCCAGGAACAGGTAACATCGTTGAAGCGGTTCGTCACATGCGTCAAATTCAAGGTCAAATCCGTAAAGTTCAAAGCATGTCTTTGGACGAATTGATGTTCGAAGCGAAAACACTTGGCGCTCCTTACGAGTTGATGCTTCAAGTTCACCAAACTGGTAAATTGCCTGTTGTTAACTTCGCAGCTGGCGGTGTGTCTACACCTGCAGATGCAGCGTTAATGATGCACCTTGGTTCTGATGGTGTATTCGTTGGTTCAGGGATTTTCAAATCCGATAACCCAGAGAAGTTCGCGAAAGCGATCGTCGAAGCGGTAACGCATTACACAGACTTCAAATTGATTGCTGAAATTTCCAAAAACCTAGGTGCCCCTATGAAGGGAATCGAAATTTCCAAGCTTCAAGCTTCCGAGCGTATGCAGGAGCGCGGCTGGTAATGACGAAGATTGGGGTTCTCGCGCTGCAAGGCGCGGTAGCAGAGCATATACGCGGTATTGAAAAAGCGGGCGCAGAAGGTGTCGTTGTTAAACGCACCGAGCAGCTCGCTGAGCTCGATGGCATCATCCTCCCTGGAGGAGAGAGCACGACGATTGGTAAGCTTATGCGTACGTATGGCTTCATCGATGCGCTGCGTGAGTTCTCTGCGGCAGGCAAGCCGGTCTTCGGCACCTGCGCGGGGTTGATTGTCATCGCGAAAGAGATCACCGGGCAGCCTGAAGCTCATCTAGAGCTGATGGATATTACGGTGGCTCGCAACGCGTTCGGTCGTCAACGCGAGAGCTTTGAGACGGACTTGCCGATCAAAGGCATTGACGAGAACGTTCGCGCAGTTTTCATTCGGGCCCCACTCATTGAGAAAGTGGGCTCGGATGTGGATGTTCTGGCCACGTATGACGGCCAGATCGTAGCTGCGCGGCAAGGGCATCTCCTTGCGGCGTCGTTTCACCCGGAGCTGACGGATGATTTCCGTCTGCACAGTTATTTCTTAGATATGGTAAAGCAAAGCCAAGCATAACCAATGGTTCAAGCACCCCGAGTTAACCGGATTGCCGGTATGGGTGCTTGCTTCCATATACAAACCATTTTGTGCTAACGGAGGAATCTCCTTGTTTGATGTAAAGTTACTTCGAAGTGATTTAGCAGCTGTACAAGCTGCCATGCAAAACCGCGGCAAGCAGATTGAGGAGCTTAATGGCTTCACAGAACTAGACGTGAAGCGCAGAGAGCTATTGCAAGAAACGGAACAGCTCAAAAATCGCCGAAACACTGTTTCCCAAGAGGTAGCGGGACGTAAACGATCCGGCGAAAATGCGGATGAGCTGATTCAAGAAATGAAAGTGGTCGGAGACCGCATTAAAGAGCTTGATGACGAGATCCGTATCTTGGACGAGTCGTTACAACAAGTTCTTCTCTCCATTCCGAATATGCCGCATGCCAGCGTTCCTGTGGGCCGTACCGAAGAAGAGAACGTGGAAGTTCGCCGCATTGGTGAGATTCCGACGTTTGATTTCGAAGTGAAGCCTCATTGGGAAGTTGCGCAAGAGCTGGGTATTCTGGATTTCGAAGCTGCGGCGAAGGTTACGGGTTCGCGCTTCGTGTTCTACAAAGGGCTAGGCGCTCGTCTAGAGCGCGCATTGATTAACTTCATGATGGACTTGCACAGCGATGAGCATGGCTATGAAGAAATGCTGCCTCCCTATATCGTCAACCGTGATAGCCTGACAGGTACAGGTCAACTTCCGAAGTTTGAGGAAGATGTGTTCAAAGTCGAGAATTCGGAATACTTCTTAATCCCGACAGCAGAAGTACCGGTCACGAATTATCATCGTGAGGATATTCTAACGAATGAACAGCTGCCGGTTAATTTCGTGGCGTTCAGTGCTTGTTTCCGTTCGGAAGCAGGATCAGCTGGCCGAGATACACGAGGCTTAATCAGACAGCACCAATTCAACAAAATTGAGCTTGTAAAGCTTGTGAAGCCAGAAGACTCCTACGAGGAGTTGGAGAAGCTTACAGGGCATGCTGAGCGCGTCCTACAGCTACTGAAGCTGCCTTACCGTGTGCTGTCACTCTGCACAGGTGATATTGGCTTCACATCGGCGAAGACGTATGATCTGGAAGTATGGCTGCCGAACAGCGGCGCGTACCGCGAGATCTCAAGCTGCTCGAATTTCGAAGACTTCCAGGCGCGCAGAGCGAACATTCGCTTCCGCCGCGATGCGAAGGCGAAGCCGGAGTTCGTGCATACCCTGAATGGATCAGGCTTAGCGCTTGGCCGAACAGTGGCTGCGATTCTTGAAAATTACCAGCAAGCAGATGGTTCGATTATCGTTCCAGACGTGCTTGTTCCGTACATGAACAACGTTAAAGTGATCACAAAAAAATAGCACTTGCTTTGAGTAGGAGTTATGTGCTACAATGCTTTTTGTCACTGCAAGGTCGTCTCTCTAACCAGAGACGCCTATCGTGGAGAGGTGGTCGAGTGGTTTAAGGCAGCGGTCTTGAAAACCGCCGAGGTCGCAAGGTCTCCGTGGGTTCGAATCCCACCCTCTCCGTAGCCAAGGTAATACCCAACCAAAAAGTCATGCGATTCTTGAAATCGTGTGGCTTTTTTTGTTTTCCATTTTCATGGCATCGAGGGAGTGACTTTTACAATATCTACATCGTATTTTAACAAAAAGTGGGTATTTCGCAGCTGGAGCTTTTCTTATAATGGACGTGATCATCCAATATGAGGAGAGTGAAACCCCTGTGAAGAAGGTTGGAACGAAGGTAGTCTCGGTACTTTTATCCGTGGCCGTCACGATAAGTCCTTTGGCAGTAGCCAGTCCAGCAAGTGCTGCAGCGATAACACCAGGAACACCGTATCAGGCGAATGGGACTTACGATGTGACGGTACCGCATGTATTCATCAATCAGGTCTATGGTGGCGGTCTGAAAACGGACACAGGAAATACAGCGTCTTCCCATGGATTTATAGAGTTGTACAACCCAACTAGCAGTGATATCAGCTTAACGGGCTGGTCTTTGCAATATGCGGATCGTGGCTCATCTGATCTAATGGGGCCAACTGGAGATTGGGACAAGTTAAATCTTGTTGGCACGATTAAAGCCAAGTCCTCCTTTCTTATTCTCGGGCAAGCGACAGAAGCAACCGCACCAAAACTCAACCTCACAAATACCTATGACCAATTATGGAGTACCCGTTTTATCAACAACAAAGGATTGAAGGTTGTGCTGATGAGCAACCAATCCAAGCTGGATATCGCGAATAAACATCCTTTTGCCAATGATCCTAAACCGACCGGATATGTTGATATGTTAGGTACAGGCAGCAATGATGGAGATAATATCGACATTAGAACGGATATCGATGGTTATGAGTTCGATTATCCCAAGGGTTCATCAGAAGGTACTTCTAAGAAAATATCCGTACGTCGGAAGACACTAACAGATACGGATAATAACAAACAGGATTTCGGACAATTCGGGATTGCCGATTCGACTACGCAAGACTTAGCAGTTAAAGGACCTAAATCTAGCGCATTCGGGCAATGGGACAATAATGTGTCTGTGCTTGGATACTCGAATGATAAGTTACCTATAGCCTATGAGCAAGAAGACTACTCGGTATTGATGAATGTGTATGGAGGGAGAGCGCCATTTACGTTCACAGCAACAGGGTTACCTGCTGGATTAGCTATTAATGCTGTCACAGGTGAAGTCTACGGTAAGCCAACAGAAGTAGTTACATCTAACGTATACATAAAAGTAACGGATAGTTTGTTAGCGCAATATGGCCGTAATTTGGCGATTCATGTTGAACCCGCTTCTAATCTATTCAAAGATACTTTAAGTATCACGAAGTTGACTGATTTTAAAGTGGGAATTACGAATAAAGACGGCGGTGTCGCCGAGATTGTTAAGTACAACAAGGATAATAATAAGTTCTACCTGGTAAATGGCTCGGGGAATCCGCCTAGTCTAGATATCGTTCGTTTAGATCTTGTGCAAGGCCTAGTTAAAGAGAAAACGATTAAAGTCAAAGATTTGGTTGAAAATAATGGTTTTCTTTACGGCGATCTGACGAGTGTGGATGTGAATACGACTACGAAGCGAGTATCCGTATCTGTGCAAGAGTCAGATTCCAAAAAAGCTGGTAAAATCGTCGTTCTGGATTATGATGGCAACGTAGTTAAAATGTATGACGCGGGTGTTCAGCCCGATATGATTAAATCCACAACAGATGGCAGATATATGTTAACTGCGAATGAAGGCGAGCCTCGCACGGCTGGTACAGACCCTGAAGGAAGTATAACCATCGTCGATACGATTATGGATAGTGTGACACAACTAAGATTTGCTGATCCATCCGTCATTGATAGTAAGGTTCATATTCGCGGTGCTTCTACACCAGTAACGGGTCAGATTACGGGTGAAGGTACGAAGCAAGACGCAATTTTTGATTTGGAACCTGAATATATCGCACTTTCGGAAGATAACAGTAAAGCTTATGTATCCTTCCAGGAGAATAACGCGATTGGAACGATTGATTTAGCAACGAAAGTTGTTCTTTCGATTAATGGACTAGGTTTGAAGGATTTGAGCCTTCCACGTAATGCTTTGGATCTAGTGAAAGACAATGCGATCAAGTTTGAAAATGTCCCGTTCTATGGCATGTACATGCCAGATGGGATTGCAAGCCATACGATTAATGGTATCCCTTATGTATTTACTGCTAATGAGGGAGATGTTACCGAATGGCCAGGTGTGAGAGGGAATGGCAGCACGATTGGCGCGATGAAAGGCAGTTTAACACCCAACTCACCTGCAGCTCAATTCTTGGCTGGTAAGACGACGTATGACGGTGTAGAAGTAGCTAGTGATATGGGATCGGATGGGATTTACATGTACGGGGGTCGTTCCTTCTCGATCTGGCAAGCGAATACGATGACGCAAGTCTATGACAGTGGGAATGAATTTGAGAAAGTTACTGCACAGCGTGTGCCGAACAATTTCAACACGAGCAATAGTAAGACAGCATTAGATGATCGCAGCTCAAAGAAAGGGCCAGAGCCTGAAGATGTGAAAGTGGGGAAAGTGGGAAGTAAAGTTCTTGCTTTTGTTGGTTTGGAGCGGGTCGGAGGCATCATGACGTATGATGTGACAGATCCAGTAAATGCGAAGTTCGTGAATTATACCAATTCGCGTGTGTTTACACCAAAGGACAATCTGAATACAGATACGGGGCCAGAGGGGATCGATTTCATACCTGCCGCGATTAGCCCGAACGGGAATCCGCTGCTTCTAGTTGCAAATGAGGTGGGAGGAACGGTTGCTGTCTATCAGCTTAATGTGCAACGGATGAGCGTGGATAGATCCACACTTTCTGTTACCAAGGGAGACGCTGAAAGCAAGCTCACAGCAACGGTGACGACGTCTGCAGGAGACGCTGTTGGCTCAGGCACAACGACTTGGAAATCTTCGAATTCAGCGGTTGCAACGGTGAGTGCAGAAGGTCTAGTATCAGCCGTGGATACGGGTACCGCAGTAATTACAGCTATTAGCCCTGATGGGTATGCGACAGCGGATGTAACAGTAACGGTATCTTCTGATGGCACCTCGTATTCCGCCGGTCCAGTAGCGGGAACGGGAACACAACCTAGCCAACCAATAACCAACGGAGAAATGACCACAATTACGACACCAGCTGTTAAAGATAGCAAAGGTACTTCAACGGCTAATCTTACGGTTGGGCAAGTAACGGATGCTTTAAAACAGATGACCGATTCAGCAGGAAAATCATCTATTCTTGAAATTAAAACAATTGTTGATCCTACTTCGAAAGAAGCGGTTATCAAATTGCCAGCAGAATCATTTGTTAAGGTTGTCGCGAGCTCTACGGCAGCAGTAAAGCTAGACTTAGGTATTGCTTCCGTGAATTTGGATAAAAATGTGCTGGCTGTCATCGCCTCTGCCGCGACGACGGGTGAAGTATCCCTGTCCATCGCTAAAGCGGATCTAACGGCGGTTACCCAACATATGACTGCCAAAGATAGCGATACGGTTAAAGCTGCTGTTGGCGACCGCCCTGTCTTCGATTTCACCATTACAGCAGGAGGCAAAACGGTTTCCACCTTCAACGGCGGTTCCGTTGAAGTTCAAGTACCGTATAAACCGACGGCCAATGAAGATATCAATGCGATTGTAGCTTACTACATTGCGGACAACGGCGAGCTCGTTAAAGTCACGAATAGCTACTACGACGCGGCTACGGGGACGCTGATTTTCAAAGTAAGTCACTTTTCGCAATATGCGGTGGGCTATTCCCCTATTACGTTTAGTGATACGTCAGCCAGCTTCGCTAAGAGCTATATCACGTACCTAGCGGCTCGCAATATTATCAATGGAACAGCCCAAGGCCAGTTTTCTCCAAATGCCCAAATTAGTCGCGCCGATTTCACTTTGATGCTGGCTCGCATGGCTGGTGTGGACCTTAGCGGCTACAAATCGTCTAGTTTCCACGATGTGAAGGCGAACAGCTATTATGCCCAGTCTGTCCAATGGGCAGCTGAGAACGGCCTTACAAGCGGTGTAAGTGAGGGTGTGTTTGCACCTACTGCCAACATTTCGCGTGAGCAAATAGTCACGATGATCGCAAGGTTCGCAGCGCTTCAGAAGTTTAGCTTACCGCAAGCGGTGAGCGCTGCATCTTTTGCAGATGGTGCGGAGATTCCTACCTTCGCTGTAGACGCGGCGAGAGCGCTGCAGCAAGCGGGTATTATTTCCGGGAAATCGGGAAATACATTTGCACCGAAGGACTTCGCATCGCGTGAAGAAGCAGCGAAGATGCTGGGTATGCTTTTGCAGCAAATCGTGCAATAACATGATGAAATTAGCACTTACCCTTCGGCACGAATTCGATTCGTGCTGGGGAGTAGGTGTTTTTTTACATGGATAAAACACGGGCAGCTTCCGCATTTTAATCATGTGGAGGTGTTACCTATGAGCAAATCAGATAAGCCTAGCGTGGATCAAGCTGAAATCGTGAATGAGTGGATGCGTGTTATGCCCACTGTCCTGCAACCTGCCGATCAAACAAGGGTATGGGCAGATGAAGGAGATACGGATGCCATCCGCGTGCACATTATGACGGCGGGGCATACCGGCTATTCGTTTGATTTTAAAGTGACGTATGTGGACGCTAGAGAAGTAAAGGTAGAACTAACCGATGTACAGCAAGGAACGACGCATATTGATGAACGAAGCGATGTTGTACAGTCGTTAATCGATGATTATGTGCGGCATATTCATGAGTGTGCCCAGGCTTTGCAGAAAGTCACCAACGCTTAAGTAAGAAGGAGGACACCGTGATGACGAAACAAAAGAGTCCCGATAAGAATTTGCAAAATGTGGCCAAGGATTTGGATGCCAATCCAGTTAACGCACACAATGCGCAGCAGATCCAGCAGCAGGTCAACGACCATCGCCATCAGGATGCGCTAAATCACGAAGGAACAAACTCGTAAACGGAGAGGATGAGGAGCTATGTCGAAACCAAAAAACTATTCCGCAGGCGACAATCTCGTTAATAATGGCAATGTAAAGAACCGGAACAACGCGGGTGGCAATCAGGAACCGTTGTCTGGATCTAAGAAAGTGAAGAACCAGAATCATCACGGCGGACACGCTGCAGAAGGGCATGGACACGGCGGATAACGGCCACTGAAATTTTTTAAAATATCATGATTAAAAAGACTGAAATCGGTCATACTATTATTGTCGGCAAGCAGAGAGGTGTGGTTCCGTTGGAGCAATTAGCGAAAGCGAAACAACCATTGCAAAGAGGACTTTTCTACCTGTTATAATCAGGCTGGAGGGCGATGTGCTAAAGACACTTACCGTGTTTTATACGCAGATTTAACTTAGGTTTACGTGTAACAAGGTTCAAAGAAATATCATCAATGCCGACAGAAAAAAGAACCCTTAGGGGTTCTTTTTTTCGTGTGCGCCTCACAGTCGCACAATCTAGGTGGTTCAAATCCACACGGTAACTTTACCCTTTGAAGTGCCGTAGCCGAAGTAGAGGTCCGACCCTCCTG
>NZ_LMSJ01000046.1 GCF_001428105.1 Paenibacillus sp. Soil766 | reverse complement strand
ATCATATAGGATATTGCTTTTCATACATCTCATTCCCCCTCATCAATATTGTACTTCATGCATATTGAAGACTCCAATCCAATTAGGGGGCTTAAGAGCAGAGTTGCATTTAACTGGAAAAACCCCAGTTAAATTCTCAAAATTCAGCTAACATATGAACTTAGATAGAAAAACTCCAGTTAAATTCCGGCTATCTGCTTCTTTTGCAGAGAAAGCCTGAAAATAGCTGGAGTTTCTCCAGTTAATCAGCTTAAAGTGCGGAATTTGCTCGAAATAGCTGTATGTTTTCCAGTTAGTAGGATGCAAGTGTGCGGCTGGTTGTACGGTGCGGAACTGACGGCTGATTTGTAGTGGTTGAAGCAGCTAGGGAGTTCGATGTGATTGAAGGAGCTGGATGCTAGTTCGCTAAAGTGCTGATTGTGGTGTGGGGGCGATTCCCTTGGTAATAAACCAAACAGAGCTGTCCAGAAGTAGATTCTCTACTTTCGGACAGCTCTGTTTATAGGAATTATATGGTGCTTACGTGTTGGAGCACTGTATTTTCGCGGTAGGCATTAGGTGTTGTGCCATGCGCCTTCTTGAAGACATAGTGCAAGTAGTTGCTGGAGGTGAAACCGCTGCGCTCAGCGATTTTCTCCAGTGTTAGCGTGGTTTGCTGCAGCTCGCTGCATACGAATTTGAGGCGAATTTGCTCCAAGAATTCGGTGAAGGAAACATTGGCCTTCTCCTTGAAAATCCGTTGAAGCTGCCTAGAGCTGATCTGTACACGCTCAGCAACTCCTTCCAAAGTCAGGGGACGACGGAAGTTGTCCGTAATGAATTGAACGGCCATTTGATACCGATAGCTCTTCATATCACGAGCTGGCAGATTAACGCCCTGCTGTTCCGGTTTATAAGCACTGACTGTTCTTAACAGCATCTGGATAATGGACTGCTTGATAACCGTGTATTGACCCAGCTGATTATTCCGCCACGCTTCAAAAGCAACGAGGAAGCATTTCATCGCTTCATGGCGATCTACTGCTGGAATATGGGGCAGCTCACCAAGCTGTCCAATGCACGCTTCAGCTTCTGCCATCTCCCATTCCTCTCCCCAACCAGTGGAGGACATCGCAGAGGAGCCGGCTTCTTCCTTATCCGAAAGCTTCACAATGTCCACGTGGAGACATAGTTCGCCCATCGCTTCATGTTCATCCGCTTCTTGCCGATGAATGACACCAGGCGCTGTGACGTAGAGCAATCCTTCATGGAGTGGATGTGTAATCCCGTCCAGAATGACTCTCCCTTTACCGGAAGGGATATAATGAATCTCGTATTCGGAGTGCTGATGATAATTGACGATTGCTCCTGCTGGAAAGGAAGTCAGATGACACCGCAATACTCGAATTCCATAAGCTCCCCAGCGGAAGCTTAATTCCAGGCGATCTAAGGCCATCGGATTTTCTAACATAGGCTCGAAGTAAAAGGGTTGACTCATAAGGGAGACCGCTTCCTTTCCAGGGTGTGACGATTAGTTTGTCAGGGAATCCAAACGCACTTGGCTTTTGCTAGCAACGGATAGATTTGATGCTTCCATTAACTTCGTTAAGTCTACAGCCAATCCGATATTTTCGGTGGCTTTGGTACCATTTTGAATATGGGCAACCCATTGGTCAAACGCAGTTGGCTTCGCCTCCGGTATAGACTCGTAAGCCACCCATTGCCCTGTCGCTTCTTCCAGCTTGTTCGTACGCAGCATGACTTTACCATCCTGCTCTGAGTATAATACACTGCCTGCCGTTCCATGTACTTCAATAACGAAAGGTGAGAAAGCATTCACAAAGCCCGCTTCAACGATGCCAAGCGCACCATTCTCATATTGGAGCAGCGATACGGCATTATCTTCAACTTCTCTTCCCGTCACATAGCCATAAGAAGCGCTTACAGCGACTGGTAATCCTAGTAGTAAACGATTGAGATACATCGGATGACAGCCCAGATCGATGAGTGCTCCGCCACCACATTGCTCGGCATTATAGAAATGCTGCGGCAGCCAGCCATTCGGATTGGCCGTAGTCGAAATTCCGCCATTATGTGAGAGTCGCGTGCGTACAAGCGTGATTTGACCTAATAACTCTTTGGCAACAATATCTTGAATAGCTAATGTAGATGGTGAATTCAAACGTGGTAAAGAGACGGTTAAGGTTACGCCTGCTTCCTCAACGGCTGCGAGGATCTCATTCACTTCATGAAGCGTAGGCGCAATGACTTTCTCTGTAAAAATATGTTTACCTGCCCGTGCAGCAGCGATGATCACATCACGGTGAAGATTGGTTGGTGTATCTACAACAACAGCTTCAATTTCTGGGTTGGCGAGCAACTCTTCAAGGCTTGCGTAGAAAGCCACGCCTCGTGCTTCGGCTTCTTGTTGACCTCTTTCTACAATCTCGTCCCAAATCGCTACGATCTCTGTATCCGGGTGCTCGTTTACCTGTTTCGCATAATCCTTTGCATGTACATGCCAGAAACTCAACATTGCTACTTTCATCCTAAATGACCTCCAAATAAGTGACTTGGGTTCATTGTATCACGGGCTTGAAAGCGGATAAATTTCGAATTCGTGACAGACGAAGGTGCAAAATTACGACATGAAATACATTTATTATCATACCCGAAGATTAGGACATAATGTCTAGATCGTCAAGCTTTTTCAATTAGAAGCTTTAAAGTTGATTATTCCAACAGGATTAGAATACAATTAAAAGATTATTTCTATTCCAAGTTAGGAGTTGATTGTACATGTTATTTACGCCTTACACCATTGCCGGCATAACCTTGAAGAATCGTATCGTAATGTCACCTATGTGTATGTATGCTTCTGATGAATCTGGTGAAGTCAAGGATTGGCATCATATTCACTACGCTACACGGGCTGTTGGCCAGGTTGGACTACTTATATTTGAAGCTACAGCAGTCACTGCGCAAGGTCGGATTTCAACACGGGATTTAGGAATCTGGGATGACGCACATATCGATGGCTTAAAGCGTGTTGTCACGTCCATCCATAATCATGGCTCTCATGCAGGCATTCAGCTCGCCCACGCGGGCAGAAAAGCCGTCCTAGATACCCCGATTATAGCCCCATCTGCCATCCCGTTCTCAGATACGTTCAAAACACCTGAAGAAGCTACACTTACAGACATTCGGGATACAATCAAAGCATTCGCTGACGCAGCTGATCGTGCCAAGCAAGCAGGTTTTGACGTTATTGAAATACATGCAGCGCATGGCTATCTCATCAATGAATTCTTATCACCGCTTTCGAATCACCGTCAAGATGAGTATGGTGGTGATCAAAAGGGACGATTCCGCTTCTTACGTGAAACCGTTCAGGCTATCCAATCTCGGTGGAATGGTCCCTTGTTTGTCCGTATTTCAGCTCATGAATATGTGGAAGGCGGACTTACTCCGCAGGATCATGTCTATTTCGCGACAGGGCTCAAAGAACTTGGCGTCCATCTGATCGATGTCAGCTCTGGCGGCAATGCGCCGATCGTGCCACACTTTTATCCAGGCTACCAAGTGCCTTTCGCCGAAGAAATTCGCACTAAAGCTGAGATTCCTGTTGGTGCCGTCGGGCTAATCACCGAACCGCAGCAAGCGGAAGAAATTCTTCAGAATCACCGTGCCGATCTCATTTTTCTAGGCAGAGTTCTACTGCGGGATCCTTACTGGGCGAGATCAGCTGCTCGTGACTTACGCGTCGAGCTCGCTCCACCAGGACCTTATCAACGAGGATGGTAAAACCATCGCCAAAACCCCGCTTGGACATTCAACGTCCAAGCGGGGTTTTAAGCATACGATTATTTCGATACTGGCACGGTATGATAATATTCTTCCATCGTCACGTTCTTCGACTGGATTTCCTTCGCAATGTCAGCTCCTACATATCGCAAATGCCATGGCTCATATTGATAGCCTGTAATAGCTGCCTTTCCTTGTGGGTAACGGATAATGAACCCATATTCAGCCGCGTGCTTCTCTAACCAAATCGCCTCTTTCGTTCCACCAAAGCAATCTGCAGCTGCACATTTCCCATTGCTGCCTGTAACATCGATGGCAAGCCCTGTTTCATGCTCACTAGTTCCGGGAACCGCGCTGTATGTTTTCGCCTTTTCTTCGCCATCTTTTTTCACATAGCTATCGAAAAGTGCTTTCTGTGTGGCATACGAACGATACGCAGAAACACCTGCTAACGGAACACCATCTTTTGCCGCTCCAGCGAAAAGCTTCTCTATGGCAGTTGCTGCAACTTGGCGCATTTTGCGCTTATCAATTTTTTCGGAAAATGTAAATGCAATGTTCGGATACACAAGATCTGTCGGCTCATAGCTGGATGGCAGCGAGTTCATCTTATTGACCAGAACCGTAATACTTTCCGGTTTAGCAATCACTTGAACCGCGCCATTCTTAGTTGGCGTAGGGCTTGCCGCAGGTGATGTTGCTGGACCAGATAATGGTTTCACAGTAGCTGTTGCTGTTGCTGTTGCTGTTGCCGTTGGCGAAGTCTTCGGCGAAGTTGTCGGTGTCGCTCCAACACTTGGTGGAACCGTAGGGGTTGTCGTTGCACTGCCTACTGATGTTGGTGTAGGCGAAATCGTTGATAGCCCATCACTTTTATTACCGCAACCAGACACAATGGTTAGAGCCATTAATATGGCGATCGATATTTTGAAATTAGTACTCATGTTAGTGATGCCTCCTGAAAGTTATTAACGCTTTTCAAAGTAATAGACCGCTATTTGGATAAAAAGGTTTCATATTTCATACGTTATTTTTCAAAATGAACGACTTAAAAAGGCTGCATTTAGGTTGAGCTCCTAAATCGCAGCCTTCTCATATTTTATGCGGAAAAGTTTACCGTTTCAAGTTTACTTTTGACTAGCATTGATTGCTTGTTCCAAATCATAAATAATATCCTCAATCGCTTCAGTTCCAACGGATAGACGAATAAGTCCAGGAGATACGCCAGCTGATGTTTGTTCTTGCTCATTTAATTGCGAATGTGTGGTGCTTGCAGGATGAATAATTAAAGATTTGGAATCTCCCACATTGGCCAGATGAGAGAATAGCTCTACAGCATGGATCAGCTTTTTGCCTGCTTCAATGCCGCCTTTAATGCCAAAGCTCAGTATAGCGCCTTGACCTTTCGGCAAGTATTTCTTAGCCAGTGAATACGAAGGGTGGCTTTCTAAGCCAGCATAGCTTACCCATTCCACGGACTCATGAGCTTCTAAATATTGAGCAACCTTCAACGCATTGGAACTATGACGCTCAAGACGAAGATGCAGCGTTTCTAATCCTTGCAATAACAGGAATGAACTATTCGGGGATAAGGATGCTCCCAAATCACGCAGTAATTGTACACGCGCTTTGATAATATAGGCAATCGGACCGACCGCTTCTGTATAAACAACTCCATTATAACTAGGGTCTGGTGTTGTCAAACCTGGGAACTTACCACTGGCCGCCCAATCGAACTTCCCTCCGTCTACAATAACGCCACCGATGGTCGTACCGTGACCTCCGATAAACTTGGTCGCAGAGTGCACCACAATATCGGCGCCATGCTCGATCGGTCTGAGCAGATAAGGACTTGGGAACGTATTATCTATGATAAGCGGAATACCATGTTCATGCGCAATCGCCGCTACAGCCTCAATATCCAAGACGTCCCCTTTGGGATTGCCAATGGATTCAGCGTAAATGGCTTTCGTTTTCTCTGTAATGGCACTACGAAAATTATCTGGGTTGCTAGAATCTACGAATTTCACCGTGATCCCTAATTTAGGCAATGTATTTGCAAATAGATTATAAGTTCCGCCATATAAAGCTGAAGCAGATACGATCTCATCACCAACTTCGGCAATGTTTAGAATCGAGAACGTGATGGCTGCTTGTCCAGATGCCACCGCAAGCGCGGCAGGCGCACCTTCCAGTGCAGCAATACGCTGTTCAAATACATCTGTCGTCGGATTCATAATCCGTGTATAGATATTACCAAATTCTTTAAGTGCAAATAAATTAGCAGCATGCTCGGTGTCATTGAACACATAGGATGTCGTTTGATAGATAGGAACCGCTCGTGAATTGGTCGCAGGGTCAACCTTTTGACCTGCGTGAATCGCTAGTGTTTCCGGTAAATGTTTACGTTCAGAATTTGACATGAACATGCCTCCTAGGATAATGATTCATTGTGGGATTAATCGAAGAAATCATAACTGATTTAATTCCTACTAAAACAGTATGATATAAGTTTAAAGGAAAATTCTACCTAAAGTCAACACAAGAATTTCGAACATGTGAAAGCCCGCAATCGAAACGATCTTCGATTACGGGCTTTCCTCATGTTTTGTCCTGTGGGAGCAGTATAATACGTCCATTTTCCATTTCCACACGTATTTTATTCGTTCCCGCAGCACCTATGGATTCCAAATAATTCGCTGGAATTTGCAATCTGCCAGCTTTATCGACGACCGCATATTCAACATGGGAATCTTCTTGTGACGAAATGATCCCCTGCTCTAACTCCAACAATTCTTCCTGATACGATTTGCGCCGTAGTATCTCAGAGGAAGTTTTGCCGTCACGGATCGCAACTACACGGTCTACCTTCTTCGCCAAAAGCGGATCGTGCGTAACGATCACGACGGTCAGACCGAAGCTGCGATTCAGCTCTCGAAATAGATCAAGAATCTGATTCGCCATCTTCGTATCAACAGATCCGGTCGGTTCATCTGCCAACAAAAGCCTTGGCTGATTAGCCAGTGCAATCGCGATCGCGACGCGCTGCTGCTCACCGCCGGAAAGTTCACTCAGCTTGTTGTTTCTTCGGTGGCTCAAGCCCACAGCATCCAATAAATCCAGTGCTCGATGGCGTTTACGCCGTCCCTGCAGCAGAATAGGCAATTCCACATTTTCTAGAGCCGTCAGATAGGGAATCAGATTCCGTGCATTATTTTGCCATACGAAGCCTACGGTTTCTCGCTTATATTTGACCAAATCAGACTCTTTAAACTTCAGTAAATCTTTCCCATCCACACTCAGATTACCTGCGGAAGGACGATCCAGCCCCCCAAGCATATTGAGCAGCGTCGATTTCCCACTGCCGCTATTGCCGATAATGGCCATCAACTCACCTTCTTGAATATGAAGGTCAAGCCCTTGCAACGCAACAACTTCAAGATCAGCAGCTTTATAAATTTTAACTAAATTCTCACAATGGATCATACCTAATCCTCCCCAAGCTTAACGGCTTGATGAATCTTAATTCTGGAGAGCATCGTACCGAGCAGCAGCAATCCCAACCCGATCATGATCGTAACGATCATGTACAAATGAAGTTGATCTTTCGGATCAAAGCTGACTTGAAAAGGCGGCACTTGGCTTGACGAATCGAATGTTAATTGGAATAAAGGAACGAACAAGCGGCTAGCCGTATTCCCTGTAATCATACCGATCAGCACACCGGCTCCCGACGTAAGAAGCTGTTCGGCCACTAGCATTCCGATCAACTGCCTGTAGGATATTCCCATGGCACGAAGCACACCGAATTGTAGGATCTGGCTAAACAATGAGAGTAACCAGTATAGAAGAAACCCAATGAAACTGATGCCAATCGCGATCAAGAATCCAAGCGTCATCACACCGTTCACTGCCAGTTGGAAGGGATCGTTCTTCGACTGAATCACCATCATATTCGTATCAACTAAGCGTGTAACTGATAAGCGCTTCTGCTCTAGCGACTCGTATAAGGCTTGACTCGTCATTCCCGGCTTCAGCTTCATCCAAATATCATAGGGCTCCACAGCAAGATTATTCTGGATATAGGAGAGATGACCTATGACGAGATTGGGTGCACTTGTTTTGCTTTTTGAACTCAATGATGAGGATGCGGATGCGGCAGTTAAGATCGGATTCGGATTCCAGCTAGGCCAATAATCAATGATGCCATAGATTACCGCCGTCGCCCCCTCTACATCATTCCAGCCGATTCGAATGACATCTCCCACTTTGGCACCAGTTTCCTCAGCGATGGATCTGGAGACCAGTACTGCTTTGGAATCCGTCGCCAATACATTCAAATAGTCATAGAAATGATGATCTAACAAATGATCACGGAACCAGGCTGTTCGACCGAAATCATCGGTATCAATCCCCATGAGCGTCGTTTTTTTCATATCTTTACCAATAGCTATATAAGCATCTTCTTTCTTAAATACCCGTGCTGCTGACTCTACACCTGTCAATTGTGTGAACGGTATGAACGGGGGCTCCACGTATTGGACGCGTTTCTTTCCGCCAGCTTCGCTGCCTGAGCCACTTTCGAGTCCTGGTGGACCTGACTGCGGGGGTGGCGCATCATTATCCCAAGCCGTTTGCAAAACAATATCGGACCCATTCTTGTAGTGAATTTTCTCCTCCACATTCTTATTCATCGTTCTTGCTGCACTCGCGCTAAAAATACCTGTTGCGAGTGTCATAATAATAAATAACATGATGAATTGATATTGGGTGGTTGATCTCCCCACTTGCAGCAGCGTTGAATATAAGTAAGGCGGCCACCATTTTCGACCGAGTGAATAGATCAATTTAATGACCCAAGGGTAGATCCTCAGCAGGAAAAGCCCCATAGCGAAAATGAAAAAGGCAGGTACAACGAATAAAAGCGGGTCAACCTTCATATCCAGAGACTCTAACCCTAACGCAACCAAATCATCCATCCGTCGATTAAAGCTTTGTAGGAGATACATGGAAACAGCCAATAAGACGACATCTAGATATATTTTATGGACAAAAGAAAGCTTATTCTTCCTCGCAAGTGTTTGTTTATGACCCACTATGCTTACACGTGTTGCGAGTACGGCGGGAATGAGCACCATACCAACCGAAGCGATTACGGCAATCAATCCGTATTGATAAGCCCCTTGACTTAGCTTTACTTCAATGGCAGCACGCTGGACGAACGACAGAAAACCATTGGATGCACCCAAGACTTTCGTTAATTGCAGCCCCACAAAAGGACCGATTAACAGAGCAATTCCACCCAGTAGAATACCTTCGGTCACATACCCAATCATGATTTGAGCTCGGCTTGCCCCCCGGCTTCGCAGCACGGCGATTTCTGTTTTCTGCCGCTCGGTAATCAAATTCGCAACCATAAATAAATAGAAAGCAAGTAAAATACATACGGGCACATTCAATGACCATAGCAGGATACGGAGCTTCTTCTCTTTCTCCCCATAGGCTTGCAAGGTGCTTACTGTTGTATTGTTGGATGTATACGTTGCTAAATTCCGGCTAAAATAGTCATCGATTTCCTTGTGGGTCGCGATATAGTTTTCAATACCCTCTAACTTCAATTGATGATAATCCAAGACGATACTCCAGTATGAAAACAGATCCACAAAATGACTGCTTTTCGTAAAATCTTGTTCAAATAAGGCAGATGGAATAAAAAATCTTGAATTCATGTCCTTCATCGAATTCGACCAATAAATGTCCGTGTAATCTGCTCGATCGATCACCGCAACCGGCTTAACACGAATATTCGTCTTCAAATCATTGTCGACGAGGGTGACTTCATTGCCTAATACTAGTTTCTGCTTGGTCAACAACTCGGGAAATACCCAAGCCTCGTATACGCCATCCACAAGCTTTGAAGACGGCATGACGCCATCCACGATGCGAATATGTTTCTCCAAATCAGTCATTGCTGCCATTTCGCCATAACGTTGCTCTTTGGGATCTATTTTACTCGGATCACTTGGTGTAAGTTTAAACGTCATAGTACCTCGGGTTCTCGTTGAAAGTAGAATCGGCAAGTCAAAGCGCTTGCTCATGTCGGACATAAAAGCGTCCGTTTCTGCTAATCGTTTATCCCCTTCTTTGGCTTTGGCAAAGTAAGCTTGGTTAGCTACAAGTCCTGGATACCGTAGTGTATTCGTTTGTTGAACTTCCAAGTCTTTGATCAACATACGTTGCAAAATGGCATGTGTATAAATCGGCATGGAGCTCGCAAGGGCTACAGAAACAATTAGCCCAAGTAATAAACTTAGCTCTAACCAACGGTTCTTTACCATTTTGCGGAGAATCATCAGTAATAAAGCCATTGTAATCCTCCTAAAAGTTTTGCTTAAGCAAAACTAGCATCGTAAGCATGAGCTTAGCTAAAAAAAGGCGTGCTAATTATTTAAAATGACATTCTGGCCTTCCGTAAGCCCCGTTCGGATTTCTACTTCCGTAGCGGTGACAAGCCCCTTCTCCACATCGACTTCTTTGCGGCTTTCACCATTTAGCACTTGCACATAATCTCGACCCAGATAGGAGCGAAGTCCTGTTCTTGGAATAATTAGGACATTGTCTCGTTTCTCCACGATAATCGTCATATCCCCAGATGCTCCGATCTCAGCACCCTCTGTACCTTCTGGAATCCCTATGATGATCGTTTTGGCATTACGCTCAGCTTGCTGCTTATTATCGGTTCGAGGAGCGCTTGAAGGGGTTTGCAGCACTTTACCTGGCACTACACTCCCCTTAGATCCGAACTTCACTTCTACATTCATACCCACTTCAATTCCCGCAAGTGTCCCACTGTCTGACGATTCATAGAATAACTGCAGCTTACTCGGATCTGACACAACGACTAGTGAATTGAAAGCTTCCACCATATTGCCTTGCTGAGCATCCGATACAAAGGTAACAACGCCGTCAGCGTCCGCCGTTAATTTGGTTTTTGCCAATTCGGCTTGCAGATTTGAAAGTTGCAGCTGTGCTGCTTCCACATCGATGGCCTTAAGACGTATAGACAGCTCTTGATCAGACGAAGACGAGGTCATCTTAACTTGCATGTAAGCGATCTGAGCCTTCTCCACATTCAACTTCTGCAAGGCAATTTTCGTGTCTAAATCACCTTTTTCCAGTTCTGCAAGCACATCCCCCTGTTTCACGATATCGCCTGATTTGACAAGTAATCCAGCTAGTCGGTGGCCCGATTCTTTAAAAAAATATGAGGTCGTTTTACTTGATCTTAATGTCGCCATCGCACTGACTTTCCTCGTAATGGTGCCCTTCTTCACTTCATACAGCTCAAAATTTTCTTTGACCGGCTTCACCAAAGGCGGCTTTAACGCTTCTTCTTCTTTGGGCAGTAACGAGCAGCCCGCAAGAATAAAAAGCACACCCGTCAGTAGTACAAGCCTTGAAGCGATTTTATTAACCTTCATCGACAATGGAACCATCCTCCAATGCATAAACTTCATCTACAATTTCCATAATCGCCAGATCATGCGTAGTCAAAATTATGGTCATCCCTTCTTGCACCAAATCCTTGAATAGTTTGAGAATCTGAAGCCCCATTCGACTGTCTAATTCCGCCGTAGGTTCATCTGCCAGAATCAGCTTAGGCTTGTGAGCAATTGCTCTTGCAATAGCAACCCGCTGTTGTTCTCCACCAGAAAGTTCATAGGGGCGATGCTTCATTCTCGCCTTTAGTCCCACGAAATGCAGTGCTTCTTCAGCGAGTGTCTTATATTGACTGGAGGGGACGCCGGATATGCGCAAACCAAACTCTACATTTTCGTAAGCGGACATATATGGCACTAAGGCAAACGATTGGAAAATAAGCCCGATTTGCTTCCGTCTGAGTTCATTTCGCCTGGATTCGGAAAGTGTGCTGATCTCCATCCCTTCCAAGTAAATGGCACCTTCGGACGGATGATCCAAGGCACCTATGATGTTAAGCAACGTTGTTTTCCCTGACCCGGATCTTCCACGCAAGGCTACGAGTCTGCCTCTAGGAATCGAGAGATTCGCTCCACGCAAGGCATGAACTGCTCCTGACCCTTTTCCAAATACACGTGTTACACCAATGGCTTGCACCATAGGCACTTGATTGTCATGCATAGTCAATGTGAACACCTCATCTTTACGCTAATCCTGCATCTTCTCTATAAATGTAAACCTTTACATAACAAATAAACAGACTGCCTTTGTTGGAAAAGGTGTCTGTTTGTTCGTTTTTTTCGATTCATCACTACCCTTAGGGGAGATATCCGCTAATTCGGTTTCTCGAACTCTTTGGGCGAACAGCCGACAACGCGTTTGAACGTCTTGGCGAATGTTTTGGCATCCGGAAAACCGACGGCATCTGCTACTTCATACACTTTCATTTCACCCGTACGCAGTCTCCTCTTCGCTTCTTCCATACGGATTCGAGTCAGCGTTTCACTTAGAGATTCTCCCATTTCCTTACTAAATAAATCACTTAAATAGCTGCGACTGAGCCTGACATGATCTGCCATATCCAATGTGCTGATCGGAGAGGTATAATTTTCTCGCATATAGGTCAGAACCTTCCGAATAAATGGATTGGTGGAGCGATGCTTCTGATCATTCCCAAGAACCGCCAATGTGTTCGCCATGAGCATGCCCATCGCTTGTCGTACAAGCTCGGTTACCTGTTCGAAGCTAACACAATGATTTGTGACTTTGTTATGCACGAACAATTCCTCATAACGATCAATCTCCGCATAGCCGCGTTCGCGGGCATATCCAGCGGCTAGCGCCAGCAATTCCTGGATAAAAGGTAACACCTTATCCTTCTCTGGGCGCTGTTCCCTTAATCTGGCGCAGAGAACGTCCGCTTGATGCAAATACCCCTCGCTGTTATCGTGCACGATGCAGCGCAGAAGATCGCTGCGTATGTCATACGGCAGCGCTGTTGTTGATGGGCTTGCGGCCTCCGGCGCAAGCACCATTCGGCGATTCCGGCTCACGCCGTAGAATCGCTCATGCAGCTGCTGCGCGTGAAGCGCCGCAGCAGGCTGCACATCTTGGAGCCGGCGCAGGACGACGCCGGCTCCGATGAACCAGTCCGGCGCGGTTGCGAGCCGGACCTGCGCAGCGCGCTCGAGCGCTGCGGCAGCGGCGGCGGATGCGCCGCCGTCAGTGGCTGCTGCGGACGGCATGAGCAGCAACACGCTGCCTTCGGCCAGCGGCAGCGCCGCGAGGCAGCCAGTCCAGCGCCAGCCCGCGGCAGAGGTGGCGCTTGCGCCGGTGTGCAGCAGCAGACTGACTAGGCTGCTGGGTGTGCTTTGCGCGATGCCCTTATCCTCCGCGCCGAATAACTCAGCCTGCAGCTCCGCTTCACCAACCCCCGACTGCAGGTACGCCTGCAGTCGGGTCGAAAGCTGCATCTGCAGGGTTGAAGCAAGCTCCAGCTCTCGTATCCCCTGCTCCCTTCGATCATTCCGCAGGATTTCTAGATCGCGCTTGACCCCAAGCAAAATGTCCATTAACGACTCAGGCTCCATCGTTGGTTTCAATATGTAATCTTTGGCTCCCAGCTTCATTGCTTCTTTGACATAAGTGAAGTCATCCATACAGCTCAGGACAACGCTGCTGATCGGTCTTGAACATTCTTTGATCTTGCGAATTAATGCCAAGCCATCCATTCGAGGCATAATGAGGTCTGTGATGACAATGTCAATGTGCAAAGTGTCAAGAAGCTCATAGGCTTCCAAACCATCCTCAGCATCACCCGCATAGGTAAAGCCGAAATGCTCCCAATCTACCAACTCACGCAAACCTTGCCGAATGATAGGTTCATCATCCACTACAAGCACATTCATGTAGGATTCACTCCTCGCCTTGATGGGTGGGAAGAAACATGCGAACCGTGGTTCCTTCACCGGGTTTACTGCTAATATGCATCTTGTACTCAGGTCCATAGATCAGCTTTATTTTCTCTCGAATATGTGAAATCCCTACACCACTCATGCGCTCCTTCAACATACGCTCCGCCTGCACACCTTGCGCTGCATCCATCACCATCCAAGCTGAGCTGCCCTCTTCGACCTGCATGCCAACCCCATTATCTTCCACTTGGCAAAATAAAAGATCACGATCTAACCAAGTCCGAATCGTAATCATGCCCTCTCGCTTAGTTGGCCCAATCCCGTGAATAATCGCATTCTCCACCAACGGTTGTAAGAGCATTCTGGGGACTAAACAACCTAGTGTTATGTCATCTACTTGCATGTCAATTCGAATGCGATCCCCGTAGCGAAACCTTTGAATTTCCATGTAGTCATGGGTTAATCCAATTTCATCGCGCAGCGTAATAAAATCCCCTTTTTTACCCAAGCTAGCTTGCAAAAGACGAACTAACGCACTAACCACCTCTGAGATCTGGGGTGTTTTATGAATTTTGGCCACCCATTTGATTGTATTCAATGTATTGTAGAGGAAATGCGGGTTTAATTGATAATGGAGCGCTTCCATTTCAGCTTCTTTCTTCAGGGATTCCTCCCGCTTCACCTGCTTAATCAAATCTTCCAATCGATTCAACATCTGATTGTAGCTCTCACCTATTTGCGTCCAAGCATCAGAGCTTTTGAACGTCCAATACGCTCTCAAGTCCCCTCGCTCCGCGCGATTCATTAGTGCTTTCAGCACATAAAGCGGCTTCGTGACAGCCGAGATAAAGAGAAGTACCCCACCTAGGCTAAGTGCGATAACGAAAGTAATAAGAAGGATGAGCCAAGTCCGATAGTTAGGAAATACTTCTAGACGAAGTGATGACAGGGGAACTTTGTAGTCCGAGCGCCACGTCAAGTTTCCACTTGTCTCTACTTGTTTCAGAGAGTGAATCATTGTGCCATCCTTGTAGACACTGCCTACTTGTTGAGCTACGCCTTGTAATTCCCATGCGTAATCACCTTCTCGGTACAGCACCCGTTGATCGGGATCCATCAATATATACCTATGTATTGGGCTCTTGACAGTGAACTCCTTCCATACCTTGTTCATATTCAGCCACATGGTTATCTTCCCGATTTCTTGAGCACTTGCTTGATCAATCATTGACTCCGAATACGTCATTAAATACGTGTTGTTCCGACTTGAATCGTCTCCTAACGGCTCAAAGCGTTTGTTCGAACTTTTTAATTGTGCAGCCAGCACCCCATTCGTTTCCCCATTATGCGCACAGAGCGTTCTATTCGTTGCCTGAACCGTCAGACATACCTGCTCGATGTAACGCGTGCGCACGGTTTGCTCCGATAGCAAGTTATTTGCGTAGGCACTCCATTCTTTGGCTTCCTGTGACGTTGAATCTTTGAGTTTGGCATAAGAAATAAGGCCATAATCCGCTGCATAACGATGTGTCATTTCCACGGTATATCGTAATTCCTGTTGTAATCCCGTGATAATTTGATCATGTTGTAGGTCCACGGCTTGCATGACCGTTTTGTCGATGTAAGCCGAGAACTGCTGAGAACCCCCATATAGCACAAGTCCTAATGGCAAGGAAATCGCGATGAATACATACAGAAACACACGAAGTTGGAATCTACTCGTGAGATGATAGAACAACGATGGCATATATCACCTTTCATTTTCGACTGGATAGTTGTTTGATGTGAATACCTTATTTTCTATCATAGCATATTGGAAATTTTTCCTTCTTCATTTTTTGCTTAAAATGCGGGGAATTGACTCTTCAACATAAATGATAGCGCTCTCCAAAATGCTGACATGGATCTAAGCACGTTGAAGATGTTGATGAACTTTGTAGGTTTAAGGGGTTAGTGTTCTGCGTGCTACAAAGTTGCATTAACTGGAAATTATACAGCTATTTACGTGAAATCCCCCAGAAAACTCGATTTAACTGGAAAACCTGTAGTTAAAACTGCCTTTTCTCTTAAGCCCCCTAATTGGATTGGAGTCTTCAATATGCATGAAGTACAATATTGATGAGGGGGAATGAGATGTATGAAAAGCAATATCCTATAT
>NZ_LMSJ01000045.1 GCF_001428105.1 Paenibacillus sp. Soil766 | reverse complement strand
AATTCCTCCTTGTATGCTAAGAGCAGTTCCTGATTCTTTAATGAATTGGAAATTGCTCTTTCTTATTTTTGTTCTTTGAAAAATGAATTTCAACCGGTTGTGGACGTAGCTCAAGCGAAGGCGCGGGAGCTGTCCCAGCGGGACGAAATATCTTTAAAAAGGTGTTTACGATCTTGGGATGTCTTTGGGACAATGCCATTAGGTGTTACCGACGGGAATGTTCCTTTTCCTCCTGTTGAACCGAATCATCGGTTTCTTCCAAGTTAGAGTGTTCCCTTGACCTCTTCCGTCTTTTCCTACACGCTGACTGTGTCCCACGCGATTTCATCCCTTCCGCATTGCAGAGGAAGGTTCGTGCACCGATGAACCGTGGTGTATACCTATAGCTCGCAAGGCTGTTAGCGGAGAGAATTCCAAGGACATCCCAGGACTGTAAACACCCAGTTCTCTATGAAAGGAGGTGATTCCATGCCACACATCTTATTTGTCGGGATCGATGTAAGCAGTAAGAAAAACGTGATTTGTTGCCTCCCAGAAGGCGATAACGCCAAATCCCTAAGTCGCTTTACCGTCTCAAATGACGAGCCCGGTGTTACGACGCTACAAGAGCGCATCTTGTCACTTATGCAAAAGCACGAGTTAACGCACATTCGCTTCGGACTTGAAGCGACAGGCTGCTATTCCAGTCACCTTGCCAGATACTTGGAAAGTGTGCTTAGCTTCGCGCCGTTTGAGCATAGTGTCTATGTCTTTAACCCTAGTCTCATCAAGGTGTTCAAGAAGACCCATTTTCTTGATGCCCCAAAAAACGACAGGGTAGACGCCTGGTTCATCGCCGCTAAGCTCCGATCCGGTCATCTACCCCGTGCCTACACGTGGAGTGAGTCGCTGGCCGCCCTACAACGCCTCACGCGAACTCGCTACCACATTGTACAGACTTTGACACGGGAGACGAATTTCCTGCTGACCAACTTATTTTTAAAGTTCAGCAGCTATTCAAGTGGCCCTTTCGGTAAAAAAACGTCGGCGACGAGTCTCGCAGTCATTCAAGAGTTTGCTAGTGTAGAGGACATTGTGAACATGTCCGTCGATGATCTCATGGCCTTTGTTGCCGAATGCGGCAAAAACCGCTTCGAGAATCCACAAGAAGTCGCAAAAGCCCTACAAAAAGCCGCACGCTCTTCCTACCGTTTGCCTAAGGCGATGGCTGACGCTGTAAACTTAGCGATGGCCTCCAACATTCGGATTATTCGGTCGCTTCAAGAACAGGCGAATTCGCTAAAGAAGGCGATTGAAGAGCATCTGGCTACCATTCCTCAGACGCTCACGTCCGTGCCTGGCATCGCTACGATTTTCGCAGCAGGCCTGATTTCGGAAATTGGCGATATCTCGCGCTTTCCGAACCAGATGGCACTTGCCAAATATGGCGGACTTGCTTGGACTGAGAACCAGTCAGGCGACTTTAAAGGTGTAGAATCTCGGCTTATTAAATCCGGTAACCGCTATCTGAAGTACTACTTTACAGAAGCCGCAAAAAGTGTTCAGGTGCATGACACTGTATTTGCGGAGTACTACAGTATGAAGAAAGCGGAGCCGGCCAAATACGCCGAAAAACGTGCCCTTGCGCTAACAGCTCGTAAATTAGTGCGGTTGGTCGATTACCTGCTCCGAACCAACCGACTCTACGAACCCAAGGAGGTGATCCGACAACAGGTTTGACATAACCTACACATCCATTCCACCTATTATTTCAGAAGTTAGAAAATATTTCCAAACTTCTAAGGTAGGGTGGGTTTAGTTTGGTATGCTCTTTTTTAGGCTCACCCCCTAAAAAAGTAACGGACCTTCAAGATTTTTTCCAATTAGGGTCTTGACATAGTACCGCTGCTCTAATTAGGGTCGTATGCTCTTTTTTAGGCTCACCCCCTAAAAAAGTAACGGACCTTCAAGATTTTTTCCAATTAGGGTCTTGACATAGTACCGCTGCTCTAAAAGTTTTGAGTAACTCATGCAAGCGAAGTGTGGAATTGCAATCTCAAAACTCGCTCCGGAAGCATACGCTTGACCGTAGAAGTTCCACGACACCCATTCCGATGCGTTTCGAGCCGATAGGCCCGTGGAAAGCTGTATCGCCGCGTACGCCATGGAAATCAGAGCCTGCCGTGATCAGCAGCCCCTTACGCTCTGCAAGAAGCCGATATCTTTCTTCATCTTCTGGCGAATGATCAGCATGATATACTTCAATGCCGTCTAATCCCTGTGATGTAATGACCTCTACTAGCGCATCATCGTGATAAACGCCGGGGTGTGCAAGCACCGCTTTGCCGCCTGCCTCATGAATCCAAGCAATCGCCGTTGCGGGCTCAATGCGAGGTGGATTAGCGAAAGCAGCCGCACCAGTAGCCAAATAGCGATCGAAAGCTTCCTTGATCGTACTCACATAGCCTTTATTCAAGAGCACAGCAGCAATGTGTGGTCGGCCAACGGTATCACCTTTGCGCTTCACATTTGCAACTTCTTTGAGAACTTCCTCCATCGTAATGTCGATACCAAGCTCCTGTAGTCGTGCAATAATCATCTCATTGCGGGTATCCCTTGTTTCACGTAAAGACGACAAGCGTTGTAGAAATTGTTCATCCTCAATGTTCATGTAATAACCCAGAATATGAATGTCCTGGCCACTGACAACCGTTGAGATTTCTACGCCGGGAACAACGACAATGCCCATTTCCAAGCCTGCCGCAAGTGCCTCCGCTACCCCCGAAATCGTATCATGATCAGTAATCGCAATTGCACCTAATCCTGCGTCTAGAGCCATTTGGACATTCGCTCTCGGCGACTGCGTCCCGTCTGAAGCTGTTGTATGTGAATGTAAGTCTGCTTCCATGCGATCCCCGTCCTTTTTCATAGAAAACGACTTAAATCTTCTTGTCTCAAGAAAGTCATGAAGCTTACGGCCGAAATAGGCAGTAAGGTCGAGTTTAAATAAATCGCATAAAAGCTGCGCTCAAACACGATATTCTCGATTTTCTTCACTTTAAAAAGGCCTAGCGTTACCTCATGCTTCACGGATGATTGCGAAAGAATAGAAATCCCCAATCCCGCTTCAACAGCCGATTTGATGGCTCCTGTGCTTCCTAGCTCCATCACGATCTTCATCGAAGTACAGTCCATGTTGCAGCGAGCGAATTCTTCCTCCATGACTCTTCTTGTGCCTGAGCCCTGTTCTCGCAGTACAAAAGGGTACTTCAATAATTCTTCCAAAGTAACAACCGGGGCATCCGCTAACGGATGATCCGAAGGAACAATTAGACGCAACTCGTCGCTAAGGATCGGTTCGGTATGAACGTCCGGATGATGAATAGGCGCCTCAACAAGACCGAAATTGAGTTGATGACTGAGTACCTCATCCAGGATTTGCGCAGTATTCATTACTTTCATCGATACGGAGATGTTCGGGTAGTCCTTACTGAATGGGCCCAGAAGCCGAGGTAAAATGTACTCCCCCATCGTTAAGCTGGCGCCAAGTTGAAGCCGCCCTTCGATCATCATTGTAAATTTCGACATCGCGACATCGGTGTCCCGAATAAGCTCGATGCTATTTTTGGCAAATGGCAGCAAAGCTCGTCCTGCCTCGGACAGTTCGATCTTCTTGGTGCTGCGATGAAAGAGCTTCACGCCAAAGTAATCCTCAAGTGACTGCACCTGCATCGTCACGGCAGGTTGTGTCATATGTAACGCACCGGCTGCATGTGAGAAACTGCCTTTCTCCGCTACGGTATAGAAAATGTGTAATTGATGAAAATTAAGTGCCATGATATACCGCCTCTCTTTGCTCCATTATATGAAATCGAACACGTACAGTCCATCAAGACGACAAAAAAAGAGTATGTCTGCCTAGCTCCAGACATACTCTGCTCCATGACATGATTAACGCCGTTTGCGACTATTCTTAATTAAGGTCATACGACGAGAGTGCCTCAACCAGGAATAGTACGATTTCAGATCGCGCAGCTCCATGGTTTCTGACATTTTGCCAAGAAAGGTAACGATGATCATTTTGTGTAGAGGATTGCCTACAAGGTCCGTCTCATGCTCCAAATGGGAGAATTCCGCCACTACCACCAAATCATCATCAATGAGATAGACGTCTTCTTCGTTCCGATAATAAGGGACCATGCAATCATTTTTAAGCTTCTCCCAAAGAAACGCGCAGATTTCCTCGAGTGAATTGTTATCGCTAGAAATACGATCGCTCCATCGCAGCTTAGCATGATTCGTGATCACGATATCCGCCACTTTCTTATCACCTAGCTGTACGAAGAATGGTTCGTAAGTACTCCATCTCCCCATAACCTTATCTTTCATGATCACATCCCCTTTCCTATTTTAATGGGACCGAATACCTACTCCCAGAAGTTCTGTAAGTTATATTTTACTGTATTATAACTTTTTTTCCCATGGAAGAATATATAAAATTATTAATAAGTATTTATGAAGACAACAAACTATGCCTAATTTTCGGAAAATTGAGAAAACTTCTAACAAAGTCATTCAGCAGGAGCGCCCCAGGTCAATGTGGATATAAAAAAAAGAAAAAAGCTTCTCACGAAGCTTTCATTTTGCACTGCAGCCTCAAAGCGTGTAAAATCTAGTTTTGTCAGGAACGTCACTACTATATTCCGTTGGAATTTCATTACGATAAGATTTCTCTACCTTCTTGACGTAAGGCAGCTTAAGCAGACTGCGTGTGGTCTCTTCCAATTTGCTCGCATGTATATAAAGAACTGCATAATTCATTTTTTTGGATATGTAATGAAGGGAACCGAACCGCTCCAAATTTCTGGCGGCTTTGATATCGTTTACCCAAATGATTAATCCGCTTCGCTCAATCATCATGATTGCAACCTCTTTTCAATAATCCTAGTATGGAGTGATCTCACAACATGAAGCCATCAGACACTATTGTCCGCGTTTCTCGCGGGAATATAACAGAAAGTATACATCGCATCCACCTTGCTGTCGTTGATAACCAAGGAACGCTCCTGCACAGTGCAGGCGATCCGCACCTGCTCACCTTCGCCCGTTCAACCGCGAAGCTGATTCAAGCCTTGCCGGTCATTGAATCCGGCGCGGCTGATCATTTCGGCCTGACAGAGGCCGAAATTGCCTTGTGCTGCGCTTCCCACAATGGGGAAGCTGTGCACGTGAGCACGGCCCGAGGCATCCTGGGCAAGCTAGGGTATCATGCCAAGCATCTGCAATGCGGTGCACATGAACCGTACCATGCGCCAACCGCACAGGCGATGCGTGAGCAGGGAGAGTCCCCGTCAACTTTACACAACAATTGCTCGGGCAAACATTCGGGTATGCTATCTCTAAGCAGCCATCTAGGAGCTTCACCAGATACCTACATGAGCCCAGAGCATCCGGTTCAGAACTTAATGTTAGCTGCTGTGAGCGCCATGTCAGATATGCCCAAGGAACAAATAGAGCTCGGAATTGACGGCTGTGGCGTCCCTGTTTTTGGGATGCCGATCAATCATCTCGCACTCGCTTTTGCACGATTGGGCAGCCCTGAAGGGCTATCTGCTCAGCGTGCAAACGCTTGCCAGAGAATTGTCAATGCTGTGCGAAAATATCCTCAATTCCTCGCAGGAAGCGATCGCTTCGATACGCGATTAATCGAGGTAACAAAGGGCCGAGTCATAGGCAAAATGGGCGCTGAAGGAATCTTCGCCCTCTCCATACCCGATCAAGCCATTGGCTTAGTCTTAAAGGTAGAAGATGGAAACATTCGTGCCTTGTATCCCGCGGTCACTGAGGCTTTAAAGCAGCTAGGCTATCTCTCGGAAACCGAGATCAGTGAGCTCAAGGAATTCCATACACCTGCCGTTCACAACTGGCAAGGAACCGAGGTCGGAAGCATCCGCCCCGATTTCTGCCTGTAAGGACGCTTTTAATCACGAGGTAACCCAAGAAAATTATTCGACATCGAAGATTGAATTCAGCCGGAACTTCCGGTGCTCACATAGCTACACTACGCTCCGCTCCTCATTTCCTAGCTTCTTTCAATCTTCTCGGTGCTGAAAACCGGAGTTTCTGATCACGAAGTCGTCCTTACATTAACCGCAATTCCCACTGCAGCTTCCACCGGAGCTGCAGCCTTTGCCGGTTGGCAAGGGGTTATTGCTTGGCACTTTAATGGAATCTGATACCGCGTGGGCAATCGTCGTTGAAACGGTGAATAACAAATCGTCCAAGCGATCCTCAGCTTCTTTGTACTTGCGAACAGCCTCAATAGCTAGGAGCTTCTCTTGCACCTCATTCAAAGCGTTTAATGCATCGTGATAGCTCGGATGGTAATGCCCAAAACGCTCGCACTCCTCAAACGCATCTTTCTTCCTAGCAAAAACAGCTTGCAAATCTTTCACTTCTCTGCTGCTCTCAACCTCGGTCTTCCAATATAAATAATCTGCAACTTCCGCAGAAGAATTAATCATATCACCCATATCGTAGGCCTGCATAAGGATAGCCGACATATCCAGTGTTTCAGTTTCCATTGTTTGTAACATTACGACAGCCTCATCCTTCCTCGCGAAAAAGTCTATAACACCTCTATCATATCACAGTTCGCCAAGAGTTTCTCCCTTTTCTCTCACAGACCCATCGTTGATTCCTGGTAATATGAGCTTCATCTCTTTCCAATCCTCGCTGGTCCAAGCAATCTCCTCATATTCTCTCCAACCCTCCAGAATCCAACCTGTTCGATCTTCTCGCAGCATGCGGGGGATAATGAAGCAATCGTGTCCTTCTTTTCTCAACTGCAGCACACTTTTCCATTCGATCGCTTTACGGATCATATCCTTCCGTGTAGAGATATGATAGTCACGTAGCTCTTTAATCCAACTCATAGGAATTTGCTGCATATCTGGATATAAATCCTCCCGCTGCGGCAAATACGGATCAATTTCATATAATTGAATCGTATCTTTAGAGTAACAAAGGCCTAGTACTGGTTCCGTCGATGATGGGGTCTCCAGCTCTTCATCGCTTGATAAATTCGTAATTAGACTTGGATTGGGATGGAAACCCATCGCTTCCAAGCATTTCGTCAGATGTTTAACATGTGTGCGAGAAATAATAAAATTGGTTTCTCCTATGCGCTCTCCGAGCAGGTTGCGACACTTCTCATTCCGTAGCAAAGCTTCCGCAACTTCATTCGATTGACAGCGAAGCAGAGTCACATCCGTTAGGTAGAGCCTGTCCTTCTGCTCCTCCCACTGTTGCAACGTGATGATCACTCCTTCTGGAACCTCATAATAAGCATGATCTCGCAGAACTTGAATCACGTCAGCACTCCTCCGACCATGATCTAACGCGCGTCCAAAGCTTTCTTTAGTCAAACGATAGGTACGTACGAGATCAGCGTTCTGCAGATCAGCAAATGCTGCTACTTCCCACTCTAAGCGCAGAGAAGCATTGGGTGGTAAAAGCACTTCGAAATCGGGCTGAACATATAGAGAAGGTTCGGTTTGAAGAGAAAGTTCGATAGGAGAGTCAGAACTCTCCCCTGCACGCAAAGTAGGCGTTATCAGCCACATGAACCAAAGCTGCCCCTCCTGATCTTCCGACAAGTCGACAAAACGAAATATAGATAATGGTCTGATCCAGGCTGCCATCATTTCCTGACGAAGAGCCTCCTCATCCATCGATTTATGTGCAATCGAACAGCAAGTGAGAATGGCTTGTAACAACTCCGATAAGCTGTACCACTGCAAGGCAGTTGCCCTTTCCATAAATGCGATCCCATGCTCTAGCCATACTGGCGCGGGAATTAAGGCCTGTCGCCAAATACGATACAATTGCGCTTGTTGGTGTTCATATGGACTTTGTAGCCAACTCTCGAAATGTCGATAATGGAACTGCAGACGGTTGCCTGCTTCATTCTTATAGAGAAAGCCCATCCGCATGGCCATTTCAAGCATCAACGCGGCAGGCTCGTCATAAACGTCTGTGAACGCGTAAGTAAGTCCTGATAGTGTAAGAATTCTTGCGGGTAAACTTACATGTTCAGTAATCTTGTGCAGCTGCTTCTTATGTAAGGTTCCTTTATTCGTAAGGGAAAGTTCGGACTGCCGCGAGCAGCTGACCATGCAATGAAACAATTGCTGCGCTAATCCCCGTGGATTCGAAGAGACACCATCATCTATATCTGCCATGCGGTCTCCAAGATCGTTGAACTCCTCCTCTACACCACGGTCATTAGGAGGCCATGAGGTAGGAAATACTAGGCTCTGCCAACCAGCGAATGCATCCTCAGGCAGCGTGTACAACTGGTCTCCCCATGATTTGCGGAAAGCAATAATGACACCATAGCGACGAAGTCCCCATAGCCCCAAACTGACTTGAGCTCCTGCCATTTGGAGCATAGCTTCCTTCTCCAACCCCTCTCTAGTAAAAGGCAGACAGCCGAACGTTGACATCACCAGGCGCAAGGTACGCTTCTCATCGGACGAGAGCTCACGATAGAGTTCAGCTAAGTGAATAGGAAGCGTAAGAATCTCACCTAAAGACTCCCCTGAGGTACGAAGCGCAGAGCACCACGGTTGTCTTACAATGGAATCCTTTAACGAAACCGGCATTTTCCTTTCCACATGCTCGTACTTCATTTCGATGCCTACCTCCTTATCTTAACGCTTGATTCCAGCTTGTAATCTCGTATTGATAGCCTTGCTCTACGAGAAAGAGCTGCCTCTTCATTGCGAAATCCTGTTCTTTCGTGTCCTCACTAACGAGTGAATAGAAGACTGCTGTATTTTCACTATTTCGCTTCGGCCGAAGAATACGCCCCAGACGTTGTGCTTCTTCTTGCCTCGAACCATAACTTCCCGAAACTTGAATTGCGATCGCTGCATCGGGGAGGTCGACAGCGAAATTTGCCACTTTGGAAACAATAAGCAGTGGAAGCTGCCCTTTTTTAAAACGCTCATAAAGCTCTTCTCGACGTTCGTGCGGGATACTGCCGCAAATCATAGGAGCACCTGTATGTGCTGCAATCTCTTCAAGTTGATCGATATACTGACCGATAATTAAAGTCGGCTCATCCGGATGAAGCTTCAGCAAATGATCAATGACCTCAAGCTTCGCTGTATTCTCCCCTGCAATCCGGAACTGGTGCCTAGCTTCTGACGCATGGTAACGATCACGGTCTGAAATCGACAAAGGTACTCGCACCTCTTGGCAGGTCACCTTGGCGAGCCAGCCCATCGTTTCAAGCTCCTTCCATGCCATATCATACTTCTTGGGCCCGACCAACGAGAATACATCCCCCTCTAAGCCATCTTCCCTGATTAGCGTAGCTGTTAAACCGAGCCTGCGCGTGGCTTGTATCTCAGCCGTCGCACGAAAAATGGGGGCAGGCAGAAGGTGAACCTCATCATAAATGATAAGACCCCACTCCCTCTCACTAAATAAGCGAAAATGGGAGAATTCAGCTTCCTTGCTCCCACGGTGCGTTAGGATTTGATAAGTGGCAATGGTGATGGGCCTAATCTCCTTCGTGGTGCCATTATACTCACCGACTTGATCGCTCGTTAGACCCGTCTTACTTAATATTTCGCGCTTCCATTGCTTCACTGACGTGACATTCGAAGTAAGGATCAATGTTGCACAACTTGCTTGCGCCATTGCGGCGATTCCCACCACCGTCTTACCCGCTCCGCAAGGAAGTACTAGAACACCGCTCCCGCCATGACCAACCTGTTGAAAAGCATCTACGGCTTGCTTTTGATAATCACGCAACTGGAAAGGTTCATCCATCTGATCTTCATCTCGCCAAGGAATCTTCAGAAATTCGCCGCTGCGGTAGGAAGCTAGGTCCTCCACAGGATAGCCGAGCTTCATTAATTCTTGCTTCAGAATCCCCCGATAGCTCGGCGATATGGCAATAGCCCGCTCACCACGGGCATCCTTGAGATATTTTTGCAAGGATTCATAGGCGCAAATTTCTTTGAAAACGACGGTATCCTCGCTTACCAAGAAGAGTTCCTTCCCCACATGCAGCATGCGTAGAATCCCGTAGCGCTTTGTATATTTGCGAATCGTGCTTAGAACAGCCGAAGGTACACCGAATTTGGCATGTTGCTGCAAACAAGATGTCATTTCTTCCAACCCCATGCCTGCTGCAGCTGCATTCCATAAAGACAGCGGAGTAACCCGATAGGTGTGAAGATGTTCAGGACTTTTCACTAAATCTGCAAAGCGAGCCAACTTACCTTGGAGCTTGTCAAATTCAGGATGATTCGTTTCGAGGAGGATAGATAAATCGCTCTGAACGATCAGAGGCTTTGAAGGATCCATAGTCAATCGCATATTCCCTCCTTTTTCCTTTAGTATGAAGGGAAAGTACTTGATTTAAACATGGACTCCATGCTAACGTATCTCAAAAGAGTTCATATGCAGCGATAATCCCGACAATAACGATGGCAAATAAAGAAACCCAACTTGCAATAACGCCAGGACGCACACCAACTTTCACCTCTTTCGTGTACCAATGTGCTTTCCTCGCGCGCGCTTCAACATCTTTCACATGATCCTCAAATTTTTTCTCTATGTCGTATAAGTTCCACATGGTAATTCCCCCCATCCTTTGGTTGGAATTGATTTTAACATGGCAAGAAGTACCAGAGTTATCTATAAAAATTGATCGTTTCAATCGAAAATAGTGATGGTTGAGGAGTGCATTCAGATGGATCTTACCTTATATAAAACACTGCTCGAAGTAGCGAAATGGCAAAACTTTACGAAGGCTTCTGAAAAATTGGGCTACGCTCAGTCAAGTGTGACCTCCCAAATTCAAAAGCTAGAGATCGAATACGGGGTTGAAATCTTTGAGCGCATCGATAAAAAGATGAGACCAACGCCTGCGGGGGAAATCCTGCTGCGGTATGCTGCGAAGATTTTGAAGCTATACGAGGAATCCAAAATCAATGTGACTGGTCAAACGACAGGAAGCTTCATGATTGGCACGCACGAAACAACCCTCTTCTCTTATATGCTGCCACCGTTCCTTGGAGCGTTCAAGAAGTGCTATCCAAACATTACGATCACCATAAATGAATTGTTGGAAAATGATACGTCACGCGCGCTCAAGGCTGGCGAATGCGATTTAGGATTCATCGTCGACAAGGAACTGAGCGATCCTGATTTAATCTATAAGACGATACAAGAAGAGGAATTTGTCATTGTGGCAGCACCTGATCACCCCTTAGCCGCGAAATCGGCTATTATACCGGAGGATCTCACTGGCGCAGAAATTCTGATGTCTATCTCAGGAGGACGTTGCCGGAAATTATTTGAAACGATGCTGCGTAAGCATAATGTGCAGTATACACTCACCTATGAGATCAATAATTATGAAACGATCAAAAAATGCGCCATGCACGGGCTCGGCCTCTGCTTACTGCCGAGAACGACCGTTACGACGGAAACACAAAACGGGCAGTTAGCGATATTACCGCTGAACTACCCGAATTTTAAATTGAATGTGCAATTATGCTATCATGCCAAACGACAATTATCTGTACCGATGCAAAACTTCATCCAGCTGATGTGTACATCTACTCCACACGAACAGCTTTCGCTTGGGCAATCAAGCACAGTTCTGCCGCTTTAAACGTGTGCGCTTGTGTCATGGCAGTTTCCGTACGATGGATGCAATCCAAAATCAACTGACCGAAGAAAGGAAAGCCTACTTGTCCATGAAGACTGTAGTGCTTTTCTCCTTGTTGGTTGACCAGGTACAACTGATCCCCTTGTGGATCACGAGCAATATCAATATACTTACGCATCTCGATATAGCCCTCTGTGCCGAGAATCAACGTCCGTCCGTCTCCCCATGTCCCTAGGCCGCTAGGTGTCAACCAGTCTACACGGAAATAATTCGTCGCTCCATTGTCTCCAATCAGTGTCGCATCACCGAAATCCTCAAGCTCCGGATAGTCCTTCGCATGATAATTCGCTACTTTACTGCTAACGACCGTCGCATCTTTACAGCCCGAATAGAAGAGGAACTGCTCGATTTGATGACTGCCGATATCACATAGAATACCGCCGTATTTATCCTTTTCGAAAAACCATTCCGGACGGCTTTGGGCATTCAAACGGTGAGGGCCTAAGCCAATAACTTGAACTACGCGACCAATCGCGCCTTCCTCAATCAGCTGACCCGCGAAAACGGCACTTTCCACGTGGAGTCGCTCACTATAGTACACGGCATATTTACGTCCTGTAGCTTCAACTACGGCCTTCGCAGCAGCAAGCTGGTCCAGCGAAGTAAATGGGGTTTTATCCGTAAAATAGTCCTTGCCATGCTCCATTACACGAATCCCTAAAGGACCACGCTCAGAAGGTACAGCAGCGGAAGCGACAAGCTTCACTTCTGGATCATGAAGAATCTCCTCTTCTGAAGCTGCAACTTGAGCCTGAGGAAACTTCGCGACAAATGCCGCTACTTTCGCAGGGTCTTGATCGTACACCCATTTGAGTTCAGCGCCGGCCTCTAGAAGTCCGTTACTCATACCATAAATATGACCATGATCCAACGCAATTACCGCAAAGGTGAACTCCCCTTTTTGAACAACAAGGTTCGGTTTCCCTTTTGGCGCATAATTCATGCCATCATTCTTTTGCATATCGAATTTCCCCCGTGATCTTAGACATCAAGTGTTTTAAAGGAGCCTGCCTCTTTGCTTGATTTGGAATTTTTGATTTTCTCTTGTAAATGCTGTTCGAAAAGATCTTCATCAATCGGCAGATCAACCCAGTTGTCTGTGAACGTTGACAGCATGATCGCATTAGAAATCATTAAACCTTTAATTCCCTCTGCTCCAGGAGCAATCAATGGTGTTCCATGAAGAATCGCATCAACAAAGTTCTGTGTGATTCCCATATGGCCTGTTTCTTTACCTTCAACTGGGATTTCACATTTCCAACACTCTGGTTGACCAAATCCGCCTTTGTACGTTTCATTGAATTCTCTTTCGGAAACACGCAAACGCCAGAATGTCAATTTGCCATCTTCAACGACAATTTTACCGCGATCACCGGACAACTCGAAACGATTCGTTCCTGGTGCTTCCCCTGTTGTCGTCACGAACAAACCTGTTGCTCCATTCTCATACTCAACGAAGGCAGTTACATCATCTTCAACTTCGATATTGCGGTGTTTCCCGAAATAACAGAACGCGCGAACACGCTTGGGCATCATGTCAATCGTCCACTGCCATAGGTCCAGTTGATGCGGATCTTGGTTAATAAGTACACCGCCGCCTTCTCCAGCCCAAGTTGCACGCCAGCCGCCTGAATCGTAATAGCTTTGTGATCTATACCAATTGGTAATAATCCAGTTCGTTCTGCGAATCTCACCTAGTTCACCAGAAGAAACCAGATCCTTTAATTTTTTATATAGAGGATTTGTACGTTGATTGTACATCATGCTGAATACTTTACCTGAAGCTGCTGCTGCTTCATTCATTTGACGCACTTGTTTGGTGTACACGCCAGCCGGCTTTTCACAAATTACATGTAGGCCTGCTTGGAAAGCACGTACAGCTGTTTCAGGGTGATCATAGTGAGGCGTTGCGATCAAAACCCCATCAATCAAGCCAGAAGCCAGAAAATCATCAAGATTGTCAAAAAGCTTGACACCTTCACCAAGATTTTCCTTTGCCCACTCTAGACGATCTGCTCGCGGTTCACAAATAGCGGTAAGAACGCCGCCCTTGACTTCATTTTTCACTAAATATTTGGCATGTCCAGTTCCCATGTTACCTAGACCAACGATACCAATCCTTACTTTCTCCACTGTACGTCACCTTTTTCTTGTCAGATTCACAATTATTAAGCACGTTTTCACTTTAGCATATTTAAGAGGAGGCATCTTGTCGCAGATTGACTACCTTATTGCGAACTTTGACAGTTACACACATTTGAGACCAAGTTTACTGTGCAGATGCTGGTAATTGAATAGTGACCGTCGTTCCAACGCCTAGCTTACTTTGATATCGGATCTCACCGTGGTGCTCTTCAATAATTGTAAAACTCACCATCATACCAAGCCCTGTCCCTTTTTCCTTTGTCGTATAAAATGGTTCACCTATCCGCGGCAGTCTTTCCTCGGAAATACCTTGGCCTTGATCCACAAACTGCAATTTGACGCCGTTAGCTTGATTGTGCGCTGTTATGGTCAGTATACCGCCTGATGGCATCGCTTCAATCGCATTTTTGATCACATTGACAAAAACTTGCTTGATTTGATTCCGCTCACAATTGACAGAATGAAGAATCGTATTGGCAATGAGTATAATTTCTACATTATTCATGATGGCTTCCGTATTTAACAATTGAATGACTTCATCAAGTATTGTTACTGGATCATGCGGCATGTAAGCAATGGCTTGCGGCTTCGCAAGAATCAGAAGCTCGCCTAGAATCAGCTCAATCCGATTAAATTCTTCTTGCATAATGTGATAATATCGCAGCTTACTCGCATCGTTCGCATGGCACATCAGTTTCACAAAACCCTTCAGCGCTGTCAGCGGATTGCGAATTTCATGTGCGATACCAGCCGCCAATTGGCCAGCAACATGTAATTTCTCCGTTTTACGAAGCAGCTCCTCTGTCTGCTTCTGAACCGTAATGTCCTGAACGGTTCCGAATAAACACAGCGCTCTTCCCCACTCGTCATACGTCGTTCTTGCTAGGGTATGTAAGAAGCGTATTTCGTCTCTAATTACAATTCGATAGACGAGGTCTAATGTGCCCTGATGAAGCGCATTTTTGATAGCCGTTTTCGATTTCATCTGGTCATCGGGGTGAATACTCTCAAGAAGATCCTCAATAGGCATCTGTTTCACATCATTCTTACAACCAAATAACGCGTGCAATTCCTCTGATATATACACCACGTTATGGATGGTATCCCACTCATAATGGCCTAAACCTGCAATTTCTTGTGCGATTTCCAATTTAGCTTTGCTTTGGATCAACTCATGCTCTATTCGTTTGTGAATGGTAATATCATGAACCAATCCACGCACGGCCATTCGCCCCCCCTCTAAAACCACTCGCTCAATTTGGGAACGCAAATGGCGAATATCGCCATCATGTCTTGTAATTTTGTATTCTATATCTGACATTCCAACCAGAATTGCGCGCTTAATCGCGAGCGCTACTTTCTCACGGTCATCTACGAGAATGGGCTCAGTCGCTTTACACAAATCAATTCTTTCAGCAGGTTCAAGCCCATGTATTCGGAACATTTCGACCGACCACGCAATCGAATCTTCATCCAACTCTCGTTCAAAACTACCGAATTGACCTAAACGTTGTGCCTGTACGAACCGCTCTTCAACCATCTTACGTTCAGATATATCACGCCAAATCCCTAAATTCTGAGTACGTTTACCTTGCTCGTCCCATAACCACTTGAAATTGTTTTCTAACCATACATACCAACCCTTTTTATGAAGGAAACGACAAGTTATTATTCCTTGATCATTCGAAGCAGACGCTGTTACGTTGATAAAAATCTCCTTCAGCGCATCGATATCCTCTGGGTGACAAAAAGCCAATACACTCGCACCGTACATATCCTCTAGTTCATATCCTAAAAGGTTTTTTATCGAGGGCGAAACATAATGCAGCATGCCATCTTCTGATGTCAATGTAATGAGATCTTGAACATAGTTTGTGTATTTTTGATTGAGATCGGTTTCCATGGCAAAATGATTTTCAAGCATCTCTGTTTTACGAATAGTAATATGTAAGTTCTCACCACCAGGAAAGGCATTAACATGTATCCATTGATTGGATGGCCTTACATATTCTTTGAATGAAGTTTCTTTACCAGTTTTCCGAGCTTGATGAAAATTACTGTAGGAAGCATGCCGAATAGCATCAGGAAACTCAGACCAAGCCATTTTACCAATTAGTTCCTCAGGTGATCGATTTAAAATACTTGCACCATAATCGTTTGCGTATATAAAATGCCAGTTTGAATCTAGAATGATAAATCCCATAGAAGCCTTTTCCTCAAACGTGTTCATCTTTACTATACGGACCCCCTTCACTATTTCGATATAATTATCGCTTACATAGATATACCTCGTAAAGAGTATTAAAGAAAAAAAGCAGCCTTCCCACAGAATTTGGGAAAGCTGCTAAATATTTAGGATGGGTTTGTTTAATGACTTCCCACAAGTGTGCGTTCTTGCGAAATTCGGCTTAGCGCTTCGCCAGCCTCGTCTTCAAAACTGCCTCTTACTGCCAAATCACCAATAGCTACAATCCCGACAAGATTACCTTTTTCGACAACTGGCAATCGCCTAATTTGATTTTGCGCCATGACTTTCGCTGCTTCTTCAACAGACGTATTGGGATCAACAGTGATCATATTTTTCGTCATAACCGTTTCAACAGCCGTTGATCCTGAATGCTTCTCGGCATAGCCTCGAATAACAAGATCCCGATCCGTCACACCGCCTATGAAGGTATCCCCATCGAGAACCCCAACAAATCCAATGTCATGTTGTTTCATTTTCAAAGCAATCTCGAACACATTATCCAGTAAGGTAACCGTTACGCAGTCTTTACTCATAATGTCCTTCACTAGTTTATCTGACAATTTCATCATCCTCCTTGGTGTCATGGTAAGCAACAACAAATAATTGCTACATTAGCTTTCACCAAAGAACCGCGGGCATTCATGCCATATAATCCAAGGCCATAGACAGGAGTAAATTCGCTGCGTTCAGCATAGATCTTTCATCTATATCAAACTTCGGGTGATGATGAGGATATACGATACCAGCTTCCGCATTACCAGCACCTACGAACATAAAGCAGCCTGGCTTCTCTTGCAAATAATAGGAAAAGTCTTCTCCGGCCATAATAAGAGGGGATTCATGTACCGCTTCCTCACCAAACAAAGCAGCGCCTACTTGAAAGAAACGAGCCGCTTCGTTAGCATCATTGATTACAGTTGGATATCCTAGTTTATATTCCAGCTCGTAGGTTGCTTGCGACATTTCACAAGTAGCACGTACGATCCTCTCCATGCGTGTTCTCACTTCTTGTCTTAATTCTGGATTGAAGGTACGTACAGTCCCGTTAAGTACACTCGTTTCAGCAATTACATTGAAGCTAGTCCCTCCATGGAACGAGCCTACACTGACCACACAAGGCTCAACAGGATCAACTTGACGGCTCACAATCGATTGCAGATTAACGACTAATTGCGAGGCGACATACACGCTATCAATCGTTTGGTGAGGCAATCCGCCATGTCCGCCTTTCCCTTGGATGCGAATGGTGAATTCATCTGGCGCGGCCATAAAAGGCCCTGATCGCGTGTAAACATGACCCACCGGGAACGGTGTCCATAAGTGAACGCCGAATACAGCATCTACACCGTCCAGGGCTCCTTCTTTGATCATCGAGTCAGCTCCACCTGGTGAAATTTCTTCAGCATGCTGGAATAGAAAAACCAGATTACCTTTGATCTCCGTCCGATGCATGCTTGCCACTTTGGCAATCCCAAGCAAAGTTGATGTATGTGCATCATGTCCACAGGCATGCATAATCCAGTTCTTGGTTGATGTATAGTCACAGTTCTTCTCATCCTGAATGGGTAGAGCATCCATGTCTGCACGCAGAGCAACCGTCGGTCCCTCACCGTTGCCGCGAAGCAAACCAACAACACCATTCCCGCCTACGCCAGTACGCACTTCAATATCCCAGCTTAGCAAATGCTTCGCAACAAATTCTGCTGTCTGGTATTCATGGTAGGAAAGCTCAGGATGCTGATGTAAATAACGTCTCCAGCCCACCATTTCTTCATAAATGGCTTGGAGATCTTCATGAAAATGATTCATAAGTTCATCCACCTCCTAAGGCGTGATCACCTAACTATATATCTAAAATGATCTCTTGAAACCTATTCTATCAAATATCAATCACGGTTTCATCTCTAAAGTGCCATCAAATATTAGAATTTACAGAAGGCAATCGACTTGCAGAACCATTAGAAACATACTATCATGAGAAAAGAATGCATACGTACAATATATGGAGGCGTTAAAATTGATTATTGAAGCAGCTGGCTTAAAAGGCCTAAAAAGCGATTTGGCTCACTTGGACGAAGTAACAACTAAACTTGGTTTCGTACGTTGGCAATGGGAATACACCCGTGCTACTTACGATTTTAAAATGGAAGATAAAGCAAGCAAAGCTGTTTACTTCTTACGTGTTAATGCACGCGTAGAAACAGGTAAGCTAGAATCTCCCTACGCGGTATTATATCTAGAGGAAGCTTACATAGGCAAAGAAACGTTCCCACATGGCTTGGACTACGATTCTCCAATCCCAGAGAACGTACTTAAGATTTCAAAACAAAAATTAGACCAACTGCAACAATTATTAGCAGACTAGGCGAGGAATCAGCATGAATCCCCCTCGAAGAGGAACGCCGGATTTTCTGCTGCTCTTATTAACCTTTGTGTTAGTCTGTTTTGGTTTAGTTATGGTGTTCAGCGCAAGTTCAATGACAAGTGCCTATCGGTGGGACGACCCGTGGTTCTTTACGAGAAAGCAGATAGTTGCTGTCGGGATCGGCACGATTGGCATGTTATTTTGCATGAATCTCCATTACACGAAGTTAAAGAAGCTCGTTATCCCTGCTTTCTTCTTCATTGTACTCGGCCTAATCTTCGTCGTCTTTACGAGTAAAGCGAATGGGGCGAGCAGCTGGTACTCACTTGGCAGATATGGGATACAACCGACGGAGTTTGCCAAATTAATTGTTGTTCTTTACTTAGCCTCGCTGATTAGTAATAAAGAAGAGAAGTTCAGAAGTTTTCGTAAAGGATTACTCCCTGCCATCTTGATCGTAGGCTTCGTGTGCGGTTTGATCCTCCTACAGCCCGATTTCGGTTCCTGTATGATTCTCTTAGCGTGCTCAGCCATTGTCATCATGGTCGGAGGTTCTAATCTCAAGCATATTTTTTATCTTGGAACTATTCTTACGATTTTTATTGGTATTGCAATTCTCTTGTACTTAGTATTCGGTAACACTGACTCTGACTTTAGACTCAATCGAATAACATCATTCATGGATCCGTTCGCTGATCCGCAAGGCTCTGGCTTACAAGTTGTGCAATCCTTATACGCATTCGGGCATGGCGGGTTAACTGGCGCCGGATTCGGACAAGGTATTCAGAAGCTTCACTATTTACCAGAAGCACATAACGATTTCATCTTTGCAATTATAGGCGAAGAGCTCGGATTTATTGGCAGCTCTCTCTTCCTTCTGATCTATTTAATCTTCATTTGGCGAGGGATTCTCATTGCAGTTCGCTGTCCAGACATGTTCGGCATGTTATCCGGAGTAGGAATCATGGTCATGTTCGCTATACAAGCCTTTATTAATATCGGCGGCGTCACCAATACCATTCCACTTACAGGTGTAACATTGCCCTTCATCTCAGCAGGCGGCTCCTCTATGATGGTTTCTCTTATCAGTATGGGGGTTATACTCGGGATTTCTCGTGAACAATCCTACAAAGAATTACCAGCTTCACAAAAAGCACAGAAACCCCATAAAAAGAGACCCTTATCGACATAATATAACGTCGATAGGGTCTTTTTTTATGGGGCTTATTTCACTCGTAGCTGATCTTCTGTTTCTTCTTCGGTGAAAGCGACACCTTCTACTTTCACGTTGACTTCCACAACATTTAAACCCGTCATATTTTCAACGGCTTCCCGAACGTTCTCTTGGAGATCTCTACAAACATCTTGAATTCGGGAGCCATATTTAACGATCACTCGTAAATCAATCGCTGCTTCAACTTGTCCTACCTCAACAGAAACACCGCGCTGCACATTCTTACCACTTAAACGCTTAGCTAAGCCTTCTGAGATACCACCTGACATGCCCGCGATGCCTGCTGTTTCCAAGGCTGCAAGCCCTGCAATTGTCGATACTACGTCATCAGAAATTCGAATTAAGCCGGTTTGATTGTCTTCGGACATACGGATCACTCCCTAAACTTGGTATAAATCTATTGTAATAAGAACAAAAGCTTAAAGCAAGAACTGCCTGCTCGTATCCATTTTAATTTACAATATTACGCAAAGTAGGTATATTAAAAGAAGTAAAAATTCCCAATATATTTGAGTCGGAGGGTTCCCATTGAAAGGAAAATTATTCTACATTGGCTTGTTAGTCTCATTCATAGCAGCCGGCATCGCGCATTATACGCACCAGGATACAACTCTGCAATTCGTAATCGCTTGTATCGCCATCGTTTTTGTGGCTGGATTCTTAGGAAAAGCAACAGAAAGCGTTGCACATTATGCGGGAGACCGAATGGGCGGGTTCCTCAATGCAACCTTCGGGAATGCAGCTGAGCTCATTATTGCCTTCTTCTTAGTCCGCGATGGGTTGTTCGAAGTCGTCAAAGCCAGTCTAACTGGTGCCATCATCGGGAACTTGTTGCTCGTTCTTGGACTCAGCTTATTTGCAGGAGGGTTAAAGTTCAAAGAGCAATCCTTTAACGTTAAGTTAGCGTCTCATAATTCTTCACTGATGATTCTGGGTGTTGTTGCACTCTTCATTCCTGCGATATTTGCCAGCGGATTGACAACTGACGAAACATCCTCCATGAGTATGATTGTAGCAATTGTCCTCATCGTAGCTTACCTGCTCTGGCTGTTCTTCTCGATGGTTACTCATAAAAGTGTGCTGTCTGATGAAGCCATTGAACATGGCGAAGCTGCATGGTCCAAAGGCACCTCGATTATATTCCTCATCGTAGCGACTGCCATGGTGGCCTTTACAAGTGAATGGTTAGTAGGAACCATAGAGGAAGTTAAAGGCAAATTCGGCTTATCTGACCTGTTTGTCGGCGCATTCCTCATTGCTATTATCGGAAATGCAGCAGAACATAGTGCCGCGGTCATGATGGCTATGAAAAATAAAATGGGCGCAGCCGTGGAAATTGCGGTCGGAAGCTCTTTACAAATCGCCCTATTCGTCGCGCCAGTGCTCATCCTTCTCAGCTTCTTCATCAGTGGTACACCCATGAACATTGTCTTTACCACCTATGAGATCGCAGCTATCGGCGTCGCCGTCTTCATTACCAAATCCATCACGCAGGATGGATCTACGAACTGGTATGAAGGACTTCTTCTCTTGTTCGTCTATATCATCCTTGGTGTCGTATTCTTCTTAGTTTAATTGCACAAATGACAAACAAAAAAAGTAACCCCTCGGGGTTACTTTTTATTGTTCAACGCTTCATACAGCTGCGCAAGATTACGTTCAAGCTTATTGAGAATTTGTTTGCCTGGTATTTCGGAGATCAGTCCCGCTCGAATGGCAAAATCAATTTCTCTCGATAGTCCGTACATTTGCGTATCTAATACCTCTTCGTAAAGTGGACATTGACGTGTCGTCAAGTTTTCCATCTGAACTTCGATCAGCTTTTCGATTTTATCTGCATCTTCTTGAAGAAGATTAAGCGCCTTTTGATTCATATCCAGCAATAAATCAGATGAAGACATTCCCAACTTCCCCCCATACGCAAAGTCATCCGTCCTTATATGATCTATATTAAGCGAAATTGCCGTAATATACAAGAGAAGGTACCCTCAGAGATTCTGAGAATACCTTCTCGCGATTCAAAACTAATCTTGAACGACGTTTACGCCTAGATTATGCTTCGCAAATACTTCAGCCATAGCTGTTTTCGCTTCTTCAGCATCCGGTCCATGAACATGCAAATCATAGTTGCTGGAGCTAAGAAGAGTCGTAAACAAGCCAAGGATACTTTTCACATCGATATACTTATTGTCATATTGAAGAACGATAGATGATCTGAATTTATTCGCTGTTTGGGAAATCTCAACAATTGCTGCATTATTGGCACTTGGCATATTTCATTCCTCCATTATAGTTGCGTAATGAGTTGGTCGTCTTGCTTCCTCTATGATAACTTGGAATAGGAAGGGAAAGCAACTACAAAATTTCCTGCATTCTCCATGTAAGCCCTTTATTTCGTCTTAGGCGCTAGTGCCCTCTTCACACTATTTCCTAGGAATACTAACAAGACCAATATCCCAAGCAATAATAGTAATCTTCCCTTGTACCGCTGAAAATGAAATAGATCATGCGCGATCATTGACTCCAGGAATACGATTGGAAGTTTCCCCAATAATGTGCCCCATAAGAAATGCCGAAATCTCATTCGAGTTAGACCTGCCGAGAAGTTAACTGCAGAAGATGGCAATATCGGAATCAAGCGTCCGATTAGTACATAGAAAAAGCCGTGCCTTTCCATCCGCTTACTAAATTGCGTAACGAGCGGAAACCGTTCCAGTTTCTTTTCTACCCAAGCATGTCCATAATAACGTGCAAAATAAAAGGAAACAACGGCTCCCAAGCACGACATCACATAGTTCACAAGAAATCCCATTTTTATTCCAAATATCGCAACGTTAGTACCTGCTACGAGAACAAAGGGAATAAACGGAAAGAAGGTTTGGAAGAAAATCAAACTCATTCCAATTATTTTACCAGGCCAGCCGATGTCTCTTAGATGTCCGGACAATTGCCGCATATTACTATGTGCAAGTTTAATGCCTATAGGATTAAAGAAGAAGAAATATAGCAAGCCAACGAGCACAATAAAAATACAAATAAGTAGTCCTGTACGTTTACTTTTAAATGCCGACAAAATTCGACCATCCTCCCTTAGACCAAATCATTGTAACATGTTACAACAGGTTCAGGAAGAGCAAACAGGTGATCGTTATCCTTCATCAATACCTACTAGATGGAGAAATACGTTCAACTGGATACATGCAAATCATGCAAATGTAATCTCCACTTCACCTACCTGATTGGAAAAATCCTCTATCGAGACCAATCAAAGAAGAACAACCGCGTTTAGATGTTGGCTTTAACGCCAACAGAAAGACTTTTCGGGAACCGAAAACTTACTGTGGTAAAGAAAAAAGTGCCTGTCCGAAGACAAGCACCAATATGCGTCAACCGATTTGAATTTGATTACGGCCACTATGTTTGGCCTGATAAAGCGCCATATCTGCACGGTAAAAGAGTGACTCAACACTTATCCTATCCTCTTCCCAATTCCAATCCGATACGCCGCAGGACACCGTAACTTGAGGCAGTGTCTCTTCCATTACACGCCTCCGAATGCGCTCTGCAATCCGAATCGCCTGATCCTTAGACACTTGAGGCAAATAGACAGCAAGCTCTTCTCCACCCCATCTAGCCGCGATATCCACCTCTCTAATACTGGACTTGATGATCTGGCTGACATGAATAAGAATTTTATCACCAATTTGGTGACCATAGGTATCATTCACTTTCTTGAAGTTATCAATATCAACAACAATAAGTGACCCACAGAAATCTTTCTTCTGCATCAGATTCGCTTGTTCATCCAAATAATGCCGAGCATAAAGGCCCGTTAAATTATCCGTAATTACCATTCGCTTCACTTCGGCATGCAAAGAGGCGTTCGTCATCGCTAGTCCAATGTGGCTGGAGAGCACTTGCAAGAGCTTATAATTATCATAAGAGAAGAAGTTGGGCAAACGATGCACAATGAGGATTACCCCTTCTACGTTACCGTTTACAAGAATGGGTGAACCAATAAGTGAGCGAGAATTCGTTCGCTGCATTAGGATAGAATGCACTTTATCATTACTCCAATAATCGGAAATAATGATCGGTTCTTTAGTTGAGTAGATCAGTCCTGAGAAACCTTGATCAAGTGTAAATGTCTCATGAAACATGGCAGGTAAGTTCGTAGCTTGAACAATAAGTTGATCACTATCTTTGGTGTTTTGAAGGATACAACTATAATCAGCACCAAAAATACTTAAAATTTCACTAGACGCTGAATTGAAAATTTCATTTAGACGTAAACTTTGATTAAGCTGTTTGGTAATCTCATTAATGAGGCGCAATTCGTTAATCATCAGATTCGATTGCTCGTACAGCTTCGCATTTTCGAAAGCTGTACCGGCAGAGTCCGCCAACAGCGAAATAAATTGTAAATCCGACTCATCAATTAGTTCATTCGTGAACTCCATGTACAGAACACCATACACGCCTTGTTTCCCCGATAAAGGTGCTGCGATGTTGCCCGAGCTTGAAGCACTCCCCCTAATGGTTGGCTCAAAAATGACTTGACCTTCCATGAAAGCTCGCGTTCGAATATCGGACTCTGTCCGTTGGAAATTCAAAGGCTTAACGGACAAATTCGTTGAATCATTATCTTGGGAAAGAAGTAAATCAACACGCGTGTTGGGGTATACCCGCCCCAGACAATCAATAACTTCTGTCAAAACAGAATGTACATCTATCTTCGCAAGGAGTCTCTTCGATGCTTCAAAAAGAATGACATGCTTCTTGGATTCCAATTCCTTCAAATGATGAAGATTATTTAAACGATCATACTTTCTACGTTCCTCCACATTGTGGATGGAACTTTGAAAGGAAAGTGCAAGACTATATAGCAAATGCGCTAAATTTTCCATATTTATACGAGATTGGGAAAAAAGACCTAAATAAAACTGGATTTTTCCATAGTTATCCAAAACTGGCGTTACAGCAATCAAATACGCTTTAAGTTCTCGCACGTGCCAGTCGTCACCATTCATCAATTGCAAATGACCTGTACTTTCACAACGGGCAAACGGATTATCACCCTGATCTGCCACTTTCCACGAGATACCTGGTTGCAGGTAATTGCCTATCAAAGGCGTCTCGTTCGAACAAGAGCCGATTACACACAGATGCTCATTAACGCACAACAGCGCGGTATGCGAAGGCAGCATGTTCGGACCGAATTGCTGATTCCAGTTTTCAAATACTTGGTGTAAGTTTGGGTTTGCCTGCAAACCCTCGTAAGAAAAGTTGTCAGAAAGTATAAAGCCTTGCCGAAGAAACACGTCAAAGTGTTCTGCGCGACTATGCTCTTGTATACTGCGAAGTTCACTCATAGGCTCTCCTTCACTCACTAACAATAGTCCTGAAGTACCAATTAAAAAGCGCTTTCTTCTATCATACTATTTTTCCACATCTATTGCACGATATTTTCCTCTCATTCAGAGGATGAGAGACTTGACACTTGCCTCTGTTTTTAATAAAATTAGAAGTCGAGTAACACCATGATTTCGGTGAATGCCATTTGTGATCACCCTCACTGCTTTTGCTCCTGACAAGACAGCGGCTGAACTACTCTTGACAGGGAATCACTTTATGATTCGTAAGCAAAATCGGGCACTTGTCTTCACCCTGACATCTAGATGCTATTTACAAACTAATTGTCATGAGAAGGAGTTTTCCCTATATGTCACGTTATACAGGACCTAAATTCAAATTAAGCCGTCGTGTTGGTATTTCCTTGAGCGGTAACGGTAAAGACTTGAAACGCCCATTCCCTCCAGGTCAACATGGCCCAGGACAACGTAAAAAAATGAGCGGTTACGGTGTACAATTGAACGAGAAGCAAAAACTTCGTCACATGTACGGTTTGAACGAAAAACAATTCCGTAACTTGTTCGACAAAGCTTCCAAAATCAAGGGTATTGCCGGTGAAAACTTCATGGTATTGCTTGAAAGCCGCCTAGACAACTTGGTTTACCGTCTTGGTCTTTCCAATTCCCGTGCAGGTGCACGTCAACTCGTTGCTCATGGTCACGTAACTGTGAACGGCAAAAAAGTTGACATCGCTTCTTACATCGTATCCACTGGTGATGTGATTTCACTTCGTGAAAGAAGCAAAGGCCTTTCCACTGTGAAAGAAGCTCTTGCTAACCGTAACTACCTTCCAACTTACCTTGAGTTTAACGACGCAAGCGTAGAAGGTAAATACATCCGTTTACCAGAACGTTCCGAGCTTCCACAAGAAATTGACGAGAAACAAATCGTCGAGTTCTACAGCCGTTAATAAAAGCAACCCCCTTAGGGATTTCCCTAAGGGGGTTATTTATTTACCAACGTTTATTCAAATTTGACGAGGAAGTAATTCTTCTTACCGCGGCGAATAATGAGATAAGATTCACCTAATCGACCCAATTGTTTCGTCGTCGCCTCCAGATCCGTCACTTTAACACCATTTACCGTAACCGCTCCACTCTCAATATCTTGACGCGACTGGCGCTTAGATGGTGCAGCTCCTACAGAAATCAGAAGATCAATCAAAGCGACGTCATCTTGATCTAATGTTGTTGAAGGGACATCCTTGAACGCTTCTTCAATTTCAACACGTGAAAGTGACTGAATATCCCCGCTGAATAACGCGGATGTGATATTAAGCGCACTCTCTAGCGCCTCTCCCCCATGAACAAGCTTCGTAACTTCGCGAGCCAGCACTTTCTGAGCTTCTCTCTTCCCCGGCTGAGCTTCCACTTCAGCTTCAAGTCTTTCAATTTCTTCTTGTGCTTCAAATGTGAAATATTTCAAGAACCGGATGACATCATTATCAGCTGTCCCTAACCAGAACTGGTAGAATTGGTATGGTGATGTTTTGGCAGCATCCAACCAGATGGCTCCGCCTTCTGTTTTACCAAACTTCTGCCCATCGCTCTTCGTAACAAGCGGCAGTGTTACACCGAAAGCACGGCGATCCGTTGATTTACCAATTAGCTCAAGTCCAGCCGTAATATTCCCCCATTGGTCACTTCCACCAATTTGAACGGAACAGTTCTTCGTTTCATTTAACTTCAAGAAATCATAGGATTGCAGAATCATGTAACTGAACTCTGTAAACGAAATCCCTTTCGTAATACGTGAATCTACAGAATCTTTAGCCAACATATAGTTCACAGTAAAGTTTTTACCTACATCGCGTAAAAATTCAATCACATTCAGAGAACCTAACCAATCGTAATTGTTCACTAGTTCAGCACTATTTTCAATTTCAGGTGAGAAATCAAGAAAACGAGAGAGCTGATTTTTAATACTTTGAGACCATGCCTCAACAACTTCAGGTCCATTCAATGTGCGTTCATTCGCTTTACCACTCGGATCACCAATAAGCCCAGTTCCACCACCTACTAAAGCTAAAGGAACATGTCCAGCAAGTTGGAATCTTCTCAAGGTTAAAATGGGAAGCAAACTACCGATATGCAAACTATCCGCTGTTGGATCAAAGCCGCAATATAGGACAACGCGTTCTTCACTCAGCTTTTTGTCCAAACCTTCTCGATCCGTAATTTGATGCAGCAAACCGCGAAACTCTAAATCCTTCAGAATACTCATCTGCAACCATCCTTTATTATGAAATATAAAAACAAAAAAGCCTTCTGATCCCAAAGGGACGAGAAGACTTGACTCGCGGTACCACCCTAATTAAAACAGCAGTTACGTACATCTATGAGAAAACCTCTATCGAGGCCATTCAAAGATGAGCGACCGCGTTTAGATGATGGTTTTATCGCCAAATAGAAAGACGTTTTCGGAAGCCGAACACTTATACTTTCTATTGTGGTAACCAAAGTCGTAGGCACGGCGTGCTATTTTCACTCAAGAACCGATAACGAGGTTTAATCGGTAAATACTACTAGTGCAGGCACATTCCTGCAGGTTCCCATTTACTGCTCAAGACCGTAATTCACTAACCTGCAGGTACCGGTTCGCACCCTCCACCGGCTCTCTGAAAGCATCCACAAGCTACCTACTGCTGATCCATCAACGCATTTGTTCTTGTTATAACACAGCAATCTGATACTTGTCAAACCTAGAACTGAACCTTTCTCCCATCAGCATTACCGCAAAAGGTGCAATTATGATATACTATTAGGGTTCATGTAAGGAGGATATTGGAACTTATGCGCAATTTTTTCGCGAAATTGAATCGTCCCTGGGTTAGAACAACATTTAAAGTAATTGGAATTTCATTAAAATGGGCCATTATTTGTGTGTTTTTGGCTGGCCTGCTGGGTGGATCCGCCGCTTTCGGATATGTAAGTGCACTTGTCAAAAAAGATCCGATCCGCAGCGAAGATGCGATTCGACAACAAATGCAGGAGAATGCAATTACAGGATTCGCCTATTTCAATGATGATGCTGTAATTGGACAATTACGAACCGAAGAAGATCGACGACTTGCACAACTCGAAGACATCCCGCAGAACTTGTTAGACGCCGTTCTCGCCATTGAGGACAAAGATTTCTACAATCATCGCGGCATCGATTTCCGTGGCCTCTACCGTGCAGTCACACAGAAGCTTTTGAATGAAGATGTGCAAACCGGTGGAAGTACAATCACACAACAGCTAGCTAGACGTGTTTTCCTTACACTAGATCGCGATGACGGCCGTAAAGCAAGAGAATTGCTGCTTGCACTCCGAATGGAACGCATCATGTCGAAGGATGAAATTTTACTTGCTTACCTTAACAAAATCCCATATGGCAATGGAGCAACTGGTTATAATCTCTACGGCATTAAAGCCGCTGCCAAAGGTCTGTTCAATATCGACGATTTAGCCAAATTGAATGTTGCACAAGCCGCGTATTTAGCCGGATTACCTCAATCTCCATCGCAATATTCGGCTTTTACAAGTAAGCCGACTTTTGATGAGGATGGCTTCAAAAAAGCGATAACGCGACAGCAGCTCGTATTAAAACGGATGATGGAAGAAAACAAAATCAGCAATGATCAATATCAAGATGCCTTGAAATTCGATCTTAAAGCTTCCATGCCTGCAGCAGCTCAAAAAGCCTATACGACCTACCCTTATCTAATGATCGAGACCGAACAGGAAGCATCTGAAATTTTATTGAAGATTCAACATCCTGAACTTGATCCGAAGACGAACCCAACCGCGTATAATGAAGCACTCAAAAACATACATACACAGCTATTACGCGGCGGTTATCAAATCTACACAACGATTGATAAAACAATTTATGATTCGATGCATGAGATTTCTAGCAATGAGAAGAATTTCGCACCAACGGATGAGAAGAAAGGCGGCATCGAGCAGGTCGGCGCCATTATGATTGATTCCAAAACAGGAGCCATCCAAGGAATGATTGAAGGCCGCGATTTCTTCGATGAGCAGCTGAATCACGCTACGCAAGCCTACAGACAGCCTGGGTCTACAATGAAGCCAATTGCCGCTTATATCCCTGCACTCGAAAAAGGGGTCTTGCAGCCTGCCACCATCGTAGATGATATCCCAATCATTCTCAAAGATGGCGTTAAAGGTTTCCATCTGCCAGAGAACTGGGACCATAAATTCCATGGACTGATGACTGCTCGAAGAGCATTAAATCAATCCTATAATATCCCTGCTATTGATATATTCCTCAATAAAGTAGGCATTACGCAAGCATGGGATTTCGCTAGGAAATTAGGCATTACATCACTTACCAAAGAAGACAATGTCGCTCAAACTGGTGTTATAGGTGGTTTAAGTCGAGGAACCTCCGTCAAGGAATTAGCAGGTGCCTATGCATCTATTCCGAATAAAGGCGTGTTTAATGCACCGTACTTAATTCGTGAAATTAAAGATTCGAACGGCAAAATCATCTATGCACATGAGCAGAAGCCCCAAACGGTGTACTCACCACAAACGGCTTACCTAATTACGGATATGATGAAAACCGTCATTAGCAACGCTAGCCAAGGTACAGCTACTGATCTCATGAAAAAATTCAAATCTTACGGTAAAATCGAGATCTCTGGAAAAACAGGTTCCACACAGGATGACGCTGATGCTTGGTTCATGGGCTTCACCCCTGATGTAACAGTCGGCGTGTGGATCGGTTATGATCAACCGATTAATAAACTGTCTTCCAAAACGGGTCAAACCAACCATGCAAAAGATATCTGGGCGCTCATCTTAAACAAAACAATTGAGCAAAAACCAAATCTATTCCCGAACAAAACATTCGCAAAACCAGATGGTATCGTTTCATCAACAGTCTCTAGCTTATCCGGCATGCTTCCGAGTGAACTGACAACAAGCTCTGAGCATCTGGTAACCGATATTTTCAACAAAAAGTATTTGCCTACAGAAACAGATAATGTCATGGTTAAAATGAAAATCAGCTCGCTAAATGGGCTCAATTACGTAGCTCAAGAAACGACACCTGTTGATTTCGTACAAGAGAAAGTCGTAATTAAACGACAAAAATCAATCACGCAATTATTAAAAGAAATCGATGCAGCCATGCAAAAGCTACCTGAGAAAAGCAGAAAGCCTATCGATTTCTATAAGCCAACTGATTATGACGTAGATGCTCCTTCCGAAACTGACCCAAGGGCGGACGATGGGAAAGTGCCTCCAGCACCTCTAAACGTCGTAACAGTCAAATCAGGGGATACGGCGACAATTACTTTCCAACCGAACACGGATGCAGATATCGTAGGCTATCGCATTTATCGTTCAGATAATCAAGGCAAGTTCCAGCTTATAGGTGGAAAAGTCGTGCTTGCAGGTGCGGAGACTAAGTTTGTAGATCAACTTCAAACGGCAGCTATAACAGGGTACTATGTCACTGCTGTTGATGTTGCAGGTAAAGAATCCACACCAAGCCGATCCTCTTATACGGATGGAAGCACGCTAGATTCGTTAATCATCCCTGGTGTCGATAGCAATGGCAATCCACTGAAAGATCTTACTATGCCATCCCCAGGAACAACGAATGGTGGAACGGGTACTGGAACAGGAACTAGCACGCCTTCAGGCAAGCCGGTATCCAAGGATGCTCCTTCTGCCCCTACCGGCATCAAGGCAAAAGCTGAAGAAGCTTCACTTGTCCTAACATGGAAAGCGAATGATGCCAAAGACAAAGTCAAACAGTATGTCGTGTACTTTAGTGATAAAGAAAAAGGCACTTTCACGAAGTTAGGCACCGTCGAGAATGGAAATGAATTCCATTACTACGCAGCAGCTTTCAATGGCTATTACAAGATAACAGCCATTAATGATGCAGGAGAATCTAAATTCTCAGCTACCATCGCATACAATAAATAAACGAATTTGAAGAAGAGCCTGGCTGCTGCCAGGCTCTTCTTTTTTTTTGACGCAAAAAAGCTTTCTCTGCACCACTGAGGGTACGGAGAAAGCTGTGAATGAACCTAAATTAATCTTCTATTGTCGATAAGTCACCTGTTGGAAGGTTAAGCTCCCATGCTTTAAGCACACGGCGCATGATCTTCCCACTGCGTGTTTTGGGCAGCTTGTCCTTGAATTCAATCTCACGCGGTGCCGCATGCGCGGATAGACCTTCCTTGACGAACTTAGAAATTTCTGCTTTCAGTTCATCAGAAGCAACAAAGCCTTCACGCAACGCGATAAACGCTTTGATGATTTCTCCACGCATAGGGTCTGGTTTCCCAATGACCCCAGCTTCAGCAACAGCTGGATGCTCAACAAGTTTGCTTTCAACCTCAAATGGGCCTACACGCTCTCCTGCTGTGTTAATCACATCATCCACTCGACCTTGGAACCAGAAATAACCGTCCTCGTCTTGATAAGCGGAATCTCCAGAAACGTACCAGCCTGTCAAACGGAAGTACTCTTCATACTTAGATGGGTTGTTCCAAATTTTACGCATCATCGATGGCCAAGATGTTTTGATCGCGAGATTCCCCATCCGATTCGGAGGAAGAACGTTACCAGCGTCATCAATAATGGCAGCGTCTACACCTGGAATTGGACGTCCCATAGAGCCTGGTTTAATCGTCATGGATGGATAGTTACAAATCAACTGTCCGCCTGTCTCTGTCATCCACCACGTATCGTGAATACGTTGATTATAGACCTTCATACCCCATCTGACGACTTCCGGATTCAGTGGTTCTCCGACACTCAATACATGACGAAGTGCCGACAAATCATAGCTAGCAGAAACATCATCGCCCGCCCCCATCAACATACGGAAAGCAGTTGGCGCACTGTACCAAACGGTTACTTTATATTTCTGAAGTGTATTGTACCAATCCTGTGGACTGAAACGTCCTCCGCGAATCACGTTCGTCGCACCATTCAACCACGGAGCGAAGATCCCGTAGGAAGTCCCTGTTACCCAACCTGGATCTGCTGTACACCAGTAGATGTCATCTTCTTTTAAATCAAGGACAATTTGTCCTGTATAGTAGTGCTGCAACATCGCATTTTGAACGTGGAATACACCCTTCGGCTTACCTGTTGACCCTGATGTATAATGAATAATTAATCCATCTTCACGGTCCAACCATTCAATCTCAAGCTCTAAAGAAGCATTCGCCATTTCTTTATGATAATCAACTTGTCCTTCACCAAGCTCGATGTTCTCCCCAACAAGGATCACATGCTTCAAGTGTGGAAGTTCACTGTATGGCACTCGTGATAATTGGCTAGGCGTTGTGATAATCGCAACCGCTTCACTATCCGCCAAACGATCTCGAACTGCCGTTTCCATGAACGCTTCAAAAAGCGGTCCAACAACCGCGCCTACTTTGAGCGATCCAAGTAAAGAATAATACAGTTCAGGTGTCCGCGGCATGAAAATGAAAACTCTCTCGCCTTTGCCAATGCCTAGATTTCTAAGCACATTACCAAACTGATTGGATCTTTCTTTCATTTGTCCAAATGTAATCGCTTCATCACGCGTGCTATCGCTGTAATATAAAGCAATCTTGTCCTTCTTCCCGCCATCCGCATGACGGTCAATGGCTTCATAGGCCATATTCACTTTACCTGTTTCGTACCAGGAGAAGTTTTTCTCAATGTCAGCCCAATCAAATGTCGCATGTGTTTGTTCGTAATTAGCCATGTTTGGATTAAGGGATACTGATTTAATGAGTTCATCTTTCATTGGATCCATAAACGTAAAACCCTCCTCACGAAATAAACCGCTTTCACTTTACTGATGAATTCGAGCAAAATGTGATCGATTTTTGACATGTTCTATTATAACATACTCAGAATATTTCGCCTATGTTTAAGTTTTGCTATGATTTCAAACAAAAGTTTGGTATAAAATTACTATGAATCCAAAATAAACGACTACTTATGTGAAATATATAAATTCTCATATTTTTGTAAAGGAAACGCCCATCATGCTGTTTTTTAGAAGGAGAGCCAAGGTTATGCAGCATATCAAGATCTACCACTCACAAAGCTTGCGCACTGCTCCCGATCAATCAGAAATTATTATTGAGGGTCCCGTTTCACCAGACAAATTGCAGGAACTCACCATGCACGCGAAGCTCGACGCCTTTCGCCGGCCGAAAGAACAACTCGAAGCACTCATCGAGATCGCCGGGTTACCTGAAGGACGAATCATTCTGGCGAGGGATGGATCCACCATTGTCGGTTACGTCACTTTCCATTACGCAGATGAAATTGAACGATGGTCACAAGGAAATATGAAGGATTTAATTGAACTCGGTGCCATTGAGGTCGCTGATGATTACAGATCGATTGGTTTAGGCAAAAAAATGATTCAACTTGCATTTGAAGATGATCAAATGGAAAATGTCATATGTTTCACAACCGAATATTATTGGCATTGGGATTTAGAAACGAGTAAATTAACCGTTTGGGAATATCGTCAAATGATGGAGAAGCTCATGAAAAGTGTCGATATGATCTGGTTTGCAACCGATGATCCAGAAATTTGCTCACATCCCGCTAACTGTCTCATGGTGAGAATCGGGAAGCAAGTACCTATCTCATCGGTCGAGCAGTTCGATCGTGTGCGTTTCCAGCAGCGCTTTATGTATTAGCTCCATAAGATGCAGTTAGTAGCAGATCTTCAAACGAAATTGTTAGCCAATTCGGGGGAATTTGGAAAATGAACATGAAGTTTACGCAACCTGTGTTTATCTATGATGATCAAGAAATTCAATATAAATTTAATGATACTCATCCCTTCAATCAGGATCGTCTCATCATGACAGTTGATCTGCTTCGCAAGGCTGGTGCGCTCCCTGACAGTGCACTTCTCACTGCTAGCCCAGCGACAGACACAGATCTGATGCGCGTGCATACAGCCCCTTATATCGAGGCTGTGAAAGCACTAAGTGCGGCTGACCCTGATGAGCGCTGGGTGCGTGAAGCTACGCGTTTCGGGCTCGACACAGACGATACGCCCTACTTCCCAGGGATGCATGACATCACAGCGAAGGTCGTAGGTGGCTCTATCCTTGCCGTAGACGTCGTTATGTCCGGCCAAGCGCCGCATGCCTTACATTTAGGCGGCGGCCTCCACCATGCCCTGCAGAGCAAGGGTGCGGGCTTCTGCGTCTATAATGACGCATCTGCGGCGATCGCCTACGCCAAGGAGAAATATAGCGCTAAGGTGCTCTACATCGACACGGACGTGCACCACGGCGATGGTGTGCAGTGGAGCTTCTACGCCGATCCGCAGGTCGGCACGTTGTCCATCCATGAGACGGGGAAATATTTATTCCCCGGCACTGGGGCTGTGAACGAACGCGGAGAAGGAGACGCGTTCGGAACGAGTGTGAACATCCCGGTGGAGCCCTACACCGAGGATGATTCTTGGCTGGAATGCTTCAGCGAGGTGTTGACCGAGCTGATCGCCCGCTTCCAGCCGGACGTTATTATCTCGCAGCATGGGTGCGACGCCCATGCTTTCGACCCGCTCGCGCATGTACATTGCTCCATGCGCGTGTACAAGGCCATGCCCGAGCTCATCCATCGACTTGCGCACCAGTGGTGCGAAGGTCGGTGGGTCGCGCTCGGGGGGGGAGGGTACGACATCTGGCGTGTCGTACCGCGGGCTTGGAGCCTGCTCTGGCTCGTGATGAGCGAGCAGGCGATTATGGATCAGCTGGAGGCGGAGCCCCAGCTGAGGCTGCCCCAGGCGTGGCTGGACGCCTGGCAAGGCAAGAGCCCCATCCCACTCGTGGAGACGTGGCTCGACCCGGTCGACACTTGGGCGCCGATTCCAAGGCGTCAGGTGATCACAGAGAAGAATCGGCAGACGAAGGAACTCGCGATGATGTATTTGAAGTGAAATCATTCCAGAGATAAGAAAAGCTCAGATCACCGCCAACTAGGCGATGCTCTGAGCTTTATTCATGAGGCAGATTTACAGCTGCTTCACCATATCTTCAACCATTTTATACGAATTCTCCGATGCAATCACCGTAAACTCGGCGAAATTCACATGGGCAGAGCCATCTGCTTTGTCCGACATGGAGCGCAAGACAACATAAGGTATACTATTCATCGCACACACTTGTGCAACAGATGATCCTTCCATCTCGACACAGATACCGTTCAGCTCTTGATACAGACTAGCTACCACATCACGGCTTGCAATGAACTGATCGCCTGATAGTACTCTCCCCTGCTTCACTTTACCTGCAAATAATTTTTCTCCAGAAGCGACAGCTAACTCTACGAGTTTGCGATCAGCTGCATACACCGAGTTCTCAGCATAAGGAATAACGCCGCGCGGAAAACCTAGTGCTGTCACGTCCATATCATGCTGTACACATTCCGTGGAAATAACAAGATCACCGATTTGCAATTCAGGATCTAATGCCCCAGCTACACCCGTGAAGATAACAGCCTCTACACCAAACTGATCGATCAGAATTTGCGTAGTTACTGCAGCATTCACTTTCCCCACGCCAGTGCGGCATACAACGACATTTTTCCCGAAATATGTGCCTTCTCGGAAGGTAATGCCGGCTTTTACCGTTTCGCTTATATCTGTCATATGAGCAACGAGCAGCTCAATTTCTTCATTCATTGCTCCAATTAGTGCGATTTTGTTCCAAGTCATATTGATTTCCCTCTCTCTTCCTACATGAGAAAACCTCTATCGCATCTCTTCCAACATGGAAGGACACGATTAGAGGTTTATTTTTTCACTTAAGCTTGAGCTTTAACCGAATGACGGTTAATGATTTCATGCGGTAAAATTACTTGCATATTTTCTGTTGATTCTTTATTCATCAACTTCGTCAGTAGTCGCATCGACACAGCTCCGATATCATACATTGGTTGAGCTACCGTCGTTAATGTCGGTCTCACCATGGATGCCATCCGAATGTTATCTACGCTGATTACAGCGATATCTTCAGGAACGCGAAGCCCATTGTCTTGAATGGTATGAATAGCGCCAATAGCCATCTCATCCGTTGCCGAGAATATGGCAGATGGTTTAGGAGAAAGTTCCAAGAAATAGTTAACCGCATCCACACTGGACTCATAACGGTAATTGCCAATCCGTACATACTCATCACGTAATGGAATACCAGCCGTTTCAAGCGCACGTTTGTAGCCTTGATATCTCGCGAATCCATTCGCTGGATCCTGAAGTGTTCCTGAAATCATTGCAATATCGCGATGCCCAGCTGCAATAAGTACGTTCACTGCATCAAATGCAGCCGCCTCATGATCAATATCGACGGATGCCATTGCTTGGTTCTCATCCTTCGTGCCACAAAGGACAACCGGTACAGATGAAGTACGGAAAGCTTGAATATGTTCTTCGGTTACAACTCCACCCATGAAGAGCAACCCATCAACTTGTTTCTCAAGCAATGTATTGATTACACGAATTTCTTTCTCTTTCTTCTTGTCCGCATTACACAAAATGATATTGTAATGGTACATATTCGCAATATCCTCAATTCCACGCGCTACTTCAGCAAAAATAGAATTGGATATATCGGGAATAACAACGCCAACCGTTGTCGTCTTCTTACTTGCTAATCCTCTAGCTACCGCATTTGGACGGTAACCCAATCGTTCAATGGCTTCAAAAACTTTCTTACGTGTTTGTGGCTTCACGTTCGGGTTATTATTAACGACCCGAGATACGGTTGCCATGGAAACGCCTGCTTCTCTCGCTACATCATAAATGGTTACGGTCACGGTTGCTCTCTCCATTTTCACAAGTATTCTGCGAACCTAGTATATTATCGTTATGATACGACAAATTAACCCATCTTGCAATGCAAAATGAAAATGCTTTGAAAATAATTTTCATTTTATTTTCAAAAGGGTCACAAATAGAATAAAAGCCAACCTCCTATCGAGATTGGCCGCCAATTTTTACGTTGAAATTGCGCTTTGAGTGATTTGAGATAACCGTTTCCGAATTTCCTCAGCCCATGGCTCATCTCCTAGCGATTGCGCTAGCAATAAGATGTCCAACAGTTCATTGATTCGTTCTTCCACAATTTTCTCCATAGAATCATTCATACGCTCTTTTTCTGTTACTTTTAATAGCAGAAAGGCAACTTCCGAAACTTCATGGAAAAAGAATTGCTGCTTCTCTGGTTTACTACCTAACCTACCTATCAGACCAGTAAGTTCAGGCTTCACATGAGGTACGACCTCACTTCGTCCACAGGCTTCACAGGAATAAATAGGCACATTCTCGATATCTACTTTACTTTGATAAATAACCGTACGCAGACGAAGGTTCATCGTGCGTCCGCACTTACAATACTTTTGCATTCTAACACTCCTTCTACTTCCTGGCGGCATGTACATGAGTTGCTTGTACTATGTTATTCTACGATGTCTTCAGATTTCCTTCTGAGTCATACATAGTAGTTTTTGCCACCTTTGGAAGCGAAGTGTTACTTTTCCTGTTGTTTGCTAAACGAGATAACTTCCTCCACAAAACGTTTGGAAAATGCCGGAAGATCCGGCGGTCTACGCCCTGAAATGATATTGCGATCCACGACCACTTCTTCATCAAGCCAGATCGCCCCAGCATTTTCGATATCATCGCGAATGCCAGGCGTGGACGTCATCGTGTAGCCTTGAACGATTTTGGCAGAAATCAAAACCCAGCCAGCATGACAAATTTGCGCGATTGGCTTTACATCCGCATGAAATTCCTGCGTTAATCTAAGCACATCGGCATAACGACGTAGCTTGTCAGGTGCCCAACCACCTGGTACATAGAGACCAACATAATCCGAAGATTTCACTTCATCGAACGCATAGTCCGTCGTGATGGGTACACCATATTTGCCATGATATACGGTCTTCGCTTTAGGTCCAACGATGTCTACAACTGCTCCTGCTTCGCGCAACCGGTAGACAGGATACCACATTTCCAAATCTTCAAATTCTTCATCAACAAAGGCTAGCACCTTCAAACCTGCTAATTCCATACTAATTACCTCCTACAATGGATTCCGTTTGTTCTGTTTGAGCAAGAAGCTCCAAGATTTCATCACTCGTTTTGCAAATTAAAATACGATCGACCAACGCCTTGCATGTCGCGGCATCACTGCTAAGCAGTCTGTGCTTAACTTGCAAGAGCGTCTGAACCGATATGCTCAGCTCCTCAATGCCCAGTCCAAGCCAAATCGGCAGAGCCCGAATATCTCCTGCCATTTCCCCGCATACGCCTACAGGAATGCCAACACGCTTGCCTGCGTCGATCACGAGTTTGAGTAATCGAATAACGGCGGGATGATAAGGATTATATAAGTGCGCGATATTCTCGTTCATTCGATCAACAGCTAGAACATATTGAACTAGATCATTCGTACCGATACTCATGAAATTCACTTCACTGGCAAGCACATCAGCAATAATGGCAGCTGCAGGTACTTCAATCGTAAGGCCAACCTCGATATTCGCATTAAAAGGCACACCAAGACTACTTAGCTCCAGCTTCGCTCTTTCCAAGTGCGCTTTCGCTTGACGCACCTCTTCGATCGAAGTCACCATTGGATACATGATCTTCACATTCCCATAATGACTAGCTCTTAAGATCGCTCTTAACTGTGTCATAAACAGGTCCGTTCGATCCAGAGAAATCCGAATGGCTCTGTAGCCTAGGAAAGGATTGTCTTCTTTGGCTAGCGGCATGTAGTCCAGTTTCTTATCCCCGCCTATATCCAAGGTACGGATTACGATTGGACGCCCTTTGAGCTGCAGCGCCGCGTGGCGATAGACCTCAAATTGTTCCTCTTCACTAGGCAATGAATCTCGATCCATATACAAGTATTCCGTACGGAATAACCCTACACCTGATGCGCCATTCCTCAGTACTTGGTCAATTTCCATAACCGAATTAATATTCGCATGCAGATTAACCAAGCTTCTATCCAATGTCAACGGAGCCACATCGGCAATTCCTTGCAAACTTTCTTTGAACTCCAGCCAGTTTTTCTTACGCGCTTGATAACGTTCTATTGTGATCTTATCTGGGTTAATATACAAAGTGCCTTCTTGCCCATCAATAATCAAGAAATCACCATTCTGAATAGGACGCAGCAGCTTTCCTTCTAATCCAAGTACATAAGGAACAGACATCGCTCTAGCCATAATCGACACGTGTGAGTGCGTTCCTCCCAGAATGGTCAACAATCCTAGCACATTCGTCGGGTCTAGATGAGCAAGCTGTGAAGGGGTAAGCTCCTTCGCAACTAGAATATAAGGATGGTCAATCGGCGGCACTGTTGTGCTTGTATCCCCCAATAAATGTTTCAAGAGACGATTACCGACATCTTTAATATCTAAGGCACGTTCTTTCATGTATTCATCATCAATCAAATTAAACATACCTACGAATTTATCAATAACTTCTTTCACCGCGACTTCTGCGGCTTTATATTGCAGCTCAATAATACCTTGAATTTCATTCATGAAAATAGGGTCTTCCAAAATGGCCAAATGTGCATCAAAAATATAGGCCTGTTCTTGCCCGACAACTTCTTTGATCTCTTGTTTGATTAGTTCTAACTCGTCCTTGGAGTGCCGAATACCATCATACAATCGCTCGAATTCATACGCTAAATCCGTCACATCTATCATTTTCTCTGGAAAATCCCATTCCCAAGTGGGAATAACAAACGCTTGACCCATTGCAATTCCCGATGATGCGCCTACACCTCTAATCATCCGTTCGTCCCCCCCTCGGATTTAGTTGGCTTAAGGACTACGGACATAACAGAGCCTTGGCCTTTCTTAACTGGCTTAAACGGAGCAAAACTCCATGATTTCACAATATCTGGATTCGTAATAATCATAGGTGTCGCTAAGGAAGATGCGAATTTCTTCACTTTGTTATAATTGAACTTCACTAGCAGCTGCCCGGCTTCCACACGATCGCCTTCCTTCACCACCGCATTAAAGCACTTACCTGGTAAGCTGGACGTGTCAATTCCGATATGCAGCAGAACTTCAAGCCCTTCTTCCGTAAGAATCCCAAGTGCATGCATCGTCGGGTAAATATGCATAATGGTACCTGCAACAGGGGAAACCAACTCTCCTTTTTCAGGAATAAAGGCAACACCATTCCCAACTAGTCGGGAGGCAAAGATACGATCCGGCACTTCTTCAATCGGGATCATACGTCCTTGCATCGGAGAAGTAAATAATACGACATGAATATCTTTGCGTAATACCTTCATAATTTCTTCACGTATAAGCTCTGAAAATGTTCCAAACACGACTTGAACATTGCCTCCTCCAAGACGTATGACGCCTGCTGCTCCTAAGTGTCGTAATGCCGTGATGTCCATCAGACGATCATTGACAAGTGTAAGTCGCAATCGAGTAATACAGGCTTCAATCTTCTTAATATTGTCTTTCCCGCCAAGTGCCTGCAAAATTAATGGAGAACGATACGGTATGTCCCCTGCCCACTCTTCTAGCGATGAGCCTTCTTCCCTACCCGGAGTAGGAATTCGGAACTTCTGAATCGCCCATCGGAATAAGAAATAATACAGTAAACCATAGACCAGCCCAATCGGGATCAATAATAAGCCATTGTGTGATAAGTGCAGATTAATGATGTAGTCAATAGCCCCAGCAGAATATGAGAATCCATGGTGGATATTTAACTCATACGCGATCCACATAGCTACACCCGAAAGGATGGCGTGGATAACAAACAAATACGGTGCAACAAAAAGAAAGGCAAATTCAATCGGCTCTGTCACGCCAGTTAAAAAGGAAGCTAATGCAGCCGTTAAAAATGTAGCTTTGATCTTCGGCTTTAGATCTTCCCTCGCCTCTCCGATAATCGCAAAAGCGATAGCTGGCAATGCAAACATCATGATCGGGTACAAACCGGCCATATACATGCCTGCAGATGGATCGCCAGCGAAAAAGCGCGGCAAATCACCATAAGCATATTGACCCGTTGGCGTCTCGTAAGCCCCAACTTGAAACCAGAAAAAGTTATTCAAAATATGATGTAAGCCCGAAGGTACGAGCAAGCGATGAGCAATCCCGTATATGAATGTACCGAAGCCGCCTAATCCAAGTAATCCGCTTGAGATTTTGCCCATAAGCATCACTAGATACGGACCAATCCCGATCATAATATACGAGACAATGAGCGTTGCGAGGCCCATAACAAGTGGTACCATCCGAGGTCCACCGAAAAATTGTATATACTCCGGAAGCTTAATCTCCTTGCAGCGATGATAGATAATTGCGGCCAGTAGCCCAATCAAGATCCCGCCAGAAACGCCTAATTGAAATTGCGTGCCAAGCCCATGCTCGATGAGTCGGGTAAACATGAAATACCCTAGCATGGCCGATAAGCCAGCTATTCCGGCACTTTCTGTTAATCCCAATGCCACACCAACAGCGAAAATTATTGGAATATAATCAAAGATTGTATTTCCAGCCAATAACAGCATTTCCCCAAAGCTTGAAGCATGTATGACATCCCAAGGTAATTCCCCTAGACAAAGCAGCACAGCAGCAATAGGAAGCGCAATGGTAGGCAGCATTAAGGAGCGGCCAAGCTGTTGTAAGTTCCCCATCCAGTTCAAACGAATGCTAACCTCCTTAAAGTTTTCGTCAGAAAACTGACTTCGTAAGCATCTGCCTTAGCAATTTCGAAGAGAATCTTCCTCATCACCATAAGATTCTCTTATCAAATCGTAAAGCTTGTACGTCCTTTTGTCAAAAAAAATAAGCATATCGCATGTTCCACCAAGGTTTCTCTACATAGTAAATGCAAAAGTTGACTAAGTCCCCTAGAAACTGTCATACTTCACTTGTACCCAAATTCATGATTCAAGGAGGAAATACGCTTATGTCTTATGATGTTATTATTATTGGTGCAGGTCCAACCGGCGCGAGTGCTGCACTTTTCACTTCAAAAGCAGGCAAGAAAACGCTCGTCATCGACAATGAGCAAAGTGTTACGAAGCGTGCATGGATCGAAAATCACTATGGTGTTGAAGCGATTGGCGGGCCTGATTTAGTTGAAATCGGCAAGAAACAAGCCGCAAAATTTGGAACTGAATTCGTTCATGGCAAAGCGACTCAGCTTGTAAAGAATGAAGATAGTTTTGAGATCACCACAGAAAATGGTACCTATACAGGTAAGCACGTTATTCTTGCAACTGGATTATCCGTTGAACTTGCTGAAGCCGCTGGTATCGCGACAAAAGCAGGAACTGAACCACGAATTAAATCCATTGTTGACTGTGATGCACAAGGAAATACAAGTCTCAAAGGTGTATGGGCAGCAGGTACGACAGCTGGCGTCAGCATGCATACGATTATCACAGCTGGTGATGGAGCCAAAGTCGCTATCAATATAATTAGCGAGCTTAATGGCGAGCGCTATGTGGATCACGATGTATTGAAAGCTTAGTTCCAACGTATGAGAAAACCGCTAATCGGCCCCCTGCAAAGGTGATCGACTAGCGGTTTTCTTTGGTTGACGCATACATCTTACGCGACCTGCATTAATTGTTACGCGGATTCAGTATGGCATCTTCCACTTTAATGCAGCGATCCATGATGACTTCTAAGCCACCTTCACTAGCAATACGTCCTGCTTCCTCATTTACGATATCTAGCTGTAACCAGAACACTTTCGCCCCAATCTTAACTGACTCTTCAGCCACTGGAACAACCTGATCAGCACGGCGAAACACATTTACGATATCAACAGGCTCAGGAATGTCCGATAACGATGGATAGCATTTCTCGCCTAGAATCTGATCCGCATTCGGATTAACAGGAATAATTCGGTATCCTCGGCTTTGCATGGCGGCTGATACCATATAAGATGTGCGATCTGGTTTATCAGATAAGCCTACTACAGCAATATTCCCTGCATTAGCAAGCAATTCTTTGATATGTTCCCTAGATGGATTCTCAAATGTCATGTGGGTTGCTCTCCTATTTATTCAAGTAGGTTAGACCTTGTTGCCCCATTGCTGTCCAAGTTTCAATAAACTGAGCTTTGCTCACTTTGACTTGCTTTTTACCACTCAATGGGTCATTCAAGTAAACATTAGTCTCATCAAATCCAACAAGGACTACAGCATGCTCCGAATATGTCGTCTTTAGTGGACCGATTGGTGTATCCCAGGTTACCCATTTGTACGGTAGGTTGTAGTCAATTGTCGTCCAAACGATAACTGGGATCCCCTGCGCCACTTGCCCCTCGTACAATTCAAAAGCTTCCCCTGTTATATTAATCGCTTGAGGGATATAGTTTTTCATAAGCGGGAAGAGTCCTGCGGAATAGATACCAAAGCCTCTTTTCTTACGGGTTACATCTCCAACGAAACCGGAGTTCGGATTGCCCCAATAAGTGATGTTACCGCTGGCATCCAATTTGGCTGGTGTCATGTCGGTCGGCATTTCGGCGACTAGATCCATCTTCGTTTTGTTTACGCCATAATACTGCAGCAGCATGGTGAGGCTTGTGATCTCGCAACCAGCAGGCAGCTCGGGCAGTTGTTCGAAAATAGGAACATCCAACATCGCTGATGTGACTTGTGCATGTATGGGCGACGGTGTCGGCTTCACAGCGCCCTTCTCCGTAGCGATGGGTTTATCAACTGCTAAGACTACTGGACCAGAAGCGAATAATGCTGGTTCTTTCCCTGTAGCCTTCGCATAAAGCAATACAGCAAATACGCTGCTCGCAAATGTAAGCCCTGCTACGAGAAACAATCCAAACGTCACTTTCAATCCTTGCCAAATAATCCTCATGCTGACTCACCCATTCAATGTAATTGAGATTCTAGGACTCACTCACAAGCTCAACCTGTGCGCCAATTGAGCGCAAGTGGTCGAAATATTGTGGATACGACTTCGCCACATGGTGGGCATCCCGAATCGTTAAACCCTTCTCAGAACGTAGACCAACTACAGTTAATGCCATGATTACCCGATGATCGAAATGCGCATTAATTTCTACGCCGCCTTCGACCCCCTGTGGTTTACCATGAACAATGATCTCACTCTGACGCTCTTCAACATGGGCTCCAGCTTTACGAAGCTCATTCAAATAATCTGTGATACGATCACACTCTTTATACCGTAGGTTCTCAACATTGTAGAAACGCGAAGTTCCTTCAGCAAATACAGCTGCAGCAACCATGGCAAGAACGGCATCCGTAAAATGATCACCATCAAATTCACCAGCAACAAGACGTTGATTCCCTCGGATATGGACAACACCATTGTCATGTGTTAAGTCCACACCCATCGCCTTCAGAACATCCACACAGGCCTTCTCGCCTTGCTTACTGTTCTCTTCTAGTCGAAGTACACGTACGTCGGAATTCGTAACCGCTGCGGCAGCAAGAATGGCTGCAGAGCCCGGATAGTCGCCTTGGATCACATATTCTTTGGCTTCATAGGATTGTCCGCCTGGAATACGGTAGTGCATTAAATCTTCGCTTGCATGAACGACGATGCCAGCCTGTGCTAGAACTTCAAGCGTTTGCCCTACAATAATTTTGGACTTCAAATCATGCAAAACTTCAATTTCACTATCTTCTTCCAAAAGTGGCGTCATAAACAACAAAGAACTCAGGAACTGCGAACTCACATTACCAGAAACGGTGATTTTGCCGCCGCGAGGTTGTCCCCCTTTAATTGTTATCGGCAAACGACCGTTATTATGTTGTACTTCTACACCCATTTGTTGCAAAGTGTCGATTAGATCATCGTGAGGACGTTTACCCAATGATTCTGGATACGTATTAACAAATGTCACTTCTGGGCAGAAAGCAGCCGTAGACATCAAGAAGCGGAGCACAGCGCCAGCATTACCAACATTCAATTGAGATACATGCTTAGGGTTCTTGCCGAAGCCTGTAATAACAATTTTCTCATCATCTTCTTCTATAATAGCACCAAGATCACGTACACATCGTCTCATAGCATCACTATCTTCACTATGAGCTGGGTAATAGATAGTACTTGTCCCATTAGCTAGTGCACCGATGAGCAAGTAGCGTGTCGTGTAGTTTTTGGAGGATAACGCATTAATTTCCCCTTGGAGATGGGAGGTTGGTTTTACGATGGCTTTCATGTCGTTTGTTAACTCCTTCGCAAATAGTTTATATGTATATCCAGCAGAATGAATGCCAAGAAACCAAACATCAGCAGGATGATAGAGATCCTAAGATTTATTGACAGTGTACCATACGAAATGTAACTTGGGAACCTTCTCCCCCTAGCAGATATATCAAGGAAAAGCTAGATATTGAAACGCTCCGTTTGACATCACGGTGTTAAGTTTCTATCATACTAAGTAAGAAGCTATCTTCTGAAAATACAAACATGGAGGCGTATCATGGACACGATTCTACCATCCGAGATTAAAGCAAGACTCGCGCAAGGAGAGCAGTTAACACTTATTGACGTTCGCGAAGATGAGGAAGTAGCCCAAGGTATAATTCAAGGAGCAATACATATCCCCCTAGGCCAATTGCCTGAGCGGCTTAGCGAGATCCCGCAAGTCGACGAAGTCATTTTAGTATGTCGTAGTGGAAATCGCAGCGGACGCGCACTCGGCTATCTAGAAGCTAACGGTTATAAGGGACTTAAGAACATGACCGGCGGCATGCTGGAGTGGGAAGATTAAGCTGAAGAGCTTATCTTCTCCTTAGTGGCGTACCGCTTGCTGAATGATGCGATCTACAATTTCATCCTCGCTTAAGTCCGTCGTATCAATGGACGTATGAGCGAAATCATAGGCATGCTTTCTTTGTTCCATTAGCGTATGTACTCTTTCTTCCAAATTACCCTGAAGTAAAGGTCGATTCGTATCGCTACTTACTCTTTGGATAATCGTTTCCGCAGTCGCATTCAAAGCGACAACAAAACCATGCTGCAACATGCAAATCCGATTAGATTCTGCAAGTACCGCACCGCCGCCCGTTGCGACAACTTGTCCCTCACTGTCTAATATACGTGCCAGCGTCTCGGTTTCCAGAACGCGAAAGTGTGCTTCTCCATGATCCCTAAATAATTCGGGAATGCTTGTCTGTTGAACTTCTTCTAACACGGCGTCAGAATCACAAAAACTCCATCCTAAACGCTCTGCAAGTTTCTTGCCTACGGTTGTTTTCCCTGTTCCCATGAATCCAACAAGTACAATATTTCTGACTGTCACACAAATCCCCTTTTCCCATATGCTAGTCATACAAACTTCCCAACATCATACCATAGCCCTTACAGCATGAATACATTCCATCCAAAAATCATATAGTAGTGTGAATAAATTCTAGCACAAACAGTTAAGATTGGAGAGAGACCACAAAGGTAAGGAGAGATGGAGCTTTGAACCCAACTATGCTGCAGCAAAACCAAACTACCGCCTTTACAAACCGCACACAACGCAAACTGGAGCAAATTTTGCACCCAAGCTATACGCTATGCAAAGAGGATGTCGTCTGGATTCTAGAATTTATTAAGAAAAAAGTGGCTGAAGAAGACCCGCTGATGCAAGGTCTAACTCAACCACGATTATTAAGAAATTTCCGATATTTTGCCGAGATATCCCTCATGCTCATCCACAAACGCAATGGCTTCGATCAAGAAGCTGATCGATTGAAGATGTGGCTGCGTGAAGCAGCATACGGCTTCCAAGATGAGACGTAATTATTCGTTACCCATCCAGTTGTAGTGGAAAGATCCTTCTTTGTCTACACGTTGGAACGTATGAGCGCCGAAGTAATCACGTTGTGCTTGTAACAAGTTAGCAGGCAATCTTTCAGTACGGTAGCTATCATAATAAGCTAACGCTGATGCGAAGGAAGGTACTGCGATACCACGAGTAACTGCTTCTGCAATAACTTGTCTCCATGATCCTTGATAGTTATCAACTACACCAGTGAAGTAGGAATCAAGCAATAGGTTTTTCAATTCAGGATTGCGATCATACGCATCCTTGATATTTTGAAGGAAACGAGCGCGGATAATACAGCCGCCACGGAAGATCATTGCGATGCTGCCGTATTTCAAATCCCAATTGTATTCTTCGGAAGCTGCTCTCATTTGAGCGAAGCCTTGTGCATAAGAACAAATTTTGCTTGCGTATAGCGCTTGACGAACAGCCTCAATGAACGCTTTGCGATCCCCTGTGAATGCTGGAGCATCAGGTCCTTTGAGTACTTTGCTAGCTGCTACGCGTTCTTCCTTCATCGCAGAGATGAAACGGGAGAATACGGATTCTGTGATAATAGAAAGCGGCACGCCAAGGTCCAGAGCACTTTGACTGGTCCATTTTCCTGTTCCCTTTTGGCCAGCGGAATCCAGAATCACGTCAACCATCGGTTTGCCTGTTTCAGCGTCATATTTCGTGAAAATATCACGCGTGATTTCGATCAAGTAGCTGTCAAGCTCTCCGTTGTTCCACTCCGTGAAGATCTCATGAAGCTCTTCTGTGCTAACGTTAAGTACATCTTTCAGCAATTGGTACGCTTCACAAATCAATTGCATATCGCCGTACTCAATACCGTTGTGCACCATTTTTACATAGTGACCCGCGCCGTCTGGCCCGATATACGTACAACAAGCATCTTCGCCAACTTTGGCAGAGATTGCAGTAAGGATTGGCTCAACCAATTTATACGCGTCTTCTTGGCCACCTGGCATAATTGCAGGGCCTTTAAGCGCGCCTTCTTCACCGCCGGAAACACCTGTTCCAACGAAACGAATACCGTGAGCTTCAAGCTCTTTGTTACGACGTTGTGTGTCTGGGAAGAATGCATTTCCGCCGTCGATCAAAATATCGCCTTTATCCAAATGCGGAAGCAATTGGTTGATTGTGTCGTCTGTAGGACCGCCTGCTTTGACCATGATCAAAATTTTGCGCGGGACTTCAAGGGATTGAACGAATTCTTCAACCGTATATGTACCTACTAGTTGCTTGCCTGGTGCTTCATTAAGAAGCTCCTTCGTTTTCTCAGCAGAACGGTTGAATACGGATACCGTAAAGCCTCTGCTTTCAATGTTTAATGCTAAGTTTTTCCCCATTACTGCTAAACCTACAACACCTATTTGTTGCTTAGACATGTCTCTCATACACCCTTCCGATATATAAATAGTTTAAATCGTCATCGCGCCAAAACCGCCGTCTACTCTCAAAACTGTTCCTGTTACAAAGCTTGAAGCTTTCTCTGAAGCCAGGTACACCGCAGCACCTTGAAGCTCTGCAGCTTCACCAAATCGATTCATTGGCGTATGACGCATAATGGATTCGATCCGCTCAGGCGACAAAATCTTACGATTCTGCTCTGCTGGGAAAAAGCCAGGAATAATCGCGTTCACACGTACGCGGCTAGGAGCGAACTCACGAGCTAGGTTTTGTGTGATATTATTCACAGCTGCTTTAGAAGCGGAGTAAGTGAATACACGAGAAAGTGGTGGATCCGAGGAAACGGATGAAATATTAATAATGCTTCCGCCTGCACCTCGTTCAACCATGTATTTCCCGAACACTTGGCAAGCTAGCACGACGCTTTTCAAATTTACCTCCATAATAGAATCCCATTCTTCCATGGAAATGTCAAAGAAAGGTGTCGCACTATTTTTACCCGGACAGTTCATAAGAATATCCGCACTGCCTGACCAAGCGATGACATCTTGAAGTACTTGCTCTAAATCTTCACGTTTGGTTGCATCCGCTTGGAAAGTTTTCGCTTCGCCGCCAATAGCAGCAATACTATCTCGAACCAGCTCGCTTTTCTCTTGATTACGCCCGACGATAGCTACTTTAGCGCCATGTCCAGCAAGGGCTAAAGCCATTGAGCCACCAAGTGTACTATTACCGCCAATAATTACTGCTGTTTTCCCAGAAAGATCGAATAAGTTCATTGTCGTCATCCTCTCGAATAATAGTTCTTTGTCTCTAGTGAATTATGATTGAGGACTCCGTAGGTGCTGACTTTGAAAAGCGGTGATCGCGTCGAATTGATCTTTTAACTGATGATATACGCTCGTATAAATAGATGTCAATTGTTGATATACGCGATAATCGTTTTCATTCACCTCGTGAGCCTTTCCTACCCCGATCCATTTATGTGCATGTGATAAGTCGTCGATCTCCCCCATAGCGAGTAGACCAAGCAAAGCTGCACCAATTCCTGAGCTCTCAATGGAGTCTGGAACGGTTACTGCCGTACCGAGCATATCGGTCATCATCTGACGCCAAAATTCTGAGCGAGCGAAACCGCCGGAGGCGCGAATGACCGTAGCTGGCCCCATCATTCGTTCCAACGATGTGGCAACGGCTTGGATGGAGAACATAACACCTTCCAAAGCGGCACGGATCATATGCTTCTTCTGATGACTAAGCGATAGACCGAAATAAACGCCGCGAGCATTGGCATTCCAATATGGAGCACGTTCGCCGGACAGCAATGGCAAGAACAGCAATCCTTCGGAGCCTGCTCTCACTTCAGCAGCAAGAGCTGTCAGGTGATCGTACGGATCCATCCCCATACGGCGTGCTTCTTCGGCTTCTGCTGTCGCAATCTGGTCTCTGACCCAACGGAAAACGATACCTCCGTTATTAATCGGTCCACCCACGACCCAGAAGTTTTCGGTTAACGCGTAACAGAATAACTTACCCTCAGGGTCCGTTTGCGGCTTGTTTACGACGCTGCGCACGGCTCCGCTTGTTCCGATCGTAACCGCGACAACCCCGGGCTCGAAGGCGCCTACGCCAAGGTTGGCAAGAACACCATCGGAAGCTCCGACAATAAACGGCGTGTCCGTGGACAAGCCCATCGCAGCAGCATAAGTTAAGCTCATACCTTCTACACGATGTGTTGTAGGTACAAGCGCGGATAGCTGCTCAGGTGAAACCCCTGCATACTCAAGCGCACCTGCATCCCAATCCAATTGTTCGAGATTGAATAATCCTGTCGCACTCGCCAGAGAATGGTCGATCAGATACTGATCAAACAGCTTGGCAAACACATACTCTTTAATCCCTATAAATTTATGGGTATTTCGAACAAGCGCTGGTTCATGCTCCCCGAACCACTTCAATTTCAAAAGTGGTGACATGGGATGAATCGGTGTGCCTGTTCTCGCATAAATCTGTTGACCAAGTCCATTCAGCTTCAAATCCTCCGCATATTTCGCGGCACGATTATCTGCCCAAGTAATACATTGGGTTAATGGCTTATTGAGCTCATCTACCGCAATTATGCTGTGCATGGCTGAGCTGAAGGATACGCAAAGCACTTGTTCAGGCGAAATGCCTTGCTTGCGAACAACGGCCCCAATCCCCTGCACCACCGCATCAAAAATTTGATCCGGATCCTGCTCAGCCCGATCTGCGGCAGGTGTGAATAACGGGTATTCGATGGAATGGGAGGCAAGTACTTGTCCGTCCCGATCGATGACCAGTGTTTTGGTGCTCGTGGTACCTATATCCGCAGCTATGATATAGGGCTTCTGACTTTGCGTCATGGGCGAATATTCCCCTCTGCATTGAATGTTAGCTCAAATGGCTCCGATAAAATTTCAATATCTGGATGCTGACGGGCAGCCTCAAGGAGATTCACCGAAATTTCAATCTCACCTAAGTGAAGTGTATCTTGGATGCGAACAAGCTTACAGGTCGTGTAATCTAAAATATTACAAGTTTTCACGGCTGCTTTGATCGCATAGAAATCATTTTCTAAGGTAGTCGCGATTTTCGTAGGAGCACAAACCGTAGAAGTTAACCCATTGGCATAGGTGAATTCTAGATTTGTCTTATCAACCAGACGCTGTGTAGTGAAATCCGCTGTACCCACGCCATTGGCATTCCCCTTAGTTTCATGTGTCAAATCAAGGACAACCATCTTCGACACTTCGGGTCCGCCATGTGCATATGGGGTTGGATAACGTCCGGTTACGTTAGGATCCATACCGTCACCGCTAATATTTTTACCGATGTAATCAATCACAAGGACGTCAATTTCATCGAATAAAATTTTCGGCAAACGCGATTTCGCTTCTACCAGTAAAACTTCCTCACGCGCTTCAATCTCTGCGGCAGGAAGAACCTCAACCTGGCAAGTCTCATCGTAAGCATTCTCTACGAGTGCTACACCAAATACGATCGGCAGCTTCTCAATCATTAAATTCGCCATAGCAGGAACATTCTCTGCCATGTATTTAAAGCCAAGCTGGTGGCAAGCTTCAGCGCCTTTTTGTTTACCAAGGCCAATCGCGATCATCTTCATGATGCCGCTCTCAATGCGTCCGCGGAATGCGGTATGCGGCTTCACACGGTTAATAACGACAATGGCATCTGCTTCTGAGGCGATGCGATCTACATAAACCGGCAAACCATTCGGCAGTTGATCAATTTGAACCACGTCCATGGAAGAACGAATCGGTGCTCCCATCGTTTCTTCCGTAATCCCAAAGTGCTGGAGCACCTCAGTCTGACCATCCGCTGTCGCCCCGCCATGACTTCCCATACAAGGTACGATAAATGGATGTGCACCTCTTGCCTTGATGGCATCCAAGGTTGTCTTCGTGAAACCCGCAATATTAGCAATTCCTCTGCTTCCAACTGCAACTGCTACTTGCTGTCCTGGCAGGATGCTAGGCATAACGCCGCTGCTTTCGAGCTTATCAGCAAGTTCCTGCAAAGGATTTTCCAGAATTGTGCGATCAAATTTCTGACGAATTTTGACCATTTGCGGAATCGGAATGTCATTTAACAATTCTCGTAGAATACTCATCGACTTTCCCCACTTTCTTATGCTTGTAATACTTGCACAGATTCACGAACGATTAATTCTGTCCGCAAAAGAAGTTGCTCTGTTGCATGCAATTTATTCTCTATATTACCTAAGAGACGAAGTGCGCCTTCTTTGCTAATTTGTTCGATCGGCCTGCGTACAGTCGTTAAAGCTGGGGTCACATACGCCGCGAAAACTGTATCGTCAAAACCGACTACAGATATGTCTTTCGGGACTTGTAAGCCCGCTTCAAAAACAGCTTTAATAGCTCCTAATGCCATCTCATCATTGCAGCAAAAAACCGCTGTCGGTCTCTCTTCGAGGCTCAAAAATTGTTGCATCGCTTGATGACCGCTTTCCAAATCGTAAAGTCCCGGCATGCGGTATGAAGCTGGGATCAAAATACCATAATGCTCCATTGCTCGTTCAAAGCCATCCTTACGATTCTGTGCAGACTTAAAGCCCTTACGTCCCTCAATTAAGGCGATTTTCTTATGCCCTTGATTTACCAGGAAGGCTCCTGCGTGAAAAGCTCCTTGTTCCTCATCAGAAAGGACATTCAGAACACCAGCGGTGTCCACAGGCCGATTCAATACGACAAGCGGAATACCTTTGTTCGCAATATGCTCAATGATCGGTCCATCGTCGTCACTTTGACTAACAATAATAATGCCATCAAAGCTCTTCTTGGTGATGGAATGAAAGCTAGTGTAATCATCAATACCCTTGACAATCAACTGATAGCGATCTCTTATCACAGAATTAACCCCACGAATGGCCTCGTAGAAGAAACCAGCAGATGTTCCATTGCTTAGTGTGGTAAAAAATAGCCCCAAGTTATACGAACGATCCAAGACTAAACTTTTCGCATTATAATTCGGTGTGTAATCCAGCTGTTCAGCGATGATGCGAATGCGCTCTTTCGTTTCCTCTTGGATGAGCGGACTATTGTTTAACGCTCTGGAAACTGTCGTGTGGGAAACTCCCGCGAGCTTCGCAATATCCTTAATAGTTGCGCTCATACATTCACCTCAATTAGAAGCATATCACATCTATGCACACGTTAACAATAGTCTTTTCGCGAGTCAAAAGAACTCCCATCTCAGGGAGTTCAGACATTGACCGCAGAAAATCTTCTTTTCTTCGCTGCATCTACAAAAGTCTCATTCTTCTCCCCTTATAAACACACAAAAGAGAGTCCCGTATACGTTCATACAGGCTCTCTTTCATCCCAGCACACTATTCATTCTCACATCTCCAATAGCAGCATTTCTTGTCTCAGCTCGATCAATTTAACTTTACTTTCCATCGCGGCTTTGGCATCACCGGACGAGAGCGCATCTTGCAATGTAGCTAATTCATAATCAAGCTCCATTCGCAAAATAGGGATGCGTTCGTCTGTCCTCTTCGATCTTAGTGCTTGCATGACTTCTTCTACGGTCACAGCAGGCTCCTTCTGATACAGCACCTTATGTTCAATTCCGCTAATCTCCACCATGCGGATGATCTCCCCGAACATAATATTCTCAATGAGAATTTGCCGATCCTTAAATCTTTTGACAACGGCATGGCCTCGGGTATCCCCGATCAACTTCTCCATCATTTCTGCAAGCTTCTCATCCTTGAATGAATAATTGCCAACAATCTTATACTTCTCGCCAATTCGTTCGAATTTCAGCTTAATCAGCTTGCGTCCAGTGCGAATTGAAATGATAAACTGAAGTTCACTTTCATTCCAGTAGAGCGAATATCCTTCTTGGATGAGTGCTTTAATGAAGTTCCGGATTAGCCGGCGATCAAATCGTAACTCTAGGTTGCAATACTCCACTTCATGACTCTTACTCACGGCAATCCCCTCCATAATTGGCGCAAACCATTTATTTAAATATTCAGACAACTTGTGTTCTTAATGTTATCTTATTATGAATTCTATGTTTTAGCAACTTGGATTATGGATATTTTTTTAAAAGAAAGCGCACAAAAAAAGCCGATGCCTGTTTGCCATCAGCTACAGCCCATGTTCACGCCAACCATTGATTAATGCCAACCCCAGAAAAACCCATCACGTTCCCATGCTGCTCTACCGCCATGCAATTTCTTGAAAATTTTCTTAACATCTTTGGAAATGGCTTGATTTCCATTGTCATTTACATAAATAAAGGATTCCCCATAATGCTTAAGAATATAGTCAACGGCATCTTTCTGATACAAAATACCTGCCGATTTCAACTCGTTAAGCATCCACTCTGCAATTTCATTCGCTGTCATTCTCCAACCATTCTCCTTTCCATGAACATTCGATCATTATACCATACATCCATGCAAAATCCGCACTTGACTAGGGACAGCAGCACAATCATTTCAGAAGTCTCTCACAGCCCATTCCATCTTTCCCATTGCTCCATATGCTATGTCGAAAGTCAATGAACAGGTCTTAAAACAGAGAGGGTGAATGAAATGGGTTATGGTGTAGCAGGTGTTGGTGGTGTTGGCTGTGGCGGTGGATCCTCTGCAGCAGCAATTTTGGTACTTTTCATCTTGTTGGTTATTATCTCTAGCGCTTTTGTAATCTAACAAACATCAGATACGAAAGGGCAGCCTTAGCCGGCTGCCCTTTTAGTTGCTTTAACTTACTTCTAGTTCATCAGGTTTGAGGATCGCCGCACCAATACTCATTAGAATGAGAGCAAATAAAGCAAGTACCCCCATGTGCATCCACATTTGCGATAACGGTTGACCTGAACCCATATGAGTAATGGCATCAAGTGCCCACTTTTGCGGAACAAAGTTAGCCAGCTTTTGCATCCAATCTGGCATCAGACTAATCGGCCAGAAGCACCCCCCCAACATGCAGGTTGGGGTAATGATGAGTGAATTAATGACACTCATATTCGTCGTATTTTTAACCATACTTGCTGCTGCGCTGGCAATGCCCATTGTCGCTAATAAGAAAAATTCCAAGATCACAAATTGTGATACGAATGGTAGTCCATACTCATACTGGGCAACATATCTTGTTATCACGAGAATAACCAACACTTGAAGTGTGCCTACCACAAAACTGCCTAAGAAATTTCCTAGTACGATTTCATGGGAACGGACTGGTGCCGTAAAGGTTCTTGCCATCGTTCGAAGCCGCCGATCTTCCATAACGAGAGACACTGTATTATTAATAAGTGCCATCATAAACATCAACATAAAACCAATCACAAGACGCACATTGGGATTCGTATACAAGTCCAGATCCGTTATTTGGGACTTTACCTGGTGCTTTTGAATCTGCTGGATCGTCTTCTCCACAGCCTCTGTCAGCGCGGCTCCCTGAAGTCCTTGCATGCTAGAACTCGCAATCGTGGCTTGGTAACCAGATAAGATACTATCCAACTTCATTTTGAAACTAATCGTCGCTTCATTCATGCTCAATTGGTACATATCAAGCTGGGGAGCAGCACCGGAAAGAATCGTTTCACTAAATCCTGCTGGAATGATGAAAGCAGCATTTACCTTTTGTTTGATCACTTCGCTCTTAAGATCCTCTTCTGATTCCGCTTGTTTCAATCGATAATCTGGCAATGCAGCTAGTTCTTGAGAAATATGCATGCCTATTGAGCCCGAATCCAAATTGAGGTAGGCAATGTTGATTTGATTCTCTGTTTGCTTGCCAAGAATGCCAATAATCAGTGAAACCGCGGTAACTGGCATAACTAGGTACAGTAAAAGCCCCTTCCTTTGAAACAGTGAACGTCGCAGCATATTTAGAGCGATCGTAAAACTATTCATGATATCCCCCTTTTCGATAAAGAAGCAATCCGAGTCCCAACATGCCTAAACTGATACAAGCTAAGATCAAAATGTGATGGGAGACTATACCGGCTTCACTTCCAAGCATGAGGTGAAACATACTTTGCATTCCCCAATAATTCAGCGTAAATGAGCCTAACTGCTTAACGAAGCCGTCTGGAAGCGGTGTAAAGCCTCCGCTTAAGAATGTCATAATCATAATGACCGATTGAAAGGTGGTTGAGATGCTTTTATTTGATTTTGAAAGAAGCATAACCACAATGGCTAAACTCATTGACGTTGTGATGATGCATAAACTTATGAGGAAGAGTAACAAGAAGTTCGAGCCCCAATCAACACCATAGAACAATTTGGTAGCTCCAACGATAACCACAACCTGCCCGATGGAAATAACGATATTGCCGAGGATTTTGCCTACTAATATGTGATATTGTTGAATAGGCATCGCATTTAAACGAGATAAAGTGTGCTTCTCCTTCTCATCCTGCAGGCTAAATGCTGCTATCATGCCTGAGTATAATAAAAACATAATTAACATCGAAGCCGCGTAATACTGCATAGCTGTGTAGTTCGCATTTGAGGCTGCAAGCTTGCCTACTTGGACAAACGAATCGCTGGTAGTCAATTTCTCCGTAGATGCAGCACTCGTCGGGTTCTGAATCTGGCTAGAAGCATACGCATTTGCCATCATGGCTATTGCTTGTTTGTGATTTACGTCATCCAGGAAGGAACGAAATACCATTTGTGCTGTTAGATTTGACAAATAATCTTTACCTAGGATCATTTCCCACTGTGAGGCATTGCCTGAGGTAACTTGACTACTGAAATCACTTGGAATCAGAAGAGCAAACTCCGATTCGCCATCTCTCAACCTTTTGACTGCTTCCTCCCGAGTTGAAATGACATTGGTTTGTATAAGTTTGTTAATTTCCGGCGTTGCTAAGAAGCCTAGAAAACTCTCACGTAATGCCCCAGTATCATCTTGCACAAGGTCCACTTTCACAGGGCTAGGCGTCTTATCTTCCGTTTTAAAAGCACCTGAGAGCGCCGAGCCTAAGATAAAGATCAACATTAGAGGCATTAGCAATTGAATCAAGAACACGTACCGCATCCTTAGTTTTCGATGGATTTCATATATCGCAATTGTCCACATTTGCATGGTATCCCTCCTAGTCTCTCAAGGTTCTTCCCGTCAATGACAGGAACAAAGCCTCTAGATCAGGCTCTACTTGGGAGAGCGTCTGAATCTTGACACCATGCTTGGAAAGAATAAATAAGATATCTTGCAAATAACTTTGCGTCGTTCCTACAATAAGTTCAATCGTTTGATCAGTGTGGATCACATTTTTAATCAATGGATGCTCCCTTAGCTCTTGTATAGCTAGATCAACCAGATTCGTTACTTGCAGAATAATTTTGTTGTCCTGTGCAACCTTACTTCTCAGTTCCTCCTGCGTGCCACATGCGATGAGATGACCATGATCCATGATGCCGACCCTCGTAGAGATCGTAGACACTTCCTCCATATAGTGTGAGGTATAGATAATCGTTGAACCAATCCGGTTCAACTCACGTACCGATTCCAAAATATGATTACGTGATTGGGGATCGATCCCCACCGTAGGTTCATCCATAATGATCAGTTTAGGATGATGCATAATCGCGCACGCAATGTTTAATCTCCGCTTCATTCCACCCGAGAATGAGCTTGCTAGATCGCTCGCTCGATCTAACAAGCCAACGAAGGACAATGATTCTTCTACTCTGTCTTTTAACAACTTTCCTCGTAATCCGTATAACTTCGCAAAAAAAGTGACATTCTCTCGAGCACTTAAGTTTTCATAAATCGCTAATTCTTGAGGAACAAGACCAATTTGACGCTTAACCTCTATCGGGTTTTTAGCTACGGAACATCCGCCAACAAGCACCTCGCCTTGATCAATTTTCAACAGTCCGCTTAGCATTTTAATCGTCGAGCTTTTGCCCGCTCCATTAGGGCCTAACAGACCGAAAACTTCGCCTTCACGAATAGTAAGATTCAAATGGTCGACTGAAATGCGATCATTATATTTCTTTACAACATTTTTCAATTGAACAAAGCTCATAGATCCCTCTTCCTTTCTTCTACAATACAGATTATGGTTATTGTACACGTTCCCAGCCATGGTATCAGGTAGAAGAAGTCATTAATCGAGGTGACAAAAGTCATTTTCTCACAACGCAACGTGTAAAGACCTATGTGGTATATGCTATACTTCACTAAAAACGCCCAATAAAGGAAGGAAAACGGCTTGCAACGTCAACTCCATCTTACACGTTATTTACTCATTCTGATTCCAGCCATCGCCTCCATGTATTTGGAGAATTATGCTTCTAATGATACTTACACCCTTCTTGTTCTTCTCTACTTTGCAATGACAGAAATACGCCGAACACGGTTCCCACACGCCTTCCCGATGCTGCTAATTGAAATAGGCAGTGTTGGCTGGATGAACTACTACTGCAACGGAATATGGTTCATCGCTTTTTTCTCAACATTACTAACGTTTGGAGATCATACGACGGCACGAACACAGTTTCCGGTATGGCTCATACAACTACTTGTTCTGAATCTTACCTTGCTAAACCAGCCGACTAGTTATTACATCATTGCCAATCTCATGTACCTAGCACTCACACTCATTCTTTTTCAACTGCAGCAAACGAAACAAAATAAAGAAGATGTACACCTGCTTTTTGATCAACTTCGCAAGCAGCATTATGACTTGGATGAAGCACGACTTCGGTTATTGGATTATGCAAGAAAGGTTGAGCATATCGCCCAAACCGAGGAACGAAACCGAATCTCACATGACCTCCATGATGATTTGGGTCATAAGCTCATTCGTCTAAAAATGATGATGGAGGCCTCTCTTAGCATTCTTCCCATACAGCCGAAAAAAGGAACCGAGATGCTTGGCTCCGTCCGTGACCAGCTTGGTGAAAGCATGGAACTCCTTCGCTCTACCGTGCGTAGATTGAAGCCTGATGAGCAGTCCCTGCATGGCTACTCTCTGCATAAGCTGATTGAAGGACTGAAACAAGAGAATGGCATCCACATCGAAATGAGTATCGAAGGCATGCCCTATGATTTGTATCCCAGCATGGAATTCATTCTTTACCGCAATGCACAAGAGGCGATTACGAATGCGATACGGCACGGATCAGCCACACAGGTTCACTTGGTTTTAAAGTTTACGCCGCATCAAGTATCCATGGCGATTTCCAACAATGGTAAACGTGCTTCAGAACCACTAGTTAAGGGCTTAGGACTAACTGGGATGGAGGAACGGAGTAAGCTTATTGGGGGGAATCTCCTCATAGCCGATGAGGATCTATACACCGTAACAACGGTTTTGCCAACTTTTCGTCATGTACATGAGTAATTAAAGTGGAGGGTTGAAGAATCATGATTCATGTTCTAATTACAGATGATGATCCATTTATTCGTGAAAGCTTACAATTAATTATTGGTCTGGATCCCGAAATTACTGTCGTTGGCACCTGCACAAATGGAGATGAAGCTCTTGCATTTATTCAAGCAGGTGTTCACGTTGATGTAGTCCTTATGGATATTCGAATGCCCGGTTGTGACGGTGTGCAAGGAACCAAACTCATCAAGCAATGCAATCCGGACATCGCCATCTTGATTCTGACAACCTTTGATGACGATGCGTACATCATACAGGCTCTAAGAAACGGCGCTAGCGGTTATTTATTAAAAAATATTTCCCCAGATCGTATCATCCAAGGCGTTAAGACCGTAAAGCAAGGGAATTTACTTGTTCATCCCGAAATTGCAAAAAAGCTAACCAGTTTCATTCAAGAAATCCCTTCCAAAACGGATGTGTCGGCCACTTCAATTGATGGATATGGTTTGACAGCAAATGAACAGATTATAATAGCTAAAATCTCAGATGGCCTTTCAAATAAAGAAATCGCCCAGGAGTTATTCCTGAGCGAAGGTACGGTGAAGAACTATATAACTGAAATTTTAAGTAAATTAAACCTACGAGATCGCACACAAATTGCCATATTTTATTTGAGGCGGAAACAAGAATGAGAAACTATTTCGTGACTTTACCAGCCTGGATATCTTCTTTCGCAGAACTTCCAACGAAATAATCGATCGTATTATTCCACGCTGTTGTTTGAGTTAGGGTGATTGTTGTTCGATAAAAATGGCCTGTTTCATCAGATGTTAGATAGCTGTATGTATTTTCTTCTTTTAATTTATCAAAGATTATGGGGTTTGAAGCTACGCTGACTTGGCCGATTTGCAGATATCGGAAATCTTCTGCGTACTCTTTCAATTTTTTCAGCTTAAGCGGATCGTTCTCTTCGGTTACGACGATTGGTTCGAAATTCGTATAGGATATCTTTGGCGGCTCATTCCCCCATACATTTTTCAGTTCAGTCTCACTTACGTAGAGTTGTTCTGTAAACTTCTCTTTAGCCTTACGCAAGCCATCTGTGCGAATACCCATTCGCTCCACATCGATTAAGCGATAATACACTTGATCCGTATTATTAATTAACATTGGATAGGTAGCCCCGCGGTAATCCATATACTGCGCATATGGAAATTGCAGCGTAATTTCCAAGTAATTGGATGCCGTTCCCTCCGTCGGTTGATTTGGATTCACACGTGGATTGACGAATATGGTTTTCGTGCTATCCTGCCAATTCACTACAGCTCCCAAATAACCGCCTAATTCTTTGACTGGCAAATAACTCGTATTATTATAAATTAATGGCGGATTCGCAAGCTTAACGGCTTGCCCATTGACGACAACCTTAAAATCATTACGAATGTACGCGTCGACACGTTGAAGTACATCCTCTGCATATACACCTGCTCCAAAGCAAGTTCCCATTAGTGTTCCTATGATTGCCATTTTTGACCATTTCGGTAGCTTCTTCATCTTTATACCTCCTGTACCTATCCTAGCTTGTTACCCTAGTCATTCGACAAATACCTAAATTTCCCTGCTAATTTCGACAATATGGATCAAATGACCTATACGACGATGTCAACGAAACTAGCGATTCATTGCGAGATGTACAAAATTGCTTTAGAATAGTTGAAAAACATGATTGTGAAATGAGGACCTTCCATAATGAGTTTTACAGGATTTACACAACACGATTTCGATACTTTCGCCATTGAAGGTTTAGACGGTCGAATGGCCGCCATTCAAGAGCGAATTCAGCCTAAATTCAAGGCACTTGGCGATGTGTTAGCAGCTGAATTATCCGTACAATCTGGAACCGAGATGTTCCTACATATTGCGAAACATTTGCGCCGTAAAATTAACCCGCCCGTTGATACCTGGATGGCCATTTGTCCTAATAAACGCGGCTACAAGCAAGTGCCTCACTTTCAAGTCGGACTATTCGATGATCGAGTTTTCATCTGGCTTGCACTTATTTATGAACTGCCGAACAAAAGCAATATCGCGAAAACGTACATGAATAATTTGAATCTAATCCAAGCAGAAATTCCTAAAGACTTCCTTCTCTCCTTTGATCATATGAAAAAAGATGCAACTCCAGTGTCTCTGCTCGACACTAAGGGGTGGAACGAAGCACTTACTCGTTTCCGCGATGTCAAAAAAGCTGAGCTTCTCATGGGAAGAAACCTCCGCTTCGATGATCCCGTGTTAACGAATCCCGCTGAACTCCAGCGCTTAATTGAACAAACCTTTGAGAAACTGATTCCTTTGTACAAGCTTGCAGTCGATACTCCATCGCAATAATTTCATAAAAAATTTATGTGAAATTAAGGTTATTTTCAACTAAACCGAGGCTTTCCTGCGCACACTAAATCCTGTAATTCCCATTAAACAGGAAAGGAGTCCTCGAATCCAATGGAACCCACTAAAATGAGAAGGCTGTTCATCAGCACGATCGCACTCACCTGTATTTTGGGTGGAAGCCTCACCGCTATTGCACAAAATCCTGATTACGAAGATCAGTCAACCGTTACACAGCAACAAGCCGATGAGAGTGAGCAAGGTGGACTTCATAAAAGAAAATGGCCGATCATTGAAGAATCCGCTGCCATTATCGGCGTTGACAAAGAAGTTCTCTTCAAATCATTGAAGAGCGGGAAAAGCATTGTGGAATTTGCCGCAGAAAAAGGCATCTCGGAAGCAGACCTAACTGCGAAGCTGCAACAACTGCGGACAACGAAGATTGAAACCGCTGTGAAAGATGGAAAGCTGACTGCCGATCAAGGTGACCATATGAAACAAAAGCTCGCCGAGCATTTAAAGTTCATTCTCAATGAGAAGAACCTACTCGCTCACCATCCTGGTCACGGCAAGCATAAGTTCGGTTTAAAACCCGACACTGAAAAGCTCGCAAAGTCGCTTGGCATGAGCAAAGACGAGCTCCGCGCACAGCTGCATGCGGGTAAATCACTTGCCGAAATTGCGCAAGCAAAAGGTATTTCCAAAGACAAGCTAGTGGTATCCATTAAGGATCAATTAACCCCTTCTATCGAGAAGTGGGTCGATCACAAAATGGAACCAAAGGCGAAAAAGTAACTATTGGTCGGTACTAAGAGGGGCATTCTGTGGAATGCCTCTTTTTCTTCGCTCCTCTTTTTTTTAAAAAATGAGTGATTACTCACTTTTCAAGTGCAAACGTTTATCGTATGATTGGATTAGTAAAATGAGTGATTACTCACTTTAATAATTATGGAAAGAGGTGCAGGCCATGACGTCCGCCACATCGATTCACGTGCATGGGGTCAGTAAGCAATTCGGTGAAAAAACAGTTCTGAAGGATATTACACTTGCTGTTCCAAGTTCACAGATCTTCGGTCTCCTCGGTCCTTCCGGCTCAGGAAAAACAACTCTTGTACGCATGATCGCAGGCATTGATGCCCCCACGTCCGGTCAGGTGACCGTACTTGGCCAGAAGATGCCACAGCTCGCTATGCTCTCCCAAATCGGCTATATGGCGCAATCAGATGCCTTATATACGGAATTGACAGCGCAGGAGAACCTCGCTTTTTTCGCAGCCTTGTATGGCCTCAAAGGTGCCAAATGCAAGCAGCGCATTCAAGCTGTCATGGAGCTCGTTGATTTGAGCAATCATTTGAAGAAGCAAGTCAGCAATTACTCAGGAGGCATGAAGCGAAGGTTATCACTTGCTATTGCCTTGCTTCATGAGCCGAGTATCCTTATTCTCGATGAACCTACAGTAGGGATTGACCCTGTCTTACGCAAATCAATCTGGCAGGAACTGACGAATCTTAGTTTGAATGGAACCACCATTCTTCTGACTACACATGTGATGGATGAAGCAGACAAGTGTCATCAACTCGGCATGATTCGAGACGGTAGACTCACCGCCATTGGTACACCTGCTGAATTGAAGCACGCAACCTCCTCTTCCACTATTGAAGAAGCATTCCTAGTCTATGGAGGTGCTGGGGCATGAGAATTCGGGCTATAGTTGTACGCATACTCCGCCAATTTTTCCATGATAAACGAACACTCATGATGATGTTAGTGGCCCCCATGCTCATTCTGTTCATGATGTCTTTAGTCTTCAATGGCAACACCTATGTGCCCAAGCTTGGCGCTGTTAATGTGCCTACCCCGCTTATTCAGAAGCTGCAGGAATTGAATGCGGAGGTTACCGTTTACTCAGCAGAAGAAGCCCAAAGGGAACTGAATCATGTTCAACTAGACGCTGTACTCCTCATGAATGGATCAACACCGCAGGTGACACTGGAAGGCAGCGATCCAAGCAAGAACAAAGCTGTACTCTTCCTGTTGCAAAAGGCGTTGCAGAATTCAACACCGACCGGCAGCGCAACAGCTCTTGCACCGACGATTACTTATTTACACGGCGGGTCTGATATGGCCGCTTTTGACAATTTCGGACCAGTCCTCATTGGATTTTTTGTCTTCTTCTTCGTCTTTCTTTTATCAGGCGTTTCCTTCCTTAGAGAGCGCACTGGTGGAACCTTGGAACGATTGCTCGCTACACCTTTGCGCCGCTGGGAGATCGTTGTTGGGTACATTCTCGGCTTCGGGATATTCACTACCTTGCAAGCTACGCTTATTGCATGGTTTGCAACGAGCGTCCTCGGCCTGATGATGGTAGGTTCCTTCTGGTATGTGCTGCTGATTACCCTCTTGCTTGCATTGTCTGCCCTCTCCTTGGGAACGCTGATTTCTGCCTTCGCGAACAATGAGTTCCAGATGATTCAGTTCATTCCGCTTATCATTGTGCCTCAAGTTTTCTTCTCCGGCTTGTTTAGCTTGGATACGATGTCTGTCTATCTTCGCTGGATCGGTCATCTGATGCCGCTATATTACGGTGCTGACGCTCTGCGAAATATTATGATTCGCGGCGCAGGCTGGGACCGCATCTGGCTTGATGTGCTCGTACTTGCGTTATTTACTCTCGCCTTTATGATCTTGAATATTGTGGCATTGCGGAAGCATCGTAAGATATAATGGATGTCAATGAATAGAGAAGAGGTGAATGCAATGTCCGATATCGAGCCATGGTTAACTGAACTGCTGCGTCTGAACGACGAAGAAGATAAAATGACCGATAAACAGATTAAGATTGTTCAAGCGGCTGTGGAGATTTTCTCTGAGAAAGGTTTTGCAGGCTCCTCTACGAGTGAGATTGCGCAGAAGGCTGGCGTAGCGGAAGGTACAATCTTTCGTCATTACAAAACGAAAAAAGAGCTGCTGCTTTCAATTGTAGCCCCGATGATGTCTAAGCTCATTGCACCATTCGCGGTTAAAGATTTCACCAAGGTACTGGAAGCTGATTATCCCGATGTTGAGCAATTCCTACGTGCGATTACCATGAATCGCTTAGAGTTTGCTCGCAAGCACTTTCCTGTCATTAAAATTTTCATGCATGAAATTCCATTCCATAATGAACTTCGCGAACAATTTAAAGAGTCGGTGGCGGTGCTGGTGCTTGAGAAAGCTTATAAGGCGATTCGGCATTTCCAGAAGCAGGGGCAGCTTATTGAGCTCCCTGAACCCACTACGATGCGGCTGATCGTTTCAACGATAATGGGGTTTCTCATTACTCGGTTTCTTCTAGTTCCTGAATCGGAGTGGGATGAAAAGAAAGAAATCGACTATACAATTAAATTCATTATGTATGGATTATCTCCACGAACGTAATATATTCCCTGGCATACCAAAAAGCTGCACATCCCTCTCCTTGCGGAGAGCCGGATGTGCAGCTTTTGTACGTTCGACTAAACCGCTCGTTGCGCGGTAGTTTGGCGATCAACCAAAATGAACCGCTGCAGCAGCAAGATCGCAGCTAGGCAAAGCACCCCGCCGATGATGAACGGCAGCGAATGTGAGATCGCGAACACCGCTCCGCCAAGGAGCGGGCCTGCGATGCGGCCCAGGCTGTCCATGGAGGAGCTGAGGCCTGTCGCGACGCCTTGTCCAACCTTCGTACGCTGCGTAATCAGCGACGTCACACACGGTCTGATCAGCGCGTTCCCTGCGCCGAAGACCGATAAGTAAATCGCAGCGGTTACCACGCTGCTGGAGTACAGCAGCAGGAAGAAGCCAGCTGCTGAGAGCAATAGCCCAATGCCGATGACGAACTGTTCGGCACCTTGTTTCACTAAGCGGCGTACGACGCCGCCTTGGATCAAGGCACCGACGATGCCGCTAGCGAGGAACATCATGCCGATGTCAAACGGCGTAGCGCCGATTTTGTCCATTTGATAATACTGAAGTGTTGCTTCAAGTCCCGCCAATGTGAATGACACAAAGAATGACAGCACGTACAAGTACTTAGAAGCTCCATCGAAAGCAGTCCAGCGCGAAGGCGCTTTTTCCTTCGAAGATCTACGCTTGTCCGACGTCAAGGATTCTTTAAGAATCGCAGCCGCAAAGAGGAACGAAGCAAAGGAAAGTGCAGCAGCTACAAAGAAAGGCGTATATGTTCCCCATTTGCTAACAATCCCACCAAGGGCTGGTCCGAAGATAAAGCCTAGACCAATGGACATTCCTACCATGCCCATGCCCTTTGTTCTATTCTCTGCTGTTGTAATATCCGCGACATAAGCTACTGCACAAGCCGTGGCTGCACCAGAGAATAAGCCGCCTAAAATTCGGGATACATACATAATCCAGAGCTGATCATTGGCAAAGCCGAAAATCAAGAAGCTCAAGCTAAAGCCTAGCAGTCCGATGAGGATAATGGGTCTGCGTCCGATACGATCCGATAAGCCCCCCCAGATGGGAGACATCAAAAAGGAAGCCGCTGAATACACAGACAGAAGTACGGCGTTATGAAACTTTGCTCCCGCACCAGTCACAACTTCTGGCAACACTGGAATGATAATTCCGAAACCAATAAAGATCGTCATCAGCAACAACATGATGATTCCAATCTGTTTATTCATGATGCGTTAAGCCTCCAAACCATTTCTTTTTCCTTATCGTACCATACCTTTTTTGGGGATGGAAATGAACATTTGAAGAACAAGTAGCCCTATAAGGACGAATCCACTCGTTAAGAATGGCGCGTGATACCCATAAACGTCCCATAGCTTCCCAGAAACAATAGGGCCTACAATCATCCCACACCCTTCAATCGTGAGGAAAAATCCCCAGACTGCCCCTCTCTTCTCAGGCGGAATGGCAGAAGCAATCAGCGCATTCCAAGAAGGAATAATGAACGCGTAACCCACCCCGAGCAGCGCCACCAAGATGTACAGCATGCTCATTGATTTGACATAAGTGAAAAGTAGTAAGGCTGCTGCACTAAGCGCAAACCCGATAAGTAGGAACGGACGAATCCCTATTCGGTCTACTATTTTGCCCATTGGAATCAGAAATAGGACGGTAACCGCACCTCCTGCTACCAAAAATAGGCTGTATTGAAAGGAAGATAGCATCAATACTTCTTTGGCATAGAGCGTTAGAATTGGTGTTAATATCCCCAGAGCAAATGTCTGAGCAAACATAGCCGGAAACATCAGCGGGCTGATCGACATCGATTTCCGAACCTCGCTTAAATAAGTAGAAACACGATGCGACCAAGTAGACTTGTGTACTTGATATGATTTGAGAGCAACTTCTTGTTCTTCTTCACCGCGATTAGATATGTTCACCTTCTGTTTGCGAGGCAGCATAAGTGCGATTACCACGACTACCGACATACAGCCAATAAGCAGCTTGAATGCAAAAGCATAGTTATTTTCACCGACGAAAAAGTTAATCACCACAGGACCAAGCCCTACCCCAGAAAGCCACGCCATATAAACCACACTCATAATCGTTGCTTTGCCCTCATCACCTGCTACCTCTGTCGTACCCGTAATCACACAAGGCCATAAGGGGGCCGTACCAAATCCGAGAAGCGCACAACCGACGATCACCCACATGTACTGTGTAGTAATTGCCATAATAATAACCGAAAGGAATGTCAACAAAACCCCAGTCAACATGGTCACTCGATATCCGAGACGATCAATGATCCATCCAACAGGTGTACGTAACACATTATCGCCAATATATTGTGCCGCCAACGTCCATCCGATAATAAATGCAGAGGCACCGAGCGAAGTTGTCATGTAAACTGGCAAAACAGTTAGAAGCAAAGCTCCCTTAACAAATTCGACGACAAACATAATAATTAACAGTTCTATCACAAATGGTGAGAACAGCCGATTTCCCTGCCATTTTCGCATCCAAATCATCCGAATTCTCCTTTTATTTGCCCATATATACTTCTTCGTGTTAGTTTGACCCCATTTTGCACAAACTATTTGAAAAAATTAACTTGCATGAAATCTCTAGTTTGATATACTCATTTTGTTTGTTGCATTCTTGCGGACAAGCAATCCACGTTAGAAGGGAAGCGATAATCAGGTGGATCATACCCGTACACCCCTGTTCTCTGCATTGCTTGCGCATGCGGAAAGAAATCCAATTCAGTTTCACATTCCTGGCCATAAAAAAGGAGTCGGCATGGACCCGGAGTTTCGTGCTTTCATCGGCGATAATGCCCTTTCCATCGACCTCATCAATATAGCACCGCTAGATGATCTCCACCAGCCGATGGGCGTCATTGAAGAAGCTCAGAAGCTGGCTGCGCATGCGTTTGGCGCAGATCACACGTTCTTCTCCGTGCAAGGCACGAGCGGAGCGATCATGACGATGATTATGACGGTTTGTTCCGAAGGCGATAAAATTATCGTACCGCGGAATGTCCATAAATCCGTACTAGCCGCGATTATTTTCGTTGGCGCTAAGCCTGTGTTCATTCAACCTGCTCGCGATAAAAATTTAGGGATTGATCACGGTATTCCGACTCGATCCGTTCGCCGTGCACTCGAAAAGCATCCGGATGCAAAAGCTGTTCTTGTCATTAATCCTACCTATTATGGCGTATGTACGAACCTCAAAGAGATCGTAGATCTCGTTCACAGCTACAATATGCCCGTTCTTGTTGATGAAGCGCATGGCGTGCTTATTCATTTCCATGAGAAGCTGCCGATGTCTGCTATGGAAGCGGGCGCTGATATGGCGGCCACGAGTGTACATAAGCTTGGTGGTTCCATGACGCAAAGCTCCGTCCTTAATGTCAAAGGAAATCGCGTGAATCCGAAACGTATTCAGACCATCATTTCGATGCTGACGACGACTTCGACTTCATATATTTTACTAGGCTCTTTAGATACATCGCGACGTCACCTTGCTCTGAATGGACGTGAAATGGCAGAACGCACCATTGAGCTTGCTCATTATGCGCGTAAACAAATCAACGAGATTCCGAACCTTTATTGCTTCGGGGAAGAAATCCTTGGAGACGAGGCCACTTATGCCTATGACCCTACCAAAATCTGCGTACACGTCCGTAAGCTTGGTATCACGGGCTTTGAAGTAGAGAACTGGCTTCGCGATCATTACAATATTGAAGTCGAAATGAGTGACATGTACAACATCCTCTGTCTCTTCACACCAGGTGATACACCAGAGAATGTAGACATTTTGCTAACAGCTTTACGTGAGTTATCTCACATCAATGATGATGTTGCTGAAGTCAAAGAAGTTGTCATTAAGGTCCCAGCGATTCCACAACTAACATTGACACCACGAGATGCTTTCTACGGTGAAACTGAGATTCTGCCTTTTAAAGACTCTGCGGATCGCATCATTGCTGAATTCATTTATGTTTACCCGCCAGGCATTCCTATCTTGCTCCCTGGTGAAGTTATAACACAAGAGCTAATCGATTATATTGTTGAGCATGTAGAAGTCGGATTGCCTGTCAAAGGGCCTGAGGATCGCAGTGTCCAACAGGTGAAAGTTATCGTAGAAACACAAGCCATTTTCTAAGCACTCTACCCCAAGGGATATATTGTAAAACCGTTTACATGATGCTATGATATGGGTGATGTTTTGCGAATGAGGTGATCAAGGAATGGCTCAAAGCGCTTATATTAAATTCGTAACAGGATCCGTTGTTGCTGCACTTACCTTGGATGAAATCAAGGACAAGCTGCTGCATTATCGGGATCAACTTAGCCAAACAGCCAAACAACTTGGTTGGGAGTATGACGAAGCCGGATTTCCTTATACGATTGAAACGAAGCCGGAAGGCGAAGGCAAATGGTTTTATCTGAAAGGCACCAACGCTTTATATCATACTATCGTGATTGGAGTCGGTTCTGAACAAAACCAGGAGAATGAGCGCCAGTTCGTTCAATTCGTATTGCCTGACAATGCCACACATGGTGACAAGAGCAAGGGCAATGAATTCTGCAAATATCTGGGCAAACTTCTGAAAGCTGAACTTCATCTATTTAACGGTAGAATCATGTATTTCAATCCTAGAAAATGAATGAACACAAACAGAAACCCCCTAACAGATCACTCTGCTAGGGGGTTCTTATGTATAGCTCTTATTCTTCGCCTTCTTGAGCCACGATTTCATTGTAAATCGTTACTACACGTTCCCACTCTTCTTCATCTTCAATGTTAACGAGGAAAGCATCTTCGTCCTCTTCTTCAACACGGAAAATGACGCCATCTGCTTCAGGATCATTACGATCGAGTAACACAGCATATGCTTGCTCCTGAGATTGGAAGGTATATACCATGACCATTTCATGCTCTACACCGTTCTCGTCCGTTACGATAAAAACATCTTCCCCTTGCTCGTCGTGATCGTGGTCACAGTCCGGGCCGTGCACATGATCATGCTTCTCATCGCTCACAGGCAGAACCTCATTTCATTAAGTAATAAGTTACTTAAATATCCTAACATTTTCATATTAAGAGGTCAAACCAGATAATACCTGCTTGTCTTACTCCGATTGAATTTGCTTTTCCGAAACGACTGAATACTCGCTGCTACCACTTTGCTGCATAGCGAATTTGACAACATACGTGCCTGCTTCATCGAATGATACGCCATATACTGGAACTTTCAACCAGAACGATTCTTTGGAATCTGAGATTGATTTCTCGACAGGTGTAATCACATTTTTCCCACTTGGGGAAACAATAGAAACACGTACCGAATTGATGCCCGTTTTTAAATTGTCAACTTGTGCGAACACGATAAAATCTGCTTGTTTGCCTCGTTCAACAACGCCAAAAGGAACGATAGCTGAATCTTTGCGTACTTCTGTTGTAAAGAACATATGTACATTGGGCTTGAACAAATAAGCTGTTTTACTCGCATCATCCCATCTGAGCAAGGACTGTAAAGCGTCACTCATAGCACGTAACGGAAGAACCGTCTTGCCGTCCACAATAAGCGGCGGCACATCGGAATCTGCGAATTCCTTCGTTTGATTGTTTACGACTAATCTAGCAATGCTATACCCTTTATAATCCCCCCATATCGATGAGGCTACCACCGCAGCCGTACTTAAAACAAAGAACACAACCATCAACGTAAAAATGCGCTGAACTTTCATCTCTTTTTAACCTCCAACCTCGTTAGTCATCTGTCTGTCTGCATCTTTATACGCCGATGGTTAGGAAGAGTTGCGATGAATTTAACATTTTGCAATAAAATTAAGAACACGCTTAATATACGCATCTGATTCAAGATGAAATGAACCAACATGCCCTGCTTTTTCTGTGATCCATAGCTCAAAAACTCCTGGATGGCGCTTGTACATCTCGGCACTATTGATATAAGGAATAGCTTGATCATCTTTACTGTGGATAAATAAAATCGGCCTTGGTACAATCTTGTCAACGGCAGCTAAAGCATCAACAGCATGCGGGTTCACACCAATCAGTTTTGGTAAAATAAATAGAATCAGCGGAGTAAAAGGGTAGCGTGGTAGCTTAGACCACACAGGCAAGTTTTCCTTGAGATAGGGAATTAATTGGCTAAATGCGCTGTCCGTAATAACTCCAGACACAGTTTTCGTCTCCGCAGCAGCTAAGATGGACGACGTGCCTCCCATAGAAAATCCAAGTAATACAATTTCCGTTTGATTGTAAGTATTGGTCTGTACCCAATCGATAGCGCCAAGGATATCTTCCTTCTCCAAGAAACCTATTGTCGTGGTGTTCCCTTCTGATCGCCCTGAATTTCGAAAATCAAACATAAGTACATGATAGCCTGCATTCACAAGTGCTTGGGCTAAAGACAAGGCAGGCAGACCTTTTTCAAGTCGTGTTCCCGCGTAGCCATGTGACATAATGATTGTCGTTGTTTTGGGCACCGTTATCGGATTAGGCGATTCCAGATACCAGCCATCTAACATAACCCCATCTGTTCGGCTTGGGAATGTAACATCCTTTCGATGCAAGTTATAATTCTCTGGGGTATCATCCACGATCTTTCGTTTAGGATGCGTTAACTGCCAACCTACATATGTTGAAAGTCCTACTAGACCTAGCAGGATAAACAAAAGAATAATACTTACAAGAAATCCAATCATTATGAAATCAACACCTTCTATTTGTTTACTTTAGCTTACTGTATTATTATTTCTATATATAGTGGTTGAAAGTCAGCAACCTCCCATGTTACATTAGAAAAAGATGGATTTTGTCGAAAATTGGAGGACACTGAATGAGTTTGCAAATTCAAATGTTGGGAACCGGCAGTGCCTTTTCCAAATTGTATTACAATACAAGTGCATTAATTCGATCTGGCGATGCTACACTACTTATTGATTGTGGGCCAACTGTGCCTAAATCACTTAGCGAGATTGAGGTTGAGCTTGATCAAATTAATGGTATTCTCATTTCACATATTCATGCTGACCATATAGGCGGCCTTGAAGAAGTAGCTTTTCGTTTATTCTATCAGTATAATCGCAAACGTGTGCAGCTTTATATTACCGAGGCATTAGCTGAAGTTCTTTGGGAGAATAGTTTGAAAGGCGGCCTCTACAATCCAGAGGAAGGTTTCACTCAGCTTCAGGACTATTTCGAACTTGTTTACCTACAAGAAAGAGTACCCTATCCCATCTCACCAGAACTTACAATCGAAATTATTCCAACTTTGCATATTGCACAAAAGCTTAACTATTCGATCTTTATTAATCACCGAACATTCTATAGTGCTGATTTGAAATTTAATTATGACTTCCTCGTAAACGAAGTTGTCCTTTCAAGAAATTGTCACACCATTTTTCACGATTGTCAATTAACTGGACCCGGTTATGTACACACAACATTAGATGAACTGCTTACCCTGCCAGATGATATTCAGAAACTTATGTATCTCATGCATTATGACGATCGTATGCCTGATTTCATTGGTCGAACGGGTCACATGACCTTTATCCACACACATCAAATCATCGAAATTACCGATTGATCATACTGTTTGTCGAAGCCTTGAGAATTTAATTTCTCAAGGCTTCTTTCGCTACGCTAAATCCACCTTGGTATTCAATTTTTTTTCGAGTACACAGCAGGGATTTTATGACAAGTATAGAACATGTCACAAGAGTATGTGAATGGCGGGAATTTCCAATCGGGAGCTGATTACGGTGATTATCAATGGGGTTTATTATGTGTATGTGATCTTGTATGGCCTATATACGATTTATTTGAACTCGGTCATGAATATCCCTTTATTCCTTCTAACTATTTGTCTATTTGTCTTATCCATTAGGTTCCACTCTTCACATCCTAGTATGCCATGGCTCCAACTACTCCTCATTGGAACTCTTCATGTACTAGGACAATCTGCCCTATGTTATCCTTTATATTTATTAACGCTTTCACACTATTCCTACAAGGAAGAAAATAAATGGAGAGCATGGATACTTTCCATAAGCGCCTTGATCATTTATTTGACTACGGTTAATTTAATATTACAAACTGCATCTAAAGCATCCATGTTTGGATTCATGAGTATCCTCGACTTTGCTGCCGTCACTTGGCTAACACGAACAATCCATCTCCGAAGTGGCACAATGGAACGCATCCGCAATGAACGTCATTTATCAACACAAAAAGACTCCCTAACTGGCCTCTATAATTATGAAGAATGTCATCGAAGACTCGAACAGCAAATCAAACTTCATCAGCCCCTTGTGCTGTTTCTTATCGACTGTACGGATCTGAAAGCAATGAATACCTCCGGCGGCTTTCAAGCAGGTAATTTCGTGCTAAAACAAATGGCTGATCTCCTTCAGATTCTGTTCAATGAAGCGCTTTTCATATCGCGATATGGCGGTGATGAATTCGCTGTTGTCATGCCCCTTTACAAGGATTTTCTGACAACTGCCTCTTATCAGCAGAAGCTTGATTCTGAACTACCTAAGCTTACAGGCATTCAAAATACATATGGCATTGCCATATTTCCTCAAGACGCACTAACGAAAGATGATCTTATTTTGCACGCGGAGCATAATCTATTTATGAAGAAACGTGAATCTTGGTTAAAACGCGAAGAACAAATGCACCGCTCGGAGAAACTGCGAGTTGTCGGAGAACTAGCTTCTGGCATGGCTCACGAGATTCGAAATCCTTTAACAACGGTCAAAGGTTTTTTGCAATTATCAAAAGCAAGCGATTACAATATTGAAAATTGGTATGGACTTATTATGGATGAGATTGATCGGATGAGTGACTTGACTGGCGAGTTCCTTCAATTCTCCAAACCGCATCAAACTGTCTTTCAAACCTATTCGCTGAATGAATGCGTACTCAAAGTTATTTCACTCATTGAATCGGAAGCCACTAGCTCAGGACATGAGATACATTTTCATGAATCAACCTATGCCGTTCATATACTTATGGATCAAGATAAAATGATACAACTTCTGTTAAATATGATGAAAAATGCTTGCGAAGCCATGGGAGCAAACGGTTCCATCCACATAAAATTAAGCCGCGATCAGAAGAACGCGACTTTAGTCATTGCGGATAATGGTCCCGGTATACCGAGTGATCAACTCGAGAAAATTTTCCATCCCTTCTTCACTACCAAAGAAACAGGTACAGGTTTAGGCTTATCGATTTGCTATAAAATCGTACAGGATCATCAAGGTACATTAGAAGTAGAGAGTGAGCTCGGTATAGGGACACGATTTATTCTTACTTTCCCGCTTGCCGTTAATAAGACTGCTGGGAATGACAATTCAGCTGTAAGTTAAAGTGTTTTCTTCATTCTAACATGCAGGATTCCGGCATCATAGAAAGGTTCATCTGAGATTACTGTATAACCCAACTGACTGTAGAAGCCTTCTGCTTGACATTGCGCATCAAGTATCGCATATTCGCAACCAAGCTCGATCGCCTGTCTTTCCATAGCAAGGATGAGTTGTTTCCCAAGCGATCTTCCTCTATAATCTTTCAAGACAGCAACACGTTGTAACTTGGCTTTTGCTTCTTGATATTCATACCATCTGGATGTTGCAATTGGAATTTCACCATCCATAATGAGAAAATGGTGGCAGGATTCTGGAGACTCATCCTTTTCATCCATCTCAAGATGTGCGGGCACTTGCTGTTCATCAACAAATACGTTAAATCGCACAGCAAAACAAGCTTTCAGTTGATCCATTGTTGTAACACGAATTGTTTCCATGTGGGCTTCTTCCTCTCTAAGATCGTTTCTTGATCTTATCCCATTCCGGAATTGTTGTCCACACGTACAGTGTTTACACTTTACTTTCTTTCGATTAAGTAGCTGCAAGCACCTATTGCAAACCCTAGCAGGGCACCAGCTGCAACCTCGCGTGGTAAATGACCCAATCGTTCCTTTAAAGCTTTCCGTCTTCTGGCGTGATAGATCCCCGGGTGCTGCAGAGCAATACGTTCAACTTGTTCGTCTAAATCATTTACTTCTACTGCAATCTCACCTGCGGATCTACGAATGCCCATCGCATCATACATGACGACAGCCCCGAATACGGAGCTGACTGCGAAATCAATGGCTGAGAAGCCTCTTTTCATCCCAATGTACGTAGCAAGTGCCGTCACACCTGAAGAATGCGAACTAGGCATGCCACCTGTTTGAACCAATTGTGACCAATCCCATTTCTTGCTAAACATATACGTTAAAGGTAATTTGATGGCTTGAGCGGCGCCAATACCGATCACGGCTGTAGTCAATGCTCGATTCATTTTCCGTTCACCTCACTACTAGCATCCATCACAGGTTTAGATTCTATGCGCAAAATTTGTTATACTAGACACATTGATTCTTATGTAAGGAGTGTGACTGATGAATATCGCTTTTTTCCTGTTACCTAAATCCGAAGTCATTACCGCGACTCCACAAGCAACCCTTCGTCAAACGTTGGAGCGCATGGAGTATCATCGATATACCGCTGTCCCGATCCTTTCCGACGATGGACATTATGTAGGAACCGTTACGGAAGGTGATTTACTTTGGTTTCTCAAAAATTCAGCGCAAATCGGCTTTGAGAACGCTCATCGCCATGTGCTAGAAGAGGTACCTCTACGTGTGAAAAATAAACCCGTTCATATTCATGCGGATATGGTTGACCTGATTGATTTGGCGAAAGCACAAAACTTCGTACCTGTCGTCGATGATTCCGACAAATTCATTGGAATTGTCAGACGTAGTGAAATTATTGAGTATTGCTCTAAACAAATGAATTTGCAAGCTAAAGCTGTACAGTCCTAATTATAATAATAATTACATTATAGGCATGGTAAAAAGGCTGAGAGAACTCAGCCTTTTTGCTTTTTTCGTATGATTCAGTTACTGTACTTGACCATTGGAAGAAGCCTTTGACGAGACAAATTCACTTGCCCAATCAACCATTCCGTTCATTAAAGTCAAAATGAGATTCACCGCATCCTTTTCCGTGAGCGAGCCATTTGACTGACTGCTGACGTACTGTGATGTCTTTTGCTCCAATTTCACAACTAAATCTTTAATTTTCAAAAGTTCATTCGCCAAATCAGTTACTTGCTGATTACTCGAGTTCCCTTGGTCTGATTTCATATTTTGACCTTGATTTTGATTTTGATTCTGATTTTGATTCTGATTTTGATTCTGATTCTGATTCTGATTCTGATTCTGATTCTGACCTTGCGCTTGACTTTGTGCTTGATTCTGTGATTGATCTTGTGCTTGACCTTGACTTTGGGATGTGTCATTCACCGACCCATTTGTTGCGGCTGCACCATTATTAGAGGAAGCTTGCTGCTGCCCTTGATTGTCTTGAGAGCCTTGGGCACTTGAGATCAACATTTTTTTGACCTGCTCTAATTCAATGAGTACCATATCGTTTTGTTTGGTTAATTCATCCATTTGCAGCTTGAGATCCTGTGTTTTGATCATGTTGTCGAAACCCTTCCTTCCCTTATTTCACAGCACCGCAAGCAATCCGCTTACCCGAATTGCCAGATGGATCTGTTTTCAAATCATCTGCTTTCTCATGGATAACTAAACTAGATCCGCCCGGTTTAAATAGCGAGTTAGGCTTATCCCTATCTAAAACAACTGCTTTCGTAACACTGCTAAATCGTCCATTACCTTGAGCATCCACAATAAGATTTGGTAGATCGCCGGCATGAGCACCCTTCGGATTAAGGAAGCCATGCTCCTTCATATGTGGATTGAAATGCCCACCTGCCGAATCAAACGTTGGAGCTTCACATATAGACTTCTCATGAATGTGCAGACCATGAACACCGGGAGAAAGCCCACTGACTTCCACATTCATCTGTACACCGTCCCTGACAGCGGTTAATTGTGCGGAACCTACTGACTGGCTATTAGCTCCTATAAGCGCAACACGTATCGTTTCCGGTGATGTGGTGGCCTCTGATGTTGATGTACTTCTAACTGTTTGGCAACCTGTCAGCATCATGAGACCCAAGCTGGCTGCCATCATAAATTGAACTGATTTCATTTTGTACAATCCTCCTGTAAAACCACACATTGGTATATTCTACCCTTAGGATGTACAACTGCCCTCCACGATAACCACATCACAACTAACAAATTTTCTAAATCAGCTTATGAAAAAGTAAAAAACCTGCAATCTTTCGATCACAGGCATCCACTTCCATGTTCCGTTTTACTGAGATTATAAAATAGTCATGAGCTTAGCGATGATTTGCAGGTTTTCTAATTTCCGTTTGTAAAAATGGAACTCCACCTTGGTATGCTCTACGGAATCTTCCATCTGTAAAACCTGTTTTTGCAACTCTTTCGTATGTGGCCATAGTTCCGCCTGCCGCTGAAGTTCATTCTTCCCTGTTACGAGCCCTTCACCAATCACTTCATACTCCTTCGTTAGAAGCATATGCTTTGCCCAATTCAACTCTGATACCGCATCGACATAAATAGCTTCCGCTTGTTTCAATAATTCTGGTACAAGTTGTAGCTCTAAAATAACATCCGACCGATTCATTCGGATTCCTCCTATGAGTTTCCGTAGAAACTCAGCATAGTAAACCATCAAATATTGTTGCATAGCCTCATTTATATTCATAGTAAAATAAAACATGCATACAAGCTGAAATCCGCGAAAATATTGGGTTTTCCCACTGTATCCGACTTGTTTTGCATGACTATTTCCCTATAGATTGACAAAACAATTAAGACTACATTAAATCTATTAGACTCACTCCCAACCTACTTGTATATGCTATTAGAAGTGCTACAATGTTACTATACGTATCAGAGGAGGTGACAAACATGAGCCAAGAAGAAGAAGTAGTTCAACAAAATGAAGAAGAAATCTCTGCTGAATCCACTGAAGAAGTGGTAAGTCAAGAGGCTGAAGAAGTAATCGCTGAAGCGATTGAAGAAGCAGCTGCTGCAGAGGAAGAAGCAGAACAATCCGAAGAATAATGTAACCGTTATCATACATGATTAAATATCCCCCTCAACTTAACAGTTGGGGGTTTATTGATTTTACATACTAAAAGTTTTTTTGATTTCAGTGAATAAATTTTCTGAACATTCAAATAATACTGGTGTACCATAAAAAAGGAGATGATTTTGAATGGCTAGATCTAACACGTTAGTCGTCCAACAAGCAAAAGCAGCACTTGATCAAATGAAGTATGAAGTCGCTCAGGAACTTGGTGTACCTCTCTCCCCTTCTGGTTACAACGGTAATTTAGCAACACGTGATGCTGGCTCAATCGGTGGCAACATCACAAAAAGATTAGTGCAAATCGCTGAACAATCTCTAGGCGGCTACAAACGCTAATCCTTTGATGTAGGAGCAAGCTCAAAAAAGACTGAATCACTCGATCCTCCTTAGAGTGACCTTCAGTCTTTTTTTCTATTTCCTTCAAATTCCTCCGATTTCCCTTGAATTTCCTCACCAGTTTCCGCGAACATCTATAATTAATCCACTAGTTTTAGTATGATTACCTTGCTCGGATATCCGATAAAGGAGTGTTGAAAGCTATGACCACGCAATATGAAATTTTCCGTGACCCTTTCCGCATGTTAATCCTACTGGCCACATTAGTAAGCGAAAAGCAAAACGAACCTGCCCTGCAATTTGACAAAGTCCCTTTTTTCGAAAACGATACCTTTCTTATTCAACATGACAAGTTTGTGTATAAAAAAAACCTGACAGAAATCACTTGGTTTCAATTTTTAGGAAGGGACATCGCCTGCAGTAAAGACCTCTCACGTGAAGAGTATAATAGAATGTTCGTTGATTGCCTTGCTTCCTTATATCAAATTGCTTAATGCAAAGAAGGAGCAGATCACTTAGATCTGCTCCTTCGACTATTCCCACTACTTTTTCTTAACTTCTTCAACAAATACGTCACTTGCGTCACGTGTGCTGCCGAGCTCAAGAATCGTGTATTTCTTCTCACCGATCATAATCACATCTTCCACCTCAGGAAGCGGATCTCCTAGGTATACAGTCCCTAAATACACATTGCTGCTCTTCAATCGTAAATTCCAACGATGTTGTTGTTTCGTCATAGCTAATCCTCCCAAACTCTAATGTTCTCAAGTTACCATAAATTCACGCAAGATGAAAGCTGTACTAGGAAACATCGTTCAAATATGGTACATTAACTTCACTATCTTGACCAGAGAGGCTGATAACTAGCAATGACATCACGAGGAATTACACCAGATGAGCTATCCCTTCTACTCGCTAAAGAAACAGATTCTGCAATCGAACAACCTGATCAAATTTTCTTTATTCCACGATCCAAAAAGAGACGAAAGCCTTATTCTCCCCTGCATAAGCTAATCCTTTTCTGGCAGAAGTAACACAGTCCAACAATTGACAATCTCTCGATTTTTTGGTATATTACTCCCTGTATCCATAAACGACTTGTTAGCTCAGCTGGGAGAGCACTATCTTGACAGGGTAGGGGTCAGTGGTTCGAGCCCACTACAGGTCATACCAAAAACAACGATGAAACCCTTGATATATAAGGGTTTTTTTGTTGCATATTTTCACCTTACGTTACTCAAAATATTTCAAGAGGCAATTTGAGGGGCATAAATATGTATTGGAACAATTTTGCTTCAAAAAAAATGCCCATGCAATATTTCGCACAGGCTTTCATTCAAGTGATAATCATCGTCAACAACTGACGTTTTTCTCTCAATTCTTTCTGCATTACTCATTGGAGTATTGACAGTTTTAATAACAACATATAGGACTACTAAAAAATAGGACTGGTGAAGAGTCAACTATAGTATATGTATCATTGCAAGAATATTTCCATCTCTTTCAGAAGTAAGTCATGTTCAATTTTCTTAGTATTGTCAATGTTTTTTCTAAGAACCTGTAAGCAGTCCAGCATACTAATTTTTAAATTGGCAGCAATCTGAGAGTTTCCTTGAGGGGAGATTTGGATGGAAAGCAGATTCTTTAATTGTGTGACACTTCCCAGAGCTTTGGCCTGACTTTTCATAATATTGTCTATTTGATTGTCGGATTTTACACTTTGAATTATTTTCAATGATAGTTGAACGGATTCGATATGTTGGTTCATTAAATTCTTATATTCCTCATCAAGCAGTTGCGTGTAGTTTGAAGGATTATCTACTTTCTCATAGTATTCAAATGTGTTGACGAATTTCCACATTGCTTCATCCAAGTCCCTCAAAATATGATAGGTATTCTCAATCAGCAAATGATCATTTACTACCAATTCCTCTTTTGTTGGATTAGCCGATTGTTGAGGAATGGTTACATTCACGCTGTAGTTACTACTATTCCAAGCTACACCCAACCCCAATTGTTTGAGTAAATAGATCGGAACCATTGTTCTATCTTTGTAAATGATGGCTGGAACATCTTCTACCTTTAAGTCTTGTCCATTAGTTTTCACAGAGATGATTGGATTCCCTTCAAAATCACCATTCAAGCTTGATGCACTAGCCCAACTCGAAACTAGTAAAAGTAATGTGATAGTCACAAAAAATATCCTTTTCATGATACCTCTCCAATCGTTTCAGATTAAATCCATAATTTTTGTTTATCTAGAAATAAATTCGACAATATTTAGCATTTACCTGCACGTTAATATTTCACTCTGAATCTTTGCCACCATGTATTGCGATACCAATTAACCGCTGCATCATCTTCCCTTACGCAGAAAGAACCCTTCCCAGGGTTCTTTCTCGCACCTAAACCTCTAAACCTTAAATCGATCAACCACATCTTGCAAGCCTGACATCTGATCATGAAGCTCGATCGACTCTTTATGTACGCGCTCGAACATTTGTCCCAGTGTCTCAACGTTAGCCAACACTTCCTCGGAGCTTGCTGCCGTTTCTTCGGAACTCGCAGAGGAAAGCTCGATAAAGCCGACAATTATGTTTTTACGGCTATCGACATGCGCCATATCTGCCGTGATACTTTCAATGGATTCATGGATTTGCTTCAAAGAAGAATTAATGAAATCGAATGTATCCGATGTCTGTCCTGCGTTCTCTTCTTGAGAACCAACGATGTGAAGTGACTGCTCCATCGCTGCGGATGTTTGCTGTGCAGAGTGCAAGACATTCTCAATCAACGTCTGAATATGCTCAGAAGCCTCGCCCGCTTGAACGGAAAGTGTTCTCACCTCTGCAGCGACTACAGCGAATCCTCGGCCGTTTTCACCAGCTCGTGCTGCCTCAATCGAAGCGTTAAGTGCAAGTAAATTCGTTTGTCTTGAGATGGCGTGGATCGTGGTGACCATCTCTTTAATGGCGTCGATATCCTGCATAAGCTTGCTTACACTGGATGCTACTTCTTTGGTCACGGTAACGTTACTACGGATCAATTCGATCATCGATCGCATCGCTTCAGCGCCTCGCTCTTCCTTCTCACGAATAATCGCACTATTATTCTGTAGAATTTGAACATGCCCTTTCGTGTCGTCAATCAAATCCGCCAATTCGTGTACGCCCTTCAACCCATCCTCCACGACCTCTGCCTGACTTCCAGCGGCTGTTGCCAATTCGTGAATGGTCGTATTAATTTCATATGAAATCGCATTGGTGTGCTTCATCGAATCTTTAATATGATCGGCGTTTCCTTTGCTCAGATGAGCAGATTGTTTAACATCCTTGACGATCACATGAATTTTCTCAATAAATTGATTAGTCGCTGTGGACAATTTGCCGATTTCGTCCATAGAGGTATCGGGAAGCCTTCTTGTTAAATCTCCATCTCCCTGAGCGATCGCAACCATGGCTGACTGCAGTCTCTCCAGCCTTTTGAACTGGCGACTAACAATATAAAATAAGACAGCCCCCGCGATCAACAAGCCAGCCAATGTGGCAATGCATGTCGTGTAGAAGAAGTTTGTCAAGACTTGTTCCGACAACGTCAGTACAAGCACTTGTCCTGTCGACAACGCTCTAAAGTAATACTTAGCTTTCGTTCCATTGTAGGACATTGTTTTGTACGCTTTATGGTCCCCAGTTAAACTTACACTAAGGGAATCTAGCAGCTTCGCATCTAACAGCGTAATCGCATCATCGGACGAGGCAACGAGTTTGCCCGTGGAATCAACCACTCCCGCGAATAGTACATCTCCACCTAGCTCCGTCTTTAATTGCGTCAGCACCGGCTTCGCGCCTATTTTACTATCGAGTTCAGTTAATGTGGCTCCATCTCTTCCCGTTTGGACAATGCGTGGCGATGTCCAACCGGACACTCCGACGTATTTATATACCTTGGGATCAACACTTCGCTGTTGAGCCGGCTGTGTGACAACTTTTTGCTTGCCAGAAATTAGATCCATAAACTCGTAGGCCTGATTCTTCGGGTCAGCACCGAAATTAAAATCAATCTTTTCACCCGCATTCGTCAGTACCAACTGTCCCTGCGCATTCGTGATCCAAAACTCATCTATACCTGTGCGCTCAGCTATTTCGACAGCTTGCTTAAAGTTCATCGGAATTTTATCATACATGTATGACAGTAGGGCTGCCTGTCCGACCATTTCCTTCTCCATCACACTTTCTGTCGTCTTTCTCGCAATTATAGCGTTTTCAATTCCAATTCTAGCTGTTTCTAGGGTCGTGAAGCCTTTTTCATGAAGGCTATCAGCCGTCTGTTGATACGTAATTGTCGCTGTCCCTACGGACACTGCAAACAACACAACCATTAAAGGCCAAATAATTTTGTACTTAATTGATTTGATTGCCATCTTGTTCTCCCTTTTTTGTAGTTTCAATAATTCTAAATAGTCTACTTCGCCGTTTACCAACATATTCCTGCAAAATTACCTATCATTCGACGGAAGCTTATGAATTTGTAGGTCGATAGAACTAAGAAAAGCTCCCCAGAAGTAGAATAGTCTACGCCTAGAAAGCCCATTTACACCTACAAATTCAGCATGCTACGAATTACACCTCTTGTTTCCTCAATCGCCATTCTCAGTGGCTCCGTCTCGCCTTGATAAGGGTGTACACTCCCAAAAGTATGGTTCCCCCCTGGAATCCTCACCCATTGAATGTCCGGGTTGTTCGCGACAAGTTTCTCGGAGCCCCTGAGCAACCGTTCCCCATCTTCCGTGCCTTGAACAAGTGTAATTGGGAAGGATGCATCACGAATTCTACCCACAATATCAAATCTCGCTTCGTTGCGTTCCATATCTTCTAGGATTTCGAGATCGAGCGGCATCATCTGCTTCGTTCGACCATTCAAGGTATAGGAACGGCCCGTGGACCTCATCTCTGCTTTATTCTCAGGCGTGAGCAAATCTACATGAGCAATCCCATTCCAACTGATGACGCCAGTAATTTCTGTAGGATGATCCAGCGCATAAATCAAACTTACGCCCGCTCCTCTGCTATGACCCAGGAGTAGGATCGGCTTTTCCTTGCCTACATGTTTATGAATATCCGCGATTATAGCTTGTAAATCCTCAAGATCTTTCGAATACGTATCACCTGCGAATTTCTCTAGCTCTGTAAAGTCCATCAAATCCTCACCCACGCCATTGTGGGAAAAATTCACGGCAACAACATCAACAGCTTCCGCTAATTCGCTTGCTACATAGGGGAACATACCCCAGTTTTTGAAGCCTTTATAACCATGCAGTAGTAATAATGTGCCCTTACTCGGTTCTTGCTTCGCTTTATACATATCGCCTCGCACAACACGCTGCTCTGATATAAGTAATTCAAAAGGTACTCCTTTATAGTCCTCCATTTATTTCTCCTTCCTTTCGTTACCAAATCATTGACCAATCGTATACTTTTGTCATTTTATCACAATCTAACTCTGACTAGACAACTTTAGCCATCTGAACCTGTAACTCTCACGCCAAAAAGCAGGCGCATATCTTTGACAACAAATGACATCCGATTAAGGAGGAAGCTCTCGTGTTATCAAGCCGAAATCGCAGTAAGCTGCAGCTACTATTTCTCACCTTCCTTCTAACTCAGCTTTTGAGTCAAGGAATTAGCAGTCGTTCACAAGCACATGTCATGGATCCGTTATACCAAGATGCTACTGCCGAGACGGGAACTATTCAGCTTCAAGTCAAGGCGTCGCCAAGAGCTCAGTATCGAACAGAACTTACTTTCGTCAATAAAACATTGCAACGCGCATTGGAAGAGAGTACGGCAGGCGAAGTTAAATTAGAAGTGGTTCCTCCAGACACTACGCTTATGTATGATAAAAAGGGGCAATCCATCCTTCTTGGGGTCACCCCAAGCGGGGAAGTCGTTGATTGGACAACGAAGCAGCATATTCCTCTCCCACAATCAGCTCAGGAAACGCTGCAAGCACAAGTACAATCCCTTCGCGCCAAGCATTATGGCGAGATGCTGCCTTGGGAAGAAGCAAATCTCGTGCTTCCCAAATATAGTTCATTTACCGTCGTTGATCTGATGAGCGGACTTACCTTTGAAGGGCAGCGTCGCGCGGGCTCTCACCATGCGGATGTACAGCCGCTAACGAAAACCGACTCCGCGACGCTCAAAAGCATTTATGGCGGCAAGTGGAGCTGGGACCGTCGAGCGGTCCTAGTGAAGCTGGATGGCCGCACGCTTGCCGCCTCCATGCATGGCATGCCGCATGGCGGTGATGGTATACCGGGAAATGACTTCAACGGTCATTTCTGTATTCACTTCCTCGGGAGCGTGACGCACGGCTCCCGCTCCGTTGACCCGGCGCACCAAGTCATGGTGCACCGAGCTGCAGGCTTGCTGAACGACTACGTCAGCAAGCTCTCGCCCTGGGCGCTGATCGACGTCTGGATCAGCGCCGCACACCAAGGTGACCTGCAGCTGCTGCAGGTCACCACAGGGCAAGAACAGGCGATGCATGTGCGAAGCATGCGCCGCCTGTCCAAGTTCAAGGAGCTGGATACCTCCCAGCTCCTTCAGTTCGACACAGCTGTCGACGTGACGATGACAGCTGCTAGGGCCTCCGCGGTGACGAGTCGTCGCGTGCTTTTCCATCTTGAACGTGCCTCTGTCCAAGATCGGTGGTACATACGCAGTGCGGTGATCCAATAATGAGTAAAGCCCGGCACGATGGATATCCATAACAGCCGGGCTTTTTCTTTTATTCTATTGCAAAGTTCTATTGCAAGGATTGACCCGAAGCTTTACGTAATTCATTGGCGAGTCGATGAAATTCAGCCTGTGCAGGTACGGATGACGTAGCGCCATATCCGGCTGAAAGGAACGGAATAATCGCATTTGCATCACGCTCACTTAGCGGATAGCTAGGTGGTTCTGGCGTTACTCGTTTATTCCACCAGCCTTCATTCCCATACGATTCATCATAATCAATCCCTATACCATTCAGCATAACATCGTTGAGGTATTGATAAATATGAATAAACGTCGATTTCTTCCCTGCACTCCACGCATAGGTTTGCCAGAACCGAGAACAAGCCCCTGCGGCATATACAGCCTCCATGACGGCGTATGAACCATACACCCCTGTCGTGTAAGCAGGAGTAGCTTCACTTGCCGCTTTAATGTAGGCAATTACCGTAGGCATTTGCGCAGACGATACGTCAAAATCAACAGCAAAATAGATGCAGCTTCCTTCAGGCTGCCCCACTTGTGCGGCAACCTGTAAAGCTGTTGCACCGTCAGCCAAACCAGCACTTCTACCACCAAGAGCGCGACTCGCTGTTGTCTCATATACAGAAACTAACTGTAAACCAGCTGCACTAATTGCGTCAGACTCTGATTTCGTTAATGCCTTTGCACCACTTGGCACCAAATATCTGGCAACAAATGTAAATCCTTGTCCGACGAAAGCAGCCGCTTTTTGTGCCGTAAGCGGTGTTGAACAATCAAACCCTTTCGTCACTTGCCATCACCTACTTTCCACTTGGTATTCTCAGCATATGCCAAAAGAACGAGACCCGACACTACCAAGCATCTAAAGTCCCGTTCTCAGGCATGAAAAAAGGCTTTTCTCCAAGGAGAAAAGCCCATTCCTTCAATGAATTAAACTTCTTTCGTGCCAAAGCGGATGGCATTTCGTTCTTTGGCTCGCTGTGCTTCTACTTCTCGATTCCGAGGCTCCGCATGTGTAACCAAAGAGTCCATCAGCTTCTGTGCTGCCAGAGCTACCTCTTGCACAGCCAACTGGAACGCTGCCTCATTCACTTTTGAAGGCTCCGTAAACCCTGATATTTTGCGCACAAATTGCAGGGACGCCGCTCGAACTTCATCTTCTGTCACGACCGGTTCATAGTTGAACAGTGGTTTAATATTTCGGCACATGTCGCACTCCTTCGGGCAATATCTCCCATTTACATACACTGTTCTCAATATAATAGATGCCATTTGTTTTTTCAAGATCGAAGACTGTTAACCGCAGTCCTTAATCGTATTCAAACCATAAACCTATAACCAGATCCCCAAACTGTTCCTATGTACTGAGGTTTAGAGGGGGTTTCCTCGATTTTCTCTCTTATCCTGGCAATATGAACGGTTACCGTCGAGGCGTCACTCATCGCATCCATTCCCCAGATTCGCTCAAATAACTCTTCTTTGCCAAATACCCGATTAGGATATTGAACAAGAAACAGAAGCAGGTCAAACTCCTTCTGAGCAAGAACAACTTCATTACCGTTCACAAACACGCGTCTGGCTTCCTTCTGAAGCTCAAGACCCCTGATCTGGATGGTACTTCCTTCCATGCCTTTACCAAACCGCTCTTTCATCCGCTCGAATTTTTTCAGATGGGCACCTACCCGAGCCACCAGTTCCCCCGAGCTGAACGGCTTTGTAATATAATCATCCGCACCGAGACCTAAACCATTCACTTTATAAATCTCTTCTGCTCTCGCCGATACCAAAAGCACGGGAATATCATCATTCTCACGAATGGTTTTCAATACTTCAAACCCATCTATGTCGGGCAGCATGATATCTAAGATAACAAGTTCAAACGCTTCCTCTTTGAGCACTCTCAGACCATCCGTGCCGTTGTTTACCATCTTAACGGAATAACCGCTTAACTCCAGATAATCCCTTTGCAAATTGGCAATACTCTGGTCATCTTCGACAATCAAAATTCTTTTCATCATAACCTCCAAACATGTTTAGAACTTTTTGAGAGATATCATGATCCCGGTTCCCTCACCTACTGTGCTTTTAGCCCATATTTTCCCGTCATGCCCTTCAATAATTTGCTTAGCTATGGCTAAACCAAGTCCACTACCGTTCTTTCTTGATGGATCTACCTGATAAAATCGTTCAAAAATGAAGGGAAGCTTGTCCTCAGGTATGCCATTTCCATTGTCCTTAATTTCAATAATCGCAGAGGTTCGAGTTTCCCTGAGTATAATGTCTATCTTGCCATTAGCTTTTCCAGCATACGTCATGGCATTGTCAATGATGTTTTGCACGACCCTCTTTAATCTTTCGCCATCAATCAATACTTTGACAGGCTCTTTTAACTCATTGATTAATGCGATGGCTACATTCGCTTTTTCACATTCATATTTATGATCGGCAACACAATCCTCGAAATAACTGGCCAGATCACTCTTCTCAAAATGGTAAGGAAGCTGATTCAAATCGAGTTTAGAATATAAAAGCAGATCATCAATCATCGCATTGACCAAAATAGCCTTGGAGCGAGCTGTTTCCAGATACTCTTCCATCTTCTCAGGTGTTTTAGCAACCCCATCAATAATGCCTTCAATGTAGCCTTTAATGGAAGTCACTGGCGTCTTTAAATCATGAGAAATACTTGAAACTAGAAACTTTCGATTATCATCATATTTTTGCTGTAAATAAACAGATTCCTTCAGCTTGATTCGCATTAACTCCAAGGTTATCCCTAATTCCCGAATCTCCCCTTCGCCATCTTCTGAAATTTCGCTGCTTAGATCGCCTTCCCGAATTTTGATTGCAGCATCCGTTAATCGGGAGATCGGTATAATAATTCTACGTGAGAACTTATACGAAATCCAACCATTCATCAACAAAAATACAACCGTAAAAAAACTAATCGTAAAGATGCTTAGCATCCAATATACCTTTGTATTTACCTTGACAGGTGCAAGCAGCAGCAGAATACCCGAATCGCCGGAAGCGAGTTTGTAATCCGCTCGGTTAAACAGATACGTTCTGCCATCAAGCTCGATCTCATTGCGATTAGACACACTGGACAGCATGATGCTTTTCTCGATATCTATCTTATTAAAATGTTGCGTGGCAAACATAACTTCTCTATCCACAATAAGGATCGCACTAGCATCCAAAACGTTCACGCGATTAGCGAGCTCTTGTTGATATTTCTTATCCAGGAGTGCCTCGAACCCTAGGGCCTGCGCTTCATCTTGGATCTCACTGATGGCTGCTCGAACCTCATATGCTCGTTGAAACTGCTCTATACCGGCTTCGCGGCCCCAAACTTTCGTATACGTAGCAACAAAAATAATGACAGCCAAGATCGTCAAACCAATGGAAAGCAGCACAGCCAGCGTATTCATCGTGAAAAAACGTTTCGTTAAGTGCATGTAGTTTCCTTTCTATATATCCTTTCTATCAAACAAATAATACCCCGTAGTAAATAACATGATACCACAACCAGACATAATTAGAATCTGGCGGCTTATTTTGAAGACATTGATGGATTCCGATATCCAAAGGGTATACCAGTCAAACATCGACGTAATAAAAAAACTCGAATAGGATGAGAATACAATGCCTAAGAAGTTAAAACCAATAAACACAAGAATGGAGAGGAAAAATACAGCTAGTCCTCCCTGAATAAGATTGGATAACAGCACAACGATAAGCGCAAACACGAATACAGGAAAAAAAGTTAGGCCATAGGATACAATAACTTTGACGATCCCAATTAAACTGGCGGATGAAGGGTTGAATATAAACCCTGCTAGCAGCGATAGAACCAGAATAAACAACAGATTACCTGCAATAAATAGGGCTAAATTCAAAACCTTTGCGGTGAACACGCCAAATCTGGAAACCGGTCTTAAAAGTGTTATTTTCATCGTATTCGATGAGGACTCACCATTAAACATATCAATCGCTACAAATACGGCAAACAACGGTAATAGTGTATACGTAACAAACGTCAGTACGGCTATAGGAAATTCAACGCTCCCTACAATTCTTAATCCAAGGCCATGCTTAATAGTCGTTACTGCAATTTGACCGATCATGACGGCAAGAATGGATAATATCGCGGCTGCCATTATTTTTTTCTTTTTGAGCAGCTTTACCGATTCATTCATAAATGCAGCTTTAAACCCTACCATTCCGGTCCACCTCACTAACAAAATAATTCTCAAGCGATGAATAAAAAGACAGAATATTTTGGGTATATTCGACGTTAACCAGCTTGCCTCCGTAAATAATCCCAATTCTCGAACACGTTAATTCCACGTCGTGAATCAAGTGGCTGGATATAAAGAAAGTCGTGCCTTCCTGCGAAAGCTGTTTAATCAACTTCCTCATCTCCAGCATCCCCTCCACATCCAGTCCGTTTAAAGGCTCGTCCAAGATTAACAGTTTGGGTCTCGATAGAATCGCCGCTGCTATCCCCAGTCTTTGTTTCATCCCTAGCGAAAATTTTTGTGATTTCTCATTTTTATATTTCAGCATCCCAGTGATTTCAAGACACTCATCAATTCTTCGCTGATCGATTTCAGGATAAAATCTTGCAAACAATTTCAAGTTTTCATTTGCCGTCAAATACGGATACGATTCCGCCGTTTCAATAATACAACCTACATATTTCATGGCGCCTACATAGTCTTCAGCCACACTCGCTCCGAAAATCTTCACATCGCCTCGATCTGGCTTCATGAGTCCTGTAATCATCTTCATAGCTGTCGTTTTCCCCGCACCATTAGGTCCAAGAAAACCGAATATATCGCCTTGATCCACCTCTAGGTTCAAATCGGTGATTCCTCGGCCATTGGTAAATGACTTCGTTAATCCCGTTATTTCAATCGCCTTGACTGTCAATTCATCATCTCCCTAAAAAATCTCAGGAAGCCGCTATTCGCCGCCTCCTGAGAATCATTTCTATTCAAATACGCGGCTAAATTCTCCATCGTAGAAAGGCTTCATGCTGTTGCTTTGTTTGTAAGCATTTTTATCACTAACTTCTAGATTCATATCCACATAAATTTTACCTGTCATGTTTGGATGAATCATGCCTCGCTTCTGTTCACCCTTCGAATCCGTGTAAGTAAACATTGGAGATGTCGCCATGTTGTATTCGAAATTAAAGGCATCCTTGTTTGGATACTCGCTCTCAAAACCAGGATTCACGGTTTCTGAATACGTCCCTGATACATTGTCGCCATCTACACTTGTAATTTTAACAGTTCTTTCACCGATCTTCACAAACTTACCGTCTTTGTCCATAATAATATCATTTTGATAGGTTCCCACATATTTAGTGCTGAATCCACCATTACGACTAACCTTTTCAACCTTGGCTGTAGTTAGATCAGGCTTTGTAATTTTCGTACTGCCAATCTCAGACAACTTTAACATCACATTGAGGTTTAAGTCATGTTGAACCCCATTTTTATCTTTACCTGACAGCGTGACTTCACCCGTCAAATTTTCTAGATAGCCTGCTTTATTCTCATTCGCCGTACCTACAACCTTTTTCACAAAAATATCGCTCTCTATCTGTGGTAAATCTCTTTCACTATCCAACATCTGCTTGATCCCGAAGGAGGAGACTGCGTTGACGAGGGCTGGCACTTGTGCCTCAGACAAGCTTCCCGAAAATACTTTACCGCCATCCGTTCCTTCCTCAACTTGTACATTATCTTTCAACGAGCCCACTACTGCGTCAACAATTTTCTCGACCTCTGTTGCTCCCTTTTCTTTAAAAGGATTGCTGAAATCAGCTGGACCTTTACGGTTTTGGTTCATGTCTGTCGAATTTTCAAATACATAATATGTATTGTCCGATTCGTTCTTGTCAATCGTTTGCTTCTTATCAGCATAGGTATATCTGGAGGTCGTTTCACCTTTGGCGTTTTTCGTTACCTCGTTGTTCTCTTTCACTTGGTTCGCTGTATCCATTTTCTGTAACATTGACGATTGAAGTAACATTTGATCATTATCTTTCAATGTATACATCGTCTCGACCGTATAATTGTTAAGACCTTTTTCCATCACTGACGCCGTATTTTTCACTGAATCCTTCAACCGGTCATACCCAGATCCTAGCAGCGCATCGGCGAATGCCGTAGATACAAATAAACATGCTCCAACCGAAAAAGAAAGTACTGTAATTGATTTTTTACTAAGTTTCATTTCTCTTCTCCTTTTTTCAAACAATTTGCGGGAAACGTTTCCTTACTAGTTATTTTAGTATACGCTTATTGAATCCATCTAAATGGATTATTAACAAAGTATTAACTCTTTCCACGACTGTGCAGAAACTAAATTTGAATGATAGGAGTCTGATGAATATTGAGTGAATTTGTAAAAATGTCTAAATCAGCTGTCATAGGGGCAGCAAATGGCGTCATGTTCATGACTTTCTTTGGTGCGCTTTGGGCGTCCATTGGTATTGTTGGTTCACATCAACTTGTTGCTCCATGGCCACTTGTTCTTTCAATTATTATGACAGTCATCTTACTGTTCGGAGCCATTTCACTATTTATTACATCTCGCAGCATGAATCATACCGTTACGCCAAAGGAAAGGGAAGTTTCGAAGCGAATAAATCAAAAATTTGGATTCATATTTGGGTTGGAAGGTATTGCGATCTTTCTTGCAAGTGTCATTTGTCATACAATCGATCATTTTCAAGTCTTTTTCCCTATCATGGCAATCATTGTTGGCATTCATTTTTTTCCTTTAGCTCAATTGTTTCGAGAAAAATTTTATTATAGTACGGGAATTGTCATGAGTATGCTAGGCATCATTTCATTTTTCTTACCTCTTAACGCTACGATCGGCAATGTAACTTTCATAGCGATGTCTACTTTTATCGGATTTGGCTCAGCGTTGACGCTATGGGTGACGGGTTTGAGAATCTGGATGACCCTACAGAAAAAGCTGAAGCAATAATTATCAAAGTAATGTGGGCACAAACGTATATAAGCCCCTCATTCCCATCAATCTGATGTGAACGAGAGGCTTGTTTTGTCGTTAAAATAAATAAAAACCCTTATCTATCAAGGGTTTTCGTGCTATGGGCCCAGAGGGACTCGAACCCCCGACCAATCGGTTATGAGCCGACCGCTCTAACCAACTGAGCTATAGGCCCTAATGAAATTTGGTTGCGGGGGCAGGATTTGAACCTGCGGCCTTCGGGTTATGAGCCCGACGAGCTACCGAGCTGCTCCACCCCGCGTCATGTGTGCCGCTCAACAGCGACAAAAATAAATATACACTAACGGCGATGGCTTAGTCAAGCGTTAATTTTATGCATAATCAATTCGTTTATGTATTGTATCTGACGCCAAAGCGTCCCTTCTTCGACTTATAAACCTCAACTTCCTGCGGGCACTCATACCCATAGATCCACCAATCTTCTTCCATACGTTTTGCTAAAACGCCTGCTTGAAACTTCGAATCGTATAATTTCGCCCAATAGATCCAGTTCATGTTCATCACTCCATTATATTCAGTTCATTACTTGTAGCTTATCCATAATAAGGTTCTCTTATTAGCAGACTGACTTCACTTACGCTCGAATATGACAAATGCCATTTCATTTGACCATGTGACAAATAAAATGTGACGGTTTACAAGTATAGCAGGATTTTCCCTGTTTTTGGGGAAGTTAAGTGATGTAGACTATTTGGCAACAGAAAAAAGGAGAATACACCCATGATCGAATCAATCAAAAGTTACTTGCAAACACATAGAGAAAAACACATAGAGGAACTGATGGCATTTTTGCGAATTCCAAGCATAAGTGCAGTTGCCCAGCACCAACCGGATATGTTGAAATGCGCGGAATGGACCGCGCAATCATTACAAAAGGCCGGACTCGAAAACATAGAAATAATGCCTACGAAAGGCCATCCAGTTGTATATGCAGATTGGTTGCATGCCCCCGGCAAACCGACGGTACTGATTTATGGCCATTATGATGTACAACCTGCTGAGCCATTAGAGTTGTGGGAAACGCCTCCTTTTGAACCCATAATCCGTGATAATAAGCTGTTCGGACGCGGAAGTACGGATGACAAAGGCCAATTGCTTTTATATGTCAAGGTTGTTGAAGCTTTTCTACAAACCCAGGGCTCGCTTCCGGTCAACGTGAAATTCTGCATCGAGGGTGAAGAGGAAATTGCTAGTAAGCATCTTCCTGCCTTTGTTGAAGAGCATGCTGCTAAATTGCAAGCTGACTCCATCGTACTATCCGACACGCAAATGCACGGTCCTGGTAAACCAGCACTTATGTATGGACTTCGGGGCTTAGCCGGATTCGAAATCACCATCGATGGTGCTAATAGTGATCTGCATTCTGGTCTTTTCGGCGGTGCGGTACAAAACCCTATTCACGCAATGAGCAAGCTCCTTAGCTCCTTCCATGACGAGCAAGGACGTGTAGCCGTACAAGGGTTCTATGACCGTGTTATCGAGCTCTCGGACAAAGAGCGCGAATCGTTCAAGCAAGTGGAGCCTGATGAAAGCAAGGTTCGCACAAACTTGAACGTCTCAGAGCTTTATGGGGAGCAAGGCTTCTCCTTTTACGAACAAACGACGTCCCGGCCTACACTTGAAATCACGTCAGTTAGCGGCGGCTTCCAGGGGGAGGGAATTAAACCAATCATTCCGAATCGGGCTACTGCCAAAATTGCATGTCGCCTAGTCGCTGCTCAGGTTCCTGAGGAAATTATGGATCTGGTGGAAGCTCATATTCATGCACAATCACTCCCTGGCGTGTCGCTTTCGTTAGATCGCCAATTGCGAGGGAATCCATTTATTACACCTATTGATGAACCTGTTATGGTAGCAGCAGCAGAAGCTTATGAAGAAACTTTTAGCGAATGGCCTGTCTATACGCGCAGCGGAGGTTCCATTCCGATTGTTGAGGTTCTTGGTCGTGTTTTACATGCACCTGTGGTATTGATGGGCTTTGGGCTGCCAGGAGAAAATCTTCATGCTCCTAATGAGCATTTCCATTTGATGAATTGGGACAATGGGACAGAGACGATTAGTCGTTACTGGTTGAAGCTAGCTGAGTTGGCTGCAACGACAACTACAACAGAATCTAACCAAACCTAACTTAACTAGAGTAAAAGGAGTATCTTCTATGGGGAATCAATTACACATGCGTGATGCACAATTGGAAGATTTAGCAGAAATCGTACGTATTTACAATTCCACAATTGCAGGACGCATGGTTACTGCCGATACGGAGCCCGTCACAACTGCTTCACGTGAGCACTGGTTTCACGAACACTCTGCTGATTTCCGTCCTTTATGGGTGCTTGAAAATGAGAACGGCATCTGTGGCTGGCTGAGTTTTCAATCCTTCTATGGGCGTCCCGCCTATAACGCTACGGCGGAAGTTAGTATTTATGTAGATGAAGCCTATCGAGGCCAAGGGATCGGGCGATATTTGATGGAACAAGCGCTTGAGGCTAGTCCCAAGATGGGACTTAAATCATTATTAGGCTTTATTTTCGGGCATAATGAGCCGAGCCTGCAGCTTTTTCGCAAATTCGGATTCACGAATTGGGCGCATTTGCCTGGCGTCGCTGAGTTAGATGGCGTTGAGCGGGATTTGATCATTTTAGGTAAACGTGTGGGTTAGCCACCACTCGTCAAATGAATAAGCGCTACTCCTCCCTACTCGCCGAAAAAATAATCGGATGTTAGTGAGGTGTAGCGCTTTTTTTGTTAGTCGTTTGGGTAACACCGCGTACAATCGTGGTTTTTCTCCCATTTAAACGGAAAAAATACAGCTAAAACGGACGATTTTATTTTAAAATAATAGAAATAAATGGTTTTCATACAGCTAATCTTGACGAATACGAAGATTATGATCAAACCAGCTGAAATTAGCTGCACATTTTCCATCTATTCCATATTAACACTTGAAATTTGAGAAATTAGATGGAGAAAATCCATCAATCCGCTAAAGTCTTCACTTTTCAATTACTCCATACTTAAACTTCCTACATCATACTATGCTCCACTCAACTCACATTCGTCACTCGGACACTTAATGACTACTCTACTCTACTCCGCCCTCCACACATTACACACTTCTCTCTACTCTCTACTCTCTATTCATCCATCGCCACAATCGCTTCTACCTCAATCTCAATCAACAATCGCGGGTCAATCAGTGCTTTCACTTCGACCATCGTCGCAACCGGCTGAACGTCACGGAAAAACTCCCCATGCGCCCTGCCGAACTCTTCCCATAGCGAGATATCCGTCACGAACATCCTTGTTCGCACCACATCAGATAGCTGTGCGCCGAGCTCTTGAAGCGCCTGATCAATCGTTTGAAGGATGAACCGCGTTTGCTCATATGCATTGCCCACACCAACAACCTCGCCGTCTTTCATAGCTGTCGTTCCAGCAACCTCGATGCGATCACCTACGCGAATGGCTCGACAATAACCAACCACTGGCTCCCATGGTGATCCCGTAAACACTCTTTTTCGATTTATCACTCAAATCGCTCCTCGCTTTTACAGATAAGCGGCTAATCTAGCTTGTAATCCCTCTGTTACTGGTAAAAGCGGCAATCGTAATGCCCCAGAGTCGATTACTCCTTGTTGATGAAGCAGCCATTTGATCGGAGCTGGATTCGGCTCTTGGAATAAGAGACGAATCAGCGGAAGTAACTCCTCGAATTCACGTCGACTGTCCTCATGAGCCCCACTAACAAAGTTCCGGATAAAAGAAACAAACCTCTCCGTCTCCACATTAGCTGAAGCACTCATAACCCCTTTGGCACCAGCCTGCAGGGCTGCATACAGCAAAGTGTCCTCGCCACACAGAATAGGTTTTGAGCCCAGTCTTGATAGTTCCGTAACAAGCCCCGTGTTAGGTGTGCTATCCTTCATCCCAATGACCCCATCGATATCTAGGATGGTTCGAACCGTATCAAGCTCAAGCGTCACGCCTGTGCGATGAGGTACATCATATAAGATAACCGGTACACCGACTCCCGCTACCTGACGAAAATGTTCAATAATCCCCTGTTGACTAGGTCTGTTGTAATAGGGAACCACAACTAATGCTGCTTCTGCACCAAGTTTCCCTGCTTCTTCTGTTTTTCTCACTGTTGAACGTGTATCGTTCGTTCCTGTTCCTACGATTAAAGGCACATTAACATGAGCTGCGTCGCGAGCGGCTTGAGCTGTAGCGAATAAGACCCCCAACTCGTCTTTCGTAATGGTTGGTGATTCCCCCGTAGTTCCATTGACAACTAATCCATCTATTTCATCTTGAAACAAATTATAAGCCTGATTATAAAAGGATGCTGCATCCACTTCAAACTCTTCATCAAATGGTGTGACGATGGGTACATATAACCCCTGTAAATCTTGTTCTTTTAGCATAACAACCATCTCCCTGCCTCGTTTGTTTGTACATTTACTTTAGCATGGAACTATTCATCACAGTTAGCTATAATAAATGATAGAACTCATCAAAAATATTGATAACAAAAGGAGGCTATCCATGGATCTGACGTATTTCCGCACCTTTCGAGAGGTTGCCCGTAAGAAAAGCTTCACACGTGCTGCAGAGGAATTGGGATATGCGCAATCGAGCATTACAATGCAAATTCAAAAGTTAGAACGTGAATATGGTGTCCCTTTATTCGAAAGGTACGGACGACAGTTACGATTGACTCCACCTGGAGAAAGCTTACTTGTAATAACGCAACAATTGTTAGAACTCTATGATCAATCCAAGGAAATGATCGCCAATCAAATTAGCGGAACGTTGACTATCGGGACCATAAACTCGTTAGCAGCCTATTATCTGCCACCTTTTTTACATAAGCTTAAACAACTGTATCCGGGGTTAAATATTCAGCTCTTTCCTGACAGTGAAGCCTCCATTCTCACAAAGGTTAAAGAAGGAGATTATGATATTGGCCTTCTATTAGATCAATATCCGGCTGATCCCTCTCTTGCTTGTACAAGTGTCCGTGAAGAACAACTCGTCCTCGTTGCACCCTTAGATCACCCTTTAACGCAACAATCGGATATTCAACTTGCTGACCTGGGTAATACGGAATTTATTGTCACCGAAGAAGGATGTATCTATCGAGGCAAGTTTGAAAGATTATTGAAAGACAATGCCATCGCCTTACAAATCGGTTTCGAATTAGGCAATGTTGAAGCCATCAAACAATGTGTGATGAGCGGCTTAGGCATCGCCTTGTTACCTCGAATCACAGTAGCGAATGAGCTAGCCCTCGGAAAGCTTGGGCAGCTTCCTTTTACGCATAACCAACTTTCAATGGACTTACAGCTCGTGCTGCATCCGAAAAAATGGATGTCACAACCCTTACAAGCATTTATTCAATTGTTGACTAAACAATCCGAGGAATGAAAAAAGAAGCTCACCTTTGCGAAAAGGTAGAGCTTCTTCAAATTATAAACCAATTTCAAGATTTGCATTCCAGTGCGGTGCCGATCGAACGGTAACCAACACGGTTTCGCAAAATCTTGTCGTCTGTTACAAGACCACTTTAGTATAGAGGAATCCTACACCATTCGTCAAATCTCGTCACAGAAGCAACCAATTATACGCCGTAAGCAGATGGATTAACTCTCCAAGAACGCAAGAGTTCCATATCCGCTTGCTGGATCTTCCCTTTTTCCAAAGCTACCTCAAGTAATGTCGAGTAGTTAGAAAGCGTGTGAAGAGGCATGTCAGCCGCCGCGAACGCATCCGTCGCTTTATCAAGCTGATAAGAGAATATCGCGAGGACACCGAGTGCTACAGCGCCTGCGTCTTTTACCGCAACTGCTGCTTTCAGCGAGCTGCCTCCTGTGGAAATCAAGTCTTCGATGACGATGACTTTTTGACCTGGTTTTACTGTGCCTTCAATCAAGTTCTCTTTGCCATGACCTTTCGCTTTGTCGCGAATGTAGATCATCGGAAGACCTAGCTTCTGAGCTACCCAAGCCGCATGAGGAATTCCAGCTGTTGCTGTTCCTGCCACAACCTCTGCTTCAGGGAATTTCTCCTTAATCAAGGCAACGAACCCATCCGCAATTGCTTCACGAATTGCAGGGTGAGACATGGTCAAACGATTATCACAATAAATCGGAGATTTCAGTCCCGATGTCCATGTAAAAGGTTGCTGTGGACGAAGAGCCACTGCTTCAATATCTAATAACGACGCTGCAATATGCTGTGCGATTGTTTCGAGCTTACTCATACGCTCACCGTTCCTTTCAATGTTAGATCGATTTAAGTGAACCTACACCTAGACGATTGACGCGATAATCGCTTCAATCGCTGCTCTTGGGTCCGCTGCGCCTGTGATCGGTCGCCCGATCACGACGTAGTCCGTCCCCTGCGCGAACGCCTCAGCCGGCGTCATGATGCGCGACTGGTCGCCTACGTCAGCACCCGCCGGGCGGATGCCTGGCGTCACGGTGACGAAGCCGTCACCGCACGCCGCCTTAATCGCCGTCACCTCAAGCGGTGACGCGACAACGCCTTGCAACCCCGCGGCATGCGCCAAGCGGGCGTAGCGAATGACGGCCTGCTCGGTTGTACCGGCAAGGCCGATCTCCTCATTCAGCACCTGCTGCGAGGTGCTAGTCAATTGCGTCACGCCGATCACGATCGGGCGTACTGATGACCCTAGGGCTAGCCCCTTGTCGACACCCTCCAAGGCTGCCTCCATCATGTACTTGCCTCCGGCTGCATGCACATTGAACACATCAACCCCAAGGCGCGTCACACTCTCCGCGCCACCCTTGACCGTGTTCGGAATGTCATGCATCTTCACGTCGAGGAACACCTTATAGCCGCGATCCTTCAGACTCGCGACAAAGGTAGGACCTGCAGCATAAAACAGCTGCATTCCTACCTTTACATAACACGGGATGCCTTCAAGCTGCTTAAGCAGCCCTTCAGCACTTTCCGCATTCGCGTAGTCCAAGGCGACCATAATGCGTCCGGTAACATCATTACGAGTTAACGTACTCATGGTTGGCACCATCCTTTAGACATGTATTGGCATTGCACGTGAGGAGAAGTTGATGGCTTCAAGCATATTCACTAGCGCTCTTACAGTATCAAGCGATGTCATACACACAACACCGTTCTCTACTGCTTCACGTCGAATACGGAAGCCGTCACGCTCAGGCGTTTTGCCCTTAGTTAAAGTGTTCACAACGAACTGAGCATCACCGCTGCGGATGAGGTCAAGAATGTTCGGTGAGCCTTCGCTAAGCTTGTTCACGGTTGTAACTGGGAGTCCTGCTTGCGCAATCGCTTCGGCAGTGCCACCTGTTGCAATGATTTTGTAGCCAAGACGGTAGAAACCTTTCAAGATTTCGATCGCTTCTTCTTTATCTTTATCCGCTACGGTTACCACGACGGAACCAGCGGCAGGAATCTTCATACCAGCACCGATAAGACCTTTGTATAGGGCTTTGGCAAAGTTAACATCGCGGCCCATTACTTCTCCTGTGGACTTCATTTCAGGCCCGAGTGTTGTATCTACGCGGCGAAGCTTCGCGAATGAGAACACTGGAACTTTGACTGATACGTATTTATCTTCTGGCCATAGACCACTTTGATATCCCATATCCGCAAGTGTTTGACCCATGATCACGCGTGTTGCCACGTTCGCCATTGGGATGTTCGTCACTTTACTTAAGAAAGGTACGGTTCTGGAAGAACGCGGGTTAACCTCGATCACATAGACTTGATCGTTATGAATAACGAACTGGATGTTCACAAGACCAACGACATTCAGCTCAAGACCGATTTTCGTCGTAATATCGATAATTTGTTGCTTGATCTCATCGGAGATCGATTGTGGTGGGTAAACCGCGATGGAGTCACCAGAGTGAACCCCTGCGCGTTCAACGTGTTCCATGATCCCAGGGATCAGAACCGTTTCTTTATCACAAATCGCGTCAACTTCTACTTCTTTACCTAGCATGTAACGGTCGATTAGAACTGGATGCTCAGGGTTGATCTTAACTGCATACTCCATGTAGCTGAGCAATTCATCATCCGAGTAGACGATTTCCATCGCACGTCCACCTAGAACATAGGAAGGACGAACGATAACCGGATACCCGAATTTCGCTGCTGTACCCACTGCTTGGTCAACGGACGTTACTGTACCGCCTGGAGGCTGCGCAATCGAAAGTTTGCTAAGCAAAGCTTCGAATTTCTTGCGATCTTCGGCTGTATCAATACTTTCTAGGTCAGATCCTAGGATGCGAACGCCTGCTTTGTGTAAAGGTGCTGCCAAGTTAATCGCTGTTTGTCCACCGAATTGAACGATAACACCGATTGGCTGCTCACGCTCAATGACGTTCATCACGTCTTCGAAGAACAATGGCTCGAAGTACAAACGATCCGATGTGTTGAAATCTGTAGATACTGTTTCTGGGTTATTGTTGATGATAACCGCTTCATAACCAGCCGCTTGAATCGCCCACACAGCGTGAACTGTGGAGTAATCGAACTCGATCCCTTGACCGATACGAATTGGACCCGACCCTAGAACTACAACTTTTTGTTTCGTCGTTTCTGTTACTTCATCTTCTTGCTCATATGTGGAGTAGTAGTATGGTGTGGAAGCTTCGAATTCAGCTGCACAAGTATCTACCATTTTGTATACAGGTTTGATGTTGTTTTGCAAACGGAATGCTCTTACATCTGCTTCCTTCGTGAAAGTCGAGCAGCCTGCCAATGTACGAATCTCTGCAACAGCGCGGTCTGTGAAGCCTTTACGCTTGATATCGAAAATAAGCTCAGCTGTTAGATCTTTTGCAATTTCAGTTTCATACGCGATAAGTCCGCTTACTTTATTCAAGAACCACCAGTCAATTTTCGTCAAATTTTGCAATTGTTCAACGGTATAGCCTCTGCGGAACGCTTCTGCTAGCAAGAATAGACGCTCGTCATCAGGTTTTTGTAGACGTAATTCCAATGTCTCTGTATCAAGCAAATCCGTCTCTTTCAAGAATAGGCGGTGAACACCGATTTCAAGGGAGCGAACAGCTTTTTGAATGGACTCTTCGAATGTACGGCCAATCGCCATAACTTCGCCAGTCGCTTTCATTTGTGTACCTAGTTTACGGTTAGCCGCAGTGAATTTATCGAACGGCCAGCGTGGGATTTTGGATACGATGTAATCTAGTGCAGGCTCGAAGCATGCATAAGTTTGACCAGTAACTGGGTTCACAAGCTCGTCTAGCGTGTAACCAATCGCAATTTTTGCTGCCATTTTCGCAATCGGATAACCCGTTGCTTTGGAAGCAAGCGCGGATGAACGGCTTACACGCGGGTTAACTTCGATTACGTAGTATTGGAAGCTGTGCGGATCAAGCGCGTATTGTACGTTACAACCGCCTTCGATGTTCAAGGCACGAATGATTTTCAGGGATGCGGAACGCAGCATTTGGTACTCACGGTCCGACAACGTTTGGCTTGGTGCTACTACGATACTATCGCCTGTATGTACGCCAACTGGATCAAAGTTCTCCATGTTACACACAACGATACAGTTATCATTTGCATCACGCATAACTTCATACTCGACTTCTTTCATACCCGCGATACTGCGCTCAACGAGACACTGACCGATTGGGCTGTAACGAATCCCGGAAGCAACGATTTCTGTTAGTTCTTCCATTGTGTTACAAATACCGCCGCCTGTTCCACCAAGTGTGTAGGCAGGACGAATGATGATTGGGAAGCCGATTTCATTGGCAAAATCAACAGCTTGAGCTACAGTTGTTACGATAACGCTATCCGGTACTGGTTGCTCTAGCTCTCTCATCAAGTCTCTGAAAAGGTCACGATCTTCTGCTTTCTCAATCGCAGTAAGCTGTGTTCCTAGAAGCTTAACGTTCTCGCTCTCTAGAACGCCTGCACGAGCAAGTTCAACCGCCATGTTAAGACCCGTTTGTCCACCTAGTGTTGGCAGCAAACCATCAGGACGTTCTTGACGAATGATTTGTGTCACGAACTCAAGTGTAATTGGCTCGATGTATACTTTGTCAGCCATGTTTGTATCTGTCATGATCGTAGCAGGGTTGCTGTTGATCAGGATAACTTCCATGCCTTCTTCTTTCAAAGCTTGGCAAGCTTGTGTTCCTGCGTAGTCAAACTCCGCCGCTTGACCAATAACGATCGGTCCGGAACCGATAACGAGAATCTTTTTGAGTGTATTATTTTTTGGCATATTGCAGTTCCTCCTTCACAGATGTCGATGCCGTGGAAGCATTCCACTGAGCAAGCATTTGCGCTTGGCGCGGCTGCTGTGGGTTGTCTAATTTATGTTGACGAATTAGCGAGATGAAATCATCAAACAGGTAGCTGGAGTCGAATGGTCCAGGTGCTGCTTCTGGGTGATACTGCACGGAGAATGCTGGGTATTGCTTATGGCGTAAGCCTTCGATCGTGCGATCGTTATTGTTAATGTGCGTCACTTCAAGGTTCGTTCCTTGTACGGAATCTTCCTTCACTGTGTAGCCATGGTTTTGCGATGTAATGTAGCAACGTCCGGAAATCAAATCTTTAACCGGGTGGTTACCGCCGCGGTGACCGAATTTCAATTTCTCAGTGTCAGCGCCGCAAGCAAGTGCGAACAGTTGGTGCCCTAAGCAAATGCCGAACAACGGAATGTCGCCAAGCAAGCCTTTAATCATTTCTACAGCATGTGGAACATCTTTGGGATCCCCAGGGCCGTTTGAAAGCAGGACACCGTCTGGTGCCAAACGACGAATTTGCTCAGCTGTTGCATCTTGTGGAACTACGACAACGTCGCAATCACGTTTGCTTAGATCACGAATAATTCCGCTTTTTGCGCCGAAGTCAACAAGCACGATGCGTTCTTTATGCCCAGGAGCACCGAATACGCTTTTCGTAGACACACGGGAAACTTGATCCGTCATGAGCGGCGTGCTTTTCAAAGTTGCCATCAATTCTTCTACGGATTTATTGGACGTCGTGATGATACTTTTCATAACGCCATAGTGACGAATTTTGCGAGTCAACATGCGTGTGTCGATGCCGCTGATGCCAACGATGCCATATTCTTTCAACAGGCTGCCGAGCGTGTATTGCGCTCTCCAGTTACTTGGAATATCTTCATGCTCACGAACGACGAAACCGTGGATAAATGGACGTACGGATTCGAAATCATCACGAATCACACCGTAATTCCCTTGTAGCGGGTATGTCATTGTCACGATTTGGCCGCAGTAAGAAGGATCCGAAAGAACCTCCTGATATCCTGTCATCCCTGTATTGAATACAACTTCACCGACGGATTCACCTTCACTACCGAACGATTTTCCTGTAAAAAGAGTGCCGTCTTCCAGCAACAATCTTGCCTGCATGTTCTTTCAACTCCTTCGCTATTGTCAGGCGGTTCTCACAAACCGCAGATGTCATGCTTACGATATTACGATTCACGGACTTGCATAAAGATTAATCATTCTGTATAAATATACACGATTTTTTATTCATCGTATAGATGCATCTGGTGATTTAGGCTTTAAAATTAAGGCTATTTCCTGAACTTAAGACCAAACAACTTTACCTGAAGCAATCGTCACAACCGGCCACCCTTGCAGTTCCCAACCGATGAACGGCGTGTTCTTGCTTCGTGAAACGATCTCTTCTTTCAGAACCGCGCGTGTTGTATCCAAATCTACAATCGTGATATCTGCCGCGCTGCCCACTTCCAAAGTTCCGTATGGAAGTCCGAATACATCAGCAGGCTTTTTGGTCATGCGATCCACTAGGAAGCCAAGTGTCCATTTGCCTGTAAGTACGAATTTCGTATACAGCAAGGAGAATGCTGTTTCGAAACCAAGGATGCCGAATGGTGCCATCATCATGCCTTTAGCCTTCTCTTCTTCTGTATGTGGCGCATGATCCGTTACGATGATGTCGATCGTACCATCTTCCAAGCCTTCGATAACAGCCTGTACATCACGCGGCGTGCGAAGTGGCGGGTTCATCTTCCAGTTCGCATCCATGCCTGGAATGTCTTCTTCAGATAGAAGAAGATGATGCGGACATACTTCCGCAGTAACCTTGATGCCGAACTGTTTCGCGTGACGGATCAAGCGAACTGACTGCTCTGTGCTGACGTGGCATACATGATAGTGAACACCTGTCGCTTCAGCTAGCAGCACATCGCGGCCTACATGAATCGCTTCGGATTCGTTCGGGATCCCTTTCAAGCCATGCTTTGTCGCGAAAGTCCCTTCATTTACCGGCGCTCCTACAACCAGCGTGTCATCTTCGCAATGTGCGATGATTGGCATGCCAAGTGATGCAGCTAGTGCCATCGCATCTTTCATCATTTGCGCGCTTTGAACGCCAACACCATCGTCCGTGTATCCGATTACGCCCGCTTCTTTTAACGCTGCGAAGTCGGTTAGTTCACGGCCAAGCTCGTTCTTCGTGATCGTTCCGTAAGGAATGACGCGCACTACACCTTCTGTTGCTGCTTTATCTAATATGTAATTTACCGTATCTACGGTATCAATAACCGGTCTTGTGTTTGGCATACAAGCAATCGTTGTAAAACCACCTCTTGCGGCAGAACGTGTTCCCGTTGCGATGTTCTCTTTGTGTTCAAAGCCAGGCTCTCTCAAATGCACGTGCATATCAATAAAGCCAGGTGATACAAGCTTGCCGGCAGCATCAATGACTTCATGACCCGCTGTTTGTGGTACTTCACCGTTAGAAGCATCAACGACCTGTGCAATTTTATCATTTTCGACTAAAACATGTTTCTTCGTTTGTACATTATTCGCATCAACGGTAAGTCCGTTTAGAATCCAAATTCCCATCTTGTGAAATCCTCCTCTAATTTATGATAGGGCTCGTTCGATGACAGCCATACGAATCGGCACGCCGTGAGCAATTTGTGTAAAAATTTTGGACTTCTCATGCTCGACCAGTTCATCATCTAGCTCAACGTTGCGATTAACTGGAGCCGGATGCATGATGATCGCATGGGGAGCCATGCGGCTTGCGCGCTCTACGGTTAAACCATATTGCTCGCGGTATTCTTCAGCGGATTTGATCAACCCTGTGTCGTGGCGTTCCAATTGAACGCGTAACATCATGACCACATCAGCTTTCAATGCTTCCTCGAAAGAAACATATGGTGCGAACTTCGCTAATTCTGGTGCTTGCATACTCGCAGGTGCACAGAACTGAACTTTCGCTCCCAAGGCGATTAAACCCCAGAGGTTCGAGCGAGCAACTCGACTGTGTAGAATGTCTCCGATGATCGAGACCGTCAAACCTTTGATAGCGCCGAATTGCTTGCGCATTGTATAGAAATCAAGCAATGCTTGCGTTGGATGCTCGTTATTGCCGTCACCTGCGTTGATGAGTGGGATTTTGATTTTCTCAGCTAGCTCTTGCAACACACCATTAGGCTTCAGTCGAATCACACCAGCATCAATCCCCATAGATTCAAGCGTGCGAACTGTGTCATAGATGGACTCACCTTTTTGCACACTGGATTCCGCTGACGAGAAGTTCAGCACATCTGCACCTAGACGCTTTTGTGCAAGCTCGAAAGAGAAACGGGTTCTTGTACTATTTTCGAAAAATAAGTTAGATACGAATTTGCCATGGAATTGGTTATTGACTTTGTTAGGGCTTTGTTCCCAATAGGCCGCACGATCAAGAATGCTTGTGATCTCCTCTGCACTTACGCCTTTCAGTCCCAAGAAATGTCTAGTTGTATATGTACTCACGCTACTCACTCCTGTTTCCCCCTCTGGATCATAACTTCGTCTTTATCATCAATTTCCGTTAACATCACTTGAATGCTTTCACTCTTAGAGGTCGGTACGTTCTTGCCCACATAATCAGGTCGAATTGGCAGTTCACGATGACCTCTGTCGACAAGTACGGCCAACTGGATCATTTGTGGTCTTCCCAAATCAATCAGCGCATCCATAGCTGCCCTCACGGTTCTTCCCGTGTAGAGCACATCATCGAAAAGGATGATTTTGCGATCCTGGATTTGCAGTTTGCCGCCTTCTTGCACATTTTCTACCGATTTCACTTTGACGCGATCATCGCGATAAGATGTGATATCAATCTCTCCTACAGGAATCGGTACGCCTTCAATTTCTAGAATCCGTTCTGCTACTCGCGTCGCTAAGTAAATGCCTCGGGTCCGAATACCAATCAAGGTACAATTCTCTACACCTTTATTCTTTTCCAGTATCTCGTGTGCAATCCGCGTAAGTGCTCTACGAATTCCCATTTCATCAATAATGGTGTGTTCGGCGGTCTCATTCATCGTTTTCGCCTCCTGGCTAAACTATCTTCGTCAGCATTCACATACGTTTTCTGGTGGTAAAACCAAAAAACTCCTTGCCCAATTCTTGGCAAGGAGTTTACGAGTGCATAAAGAGATAGAGCGGGGCTGCTAGATGCGCACATCCTTAAGCTTACTGAATTCTCGATTCAGTATGACCCGACTTTTCTTATCGTTTTACCTTGCCAGCCTCTCTGGACTGTTTTTAAAGGCACATATGTAATTAAAAGAATTATGCCACTTTCGACAGGATAAGTCAATGTTTTTTGAGTTTCTTTTTTTGAGCAAAATCGGGACCATGTGTTATAATTTACATATAAACTCGCTTTATCACCTAGTATATTCCAATTCAATGAGGTTACAAAATGAAGGAGGAAACTATGTTCAAATTGTTTAGGTATTTGAAGCCTTACCGGGTTTCCGTGGTTGCAATCATTACTTTAATGCTCTTGCAATCGCTTGCACAACTGTATTTGCCAACTTTACTTGCAGACATTGTAGATGTAGGCGTAGTAAAGGGGGACGTAAGCTACATTCTCCGATTTGGCGCTTATATGCTTCTAGTCGCCATGGGGGGCATGGCCTGTGTCATGGTGGCCAGCTATTTACTCGCTAAGACAGCCACCGGCTTCGGAAGAGATTTACGCCGTACACTCTTCTCTCATGTTGAGAACTTCTCTTTGCATGAATTCGATAAGCTTGGAACCTCTTCTCTTATTACTAGAACAACGAATGATATCGCACAGGTACAACAATTAGTAGTTATGATGCGAATGTTCATTGGTGTACCTACCATGCTCATTGGCGGTGTCATTATGGCCTCGTACAAAGATACTCATCTCGCAATTGTACTTTACGCTGTAATCCCCATCCTTGTCCTAGTTATCGCTGTTATTATGCGAAAAAGTCTTCCTCTATTCAAAACCTTGCAAATTAAAATTGATGGCATCAATCTTGTTTTACGAGAACATTTAACGGGTATTCGTGTCATCCGGGCTTTTAACCGTTCAGGTCATGAGAAAACGAAATTTGAACGATCCAATCAAGATTTCACACAAATTGCTATCAAAGTCAATACGATCATGGCTACGATGATGCCGATTATGATGCTTGTATTTAATCTAGGTATCGTTGTGATCCTATGGTATGGCGGTGTTCGAATTGATAACAATCAAATGCAAATTGGAGATCTGATGGCTTTCATCCAATATGCGATGCAAATTATGTTCAGCATGTTCATGATGACCATGATATTCATGATGATTCCACGAGCTTCTGCTTCCGCAGTACGAATTAATGAGGTCCTTGACATTCAGTCCAACATACATAATGCAGACCATGCACAAACGCTTCATGGAGATCAAACCTTAGTTGAATTCAATCATGTAACTTTCAGTTATCCTGGTGCTGAACAGCCAGCTATTCAAGATATATCTTTCCGCGCAAATCCTGGAGAGGTTACAGCAATAATAGGAGGAACAGGTTCAGGCAAAACGACGCTGATCAATTTATTACTGCGATTCTATGATGTGGAATCCGGCACAATTACGTTGAATAGCCGTCCGCTACCTTCACTTTCCTTGGAGAGTGTGCGGAATCAAATCGGCTATGTACCTCAGAAAGCTGTCCTATTCTCAGGTACAGTTGCGGATAACCTCCGCTTCGGCAATGATCAAGCTACAGATGAAGAACTCGCCAGTGCAGCTTCTACCGCACAAGCCGCTGATTTTATCAACGGTATGAAAGATAACTTCCAAGCTACGCTCGCACAAGGCGGTACGAATCTATCCGGTGGGCAGAAGCAACGCCTTGCCATTGGACGAGCACTTGCTCGTAAACCGAACATTTATATTTTCGACGACAGCTTCTCTGCACTTGATTTCAAAACCGACGCAAAGCTTCGTGCTGCTCTTAAATCTGAAACTGCACGTGCAACCATGATTATTGTCGCTCAGCGAGTAAGCACGATTATGGAGGCGAATCAAATAATCGTTTTGGATGTAGGAAGAATCGCAGGAATAGGTACACATAATGAGCTTCTGAAGACCTGTGAGATTTATCAAGAAATTGTTGCTTCTCAGCTATCAGAGGAGGAAAGTGCATGAGTGAGAAACCCAAAGAACCGGGGCGGCCGTCAGCTGGTGTCCCCATGCCAGGAAATTTCGGCCGTGGCGGAATGGCTGGCATGGGGATGCCTGTTCAGAAAGCGAAGAATTTTAAAGGTACTTTAAAAAGACTCATGACTTATATGAAGCCATTTCGTGTGTCCATATCCTTTGTTCTTCTCGCAGCTATTCTAAGCACATTATTTAGTATCATTAGCCCGAAATTGATGGGTAACGCAGTGACGAAGTTATCAGAAGGTGCTATTGGTAAGCTCAAAGGCATCACAGGTGCCAAAATTGACTTCGATGCGATCCTTCAGATCATACTTATCCTCGCTGCTCTATACGTTTTCAGCTCCATATTAATGTATATCCAGCAAATTATTATGGTTAAAGTTACGCAGCGCATCGTCTTCAATTTACGCCGAGATATCAGTGAGAAGCTAACACGTGTTCCTCTCTCCTTTTTTGATGCAAGGAGCCATGGCGATACCATGAGCCGTGCTACGAATGATGTGGACACGATCAGTTCCACGATGCAGCAAAGCTTAACTCAGTTGATAACATCTGTTGTCACTTTAATCGGTATCATTATCATGATGCTGACAATAAGTCCACTGCTCACATTAGCTACAATTATTACTCTACCGCTTAGCATATTAGGAACCAAAATGATCGCTACCCGCTCTCAGAAATATTTCAAAGGACAACAACGAACGCTAGGCGAACTTAATGGGCATGTTGAGGAAATGTATACAGGACATACCATCGTTAAAGCATTTGGAAGAGAAGAGCAATCGGTTGATAAATTCAATGAAATTAATGATCGACTGTATCATTCTGGCTGGAAAGCACAGTTTATTTCAGGGCTCATCTTTCCTTTGATGTCCTTTATCGGGAATATTGGTTATGTGCTCGTTAGTGTCATCGGTGGTATCATGGTTACCCAAAATGCTATTAAAATAGGTGACGTTCTCGCCTTCATTCAATACTCTGGCCAATTTGGCATGCCGATCACACAAGTAGCGAATATCGCGAATGTGATTCAGTCTACAATCGCAGCGGCAGAGCGCATTTTTGAATTATTAGATGAAACAGAAGAAGTTATGGAGAACAAAGTGACGGATTGCGTTGCTCAAGTGAAAGGGCGTGTCCAGTTCGAGGATGTTTCCTTTGCCTACAAAACAGATACACCACTTATCGACCATATGAACATCGATGTGAAGCCAGGGCAAACCGTAGCTATCGTAGGGCCAACTGGTGCAGGCAAAACAACGATAGTCAATCTGCTTATGCGCTTCTATGAATTACAGAGCGGTCGAATTTCCATCGATGGTGTCGATTCACGGAACATGTCTCGCAGCCATCTTCGTGGACTTTTCGGTATGGTACTGCAAGATACTTGGCTCTTTAATGGCACTATCCGCGACAATATTGCTTATGGACGTCATGGCGCTACGGAAGACGAGATTGTAGAAGCCGCGCGTGCGGCGTACGCAGATCATTTCATACGAACGCTGCCCGATGGGTATGATACGATTTTAAATGAGGAAGCCTCCAATCTATCCCATGGTCAAAAGCAATTGCTCACCATCGCACGTGCTGTCCTCGCAGATCCAGCGATTTTGATTCTTGATGAAGCAACGAGCAGTGTTGATACACGGACGGAAGTTTCTATTCAACGTGCTATGAACAATTTGATGGCCAATCGCACGAGTTTCGTCATTGCTCACCGCTTATCCACAATCCGAGAAGCTGATCTTATCCTAGTGATGAATCAAGGAACTGTCATTGAACAAGGCACTCACGGAGAGTTGCTCGAACAGCATGGCTTCTACGCCGAACTCTATCAGAGTCAATTTGCGCAAAAAGCTATGTAAACAGATTGGCTCAAACGCTCCCTTTCTGCTAATATAGGAGAGTCAATCATAAATTTGAAGGAGATGTCACCATGTCTGAAATGAATACGCTAGAAATTATCCAGTTTATTAAAGAAAGCAAAAAGAAAACTCCGGTGAAAGTATATGTAAAAGGAAACCTTGATGGTCTTGAATTCGGCGAAGGCAGCCAATCCTTTATTACTGGCGGGAGCGGAGTCGTTTTCGGTGAGTGGAGCGTGCTTGGGCCGATTCTAGAAGCTAACAAAGATAAAGTTGTTGATTTCGTAGTTGAAAACGATCGTCGTAACTCGGCTATTCCTATGCTAGATTTGAAACACATCAACGCTCGCATCGAGCCAGGCGCAGTCATTCGCGATAAAGTACATATCGGCGATAACGCAATTATTATGATGGGCGCACTTATCAACATCGGCGCTTCCGTTGGTGATGGCACGATGATCGACATGAACGCTGTCCTAGGCGGACGTGCTCAAGTAGGAAAAATGTGTCATATCGGAGCTGGTGCTGTAGTTGCTGGCGTTATTGAGCCACCTTCTGCTCAACCTTGTGTGATCGAAGACGACGTACTTGTTGGCGCTAACGCGGTTATCCTAGAAGGTGTACGAATCGGTAAAGGTTCCGTTGTAGCTGCCGGTGCAATCGTAACGCAAGATGTTGAAGAGTACACAGTTGTTGCAGGCGCACCTGCTCGCGTTATCAAGAAAGTAGACGATAAAACGAAATCCAAAACCGAAATTCTAGCAGACCTACGTACCCTATAAGGTGAACTAGATCTGGAGGAAATCGTGATGTTGAGCCCTTTTGTAGAACTGCGACGTCAGCTTCATCAAATCCCGGAGCCGGGATTCCAAGAGTTCAAAACGCAACAGCTTCTTCTTGAGCAGTTGGCCAAGCTGCCGCAGGATCGGTTAACAATCCGCACATGGCGTACGGGCATTCTTGTCTATATCAAAGGCTTAAACCCAAGCAAGCGCTTTGGATATCGCGCAGATATGGACGGGCTTCCGATCGCTGAAGAGACGACATTGCCATTCCCTTCTAAGCATGAAGGCTATATGCATGCATGCGGGCATGATTTTCATATGTCTATTGGGATGGGGGTTGTGACCCACTTTGTAACGACTCCGATGCAGGATGATCTTGTCGTGTTGTTTCAACCCGCTGAAGAAGGCCCTGGCGGCGCATTACCGATGCTTGCTGCAGAGGAATTGCAAGATTGGATGCCTGACCAGATGGTTGCGCTGCATATTGCGCCAGAATATCCGGTCGGTACCATCGCTGTCCGACCTGAAATCTTGTTTGCCAACACATCTGAGTTGTTCATTGATCTCCTCGGTAAAGGCGGTCATGCAGCTTACCCGCATCAAGCGAATGATATGATCATCGCGGCAACGCAGATGGTTGGGCAGCTTCAAACCATCGTATCCCGGAACGTGAATCCACTGGATTCCGCTGTGATTACGATTGGCAAAATGGAAGCTGGAACGAAGCAGAATATTATCGCGGAGAAAGCTCGCTTAGAGGGTACGATTCGCACATTATCTGCGACTTCCATGAACAAGATCAAAGGACGCATCGAAGCGGTTGCCGCGGGTATCGAAGCTTCCTTCGAATGCCAAGTCACAATTGACTGGGGCTCGAATTATCGCCAAGTGTATAATGATCCAGCTTTAACTGTGGAATTCATGGACTGGCTGCGTGGCCGTGATAATGTTACGTTTTTCGAGTGTACAGAAGCCATGACCGGCGAAGACTTTGGTTACTTCTTGGAGAAAATCCCTGGCTTTATGTTCTGGTTAGGTGTGGATACACCTCACGGCCTGCATAATGCCAAGCTTGATCCCGATGAACGTGCCATTGATGTTGCCATCGATACGATTACGGCTTACCTGGGGTTTAAGTCTAGCTAAAATGAATAAGCCTCTCGATCAACCTAAGCTGCATAGGGTTGATTGGGAGGCTTTTTATATGTTGAATGTTTATTAACATTCAACCAGTACAGATCTGCACTTCTCCTATAATCGAGTGGTCCGCGGCAGTGGTTTGGTTGTTGATTAGGCGGTCATAAAAAAAACCACCGCTGCAACCAGCGATGGTCCCTTTCTACAACTTGCCTACAAACCGCTGTAGTCGATCCAACGATTCCTCCAAAACATCTTGTGCATAAGCGTATGAAATTCTTATATAGCCTTCCCCGTAGGAAGTAAAGGCATCACCTGGTACGACGGCAACATGCTCTTCATGCAACAGCCTCATCGCAAATTCTTGCGAGGATAAGCCAAACTTCGCAATAGACGGGAACAAATAGAACGCACCATCCGGCTTATCTAGCTCAATCCCCATTGCAATCAAACGATTGTAGACATAGTCTCTGCGGGCTACATAAGCTTCACGCATCGGAAGTGCATCGTCAATCCCTACCGTCAACGCCTCCAAGGCGGCATACTGACTCACTGAGCTTGCGCAGGTTACGTTATACTGGTGAACCTTCACCATGTGTGCTGTAAGGTACGCAGGAGCTAGAGTGAAGCCTACACGCCAGCCTGTCATCGCATGTGATTTGGACAAGCCATTAATGACAATTGTCTTTTCACGCAACTTACCAACAGTAGCAATGGAGTGATGTTGTACCCCGTATACCAACTCACTATAGATTTCATCAGATAAAATGAATAGTTCCTGATCTGCCAATAATTCGGCCAAATCAGCAATCTCCTTCTCCGTAAGCACCTGTCCTGTCGGATTTGACGGGTAACATAGAATGACACAACGTGTTTTCTCTGTCAGGTAAGGAGCCAACAGCTCAGCTGTTAATTTCAAGCCATTCTCTCTTGTATCCACATAGACAGGAACGCCACCTGCTAAGCGAATTAATGGCTCATATCCAGGATAAATCGGTGCTGGAATAATGACTTCAGCACCTGGTGTCAAAATCGTGCGCAACGTGATATCCACCGCTTGGCTTGCACCTGCTGTGACGATAATCTCATCCGCCCCGCGATACTCTTGGCCATACTTGACCTTCACGAAGTTAGACACAGCTTCTCTAAGCTCGATTAAACCAGGATTTTGCGTGTAAACTGTTTTGTTCTGATCTAAAGCTCTTTGTCCAGCTTCGATAATATGCCGCGGCGTCGGGAAATCAGGCTGCCCTATCGTAAGTGTCAAAGCGCCAGGAATCGTACTGACAAGATTCGAAATTTTACGAATACCTGATATTTGAATATCTTTTACTTGTGTGTTAATCAAATGCTCCAACATGAGCAGCTCTCCTCTCTCCATTGAACAAGAACTACGTTGTCCGTATCGTTGATATTAGGTTCTCCATATCAGGAGGAATTGGCGCTTCAAACTGCATCCATTCCCCTGTGCGTGGATGTGTAAAGCCTAGAATAGCCGCGTGCAAGGCTTGACCTTCCATCAACATGCCTTTGCTCTTCCCATACATCGGATCTCCAACTAGCGGATGCCCAATGAATTTCATATGCACGCGAATTTGGTGCGTACGTCCCGTTTCCAGCTTTAGCTCTACCAAAGTAAAATCACCAAATCGTCCGATAACGATGAAGTGCGTTACTGCCGTTTTGCTGTTTTTCTCCGTGACGGTATACATCTTACGATCATGAGAATCGCGTCCGATCGGCGCATCGATTGTTCCTTGATCATGTTGAATATGTCCGTGTACCAAGGCAATGTACTTGCGGTTAACGGTATGTGCCTTTAATTGCTCGGCAAGGCTAGCGTGAGCCTTATCATTTTTGGCTGACATAATTAAGCCTGAAGTGTCCTTGTCAATCCGGTGTACAATCCCTGGACGAAGCTCGCCATTAATGCCGGATAAGTCCTTGCAGTGGAACATTAACGCATTCACTAAAGTACCCGAGTAATGTCCAGGCGCAGGATGAACAACGAGTCCGCGCTGTTTGTTGATGACGATCACATCACTATCCTCATACACGACATTCAGAGGAATGTTTTCAGCCAGTAACTCCACGCCTTGAGGCTCTGGAATGACTAACGCAATCACATCTTGTAAGGACAATTTATAATTGGGCTTTACTGCTTTCCCATTCACCTTAACGTGACCATCTTTGACCCATTGTTGGACAAGTGTTCGCGAAATATCTTCTTCCAACGCTTCAGTAATCCATTTATCAATCCGTTCGCCCTCAAATTGATTTTCTACTGTCCACTCTATTGCCTCTTGGGACACGGACTCAGGTGAGGTCTGGTTTGTGTTCATGTGTTGCTCCTTTTTTCTCATTTCGTGAGGCTAGAATCGACTCGATAAAGATCAGGATAACCCCAACAACGATGCAAGAATCCGCTACATTGAAAATCGGGAAAATATAATCGACTTCTTTGCCGAAAAAGTTAAAATCGAATGTAAACTGGAAGAAATCCACAACTTCTGCGAATAAGGCACGGTCAACGAAATTACCGAAGGCTCCTCCAAAAAGTAAACACAAGGCGAACGGTAACAACACCTTACCTTCACGAATCGTCTTCTGCATGTACCAAATAATACCGGCCAGCACGAGAATCGTTACAATGATGAAGAACCAGCGTTGATTTTGCAAAATGCCAAAGGCCGCACCACGATTGCGATGCGATGTAATCATGAAGAAATCGCCAATAACAGGGCGTTCTTCACCTAACGGAACCTTTTTGACAATGATCCATTTCGTAACTTGATCTAAAATGAATGCAAGAAGTGCATACAGGTAATATTTCAAATATTTCATATAATTGTACCTCCTACATTGTGAAAAGCTTGTACATTCCTATATTTCAAGGAATTACCTCACTAAAAAAAGCGGACTATCGGCATCATAAACGGTATGAATGAGCTGTTGGAAGGGAGCTGTTTTACCTATGAGCCATTTAACCGACGAGCAATTACAAACCTTATATGTACAACTGTTGGAGGAAAAGGTTTCACTTGAAAAGCATTTCGCTTCGAATGATCAATTTGGTCTCGCTAATTCATTCTCAGATTCCATTGGCGAGCTCTCCATGTATGACAATCATCCCGGTGATATCGGTTCCGAAGTTTTTGAACGTGCGAAAGATATTTCGCTTAATGAACACGCAGAGATGCATTTGCAACAAGTCAATGAAGCACTTGCCCGTATAGAAAGTGGAGATTATGGCGTTTGTGTTTTTAGCCATCAACCCATACCATTTGAACGCCTACAAGCCATTCCTACAACTTTATACAGCATTGAACACGTGCCTGACCCTGACCAATCGTTCCGACGCCCTGTTGAAGAGCAGGTTCTTTACCCACCATTCGGAAGAACGAGCTTTGATGAGAAAAACAACGAAACAGAATTCGACGGTGAAGATGCCTGGCAAATCGTTGAAAGCTGGGGAACTTCTAACACACCAGCTTTCGCTGAAAGCAACCAAGTGGAAAGTTACAATGACATGTACATCGAAGCCGATGAGTTGGAAGGTTATGTAGAGTCTTTCGAAAGCTTTGTAGCTACTGATCTCTATGGTGAACATGTTACCATTGTAAGAAGTAAAGCTTATAACGAGTATATGCACAGTGATGAAGGCGATCCATTTCTTGAACCCGATAGAGCTGCCGATTTAGACGAAGAATAACAATAAGCATTACCTTGATAAAAAACAGGACAAACGAGCTTCGCACTTAGCGCAAGCTCGTTTGGTTCCTCTACTCGTGATAATGAGCAGTTACAACATCATTGCATCTGACACAGAGTGTTGGATGCTCTTTACTGTGCCCAACCTCTGGCGTCACTATCCAACAACGTTCACATTTCTCACCATCTGCAACAGCGATAGCAATGGCAACATCTTTGGACTGAAGAGCACCTTCTGGTACGGCAGTACCTACTGGGTGGAGGTTAACAGCCGATACAATGAACAACTGATCCAATTGCTCGAATTGTGTTAACAGAGCAAACATCGCTTCATTTGGATATAAATTCACTGCTGCCCCTAAGGAATTACCAATGACCTTCTCCTTACGCGCTTCTTCTAGCGCCTTCAGCACGTCATCACGCACTTCCAAGAAGGAATTCCATTTATTTTCCAATTGCTCATTGTATACACTTGTTTCTACTTCCGGTAATTCAGCAAGTTGTACCGAGCTTAGTTCAATCCCAGGAATGTACTTCCATACCTCATCCGCAGTATGTGGAAGAATCGGAGCGATCAATTTCGTAATGGTTGTTAAAGCCGCATAGAGCACGGTTTGTGACGCTTTACGTGCTGGATCTTCAGCCGCATTCGCATAGAGACGATCCTTAATGATATCCAAATAGAAGGAGCTCATTTCCACTGCACAGAAGTGGTGAATCGTTTGATACACGACATGGAATTCGTAAGCTTCATAAGCTTTAATAACTTTCTCGATCATCCGATTCAAACGAATCAACGCATAGCGATCAAGCTCGGATAAACTCGCATAAGCAACACGATCAGTAGCCGGATTGAACTCACTCAAATTCCCAAGTAGGAAACGCATCGTGTTACGAATTTTACGATAAACCTCAGTCGTCTGGTTCAAAATATTGTCCGAAATCCGATGATCGGATTGATAATCTACGGAAGAAACCCATAGACGAAGAATATCTGCGCCTAATTTGCCGCAAACCACATTCGGGTCAATCGTGTTACCAATGGATTTGGACATTTTTCGCCCTTCGCCATCCAGTGTGAAGCCATGACTCAGAATGCCTTTATATGGCGATTTTTCTCTTGTAGCAACACCTGTAATCAGGGAAGAATTGAACCAACCACGGTATTGGTCGGAACCTTCTAGATACAGATCAGCAGGCCATTGAAGCTCTGGACGCGACTCGAGTACAGCAACATGACTGGAACCGGAATCAAACCATACGTCCATGATATCTGTTTCTTTACGGAACTCGCCATGACCACATTTAGAACAGGTTGTGCCATGTGGAAGCAGATCTTTTTCTTCCTTGGTAAACCAAGCTTGGGAACCATCTTGTTCAAATAACTGGGCAACATGCTCAATCGTTTGTTCGTTGACAAGCGGCTCGTTACAGCTGCGACAGTAGAAAATCGGAATCGGAACACCCCATGCCCGCTGTCTGGAAATACACCAGTCACCACGATCAGCGATCATGTTGTGAAGACGAACTTCGCCCCACTCTGGCGTCCATTTCACTTGCTTAATTTCATCCAGCATCTCTTGTCTGAACTTATCAATCGAAGCGAACCATTGCTCGGTTGCCCGATAAATAACAGGCTTCTTCGTACGCCAGTCATGTGCGTATTGATGCTGAATGTCAGCAGCTTTCAACAAAAGACCGGACTCTTTCAGCTTCTCAATGATCAGCTTGCCGCCTTTTTCATAGAATAAGCCTTCATAACCTGGTGCTTCAGCTGTAAAATGTCCTTGATCGTCTACAGGACACAACACGCCGATGTTATATCTTTGACCAATAGCGAAGTCATCTTCCCCGTGTCCAGGAGCTGTGTGAACACAACCTGTACCCGCTTCTAATGTCACGTGCTCGCCAACCATGACAAGCGATTCACGATCGTAGAAAGGATGTTGGCACGTAACAAACTCCAACTCACTTCCTTTAACCGTCGATAGTACTTCGTACTCGCTCCAGCCGATTTCTTTCGCCGCTGTTGCAAGTAGACCTTGTGCAAGCACATATTTCTTCCCATTCGCTTGAACAACCGCATACTCGAATTCAGGGTGTAAGGAAATACCTAAGTTCGCAGGTAATGTCCAAGCTGTCGTTGTCCAAATGACAATGGCAGCATCTTCTGGCAGCTTACCTTTGCCATCTTTTACTGGGAACGCCACGTAAATGGATGTTGATGTTTTCTCTTTGTACTCGATTTCTGCTTCAGCCAAAGCACTCTCAGACGATGGAGACCAGTAAACAGGCTTCAATCCTTTATAAACGAAGCCCTTCTGTACCATTGTACCGAAAACACGGATTTGCCCAGCTTCGTAGCCTGGTTGCAGCGTGATATACGGGTTTTTCCAATCTCCGCGGATACCAAGACGTTGGAATTGACTCTTCTGCTTCTCAACGGATTGCAATGCGTATTCTTTGCAATATTCACGGAACTCCGGAATCGTCATTTTCTTACGATCGACTTTCCCGCTGTTCGTGATCACTTGCTCAATCGGCAAGCCGTGTGTATCCCATCCTGGAACATAAGGCGCGTCGAAACCTTGCAATGTTTTGAATCGTACGATTATATCCTTGAGCACTTTGTTTAGTGCGTGGCCGATATGAATATCTCCATTCGCATATGGAGGCCCATCGTGTAGAATGAACTTCGTTCTGCCCTTACGGCTTTCTTGCACTTTGGCATAAATGTCTTCGGCTTCCCAATGTTCTTGCATCTTCGGTTCCGCTTGAGGTAAATTACCTCTCATCGGGAATTCTGTTTGTAATAGGTTTAATGTTTTTCCATAATCCATCTTTACCACTCCACTCTTGATTCAATCTATCCTGGTCTAAAAAAACAAAAAAAGCCTCTCATCCCAAAAGGGACGAGAAACTCAACTCGCGGTACCACCCTCGTTAAAAAGCATCATGAACACACGCCTAAAGGCGGGGCGAACAGAGCTTCTTCACTCGATCATGTGTAACGGCATGACCCGTTTCTCCCTACTCATTTCAAGAGACGCTCCTGGGGGATATTCGGTACGCTGCAGAGATTAGGCTCACACCACAACCCTAATTCGCTGACACTGCTCATAACGCCCTACTCGTTCCAGTCATAGCTTTATTGCGATACTTTTAACAGGAGTATACCCAATCTGGCAGGCATAGTCAATATGATACCTGTCTACTGCTCCATACCTACTCTTCTTTATGTTCAAACTGCATACTTTGCCAGCCTTCTGTGTTCAATAATTCAAGCTGTGCTTCAAGTAACGTCCGAAAGCGCGTACGATAAATGGAAGCTTGTTTCTTGAGTTCTTCGATCTCAAGAGCTACTTTGCGAGAGCGCGTCAATGATTCGTTAATAATCCGATCTGCATTTTTCTCCGCTTCTTTCAGAATTAACTGCGCTTCTTTCTTCGAATTGCTTCTGACTTCATCCGCAGCCTCTTGAGCCACGATGATTGTTTTGCTCAGCGACTCTTCAATATGCGTGAAGTGATCCAAACGCTCCTGCAAGGCAAATGATTGATTCTGCAAATCCTTATTCTCACGGATAAGCGCTTCATAATCCTTGATGACTTGATCTAGGAATTCATTCACTTGATCCTCATCATAACCACGAAACGAACGTGAAAACTCCTTATTATGTATATCTAGCGGTGTTAATGGCATCAGTGCCCCTCCTTAGCGTTTTGCGCAGCAAAACTGACTTCGTAAGTATAAGCTGAGCTTGACTCAAAGCTAGCCTATACCCATGTCTATACAGTTCAGTTCGACAGAAAGTTAGCAATTCCTGCATAGTTCGTGGATAATTTATCCACGATCATGCAAACTTGCCAATCTTCACACGAATTCGACCTTTTTTCGATACGCCTTCCACTTCAAGCACTTTAAATCTACCAAAGCCCTGCAAAGAGATCATATCGCCTTCTTTCAGCGGCTTACTTGGATCTTCTTCCAACTTCCAATTGACGCGGCAACGACCTGCCTGGATTGGAATCAATACTTTGGCTCGGCTAAGCCGAAATACATCGCTTACAATTCCGTCCATACGCATGGAGGCAACGGATAGTTGAAGCTCATCTAATTGCACTTGCGCTACTTCCAGCTTATCTAAAGAGAGCAATTCCGTTTGGACATGCACTCTATGTACTTGTGACAAATTCAAATGCAAATAGTCGGCTGCATCCTGGGTGACCAAGCAATGGCAACCACCCTCTATAACATGAATATCGCCAACCTTGTCTCGCTTCATGCCGAGTCCAAGAATGGCGCCCATGTAATCTCCGTGTTCTAACGTAAGAAATTTGCCATCTCCCGAGGATACTGCTAACACAGCCATTGCCATGTCTTCACTATCCAAGCTGCGGTAGTCAGGAGCAATAATTGCACGCTTACGCTCTGCTGCTTCATAGCCGCCATCCAGTCGGCAATGTACATCCGGGTGTCGGTTGACGAGTGAATTCAGAATAAAAGCTTGTCTGGGATCGAGGAAATCGGTTAACTTCACAGCATGCTGCAGCGCAGCTCGCTCTACCCAATCCCAGGCTTTATCAACAAAATGATGCTCGTCTTGGTGAAAATGCCCATAGATATCTTTCGTCAAGACTAGAAAATCCCCACGATGAAATCTAGAACAGCAAAGATACCCATAACGACAAATTTCAAAGCGATCAATGCCACGATTGGCGAGAGGTCAATGAAACCGATACTAGGTATGATTTTGCGGAATGGAGCCAAATACGGTTCAACCAGCTTCGAGAGCAGTCCACCGACAAAACTGCCACGCGCGTTTGGAAACCAAGATAAGATCAAATAACCAATAATCATGAAATAATAAATTTCTGTCAAAATGCTTAAAAAAGAGTAAACGTTATCCACGTTGTTTCCCACCTCTGTCTATGTGTTTGGGGATATGCGTCTATTCCTCGCCCATCATCTCAGAGATATGACCATGAATATCTACTGAGTCTGGTGTACAGAGAAAAATATTCGGTCCAAGCTTAGAGATAGACCCATTCAATGCGTAAACCGTACCACTCAAGAAATCTACGATTCGGATAGCTTGATCGCCGCGAACTCGTTGCAAATTAACGACAACCGCTCTACGAGCGCGTAGATGGTCTGCAATGTCCTGAGTTTCCTCATAAGTGCGGGGTTCACTAAGGACAACGCGTGAATTCTTCTGTGAATGAATACTGACGACATTCGCCTTATTTTTATTACGTAATTCGTATGGATTGGTTTCAGGTTCTTCTGTTGCTTCTACAATACGTTCACGCTCTACAATTTCTTCCTCTTCCTGAAGTCCCAGAAAGTTCATAAATCGGTTATACACACCCATAGCGATTCCCTCCTATCGAAATCATACACATAGGAATTAAATTCCTAATGCCCTTTAGCCCTCTTTACCTACCAAAACAGTACCTAAGCGAACCCAGGTTGCACCTTCTTGAATGGCCACGTCGAAGTCGCCTGACATCCCCATAGATAGCTCAGTCACACCATAAGGAAACAACTTCCGTTCATTCAATTGATCCCGAAGCTCGCGTAGCCCTCGAAAAACGGGTCTTGTTTCTTCGGATTCTAACTCATAAGGAGCCATCGTCATCAATCCGCAAACGCGGATATGAGCAAGCTTACTTACTTCCTCTGCAAATTGGAAGAACTCTTGTGGCGATACGCCATATTTTGTTGCTTCACCGGAAATATTCACTTGTAGGAAACAATTGACTTCTATCCCCAATGCCGCAGCTTGTTTGTCCAACTCTTTCGCAAGCGACATCCGATCCAGTGAGTGAATATAAGCGAATTTGCCGATAACATCCTTCACTTTATTCGTCTGCAAATGCCCTAGAAAATGCCATGTTCCTCGCTCATGCAGAGCTTCCCACTTTGGCTTTACATCTTGCCAACGATTTTCTCCAATATGCTGTAGACCCGTGTTCAATACTTGTTCTGTCGTTTCTAAAGATACATATTTGGTTACTGCGATGATCTTAATGTCATTTTCTTTACGGCCTGACTCCCGACATACAGTTGCTATTCGAGCTTCAACCTCTTGTTTACGTTCCAATACACTCATTCTCTCTACACCTCAATTCAAACACATTGCCATTTCCAGTTCCTTAGGGGCGAAGACCGATCCAAGCGATCATTCGCCCTGTGGAACCCCCTTCCTTTCGATGTGAAAAGAAGAGGTCAGTTCGGCAACTCGTACATAACTGAGTTACTTCGATATGGGACGACAAAATTCCTGCTTGCTCGATTAATTTCTGATTTAATAATTGTAAATTCAACATATACTTCTCGTTACCTTTATCAGTGATAATGGCTTTTTGTTCCTCAGATGTTATCTGCGTTTCCTCAATAACCAACCTAACGCGCGATGCTACCGTCTGATCAACCTCATAGCAACAGACTCCAATTGAAGGTCCTATAGCTGCTCGGATATCAGATGGTCGGCTACCAAAAGTATGTGTCATTAAGGATATTGTAGCCATGGAAATGTTTAACACAGTGCCTTTCCAACCGGCATGGGCTAGACCCACTGCTCGCTTTACGGGATCATAGAAATATAAGGGTACACAATCCGCAAATTGCGCACAAAGTACGATGCCTTGCTCATTAGTTATAAATCCATCCTTCGCTTGAAGCGCTTTTTCTCTGCAATCACGCCCCATGCCTTGCTCATTCAGACTGACAATAGCAATGTCTTTCCCATGCACCTGCTCCGCATAGGTAAAAGAAGCAAATGACTGCCCTACAGCATCAGCAACGAGCTCTCGATTACGCACAACATCATCCTGGTTATCATTCACGTGCAAACCAAGATTTAGTGTTGAGAATGGCGCTTGACTTACTCCGCCTAAACGTGTACTGAAGCCAGCAGTAATCTCAGGAAATAATGACATCCACGAGGCTATTGGTAAAAGGACCGGATGATCCTCATTTGATTGTAATGATGGTTGCACGACAAATGGTTCCACTACAAATCCCTCCATCCCAATATGTATTAATCTACTTTAGCACAAAATAAAAAGACACACGATGTCTGATCAGCTGTTTATGCAGCAGATACAGCGTCCCCGTGTGTCAATCGTCAATTTCGAAATTGACGATTAAACTCATATACCCCTTCGGTGTCGTCCGATTGCCGGTATGGCCGAACGTCTTCTAGCTTAACAAGCACAACGTCAGCACCAATTTTTACGATATGCTTCCAAGGTATGATCACATCAGTCCCTGTTCCGAACAGTCCAAAAAATCGACTCTGATTTGGAACAACGATGGATTCGATTCGTCCTTGGCGCAGGTCAAGCTCCAAATCGCTGATTTGTCCAAGCTTCTTACCGTCCACAATATTAATAACGTCCTTCGTCTGGAAATCAGATATTTTCATGAGGCCTATCACCACATATCTCATTAGAATTTGTACTGTTTTTTATTAGTATATGTGTCTAATGGGCAAAATGTCCTGAACCACAAAAAAAGACCTTCACGGCTTGTCTACCCGAGCCGTTCCAGTCTTTGTTAATTGCACTTAGGATTTCACATGTTTCTGCATCTGACAAATAGCTGATTTCTCCAACCTGGACACCTGCGCTTGAGAAATGCCAATCTCATCAGCCACTTCCATCTGGGTCTTCCCTTCAAAGAAGCGCATGGATAAGATCATCTTCTCTCTAGCATTCAACTTATGCATGGCTTCGCGCAATGCGATACCCTCGATCCATGACATGTCTTTATTGCGCTCATCGCTTATTTGATCCATGACATAAATCGGATCGCCGCCATCATGATAAATGGGTTCAAATAAGGATACAGGATCTTGAATGGCATCAAGAGCGAACACGACATCTTCTTTGGGTACATTCAAGGCTTCAGAAATTTCATAAATAGAAGGCTCGCGTGAGTTTTGATTCGTTAGACTGTCTCTTACTTGCAATGCTTTGTAAGCAATATCTCTCAAGGAACGAGAAACGCGAATCGGGTTATTATCTCGTAAGTAGCGGCGTATCTCACCTATAATCATCGGTACAGCATAGGTCGAGAATTTGACATTTTGACTTAAATCAAAGTTATCAATGGCTTTCATCAAACCAATACAGCCAACTTGGAAGAGATCGTCCACATACTCTCCACGATTGTTGAACCGTTGAATCACACTCAGTACCAACCTTAAATTGCCATTGACCAATTTCTCTCTTGCAGTTCGTTCCTGTTTTGTTTGCAGGTCAGTGAACAACTCACGCATCTCTGCATTGGTCAGCACAGGCAGTTTGGCGGTGTCAACTCCACATATCTCAACTTTATTTCGGGTCACCGTGATTACCTCCCAAGGAGAAACATTACTGTTAATTATCCCCGTGAGCGGTCGATTTATTCCTGCCACATCCCTTGCTCGGCCACTTGACAAAAGGGTACTGACTCGCTCCCTCCCGTGACTGCTGGACAATTTCGACATTTACTGCCAAAAAAAATTTTCAGACCATCTTGTTAAACTCTTTGCGAAGCCGTTTTATGATCCGTTTTTCCAATCTGGAGATATACGATTGCGAAATACCTAACAGATCTGCAACGTCTTTCTGCGTCTTTTCTTCTCCATCCTGTAACCCGAAGCGCAGCTCCATGATAATACGTTCACGTTCACTAAGCTTATCAAGTGCTTTATGTAGAAGCTTCCGATCAACTTGTTCTTCGATATTCCGGTAAATGGTATCATTCTCTGTGCCTAACACATCAGACAATAGAAGCTCATTACCATCCCAATCAATATTCAACGGTTCATCAAACGATACTTCTGTTCGAATTTTACTATTTCTGCGTAAATACATCAGAATCTCATTCTCGATACAACGTGATGCGTAGGTTGCAAGCTTAATCTTCTTCTCGGGGTCAAATGTATTTACTGCTTTAATGAGACCGATTGCTCCAATCGAAACCAAATCCTCGATGTTAATGCCCGTATTTTCGAATTTCCTCGCTATATAGACAACCAATCTCAGGTTGCGTTCAATCAACATAGCTCGAATAGCCGCATCCCCGGATGGTAATTTTTCCAATAAGTATTCTTCTTCTTCACGAGTAAGCGGCGGTGGCAATGCTTCACTACCACCTATGTAATAGATTTCCTCACCTTTGAGTCCTAGCAACATCAAAATGCGATAATACGTTAGTTGAACAAGCAGTTTCCACTTCAAGAACATGTTAGTTTCCTCCTAAGAGTTTTGCCATAGCAAAACTTTCATCGTAAGCTAAGCTGCGTTTTCCAATGGAAAACTGACTTTGTAAAAATAAACCATGTACTGCCGTTGAAGCTCTCATGTCTCATGTTCTAGCAACATATCTTGTAGCATTAACCAGCTTGAATCAAAGCAGGATGAATAATGGCTTGATAGGAACCGTCGCTGCACAACTTCCCCCCGTCGAGCCCTATGAGCACTTTCGTTGCCTCCAATTGCGATTCATTATGAATGATCACCACCTTATCGGGTTTAATAGCCAGCATAAATTGTGTATTCCGGTTGACTCCACGGTAAGGTACGAGTCGCAAACGGTCCTGCCAAATAAACTCCTCTACACCTATGCCGCTGATGATTTGATCCACATCAGATGATCGTATCCTTTGCAGCCATAGCTCAGGCAGAACATCTCCCCATTCCGATACTTCCATAACCATAACTGGTGTTCGAGTCAATGGATCATACAGTTGGTTACCAGTATCGATCAAGCCTTTGCAGGTGGCGCTGAAATCACCAACGTAAATCGTAACCTCTGCCAAATAAGTCGTCATAACCTCACGCTGCTTACTGCTTTGGAACACCGTTCTAAACCACCAGATGAGAGGAAGCAGCAAAAGGACCACAAACAAGATGCTACCAATTTGAATTTGAAATTCAGCGACGCCAGATTGCGTAAATATAATTCCCTTCATAACGTCAGAGGAAGAGGCGAGCACATAATGGATGCCGAACATCCCACCAGCAACAGCAAAATTGATGAGTAAAAAAGTTCCCATATTCCGAAATAAATTTTGTAAGGAACCGTAACCAAAAGCGGTAATAATCATACCTGTACAGAACATACATTTCACAGAAAATGTAAAAAAGATAATTGGTACTGGTAAAAACATCATAACGACATACGAAGCCCCTAATGCTGCAGAAAGTACAATTCTCCACCATTTGAACGCTATTTTCCGCGTTTTTGCAGTGACCAGAAGTATGGCTGCATCCACCAGAAAGTTCAACAGGAAAATGAGATCCGCATAGACGACCATGCCATGCCTCACCTCCAAGAAGGGCACTATCTAGCAATTTCGTGACGAAACTTTCCGCTTCTAAATCAGTATATTGGATTCCAAGTTCAAAGTCTGTCTAAACATGCTAGTAGGAAGTTACTTTTTTTGTCAGTTAACGCGGTCCCGTCCACAGGATAAAAGCTTACAGAACAACAAAAAACCGAAGCTCCTACATCAAATAGGGCTTCGGTCTCTAGACAATTATTATGTAATTATTTGTCAGTATTGCGTCCGCGATTTCGTAAGAAAGTCGGAATATCTAATTGATCATTAGATGGTTGCGCACCAAATGGTTTAAGATTATTTAAGCGATTGTCAGGTGCTGCTGTCTCTGGTTGTCCTGGCGAAACCGGACGTTTGATAGATTGATGAATAGGAGCTGCTTTATGTTCGAAACCAGTTGCAATAACAGTAACTAAGATTTCATCTTTTAACTTCTCATCAATAACAGCACCGAAGATCATATTCACCTCAATGTCAGAAGCAGATGCCACGATATCAGCAGCTTCATTCACTTCGTACAAGCTAAGGTTCATACCGCCTGTGATATTCATCAAAACACCACGTGCGCCTTCAATTGATGTTTCCAACAAAGGACTTGAGATCGCTTTTTTCGCCGCTTCTGCCGCACGATTCTCACCTGTAGCTACCCCGATCCCCATAAGGGCGGAACCGCGTTCAGTCATAATCGTTTTGACATCTGCAAAGTCCAAATTGATAAGTCCTGGTACTGCGATCAAATCTGAGATCCCTTGAACACCTTGACGAAGTACATTATCTGCTTCGCGGAATGCTTCAAGCATCGGAGTCTTCTTGTCAACAATCTCAAGTAGGCGATCATTCGGGATAATAATAAGTGTATCTACTTTCTCTTTCAATGCAGCAATCCCTTGCTCTGCTTGTAAGGAGCGCTTACGTCCTTCGAAAGTAAACGGTCGCGTCACTACACCAACTGTAAGTGCGCCTACCTCTTTTGCGATTTCCGCAATGACTGGAGCAGCTCCTGTACCTGTACCGCCGCCCATACCTGCCGTTACGAACACCATATCAGCGCCGCGAAGTGTATTCAGAATCGTCTCCCTTGACTCTTCTGCTGCTTTCTTCCCGACTTCAGGATTTGCACCTGCGCCTAGACCACGGGTCAATTTATCGCCAATTTGCAATTTATGAACGGATTTGGCCAAATGAAGCGCCTGTGCATCCGTATTCACAGTAATAAATTCTACACCTTTAACACCATTTTCAATCATGCGATTCACTGCGTTACTACCGCCGCCACCAACACCAATGACTTTAATTTGAGCCAGTTGGTCTAAATCCATATCAAATTCAAACATATGAGCCATATCCCCCTAACTTAACGTTTCACTAAATAAATTCACTGAAGAAATTTTTAACTCGATCAACCAAACCTGGCTTCTGACTATCGGAGGATTTTTTGGTAGTCTTAGCAGCCAGTTTCTTGGTGACGCCTGAATTACGATTCTTCAAGTATTTGGAGACGAATTGAATAATACCAACACCACTTGTGTAGGAAGGATCACGTACCCCAATGAAATCAGGCACTGCAATGCGTACAGATGTAGCTAGTTCGGATTGTGCAATCGCCAGAATACCTGGGATACAAACCGTTCCACCCGTTAGTACATACCCACCTGCAAGATTTCCAAATCCCAAACGATGAACTTCGGCACGAATTAATTGGAAAATCTCTTCGACACGAGGCTCAACGATATTTGCAAGATCAACTTGAGAGAACTCTTTTTCAACATTGCTGCCCATTCTCGTCACTTTAAACACTTGATCAGGCGCGGAATCTTCAACGGATGCACAGCCATATTTCAATTTGATCTTCTCAGCAATTTCCAACTGCGTGTGTAAGCCAATAGAGATATCATTGCTGATAAATTCTCCGCCAATCTGAATCGTTGACGTTGCAACTAAATTACCCTCGTCGAAGATAGCGATTGTCGTTGCGCCAGCACCAATATCAACTAGAACGGTCCCTACAGCCTTCTCATCTTTGGAAAGAGCCAAATTACCAGATGCAAGCGACATTAAAATAAGTCCTGCAACCTTCAATTCGGATTTTTCCACAACACGCATTAAATTATGTATGCCCGTTTTCGCTCCAGTAATAATCGTCGCTTCTACTTCCAAACGAACACCGATCATACCGCGTGGATCATTAATACCTTCTTGCCCATCAACCAAATATTGCTTAGGTACAACTCCAACTATTTCACGTTCGGGAGGTAATGCGATGACCCTAGCCGCTTGAATGACGCGATCAATATCTTCTTCACCGATTTCTCGGTCATCATTTGAAACAGCAACAACGCCGTGACTTGATAGAAGAGAAATATGATTTCCTGAAATCCCAACGTAAACCTCGGAAATTTGTATACCGACCATTCGTTCAGCATGATCAATTGCACTTCGAATTGAATGTACCGTTTGATCAATGTCAACGATTGCGCCTTTACGAATACCCTCTGACTCGGCAGATCCCACTCCTATTATATTAATGGTTCCGTTAACAACTTCCCCAATAATAGCTCGAACTTTGGATGTACCGATGTCTAAACTAACAATGATATCATTGTTGCTCAAGCCCCTGGCACCTCCTGTAACTTAGGTAAAATTGCAAATTCTTCACAAATGCTCCTATACGTATTCCACACAACCGCCATATTCCCTCTTTTTTCTACATTTTTTTTGCATTTAAAACCCAACTTCAACTTCTCTTTTCCATGTTGTAAAATGCAAACAACTTCGTCTAGTAAATACAAGAAAAAATAGAGTATGCAGATAGAGCCTATTTAACCATAAAACTAATTTTAACATTTTTTTCAGAGATTGAGTAGTATCTGCAACGATTTTTTGAAAGTTCCTCCGCACTATGACTGTTGTTATTGTTTTGGTGTTGATTTCGGCGTAGGTTTCGGGGTGATCTTAGGTTCTGTTTTGGAATCTGTTTTGGAATCCCCGCTTGTTGCAAATGGTGTGTGATATTCAACCTCGAGCATCGTGATAACTCCATCCGAGATATGGTCCTCTGCTAAACCAGCGATATAACCCGGCAAGTTATCTATTCGATCTGGCAGATAGGCGATGGTTGTTTGGATTTCGAATTGCGACCGTGTGTAGATCTTAATTTTGTCAGGGTACGATTCCGAAGGATCCGGTTTAATTTCTGAAACGTCGGACAACGCACTCTGCGGGATTTCACCAAGTATTTTACATAATGCCGCTTTATTCGGATCCGTATCCGTCCACCCCGTTAAGATTGGCATATCGAGCGGGATACTGCTGCCAATTGGCAGTTCGATAACATTACCATCTGCGAGCACAGCTTGCTTTTTGCCGTTAGGATCAATTTGGAATGCTACCTTAGGGTATTCTTCGACTTGAATGTGAATGACACCTGGAAACATCTTCTTCACCGTAGCACTCTTAATCATGGGCATCCCAGAAATCCGCTGTCCAATTGTCTTAGAGCTTACTGCAAAAAAACGATCTCCCACTGCAACTTGACTAGCTTGTCCAATTGTATCCGAGGCTAATAGCACATTTCCCTCAATATCAATCCGACTTATCCGACTTAGCGAAGATTGGAAAAACAAGATGACTAATACTGTTAGGAAAAAAATAATTAAAAAAGAGAGCAGCTTCCGATTCGTACGCGTACGCGGCTGAGGTACAGGCAGCGTTGGTACTTTGTTATCTTCGGACAAGAGGGGCACCACCTAATTATTATAATGACGATTGAAGTGAATATCGCGAATCCCCTCCTGCATACAGGAAGGGATACGCGATAGCCACACAAGAAATTACTCACTGGGAACCGGAGCTTGTCGACGCACGGAAGCCCCAAGTCTGACTAGCATATGTTCAATCCTATCATAACCTCTATCGATGTGATGAATCTGCTCAACGATCGTTGTGCCATGGGCAGCCAGACCGGCGATTACAAGAGCGGCACCAGCCCGTAAATCAGTCGCTTCAACCGTAGCACCATACAACCTTGGCACACCACGGATAAAGGCTGAACTCATATCGACGCGAATATCTGCCCCCATCCGGGACAATTCATCCACGTGCTTAAATCTACCTTCAAATATCGTTTCTTTCATCACACTTAGTCCATCTGCTAGAGATAAAAGTACCATGACTTGTGATTGTAAATCTGTTGGGAATGAAGGATGAGGCGACGTCACGATACGTTCAACTGCCTTGGGTCTTGCCTTGCAGCTTACATGTATTATATCACCGTCTGCGATGATTTGAACACCTGCACGCTTAAGCACATGGATAACCGAGGTTAAATGAGCAGGGTTTACTTTTTCCAAAGTAATATTACCTCTGGTAGCCGCCGCTGCAACTAAAAAGGTCCCTGCAACAATACGATCTGGAATAATCCGATATGTGCAAGGAGACAACGCACTAACGCCGCGAATCGTGATCGTATCCGTTCCTGCTCCGATTATATCAGCGCCCATCGCGTTTAAGAAATTTTGCAAATCCTGTATCTCTGGCTCGCGTGCAGCATTATAAATCGTTGTCGTCCCTTCCGCTCTCACAGCAGCCATCATAATATTCTCGGTCGCTCCGACGCTTGGAAAGTCCAAGAAAATCTCATTACCTTGCAAAGTTTCGGCAGAACAGACGATTCTATTGGCAAATTCTTCAATCTCGGCTCCAAGAGCCTGCAAACCTTTGAGGTGCAAATCGATTTTACGTTCGCCGATCGCACAGCCACCAGGTTGATATACAGTGACACTGCCGAATCTAGCGAGTAGCGGACCCATGAGAAAGATGGAAGAGCGCATCTGGCCCATCAATTCTTCGGGGATGTGGGAGGAATGAACTGTGGATGTTGTAATGGTTACAGTATCTCCTTGCTGCTCGGCTCGACAACCAAGTGAACGAAGAATATGAAGCATGGTGTCGATATCGAGCAGATTAGGAACATTGTGTAAAGTATGCGTACCGCTAGCAAGTAAGCACGCAGCTAATATGGGTAATGCGGCGTTTTTAGCGCCGTGTATCTGGATGGCTCCCGTAAGAGGTCTTCCACCTTCGATAACGAGCTTCTCCAAAATTCCACCTCCGATTTACCTCTCACCCATTACCAGAACCTCAGGTACTAGCTTAATACCGTACATTTGCTCTACGATCTGCTGTACTTCGTTGATAAGAGTAAGAACGTCCTCGGCTGTAGCTTCTCCTGTGTTAACAATGAAATTGGCGTGAAGCATAGAGATCTCTGCTCCACCGACACGTTTGCCTTTCAAGCCTGCTTCTTCGATTAACTTCGCTGCGAAGCCGCCTTCGGGGTTGCGGAATACACTACCTGCGCAAGCTAATTGCAATGGTTGTGTACGCAGTCGACGATCTCGGTAAGCGGCCATAGCCCCTGCAATTTCGTTGCGGTCTCCAACTTGTAATTCAAAGACAGCCTCTGTTACAATGCCGGGCAATGTGTGCAAGATAGAATGTCGATACGCATATTGTAAATCTTCTGTCTGCATGACGACCAATTCCCCTGTATCCAGGATGACTTCAGCCTGCTTGAGTATGCGTGACACATCGGACCCGTGAGCCCCTGCATTCATGTAGACGGCGCCTCCCACAGAACCGGGGATTCCTGAAGCAAACTCCAGACCGGTCAAACCTTCTTTGGCTGCGAGTACGGACAATTTAATGAACGAATAGGAACCTCCTGCGTAGACCATCGCGCCTTCAAAACGAAGGGTATCTAGCGCCTGGCCTAGCTTAATCACGACGCCTCGAATCCCTTTGTCTCCGACAAGCAAATTGGAGCCCCTGCCGATTACGGTCCAAGGCACGCCACGCTCATGGAGAAACTTGATGGATGCAGCTACCTGCTCTTTGGAGTGAGGAATAATCAAGCAATCAGCCGGACCGCCGATTTTCCAAGTGGTGTATGGAGCTAGTCGTTCATTCGTTCTTATCTCGCCAATATTTGATGCCTTTAAGTCGGCTATTAACTTCTGCATGGGAAAACCTCCTTCACAGAACGTAGGGCGAAATGTAGAAATGTAAGATTAAAGACATACAAGTTCTGACATTTCATTCATAAGGAATTGAGCGAAGTCGGCCGTTCTTCGTTCCTTGTTCACTTATGAAGCCTTAGGTGTCTGTCACGGTTATAGTGTAGTTTATGTAAAATCGGTTAGAGTGTGACAATCGCCTATACGCTTTAACAAAATCACAACGAATTACTATGCGCTTCAATCAATTTCACGATCGCAGCTACGGCATCATTCTCATTACGTGATTGCATCGCTGCTTTATACGTCTCACGGTTCTTGTAGAGCGCTTCAACATGATCACCAAGTCCTTCAGCGGTTAAATCTTCTTCCTGAATCACATCGGCATAACCTGCCTTCTGAAAGGATGCTGCATTCAGAATCTGATCTCCCCGACTGGCTAGACGGGATAGTGGGATCAACAGCATGGGTTTCTCTAAACCTAGAAACTCAAAGATAGATGTTGCACCTGCTCGTGAGATGACGAGGTCCGTCATCGCCAGCACATCAGGAAGCTCTTCGTTCAAGTACTCAAATTGCTTATATCCACGGGTATGAAGATGTTCATCAGATACATTTCCTTTGCCACACAGATGCACAATTTGAAATTGCTGGGTTAATCGATTTAAGTTCGCGCGTATTGCTTGATTAAGTACCTGCGACCCTAAACTACCACCCATGACTAATATTACAGGCTTCTGAGAATGGAAATCACATAGTTGAAGCGCTCGCGAAGCTTTGCCACTGCTAATATGTTCACGGATCGGTAAGCCCGTAAGAACAGACTTTCCGCCTTTAATATGCGAAAGGGATTCAGGAAATGTAACACAAACTTTCGTTGCAAATGGGATCGAAATTTTATTCGCCAGTCCTGGCGTCATATCAGATTCATGGATAATAACAGGAATATTGTTCATACGGCTCCCAAGAACGACAGGAACGGAAACGAACCCGCCTTTCGAAAAGACAATGGCGGGCTTCAAACGTTTAAGTAACCGATACGATTCATAAACACCTTTCATGACTTTGAATGGATCTTTTATGTTTTTGATATCAAAATATCTTCGCAATTTCCCTGAAGAAATCGGATAAAAGGGAACCCCTTCTCGATCAATGATCTCTTTTTCAATACCAGTAGCTGAGCCTATGTATTTGACATCCCAACCTTGCTGCGCAAGCTTATGCATCAGCGCTAAATTAGGGGTAACATGGCCAGCGGAGCCTCCTCCGGTAAATACAATTGTCTTCATTCCCCTGTCACCTCGAATAGCGGGATATATTAAGCAGGATACCGACAGATGTCAGCATGAGTGTCAGTGAAGACCCCCCTGCACTTATGAAAGGCAGCGTAATGCCTGTTACCGGAAACATCCCAATAACAACGCCAATGTTAATAATAACTTGAACGGCAATCATGCCGATAATGCCTACTGCAATTAAGCTGGCAAATGTATCTGGTGCCGTAATAGCCGCACGCATCCCCCGCCACACTAAGATGGTGAAGAGCAGCAGAACCAACGTGCCTCCGATGAAACCAAGTTCTTCAGCGATGATAGAAAAAATAAAATCAGTTTGCGGCTCTGGTAAGTAACTATACTTTTGCCGGCTCATTCCGAGTCCTAGCCCCACTAGTCCGCCTGGTCCAATCGCATACAAAGATTGAATAGATTGATAACCAGCGCCAAGTGGATCCTGCCACGGGTCGAGAAAGGCTGTTATCCGTTTAAGACGATATGGAGCGGCAATAACGAGCCCAACAAAACCAGCAACCCCTATCATACCTAGATAGGAAAGATGAAGCAACCTCGCGCCAGCCGTGTAAATGATTAAGAGCGACGCACCAACAAGTACGACCCCTGTTCCCAAGTCAGGCTGCAGCATGATCAGACCGAATGCCAATCCCATAATACCTAGAGGCGGCATCAACCCTTTGGTTAGTAGTGTAATCTTGGATTGATTTTCGGATAGCATTTTGGAAAGAAAGAGAATCATCCCTATTTTCATAAATTCAGAAGGTTGAATCCCAAAAGCTCCGATACCCAGCCAACTTCTGGCCCCGCCACGAACGACGCCAATACCAGGAATCAAAACGATGACCAACATACCAAAGCACACAAACAAAGCCAACTTAGCAAATCGTTTCCATACCAAATAATCAACATTCATCGTGAAGAACATCGCTACAATACCTAGTACGGCGAAAATGAGTTGTCTTTTTAGATAATAAAAAGAATCACCAAACTCACGAAACGCAAGTACACTACTAGCGCTGTAGACCATAATAACGCCGATTGTCAAAAGCAGCAAGGTCGGAATAATAATCCAAATGTCAGGAGCGGAGCGTGCTTTACCCATTACAGACACCTCTTTGTCAGTTGTGGGCTCCCTTTTAATGGCTAGCTGACAGACAGGAGTCTGTTCAAGATCTAGTCCAACAAAGTGGATAAGCCCTACTTAAAGGTTATGCACGGACTCCTTAAACATGCGTCCCCTGTCCTCATAGGATGGAAACATATCCCAACTTGCACAAGCAGGTGATAGAAGCACGATGTCTCCTTCCTCACTCATTCGCCAGGCAAGCTGCACGGCTTGAGAAACCGCGTCCGCTGCATCCTTAGCAGTATCGACGGTTTGTACCTTACTAATCCCTGCCAACTCGGCAATATGCTTGATTTTCTCTTTGGTTTGCCCTAAAGTCACAATCCCTTTGATGCGCTCACGAAAAGTTGGTAACAGTTCCATGTAATTCGAACCCCGATCCAAGCCGCCAGCTATCAAGATAACAGGTTGATCGAAAGCTTCAATGGTCATTATGGAAGCGGCAGCATTCGTTGCTTTCGAGTTATTATAGAAGCTTACACCATCTAGCTCTCTTACAAGCTCTAGACGGTGTTCTACGCCTTGGAAGCTTCTTAACACATCAGCAATCGCAGGCAATGCGACGCCAGCTGTGATGGCCGCCGCAGCGGCTGCCAATGCATTTGCAACGTTAAAGCTCCCCGGAATGCCCATATCAGAAGCTGGCATAATGGACTCCACCTGATTCCGCCCATTCGCATACACAAGACAGTCCGTCTCCGCATCCAAATAGACGCCATATGCAAGTTTTTCGACAAGTGAGAAATGAAATTGTTTCGCCTTCAAACTCGGCATGAGACTTCGACATACTTCGTCATCCCAATTCAAAATGGCTGTATCTGCCTCTGTTTGATTCTCAAAAATTTTGGCTTTAGAGGCGATATAATCGTCCATGGAGCCATGATAATCCAAATGCGTTTCATATAGATTTAGAAGTAAGCCAATGTTTGGCCGGAATGATGTTGTACCTTTTAGTTGGAATGAGCTTAATTCAACTACCATCCAATTCTCAGCCGTCACCTCCGGCGTAGCTTCCGTTAACGCTCGGCCTATGTTTCCAGCGACAACTGGCTTCAAACCTGCAACATCCAGCATCAAGCCAATCAGCGTTGTTGTCGTCGTTTTCCCATTAGAGCCAGTGATCCCAATAATAGGCGCTTCACAGAATTGATAAGCGACCTCTACCTCTGTCACAACCTCAATACCTAGCGCTTCCGCCTTCCGAATCGGATCAATAGAATACGGAATGCCAGGATTTTTCACTACAAGTGCAACCCCCTCATGCACGAGGGAGTCCGGATGAAACCCGCATACAACAGAAATACCCAGAGCCGTAAGTTCGTCGGCTTCAGGGCACGCACTTCGTTCCTTTTTGTCATTGACAGTGACGATAGCTCCTTTTTGATGAAAAAGCTTAGCTGCAGCGACACCGCTGCGAGCCAAGCCAAGTACGATCACTTCGAGTCCACGATAATCCCGCGGATGCTTCATGTTCTACAACACCTCATTCATATATAATCCGAGCACAGCAAGCACTAAACCTACAGCCCAGAAAGTAATTACGACTCGCCACTCGGACCATCCCACCAACTCAAAGTGATGATGAATCGGACTCATTTTGAATACGCGTTTTTTTCTTGTTTTGAAAGAAACAACTTGGATGACAACAGATAGAATTTCAATTAAGAAAACTCCGCCAATAATCGCGAGAAGAAGTTCTGATTTCGTTAAGATGGCAACGGCGACTAGTCCACCACCGATTCCCAAAGAACCAGTGTCACCCATGAATACTTTAGCCGGATGCGCATTGAAGACAAGAAATCCGAGTACCGCGCCAACCATAGCCGCTGAGAAGATCGCTGCTTCTGGCTGTGTATTATTCATGGCAATAATGGTGTAAGCTCCAAATGCAATTGCACTTGTCCCCGCTAACAAGCCGTCCAAGCCATCCGTAAAGTTAACCGCATTCGAAGCGCCTAGCATCAAAATAGCCATTAACGGAAAATACAACCAACCCGCATTCATATGATACGAAACGAACGGTACATAAATATCTGTGCTATGTCCTTGCATAACGAGTAAATAACAGACAATGGCTGCAATCAATAATTGACCAAAAAGCTTTTGCTTGGCTGTAAGTCCCAATGAACGTTTAAAAATAATTTTGATATAGTCATCAAGGAAACCAACAAGTCCATAACCTAAGGAAGCTAATAATAAAATGAGTAAATCTGTATTTTTGTCAGCAAAACGAAGTGTAGCCAAGGAAAGCGCGAGTAAAATAATGACGCCGCCCATCGTTGGTGTACCTTGTTTTTTGAGATGACCCTGCGGACCATCCTCACGAATTTGCTGACCAAATTTCATGCGTCGCAAAATAGGTATACATAATGGCCCCATGATTAGCGCAAGCACAAATGCTACACCCATTGTTAATAATACTGCGTTTTCCACGTTGGTTCCCCCTGCTCATTTCCGTTACTCTATTTCAAATATGGCATACTATTACGCTAATTAGGCTAGTAAGAGTTGGACAACCTTCTCAAGCCGCATCCCGCGTGATCCTTTCACGAGCACGAGATCCTCAGCGCTGGCGAGCGCTGCAAGCTCCTCCGCGAGCTGCGCCTTGTCGTCGTAGGCACGCACCTGCGCCTGCGGAAACTGCTTCGCCGCTTCATCCGCGATGAAGCGGCCGAGACGACCGAACGTGAAGACGTAGTCTACACGTTCCGGAGACAGCATCGAGCCAATGCCGCGATGGAACTGCTCTTCGTGCTCGCCAAGCTCCAGCATGTCGCCGAGCACGAGGAACTTCCGACCGAAGCCGCTCAGCTGCTCGGTCAAGGCAATCGCCGCCCGCATCGAGGCGGGGCTGGCGTTGTACGCATCGTTAAGCACGGTCAGCCCAGAGGCTGCCGTGAGCTTCTCGATGCGCATGCTTGTCATCTGCAGCGCGCGAAGCCCCGCTGCAACGGCACTTGGCGTGACGCCGAAGGTCTCGCCGACGGCAATGGCCGCGAGCGTGTTCACGACGTTATGCGTGCCAAGCAAGGGAATGAACAATTCCGCGTAGCCTGGGGAATTAATGGTGAAATAAGCCCCGTCTGCATCCATGCGAATACCAGTCGGGAATCGATCATTATCTTGGCCATGCCCGAAGCGAATGCGTTGGAGGCCCTTCGGCAAATCCAGCTCGCCTAGTGCTTGTTCAATCAACGGCTCATCCCCGTTATAAATGATCAAGCTATGCGCAGGCATGCCTGTTACGATTTCCGCTTTTGCCCGTGCAATCTCATCCCTTGAGCCCAGCTGAAGCATATGCGACTCACCGATCATAGTGATAATGGCAGCATCTGGTTCAGCAATCTCGGATAACAGCGCAATTTCGCCGCGTCCGCTCATGCCCATTTCGACGACTGCAAATTGCGTCGTTTCTTCAAGAAGCAGAAGTGTAAGAGGTAATCCAATATGGTTATTCAGGTTGCCCTTCGTTTTATGAACCTCATATGAGCTGCCTAGCACAGCTGCTACCAAATCTTTGGTTGTTGTCTTGCCGTTACTTCCGGTAATTCCAATGATGCGAACAGGAAGCTCTTGGCGGTAAGCTTTGGCCAAACCCTGAAGTGCTGCGAGTGTATCCTCGACTTGAATGTAGGGGATACCGCTTGGAACCGAACCATGATCCTCTTGCCAGAGAACAGCCGCAGCCCCTTTCTGATAAGCATCTTCTACATACTGGTGTCCATCAAAATTGTCTCCGATAAGCGGGATAAACAGACTGCCAGCTTGAATCGAACGTGTATCTGTAGAGACTCCTTTAATCAAAATGTCACCATGAACACTGGACACTTCACTATGGAGCATCGTAGCTATTTGACCTAATGTACGCTGAATCACTGTGTTCTCCCCCTTATCGCAGCCTTAGCCACCAACCGATCGTCGAAATCATGCTTGACACCCATGATATCCTGATACGTTTCGTGGCCTTTTCCCGCTATCAATATTACATCTTTAGGGCCTGCCCCTTCAATAGCCTTTTGTATCGCTTTTTTACGATCAGCCAGTAAAATATATTGATTATCTGGGTAATTAACTTCTTTGAGCCCCGGCTCAATATCTGCCAATATCGCATCTGGATCTTCTGTGCGCGGATTATCAGACGTTACATAAAGAAGGTCGCTATAGTGTGCAGCCACTTTCCCCATGATGGGACGCTTCGTTTTGTCGCGATCACCGCCACAACCAAATACGGTAATGATTTTTCCTTCGGCAAACTCACTTACCGTGGAGAGGGCATTCTCTAAACCATCCGGCGTATGCGCATAGTCAACTAAAACCAAATAGTCTTGCCCCTCGTTCACGACTTCCATTCTACCTTCTACGAGTGCTATACGCTCCAGACTATCACGAATCGCTTCCAGTGCAAATCCTTCTGCTAATGCCGCCGCAATGGCTCCAAGTGCATTATACACATTGAATTTACCGACTAGTTGCATACGGAAAAATGCTTCGCCAGCAAAGGATTTCACTTGAAATTCAGTTCCTTTGGCGGACATACGAATGTCTGTAGCGCGCACATCGCATTCACGTTCTATGCCGTAGCTAATAACTTGTGCAGCGGTTACCTTCTGCATCATGCTTGACGCTTCATCATCCACGTTGAGAATCGCATACTGCCTGCTTTCCGGATCAGCCGAAAAGCCATTCCCAAGTCTGGAAAATAATAAGCTTTTCGCAGCAGCATACGCTTCCATGGTTTTATGTTCATTCAAATGATCTTGTGTAAGATTCGTAAAAATGCTTGAACGGAAATTGATGCCCTTCACCCGTCCCATATCTAAGCCGCTCGACGTAACCTCCATGACGCAATACTGAACGCCAGAATCCGCCATAGTTCGAAGGATCCGTTGAAGCTCCATGGATTCCTGGGTATTTGTGGCTTTATTTTCTATATAGGTATCACCAATTTTAATATGAATATTGCCCATTAACCCGGTGACAAAGCCTTGATCTGCGATGATTTTTTCCAGCAAATACGTAGATGTCGTTTTCCCATTCGTTCCGGTAATTCCGATAATTTTAAGTTCTTTACTTGGGTACCCGAAAAAATGCGCAGAAAGAGCTGCCATGGCATACCTGGCATCTTTTACAACGAGTTGAGTGACTGGTAGGTCCAGCACTCTCTCCGTAACAAGCGCAGAAGCCCCAAGCGCAATCGCTTTAGGGGCGTAATCGTGACCATCAACGGTTAATCCAGGGATACAAAAAAACAAATCACCCGGCTTTATTTTACGAGAGTCTGCCTCAATTCCCGTGATTTCCGTGTCTTTATCGCCATGAATGTGGGTAATGAGCAGTGCGGAAGCAAGCTCCTGCAGTTTCATAAGCAACCCTCTCTTCCTTGAATTCTCTATCTATTATGGACAATTTTATGCAGGTAGAAAAGCTAAACATGTCTTATTGATAAATCTTTTTTTGTTTTTTTGTCTATGATGGTTACTTTTCAGGATCTACATTGGATAAGAAGATACGAATCGTAGAACCCTGATCCACACGTGAGCCTGCTTTAGGGGCTTGAGAGATGACATACTTCCCATTCCCGGATTTGGCCAGCTTAAAATTCATGTTCAGGTCTTCTAATATATCATCAACTGACGCTCCAACCAAGTCCGGCACTTCAACAACTGGAATTTCACCATAGCGATAATCTTTATCCAGTTGATTCTTGTCCGGTTCAACCTTCATGTAACGCAGTGCATCCGCCATGATATCTCTGACTAAAGGAGCTGCAATCAGACCCCCGAATTGAATCCCTTTCGGATCATCTACTGCCGCATAGACAACAATTTTCGGATTATCCGCAGGCGCAAAGCCAATGAATGACACGATATGCTCATCAGGTGAATAACGTCCATTGATAACCTTCTGGGCTGTTCCTGTTTTTCCGCCAACACGATAGCCGTCAATAAATGCATTGCGCCCCGTCCCCTTCGCGACAACGCTCTCCAGCGCTTCACGAACTTGTCTGGACGTATCCTCCGAAATGACATTTCGGACTAACTCTGGCTCAACAACATCGACAACTTCACCCGTATCCGGATTGGAAAATGATTTGGCAACATAAGGCTTAAATAGCTTGCCGCCATTGATCGCTGCTGAGACCGCAGTAATTTGCTGGATTGGTGTTACGGAAACCCCTTGACCGAACGCGGTTGTGGCCAACTCCACAGGACCTACTTGCGATGGTTTGAACATAATCCCATTCTCTTCACCGCCAAGATCAATACCTGTCTTTTTACCAAAACCAAATCGGGAAATATAATCAAATAATTTCTCTTTCCCTAACCGTTGCCCCATCACAACGAACCCCGGGTTGCATGAGTTCTGAACAACCTGCAGCATCGTTTCGCTGCCATGCCCACCGCGTTTCCAACAACGCAGCCTTGCTCCTCCAACTTCAATAGCGCCTGGATCAAAGAACTGCTCATTCTTTAGATCTACTTTCTTTTCTTCCAGCGCTGCGGCAAGGGTAATAATCTTAAATGTAGAACCTGGCTCATACGTTTTCCAAATCGGTAAATTCCGATTGTACGTTTCAGCCGGCGACTCCATATATTTGGCTGGATCATACGTCGGTCGGCTGCCCATTGACAAGATCTCGCCAGTATTCGGATCCATCATGATGGCAATGACATTCTGCGCTTGATATTGCACCATTGCTTGATCTAACGAACGTTCCATCACCGATTGCAGATGGCTGTCGATGGTCAGTTTCACATTCAACCCATCTTTAGGCGGGGTGTACGTATCCGTTGTACCAGGTAATGTCCGGCCTGCCGCATCTGTCATATAGGCAATATTCCCTGCCAGGCCTGTCAGTTGGGAGTTGTACTTAGACTCAATCCCTGTTAGTCCTTTATCAATCCCCGCGAAACCAAGAATATGAGCAGCAAGCGAACCATACGGATAATAGCGTTTATTATCCTCAGCTACCACGATGCCGGGCAGTTGCAGTTCACGAACCTCCTTCGCCTTCTCAATCGTAATTTTACGGCCCGATGGCTTTATATAGTTTTGCATTGCCTTCTTGGTAATTTGCTTGTAAATGTCATCTTCATTGCCGTCCAACACTTGTGCCAATTTAGCTGCTGTGGCGTGAGCATCTTTAATTTGTATAGGAATCGCCACAAGCGTAGGAGTACTCATACTATACGTAAGCGTCAAGCCATTACGGTCTTGAATTTCGCCTCGTTTGGGTGCAAAATCAATTTCTCTACGCCAACTGTCATTAGCCTTCTTCGCTAGATCTTGTCCAATCACAAGCTGGACATAAGCTAAGCGGATGATAAGTGCAGTAAAGATGACAGTTCCAATAATTAACGCCGTAAACAATCTGCGACGAACGGTAACGTTAGAAGCCCGCATGAACGTTCAGTCTCCCTTCCCACTAATGTCATGTTCATTCCTAACATGACTATTCGGGACAACCAGGGGTTAGAACAAGCTGTTCACTAACGTTGCTTATTTGCTGTTGCTGTCGTTCGTTGTGTCTCTGTCTTGGCATTAGGCGTTGATGATGGCGTCGCTGCATTCGTTGGTGTTGCAACAGGAGTAGCTCCGCTTGCTGTGTCTGATTTATCACTTAACGGCTTGAGTTGCAGTGTTACGCCACGTCCTTCACCTGCAGCGGATTGCTCTGACACATACCCTTCCCCTGTAGTTTGACAATCAATTTTGAAGAAGGAACAAGTCTCAACGGCATCACGTAGGGATTTACCAACTAGATTCGGAAGCGGCATTTCCTCAACGGGTTGCATGGCAACGTAAATATGCTGCGTTGATAAAATTTGAGTGCCAGCCTTGGGAAACTGATCAACCACCGTCTCACCTTTACCAAAAACTTCAAGTGATAGGCCAATATCTTTGGCAGTCCCTTTCGCGCTTGTCGATGTAACATCTAACAAGTTCGGTACATTTAGACGATTCGCTTCTTTGGTGATTGTTTTCGGTTTCTTACTTGAGGCAACCCCCATGTACTGTAAAGACTCGCCTACGATTTCTTTGAAAGCAGGCGCTAAGACTTGCCCGCCTAAATGATAGTTTCCGCCAAGATCAGGCTGATCTGCGATAAGTGTAATTAGAATCCGTGGATCCTCAACTGGCGCATAGCCAATAAATGAGATTACCCACGTATCGGGTGAGTACGTTTTTTCACCAGGAAGTACGATATTCGCAGTCCCTGTTTTTGCTGCTATTCGATAATCTTCCATATAGGCAAGTTTACCAGTCCCTACTTCTTGATCAGATACGACTTGCTCTAAATATTCACTCACTTGCGTCGCCGTTTGTGGACTTACAACTTGTCTGATCACTTGAGGTTCATACGCTGTGATTACCTTCCCTGTTTTGGGGTCAAGGATGTCCTTCACAATGTGCGGCCACATCAATTTACCACCATTCGCAATGGCTGCATAAGCGGCCGTTTGTTGGATAGCCGTCACAACGACTTTCCCTTGTCCGTAAGTTGCCGTTGCGAACTCAGATGGGTACTTCATGTCAATAAGCCCTTTAACTTCACCAGGCATATCAATATTCGTTTTTTGATCAAAACCAAACTTAAGAATATAATCACGTAGTTTATTCTGCGTTAACTTTTCGATTCCTAGCTTTACAAAAGCAACGTTACTAGACCTCTTCAGACCTTCTAAGAAGGTAATTTTTCCCCACCCAACGAGATTATGGTCATGGAGAATACGGTCTGAGACTTTAATTGCACCCGATTGATAGGTTTCTGTCGGATTAAACAAGCCCTCTTCCACAGCTCCTGCAAGAGTAACTAGCTTAAAGGTAGAACCAGGTTCATAGCGCGAAGCCACTGCGCCATTCCTAAAATCATTTTGACTATTAAAATTCCAATACGTATTCGGATTAAAAGTAGGCGTGTTCGCCATTCCTAATATTTCCATCGTTTTCGGATCAACCGCGATCGCTGTTAAGCCTTTCGGATGCCATTTGTCATTGACTTTTGCTAGAGCGCTCTCTAAATAGAACTGTATGTTTTTGTCGATCGTAAGTCTAACATTGTTTCCGTCTTCCGCAGGTTTATAGTTGACTTTGGCGTCGGGAAGTTCTACGCCTTTGCCATCCTTTTCATAGCTTAGCATTCCTGGAGTACCCTTGAGGGTGTCGTTTAATTGCAGCTCAAGGCCAAGTGCTGCTTCACCTTCTTTGTTCGTATACCCTAGTATATGACTCGCCAAAGATTCACCTGGATAGTATCGCTTTTCATCTTCTAGGATCGAAATCCCTACGGGCTTTTTGGTACCCAGTTTCAATTGAATATTCGCGATGAGCGCGCGGACTTGATCCGCCTTTTCTTTCTCAATCTTCCAACCCTCGTTACGTATTTCTACATTGGCAGCGAAGTCGGTACCATCCAGATTTTTCTTCGTTGCTCTTTCGCGAATCTTATTTACTAGTTCAGAACGAGAGGCTTCGGATTCTTTCAAAATATCGGCCAACCCTTGGGTCACATCCTCGGCAATGTGCAAAGCATCGATTACTTTCGGATTTAGAGCTATCGTATAGGCTGTTGCTTCTATGGCAAGCACCTTATCATTACGATCCAAGATCGATCCGCGTAAGGGGGCCAGCACTTTATCCGTTTCCCATCTCTTCTCTGCCTTCTCTAGCAACCAGGATGCTTCTACCACTTGAATCCAATAGACTTTAACCATGAGGACAACAAAAAGAAGGGTAAAAAACCCTCCAAGTAGCAAAGATCGTAACTTAATTTTTTTAGTCATATGAGTACCTGCCCGTTACGGTTTAGACGTTGTTTTCGTACTTTTGCCACTCGTTGTAGCTGTCGATGTATTCGATTTCGCCTTTGTAGATGTTGTTGATTGAGCAACGACATTGCTTTGCTTCACATCTTGTAAATTAAACCCGAGGCGTACTGCTTCCTCTTTTAAACGATCTGGACTTTGCAACTTCTCAACTTCTTGCTTGAGCGCACTGTTTTGCGCTTGAATTTCACGGATTTCACCTTGCATTTTCAAAATATTCGCATTCATCTGATAGATCGCAGCGAACCGCCAAATGATTACTCCAGCAACAATAACACAGAGTACAACTGTGAATAGGTAAAGCATTTTCTCTTGCGCTGGCAATGAGGAGTTGCGATATACAACCTTGGTTGTTTCTTTTATCTTCACACGCTGCCCAGAATTCGGTTTACGTTTCGGATCAAGTGCTAAATTGCCTTGAATATATGATGACATCACTTATTCCTCCCTTGGTCAAAGCTTTTCTGCTATTCTTAATTTTGCCGATCTGGCTCTTTGATTGACTTCTAATTCATGTTCACTAGGTAGAATTGGTTTACGTGTAACGAGCTTCAAATCTCCAACCTTCTCACAAACACACATTGGAAAAGCTGGCGGGCACGTACATTTCTCCACATTTTTCACGAAAAATTGTTTACAGATGCGATCCTCCAAGGAGTGGAACGTTATGACCGCGATTCGTCCTTGAGGCGCCAAACAGTTAAGTGATTGCTGAAGCGCTTCTTCAAACGCGCCTAGCTCGTCATTCACTGCAATTCGTAAGGCTTGGAAACTGCGTTTGGCCGGGTGTCCCCCGGTCCGTCTTGCGGCAGCTGGGATCCCCTCTTTAATCAATTCCACGAGTTCGCCAGTTGTTTCAATCGTTTTCTTTTCTCTTGCTTCTACAATGACACTAGCAATCCGTCTCGAGAACTTTTCTTCCCCATATTCGAATAACACTTTAGCAATTTTGTCAGCAGGCCATTCATTTACGATCGTTTTGGCGGTAAGCAGCGTATCCCGATCCATTCTCATGTCGAGCTCAGCATCATGGTTGTAGCTGAATCCACGATCGCCATCATCTAACTGCGGAGAAGATACACCTAGATCGAACAAAATGCCATCAACCTGGGGTTTGCCATCCTTCATAGCTTTGGGTACACCGCGTAGCACTAGTTCAATTTCTCTGAAGTTACTTTTGATAATGGCCACGCGATCTAAGTAAGGTGCAAGCACCGTTTGCGCATTGGCTAAGGCTACATCATCTTGATCAAGAGCAATAAGCAGTCCTTCTGGACCTAATTTGGATGCGATTAGCGCACTATGTCCCGCGCCTCCCATCGTACAATCCACGTAAACGCCATCTGGTTTTATATGTAAACCTTCTACAGATTCTTCTTTAAGTACAGTCACATGATGAAACACTCGTTGTCCTCCTAAAAGTTTTGCCTTGGCAAAACTGACTTCGTAAGCATATTCTTAAACTCAAAATTTCTATAAATCAAAATTAAAATCGACCAGCTTCTCTGCTATTTCATTGAATGACTGTTCAGACTCATTGGCATAGCTTTCCCAAACTTGCTTACTCCAAATCTCCACACGATTAGAAACGCCGATAACGACACAATCTTTTTCTAATTTGGCATGGTCGACGAGATTACTTGGAATGTTAGCTCTACCTTGCTTGTCGAGCTCACACTCTGTTGCACCAGAGAAGAAAAACCGGGTAAAGGCACGTGCATCTGACTTCATTAATGGCAATGCTTTCAGCTTCTGTTCGAGAATTAACCATTCAGATTGCGGGTATACAAATAAGCATTGATCCAAACCACGTGTGATGACAAAAGCTTCGCCAAGGGCTTCACGAAATTTAGCCGGAATGATCATTCGGCCTTTCTCGTCAATGCTATGTTGATATTCACCCATAAACATAGCATCAAGTCCCCCTTTTCCTCCACTTTGTACCACTTTTCACCACATTTGAATCAATATTCGCTAAAAATAAAAGAAATCCTGCTTAGTTAGCAGGATTAATTAAATTTATTTCGTTTTTTAGGTCTATTCTGTGCCTTTTGTTCCTTGTTCGGCATCTTCAAGTGTATGTTCAGATGTATTTTGCTCTCTCAGCTGTAATCGCAAAGCCTTTAATTGCGAATTCCTCTTACGCCTGTATACCCAGATTGGGATAGCTATAAGCAATAAAATCACCAAAACAGGCACCGCGGCAGCAAGGAAAACGAGGACACCTTGCATAACTGCGACCAGAACATTCAGGCTAGAGCCCCATGCTTTTTCAACGCGCTCCGCTAAAGTTAGTTCATTCGGGTCAGAAAGTAACGGTTTTTTACCGGTTTGTTGATACATTCTTAACTCGATGGTAGAATACGAAACATTTTGATCCAAGTAACGCATTCTGCCTTTGATTTGCTCAATCGCCTCTTGCACCTTAGCAAGCTCATTAGAAAATGCCAATAAATCATCGGTCTTCGATGCTTTCTCCATAAAGCTTAGCAACCTGCTCTCTACAAGCTGCTTGGCCGTCAGACGAGAGCTAAGATCCACGTACTCTTCCGTTACATCCTGCCCCTGAACATTCCGTTGGAGCGATGGACTTATCTTCTCTAGGCCGTCTAGCATGGATACGAATCCATTTGCTGCGACTTTAATCGTATACGTCCCGCCTTTTTCACCCGTATTCGCATTCTCCGAGAACTGCAAAATGTACGCTCCACTTAAAGCTACCAAATCCCGCAGCTGGGTTTGGGCTTTACTATAATCTTCAACTGGCATCACAAGATTAGCCCGATAAATAAGTTTTCGGTTAAAACCAGCTTCTTGATCGTTTCCGCTTGCAGGCATCACAACATTCGGCGTAGTCGACTTATCATCCGATGTAGGAGCTATCGACGTAGATTCCTTCGCCTTAGCTGCTGGAGCTGCATTACTTGCGCTTACATCTTTGCTGGCAAATTGATCAGCTGTCGCACCGGAGGTTCGCACGCTGTTCATATCACTTTTTGAATCTGCCATGGATGCGGATTGTTCGCTCTTGGAGGAGGAACTACATCCTGCCAACAACCCCAACACCAACATACACATGACGATCATAAGTGCTAAGCTTGCTTTTGTACTTATCCTCATTTCAACACGCCCCCAATTTCCATTTATAGGTTATACACCCTTCAAACGGAATAACGAATACGAAAGTTGCATGGAAACAACGTGGATTGCAATTAAAAGTGATAAGGAGTTTGGTTTGGATGGAATGGTACAAATTTTAGTGTGACACTGAGCGGTCACGAGGCTGTAGAGTGCGGTATTGCAGGCTCTTGGGGGTAGATATTATCGGGGGTTTTAGGGCTTGCTGGGGTTGCTAGGATTCGTGGAGCTAGTGGGGTGTATGAGCCGGGGACTTTTAGGAATTAGCTGGAAAAATACAGTTATTTTAGCTGAATTTCATTGAATTTTTGATTTACATGTATTTTATGTAGTTAATTATCCTCACATTGCTCAGTTTGACGAAAATCCCTGAAATTACCTGCAGAAAATCCGGTTAATGCTATTAACTAGCCGATTTTCACTAAATTAGCTACACAAAATCCATTTATTCGCACTAGACTCCTCACCCGCAACTTACCTCCACCATCAACAAACCCAAACAAAAATACCCTCAAATCCACATCAGTGGACCAAAGGGCATCTCCATTACACATTTATATCTTAGTGCTCATCCCAGCTGTCTAGGTAAGCTTTTTGCTCATCAGACAGAGCATCAACACTCGTACCTAGTGACTCAAGCTTGAAGCGAGCAACTTGCTCATCCAGTACATAAGGAACATTAACAACAGTATTCCCTAACGTTTGGTAAGAATCATTCACATGTTTCAAGGACATCGCTTGAAGCGCAAAAGTCATATCCATGATTTCAGCCGGATGACCATCCCCAGCAGCAAGGTTAACTAAACGACCTTCAGCTAAGATGTACACTTTGCGACCATCAGTTAGTTGGTACTCTTCGATATTACGTCGAACCGTACGCTTGGAGGATGAAAGAGCCTCAAGTTCAGGTTTGTTCACTTCAACATCAAAGTGACCCGCGTTCGAAAGAATTGCGCCATCTTTCATCACTTTGTAGTGTTCCCCACGGATAACATCACGGTTACCAGTAACAGTAACGAAGAAATCGCCCAATTTCGCAGCTTCGATCATCGGCATTACAGCGAAACCGTCCATATACGCCTCTACGCCTTTAATCGCATCGATTTCAGTTACGATTACGTTAGCACCTAAGCCTTTAGCACGCATAGCCACACCTTTACCACACCAGCCATAACCAACGACAACGACAGTTTTACCTGCAACTACCAAGTTTGTTGTACGGTTGATACCATCCCACACGGATTGACCTGTACCGTAACGGTTATCAAACAAGTATTTACAGTAGGCATCATTAACAGCAACCATCGGGAAAGCAAGCTTCCCTTCTTTTTCCATCGCTTTCAAGCGAAGAATACCTGTTGTTGTTTCTTCCGCACCACCGCGCACATTTACCGCTAAATCTTTGCGCTCGGAATGAAGAAGCGAGACTAAGTCGCCACCGTCATCAATAATAAGATCAGGTTTGGATTCCAATGATTTAATAAGAAGCTCTTTGTATTCTTCTGAACTCGGATTGTATTTGGCAAATACAGTGATTCCATCTTCAACAAGCGCTGCACATACATCATCTTGCGTAGATAGCGGGTTGCTACCTGTGATCGTAACTTCAGCTCCACCAGCTTTAACAACCTTCGCTAAGTAAGCTGTTTTAGCTTCCAAATGCAAGGAGATTGTTACTTTTAAACCTTTGAAAGGTTGTTCTTTCTCAAATTGCTCACGAATTCGATTCAAAACAGGCATATGTGCCTGAACCCAATCAATTTTCAGGTGACCATCTGGCGCTAATGCCATGTCAGTTACAATACTGTTTGTTGCAGTTGTCATCTTCGTTCCTCCTACAAATAATAGATACGATGCATGCCGTCAACGGGTATCGGCGTTTCAAGTAATGTATGCAGCCAAACATTCCCATAACGATTAAGATAAGCACACCCATTATACACTCTTTCTTGGGGCTTTGCTAACGGAAAAATAGTTAGTCGTACACGGTCCAACTGTCGGATCGCTGCATCGAATTGTGTATGTGAGGCTTCACTTGCTTTTTGATGCAAATATTCGATTTGTTCCACGATTTTAGCCAGATTGGTATCTCCAAGTTTTTTGACACCGGGATTAATTCCACTTAGAGACTCAACAAGCGGTGCATAGGTACTGAGGAAAGACTCCTTAACCGCTTCAAATCGTTCATTAAGCTGAAGCGTATCTTGGGCATCCAACCAAGCTTGTTTCTTCTCATCAAAGTGTTCTAAAACATCTGTCAACGTGAGCTCGTATTTGTCCATCTGTTTCTTTATCGTGCCCTCAATCAAGGTAAACTCCAAGCGCGGCACCACAATCGGCATACGCAAATGGAAATGCTCGAAGGCTTGCTTCGTTAACGCCCAGTAAGCAATTTCCCCCGGACCTAGCACTGTCGCTAGAACAGGAAATAAATATTCCTGCATAAGCGGTCGAGACATGACATTATTACTCAACTGTTCAGGTGTCGTCATCGCTTTATCACGAAGATCAGCCTTCGTGAAACTAACCATTTTTTTCTTATCCGTAAAATGCTCACCCTCGCGATGGAGCAGCAGTCTCGCACCCTCAACGAAAACAAAGAGATTAGCTCCATCCTCATGAATTTCCGCTTGAATCCCATAACCCGCTTGACTAACTTCGGCTTGACTGCGCATTAAGGATGCAGTGAATAACTCATTCTGCTCTATCATTTCCTTGAACATGGATGACTCCAATGCACGGACTGAAGGCTCATCCGCATCGATCAGCACAAGCCCATATTCACCAAACAGCATCGCCATCCACCGAGCAAAAGCATCTGAAAGCGTAGCTCCATCTTCTGCAGCTGAGCGCATTTTATCTAACAAGGACGCTTTGAATTCCGTATCCATTAACGATTGATCCAACTTATTCAATGCCTCTTCCCACGCTTCAGAAGACAGTGGCAAGCGACTTACGGACGTTCTTACACCGGTAGGATGCTCCACCTTCAACTTTTCAATCTGCTGCGTATTGGAGAGAACGTGGACGTGGTTCACTTCGTCGAAGTCGTGATCCTCACCTGCAATCCAGAAAACCGGAACAACTGCACGTTGCAGTTTATTACGCCATTCGCGTGCCAATTGAATAATTGTAATGGCTTTATACAGGATCATTAACTGCCCGCCAAATAAGCCAGCTTGTTGACCGCCAACGACCGCAAGAGTTTGCTTATCGCCTAATGCCGCGACATTCTCTAAAACAGCCCCCGTATTCCCTACACGACGATTATAAGCTTCCAACACCTCTACAAGCCGCTCACGCTCGACATGCGGGGCATCCATAGCACCATCCAGCCAATTGACCCGGCCTTGCCAATCTTCCACGTTTGCAAAATGATAAGGGAACAACGACTTCGCCTTGCCTTTTCCCGTTATATAATCTTCCGCCAATGTCTGATTTTTCTTCCAATGAAAAGTATCCATTTGCATATGCGACTAGTGTCTCCTCTTCATACCAATTAAAACAACTATCCTTTGATTGTACACGGAAGCCCTGAAATCGTCAAAACTGTATTTTTTCTAATTACAATTATACGGCATGAGGTGGAAGGCGAAAAGCCGCCCCACTCGGGACGGCTAAGCTTATTAATATAAATGACAAGCAACAAAGTGATTCGGTTCCACTTCTTTACTAGGCGGCATGGAATCTGCACACTTCGCCATCGCTTGCGGACAACGCGTACGAAACGGACAACCACTCGGCGGGTTGAGCGGGCTCGGTACGTCGCCTTGAAGAATGATACGTTCGCGTGTACGTTCAATTTCTGGATCCGGGATCGGAATCGCAGAAAGCAAGGACTGTGTATAAGGATGCAGCGGCTTCGCGTATAGCGCGTCAGATGTTGTTACCTCAACGAGGCTTCCTAAATACATAACCCCGATACGGTCAGAGATATGCTTAACCATCGCTAAATCATGCGCGATAAACAAGTAAGTTAAGCCCATTTCTTTTTGTAATCTTTTGAAAAGATTCACGACTTGCGCTTGAACGGAAACGTCCAATGCGGAAATCGGCTCATCGGCGATAATGAACTTCGGTTCAATCGCTAGAGCGCGGGCAATCCCGATACGTTGACGTTGACCACCGGAGAATTCATGCGGGAAACGGCTAGCATGTTCATCATTCAAGCCCACAGCACGAAGCAGTTCCATGACTCGTTCTTTGCGTTTCGCACCTTTGTATAAACCGTGAATATCAATACCTTCAGCAATGATATTCCCCACAGTCATACGCGGGTTTAGGGATGCGTAAGGGTCTTGGAATACCATTTGCATATTCCGATTGAAATCCTTCAGCTTTTTCCCACTCAGCTTATGAACATCTTCGCCATCGAAAATAACTTCGCCTTCCGTCGCGTCATAGAGCTTAATTATCGTTCTTCCAGCTGTGGATTTCCCACAACCGGACTCCCCAACAAGACCAAACGTTTCACCACGTTTAATTTCTATCGAAAAATTGTCTACGGCTTTCAAAATCTTGCCGTTTCCAAGATTGAAATGCTTTTTCATATTGCGAATTTGCAAAATCGGTTGCTCAGACTTAGCCAACGTCTTAGACATGCCTATTACCTCCCACTCCTACAGGACGTTCAACCTTCGGTGCATCCGGGTGAAGCAACCAGCAAGCTGCAGAATGTGTTTCAGACAACACAGAATGTGCTGGATCTTCTTCCAGACAGTGATTCATCGCGTACGGACATCTAGCTGCGAAAGCACACCCTTTCGGTGGTGCGAACAAATCTGGCGGTGTACCTGGAATCGGTACAAGCTCTTCATTTGTGTTCGTATCCAACCGCGGCACTGAACGAAGCAAACCCCATGTATAAGGATGTTGCGGCTCATAGAATATTTCATCTACGGTGCCTTGTTCAATAATTTTCCCTGCATACATAACGACAACGCGCCCTGCCATGTCAGCAACAACACCAAGATCATGGGTAATCAAGATAATGGATGAGTCCGTTTCCACAGAGATCTTCTTCATCAAATCAATAATTTGCGCCTGAATTGTAACGTCTAGCGCTGTTGTCGGCTCATCTGCAATCAGCAGCTTAGGCGAACACGCAAGAGCAATCGCGATCATGACACGTTGACGCATTCCTCCTGAGAGCTCATGCGGATATTGATGAATACGACCTTCTGGCGAGTTGATTCCAACCAATTTAAGAATTTCAATCGCTCTTTCTCTTGCAGCGCTTTTACTCAAACCTTCGTGTTTGATCAAACCTTCGGTGATTTGATCACCGATTTTCATCGTCGGATTCAATGATGTCATTGGATCTTGGAAAATCATACCCATTTCTGAGCCACGAATTTTCTCCATCTGTCTGTTGGAAAGCTTCGTAATATCCACTTTGCCGTCAAACATGATAGAACCGCTTTTTATATAACTAGGCGGAGTAGGAATTAAACGCATGAGCGTTTGTGCCGTTACGGATTTACCGCAGCCGGATTCACCTACAATCGCCAACACTTCACCTTTTTTCAAAGAAAAAGATACGCCGCGAACAGCTTGAACTTCACCCGCATAAGTCTGGAATGAAACTCTCAAATCTTTCACTTCTAGTAAATTGTCTTTGGTGCTCATCATTATTCACCCCTTCTTACTTGCGCATTTTTGGATCTAGCGCATCACGAAGCCCATCGCCGAGTAGATTGAAGCTCAATAAGATTAAGCTGAACACGATCGTCGGGAAAATAAGGCGATGCGGATATAACCGAATATAGTTAGCACCGTCTGACAGCAAGTTACCTAGCGATGCCAGCGGCGGCTTTACACCAAGACCAATAAAACTTAAGAATGCTTCTGTAAAAATCGCAGATGGCACTACGAAAGTGATCTGTACAATGATTATACCAAGGGCATTCGGGATTAAACTACGCATAATTATTCTCATGGGAGAAGCTCCCAGTGTACGCGATGCTAATACGAACTCTTGTTCTTTGAGCGTAAGCATTTGTCCACGAACAAGCCGTGCCATCGGTACCCACCCTGTAATACTGTAGGCGATAATAATAGAAGAAACCCCTGAGCCAATAACCATAATCAATAGAATAGCAATCAACAAGAATGGAATGGCGTAGACGATCTCAATGGAACGTTGCATCACTTCATCAACTTTCCCGCCGTAATACGCAGAAATCCCCCCGTAAATAACACCAACTACTAAATCAATTAAAGCCGCTGTAATACCGATAAACAGGGAGATTCGAGTTCCCCACCATACACGCGTCCAAACATCTCGACCGAAGTCATCCGTTCCAAAGAAATGCGAACTACTTGGCACCGCATTTTTAAGTTTTAAATTTTGCGTCTGATAATCGTAGCTTGAAACAAATGGCACGATAATCGAAAGTACGATTAAAGTTACCAATATAATTAAGCCAGCCATAGCCAGTCTATTTTTCTTAAGTCGTCTCCATGCGTCCTGCCAATAATTAAGTGAAGGTCGTACAATGACTTCACCAGTTAGAGATTTATTTGAAACGGGAGCAAACTTGTAACTAGTCTCTGTTGATTCATTTGGAGTTTGCATGAATTTATTTCCCGCCTTTCCCAAGACGAATTCTAGGGTCCACTAAGCCATATACAACGTCTGTAATAAAGATAACGACAATCAAAATTGCTGAGTAAAAAATAGTTAATCCAGAAATCATCGTATAGTCATTCGAATATACAGATGACACAAAATGTTTACCCAAACCTGGTACACTAAAAATTTGTTCAACAACTAACGTACCTGTGATGACGTTTACAAATATTGGGCCGATAATCGTAATAACCGGCAATATCGCATTACGAATTGTATGCTTAACTACAACTGTGACAGTTGACAAACCTTTTGATTTCGCTGTTTTAATATAATCTTGATTCAATACGTCTAACATGGACGTACGCATTAACCGCGCCAAAATCGCAATTGTACCGAAGGACAAAGCAATAGCTGGTAATACCTTGTATTCAGGGCCTTTCCATAAACCAGCAGGTAGAATCCCCCACTTTACACCAACATAATAAGAAAGCATCGGCCCAAGCACGAAAGAAGGAATGGACACTCCTAGAATCGCTATGAACATTGCTGTGTAATCACCAGCTTTATTATGTTTCAAGGCTGCAATAATCCCTAAAGTTAAACCAACAACAATTGCAATTACAATTGAAATTAATCCAAGTTCTAAGGATGAAGGGAAAGCTTGTTTGATAATATCCGTTACTTTGTGAGCAGGGAATTGAAAGGAAGCTCCTAAATCGCCATGGATGATATTGTTCATGAATGTCAAATACTGTTCCCACAATGGCTTATCTAGCCCATATTGCTTCATCAACATATCTCTCGTAGCTTTGGGAATCTTCTCAGCGCCTTCTCCTAGTGGATTACCTGGCAAGTTTTTCATCAGAACGAAGGTAAATGTTGCGATGAGCCACAACGTAATAAGCGCATATAGGAAACGGCGAAGAATGAACTTAATCATATTGCTCCTCCTTTATTAAAATATAAGACAAGAAAGTTAGAAGAGGCCGCTCCCACGAGGTGCGAACGGCCCCTTCTGCTTAATTTACTTTAAAAAGATTACTTTACTGTAGCCCATTTCAGTTCCCACTCTTGACCAAACGACGGAAGAATCAAACCGGAAATTGTTGCTTTTTTCAGGTACGCACGAGTACGGAAGTACAATGGAGCTACACCCTGATCGTCCATAAGGATTTTCTCAGCTTCAACCAAAGCTTTAGCACGTTTCGTAGTATCTGTTTCTGTTTGAGCGGACTTCACAAGTTTATCGTACTCTGGGTTGCTGTAGTCACCTTCATCAAACTCGCCGCCAGTTACCCACATATCCAAGAACGTCATTGGATCGTTGTAATCTGCGCCCCATAGGGAAAGAACGATATCGAAATCTTTTTTGGAGGAAAGCTCGATACGCAATGCGTGAGGAACTGGGTTCGCTTCAGCTACGTAACCAAGGTTTTGTTTCCATTGTGCAAGGATGAACTCAAGTGATTTTTTCGCAGTTTCTGTATCATCCGCGTTCACTTTCATTTTTGGAAGAGCTGTTAGACCAAGCTCTTTCAAACCTTCAGCAAGCAAAGTTTTTGCTTTAGCAGCATCGAACTTCGGTTGTGTTTCGCCAGCTGTTTTACGGAATTCACCGCCAGCACCGTCAGAAGTACCACCTGGAACAAGACCAGTGGAAGCAACAGAACCGTTAGCAAGAACTGTATCTACGTAAGCTTGACGATCGATTGCCATACCAAGCGCTTGACGAATCTTTTTGTTAGCAAGAGCTGGTTGTTTCTTCACTTGGTACATCAAGTAGGAATTCGTCAACTCTGGTTTAGGCAGGTTGTCCGGTTTACCTTTGTACAAAGTCAATTGATCACGGTTGATTTCAGTCAAATCAGCCGCATCTGTTTCATATAAGTTAAGGCCTGTATTTGTGTCTTTAACGATATTGACTGTTGCTTTTGTTAATTTCACATTCGCAGCATCCCAATATTTTTCATTTTTAACTAACTCTAGTGTTTGGCCATGATCCCATTTGCTCAAAATGAATGGACCTGCACCGATGACTTTATCCGCTTCTGCGCCATATTTGTCGCCAGCTTTTGATACGAAATCTTCGCGTTGTGGCAAGAAAGTACCGAATGCAAGCATTGAAGTAAAGAATGCAACTGGTTTTTCAAGTGTGATTTCTAGTTGTTTGTCGCCAAGTACTTTAACGCCTAAAGCGTCTTGTGCTTTTTTAACTTCTTCAGGAGTTTTAGCTTTAGTTACAGCTTCTCCACCTTTAATCCACGCTACTACAAAGCTATATTGCCCTTTAGTTGCTGGATCCAATGTACGTTTGAAGGAATAAGCGAAATCTTGTGCTTTAACCGGCGTACCGTCTGACCAGTTCGCATTGTCACGAATGTCAATTGTGTAAGTTAGACCATCTGCAGAAATTTTAGGGAAATCTTTTGCAAGACCAGGAGTTGCTTTACCATCTTTATCTGTACGATATAGACCTTCGTTAAATGCGCTAATGAAAGTAAAAGCAGCATTTGCTGTTGCCTTGGAGCTATCCATAACAGGCGGTTCAGCGGAGAAATTGATTTTAATTTCTTGCGGCTTGTTGGAAGCAGGAGCTGTTGTTCCTGTTGCTCCACCAGCTGGTGTTGTTGTTGGTGTTGTTTCCTCGTTCTTACCACAACCAACTGCTACGCTACCCATGAGCGTTAGTGCTACTGCTGTAGAAACCCATTTTGTCGTTTTCATATAAACTCCTCCTTTAAAATATGTATGTCTAGACATCTATGGCTAGGTGCTTTGTTAGTTTTATTAACATGAACTTTGCACCTTTAACCCGAAGGTCAATGTAACCGCTTCTTTTATGTTATATAATCTAACCTCAATCTCTGGTAAAAAAATTTACTAGAGTCCACGCAAGGAATTATAACATAATCGATGAGTTTGTCCACAATTAATTTACCACTGACTAAATAACTGGTAAAAAAATTCACTCTCACGATTTCTAATTATACAACCAACGGTCAATAAAATCTAGACGATTTTGTTTGTTATTTTCTACAAATCTCAAATAAATATTACAAACATTCACTTATTTTTTGCCCATAATAACCAGAATTAGGTAAGCAAAAGAAATCTATGTTGAAAAAAGGTAGTTTTTACCTATATGAATGCAAAACAACAGAATATATAATGCCGACAAACCTACAAAGCTTAGTCGCCATACCAATCTGCCTACTTTGATTAAATTAGTTTCCCCTTTCAAATGATTTTGATAACCCCCAGTAATACCAAAAGCAATTAATAAGATCAGGACAATTAACCAGAATCCAAATTGGGTATGAAAAAGTTTGTTCCACATTAAGGATACGGATCCTAGTAGAAACAAAGTGGTGACATCCATAGTAAACCTCGTGGTCATCTTCTTATCCTTCAGAAATAGAAAGATAAGGAACCACACTAAAACAAATGTGATAAATGGCGCTACAGCTAACATGGCATATAAAGTAGATAATAGACTAACGAAACTATTCAGCAATAAGTTTCACCTCTTAATTTTCTATTGCTTTAATCATTCTATACACTAGGTTATTGGTTGGCAGTTCAAGACCCATTTCATTGCCCATTCTCACTAAACTGCCATTTAAATAATCAACTTCCGTACGGCGCGATGCCTCGATATCTTGCAGCATAGAGGAATGATTCATTTTGGTCGTCTCGCATACTGCCTGAATGGTGACCCACAAATCAACCGGAAGCTCAACTCCTTTGGCAGCAGCCAAGAGAAGCGCTTCATGGTATAGATCTTGCATGAGTGAAAGGGTCCATGTCGAACGAAGCAATTCACCATTTGGCACACGTAGAATAGCTGTGAGTGGGTTAATAACCACATTGATGATCAACTTACTCCAAATTCTGACTTCCATATTTTTCGACAATTTCGCTTGAAATCCTGCTAACTCCAACAAATGCACAATGGAAATATGCTGATTATTTGAGGCCGCAAAATTATTCGGGACTATCTCCCCCAAATATGTAATTCCATGACCAGTATGACTGACGGATGTAGGGCCAATTCGCTTAGCACCTTCCGTTGTTACAGCAAATAATAGCTTATCCCACCCGATAGCCTGACCTAATTTCTGTTCGTGACCAACGCCATTCTGAAAGCAAATAAGATAGGTATGTCGTGTCATTTGGCTATTCATATAGTTGATAAGTTCTGGTGATATTGCGGTCTGCTTCACCATAAGGAAGATATAATCGACTTGACGCGCAAACGGAACCACACCGTCACTAATCTCCTCGGAAAAGCTGCGAAATACAACCGACTTCTCCACCTTCGCTGCTTGTGACTCCGTTCCAATGGATGATTGTATTCCATGCTCCGCCAATTCTCTCGCTTGTCCTTCAGTTCTTGTAACTAGTGTTACCTGTGAACTAATGGGGGCAAGTTTAGCGGCAAATAGAAGTCCTAGAGAGCCTGCTCCGATAATCATGATGTGCATGTAATTACCACCTTTTTCTATGTATCCTCTATTATACAGCAAAAAAGCCACAGACCAAGGCTCACCTTGATTTGCAGCTTTTCATTCCAAGTAATTTTAGATTAATCTACTCTCTCTAAATTACCATTTGCATCCATTTTGAAGCGCGGTTTCTCTTCTTCTTCTTCCTCAACGAGAAAGGCCATTTTCCTAGCACGGTCCATGATTTGAATTAGCGCTTTATAATCATCATTCACGACGCGATAATCGGTTTCAACTTCATTCACTTGTTTATTCAGCTTATTATTTTCTCTGCCAAGTCTATCGAGTTCATCCTCTTTGTCCTGCAGTTCTTTCTCCAACGTTTTGATATGACGATTCATATCCTGATAGGTACTGCGCCATTGCCGTAAGAAACGAATGACTGCATCAATAGATAGCGTTTCTTCAGTAAACACTTCATTCTTACTAGCCGAAACATCTGGACTATCCAATAAACCAATGGAAGAAGATCCGGAAATCGAAACGGGTGCATGCTTTTTCAGCTGCGTCCGTTTCTGGCGCTGTGCTTTCGCAATTTGAATGGCTGCTTCATATTTCTTCCGTACAAAGCTGTTCCAGCGGAACCCACACGCAGCCGCGGTTCGTCCAATGCGTTCACCAACTTCTTCAAACGCAGATAATTGTGTACTACCTTCTCGGATATGACGCAATGTCAACTCCGCTAAAATTAAGTCGTCTTCATCGCTCCAAGCATCTTGTCTAATCGCCGACATAAGGCCAAACCTCCTAACATAATATAGGGAGCTTTACGATCCGTGATCGAATTCTCTCCTACCCCGCGGATACATCATAAAGAAGAATCAATTAATCAGTCAGGTATCAATTGATTCGTTGCCATTATTACTATTTCTATGCCCGTACTAGAGTTCATAGAATCTATTTGATACTAAATGGTATTGCCAAATTTTTTGACCCTCATACATGGGATTCGTATAAAAAGACATACTACGTCTATATGATGAAATGTTTTCAATTTCGTCACCGTTTGACGGTTTACACCACTTAGTTCAAACGGTATAATGTGTTGTAGTTATTGTGCAACGTGGTACGAGAGGGGGATGTAACGAGAATGGATCGCATGTTTCGGGTTCTAGGTTTTTGGACACTTGTTATCGCACTAATGAGCTTAGCTGGCGATATGATACCTATGTCTCTGATTTTCTTTTTTCAAACTGCCGTATTCGTAATTCTAGGCTATATGCGCTTGTCTGAACGTACTTACATATTGTTGTTCTGGGGATACATGATTATCTCCTTCAGCGGATTTACGTATTGGTCATTTTTCAAAATGTCCATCTAATGCAGATGACGAACAAAAAGGTGAATCGGCAATTATGCCGGTTCACCTTTTTTAATGGCAATAAACACTTTAAACAATTCACTCATACCATCGCTTATCAGCAATTGTCGGATCGAACGATTTCTTTTGGATACTTCACTAAATGGATTCGGATCGAAATGATTTTGCAGTTTTTCCAAAATGCCCTGCTCCACTAAAAACTGACGCTGCGTCTGAAACACAAAAGACTCAAATCCTGCGGAGACCGCCGCCTCCTGGCATAAGCTGAAATTAACATGCGCAGTAATGTCCTGTTCACCTGGATCGATAAAAGGATTATCATGCGCCTCGTGCTTGCGGTAGCACATTAATGTCCCCTGATGCCGATGAGTGGCGTACAACTCCTCCTCGACATCTCCATAATCGATAGTAATGACGCACCCACTTAACATCCGGTTCGAAAGTCGAACATACCAATCTACTGCCTCTAGATTCAGTTCACTAATTTGACCCTCTTGCCATTGAACTTCTAATGTATTGAGGTAGTCTAATATGCGTCCAGGTTGAAGAGGTAACCAACTCTCTTGCCAACAAGGCTCTTGTTCCTGCCATATCACATATGATTCATGAAAAGTCTGATCTTTGTATTGCAGGCGGTGAATTGGGAAGGCATCCAGCAATTCATTGGCCAACACATACACATTGTTGCAAGGAGGCTCATTTAACCAAGCTGCTTCATCCAAGAAACGAATTCGCTCCACGTGTTCGACAAGACTATCTTGTTGCAACTGGCGGTGATAGGCACTGGATTCAACAAGTGTATACGTCAACATGTCATAGACATCTGGCGCAGCCCGCTTCATTTCATTAAGCAATTGGAGCGCCATTCGCCCATTGCCTCCCCCCCATTCAACAATTTCAATAGGAGGAAACAGATTGAACTGAGCTCGCAGATGGTTATATAGGAAAGTGGCAACCATTTCACCCATTACGGTACCGATGGAAGAGCTTGTATAGAAATCACCCTGTTTACCTATCTTTATTAGATCCTTCCGGTAATAACCGACTACATCCTGATATAAGCATATCTCCATATAGTCTCGAAAGGAGATTCTTTGTTCTAGTGTCGAGCAGATACGTTCCTTTAGCGCTGCGACAACACTAGTAGGCCCTAGTTGATTCACGATTGTAAAACCCCCAGTTCTTTACTTACAGACAAATGAATAGGAAACCCTTATAATGATAAAGGATTATGGAAGGAGAGACAGCCCCGCATGACAAAGAAGTGGATGACCCTAACAGCGATAACGGCAATTGGCCTAGTCTCGTTGACCGCTTGCACAGACAACACGCAAGTTAAAGAAGCATTTCAGCAATCCCTAAACAAACAATCGGAATTGAAATCTTATACTTTCGATGGCAGCACAACTCTCGTGATCAGTGATGCTTTGATGAAATCAGCCAACCCTCTTACCAACGGTTTGTTATCTTTGATCAGAGAAAGCACAATTACATGGAAAGGTATTAGCCAAGTAGAACCCCTCCAATATCAATCAGACTTACGAATAACGCCAAAGGGATCAACATCCCCCATCGACCTACCGATTCTCATTAAAGATAGCAAATTGTATTTTAATATGCCAGCCTTAAATAAGACAGCTGATGAGTTTTACGCAATTGATTTACAAAAAATGAGTGTCACAACAGCTAGCCCTCTTACCGCTGACACGTTGAAAAATACGCCTCAAGTTTCTACTGCTCTTACGAAATTGATTTTCGATGGACTAGATGCGAAGTGGTTTAAGCAAGCCAAAGAACCAGTTAAGCTTACAGACGGGTCATCAGCTAAATCGATTCAAGTTGATCTGACTACCAAAAATGCAAAAGAAATCAATACCCAATTTCAAGCCAAATTACCGGAGTTTATTGGTACTTTGCAAACTAACGGCTTATTAACTGCTGACAAAGCAGACGCACTCAAGAAAAGTGGGATGGCTGCAATAGCACTCAAAGCACCGAGCAGCATGAAGATCGCGATCGATGATCAAGGCTTTATTCGTGATCAGACGCTGGATATTACATTTACAGTGACGCTAGCTGGTAAAGTCCTCGACAATCATATTACCCTCCATCAAACCACTGATGCGATTAATCAAGGCGCACCTCTGACAAAGGAAATTCCTGCTAAAGTGAAGAGTTTTGATGATATTCTCAAACTCTTAACACCAGCCGCCAAGAAATAGGCATGGAGTTAAATACTTACCTTTCCCCAAAGGTAAGTATTTTTTTGTGCTTCATTTAATAGAAATATGATAATCTATTCATAGGGGGAGAATACCATCAATGAATTCTAAAAAACTCACAGCCTTGCTGTTGTCCATTGTTTTGCTACTACAGCTCGCATTACCTTCTGGTGGCGTATTGGCCGAAGAAACTAAGCCGTCTCAAGACGAAGCCAAGGAACTGCTCCAGAAAGGGCTCACTATTTTCGAAATCGATAAAGAGGTTGCTCGTCTTAACGAACAGGATGCCAAAATCGGTGAGCAAATTAAACAAAATGAACAAGATATCGTAAAGCAAAGCGGTAATGTGGATGCAACTCGCAAGCATGCTGGCAAGGTGCTGCGAGCGTACTATACAGGAGATCGAGACTCAATCTGGATGCTTCTTTTCGCGGCAAACTCCTTTACTGACGTCTTACGCATGTTCGAATACTTACAGATGATCATCACGAATGACCATCGCTCACTAGCACAGTTCATGGATTCCTTTCAGAAGCTCACTACGTTACAAACGGAACTAGCTAATTCTCGCACTGAGCTGCAGAAAACCAAAGAAAATTTCCTGCAACAGCGTGAACGGCTCGTTAAGCTCCAAGAAGAGTTGGACAAACAACTGGCTGTCAGTGCACAAGCACAGGTCATTGCAACCCAAATCAAGAGCTTGAACGATCAATGGAAGCAAGAAGGCTTGCCTTTGGCGAGAGATTATCTAGACAATTTATCTGTGGCCTTCCGTGAACTGCCACAATTTCTTATGTCTGACAATAAGTATATTAGCGTCACCTCCACAACACCAGTTGTCAATCTGACAGACACAGATTTCAATACGTATCTTCACTCAAAGAGCGAGCTTCTGAAAACGTTGAATTTTGAATTCAAAGATGGCGCTATGGTCGCCACAGGCAAAAAAGGTGAGTTGCAGATATCCATACAAGGGAACTTCATCCTTCTCACGAACACAGAAAACTTGAATGAAGTCCGCTTTGTTGTAAATAATCTTGAATTTAACAGCTTTAAGCTGCCAGATACAACCATCGCAGACTTTACGAAGGAATTTTCATTAGGATTTGTACCGAAAAAAGTAGTGAGCTACCTCGATGTAATCAGTGTCGAAACCAAAAAAGGTGTGGCAGTTGTGAAACTCAAATTATCTCTGTAAACTAATAGGGATCATGCATGGAAAAGTGAGGAATAACAAAAATGGATTTCAAAATTGGCCTAATGATGGATCTACCCGACGGAAAAATACCTGGCTTCTATGCCCAAATCGTCAAAGCACTTGCCGGCAAAGTCGAGTTATTCGATCGCGATAAAGAAATGTTGATTGTCAGTAACGAAGAGCAGCAACGTGCTGCGCTTGACGTAATGGCCCATTTTAACATTGAAACCACAGTAATGGAGCTCCGCTTGCTAGCTGAGGATGCAGAATTGACGGATTTGTTCAGTGACTACGGGTTCACTAGTCGTGCAGAACACAACTATTTGTATGATAAAATCGTCATTCCTTTCCGCTTCACTGCGAATAGTCCCTCTGTCGAGGTTGATCAAGCAGCCCTTCAGGTTGAAGAGCATCTCATCGCCCAGTATAAAGACGGCGACCACGACGTGTATGTCGTTGATCGTCAGCTCGAAGAGCTCATGCAAGGAATCGCTAAAGCTTATCGCTGCAGCATCGAAATTCTTCGCTAAAACGAGCAAAAAGCCCACATCGGCTGATGTGGGCTTTTCTTTATTTAGAGTAAATCTGCTGCCAATTGAGCAAGGTGTGAGCGTTCGCCACGTTCTAATGTGATATGTCCGCTTATCCCTTCCTGTTTAAAGCGTTCTACCACATACGTAAGCCCATTGCTCGATGCATCTAGATAAGGATGGTCAATTTGATCAGGATCACCAAGGAGAACGATTTTACTACCTTCACCAACACGAGATACAATCGTTTTCACTTCGTGTTTTGAGAGGTTCTGCGCTTCGTCGATAATAATAAACTGCCCAGGTATAGAACGGCCGCGAATATACGTTAACGCCTCTACTTGAATACTGCCTAGACCGGCAAGTATTTTTTCAATATCACCTGGTTTTTTGGTATCGAATAAGTATTCCAAATTATCATAGATCGGCTGCATCCAAGGGCGCAGCTTTTCATCTTTTTCACCAGGCAGGTAACCGATATCCTTGCCCATCGGGACGACCGGACGAGCAATTAACAGTTTCTTATATTTACGATCATCCTCAATTTTCATCAGCCCCGCAGCTAACGTAAGCAGCGTTTTTCCTGTACCCGCTTTCCCAGTTAGGGTGACGAGCGGGATATCGTCATTGAGCAGAAGCTCAAGAGCCATTCGCTGCTGCGCATTACGCGCGGCAATTCCCCAAATGGGATCATTACTCATGTAAAGCGGCTCAAGTTTTTTGGCATCTGGTGTAACTTTGAGCAGTGCGGACTTGGAAGAGCCCAGTTCATCGCGCAGGATTACGAATTCGTGCGGATGCAACATATAGCTCAAGTTAAGCGATGTAACGGTCAAGAAGCGATACGAATAGAACTCATCAATGATCGAAGGATGAACAAAGAGCGTGATATACCCGGTATACATATCGGTTTGAGCCACAATTCGATCCGTTAAGTAATCCTGTGCCGGAATGCCCAGTACATCCGCCTTGATTCGGACCAACGTATCTTTACTAACAATAACGACTGGTCTTGCCACATCATTTTCTTGCTCTTCCAAATGGTAATTCAGTGCAACCGCTAGAATGCGATTATCGTTCGTTAATTCAGCAAACGTATCTTGCAGCTTCGCAAAGCTGCGATGGTTAAGCTCCACTTTAATGCTGCCGCCATGTCCAAGTGTTATACCATCAGATAAATTGCCTTTGGCTCTTAATCCGTCTAGTAATCTCGAGACATGTCTGGCATTGCGACCGATTTCATCCGCATTTCGTTTCTTAGAATCGATTTCTTCCAACACCACGGCGGGTATGACTACTTCATTATCTTCAAATGCGAATAAAGCATTGGGATCCTGAAGCAGTACATTGGTATCTAACACGTAAATTTTTTTCATTGGTGTGTCCCCTCCCAGATTTGGCGTTAGATCATTGGTTATATTCATACATACAACCTAACTGTACAGGACAAACTAAACGCGAGATTCAAGGAAAGAAGGGAACGATTCTGGTGAGACTAATATACGTATGCGGACTGATACTGATCCTCGCGGTAGGCTGCAGTCAAGCGCCGAAAAGTGGTGCCCCCTCTCAAGATACGAATCAAAAACAAGTAAAAGTTCAACAAATTGCTCCGCAAAAGCTAGAGATCAAAGATTCTAAGGCAGTTGCAGCGCATTTGGAAAACCTAGCATTGGGTATCCCTCAGGTTGAAAGCGCACATTGCGTCGTCTTCGGCAATACAGCTGTCGTCGGCATTAATATTAAGAAGGAGCTTGATCGAGCCCGAGTCGGAACCGTTAAATATTCAGTAGCCGAAGCACTCAAGAAGGATCCTTATGGTGTAAATGCGATCGTGACAGCTGATATGGATTTAGATCAACGCTTACGCAACATCCGGGATAACATTCAAGCGGGAAGACCGATCACAGGCTTTGCAGAACAAATGGCTGATATCGTTGGTCGTGTGATACCACAACTGCCGCGTGATATCCGCAATGATCCAGATATTGATAACGCAGGTCCTAATGGGGATAGCCCACAGGTTCCAGCCCGATAAATCGCTGAAGATGACAAAAAGCCTGACTGCTTACGCAGATCTAGGCTTTTTTTATCGCATCAAAAACTTGGCCGAGTGAAAAAAGGGCATCTCGGCTCTCACAAGCTTTCGCATATTCAGCTGAATTGATCGTGCGGGCGCTATCTTTCCATTGCATCGGTGCAGCTGTTAGATGTTCAGCCATATCGTTTGCGCCTCCTACTAGGTGGTTGAAAACGCTCCTTACACTTACAGTATAGCATAGCGAGTGCCAAGCGTTCCACCATTATGTATCTATTTTCAATTCCATGGGGCAATCCTTAGATATACTTTAGTGTACGTTGAATTGGTAAAGTTATGTCCCTAGATGTCCATAGCGTTAACCGCTATTGATTATTGTATATGGGATTCGAGTTAATATCATCCAACAGCTTTGAAGCACTCTCGCGATCGAAACAATGCTTATGATATTCCCCTTCATGGTCATAACCAATCCATATTTTCATCGGATCTTCGATTGGCAGCACTTCAAGATTACTAACTCCGTGATCTTCAACTAAAATAAGTGCAAAAAAGTCCAACGTTTCCTTCGCCGCTTCATCCTCAGGACGAGCTTGAGAAACAATATGCATTTGCAGCCAATTGAAAAAAGCATCCCCTAGCTTCATCTCATCGTCCATCCTCTCTTAGTAGAACAATATCATAACCAGTATCTAACCAATCCAACCATTGTTTGATCCACACGTCATACATCCTATTACTAGCTTGCCTTTGTTCATCCATTGCCATTAATAGCACCTTCGACTCCTGCCTAGTCAATAAACGGTCCAGAAAGGCTTCTGCGCAGTGTGAAAGATGAAATGGCTCACCATCAAATACAAGGTTACCTGCTTGCGTCAAATCTAGTTCTACGAGGTCTGAACCACATATTTCTTCTTCATCACTGAGCAGCAGGCTCGCTTTAAACATCTGAAGTAAGCGAGGATGTTGCCTGTCTGCAAGCTGACGGAACGATTCAAATTCTGCGTCAGGCATACAACTCATGCGCTCAGCCCCCAACACGAGCGGCGAATAACTAAGAATAGGTGTTAACCAATATCTAGTCATATAGCATGAACTCCTTACTTGTTAGGTCGGCCTTTTGCCGGTTCTCTTTTCAATAAAATATCGGATTCTCACCATGAACATCAAAGAGATCGCCACAGCCAAGCAAAGTACAATAGGCAACCCAACGATTTGGAATACGAGGAGCATCACAGAACCGAGTGCTAATAGCACATAAATTAGGGCTGTTTTGAGTACAGGTAGTTTGCGCGTACGAAACACTTTATTGTACACATAAGACATGAAAACAAAGATTAACAGATACGTGATCAAGAGGTGATTGGCAAACCATTCATTCAGGGCAGTCAACGAACATACACTCCATTTCATTAATAGGTTAAGTCATTCAAGATAAGTCATTCCTCATTATCCCTTAAAACGACAATAAAATAAAGGGAAATGCGGCTAGAAAGCCCACATTTCCCTTTATTCGAATTCTTTGTGAATTAAACGTTAGCTTCCGCTGTTTTGCGGTGCTTCTCAGCACGCTCGCGCTCGCTCTTGTTCAAAATCTTTTTACGGATACGAACTGATTTCGGTGTAATTTCACAATACTCATCATCATTCAAGTACTCAAGAGCTTGCTCCAAAGAGTACGAGCGAGGTGTTTTCATTTTTACTGTTTCTTCTTTATTTGCGGAACGGATGTTGTTTACTGCTTTTTCTTTACAAATGTTAACAATGATATCATTGTCACGTGTATGCTCACCAACAACCATACCTTCGTAAACTTCTGTTTGCGGATGAACGAACAAGATACCGCGATCTTCGACAGAAAGAATTCCGTATAGTGTAGATACGCCGGATTCACTGGAAACGAGTACGCCTTCGTGACGTCCGCCAACGCCTGCTCCTTGGTATGGACCATAGCTGTCAAAAGCATGGTTCATAATTCCGTAGCCGCGAGTAAGCGTTAGGAAGTTCGTTCTGTAACCGATCAAACCGCGTGCTGGGATCTTGAACTCTAGACGAACGTTACCGCTGCCGTTGTTGATCATGTTGACCATTTCGGCTTTACGAGAACCTAAGCTCTCCATAACGGAACCCATACTGTCTTCTGGAACGTCGATGATCAAATGCTCAATCGGCTCCATTTTTTGTCCGTCGATTTGACGAATGATAACTTCTGGTTTGGAAACTTGCAATTCAAAGCCTTCACGACGCATGTTCTCGATTAGGATACCTAAGTGAAGCTCACCGCGGCCAGATACAATGAATGCATCCGGGCTGTCTGTATCTTCAACGCGCAAGGAAACATCTGTTTCAAGCTCTTTGTATAAACGCTCACGGATTTTTCGGGAAGTAACCCATTTACCTTCACGACCAGCGAAAGGCGAGTTGTTTACGATAAATGTCATTTGAAGAGTTGGCTCATCGATTTTCAATACTGGCAATGCTTCTGGGTTCGCTGGATCAGCTACCGTTTCACCAATGTTAATATCTTTGATACCTGCAATTGCAATGATATCCCCTGCAGCTGCTTCTTCAATTTCAATACGTTTCAAGCCTGAGAAACCGAAAAGCTTCTCGATTCTAGCTTGCTTTTGTCCACCTTCACGTGTCATAACAGCAACTGTTTGACCTTGACGGATTTTACCGCGGTTCACACGGCCTACACCGATACGACCCAAGTACTCATTGTAATCCATCAATGTAACAAGGAATTGCAATGGTTGTTCAACATCTTCCGTTGGTGATGGAATGTGCTGAACGACTGTTTCGTAAATAGCTTCCATGTTATCATCTTGTTTCTCTGGATCAAGGCTTGAAGTTCCTTGCAATGCGGATGCATATACAACGTGGAAATCAAGTTGCTCGTCAGTAGCACCAAGTTCAATGAACAAGTCAAGAACTTCGTCAACAACTTCTTGTGGACGAGCGTTCGGACGGTCAATTTTGTTTACAACAACAACTGGAGAAAGATTGCTCTCAAGTGCTTTACGAAGTACGAATTTCGTTTGTGGCATTGTGCCTTCGAAAGCATCAACAACCAACAATACGCCGTCTACCATTTTCATGATACGTTCAACTTCTCCGCCGAAGTCAGCATGCCCTGGTGTATCTACAATGTTAATCAAGTAATCTTTATAGTTAATCGCCGTATTCTTTGCAAGAATGGTAATACCGCGTTCTCTCTCTAGATCGTTGGAATCCATTGCTCTTTCTTGAATAGCTTCGTTATCGCGGAATGTTCCGGATTGTTGAAGCAATTTATCTACGAGTGTTGTTTTACCGTGGTCAACGTGAGCGATAATGGCAATGTTGCGAATCTTGTCTCTTGCGTGCATGAATGTCAAACCCTCTCTACCCTATAATTTTCGTCTCTGTTCATAAAACAAGCGTCGGACATAAGCGCCGACGCTTGACATTTACACTTAGTATACGCAGTTTCTCGACATTATGCAAGAAAAAAGGCACACAAATCAAAACTTTTAACTGGAAAGAGGTGAGATCACCATAATCTTCGTTTCCGGAAAATCATGGAAAGTCCTGCTACAACAAGGATCAAAGCGATTACATAAATCCCTAGTTTGACTAGTAAGGTCAAGGCAAAAAGCGCTGCCGAAATGATCCCTAATACCATAGCTGCGATCCAAATGCCGCGATTACTCCCCCGATCAAACAAGTGAAGTTCATACAAGCCAATGGCAGGACCTAGAATGAAGCCTGGCCAAATATAGGCCATTGAGCCCCAACCAAATAAATTGCAAAAGAAAAACATAAGGGCATATGTGGTTAAAATTCCGCCAGGAACGAGAACGCCAGCTGGCAAGCGACGGTTGAAATACAATAAATGAAAGAGCAGCCCTGGCACAAGTAATATAAGCGGCCAAAAAAAGGAGAGCAACAAATGGAAGACTCCTAATTTGCCTAGCAACAATAAAACAGCCAAGCCAATAAATAAAATACCAATGGAGTAGCTATTTCTAGCGATACGAATCCCCCCTTAAATGGACATATGTTGAGTAGGATCAGTCGACTCATTAATCGACACCCTTCAACAAATATTTTAGCTTACATGACATGAAAATGCTAGGTGTTTATCGGTGTCATTCTTTGCGTTCGAATCCATTTGGCTGGGTATACTAAAGCTCGCACAGAACCCTATAAGCCTCGGCAAATGGTCTTCTGATGTACAACTGGGGAGGTATCATGGGACAAACCATTACAAGCAATAAGACACAGCGGAAACCACTTTGGACCAAAGCCTTTCTAGTCACATCACTTGCAAATTTACTGCTGTTTTTTAGTTTTCAAATGCTGATCCCGACGATACCTACTCATTTATCACAATTAGGCGGAGACAACATACAGGTTGGACTTGTCATTGGGATCTTTACCATTTCCTCGCTCCTGACACGACCATTCGCGGGTAGAGCATTAGACCATCTAGGGAGAAAACATGTTCTTCTCGTCGGGTTAGCGATTTGCGCACTCACGATTGCTGGATATTCATATATCGCAGCAGTTACACTTATTCTAGCCGCACGTTTTGTTCATGGCATCGGCTGGGGGTTGTCAACGACATCGCTTGGAACCATAATAGCAGATATCATCCCTCCTGAACGCCGCGGTGAGGGCATGGGCTATTATGGGCTATCCAACACCTTAGCTATGGCAGTCGGTCCATTAACTGGCCTGTGGGTTATGCAGTCCATTGGGTTTTCTTATGTGCTTTTAATCTCAACCATCCTTGCGATTTTATCTTTGTTTAGCTCGCTTTTCATTACGTATCCGAAGCCGCTTCCACCCGTGAAATCTCGCCAACGAACTCGCTTTGTAGATCGTTTATGGGAACAAAGCGCACTCCTCCCTTCTGCCCTGCTGCTATGCAGCGCAATTTGTTACGGAGGAATTGTAACCTTCATTACCTTGTTCGGCTTAGAAACCGGTATCCCTAATGTTGGTTTATTCTTCTTATGCAATGCCAGTATGGTTCTACTCGTACGTCCCCTCACAGGTGTACTCTTTGATCGCAAAGGGCCGGAGTGGGTTCTGCTCCCTGGCGCGGCATTTACGATTACAGGCCTGATTTTGCTTTCTTATGCACACTCTAATACTAACCTAGCTATTGCAGCCTTATGTTATGGCGTAGGTTTTGGTTCCATACAACCTGCTCTACAGGCGTGGACGATTCAGCGTTCTTCCCCTGAGCGGCGAGGTGCAGCCAATGGAACCTTCTTCTCAGCCAACGATCTAGGCATTGGATTAGGTGCTATGGCGCTAGGGGCCATCGCCAACTGGAGTGGCAGTTATGCCTTGATGTACAGGTATTCCACTGTATTAATCGTTTTATTCCTCTTCATCTATGGCTGGTCCTTCTGGGCTTACACTTGGCCAAAAAAAACAGCACACTGACCGATGGTCAGCGTGCTTATAACTCATTCATTCCGTGTCTTTAATTGAAGCATACGTACCCCTTTGGCGATAGCCCCTGCCGCAATTACGACGATGGTCGCCATAACGGGGATCCAAACATGTAAAAACTCATAATCATGCAGCAGCCAATCAATCATCTTCTCATCTTTCACAAACATTTCCCCTGCTGTATAACCAAGTATGCCCGCTCCGATAAATACCAATATCGGGTATTTCTGCAGCAAATTCATTACGAGTGTACTTCCCCAAATAATAATAGGGATACTTAGTCCAATACCTAAAATTATGACCGTATTATTGCCGTTACCTTTAGCTGCAATAGCTAATACATTATCTAAACTCATGACGAAATCTGCAACGATAATGGTCCAAATCGCTTTGCCAAGTGTTGCAGCTTCTTTGACATTCGAATGCCCATCTTCATCCGTAAGAAGCTTAACCGCAATCCATAAGAGCAAGATAGAGCCACCAGCTTGGATAAACGGAATTGAAAGCAAACTTACAGCTACAAGTGTCAATATTAAGCGCAGCGCAATTGCACCGAAAGCCCCCCACCAAATTGCAAGTTTTCGCTGCTCGAGGGGAAGATTCTTGCTAGCTAATGCGATGACAACGGCATTATCACCGCTCAGAACGATATTGATTAACATAATCTGCAGAAATAAAAGTAGCGCATCAATCATTGCTTCACGACCTCCTGGCGAACATGGAGAGCAAGTGATTGGAAAGGATGCGATCACAGCGGCATCGAGGAGTTAGAATAAATGGGCGGTAGTTTCCTGTTTCAATTGTCCATGTACGATTTCAATAGTTTCTGTTTCTAAGACCGCTTTGTCAATTAGCTCATTTAGAAAACCCATGCTAGCTTCCAGCTTCTCCACCAAGGTCAAATTAGGATTTGTACTTGGTGATGGTGGAAGAAATAAGGAGCAGCAATCTTCATAGGGTAATATCGAAATAGGAAAAGTCCCAATCGATTCAGCAAGACCAATAATTTCTTGCTTGTCCATCATCATCAACGGTTGTAGGAGCGGTAAGGTGACCACACGACCAATGGCATTGAGACTTGGCAGAGTTTGACTGGCAACTTGCCCCAAGCTCTCGCCAGTAACTATGGCTCCGAGTCCTTCACGCACAGCAATGCGTTCTGCAATTCGGTACATAGCCCGCCTAATGAGCGTGACCAGCAGATTATCCTGATACTCACGATGAATGGAGGTTTGCACCTCCGTAAAAGACACCATGTGAAGCTTTAGGGAATCCGTGTAGCCTGCCAACTGATTCGCAAGCTGAATGACCTTATCCTTTGCCCGTTCACTCGTATAAGGGTAGCTATGGAAATGGATAGCCTCCATTGTTAAACCTTTTCGCATAGCTAACCAGCCTGCAACAGGACTATCTATACCTCCAGACAACATGAGTAACGCTTTGCCACTCGTTCCTGACGGGAATCCCCCAACTCCTTCAATGACTTCTACATACAAAAGAACCTTATCCTCTCGGATTTCTACACGCAATTCTACCTCAGGCTTTCGAACGTCCACCTGTAACCCCGGAATTGCTTGAAGTACATAACCACCAACCAAATAATTCATCTGTTGAGAGTCATGTGGAAAGGTTTTGTTAACCCTGCGAACTGTTACCTTAAAGGTTGAAGGTTGTTGAGGTAATGCCTGAATCATCCGCAGTGCCGTTTCTTGAATCGACTCTAATGCTAAGGGCGCATGATACGCTGGACTAAAAGATGCAAGTCCAAATACACGTTGTAAAGCAGCAGTAGCCTGTTCATAAGCGGCACCCCCTAGCTCCACATATACGCGTCCAAACTCAGGAATATACCTAAGATCAGGAAAAGAACTTAAAACTTTACGAATTTGAATCATAACACTTTGTTCAAATCGCTTGCGATTTTTACCTTTTAGCATCATTTCGCCAAAGCGCAATATTAAACAATCCGGTTTCATTTTCGCTTCCCCCTTTGGATGACTGATGGATTTCTCATGGGAGCAAGCTCCTTGACCACCTCTTGTAATGAGCGCAGAAACTGCGCTATATCTTGCGCTTGATGTTCATCTGAAAAGCTAATTCTTAAGCCGCTCGCTGCCAAATCACGCGGATACCCCAATGCCAGCATGACCTCACTGGGTTCTGATTCTCCTGATGCGCAGGCTGATCTCGTCGAAATGTAGATCCCTTTCTGCTCAAGAGCATGCACAACAACCTCTGCCTTCATCCCTGCGAAAGTAAAATGAACAATATGAGGAACCATCTCTTGCTCGAACTCAGAACCTGTAATCGCCAGTTCAGGTATTGCAGCAATTCCTGCTAACAATTGCTGTCTCAGCGCGTACTTGCGAGCTATTTTGGATGTGAGATTATCCATACTGATTCGGAGCGCTTTGGCCATTCCTACAATTAAAGGGACGTTCTCCGTACCAGATCGAACACCAAATTCTTGTCCCCCGCCTGCAAGCAATGGTTTGAGCTGTACGCCTGCTCTCCGATACAAGACCCCCGCACCCTTAGGCCCTCGAAATTTGTGTGCAGAAGCACTGCAGAGGTCAACTCCCCATGCCTTCGGTTCTAGCGGAAGCTTAGCAATACCCTGCACGGCGTCCACATGAAAGATGATTTTCGGAAAACCCGCGAGGTACTGACCTATTTCTTGAATCGGTTGGATCGTACCAATCTCATTATTCACATACATGATGCTAACAAGGATCGTATCCTCGCAAATTGCTGCTTGCAGATCCTCTAGCTGCACTCTACCAGTCTTAGAGACAGGCAAATAGGTAACACGAAAGCCCTCTTGTTCAAGTCCTGCAAATACTTCCTTAACGGATGGATGCTCGATTTGTGTAGTAATCAGATGCTTGCCTCGTTGCATATAGTTGTAGGCTACGCCTTTAATCGCTAAGTTATTACTCTCCGTCCCGCCAGATGTGCAAATGATTTCACTCGTTGATACCTTAAGCGAGGAAGCTATGACTTCCTTCGCGCTCTGCAGAAGCTTTTCTGCTTCTACACCAAGACGATGAATCGAGGATGGATTTCCATAATGGGATTTCATCACTTCCGCGATAGTTGCTATGACTTCTTCATAAAGCGGCGACGTTGCCGCGTAATCCATATAAAGCATGATTTGCAGATTCCCCTTCATACCTCTAAACTAATTGGTTCTTGTTTCATAGGATGCTTTTTCCTATTAAAACTTATATCCGATGAGAACTCAAGTAAATAGGCAACAATGCGAAAAGCCGATCTCCGCATAGAACATGCGAAAACCAGCCCATTGGAACCGTATTTATTGAGCAAATTTAGTACGATGATCGAGCACTTTCGAAACATAAGCTTGTGTCTCTTTTGGCAAGAACTGCAGCTTAATGGCCAAATCCTGATCTGTCTTTATCCCTAAGCGATCGACTCGGCCAGGCCCAGCATTGTAAGCAGCAAGCGCAACGCCTTCGTTCCCATTGTATTTCTTCAACAATCCACTTAGGAAATGTGTACCAGCATCTATGTTCTGCTTCGGATCAAATGGATTCGTAACCCCATAACCGCTGCTTGTTCCATCCATTAGCTGCATTAATCCTTTGGCACCTGCGGATGAAACTGCCTGATGGTTAAACGAAGATTCTTGCTGAATGACCGCTTTAACTAAGGAGGTATCTACGCCATATTTCAAGCTCGCTTGACCAATGAGTCCTTCAAACTGCGCCGCATTCGTTGACTGAGAGAGGGACTGCAAAGGTGTATATGATTTATTCAAAGCGCCTAATGCGCTTGGCAACTCGCTTAACGATTGATTTAGTGCAGAGGCATCTAACGCGTCCGTCTCTGTACCTACAGTTTGGCCCATCAACGTGTTCAAAAGCTCACTAAAATCATTGGTTTCGTCTGAGCTAGATGTTGAGCGGTTATCGGCGAAAAGACTTAATTTACTCATTGTCTGAAGCTGAAGCAGCTCCTTCAACACTCTAGGGTCAATTCCTTGGGTATTCGTGATGCTGTTCATTCTCAGACCTCGCTTTTTCATTTTCGATGTATTCATTGTACACGTTTTGAGCCCTGACGACTATACTTTTATTCTAAAAGGGTAGAAAAAAAGGACAGTCTAGTGACTGTCCCCTCTTGCCTTTCAAGAAATATTCTGTTGCAGCATTTCATTGTCATTCAATGATCTTCTCACTGTGACACGTGAAATGCGCAAATGATCGGTTTCTTCAACGATAAACATAAACTCGTCATTATAACTTACCTGTTGATTTCGGCTAGGAGGAATTTCGGTTTGGGAATAAATCCAACCACCGATCGTATCGTAATCATCCGACTCGATCTCTAGTCCGAAGTATTCATTAACTTCATCAATTAACAACAGTCCATCAATGGAGAATGTATGCTCATCTTTCATTTCGATCGTTGGGCGCTCCTCATCAAACTCATCTTGAATTTCACCAACAATCTCTTCCATAATGTCTTCCAACGTCACTAAACCTGATGTACCGCCGTATTCATCAATGAGCAAAGCCATCTGGCTCTTGCGTTTCTGCATCATTTTCAGTAGATCACTGATATGGATGGAATCAGGTACTGTGGTAATCGGTCGAATAATTTTCTTAATGCCTTTGAGGTTGGCATCTGGCTTCAGCAAATCCTTAATGTGAACGAAACCGATGATGTTATCCTTATCCGGATCACACACGGGGTAACGTGTTCGCATTTCTTTTATCGCGATAGCTAAGTTCTCCGCATAAGAAAGTCCTGCATATAAGCATTCCATTTCTGTACGTGGAATCATAATTTCGCGTGCTGTCGTCTCAGCAAATCCGAATATATTATCAACAAGCGTGAGCTCTGTGTTATCTATTAGTCCGTTTTTGTGGCTTTCCTGCATCAGGACTCGAATTTCGTCCTCCGTATGCGCAGATTCGTGTTCCGTTGTAGGCTCAATCCCAGCACGGCGCAACATCCAATTCGAAATGCCATTTAATGTCCAAATGAACGGGTACATCATTTTATAGAATAATACCATGGGTCCTGCAGAGAGCAGCGTAATTTGTTCCGCTTTACGAATCGCATACGTTTTAGGAAACTGTTCACCTAACGTGATATGAAGAGTAGTCATTAAAGAAAAAGCGATAATAAATGTAATCGTGTGAAAAACGGAGTCTGGTAGTCCCAGCGGAGCGAATAAAGGCTCTAAAATTTTGGCGAACGTCGGTTCACCTACGTAACCAAGTCCTAATGAGGTGAGTGTTATTCCTAATTGACACGCACCAAGATAAGCATCAAGATTATTCATAATTCCTTGAGCAAACTTCGCATTTCGCCGGCCTTCACCGACAAGCGATTCAATCCGACTTCCACGCACTTTCACCATTGCAAATTCTGCTGCGACAAAAAAACCGTTTAACAACACTAGTCCAAACATTAACAGAAAACTGATTAACGTTTCGGGCAAAGGATCTTCCAATACCTTACCTATCCCCTAACAAGTGCAAAAGCTGCACCCAGGAGAGTAGGTACACCTCCCTTAATTTTCGATTTTAATTAGATTAAATATCACTACTCATTATATAATAATACTGTAATCATTCAAAGGTGCGAATATGACACTTGAAGCCAAATAGTACGAGCAAATGGGCGTAAACACATTAAAATGAGCCCTTCTTGCGCTTATACACTGGAATAATGGCATTCTTGAGCTCTTTTTCACCTTTTCTTCAGAAAAATAAATAAAAGCAAGCCGATTTCTCAGCTTGCTCGCCTTGCTAGGAATAGTATGGAATTAATAAAAAATAGGCGGCAACGGCAATTAAACCTAGGACAACGGACCAAGAGCCAATGCTCTTATTTCCCATTACAAAAGCAATAACACCGAGTATAATACCTGAAATCCCAAGCAAAACTGGCCATACAAATAAAGAGGCCAAAGCAACAAACAGTGCAACATATCCCACTGCTTTATTGCGTGTTACAGCTTCAACGAGCTCAGCGACTTCCTCATCAGAAACGGTCGAGGTTGACTCATCTCTGCGATTCATTCTAGCCTGAGGTACAGCAATCTCTGCTGCATATTCTTCTTGGGCATGAAGTCCGCTTTCGATGCGAAGCTGACTCTTCTGGTATCGCTCCTTGGTGGCATTGTCTAAAGAACGTTCCTCTTTATTCATGCTACCTCCGCGTTACACATACCTAATGTTTGGTCGCAGCTTTAAACGTGTGGCAACACGTATTGGCTGCTTTTGTTGCATTATCATGATGAGTAGTATCAAAAGATTCCTCTGAAGCAAATTCTTCATTGTAGCTGGCATTCGCGTGCTGATCAATTTCAATCATAATCGTGTCTGCATGACAGTTATTTCCCTGTGTCCAGTACTCGCAATTGGATACTGCGCATTTGACTGCTGGCATCATCATCACCCCCAGTAACAATTTGCCCGCCACAGGAGTGATCTATCCTTATTGCAGTCTGTCAGATAAGACCAAGAACATCGCATGTGACCATAGCAGCGGGAGAGCAGGATCGCCATGACTGGCAATCCACTCTGCATATTCGGAAGGTTCGCGGAGGTTATCAGCGACTTGTTCCGGGAACCTGCCAAGCGCATCAGCCTTATTTGCTATCCAATCTAAGCAACGCTGTGCCTCCTCCCTGTTCCCCAGTTCAAACTGAAGCCATCCGTACCAGGAAGTCAACAAGAGCCATTCACCACCACCGTAGTAGCGATCCTCGATGTACCGCTGTATCCCTCCATGCTTGAGATCAGCCTCAATTGCTTGCACCGTTCGTAGCATAATCGGGTCTCCTGGTTCACATACACCAAATGGTAAGGCGAGCCACATTAGGCTTGCGTCTACACCGAACAGCGCAGGTTGCCAGACTTCATTCACACAATGAATGGACTTCACGAAACGCCCGTCATGAACAGCATGGGTATGTATAAAATGTCTGATGAGATCAGCTTTCTCAATCAAGGCCGGACGTCCTTCTAGTTCACCTAGCGCCTTTAGTCCTCCATATAAGCAAGCCAACGTCGCTGGATGGACATAATCAGGATATTCCTCCCAGCAATCAAAATTCGGATAGTGCCAGAATGTCATGATATAATCTAATGTTATCTCAATGCTTTCCCTTAACTCTTCTAGAAGTGTAGGATGACCCGTCAAGCGTATATGTTCTACTAGCCCCCAAATCCAAGCCCCATAACCGTCTAATTGGAAGTGACCCCATTCGGAATGATCATCGCGTCCATCCAACTGATACCTTGTCCCTAAAAATTCGGAACGATCGATCCACTCCTTATTCTCGTGTTTTCGCATTAACTCTGTAAGCCGCGGGCGTTTGTCATTCAGAACACGATGCACCCAGCGGTAGAATTGTTCCGCACTTTTCGATTCTCCAACACGATCCATAGCATTCGCAATAAAAGAGCCATCACGCAGCCAACTATAGGAATAAGTTGAAAAAAGAGGAGAAGCCACGTAACCTCCACTAGGATGTTGATTCAGCTTAATAATATCCTTGCTAACGCTGACTAAATGTTTTAGTTCCATGACGTTTCCCTCCCTTTTATATGAAAAGGGATGCGTTGTGGCCGCATCCCTTTGTAGGTTTCTTTGTAATTGATTAAACTTTTTCGCCTTGCATACGGCGCTGTGTAATGTAATCTGTTTCATAGTAAGCAAGATCTTCACGAAGCTCTTCAAATACCTTGGACAATTCGATTGTTAAATCACGTACTTCACGTGATGGTTTCTTGCGGAAACGAATCGCATCTTGTCCTGTATAAGCGTAACGACCATCTTCGGAGTAGCACTCGTTCTTAGGATAGAAGAAGGTATTAACACATGTATGGTATACCTCATAGAGCACTTTTTCCGAAAAATCAACATTAAAAGTAGGACGTCTTAAGCTAACGCCCAATTTTTCATAAGCCACTTCACAAAAAACGAGAAGATGACGAGTATCCTGTAAATACCCGCGGTAAAATTCATCCATTGCCGGATCATTTTCCACATTTAACAGTGATAGCGAATGTTGATTAAGAAACAGTTCCATTTTGGCCGTCGTTTCTTTAAGTTTCGTACGTGTAGAATCACAAACATTTTTCACATTAAAAACAGCCATGTTAGAAGACCTCCTATAATTGCGCTACTTCTATCCTACCATAATTTATCCCGAAGTGGTATATGTAAAACACCAGTTGCCATGCATAAAAGATAACCCCTCGCCTAACCCTACTCGTAGATACTATGTTTTTATTGATGAGTTGGTCTTTTCTACAAAAAAAAGGAGGGCATGATCATGTGGCGTTATCTCTCCACCATTGCGGTTGTTCTTGGACTAGGGGTTATCCTCTTTCCTCAGCAGCCTGTGCATCGCACCAAGCCAGGTCCAGAGGTCTATAGTGCGAAGTATGAAACAACGTCCAAGCTTGCGCTGCTAGAACAAGACGTGAAGCTGACAGATGAACTTTGCAGAAGTCAATGCGCTATTGATTTCACGACCATGCTCGGTCAGATTGAAGGCGGTGAACCTGTAACCAATGTATTGAAAAACATGCGAAATCACCATGAGAAAATGGATGTGCTTGTATGGTCCAAACGCGGTCAAACTTGGGAGCAAGGCATCAAATCGGGAGAACTTCCCCCTTCTTATAAAGAGCAGGCCGCAACCTATTTGAAAGAAGCGAAAACTACCGTTGACGGGGGCAAGATTTACCAGTCACCTAAATTTGGTGCTGGACATCACGTTTATTTCGTCCAAGGAACCCCTTCAACCCATGGTCAAGATTCACTTATTGGGGTTATTCATCAAGATGTGCTTGCACAAGTAACCGATCATCAAATGAAAAATTTAAGACTTGAGCCTTATCCTAATGAGAACCGTTGGAAAGTTAAAGCTGTTGAAACGAATACGCTAAATGAGAAGATTGTCGATCATCCCGAAGATAATCAAGGGACTAGCCACTATCAACAGAATGAAGTCGTCGTCCGTTTCAAAATGGATCCAACAGAAGCTCAACTCAGTCAAATTAAAAAAGAGATCCATGCAACATCGGCACAAAAATTAGGCTATACGTACGTTTTCCGTACGAGTGATAGAGACGCCAAGTCATTAATCGCCTATTTTGCTAAATGGAATGTTGTGTATGTTGAACCACACTTCCTATATATGACCAACGATTACTATGATGATCAAGAACGAACAGATTCAAACTCTTCCAACACCAATTCAGATAGCAATCAAACACCAGTTTCTTCAAATTTCATGCCCAATGATAATTTATATCAAAGATATCAATGGAACTTGCCACTGATCGAAACGTTGCAAGGCTGGCAGCTAAATCGCGGCGCAAATAATGTCATTGTTGCTGTTGTTGATACTGGTGTAGATATGGCACACCCAGACTTGCAAGGACAATTACTGCCTGGTTACAACGTCATTAGTGGCAATGATAATCCACAAGATGATGTTGGTCATGGCACACATGTAACAGGTGTCATTTCAGCACTTGTCAATAATCAACTAGGTGTTGCTGGGATGACCTGGTTTAACAAAGTGCTGCCCGTTAAAGTTCTGGATCAGACAGGTGCAGGCAGTACTTACTCCGTCGCTCAAGGGATTATTTGGGCAACGGATCACGGTGCAAAGGTTATGAACCTCAGTCTTGGCAATTACGCAGATTCAGGATTTCTACATGATGCTATTCAATATGCTTACGATAAGGACGTCGCACTCATCGCGGCTAGCGGAAATGATAATACCGAACAGCCTGGATATCCAGCAGCTTACCCCGAGGTATTTGCAGTGGCCGCTATAGATTCACAGAATGAGAAAGCACCCTTCTCCAATTATGGCGATTATATTGATGTAACTGCTCCTGGTGTTACCATTGCCAGTACGTATCCCAACAATCAGTATGCTGCCCTATCAGGTACATCCATGGCTAGTCCGCATGTGACAGCACTCGCTGCGTTAATTCGATCCGCTAATCCTAATTTGAAAAATACCGATGTCTATGAAATTATGAGAAAGTCTGCTCAAGATCTAGGCGACAAAGGACATGACAAATACTTCGGATATGGTGTCATCGATGTTGTCAAAGCACTTGAAATGGCGAAGCAGGATACAGCTCCATTGTCTTATTGGCCGCAAGATTTAGCGCGCCAATTACATCTTGTACCGAAGAAGTATGCCGGTAGTTTGGGGCTTGAGAAATAGAACAGTAAGAGCAAACTAAAATAAACCTTCATTCCCAATAGGTGGGATTGAAGGTTTTATTGTATGTCCATTAAATGAAATACCCGCAAAGCCGAAGCTTTGCGGGTAACCGACTGAGTGGAAAGTTTGCCGTAAGCCGGGTTCTGTACTTCCAGTGGTCATAACGGGCGTCTGCTCCCCTGCCACTATTGAAGCGACAATCATCTATCTAGGCTGTACATTGCTGCACAGCTCAAGCGACCAACCCGAACGCGTCTCAGGCGAAGACTGCCGCCTCGAAAGCAGCTTGCGTTCCACTAGGTCTTGCTCCAAGTGGGGTTTACCAGGATCTATGTCACCATAGAACCTCGTGGTCTCTTACACCACGGTTCCACCCTTGCCTGTGCTATATTTCAAGCCATCGGCGGTCCATTTCTGTGGCCCTATCCTTCAACTCGCGTTGACTGGACGTTATCCAGCACCCTGCCTTATGAAGCCCGGACTTTCCTCTCGCTATGGCTTACCCATAGCCAGCGATTGTCTGTCAAACTTTCCATTGCATAGGCTAGTATACTAGGAATGCCTTCGAATTACAACACATGAAACGTTTCCTTACTTTCCAAAAGCAACCGGAGCTTGCTTAGACGAACTGAAACGGTTCTGTGTTAACCGCAGATGCAAGCACCTGCGTATCTGTCTTGGCCAGCTGCGCGGCGAGATAATCCGCAACGCCGCGCTTCATGATCTTCTCGACGTTATGCCCAACGTCGAGGAGGGCGAGTCCCGCCGCAAGCGCATCGTGCGCGGTGTGGTAGTCGATGTCGCCGGTGACCAGCACATCGGCGCCGGCAAACATGGCGTGCCGCATGTAGCGGCCGCCAGAGCCACCCAACACGGCCACCTTGCGGATGGGCCGTGCCAGATCGCCGACGACGCGCACCGTCGGCACGTCGAACACAGCCTTCGCGTGCTCCGTGAGCTCGCGAAGCGTCATCGCCGCGGGCAGCTTCCCCACGCGGCCCAAACCGAACACTCTACCCTTCAGATCCATCGGGTAGAGGTCATAGGCCACCTCCTCGTAGGGGTGGGCCTTCAGCATCGCCGTAACCGCTTTGCGCTGCACGCTAGCGGTTACGATCGTCTCTACGCGTACTTCTTGTACGCGTTCTAGCTTCCCGACTTCCCCGATAAACGGAGTCGCCCCTTCCTGCGGCAGGAACGTCCCCGTCCCGGGGATGTTGAAGCTGCAGGAGCTATATTGGCCAATACCGCCAGCTCCTGCCTTAAATAGGGCATCCAGCACGACTTGATGATGCGTCTCCGGTACGAAGACGACAAGCTTCTGCAGCTTCTCCGTATGCACATCTTCCAAGTGCGTCATCTCCGTTAAGCCTAGTTGCTCCGACAGCAGATCATTAACGCCGCCTTCTGCCACATCGAGGTTCGTGTGGGCAATATATACAGCAATATCATTCTTAATTAATTTTTCATATAACCGACCTGCTGGTGTTTCTGTCTGAAGATGAGCCAAAGGTCTGAAAATAATCGCATGATGTGCGATAAGAAGGTTCGCCCCGACTTCAATCGCCTCATCAACAACAGCATCCGTCACATCAAGAGCAACGAGCACTTTCGTGATCTCTTTCTGAAGTGAACCCAGCTGCAGGCCAATCTTATCATCGGCCATCGCATAATGCTTAGGCGCTAACTGTTCGAACAGTTGGATTACGGTTTGACCTTTTGCAAGCAAGCGAGTACCTCCTTTATTTCACGCATCTCTTGGCTAACCTGCTCTGCCTTCGCAATGGATGCTTCAGCCGTAGATAGCTTCAGTTGGTCTACGATCATCGCTAGCTTCTTCAGCTCACTCTCCCACTTCATAAACCAAACCTCAGGAGCCTCTTTAATCAAATAAGGGCCCATTTGTTGCAAGCGTTCCTTCGAGAGGGTAACTCCACCAGGAAGTTGTCGCTCCTCATAAAGCGCATCTAAAGCTCCGCGCTCCTCTGAATCAGCAGTCACCGCCGTTAATATCTCATAGATTTTGCCATCTTCTTCAAGAATAGCCTCAGATTCCAACTTCCAACCATTGTAGAGCAGCCAACGGCGCACATGATCTTCTCCTACATTCGGCTGTAAAATCAAATGCTGAACACCTAGAAGCTTCGATTTACCAGCCTCCAAAATGCTCGCCATTAAGCTACCGCCCATACCAGCGATCGTTATAACATTCACTTCACCTGCTTCAATTACCGCAAGCCCATCACCAGATCTTACTTGAATGACCTTAGATAAACCACATTCTAGCACTTGCCTTTGTGCTGCCTCGAAAGGTCCAGGGTTTACTTCCCCTGCAACCGCGGCTGCAATAATCCCCTGCTGTGCCAAATAGGTTGGCAACAAAGCATGATCTGAACCGATGTCGGCTACTTTCGAACCCATGGGTACGCGATCAGCAATCATTTGAAGTCTTTTCGATAATTTAACCATATGCTACATTACCCACTCTACCCATTTTTTTCGCAGCAAAAATAATGCTACGCCTACTGAAACTAATTTGGCCGTAAATGATATTTGAATGAGACGCGAGCTCATTTCTACATCTACAAGGAAGGTCATAGCCTCAGGAATGAACCAAACCAAGCCTCCTACTAGCATGAGCACGCCAGCCGCTTGTTTATTCGTATGATGTGCAAGCCAAGCCATCCATATGAGAACAACACTCACAGGTACCCAGCTTAACTCAAGAGAAAACCAAGCAGGATGTTCTAACTTCTGCATCAACAACCAGCTATACGTCCCTACAAGCCCTAGCCATCCACAAATTTGGAAAATGGCCATTCGGCCAATCAAGCCATTAAATAACCAAATACAGCTGCAAAATGCCAAATATCCTATATATGTAGTTGACTTCTGAATACCCGACAAATCCATCATATATAATCCCAAAAGTAGCATAGCAATGGATGCTATGCCGCACAAGACATAAGCAATGATAGGCGTACGACTCCAATGTCTATATGCGACTGCATAACAAATGATGACAAAAAGTGTGGAAATACCAATTTGCATTGGCAATCCAAAAGAGTTAAAATTAAGAGCAGATAAGGCAAGAGCGGCAATTACCGCTAATGCGAACAACCATATTTTCCAATTACTGTTTGTTACAGCCGTAGCCGAAACACCCATTAGTGAAGCCGGTTTAGGGGTCATATCATCCACATACAAATTCATTAGAAAATCACAATAATGCTCGGGAAGCAATTTGCTCCGTCGCCAGTGATCGATTTCTCTTACTATCACTTTTCTTCTCTCAGCATCCATCTACTCGCTCACCTTCCTAGCTACTTTATCGGTGATTCAATGCTCAGATATTAGTAAATTTTAAGGAAAACCGCAAAAAAAGAACCCCGCCGAATTTGGCAGGGCCCACTCCTAGCGATTTTATTCCAAAAAGTCCTTCAAACGTTTACTACGGCTTGGATGTCTTAATTTGCGCAAAGCTTTTGCTTCAATCTGACGAATCCGTTCCCTTGTAACGCCGAATACTTTACCAACTTCTTCTAATGTTCTTGTACGTCCATCATCAAGTCCGAAACGCAAGCGAAGTACATTCTCTTCTCTCTCAGTTAACGTATCCAGCACGTCTTCAAGCTGTTCTTTCAGAAGCTCGTAAGCAGCTGCATCCGCTGGCGCGAGCGCCTCTTGATCCTCGATAAAATCCCCTAAGTGTGAATCATCTTCTTCACCGATCGGTGTTTCTAAAGAAACAGGCTCTTGTGCAATTTTCATGATTTCACGAACTTTATCTGTGCTTAAGTCCATCTCTTTAGCAATTTCTTCTGGCGTAGGTTCGCGCCCCAATTCTTGCAGCAATTGACGAGAAACACGAATTAATTTGTTAATCGTTTCAACCATATGTACCGGAATCCGTATCGTTCTCGCTTGATCGGCAATGGCGCGAGTAATCGCTTGACGAATCCACCAGGTCGCATAGGTACTGAATTTGTAGCCTTTGGTATGGTCGAACTTCTCCACAGCCTTAATAAGACCCATATTACCTTCTTGAATCAAATCAAGGAACAGCATGCCGCGGCCTACATAACGTTTGGCGATACTTACAACGAGTCGAAGGTTAGCTTCAGCCAAACGTCGCTTCGCTTCTTCATCCCCATTTTCAATACGTTTAGCCAGCCCCACTTCGTCTTCCGCAGAAAGAAGCGGTACACGACCAATTTCTTTCAAATACATCCGAACTGGATCATTAATTTTAATCCCCGGCGGCAAAGCCAGATCATCATCGAAGTTAAATTCATCGCGCTCGTTTTCTTCTGGATTCATCGAATCTTCATCCGATTCATTCCCCACATCAATACCTTGCTCGGAAAGTTGTTCAAAGAACTCATCGATTTGCTCCGGATCCTGATCGAAGGGAGCTAATTTCTCCATGATATCCTTGTAAGTTAGTGAGGACCGTTTCTTCCCCTGCTCTATAAGTTGGTCTTTCACCTGGTCCAGGGTCAATTCTGTCTCTAGTTCTGTACGCTGATCATTCGCCATGGTACGGACTCCCTCCTCCCTAGTCATGTCAGTTTAGCTATGATGACTTCAACCGTTTTTCTAGGGCAATAATTTCAATTGCAATTTGTGCAGCTCTAAGATGGTCTCCCTCGCGTACTGCGCGAGCTTGTTCTTCTTTCTTGCGGTCAACTTCTTCTTGCATTGGAACTTTGCGAATTTGGCGAATATAGTCGTCAATCACTTGTTCGTTTAATCCATGGCCTGCTCCCATCATGACGATGGAGCTAGCCAAGCTCTCCAGCTGTTCGTCTTGCAGCATGGCAATGTATCGGCTTGCATCGGGCTCTAAATACTGAGCGTAGTAAGCATATAAATAAGCAGCTAAGACTGCGTGAGCTTCAACATTAAACTGGTCACCCAATTGTGTTTCAACGTGCGCGCAAACATCACGATCATGCATCATTACGGCCAAAATTAAACGTTCCGCATTATGATATGCAGGCAGTAATGACGACGTTTTTTTCTTTGTTCGTTCCGCTGGTCTCCCATTATTCATAACATTATTCCACAGAATTGGTTTATTATCCCCATCTGGTCGGTTTTTTTCCGATTGCAATAAGATTTCATGGAGATCTAACTTCATGGCTTCATAGGAAGAATCCGGAAACTCTGAAGCTAGCTGTTTGAGATAATGTTCGCGTTCAACAGTTGATTTCAACTGGCTTACTAATTTTACAGCGGATTGCAGATAACGTACTCTGTCACCGTCCTCATGCAATTTAAAATTTTTGCGGATATATAAGAGCTTATATTTCATCGATGGCACTGAAGCTCCAATGATCTCCCTTGCGAATCGGTCGAACCCATATTGACGTACATAATCATCGGGGTCTTTGCCGTCTGGCAGCATGGCAACTGTCACTCTGCTTCCGGCGTCTTCCAATAATGGAATGCTCTTGTAAGCAGCAGATTGTCCTGCATTATCGCCATCATAGCAAATGACGATTTCATCCGCGTTGCGGTTCAGTAAGGCTGCATGCTCTTTGGTTAATGCTGTGCCCATCGTTGCAACACCATTGGTAATGCCCGCTTCCCACGCTTTGATCAAATCCACATACCCTTCGAAAATAACGGCTTGTTGCAGCTTACGCATATTCGGCCGAGAAAGGTGGAGATTGTACAAAGTCCTGCTTTTATTAAAAAGGATGGATTCGGGACTATTTAAATATTTGGGTTGCGCATCCCCCATGGCTCTGCCAGCAAATGCGATGACCTTGCCCGTAGAGTCGCAAATAGGGAACATGATACGTTCACGGAATTTGTCCACGTAGCCATGACCTTCATGTTTGGCGGAAATCAAACCGCCTTTTTCCATTAAAGCTAAATCAAATCCACGTTTGTCCAATTGCTGAACGAGCGTGTCCCACATTAATGGTGCATAACCAATCTGGAACGTATCAATCAGCTTATCAGAGATTCCTCTAGAGGTCAGATAGCCTTTTGCCGCTTTACCTTGATCGGTATTACCCACGACATAATGATAGAATTTGGCTGCAAATTCATAAGCCTTCAATAGGGTCGCTTTTTCTTGCTGCTGCTCATTCTGCTCGTCAGATACCTCTTCCCAAGTTATTGGGATATCAGCGTCTTCTGCAAGCTTCGTGATCGCTTCAGCAAAGCTTAAGCCCTCAATTTCCATAATGAAACGAATTAAGTTTCCGCCTGCCTGGCAACCAAAGCATCGATAAATCTGTTTCTCTGGTGTAACCGTAAACGAAGGACTTTTCTCCGAGTGGAAAGGACAAAGTCCCTTCATATAATGCCCTTGTTTGCTTAAATGTACGTGCCTGCCGATGACATCAACGATATCATGGCGCTTCAGTACAGCCTCAATGACCTCTTCAGGTATGCGTCCGTACTTCATTTCAATCCACCTACAATTCAGGTCGCTTTTCCGACTAATTACTATTCGCTACTTGTTTTCGATTTCCTGCAAATTTTTCAAAAGATTTGTCAAACCGTGTAGAAAATTTTTGCGATCCGTCTCTGTAAAGGGTTTTGGCCCTTTCGTATGCTTACCATTTCTTCGCATTTTGGCGGAAGCATGGCGGCGTTCCAACAGATAATCAATCGAACTATCGGTATATTCCTGCCCCCGATTCGTCAAACAAATCGAACCCTTCGCTAGACCTAACGCGGCGAGTCCAAAGTCTTGTGTTACTAGAATATCACCTGACCGAATCTGATTGGCAATATATAAATCGACAGATTGATCGGAACGATCTACTTGAACTACCTTCACGCCTGGATTTTCCTTCATCTTATGATCGAATGAAGCAACTAGAACAACTTGTACGCCAAACTGTCTACCTGCCTGTTCAATTTCAGACTTTACAGGACAAGCATCGGCATCAACGATAATACTTCTTGCACTCAAGTGTCAGCCCCTGCCTTCAGAAGAAATCTCACCGTACTATTATATACGATGGACTTGCAAAAAATCCTGCAAGCCAGAACATAAAAGCTTACTAGATATGTTCAATGTGATCCATAATTAAACTGGCTGTTTCTTCAACAGCACGATTAGATACATCAAAGATGACACACCCGATTTTACTCATAATTTTATCAGCAAAATCCAGTTCTATTTTAATACGTTCTACATTCGCGTAGGTTGCATTTTCTGCAAGTCCAAGTGTACGTAGCCGTTCCTGACGAATCACATTTAATTTATCAGGGTCAATACGCAGCCCAATAATCTTATCCTTGGGCACCGTATAAATAGCGGCAGGCGGCTGCATTTCCGGTACTAGTGGCACATTCGCCACTTTCAATCTTTTGTGCGCTAAATACATAGATAACGGTGTCTTAGACGTACGTGATACACCTAATAGAATGATATCGGCTTTTTGAATGCCGCTAAAATCTCGACCATCATCATATTTAACTGCAAATTCAACGGCTTCCACCTTCTTGAAGTAGTCTTCATCCAGTGGATGAATCATCCCAGGCTGTCTACGCGGTTCTTGCCGCAATGCCTTTCCTAGCGTCGTTACAACGGGTCCAAGCAAATCGATATACGGAATATCATATTGTTTCGCTTTCGATATTAAATCATCCCGGAGCTCAGGGATAACTAGCGTAAATACAACGATTCCCCCATGCGTTCGTATCCCATTAATTACTTTATCAATACCCTCGAAATCGTGAATAAACGGAGCACGTACTATTTCAACAGGCACTGGATGAAATTGCATAGCAGCTGCCCGAACGACAGATTCTCCTGTTTCACCGACAGAATCCGAAACAACATAAACACGAGTAGGTTGCGGATGTTCCATTTTTCTAACCCCTTTCAGCAGGGACAGACCCTACACTAGCATTTGTATGTAAAGAACATCAGAACAGAACGACAGCATGAGAAAAACCTCACCGATATGCGGACAGCACAAGGGCGAGGTGTTTTCCACCACATCATATCAAAGGGAGAAACACAAGTCAATTGAATCCCAAATTCATTAAATATTGTATTTCTCCATTTGCTCAATAAAGCCTCGTGATTTCCACTGTACACCGATATGAACGTCCATGTAAGCACGCATGCATTTCTTAAGCTGCTCTTTCGTCTCTTCTTTCACTTGAATGGAGCCTAGTCTGCGCATATCCATTCTCGGAAAAAGTCTTAATAGCTTATGTGCTCCTTCACCTATAGGAATCGCAGAGGCATCTTTAAAACGACAACGACTACATAACGTACCGCCCATATTCGGACCGAATGTCGTAATTCCAGCTGTTTCACCACAGGCTACACAGGCATCTGTTATGGGTAAATAACCAGCTAAGTCAAACATTTTCATTTCATATAGATGGGTGACAATTTGCATGTCCTTATTTTCTTCAATTGCCATTAATCCAGCCTTGAGTTGTTCGAATATGTAGTTATTACCTTCTTCATCACCCAGCATGCGATCAGTCATCTCTGCTAAATAAGAAGCATAGGCCGATTTATGTAAGTCTTCACGCAGCGCATGATGAGCCTCAATAATTTCGGCCCCGTTAAGAGATCCCATCTGACCTCGTTGTTTGAAAAAAACAAAATCGCCGTACGTAAAAAGCTGCGTAACGGCGCCATGTTTGCTTTTCAGTTTCTTCGCACCGCGAGCCATAACTCCGACTTTCCCCAGCTCAGGGGTGAATAAACGAATAATTTTGTTGCCTTCTCCGTAGTCCATGCTACGAATGACAATACCTTGAACGCTATGCAGCAAATAGCTTCCCCCATGAATGCCGCTCTGAATATATGAAATCTTGCTGTCACATATTCAGACCATCAAGCGGCTCTTCGTTACTTTGATCTTCTTCTTGCACTTCTGAATCCATACCTGGTTCTCCCGTTACTTGTTTGTACAGCAGATAGGCGTCCACATCACCGGTCTTTGAAAAATACGTCCACGAAAAATCTTTCATGTTCAGCATCCTCCCCATCGAACGTGATGTTCATAGGATGTGCATTGGGCGCCTCTGTATGCGATGTAAAAACTGGTACTCTTAGGAAAAAATTACTCGTGACGGAAACCAAGATCACGTAGGACTCTGTCTTGATTTCTCCAGTCCTTCTTGACTTTTACCCATAATTCTAAGAAGGTTTTGGAGCCTAGTAGCGTTTCAATATCTCGACGGGCTTGTCGCCCAATTTCCTTCAACAATGCACCTTGTTTACCGATGACGATTCCTTTTTGCGACTCGCGCTCCACGAAAATGACCGCGGAGATATGAACGATCCCATTCGGTTCAACACGCATATCTTCAATCTGAACGGCAATTGAGTGCGGAATCTCTTCCCTTGTCATATGCAAAATTTTCTCACGCACAAGCTCCGCGCAAACGAATTGCTCCGGGTGATCTGTAATTTGATCCGCAGGGTAGTATTGTGGTCCTTCCGGCAAATAGCGAATAATTTGCTCGAGCAGCGTCGTTACATTGTTCCCTTTTAACGCAGATACAGGTACGATTTCAGCGAAATTGTACAGGTCTTTGTAATTCGTAATAATGGCAAGCAGCGCTTCCGGTTGGACAAGATCAATTTTATTTAGCACGAGAATAACTGGTGTTTCAATATGCTTCAGTTGCTCAATAATATAACGGTCTCCCCCGCCAATACCATCAGCTACATCGACTAAGAATAATACAGCATCGACTTCACCGAGTGTTCCATGAGCAACTTTACTCATATAATCACCCAATTTGGATGTCGGCTTATGAATCCCTGGTGTGTCTAGAAATACAATTTGACCATTATCCGATGTATACACACCATGGATCTTATTTCTAGTGGTTTGAGGCTTATCCGACATGATTGCAATCTTTTGTCCGATAATTTGGTTCATTAATGTTGATTTCCCGACATTCGGGCGTCCGATAATCGCGACAAAACCTGATTTAAATTCTTTTTTGGCCACTTCTACTTATCCTCCATTTGTGTGCAAATCTTTCGTTGTAAAAGCGCCTGGCAATAAGGCAGCCACCGTCGTTTGAACGAAAGCTCCTTTGAGATTACTCAAATAAACAGGCATTTCCGGTTCGCACAATTCAATTAATACTTGTCGACATACGCCACATGGCGAAATCGGCCCTTCCGTATCTCCAGTTACCGCGATCGCTTGAAAGGATCCCCTCGGATGCCCATCTGCAATTGCACGGAATAACGCAGTTCGCTCGGCACAGTTTGTCGGTCCATAGGCAGCATTTTCGACATTACACCCTAAATGCACGTCTCCATTGGCATCCAATAACGCGGCACCGACCTGAAAGTTGGAATAAGGCGTATAGGCTCGCTTCATCGCTTCCTTAGCGAATTCAATGAGTTCTTGCGGATTCATAGCCATCCACCCTTTTATTTAGTAATTAGTAATAGTTAAGTTATAGCATGTTTAAGCAGGAAAAAGCGAGGAGCGTCACCACAATCCCAATCATTGCCCCCAAAAAGAGTGCTGGGAAAGGCCTTGTTTTCTTATCATATAAGACAATAAGAATAATAATAGACAGCGTGTACCCAAGTAACGCGGCGATCGTTTCGGTGACTAATACCAATATGACAGTCGCAATCGCAAAAGCGATAGCTGTTAATAAGCTGGGTCTAACTAGTTTCCCTTTGTCCGAAAACCTAGTTTCGATCACGACAACTGTAAGCATGACTAATGCAATCAAAATCCATATCGAACCCGCTGACATCGGTGATTCTTGGAGTCTGGCATGTCGTAACAATTGATCGATTGGCTCATAGAAAACAACTAGGCCGACAACGATTGCAAACATCGCAGACACCAATACGGACGCCGCGGCGACGTCCTTCGCAATTTTGGCTAACGGGTGGCGGTCCGGCATAGCTAGATCTACCGTTTTCTCGACAGCCGTATTAATTAATTCTGTGACAATCATGAGAGTGACAGCCAACAAAATAAACAAAATATCGGTTTTGGATAAATGAATGAAAAGAGCTGCTAATAACACAAGAAACGCAACGAAAAAATGAAACTTCATATTTCGCTGCGTATCTAGTGCATATTTGATTCCTTCATAGGCATACCGAAAGCTTTTGCGCCATTTACGGAAGCCGCCCGACATTAGCGTGTCAAGCCTGCCTTCTGCAAAATGTCCTCCTGTTTAGCGAACATCACTTTCTCTTCTTCTTCACTCTGGTGATCATATCCAATTAGATGCAAGAAGCCATGGACAAATAAGAAACCTAACTCACGTTCAACGGAATGACCATATTCTTCCGCTTGTGCAATCGCACGTGGCACGGAAATAATAATATCCCCAAGTGGCTCAATGAACGCTTCTGAAATGGTTTCACCTTCTTCAAGCTCTCCGTCATCCGTGTCGTCACCATCATCTTCATAGTTAATTTGAATCTCGTCATCCCCAAATTCACTCATTGCAAAGGATAGAACGTCTGTAGGCTTGTCTAAATTGCGGTACTGCTTGTTCAAATCTTGAATCGTCTCGTCATCTACAAACGTGAGGGCAACCTCGCCTTCTGTTACGCCTTCGATCTCACCTGCAAGTTTGAGAAGCTCCTCAAGCTTTTCGATGAACACAGGAGAGATTTCTTTCTCTTCCTGCTCACTGCTCCATGCTAATGTTAAATCTACACTTGCCATAGGGATAAGCCCTCCTTCTTTATGCTCCTGGCTTCTTTGGGGTTAATTCACTTGGATATTCAATGCGTGAATGGAAGATGCCTAACAAGGTTTCATTCAGTGTTTTAGCAATCTTATCAAGTTCCTTCAATGTGAGATCACATTCGTTGAATTGACCATCGTCCAAGCGTGATTTAATTATTTTGGTTACCATGGAATCGATTTGTTCGAGAGTAGGGTTACGCAATGAACGTACCGCTGCCTCTACACTATCTGCAATCCCTACAATAGCCGCTTCTTTCGATTGTGCTTTAGGACCAGGATAACGGAAGTCTTCTTCACGTATCACTTTCTCACTATTCTCTTCTTCCCCTTGCTTCTTTGCCTTATGATAGAAAAAGTGCAGCAGTGTTGTCCCATGATGCTGTTCAGCGATATCGCGGATCGGTTTAGGCATTTTATAATCCTTCAACATCTCAACGCCATCGCGCGGATGCGCAATAATAATGGACTTGCTAAGATTCGGATCTATTCGATCATGCGGATTCTCGATATTCGTTTGATTTTCAATAAAATAACTAGGCCGCTTGGTTTTGCCAATATCATGATAATACGAACCTACCCGGCACAATAGTCCGTCTGCACCAATGGATTCAGCTGCCGCTTCGGAAAGGTTACCTACCATCACACTGTGATGATACGTACCTGGTGTTTCCGTTAACAGCTTGCGGAGCAGTGGATGATTCGGATTTGATAGCTCTACCAACTTAAGGGGAGACAAGATTCCGAAAGAAGCTTCAAAAAACGGCAACAACCCGATGACGAAAACAACCGTTACAAGTCCCCCTGCCGTAGCGAAAGACAAGGACATCAGTGCTTCTCGTTGTTGAAAATGGTCTTCCATCAACAGCATCGCAGTGATCGTTAACATGGAGAAAAAAGCGATCATTAAACCCGCTTTCAAAATCGTTGCACGTTGACTTGCACGCTGAATTGTAAACACACCGCTAAAACAAATAACTAAGCTAACTAATCCAAACCGAAAATCGAATAACGCATCGTGCTCTGCATTAAAAATAATACTGGCAATTATCGAGAATAAAACAGATGAAATAAAAGCAAGCGGAGCATCCAGCAATATAGCGATCAAGATGCTGCCAAGTGCTGTCGGAGCCAGATACCCGATAAATGGATAATCAAAATTCTGGAGCAGTGAAATGATTTTCATACCAGCGATGTTCATCACAAAGATGAGAACAAGCATGACCAGTTGTGAATTATTGTATTTGACTTGTAGGTTACTTTGTCTGACAAATATAAAGATCACAAATGACAAGAGTGCACAAAGAATCCCAAGACCAAATTGTGGCAAATGATTGGCTTTATCTTTGAGCAGCTTGAGTTTATCCAATCTCGAATATATTTCTTCCGTAATGACGTCTCCAGCCTTCACTAGCACATCATTCTTGTTAATGTAGACAGGTTTCATGTTGCCCCGAGCTTGTCCCTTGGCATCATCTGTCCCTTTTTGATCAAAGAATTTATTCGGGGTGATGAGCGCTCTAGCGATCTCGGTAACCAATTCCCGCGACGTATTCTTCGCCAAGGTTGATGTATTCACAACTTCAGCTACCTTGGCCCTCGCCGTCTGGGCATCAAGAATTTGGTCATTCATCAATTTCATGACGATCTCTCTGGTTACAGGACGCATGTCTGCAATGTCTTCCTTAGTTAACCGCGGCAGCTTGAAGTAAATCTCTTCCGGCAAGGGATATTTCTGATCGCTAATCCCTTGCTGTATTTGTTCCAATAACGAATCGTTATATTGCCCGCTATTCCGCAGTGTTTTAATGGCATCGTTCGTTAAATCACTAATAAGCTGTGGAATGACTCTTCGGTAGATGCTAACCTTATCATCAAACTTCACTTCTTCATCTGCATTAATCTGAGATAATTTATCAAAAATAGCATCACTAATGACTTCATTTTTGAAATTTAGAATCTGATATACAGGCTGAACTCGTTTGGCTGCATCTTCTTTGGCTTGCTCCGTTGCGACAGCATTCTCAATCTGCTCAGGGGCATAAATCGTCTTTTCACTCTTCATGCCTAATGTAATATCAAAAACCTGAGGTACTAATTTCGAATAGAGGGAGATATAGAAAAGCAATCCCAATATAAGAAAGATAAGTACCCTTAAACCTGTATTGTATTTCCAACCATTCAGCCGGTAATGAAATTTGCCTTTCATTTGCACTTCATTTTTCATTACGGAGGTCATTCCTCTCTATCTATCCAACTAGCCTCGTTACTTATTCATTTCAGCATTATAGGCAACAATGATTTTCTGAACAAGTGAATGACGTACAACGTCACCTTCATCAAAATGAATAAAGCCTAGTTCTTCAATACCACTCAGAATGCGTGAAGCTTCAACCAAACCTGAAGACTTTCCTCTAGGCAAATCAATCTGTGTCACATCACCTGTAATGACCATTTTGGAACCGAAACCAAGCCTCGTTAGGAACATCTTCATTTGCTCTGGCGTCGTGTTCTGTGCCTCATCCAGAATGATAAATGAATCATCCAACGTACGCCCTCTCATATAGGCTAAAGGAGCGATTTCGATGAGTCCGCGCTCTAGTGACTTCGCAACTTGCTCAGGCCCCAGGACGTCGTTAAGAGCATCATACAATGGGCGTAAATACGGGTCAACTTTTTCCTGTAAGTCCCCCGGCAGAAAGCCTAAACTTTCTCCTGCTTCGACAGCTGGACGTGTGAGGACAATGCGTTTCACAGCCCCTTCTTTCAATCGGGTAACTGCAAGAACAACGGCTAAATACGTCTTACCTGTTCCTGCTGGACCAATCCCAAAGACAATATCTTTCTTCTTAATCGTGTCTACATACTTCTTCTGCCCAATCGTTTTGACACGAATCGGCTTTCCTTTATGTGTGGTTGTAATTTCACCTTTGAATAAATCCAACAATTGCTCTGCCTTCATTTGCTTCGCTAACTCCACAGCATAGAGCACATCTCGTTCAGTAACCGTGTAATTATTGCGGATCAACTGCAATAGAACTTCAAAGAGCTGCTGAAGTGAGTTCACTTCCGCAGCCCTGCCTTGAATAGTTATTTCGGCTTCGCGCGTAAAGATTTGAGCTTCAATTTCCCGTTCGATGACATGTAAGAATTTATCCTGCGGACCAAACAAAGCTAGTCCTTCAGTAGGATTTTTCAATGTAATTTTTACAGATTGCGCATTTTCTATCAACAGGGCCTCATTCTCCTTGTGTCACAATTGGTTGTTCTTCCGCAATATTCTCTTCGACCTCAAAATGAACGTCTATATAAATTTTACCATTCTCTGTTTTTTCATGCAAAATTTTTTCTCCGACGATCCTTGCATCCTCGCCTGCAGCCCCTAACAATTTGGCTCTTGCTTGCTCGATACCCACTTTTTTCGCATTCGCCGCTTCCACCGGCTCTTCAACAACATTTACCTCCATAATCTTTTCATGCAGCCAACCTAGAGGAATAGAAAACGAGCGCCAAGCTAGTGTTTTACGTTCAGGCAAGGTTTCGAATTGTTCGAATTCCGTCTTTCCATAACCTGTAAGCTGCAACGCTCTTGAGCCTACTACGAGATAACTTCGATGTTCTGTTTCACCCGTGAAGACTTTATATTGTTTCGTAAGCGGAGCTTCGATTCGGGAGGTATACCAAACCACTCCTCTTATCTTACCATCTGCGACCACTGTTTGACTATTTTGCTCGTCGCCAATGGTACCTGAGATCAAAACAGCCCCTTTGCGAACATAGGTATTCGGTTTAACCATCGGCTTACCTTTTACCGATTGTATTTCCGTTACGAGTGCGCTTTTGGACGCTACGATATTCCGCGGATTTTTCAAAATATCTTTTGAAGGGATTGTTGCTTCAACAACCTTTATTGTGATGTGCGTCCCTCGAATTTCGACGCCAACCCACGCCGCACTAGGCAACTGCTGCTGAATAGCACGAGAGAGATTCTCGGTCTTGTCCAACCTAAATTTCCACTGAAACTTATGTATACCTTGCTTGGCTGCGGCCTGCAAAATGTCAGATGATGCAATACGGTCATTACCATCCACTGTCACTTGCCACACCAATGATGTGAGCACGTAGAGACTAATGATGAAAGCAGCTATGCCGCCAAACAACACTTTCCTTCGTCCAATTTTATCCATAAAAAATGGCAGCCCAAACCGCTCTACCACATGCATTCTGCAGCCTGTCCGTTTCAAAAGCGGCCGAAGTCGGAAGAAATCCTTGATCAGGATGTACAGCTCCAGCTTCCCATCTTTTCCAGCTTGAATATCCCATATGGAGAAGTCCCCCTCCAGCATGGGACGAATCAACCTTTCGCAGTCCTTGCCTCTTATTTGAATGCGTACATAGCCACGCAAACGGGCAATGAATAGGGATTGTTTCATGACTCAACCTCCAGTTCTCATTCGCACTACCACTACATTAAGGCATATATTTCACATGATCGATGATGCCTTCAATGAATACCTCTTCTGAAAGAATCGCTCTAATGACCAATTGTTGGCCGCATACTTCCAGCGTTCCTTTCGCTAACTCCAGCTTCAAAATTTCACTGGAAAAATGCAGTACGCCCCGGTGATTCTCAACATAAAGCTGTACGTTGCCGATCATCGTGATTCGCGGCAAATCCTGTACAACATCTTGGGGAAGATCAAGGATCTTGGCCGTGAACTGGTTCCATTTGCGGGTCAAGCGACGCATAGCTGGGCAGTACCCCCTCTAACTAGAAGATCGAGAATGCAGAAAAGGCGCATAGACTTTCTACCAAATTATGCGACAGAAGCCGCTTTTATGCAGAATAAACGACTGTGCTGTCCTCTTTGAATGGACAAAAAAAACACCCTTTCGCATTTGCAAAAGGGTGCTGCTTACATTTAATCATCTACCATGTGGCTTTTTGGCACGTGGCGGGCCTAAGATCTCTGCCCAAACTACACCTTGTAGAACCTGCTCCCGATTCGGATGATCTGGAAATTGCCTAGCCGATGAGATCTCATCTGCATAAATAGGCGAACTCACTGTCGCTCCACTTTTCGCTGCTTGCGTCGTGAAAGGTGAAGGCTTCTGCTTCTGAGGCGTTGCAGTAGCTTTACTAGATTTACCAAGACCAGACTGATTAAATTCGTCTTGTGCGCGTTCCGAAGAACCAGAAGGAACCTTCTGACTTGGTTGTACCGCCTTCGCTTCTGCAGGCCTTCTAACGTCGCCAGGGCCATCCCCAAAAGTCGGCATGCCTTTTCTTGACGCGTTCTGCTCAACTCGCTTGCGCTTGCTTTGTATTTGATAGAAGAAGGTTAACGCTATAATGACCAAATACCAGTTCTTGAACAAGAATTCGATAAGCTGCTCCAATTGATCACCTCGCAATACCTATTCTTTTTCAGTTTTTCCATCGTTTATTTTACCTAAAGAGGAACGCATTTGAGTATCAGATTCAATATTTTTGAGATTCATATAATCCATGACGCCTAATTGACCATTTCGCAGCGCTTCAGCCATGGCAAGAGGGACTTGTGACTCTGATTCAACAACCTTAGCACGCATTTCAACGACACGCGCTTTCATTTCCTGCTCAGCTGCAACGGCCATTGCGCGGCGTTCCTCAGCTTTCGCTTGTGCAATTCGTTTGTCCGCTTCGGCTTGCTCTGTTTGGAGATGTGCGCCAATATTTTTACCAACATCGACATCCGCAATATCAATCGACAGAATTTCAAAGGCTGTTCCAGCATCCAAGCCCTTGCCTAAGACGGTGCGAGAGATCATATCTGGATTTTCTAATACATCTTTATGAGATTCGCTGGAACCTACGGTTGTTACGATCCCCTCTCCGACCCGAGCAATAATCGTTTCTTCACCAGCTCCGCCTACGAGTCGATCTATATTCGCACGAACCGTAACCCTCGCGATAACCTTTACCTCAATTCCGTTTTTCGCTACAGCTGAAACATTCGGTGTTTCGATTACGCGTGGATTTACACTCATTTGAACAGCTAACAACACATCACGCCCCGCCAAATCAATGGCTGCCGCGCGCTCAAACTCCAAATGAATTTTGGCACGATGTGCAGCAATTAATGCGTTCACAACACGGTCTACATTACCACCTGCTAGGTAGTGACTTTCCAATTGATTCACACTAAGATCAATACCCGCTTTCGTTGCTTTAATCATCGGATTCACAATGCGACTTGGTGTAACCCGACGGAGTCTCATTGCAATCAAAGTAATGATGCTAATTCTTACACCGGAAGCTAATGCGGAAATCCATAGCATGACAGGAACAACACTGAGCAAAATCGATAGCACGATAATAATAATCGCTGCAAGCAGCACCAAATATAAACCAGGTTCAATCGTCATTTGTTTGTTTCCTCCTACTTATTAAATTGGTCATCCACTTCTTTCACTACAACACGAACACCTTCAACTTCCACAACGATAATTGCTTTATGAACTGAAATAAAACTACCATGCGTTACTACATCAACACGTTCTCCTTCAATCAATGCCGTACCTGCAGGTCGCAACGGCGTTATTGCCTCACCGGTCAAGCCAACTAAATTAGATCGATCCGGGCTCGATGTAAAGCCCTTGCTTGTTGTTAGCTGCTCCTTCAGTATGAAACGGTTCCAAACGCCGCGATGTTTAAATGTCCTAATAGCTGCAATGATTACCACAATAGCGACTAGCAAGGCAATAATTAACATAAACCCAGCTTCCTTAGGATCTGAAGAAGCCATTATCACGCCGCCAAATAGGCAAATTGCCCCTAGAACACTTAGAATACCGAAACTCGGCACAACCAATTCTAAAATCAACAGAACCAAACCTAGTCCCAAAACGGCTAAATCGCCAAAACTCGCAAAGCCAGCTAAATAAAAACCTAAGAAATATAAACCAAATCCAGCAACCCCCGCCAAAGCCAGCAATCCACTACTGAAAAATAGCAGTTCAAGGGCAATCCCAATTATCCCAACCATCAATAATACAGTACCTGTCACAGGGTGAGTCAGAAACGCGGATAGATTATCAAGAAACATCGTCGTTCACTCCTTCCCTTCAAACTTCCTTCTCAATAGGTATGTACGTAATAACTTATGAACTGTTTCGGAAATTAGTAGAAATATTGAAAAGCACAGCTATGTAGAAAAAAGACCAAATGGAATCATCCACTTGGTCTTCACGAAACATATTTGGTATTAACCTAATAATTGTTGAACTAACTGATTGATAAGTTTACCATCAGCGCGTCCTTTAACCTGAGGCATCAATGCCGTCATCACTTTGCCCATATCCGCTTTGGAAGAAGCACCAATTTGCTGGATGGTCTGCTGTACAATGGCTTTCACTTCTTCCTCAGAAAGCTGTTGCGGCATGTACTCAGCTAGAATAACAAGTTCCGCACTCAGGTTGTCGGCTAGATCGTCACGACCTGCCTTGGTAAATTCTTGGAGGGAATCCTTACGCTGTTTGATCTCACGAGTTAGAACATCAAGCACTTCATTGTCGTCTAAGGGTCTTTTCAGATCAATCTCAGAATTCTTAATCGTAGAACGTACCATTCGAATTACAGAGAGCTTAAACTTGTCCTGACTCTTCATCGCTTGTTTCATATCTTCGTTCAATCGATCGCTTAAGCTCATGTTGCCTCCTAGAACTTTCTTTTACGAGCAGCCTCTGATTTAAGCTTACGCTTAACGCTAGGCTTGTCATAATGCTTACGTTTCTTAACTTCTGCAAGAACGCCATCCTTAGCGATGGAACGCTTAAAGCGACGAAGTGCAGCATCTATAGTTTCGTTCTTACGAACTCGAGTTTCTGACAACAGTTTTCCCTCCCTCCGAACAGACCATCTAAGACAAAACGGTTCATCAAATCTCATTATAGGTGATAGTAATTAGGGTGTCAATCGCAAAACTGATCTTTCCTACTAGAAAGATTAGTTATGGACCCCAAGCGGTGCCAATCTAGCTCCCGCCATCAAATGATAATGCAAATGGTGAACGATTTGACCAGCGTTTGCTCCAATGTTCGTGATCACACGATAACCGGATTCTTCTACTTCTAACTCTCTAGCAATCTGTGCAGCCACACGCTGCATTTGACCCACAACTTCCCAGTCTTCCGGTTGTCCTGCCGATAGAGAAGCAAAGTGTTTCTTCGGAATGATAAGGACGTGAATTGGTGCTGCTGGTTGAATATCATGAAAAGCTAGAATTTGATCATCTTCATAGACTTTCTTAGAGGGAAGATCCCCAGCAATGATTTTACAAAAAATACAATCACTCATTGATCCATTCGTCCTTCCGATATTGTTATCCTACTTACTTATAAGTTTATCGGAAAGCGTTCAAAAAATCCAATCCAAATAATCTCGGAATTAGCGATGAGGCTGGCTTTTGAGGGATTGATGGATCTTCTTCCATTTTGCTTTCTCCGCTGCTTGAAGTCCTTTATCTTCTTTGCGAGCCAAATAAGCCAGTTCCTTCTGTAATTTCACATAATTCTGAAAACGCTCCGCGGACAAAGCTCCCGAATCTAGCGCGGATTTCACCGCACACTTCGGTTCATTCTCGTGTTTGCAATCTTGAAAGAAGCATTGCTCCGCAAATTCCTCAATATCCTGGAAGGATGTATTCAGACCCTCCGAAGCGCTCCAAAGCTGCAGTTCTCTCATCCCTGGGGTATCGATTAGAATACCGCCATCTGGCAGCAGAATCAGCTCGCGGTGCGTTGTCGTATGCTTTCCTTTGTCATCCCCAGATCGAATATCCCCTGTGTTTAGAATATCTCTGCCATAAATACGGTTCACCAAGGTTGATTTCCCTACCCCTGACGACCCCAGCAGCGCCACCGTCTGACCGCGAGTCATATAAGCAGCAAGTTCCTCTAATCCTCGATTTTCGGCAGAGCTAATAATATGAATCGGTACGCCAATGGCAACAGCAGCCACTTCAGCTGCTAACTCATCTGGGTTCGCACAAAGATCAGACTTACTTAATACGATGACTGGGTTAGCACCGCTCTCCCAAGCTAGGACTAAGTAGCGCTCAATTCGGCGAACATTAAAATCTTGATTTAAAGCGTTCACCAGAAAGACGGTATCTACATTAGTTGCTACAATTTGTTCTTCCGTGACTTGACCAGCCACTTTGCGGGAAAACTTACTTCGACGAGGAAGCACGGCATGAATCACAGCACGCTGCTCACTTTCTCGAAGTGATATCACTACCCAATCCCCTACCGCAGGATAATCCTCGCGCCGTAGGGCTTGGTGACGCATTTTGCCAGAAACTTCAGCTAGCACTTCGCCAACTTCCGTCTGAACGCGATACATATGTTTATGTTCTAAGGAGACGCGGCCTGCGACAAATCCTTCTTCGTTAAGAAAGGGTTCAAATGCTTTTTCGAAACTTACATGCCATCCTAAATCTGCTTTATTCAAGTCAATCTTTCATCCTCTCATGCTGATCTAATGTGAAGTATATACCGAACTGATAAGCCTCACACGGGAAAGAATGATTTAGATTATTTAATCCGCGGATCCAATTTGACACCGGTCAATTCACTTGTAGACTATTAGTCTATTTTTGCATATAATAAGTGTAAACGGATCGTTTGAATGGAGTGAGCGGATGAGTCAATTCATGAGAGCCTCGACTCGCAAAAAGCGTGATGTGATGATGGAAGTCGCCCTAGCGATGTTCATGGAGAAAGGCTACGAAAATGTTTCTGTCGATGATATCATTGCAGCAACTAGCACCTCCAAAGGAACCTTTTATCATTATTTCAAAAGTAAGGATGCCATTATTTCAGCGTTATACAGTAAACAAACTCATCTGATTCAGGAGTGGGTGAAACAGCCTCCTTCGAAGGTACAATCGCTGGAAGGACATATTAATCGACTATTTCTAGACTTAGCGTCGAATATTCAAATGTCACCTAGACTCATTCGTAGTTTGCAGGCACTATCTTTACAAAATGATACGGTGAAATTAGAAGAATTACAGCAATTGAAAGTCTTAACCGAAAGCTTGATGCACTGGCTCCCGGAGCCTAAAAAGATTGAACTGCTTGTATGCATGTATACCGGAACAATTCTCACATGGTGCAATCAAGATGATGCCGACTTACTCTCCATGATGAAAAATAACTTAGCCTGGCTTTGGATAGGTCTTCGTTCGGAAGAACCTTACGCATCGTTGCAAGTAGAACCCGTCCCCAAGGAGGAAAAGCGAATGAAAGTAGCCATTATCGGCGGAGGTCTTGCCGGACTTACAGCAGCCGCATATTTATCTGAAAATCCACACGTAGAAGGTATTCTTTTTGAGCGTAGTCCACAGTTAGGAGGGCGCGCATTTACGTATGAGAAAGCTGGCTTCACGCTCAACTACGGCGCGCACGCCATCTACGGAATTGATCGTCATACCTTGACTACGATGGAGCGAGAACTTGGGCTATCCTTCTCCTCTAAACAAGTAGATAAGCGCAAAGTCGTCTACGCGAAGCATAATCAACTTACAACCGCGCCGCTGGATGCCATTAACCTCCTCAAAACAGATCTGCTAAGCACGATTCAAAAAGTTCGCTTTGTAGGCGAAATCGCGGCCATTATCGCTAATATTCACAATATTAAAAATTATGCTACCTTGGCCGATTATCTTGCCGAATCTAACGCAGATGAAGATGTTAAAGAGCTATGGGAGCATTTGGTTTGCTCCAACTTCTTCATTACGCCTGAGGATGCTCGCAACGTGTCCGGTGCTGTGATTAGCGAGTATTATCACAACTTATTCTTGTCTAGTAAACCAGTTAACTATGTCTTGGGCAGCTGGGCTGTTATCACAAATCAGCTAAAACAAAAGATGACCACTTCCGGGAAATGGGAAATTGCCTTACAGGAAGGTGTCGATGGGCTTCGTTATGAGGATCGCAAATTTGTATTAAAAACGAAAACGCGTGAAATGGCGTTTGATAAAGTAATCTTCGCAATGCCGGTTCAACAAGTAGTAAAACTACTCAAAGGTTCTGCATGGGAACCATTCTTAGCACCATACGAATCCAACACAGCAACCGAAGTTATGGTTTATGACATTGGATTAAGCCGTGTCGTCGCTAGACCATTTAGTTATATCAGTGACATGGATAATAAACTATTCATCAGCGATGTTTCTGCCACGGATCATACCCTGGTACCAGAAGGTGGTCAATTGCTGCAAGGTATCGCTTACCTAAGTGATAAGTTCGATAACGACGAGGAACGCAAAACCTATTTGGACAATAAAACCTCTCAAATGGAAGCCCTATTCGACAGGCATTACCCAGGCTGGCGTGATGTCACTGCAGTTAAGCGTGTCTCGAAGAAAGCAATGGTTTCCAGTGTGAAGAACATTGCGACCAACCGACTTTTGCCTACTCGCGTGGAAAATATTCCTTTCTACTTCTGCGGAGACGGCTGTACGGGTAAAGGCGAGCTTGCAGAACGCGCATTCTCGAGTGCACGCAGCGTGGCATTATCTATCGTACAGGAAGTGGAACAAGCTCTACAGCATGCATAAACTCGTTAAAAGAGCCAAAATTAACGGTTACACCGTCCTTATGTGAAACATATTAATTCTATATTTTAACAAACAAAAAGCTGTTCAAGATCTGACGTGTTGTCAGAAATTGAAACAGCTTTTTTGCTTTATTTGGTGGTAATGGACACCGTTCTAGATGCTCCATCCCAATTGACAATACCACCAAAGGTTTCACCTACGAACCTAGCAGGTGCAAGTGTGTAGCCATTTACGAGTCTGGCTGGTTCTTCCAACTCCATCGGCTTGCCATTTACATAGACTGTTCGTTGATCAAGTGTCAGCTTCACGGTTGTACTGCCTTTGGTCGCCGTAACTGATCGTGTTGAAGCTTCATAGTCCACTTTGGCTCCCATAGCTTCAAAAATGGCACGAAGTGGCGTAAAGGTCGAGCCATTGACAATCACAGGAGCTTGTTCAAATTGCTGTACAGTACCATTGATATTCACTGAAACTTGTGATGAAATGCCAAACGTACGAAATGCCACTTGTTGACCGGATTCATTGAAGATACGGAGCTGCAAAACGGAGCCTTCTGGCACCTCGCCAGCTTTGAGATCTAGCCCGTACGGCAAACTCGATTGGGTAGCAATAACTGTACCATTTAGGAGATACTCCACTTTACCGATGTATACCTCAGGTATTTTGATAAAAGGAATAATCCTCGTTTGCTTCGTAAATGCTTGATGGTCGGCATTTATGGGCACATAACCTACACGGTCCGCTGGTTTTGCTGCATCCTTCACTTCAGAAAGAAGATAGGGATTAGCAATCAGCTTACTGTAATAACTTTGAATATCAGAAGAAGTAGATAACGAGTAATCGTTCTTCGCATTATTCATTTGCTGATCCACATTAAAATACGTAATTGCCTTCAATCTCGGATATTTGTAAGGCATAATTTCATACAAACGTTGCAGATTTAACTTCGCCCATTCCGTGTAATCTTCGTCAGCCGAATGCGAATAATGCGGAACACCTGTCTCACTCAGCATCAAAGGTTTCCGATCCGCATAGGTGTTGTACAATCTTGTAAGTCTTTCTACGTTGCTTGTCGCAAGCATGGAAGGAAGTGAAGGATCTCCATTTTCGTAAGGCTCAATGTATAAGCTGACTCCAACCCAGTCCACATACGCATCACCTGGATAGTAAGGATCGATATCATTCGCCGGTACATCTCCCGGGCTCCACACCATAGCCACGTTAGGCGCGTCTGTCGCAAACACATCATGAAGCATTCTAAACTTCGCAATATATTGCGCAGGATTCCCATGCCATTTCACCCAAGCGCCATTCATTTCCCCTGCAAATCGTAAAAAGATTGGAATTCCAGCAGCTTTCGCTTCTTTCGCCCAGCTCCGTAAATAAGCTCCATCCGTAACTGGATCTAGTCCATCATCTGGCTCCCAAGCGATTTGCAAGGCACCGCCAGCGTCTTTGGCGCGCTTCGCATAGGTAGATGGAAAACCTTGTCCCCAGTGCGCATAAGCTAAGTAAATCGCATGCTTTTTGCCGTAGACGGATTGCATCTTGGTAAATGTATTACCGACTTTAGGATCCTGCTCGGAATACATGCCTAAATATGTCCCGTATGCAGGTTCAAACTTAGCCAAACGCGAGTTGACTGATTGCGAACGCTCCTGAACAATGCTCTCGGTATTTTCTTCCCGATACAACTCAACAGTTGTCCGAATTTGATCAGCACGCTGCAATTTAACTGCGCCCCAATCCTTGCCTGCATTCACCCAATATTGATTTTCCTGCTCATAATAACGAATCGCTTGATCATAATCACCGATATCATCAAAATACTTGTCTAATTTGCCACTGAAAAGAGCCGCATTCTCCCAGTCCCCTGCACTCGCATAGTAGTCAGCCAGATATATCCAATGGGGTACGGCAGCTTTGGAATTTCCAGATGCTTGAAACGAATCTGCTTGTTTCCAGTGATCCCATATGACATCCGCACGTGCTGGTGCAGGAGACCCCGCCAAACCAGCTGTAAGAATACCAACAGCCAGTGATAGAATTCCTAATCTTTTATTCATTTTCAAATGATACAGACTCCCTTTCATGTTGTTCTAGATTAATCGCTTCTACTTGATACGTTATGAGACGCGGAAAGTAGCAAAATACTCAAAAAAATTACATAATCCCCCTACATATCAGACAGAATTGACTCAAATTTTATGATTTCAACACGACGGTTCGATCCCTTTTGCAATTAGCCATTGTTAAAATATAGAAAAAATGAGTGTGAAAGGGTTTGCTTGGCATGAAAAATAAAGGGGCAGCTATCCTGTTGGCCGTTAGTATGAGTTCGCTATTTATTGGGTGTGAAGCCTCCCTCAACCCCTTGTCCAATGGAATGAAATCTATTCCAATTGAATCAAGTTCAACTGTGGTTACGCAGGATTTAAACAACCAACGCTTTTCGGAGTCTTTACCCACAGAGAAGGTGACAGGATCATATGAAGCGATTAGTTCTAAACCTCTATCTGATTTAAGCACCATCAGTGGTGACATTACATCAAATGTCGTATATGTACAACCAGCGCCAAGCAATCAAGAAAAGCTGGAACCCTTGCATATTCTGTACGCTGGCGATGCGATGTTCGATTGGTCAGTCAAAGAGGCGATTAATCGATACGGCCCTGATTATCCCTTCTCACATATTCAATCCGAAATCCAACAAGCTGATTACTCTTTCGTCAATCTTGAAACGGCAGTAACTCTGGAGAACGAAAAGGATACGAATCAGATCTACAATTTCAAATCGAATCCTGAATCCCTTACTGGTCTGAAAAATGCTGGTTTCGATATGGTATCCGTTGCCAATAATCATTCCATGGATTTCTTGCAGAAGGGTTTTCTCGACACACTTACCCATTTAGATAAGGCTGGCCTGCTTTATGTGGGTGGTGGTCTGAATGTACAAGAGGCTTACCAAGCAAAGAGCGTGAATCTGAAGGGTAAAACAGTGAAATTCCTTGCTTTCTCGCGGTTCATCCCAACAGGTGATTGGTTTGCAGGCAAGAACAAGCCTGGTATTGCTCAGGCATATGATCGAAAGCCTGTGTTCGAGGCGATCGCTCGGGAACGCGAGGGTGCCGATTATGTTCTCATCTATCTCCATTGGGGGGTAGAGATGAATAATCGCCCAGAGGCTTGGCAGCGCGAATTCGCCAAACAAATGATAGATGCAGGTGCAGATGCCATCATCGGGAGCCATGTGCACGTGCTGCAAGGATTTGAGTATTACAAAGGCAAGCCTATTGCGTACTCGATCGGTAATTTCCTATTCCCTGACTACGTAACGGGTCCCAAAGCGGACACGGGACTACTCCATTTGAAGCTCGATGAAGAGCAAATCGAAATGTCGTTTCAACCTTTTTACATTGAAAAAAATCAGATCGTTCCAAAAGGCACAGCCTATGCAGATAAGCAATTGGCTTATTTGAAATCAATTTCTTATGGAGTGACGCTCGAGGGGCAGACGGTTCGGCCAGATATCGAGATTGCTAGTAGGTGATTGTCATTTGGAAGTATGTACAAGGAATTACATAAGTTTTTCACGCTGTAAACAAGGATATTGATTATCTCGTTTTAAGCGGAACCTCATCGTAATTCCATTGCTTATTCAGCTTGCACAAAATTAGCTATCAGAAGCTCAATTCATCCATTTACTTATGTGATTTCACCAAAATCGCTCTAGTACGTTTCCGTTGCTGTTGCGTCAGTGGCTGTACATAAGAAGCGTCACCTCGTGGTGCGATTCCTTTCACTTTACCTGCCTTATACGTGCCACCTGCAGCTGGAATAGCTGTACGCACACCATAAGATGACATAACTACACCAATCGGATTACTAATAGAACGAGAGCCATCCGCTGGTCCTGCGAAATTGAGTGCTACTGCAAAGCGGTCGCTAGAACGGAGCCAGACGGAGCCTGAATCACCTGGAAGTGAAACTGGACCTGAATTTCCTACAATGACAGTCTGATTGCGAAACAGCAGCGTACCTAAGCTGCCGCCATAAGAAACACGCACATCCACATTATTAGACTCCACGGTTCCTCTAACAGCACCTGAAGTACGACCAGATTTAAACACTTGAAGACCAACAGGATAGCTTAAAAGATGACCTGGCACTGTAATTAAGTTGCCCGACGAGCTGCGTAAATACCTTGGGTTTAATAGGCTGTTTGAAGTCGGAAGGGCAATTGACGAATCCTGAAAATTAACTTCACCAGGACGTAAGGGGACAAATTGATACGCTCTTCCAACACGATCTGTCCTTGAGGCTCCACCATCTGCTGGGCCAGGTTGTACCGTTTCAGAGAAAGCTGCCGAATTATCTCTGATTAACACATGGTTGTTACTTAGGATGTAAAGTTGATTATTCTTGATCACAATTAAACCTGCAGTTCCCGTGGAGAAAGGATTCGTTTTGCCAATACTCACTCCGCCAGGTACTGGACGATTCCTACTTTGAAAAGTAGTTGCCTTGTACACTTTGGGTTTGGGAGCCTTTAACACATGTGCTTTGAACGAATCCGCTGAGAGAAAGCGCACGGGAACAGACGAACCTAATTTAGAGGCAACGCTTTTCAGATTATTCAATCCCGATGGCACGATTTTTTGATGGGTGTACACAATGACACTCGCTCCCGCGGTTGGTTTTTTGGGATCTGCGTATCCAACGCCTACACCCATAACCTCTGCCCTTTTCAATAATACAGGCGAGAGACGATTCTTATGCTTCAGAGCCTCATGAAATGTTGCCATGCACATTCCCCTTTTCGTCAAGTTGGTGCAGTGTATGCCACCTTGTACGATTCGGCTTGATGCCTTTACCTAAGGGGCAGTCAGGAAATAAAAAAAGGCTAATGACCAGTAGTAAGTCATTAACCTCTATGGGGGGGATAGATGAAAACTTCTTCACGAAGTCGCTTAACTACTTAACCTTTCAATAACCTATTTAAAGTTCTTCAAGTGAAATACGACTCCCGCGACCAGATGGCTCTGCGGGTTGAACAATTAATTTGCGTACGAGTCGAGCCCGAAGCTCGGGAACGTGAGAGATGACACCAACAGCTAGTCGATCTGTATGAAGCTTTTCTAGCGCACCAATGACCATATCCAGCAACTCCTGGTCCAGTGTGCCGAAACCTTCATCGAGGAAGAAAAACTCTAACGGATATTCGCCTTTCAACTGAATCTGAGCGGACAAGGCTAACGCTAATGCTAACGAGGTAAGGAAGGTTTCCCCGCCAGATAGCGTGCCAACTGGTCGCTTCACCCCGCCATTCGCATCGTCCCGAATGACGAAACCACCGCCAGAGTCGACTTCAATCCCATAACGTCGACGCGTCAACTCACCAAGTCGCTCGGATGCCGCGCGACTTACTTGCATTAACTGCTCCTCGGCCAAGTACTCGACGAAGGCATTGGCCTTCAGCACGGCTTGCAGCTTGCCAAGTCGTTCCAGCAGCGTCGCCTGCTCCGCACGCTGCGCTTCGAGCTCGCACCAGCGCAAGTGCCGCGCAGCAAGCTCGCTGGCGCCCTGCGCAGCCTTGGCCCGCGCCTCCAGCGCGGCCTCGGCGCCAGCCTTCGCGTCGCTCAGCTGCGCCTGCGACTGCGCCCACTCGGCCGCGCTCAGCACGCGGCCCTGCAGCTTCGCTGCCAGCTGCGCCAGCTGGGCGCGCAGCGCCTGCTCGCGCTCGCGGTGCTCCGCCGCGAGATGCGCCCATTGGCGGCGCTGCTCAGGCGCCAGCGCCGCTGCCTCTGCAGCTTCGCGCGAGGCGAAGCCGCCTTTCTCGAGCGCGCTGGCCAACGCGCGCTCGGTTTGCGCCAGCTGCCGCGCGGCGGCGGCAGCGGCTTCGGCGGCGGCGCTGTAGCGCTGCGCCGCCAGGGACTGCTCGCGCTGCGCAGCAGCGTGCGCGAGCTTGGTCATCTGCGCGAGCTGGCGCAGCTGTGCTAGCGCGGATGTCGCCTCCGCGATGAGCTGCGGCACCGCCGCGCTAGGCGCGCGCAGCGCGAGCTGCCGCGACTTATCGGCGGCGAGCAGCGCGAGCCCTTGCAGTCGCTCATGGAGCTGCAAGGCCGTACGATCTTGCTCCTGCGCAGCAACCTGCATCTTCTCGATATTGACGAGAAGCTCCTCGAGGAATGGAATGCTTTTCTCAATGCGTCCACGAAGCTCATCGGCGATCCGCTCATTATCAAGAAATTGTTGGAGTTGCTCTTCAACAACATCCCAGATCAGCTCTACGAATCGCTCTTGCCACTGGCGAACCTGATCTTGAATGGCAGCCGATAGGCTGTTCAATCTAGCTTCAGCTTCTACAACCAAACTAGCAGCCGCTTGCGCTTGTGCCCCTAAGACTAGATCTTGTTGTGTCAATTGAACATGCTCTTTAAGTAAATCCTCATAATCCTTCTCAGATTCTTCCACTTGAGAAACAACTGCTTGCGAAGCTGAATTCACACGCTCCCATGCCTTTTGCCAATCCTCCAAGCTCATGAACACAGGCGAGCTAGGTGAAATTGCCTGAATACCTATTTCTTGGCCTGCGGCAGCCTCATGCAGCGCTAGATGATGTCCAGCCTCTTCAACCTGCTGCTTACTTATTACTTCATCTGGGAAACTCAGTCCTGCTGCTTGCTTGTATTGATCCGCCACTCTTCGAATCAGCTGCAATCCTTGATATTGACGTTCTTTCGCTTGCTGCAGGAAACGCTCGATTTGATGCAGTAAGCTTTCAGAAACTATTGTCTCGTCTAGATCCATTGCGTTCTTACTGTCCTTATGCAGGGCAGGATGCTCTAAGGAACCACACACGGGACATGATTCACCTGTTTCCAATTCTGCAGCCAACAAAGCAGCCAAAGCATGACGTTCTTGATGCTTCAATTGCTTTCTTTGCTCCTCCAACCACCCTTGCAGGCCTGCCAAGAAATCTGTAAGCAAGCTTTGCTGCTTCGTTAATTGCCATTCACTCGATGCACTAGCTTCAAACCAACCAATAAGACGGGAATACAACTCTCTCTGTTTAGCCAAAATCAAATTTCTCGACTGCTCCACAGTCTTACAAGCATTCACTTTATCAGCTTTAATTCGTTGGGCTTCTAGCTCTTGAGACTGAAGCAGAAGTATTTCTTTTTTCTCCTGTACAGCATGTTGCAGCTGTTGCCGCTTCGCAGCATCCATCTCCACTAGTTTTAATTGAGCTTTCAGTTCTGTTTGTTTGGCCACCGCTTTTTGTTTCGTTTCATTCGCTTTAGACATGTCCGCTTGTATACGCAATAATGCTGTTTTCACTTCAGCTTCTTGTGTTTGTGCCGTTTGAATTTGCGACTGCACTTGTTCAAGCTCCTGCCCAATCACAAGTGCTTGTTCCAATTGATCTAGACGCAGCAATAAGGGCCCTTCCTGCTCGACTAAATCCTGCCCTGCTTTGTCAAAAGCAAGCATTGCTTGCTGAAAATCAGTTTCCCAGTTCGCCAAGGATAACCTTGCCGTTTCAAGAAGTTCTTGACTTGACGACACATCTTTAACAGCTAATCGATGCTGATCCAAGAACGGAATCACCCGGTCGGCTTGTTCGGCCAGCTTCAGGATCTGTTCTTTTTCTGCAATAAACCCTTCCTGTTCATGATGCTTCCGCTGCTCATGTTCAAGACCTTCCGATTCCTTTATCCATTGATAGACTTGTTTGTTTTCTTCGTATGCCTTCTCTTGCTGCTCCAAATGAAGTCGACTTCGAACAGCTTCTTGTTCCGTTTCAAGAAGTCTTCTATTCGCCTCCTCCAAAGCAGTTGCGGTCGCATCACCCAAGCCCATCTGCTCGGCAGCAAGCTGCTTAACACTACTCTCCGTTTCCTTTACTTTAGAGCTGACCTTTGCACTTAATTGATCTCCATAAGTTTCAAGATGGAAAAGCCTTTGCAGCATTTGCCTACGATCTTTACCTGTCAAAGTCAGAAACTCAGCAAACTTCCCTTGCGGGAGTACGACTGCTCTTGTAAAATCCTGCATCGACAGGCCGAGAATGTTCTGGACCTGGAGATTGACTTCGCCTGCCTTATCCGCCAACACAATAGTTTCGTTATCGCGTATATGTAATAGACGTGAAATCGTTCCATTGATGGACATTTCAGCACCGCGCTTGAACTGCCGCTCGACTCGGTAGCGCGCTGTGCTCGATGCGTTAGTCAGTTCGAATGTAAAAGAAACGAACAGCGTTTGTTCTGCATGATTCATAATCGCTTGCGTGCCACCGCTTGCCCTTTCTACTTTGCCATAGAGGGATAGTGTTATCGCATCTAAGATCGACGATTTCCCGCTGCCCGTTGGACCAAATATACCAAACACACCTGCATCTACGAGTTGGCTAAAATCAATCGTTTGCAGCTCTCGATAGCTTTGCAATCCAGACATTTGTAACTGAATTGGACGCATTGGACCTTCCTCCTTTCCTTCACATCGCAAAGTTATCCACAAGTATTTGTTGGGGAAAACAATTTGTTTACTATCTTCTCACGTGTTTCTATCCATCCATACGCCCCTGCTCAATTACTCGCCGCCAGTGGTATCCCCAAGATCTTTCTCTTGCAGCAACTCCAAAAATAATTGAACTAACGCAGGCTCAGGTTGTGCGCCTCCCGTTTGGCGTGCGTAGAAGCGCGTGAAATGTTCTTCCATCGAAAAAGCAGCTCTCGGCATCGCCGAACGTACAACTTCCATTTCCGGATAAATGGGGCGAATGTGAATGAATCCCTCATACGCTTTACGCAACGATTGAATTTGTTCTATGGACATAGCAGATGTCATCGTAATCTCCAAATCAATCCATGCCGTGCTATCGCGTTGCTCATCTAACCATTGATGAACCTGTCCAATGCCTTCTTTCGCCTTCCAGCTCACCAGTGGACGACCTGAGGTCAAGAAAATCTCCTTTGGTTCTGCTTCCTGCCCTGGGGCAAGATCAAGTATCGTAACTGATTTGGCTTGACCCGCTTCCGAGAAGCTGTAGGCTAGCGGCGATCCACTATATCGAATGGGTGATGCGGCTTTCACATTTTGTGGGCGGTGCAAGTGACCTAGCGCAACGTATTGCGCACCCGCTGTCAAAGCCGTTGTATCAACCGTATAAGCGCCGCCAACCTGAATTGGTCGTTCAGATTCCGTTTCATGCCCTCCTAGAACATACAAATGACTCATAATTAAATTCACTGTGCTAGCTTCAAAGAAAACTGCCTGTTTACGAATGAGTGCCCCAACCCGCTCCGAATATTTGCTGCGCAGCACTTCTTCCTCCGCAACCTCGGACAACAACTCCTTCAAACGTGATTCCGATGGATACGGCAACGTGATTAGTCGTGCAAGTTCACCTGTACGTGCGATTCCAATCGACTGAATTTCTTGTATTGGTAAACCTACTAAAGTAATTCCTTGTGTTGCTGCTAACGGGCCAGAAGCTGCAAGCCGATCCGGATGATCATGATTGCCTGAAATAATCACCACATGTCTTTTCCCGCCATCCGCTAATCTGGCAATGCCCTCATAAAACAACTGCTCCGCTGCAGCAGGAGGATTCACGCTGTCATATATATCTCCTGCAATCAACACCAGATCAATGACTTGATCTTCCACGATGCGCACGAGTTCATCCATAAAAGCAATCTGCTCATCCATTCGGCTTCGTCCTTCTAAGGCTCGCCCAAAATGCCAATCTGCTGTGTGCAAAATTCGCATGTCACATCTCCTTCCTACCCCTAGGCCGGCTTTCATTTTCTATGACTACATTTCTACCAACTTAGCTCCATCAAAGAAATAGAGAAACTTCCCGTGTATCGGACGTTTCCAGATATGTTCTACAGCTCGTGCATACAACCCTATTTGCTTCTCATACCGAAGCTGAAGTTCTGATTCTGTGCTTCCTCTAACAGCATCTGTTTTATAATCTACTAGAACGAGTCCCAGTTCATCTTCAAATAGACAGTCAATTACCCCTTGAATGAGCACCGTCTCACCAAGCGTTGATGAATCCGTCTCGGAATAAACCTCATCCGCAGGGAGCCCATAGCTAAAGGGAACCTCTCGCTGTATATGACGTGACTGGATCATTCGTTTGCCAACCGACGTCTCAAAAAACTTCAGGATAACAGGAATATCTACCACATCACGCTGGTCTTGCGTCATTGTTTGTTTGTCCAACATCTCCTGGAGTGTCGATTGGATACTTGCCTCTGTAGGCAATTCCGATAGAGACATATTTTGCATGACAGCATGAACAACAGTCCCTTTCTCTGCAGCCGTTAGCTTCTTCTCTTCCATAAATCTCGGTCTACGCCAAATCGAAGCAGCTGATTTATTGGTTACTGACGCTTGCCCCAGAATAGATGAAGTTTCGACAGAGGTCGGTGACTCCAACTCATCGGCAATTCGGTTGACCTCAGATAATCGTTTCATCTCCGAAACTGTCGTTTTGGCGAAATGTTTAGGTGCATCTGGGAAATCATATCGCCAGGATAGACGCTCTCCTAAAGCATCTTTCCATTTTCCCGAAGTAGAGACAACCTCTCGTTGCTGAATCGCCATCAAACGATCTCGTTCTGGCTCAAAAGTCGTATTTTCAAGTACATCCATCTGCTGCAAGCTTTCAGGCGTAATCACAGACAGTTTCCATTGCGAGGTATCACGCAGCAAGCGTACATCAGAAGACACATCGCTAATGCCAAGTCTTTCTCGCCACAAAGCAGCATCAGGATGACGAAGCAATGCCGGTCCGACCCAATCCAGATAGCTTTTCGCTTTAGCCAACTCAAAGTCAGGCAAGTACCAAGCCTCTCTGGATAGGTGACGTCCCCAACCTCGCAGAAGCTTATCGAGAGATTTCACAGTTCCCAGCAGGTACAATTTCTCGCGCGCTCTCGTAAGTGCTACATAAAGGACACGCATTTCTTCAGCTAGAAGTTCTAGTTTCAGCCTCTTTTTTATGGCAAGTGAAGGTAAAGTCGGATAACTAACACGAAGTGTCGTATCTACAAATCGCGGTCCAAAACCAAGCTCTTTGTGCAATAAGAATGCTTCATTCAAATCACGTTGATTAAACATTTTCGCCATTCCAGCCACGAATACCACTGGAAATTCCAAACCTTTACTCTTATGAATGGACATAATTCGTACGACGTCTTCCTGTTCACCCAGCGCACGCGCGGTTCCAAGATCGCCTCCACTTTCTTTCATCCGCTCAATAAACCGTAAAAAACGGAATAATCCACGTAACGATGTACTCTCGTATTGTCTAGCTCTATCATATAGCGCTCTTAAATTGGCTTGTCTTTGCATGCCGCCAGGCAAACCGCCAGCGAAATCATAATAGCCGGTTTGTCTAAAAATACGCCAGATCAAGTCAGCAAGAGAACCCTGCCTGGCGTCATTTCGCCATTGTTCTAATTGTTCAAGAAATTTTGTCAATTTAATGGACAACTCGTCATTCTCATCAAGTGATTTTTGCTGGACTGTACGCAGTACAGACTCATAGAAAGCTACAGATTTATCCGCAACTCGAATTTGTGCTAAATGTTCAGCTGTCAGCCCCACTATAGGTGATCGCAATACAGCAGCCAGTGGTACGTCCTGATATGGATTGTCGATAACCTTCAACAAGGAGAGCATCGTCTCGACTTCTGTTGCCGAGAAATATCCAGTACTGAGCTCGGCATAAGCAGGTATTCCCTGTTTCTTCAGCTCGTCGATTATAATGGGAGACCACGCTTGGGTTGCTCGCAATAAAATCACGATATCCCTGTAGGTTGCCGGACGATTGCCGCCCGTTCTTTTGTCAAACACTTGAAAAGATTCTTGATTCTCAACACCTAACAAGCCCCTAATTTGACGAGCAATGGTACGTGCTTCCAGTTGTGCGGTTTCCAGCTCTTCCGCTTCCAAGGCAGGATCAGCTCCGCTTTCAGCGCCATCGACGTTTGTTTCGTCCCCATTTTCATCCGATTCTTCCATATGAGTCTCTGTTTTGTCGGCTCCATCTTTCGCACGGTCTATAATCAGCATTTCAACTGAACAATCTGATACCGAAGGCGGATATCCAGCTCCATATACCAGTTCTGCACGCTCATCGTAAGCAATTTCACCGACAGTTTCATTCATCATTTGTTTGAAAATAAAGTTAACCGCGTCGACAACTTGAAGACGACTTCGGAAATTTCTCGCTAAGTCAATTCTTCCACCGTTCATTTCACGATCTGTCACTTCATCTTTGTTGGAGCGATACGCTTTGTATTTTTCTAAAAATAGACCTGGCTCTGCTAGTCGAAACCGATAAATACTTTGTTTCACATCGCCAACCATAAACCGATTCCCGGGCTTTGCTGTTGAAATCAGCTCAACAATGGCTTCTTGGACACGATTCGTATCCTGGTATTCATCAAGGAGCACTTCAGCAAATTGCTTCCGATATGCTTGCGCTGCTTCTGAAGGATACAATTCACCAGGCATGGAACCAGGCGCACTTAGAATTTGCAAGCAGTAATGCTCCAAATCGGCAAAGTCTATTAGACCCTTCTCTGCTTTAGCCTCTTGATAGCGCCTGCCAAAATCAACGATGAGATCGACAAGAACGTGTAGTAAAGGAGCCATATCTGCAATTTCTTGATGAAACTGCTCTGGTGTCCGGCCGAACAACTCTTCTTTTAATTTGTTAATTTGATCCTTTGCCTTGTTTCGCAGCTCTTTGACTTCTTCTTGCAGCCCTTTATCATAATCATCGCCTTTGCAAGCTTTTAGCTTGCCGAACTCGACCGTTTGAAAACCAAGATATAAGACAGACCAGGGATATGTCGTTGTTTCCAGTAAATTCTGAACGAGCAGTAAATCGTCGCGCAAATTATCTAAATACGGAGCAGGCCCTCCCGGGGATTCTGCGATATGGATGGCTTGCCCTAACAAGTCTGCTGCCCCCTCTAATTCGAGGGAAAGATCACCAATAAGACTTTGCTCCCATAGTGAATAATCCACAGGTGCTGATGCCGCAGCAACATAAGGCAAAGCTTCTTCAACTATCGCCGCTGACTGAGCCACATTCACTTGATGTGCTGGCGACCCAAACATGGAAGCTGTTCCTCTTAACCAATGCTCTGGCCAAGGATGACTGCGAGATACATCGTATAGCTTTTGAATGAGTTGCATAATCGCATTATCATTACGTTCGCCACTGAATGAGTCAACCAATTTCCAGAAGGCACTGTTCTCATCACTTGCGGCATAATATTCTTCAAGCATCTCGCCTAGCAAGTCCTGACGGAGTAAATCAGCTTCTGTTTCATTCGCTATCCGAAAGCCAGGGTCTAATTTGATGAGACTAAAATACCGTTGTACAACTTCCAAACAAAAGGAGTGCAACGTAGTAATGGACGCTTTCCCCATTAGTGCGAGCTGCTTTCGCAGATGCTGGGAATGAGGTTGTTTCATTAATTCTTTCTCAAGTGCTTCTCGAATCCGATGCTTCATTTCGGAAGCTGCAGCCTTCGTAAAGGTAGCAACGAGTAATCGGTCTACATCGATTGGTTCCCACTCATTAGAGATCCGTCGAATGATACGTTCTACGAGTACGGCTGTTTTACCAGAGCCTGCAGCAGCCGCGACCAACATATTCTGACCTTTGAGGGTAATCGCATCCCATTGATCATCCGTCCATGTACTTCCGATAGGTTTAGATTCTTGCTGTTGCGTCACCTTGCACGCTCCTTTCTATGATCACGACTGGCCTACCAGCGCAGTCAACTCCGTCCATACTTGATCCTTCGCACGTGGACGAAAGACTTGAATTTCATTCCCTTCGAATAGGGGGTCTATTTGACAAATCGCCGTATACGAGCAATGCTGGCAGGCTGATTTTTTCCCTAACCGATAAGGAGCAATATCAACATGACCATCTGTAATGTTTGTACCAATTCGTTTCACTTGTTTGCGTACATAGGTCCGGAGCGTATCCCACTGCTCGTCCGTCGCTACTGATGAAGTTGAGTAAAAACTCCCATCTTTCTTTAGGGCAACAGGAATAAGTTGTGAATGCCCCGAACTGTGGATGAGCTCATCATCCATCAATCCAGCCACCTCAGCATCAGCTGTAATTAAACCCTTCATTTTGAAACGTTTACGCAGCTCCTTCTCGACGGAGGCCGAATCAAGCGCATTTTTCTGCTGCAACATCGGATTATGCACATGGAAATAAAGCACACCTGCAGGTTTTGCTTGGGCACCAAGCCATGTCTCCGCATGTGTAAGGATAACGTCCAAGTAAGTCAACATCTGTAGGGATAATCCATAGTACACTTCTGAAAGTTGCAAGGCTGTTTGACTGGATTTATAGTCAATCACTCGTAAAAGCACACCTTGCTCGCCATCCGCTCGATCCACACGGTCGATTCGGCCGATAATCTCCATTGTACAGCCATTTTCCAATTCAAATGTTAACGATGGCAGATCCTTGCCAGGTCCAAAATCAATTTCCAGCCCGAGTGGTTGAAATTGACCATGCTTGGCATGTTCGCCGAGAATAACCGTTGCCCTGCCAACCACTTGCTTTAGTTTTCTAGCTATATACGCATAGCGGCTTGAACTCAAGAGAATTTCACCTTGAAGTCTCGGTGCGAGCTCGTCCACAACTTGTGCAGACCTCTCCATACATTGTTCGGCGGAAAGTGACCCCCAATCCAGCTGATCCTGCTGCAGCTTCTGAACGAATTGATTCAATGCTGCGTGGAACAATTGTCCGATATCCGGAGCATCTAGGCGATAGACGCGACGCTCTTGCAGCCTTAGTCCATGAGAAATGAAATGCGAGAACGGACAAGCCACATACTTCTCCATTCGTGAAACGCTGGCACGTAAGTGCTGCCCGTATAACAATTTACTAGTAGAGGTGGAAAGCCCCTTCTCTTTGTTCGTATATTGCAACGCCTGTACCAGCGATTGTAATTTCATCCCCCAAGCGGGTTGTTCAGCGTACCAATTGTATGCATCCCACCATAGTTCTGACATTCGGCCACCAAGCATCCAATGCTTCATACGAACCGCCAAATAAGAGATCGCTTGTGTTGGATGCGACAGATAGGCAGCTTGCTCACTTTCAGGGGCTTCCGCTGAAGGTTCTGCAAGAAGCAGCGGTTCTTCTGTACCTGGAAACAGCTGTCGCATCTGTCTGATCAGCTCTGAAGGCAACAATGATTTCCCTTCTTCATCTGCTAGCGGATAACTCATCCAGAGTCGCTTGCCTGGTACAGTCAACGATGTGTAGACGATAAATTGCTCATCCAACAGCTTCCGACGGCTTCCATCCGCCATTGGTAATAAGGAGTCCATGAGAACACTGCGTTCTGCTTCTGTGAGCACACCTTTTTCAGCCATCTGTGCAGGAATAACCCCGTCATTTACACCTAGAATATACGCATACCGAATCCCGCTTGAGCGAGTTCGATCCATACTTCCGATCAGTAATTGATCCATCGATGGTGGAACTAACCCCAGCTTCATGCTTTCCATGCCAGTTTCAATCAGGCCGTTAAACAGCTCTAAGGAAAGTTCATCATCTCCCATGGTTTCCACTAATTGATCAAGCATATCCATGACACTGTTCCACATTTGACCGTGCTCACGTGCCTTTTCTGGCATTCCATTAAGTGTTGCTTGCTGCGTCCAGGTTTCTAATTTCTCTGGTGCTTGAATGGTTACCAATAACTCATAAACCGCTTCGACTTGAGCTTTGACGGTACGTGCTTGTGAAAGGCGATTGGATAACGCTAGCAATGGACCAACGACCCACGATTTGCTCGTATTTAGCGCTTGAAGCTCCGCGGATTGTTCATTTACCCCATCTTCTGCTTGCTCCAAATTGGCACGAAATTTATACGTCCATGGCTTGCCATCCGTCCATCTATAACCTTGAATCCCAAATGCAAGCACATAATTCTCTAATTTATCTAGCTCAGTCCTTTGAGATGTTGCACTTGTAGGCAGCAATAAATCCGTTTTGATACAACGGAATACGGCATCATAATGCCAATTATGCTGGATAACTTCCAGCGCAGAGCGAATGAATTCCACGAGCGGGTGATGAAGCACCGAACGCTTCTGATCGAAAAAGTGTGGGATCTCATAATCTGTTAATACCATGTTTAACAGATCTTGATATCCTTCCATGTTCCGCACCATGATTGCCATTTCACGCCAACGCACACCCTGTTCTCGAACTAGCTGAAGCATGTCACGCACTGCACCCTCAACTTCTGCACGACGATGAACAGCTTCCCTAATAACGAGTTGATCGGCAATCTTCTCTCCAGGTAAAGGCTTATATTTAGGCGCTCTGCCACCGATTCGACGGTCAAAATTCTGCTCCAAATAGGCAAGTGCAGGACTATCCTCATATCGAGGCGAACGCTCAGGAGCGAGATGAAGAACTTCAGCCGCATCAAGTCCAAGCTGCCAGATCATATCTTGCAAACGTACCATCGTCGTAGCTGTGGGGTGAAATAAATCCAATTCATCCGGGCTATCCCCCGTCTGGAGTTCGCGATCCAGACATAGCGTAATCGTCACTTGCTTACAAGCAGCAAATAATGCACCAAGCACCTTGAATTCCTGAGGTGTAAAGCCATGAAATCCATCAATCCAGACTGATGCTGAACGCAAATAAGCCGAGTTCTGAACTTGCTCTGCGAGCAGCGTCAAGTAATCTTCGCCGTCCAAATACTGCCTCGCAAGCTCGGTCTCAAATTGGCGGTACACCAGTTGAATATCATGCATTTTGTCCCTCAGCAAACCATGTTCACCAAGGTTAGTTACTCGTTTATTTTCATGCGTTTCTAGCTGTTCAGCCGTCACGCAATAGCGTTTCATTTCCGTAAAAAGCTGATTCAATCGATCTACAAAGCCCATTTGCTCAGCAGAATGACCAAAGAGTCGAAGTTTATCCTTGTATTTATGTAAAATGCTCGTTAACAGCAATTTCTTGCCTGTATCATCAATCGGCAGACGCGCTGTCCCGCCTTCTTCTTGCATAACACGCCATGCTAATCGGTGGAAACTTAAGACTTGCGCGCGGATCATTCCGCGAATACTTGGATCCGAAACCAACGCGTGCTCAGCTTGAAATGTAGCTTGTTCAGGGACAAGCAAAATCAACGGATCGCCTTCAGGCGCCGATACCAGCTGTTGCTTCATTTCAGTTAGACAACGTTCACTCTTGCCGCTTCCGGCTCTACCAATAACGAATCGAATGGACATTCAAGGCCTCCTAACACTTTCCGTCGGAAAGCTTGCTTCATAAGCAATTCTCGTATTCTATCTCTCTATTCTATCATAATTCTAGTGATGAGTCGGCGTGGTAGATGATGGAGGGGGATATGAGGGGATCTAAGGAGTTCAGTCGAAAATCAATATACGAACGTACATTCTATCAGTATAGCATGGAAAGCAAAAAACAAAAAGTAATAGGCTATGAAAACTATCTAATACACTCCTTTCATAACTCAATACAACTTTCTCGTGACGCCGATAGTTGCATGAGTCCGACAACTCCGAACTAAATCGAAGATTATTTGTAGAAAGACCCCTAGTCCGATTCTCTCCTGTAACTCGATTTTTTCGACTTACAGAGCTGGAATCACGCCAATCCTCTCCCATAACTCGATTTTTTCGACTTACAGAGCTGGTACCACGCCAATTCACTCCTACAACTCGATTTTTTCGACTTGCAGAGCTGGAACCACTCCGTTTCTCTCCTGCAACTCGATTTTTTCGACTTACAGAGCTGATACCACGCCAATTCACTCCTGCAACTCGATTTTTTCGACTTGCAGAGCTGGAACCACTCCGTTTCTCTCCTGCAACTCGATTTTTTCGACTTACAGAGGTACCACGCCAATTCACTCCTGCAACTCGATTTTTTCGACTTGCAGAGCTGGAACCACTCCGTTTCTCTCCTGCAACTCGATTTTTTCGACTTACAGAGCTGGAATCACTCCGATTCTCTCCTGCAACTCGATTTTTTCGACTTACAGAGCTGGAATCACGCCGATCCTCACCCGTAACTCGATTTTTTCGACTTGMAGAGCTGGAATGTCGCCGATTCTCTCCTGCAACTCGATTATTTCGACTTACAGAGCTGGAATCACGCCAATCCTCTCCCGTAACTCGATTTTTTCGACTTACAGAGCTGGTACCACGCCAATTCACTCCTGCAACTCGATTTTTTCGACTTGCAGAGCTGGAACCACTCCGWTTYTCTYCYRCWACTSGATTTTTTCGACTTGCAGAGATACCTGTCGGCCTAACACGAGTTAGTCATTTCCGGTTCCTGCCTCCTAGCCCCCTCCACCAACACCCGCAAACACAACAAAAAAGCAAAGCCACATTAACCGGCTTCGCTTACTTAAATCATTTTATTTGCTGCGCACTTCAAAAATCGCAAACTTCAAATAATGTCCTTCATCTACACCTAGAATACGCGGGTGATCCATCCCTGCCCCACGGAACTCAATTAGGCGTAACAGCTTACCTGCATCGGTTGCTGCTGCATGAATCGTTTCAAGGAACAGCTCAGGATGCATGTGATACGAACAGCTTGCTGTGACGAGATAGCCACCTTCATTCACAAGTTTCATTCCATGCAAATTGATGTCTTTATAGCCGCGGCAAGCTCCTTCTACCGCACTTTTGGTCTTGGCGAAGGCAGGCGGATCGAGAATGACGACGTCCCAAGTACGCCCACCCGTGCCTACAGGTTTCGATGTGTCTATCTTAGTTTGACCCGCTGCACCAGCAACTGCGCGAAGCTTGCGCTCATCCAAGCCTTTCACTTGCGTACGCAAGTACTCGAAGGCATCTGCCACGACGAATTCGACGCGATCCTCGAAGCCATTCAACGCAACGTTCGTACGTGCACTTTCAATCGCATGCTCGGAGATATCGAGGCACGTTACTTTCTTGGCTCCGAATTGACATGCGTTAAGCGTGAAGCTTCCCGTATGTGAGAAGCATTCCAGCACTGAAGCGCCATCCCACAGAGGAAACGTCACTACTTTACCATTTGCGTTCACTGGGAGCATTTGCGTTACGCCATTCTCTTCAATTTCCGTCAAATGGATGCCACTGCGGTGACCCCAGCCAGTCATCAATGGAGCGATTGCCGCGCGATTCTCACGTTGGTCGAAGAAGTAACCTGTCTTCTGACCTTCCTCAATATCAACGCGAATACGAAGGCCATTTTCTAAAATATCAACATGCTTCGCATAATCGCCATACAGAAGTCCCTTCGTCTGCTTCAGACCTTCCAGTTCACGAATGGATACGTCACTTCGCTCATAAATCCCGACTGGTTTCATCACTTGTACCAGAGCTTCAACGATATGATCACGGCAGAGGTCCATGCCCAAGGTCAAAAGCTGAACAACCAATGTGTTCTCGAATTTATCAACAATAAGTCCAGGCAGGAAATCAGCTTCTCCATATACCAGACGATAAGACTGCGCTCCTTTCACAAAGCGCTGGCGATGTAGGAAACAACGTGTGAATCTTTCGACGAAAAACTCTGTCGTCATCGCCTCAATCTGGCTATACGATACAATACGTACCGTAAGCTGCGAAGATTCGTTGTAATAGCCCGTTGCTAGATATTTGCCGAGGTGATTCTGAACGGATACAAGCTGTCCAGGTACAATGTCTCCATCCGTGCGCTCGATTTCACTCTTATACACCCACGGATGTCCTTGCTCTACGCGGGGTTTGCGTTTCTTATGTAATACTACTGCTGCCATTGTTTTAGCCTTCCTTTGCGTGAAACCGTTCACTTATACCATCTGGCTTGTCATGCTTGTCTTTACGGTCACATATATTGGTTGAAAACGTCGTACGCTCACGAAAAGGAGATCCTCTCATGATTCATGCTATTATATTGCCTGTTGCTACAGGCTTTATCTTATTTCTGCTCGGAATGAAGCTAATGGAAACCTCGCTTCAAACCTGGGCAGGCCCCCGCCTCCAGCTGTGGCTGGAGCGGTTTACTCGAACACCAGTGCGCGGCCTAATCACCGGCACCGTGCTCACCGCGGCGCTGCAGAGCAGCACCGCCATCACTGTCATCGCCATCGGCCTCGTCGGCGCTGGCATCCTGTCCTTCCCGAGAACACTAGGCGTGATTCTCGGCACGAATATCGGCACGTGCCTCACCACCGAGCTGATCGGGCTCAGCTTGGGCGGCATCGGCGTGCCGATTCTAATCGCCAGCGCCAGCGTTTGGCTGGCGAGCTGGCTGGCCGGGCCGCTGCCTCAGGCAAGCGGCCCCCGCTCCCACGCCGCGCAAGCAGGCGCGGCACTACCTCAGGCCGCCTCGCATGTCGGCGGCCGCCAATGGCTGCGCAGCGTCCGCTACGGCTCGCTCGCGGCGGCTGGCTTCTCTCTCGTGCTGCTCGGCATCGAGATCATGCAAACCATCGGGCCTGCGCTGCAGTCCCGCGGTCTTTTCGCCTGGTTCGTGCACCAGGCACAGACGAGCCTGCTCTGGGGCATCCTCGCAGGCGCTGCAGTGACCGCGCTCGTGCATAGCAGCGCAGCCGTCATTGCGATGGCGATGAGCCTGGCCGCCACAGGGGCTATCCCCGTCGAGCTCGGGGTTGCCATTACCATTGGTGCCAATGTCGGCACCTGTGTCACTGCACTGATCGCCGGCATGAGCAGCTCACGCGCCGGGCGATATGTAGCCTGGTCACATGTGCTGCTGAATGTCGGAGGCGCCATCCTCTTTTACCCGTTCATCCACTTGCTCGTCACACTATCCACAATATTAGCTAATGATGCAGCATCGCAAATCGCAAGGTCTCAAACCATTTTCAACATTGTAGGTTCCCTTATTGCGTTGCCTCTCTGCTATCTTAGTATGTGGAAGCGCCTTGAGTTCCGTTCACAATAGCTACACCGGAACTAGTCCCTAATCTCGTTGCTCCCGCTTCAATCATCGCTATCGCCGTCTCAACGTCGCGAACACCGCCAGATGCTTTTACGCCAATCGTGTTGGACACATTTTGACGCATCAAACGAACATCTTCTACCGTCGCTCCACCAGGGCCAAAGCCAGTCGATGTTTTCACAAAATGAGCACCCGCTTCTTCGGAAAGACGGCAAGCTGTTGCTTTTTGCTCATCATTCAGGAACCCGGTTTCCATGATTACCTTGACGATAGCTTTCCCTTTTACCGCATCTACGACTTGCTTAATGTCCGAACGAACTGCATCCAATTGCCCTTCCAAAAGCAACCCAATCGGTAAAACGGTATCGATTTCAGCAGCACCGTTTTCAACAGCTTTAGCCGCTTCGAATGCTTTTACTTCACTCAAGCTCGCACCAAGTGGGAAGCCAACTACAGCTGCAACCTTAACACCTGTTCCTTCCAACGCTTTGGCAGCTGTTGCTACAAACTGTGAATTCACACACACACTGAAAAATTGGTGCTGTGCAGCTTCCTCACACAATTTATGAATCGCCGCTGTGCTCGCATCTGCTTTCAATAACGTATGGTCAATATAACTAGCAATTTCTTTCGCATTCAATGTCATTATGAAGCACCTCATCTGATTTAGTCATTTCATCCATAGCTCGGAGCTACCGTGTAATCGAGAAAACCTCTATCGAGGCCATTCAATGATGAACGACCACGCGTAGAGGTGGGTAATTGCCTTACAACTTCACTTACAAATTCACAACGCCATCAAGAATGCGTACGAGTTGACCTTTACTTTCATTTACACCGGCTTCCGTAACCTTCACACGGCACACTTGACCGATCATCTCTTCCGAGCCTTCAAAAACTAACTGTACATAGTTATCGGAATAACCACTGTACAATCCGCTATCTGGAGCACCTTTGTAGGTACGTTCCGGAATGACTTCCAAGACATGCCCAACAAATTTCTGCGCATACGCCAATTGCATTTTCTCAGATAGATCAATAAGTTCGTGAACACGCGCATTCTTGATTTCTTCATCCACTTGATCTTCCATCCGCGCAGCAGGTGTACCTGTCCGTTTGGAGTAAGGGAAAACGTGCATTTCAGAGAACTTCATTTGCTCCATGAACTTATAACCGTCTCGAAACATCTCTTCCGTCTCACCTGGGAAACCAACAATAACATCCGTGGTGATGGCTACATCTGGCATAATTTCGTGCAGGCGCTCAATTTTGCGAGCGAACTCAGCAGTCGTATATTTCCGTCGCATCCGCGCAAGCACCTGATCATCGCCCGCTTGTAACGGGATATGCAAATGACGGCACATTTTGTCCGAAGATTTCAGAACCTCAATCACTTCATCTGTAATTTGACTAGCTTCAATGGAGGAAATTCGAATGCGCTTCAAACCTTCCACTTTATCCAGATCCTTCAGAAGCTTCGCCAAGCTGTAGTCTTCAATATCTTCGCCATAGCCTCCAGTATGAATACCTGTGAGTACGATTTCTTGGTAGCCTGCAGCAACGAGTTGCTCCGCTTGCGCAATAACGCTTTGCGGTTCCCGACTACGCATGAGTCCACGTGACCACGGAATGATGCAGAACGTACAGAAGTTGTTGCAGCCTTCTTGAATTTTCAAGAATGCCCGCGTACGATCAGCAAAATCAGGTACATCCAGTTCCTCGAACGAACGGGTTTTCATAATGTTTCGCACCGCATTAATCGGTTGACGATCTGACTCAAATTGCTTGACAAGCGGGATGATTTTTTCTCGATCCTGTGTCCCGATGACCATATCCACGCCTGGAATTGCCATAATTTCTGCTGGAGATGTTTGTGCATAACAACCCGTTACAGCAACAATCGCCTCTGGATTACGACGAATCGCACGGCGAATCATCTGGCGACTCTTCTTATCCCCAGTGTTCGTTACTGTACATGTATTAATCACATACACGTCTGCCGTATTTTCGAAATCTACCTGCTCATAGCCCTCATTTTTGAAAAGCTGCCAAATTGCTTCTGTATCATAAAAGTTAACTTTACATCCCAGTGTATGAAACGCTACTGTTGCCATTTTCGCTTATCCTCCCATTTCTCCGGTTTCATAAAACAGACATGTAAGACCAACCATCGCTGCCGTCTCTGTCCGTAAAATGCGATTCCCCAGCGAAACCGAGCGAAAGCCAGCCTCTTCAGCTTGCTTAATTTCTTGCTCTGTGAATCCACCTTCGGGGCCAACCGCGATCAATACTTGCTTGCCTATTCCAATTCGGCCATCCGCAAGCGCCGCCTGAATGGCAGGCTTCAATTGCTGACCATCTTCTTTCTCATAACAAATCCAAGCCACATCCGCTTCCTTTGCACGTTGCAACAGCTGTTTCCATGAATATACGGATTCAATCTGCGGCACACGGTTGCGATGGGCTTGTTCTGCGGCTTCCTTCGCGATTTTCTGCCAACGCTCCGTGCGTTTGGCTTCTTTCTTCGCGTCGTACTGCACAATCGTTCGTTCCGATAAAAAAGGAAGAAACCGGGCTGCCCCGATCTCGGTCCCTTTTTGAATAATAAGCTCCATCTTATCGCCTTTAGGCAAGCTCTGCGCAATCCACACGTCAACAGCCGCTTCTGCGTCCATATCGAGCTCTTCCACGATTTCCGCGGTGACAGCCCACTTGTCTAACTGAGTGATGCGAACGAGCACCTCACGGTCCACGCCATTGGAGCAGATGACTTTATCGCCTACTTCTGCGCGCATGACGCGACCTAGATGATGAGCATCGTCTCCCTCAATGGTGACTGTTTGTGTAGCCGCATGGAACTGTTCTCGCGGGAGAAAATAACGCTGCATAGTCAAAGCCTCTCTATCTTCGTTCATTTGAACTTCATTTGAACAGCTTGTTGTCTGTGAAACTTCCACACACCATCATATCTTGTTTGAGCCCGAAAATCCATATGGAACTATCTGGTCAGAGTTACATTCCCAAGATGGTTGTAATTACAATAGCAAATTGATTTATAATATCATCGCCAATTCGTAAATACGGATCCAAAGTAACTTGACGCAACGGTCTGATGAAGACGACTAATAGAAAGATCACAGACGCCCATTGTTCAAACTTTTGAAGAGTCTCCGAGTATCTCAGGTCCACCAAATCTTGAATAATTCGATAACCGTCAAGCGGCGGTATTGGAATCAGATTAAAAAGGAACAGCGTAATATTAATATTCAACATTAACTTCAAAAAAAGTACAATCGCATCTCCGCTGCCCTTGGACATCCCATCTAACCAGCCATATTTCTGGAATAGTGCGAAAACAAATAAAGTGATAAATGCCAAAACTAAATTACTAATCGGTCCAGCCGCGGTCACAATAATTCCAAACAAGCGAGGTCGCTTGAAATTCCCACGGTTTACAGGCACCGGTTTTGCCCAACCGAAACCTGCGATCAACAGCATAATCGTACCGAAAAGGTCTAGATGGACCATCGGGTTCAAGGAGACGCGACCAAATTTATAAGCCGTATCATCTCCTAATTTATAGGCGCTATACGCATGCGCCCACTCATGAATCGTAAACGAGAGTACGAGCACCAAGATGACAAACGGCAGCGTGTTCCAATCGTAAAATAATAAGCCTCCCATGAATCAACACCTACAGCTTTCTAGCTACGATAACAACCCAATTCGAATCATAGTTCTTCTCTACGATCGTGAATTTAGCTGCAACCAGTGCTTTTTCTACATCCGCTTCTTTGTTCGTAATGATCCCTGAAGTTATGTAATATCCACCCTGTTGCAACACTTCGTACACGTCATCAACGAACATGACAATAACCTCAGCCAAAATGTTCGCTACAACAAGCTGAACCGGGATCGAAACACCTAGCCCCGCATCTCCTTCGGACTCGCTCTCTTTAAGTACGCCAAGAAGATCGCTAAGTTTCACCGTAATTTTATCTTCGAGTTGATTCTGCTTCGTATTATCCAATGCACTTGTAACTGCGACCGGATCTAGATCTACCGCTAATACATGCTTCGCCCCAAGCTTCGCTGCTGCAATGGAAAGGATACCTGAGCCTGTTCCCACGTCAATTACATCGTCACCAGGCTGCAATACTTTCTCTAATGTTTTCAAGCAAAGTGATGTAGTCGCATGTGTACCTGTACCGAAAGCCATCCCTGGATCAAGCTCCAAGATCAATTCCTCTGGCGAAGCTGTATAGTCTTCCCAAGTTGGTTTAATCGTCAAACGATCGGATACACGAATCGGTTTGAAATACGTTTTCCACGCATGAGCCCAATCCTCATCATCAACTTCAACAACCTCAAACGTCGGGTTCCCCGTATCAATATCAAAATCCGCCAATTGTTCCACAGAAGCCTTCAAATTTGCCAGAACAGGCTCCATGTCGGTGCCATGGTAAAAGTAACCTTTGATCACAGCTCGACCTTCCGGGATATCATTAAATGGCGTTTCGTATAATTGGCCAAATGAAGTATCTCTCTCTTTATTTAAGGTACCGGATTCTTCAATGGAGACACCTCCGGCTCCCAATTCATGAACAAAGTTGGTGATCATTTCAATCGCTTCTTCTGTCGTATGTACAGTTAATTCTTGCCAAAGCATCGGTATTGCTCCTCCTGTCGGTTATTCCCTATTTAAAATGACCCTCAACTTGGGTCTATTTTCACAAAGAGTATTGTACTACACTTCGCTTCTGGGGTAAAATGGAGACAACAATGTAAGCGCTTTTTTTATTTTCTTAACACAGTTCTAACACTCGGGTGCTACACTGAATAAGTCATCATCATTATGTAATGTACGAACGGAGACATCTTATGCGCAAAACACTCATGGTTCTTCCTATTTTCCTTGCAATGGCACTGATCTCACCTCTTACAACGACCTCCATGCTTGCTCTTGACTACAATCAGATTACTGCCCATCGCGGGAGCTCCGAACACGCGCCTGAGAATACCTTGGCTGCTTTTCATCGAGCTATCCAAGATCGTGCAGGGTATGCCGAGCTGGATGTTCAGGAAACAGCCGATGGAGTCGTAATGCTCATGCATGATGATAACGCACAGCGGACGACAGGTATTAACAAAAACATGTGGGAAGTCACCTCAAATGAACTCAAACAAGCAAATGCAGGGAGTTGGTTTCACAAGGATTTCAGAGATGAGCATGTCCCCACTTTAGACGAAGTGATTTCTCTTGCCAAAGGCCATTTGAAGCTGAACATTGAGATGAAAAATAACGGTCATAATGTGCAGCTGGCTAAGAAAACAGTGGAACTCATCCAATCACATAATTTTATTAAAGAATGCACGGTCACCTCTTTCGACGCCAAGCTCCTACACGAGGTGAAAGCGCTTAACTCTTCGATCAAAACTGGCCTCATTGTTGGTCAAAAAGCAGATGGACTGAATGAGCTTATGAAAAGCTCAGATTATGAAGTCATTTCAGCGGCTTATCCACTTGTGAATGAAGAGTTCATGCGGCAAGCCGAAAATCATCATAAAGAAGTATATGTTTGGACTGTGAATGACACGAGAACGATGCGGCGAATGCTTGCCTTAGGCGTTTCTAGTATCATAACGAACCAACCTGATAACCTCGTCAAGCTCATGAGCAATAAATAGTTGCTTATGTATTTGAAAAAGCACCTGCTCCAATTGCCTCATCCTGAGGTCCTTTGGAACAGGTGCTTTTTGTTTACATCGCGCCGCCCGCGGCTTCTATCACACGTAGCGCTTGTTCATAGCTTTGCTCATCAATGACAGCAGCCAACACAATATCAAGTCCAACAGAATCAATCTCATGGTCTTGACTAATTAAACTGTCGGCCATTGCTGACTCTAAACCTCTGCCGATCTCATTATTGAACCGGTCCACCTGCACATCTACAGCTCGCAATGCCTTCAGCTTTGAAGCGACGCCTTCCGCTTGTTCTGGGGAATGAAAATAAGCAAGAATCGCTCTCTCTGCCATTACTGATTTTCCTGGCGCTCGTCAGCCGCCTGTGCACGTGCTGCAGCCTCGAAGTCATCCTTATCTGCTACTTCAGCTGCAAATTCAACATCCTCGTTTTTAGCAACAGGAAATTGCTGCGCTTCTTGATTTTGCTCCTGACTCATCCCTACTCCTCCTAAATACCGTTAAATTAAAATCCAGTTGATAGTGTGCTCTTTACGTGGATTTAATATGCACAGCTCAAATCCACATAATCTTAATCTTCAGTTTACATTTCAAAGACAAATCCAACTCCAACATGTATTAGGATAATTGTAGGTACATACTTAATTTATACTTTGGAGGGAAAACTTTGAAAAAAATAACCAAAGGATTTGTTGCTTCAAGCTTACTTCTAGCTATGGTACCATTCCAAATCGCAGGCGCAGAAGAAATAAAAACTACTGAGGCTACGAAACCGGCAGCTGCATCCAAAAATCTAATCGTTCTTATCGGTGATGGGATGGGACCTTCCCAAGTAACGGCAGCTCGCTTATTCTCGAAATCCGCTCTAGGTAAAGAAAAGCTAAATTTGGATAGTTATTACGTTGGGCAAGCCACAACGTACGCTGACCGTGGCGAGGATGGCGGCATCATCGTTTCAGGCGCTGTAACGGATTCCGCTTCAGCGGGTACCGCTTTCGCGACAGGAAATAAAACTTACAATGCAGGAATTAGCGTATCGAATGAAGATGTTTCCAAACCTTTCGCTTCCATTATTGAAGCTGCAGAATTGAGCGGTAAAGCTACTGGTCTTGTCACGACAGCTAGAATTACGCATGCTACTCCAGCCGTATATGCTGCACATGTTCGTTCCCGCGATAATGAGAATGCAATTGCTTCTCAATATCTGACAAGTGGCGTGGATGTCCTATTTGGCGGAGGCAAGGATTTCTTTACTAGCAAAGAGGATAAAGGTAAACGTACGGATAAGAGCATCATCACCGACTTTGAAGCAAACGGGTACAAGTTTGTTGAAAATGCGAATAGCTTGAATTCATTAACGAATAAGAATACGAAAGCGCTTGGTTTGTTTGGAAAATCACATGTGACTTATGGCCCTGATCGCGACAATACGATCCCTAATCTAGGAACAATGACAAGTAAAGCGCTTGAAATCCTCTCTGCGAATGAAAAGGGATTTGTTATCATGATTGAAGGCGGGCGTATTGACCATGCAGCACATGCTAATGATTTCCCGACAATGGTTCAAGAAGCTCTTGAATTCGATGCAGCTGTAAAGGTTGCAATGGATTTCGCCAAAAAAGATGGTAATACTTCTGTCGTTGTAACTGCTGACCACGAAACAGGCGGATTATCTTTATCCCGCGATAATATCTATGAGCTTAACATTGATCTGTGGGGTAAACAAAAGAACTCCTCCGAATTCCTCAGTCCTGCACTTGGTAAAGCGACTACTATTGCAGAAATTAAGCAAATTGTTGCTGATAACACATGGATTACCGATCTAACAGATGAGGAAGCAGCATCAATTCTCAAAGGTGACGGCTCCTCTTATAAGCAAGAAGGCGGCTATAACGCCGTTGTCTCCAAACGCCTTCTAGTTGGCTGGGCAGGTCATGGACATTCTGGCGTTGATGTAGGGGTGTGGGCTTATGGTCCAATTGCTGAGATGGTTAAAGGAAATATTGATAATACACAAATCGCGCTTTCCGGTGCAAAAGTCATTGGTGTCGATTTAGCAGCAGCATCCGCTGAGATGCAAGCAAAATATATTTATCCGAAATTTAAAGTAACACGTGAAGGCACAGTCCTTTATCCAGCAAAAGCATTGGCTACAAAATTAGGTGCTGAAGTAACTTGGGATGAAAGTTCCAACACTGTTAAACTTGTAAAAGCTAGCCATATACTTACCGTGGATGTAACAAATAACAATGTAAACCTAGACGGAAAAGAAAGCTCACTTACAGCTAACGTTGACAACGGAACGCTTTATCTCTCACTTGATTCATTCAATCAGCTAACTGAAATGACAATGAAGTGGGATTCCCTTTCTGAGCGCCTTATTCTAAAGTAATCGCCAAGAAATCGTTGTAAAACTTAATCCAACGTAAAATAGAAGAACCCTGTGTTCTTCTATTTTACTATTGAGGTGATTAGTGTGATTGTTATGGAACGAGTAATTAAATCCTTTTCATTGCATGGTCGGACACTGCCGATTCTAGAAGTACCCCGCTGGATCGTCAATGAAGGTGAACGTGTGGCTATCGTCGGACCAAGCGGCAGCGGCAAAAGCACACTTCTCCATCTCCTTAGTGGTATCCTTCAACCAGATAGCGGAAACGTACAAGTAAATCAAAACACGCTTAATGAATTATCTGAATCAGCTCGTGATGCCTTTCGAGCAGCCCATATTGGTTATATTTTTCAAGACTTTCATCTGATTCCTTCCCTGAATGCTGAACAGAATATTGCGCTCGTCTTACCTCGCGGGCTTTCAAAATCAGATAAAAAGAGCAAGATTCATGATTGGTTACAAAAAGTCGGCATGGCAGATCGAATGGATCACTTACCTGCTCAATTATCACGAGGTCAACAGCAGCGAGTTGCCATCGTAAGAGCCTTAATTAATGGTCCTTCACTTCTATTAGCGGACGAGCCTACAGGAAGTCTGGATTGGGAGACAGCAAAGCAGATTATGTCCTTGCTCATGGAATTATGTGAAGCCGAGAATCGTACTTTGATATCGGTAACCCACGACCTTCACTTATCAGACATGTTTCAAAAAACGATCCATATCAACGAAATCAATTCGCTTGCTCAAGGTGGACAGCCATGCTAAATCTCATTTGGAGAAATATGATTTTCAGAAAAACACTCTCGTTTCTAACGATCATTTCCGTCTCTTTAACAGTAGCCCTTATTGTTTTTCTCATTTTAGCTAAGGCTGGTATTGAAGAAGGTGCGGTGAAAGGATACGGGCCATTCGAACTTATTGTCGGTGCAGATGGAAGTGAAACGCAGCTTGTATTAAATTCACTTTACCACGTTGGCACACCAACAGGTAACATACCTCATCATGTTATGGAACAATTGAAGAGCCACCCTGAGGTCGAGCAAGCTTTTGCTCTGACTACCGGTGATAATTATAATGGGTACCCCATTGTCGGAATTGAACCTGCTTATTTCCCCGTTAGATATGGCGATCAACGTCTTAAGCAAGGTCGGTTATACTCGCAACTGGGTGAAGTAGTCATTGGCTCTCATATTGCAGCCACTTTAAAACTCCAGATTGGAAGTCATTTCAAGGGTGGTCACGGACTTGTAGAGCATGAGGAAATTGATCATGAGCTTGAACAAACCGGGGCACATTCAGAAGAAGTGGAACTCCATGAAGCATTTCAATATACCGTAGTGGGTATACTTCCTCCACTCAACAGTGCGGATGATCGCGCCATATTCACGACTATGGACTACGCCTGGCATGTTCATCACAATGCGAAAACGGAAGAACGCGAAGTTACAGCTGTTTTAGTAAAACCTCGATCACTGGGTGGTACACAGGCTATCAAATTGACGTATGACAAGCTTGAGGGCACACAGGCCGTTTATACGAGTAAAGTCGTAGCAGATGTTGTTAATGTCGTTGATAAGGGCTCCCAATTGATTACTGTTGTAACTGTATTATGTATATTGCTGGCTACGATCTCTATTGCCCTAGCCCTTGTTGCTGCGATTCACGAGAAACAAAAGGATGTCGGACTGTTACGCTTAATTGGTAAACCAGCTTCATTTATATGGATTGTGCTGCTAGGGGAAGGTATTTTACTAACCAGCTCTGGCTTAATCATAGGCATTTTTCTAGGTCACATGGGCAGCTATCTGGGAAGTACAATCATGTTTGAATATTCTGGCATCCACATACATGCATTCTCCATCGTAATCACAGAAGTATACCTAATCATGGGAACCTTACTAATCAGTGTTTTAGCAACCATTATTCCTGCCTATCGTATTTATAGAGTCGAAACTCTTCAGCTATTCAGAAATTAATCAGGAGGCGAACATCATGAGATGGATGAGTCTGATTCTCATATGCAGCATATTATTGACAGCTTGTGGAACGAAAGATGCAAAGCAGGAAGTCCATTCTTTTTCCGAAGCCACTATCAAATCCTCTCCAAATAGTTCTACAACAGCTGAACCTGCTATTCAGTCTCCCTCTCCAGAAGTCAAACCGACCATAGAGAAAGAAATCCCTGCTGTTACCGGTACACCTTCTGCCGTACCTTCGACAGCTCCTTCTGCAGTTCCATCTGTTGCTCCTACACCTAGTTCCGATCCGAAAAAATCAACAGTTAATGCCGTAATGTCTACACCATCTCCGAAGATCGAATTACCAAAACAAACAGTACTTGTAGAGGAAAAACCGATAGACAAGGTCATAAAAACCAAGCAAGATGAGCTCAAGTGGTCAGAGTTTTTTGATAATGATAAGCAAACAACTCCATCCAATAAGTTCTGGGATCTAAGCGGCAAACAGGTAGTGATTAAAGGGTATATGGGTGAAGTTTTATCCATGGAGAAGAACTGGTTTCTACTCATTCCTGAACCTGGAGCCGAATGCCCTTTCGATAACGGAGACGAAACGTATTGGAACAAGATTATGATTGTGTATTTGCCTAAAGGGGACAAACTTCGTTTCACATCAGGGCCACTCCAAATAACAGGTCGATTAGATGTGGGCATAAAAATTGACGACTCAGGTTACAAAACGATGTTCAGGTTATATGACGCTAAATTTGAGAAAATAAAAGAATGAGAAAAAACACCCCACATGGGAACTTCAACAGATCAACATCTGTAAAGCTCACCTGGGGGGTGTTTTCTTTGTATTCTCATATGCTTAGTCGCCTAAGAAAGCTCTTTTCATACGTTCAAAAATAGACTGGCTTTGCTCATGTGTATGTTCGCCGCTTTGCTTGCCGAACTGACGCAGCAAATCTTTCTGATCTTCTGACAAGTTCGTCGGTGTCATCACGATAACTTTCACGTGTTGATCCCCTTGACCGAAGCCACGAAGATGCGGAACGCCTTTGCCCTTTAGACGGAAGTACGTATCGGTTTGCGTACCAGCAGGAATTTTGAGCTTGACTTTCTCAGTAAGCGTTGGGATTTCAATTTCATCACCAAGCGCAGCCTGCATGAACGTCAATGGCACTTCACAATACACATCGTTGCCTTCACGTTGGAAGAATTCATGGTTTTTCACGCGAATCACAACATAAAGGTCACCTGATGGGCCTCCACGTGTACCGCCTTCACCTTCACCAGAAACGCGAAGTTGAGCACCATCATCAACACCAGCAGGAATCTTAATGTGAATTGTGCGGGTCTTTTTCACTTTACCAGCGCCATGACATGTTCCGCATTTTTCTTTAATGATTTTACCGGAACCATTACATGACGTACACACGCGGCGATTCACAATACGACCAAATGCTGTATTCTGAACCACTTCTTGTTGTCCGCTACCATGACAGCCGCCACAAGTTTCTGGCTTTGTTCCTGCTTTGGCACCCGAACCATTACACGTATCGCAATTCTCAGTTCGCGGAATGTTGATATCCATTTCTTTACCAAAAATGGCTTCTTTAAATTCCACTGTCATCGTGTATTGCAAGTCGTTACCGCGCTGCGGTGCATTCGGGTTACGACGATTACCACCGCCGCCGCCACCGAAGAACATATCAAAGATATCCCCGAAGCCGCCGCCGAAGTCTTGACCTCCGCCAAACCCTTGATTCGGATCTACGTGACCGAACTGATCATATTGCGCTTTCTTCTGATCATCGCTCAGTACATCATAGGCATCCTTCGCTTCTTTGAACTTATCTTCTGCATCTGCCGCTTTATTCACGTCAGGGTGATATTGACGTGCCATCTTACGGTAAGCTTTCTTGATCTCATCCTGTGAAGCATCTTTACCGAGACCTAACACCTCGTAATAATCACGTTTACTCACTTGTTCCACTCCCATGTTCAAGACTACAAACGGAAAGTCAAAGCCATGGAAAAACTCCAGTAGGCTTTGACTCTAACGTTCCGTGCGTAACAAACAGTGTTTAAAAACTTTCTTTAAACTTCTATTAAGTTAGAATATGATTATTTTTTAGGTTCGTCAACCACTTCGTAGTCAGCGTCTACAACATTTTCTCTGCCTTTAGGTGCTTCGCCTGCGCCAGCATCAGGACCTTGGCCTTGATCTTGGGAAGCTTGCTCATATAATTTAACAGAAAGTTGTTGAATGACTTCAGTCAATTCTGCAGTTGCAGTTTTAATCGTTTCAAGATCGTTGCCAGCAAGAGCAGCTGTTACTTTCTCTTTCGCTGCATTCGCTTTGTCGATCTCGCCTTGGTCTACTTTGTCACCAAGATCTTTGATCGTTTTGTCAACGGAGTATACCAATTGATCGGCTTCGTTACGAGCTTCTACAAGCTCTTTACGTGCGCGATCTTCCTCAGCATGTGCTTCCGCATCCTTCACCATTTGTTCAACTTCTGCATCGCTCAAACCGCTGGAGGAAGTGATCGTGATTTTTTGGCTTTTGCCTGTACCTTTATCCAAAGCAGACACATTAACGATACCATTCGCATCGATATCGAAACTAACTTCGATTTGCGGAACGCCACGTGGAGCTGGAGGAATATCACCTAGCATGAAACGGCCAAGTGTTTTGTTGCCGCTAGCCATGGAGCGCTCACCTTGAAGCACGTGAATCTCAACGCTAGTTTGGTTATCTGCATAAGTGGAGTACACTTGGGATTTTGTAGTTGGGATTGTTGTGTTGCGGTCGATCATTTTCGTGAACACGCCGCCTGCTGTTTCGATACCAAGGGAAAGTGGTGTTACGTCAAGAAGAACAACGTCTTTCACTTCACCAGTCAAAACACCAGCTTGAACAGCAGCACCAAGTGCAACAACTTCATCCGGGTTAACACCTTTGTGAGGCTCTTTACCGATCAATTTCTTGATCGCTTCTACAACTGCTGGAATACGTGTGGATCCACCAACAAGAACGACTTTGTCGATTTGGCTTGTGGACAAACCGGAATCTTGAAGCGCTTGACGAGTTGGTCCTAGTGTTCTTTCAACAAGTCCAGAAGTAAGCTCATCGAACTTCGCACGCGTCATGTTCAACTCCAAATGCTGAGGCACGCCGTCTGCTACCGTGATGAACGGAAGGGAAACGGTCGTAGTCAAAACACCGGAAAGTTCTTTTTTCGCTTTTTCAGCAGCATCTTTCAAACGTTGAACTGCCGCTTTGTCTTTGGAAAGGTCGATACCTTGCTCTTTTTTGAATTCAGCAACGAGGTAATCCATAACAACTTGGTCAAAGTCATCTCCGCCCAATTTGTTGTCGCCGCTAGTTGCTTTAACTTCGAAGAAACCATCGCCTAGCTCAAGGATGGATACGTCGAATGTACCGCCACCAAGGTCATAAACAAGGATTGTTTGATCTTCTGTTTTTTCCAAACCGTAAGCAAGTGCTGCTGCAGTTGGCTCATTGACGATACGAAGAACTTCAAGTCCAGCAATTTTACCAGCATCTTTTGTTGCTTGACGTTGGCTGTCATTAAAGTAAGCAGGAACTGTGATAACTGCTTGTGTAACCGTTTGGCCAAGGTAAGCTTCCGCATCAGCTTTTAGCTTTTGCAGGATGATTGCAGAGATCTCTTGCGGCGTGTAGTCTTTGCCATCAATGTTCTCTTTGTGGTTCGTACCAATGTGACGTTTGATGGAAGAGATTGTTTTATCTGGATTTGTGATTGCTTGACGCTTTGCTGTTTCACCAACAACACGCTCGCCATCTTTCTTGAAACCTACAACGGATGGCGTTGTGCGGTTACCTTCTGGATTTGGAATTACAACAGCTTCTCCGCCTTCCATAACGGCAACGCAAGAATTTGTAGTACCTAAGTCAATACCAATTACTTTACTCATGTAAAGATCCTCCTTATGTCCCATAGGAACGTCATTAGTTTTATTTAGACATGGAATAATAACTCTTATACGCTAACTTTAACCATGGCAGGTCGGATGACCTTATCCTTTAGGATATAGCCTTTTTGCAATTCTTCTACGACGATACCTTCTTCATGCTCCTCAGATTCCACTTGCATAACAGCCTGATGGAATTCAGGATTAAATGGTTGGCCAACTGCCTCGATAGGCTTAAGTCCTTCGGCAGATAATACTTGATCCAAACCGCGGTATGTCATATCCAAGCCCTTCACCAAAGCGTCGAAATCCTTCGTCTCTTTGCTTGAAGACAGCGCGCGATCAAAGTTATCCACAATCGGTAATAGCTGCTCAATCAATTTTAGCGAAGCGTATTTCGCGAAATCTTCCTTCTCCGCTCTTGCACGGCGACGGAAGTTGTCGAAGTCCGCTTGAACGCGTAGTAAACGCTGATAGTTTTCTTCGGCTTGCACACGCGCCTGCTCCAATTCGCTCGATACCGTAGCTTCCTCGGAAACGTCTGCTCCAGCTTCTCCAGTCGTTGCTTCGTTGTCGGCTGCGTATGTAGTGTCCATGTCTTGTTCGACTGTTTTGTTATCTCCAGTACTCAATTGTCCTTCACCTCCTAAACATAATACACATCTATTAAACCATCATACGACCAATCGACTCATTTGCGCTTAGTTTGCCCATCTTTAGTTCTCTTCAAAAGGCTGCTTCATCTTAATCACTGTATGGATACGCAGCACCGCGGCAGCTACTTCACCAGCCGCTTGCAGGGCGTGAATTTTCACATCTGTCGGATCCATGATCCCTGCTTCCACAAAATTCGTGATCAACCCTGTATCACAATCGATCCCTAGGCTGTCCGTATCCTGCGCAAGCTGGGCCGCTTTCAGCTCTTCAACCTTCTCGAGCGGATTGTAGCCTGCATTCACGACGATTTGAGACAATGGCTTACGCAGTGCTCCCGCAACAGCGGCCACACCAAAGCCCTCCATGCCCTTCATCGTCTCGCGCACACGCTCCAGATCATGCGCGACGGCCATCTCCGCTGCGCCGCCGCCGGGCAAGTACCCGCCGCGCACGGCGGCTTGGACAGCTGACGCAGCGTCCTTCGCGATGCGCGAGCGCTCATGCGCCGCTTCGCGCGTCGCAGCGCCAACGATCACGGTCACGTGCTGCTCGCCGTGACCGCGCGCTACGCGCACGCGCTCTAGCCGCTCGTCATACGCGGCATAGCCCGCGTGACCGAGCGCAGCGCTCAGCTCCGGCGCGCTTTTGCGCAGCGCCGTGCGCCGCACCGGCCTAGCGCCGGTGTGCTCGCTCAGCAGCAGCAGGTCCCTGTGGGACAGCCGCTGCAGCACGAGAATGCCATGGTCGGAGCAGAACTGCTCCGCCTCTGGGTCAACCCCGCGGTCTGATGCAATCAGACCGACGCCAAGCTCCAGCAGCGAGCCGAGGGAGCTGCGGAAGAGCTCTCGAAGCTGCATGTACCGCTGGAAGCCTGCCTCGGTGACCAGCGATTCCTCGCTGACCGCCTCAGGCTCCAGGGCATCATGCAGCACGAGGATGCGGGCATCTCGGCGCTCATGCCCCGGATGCAGGTTCATCGGCTTCTGGTTTAGCAGAATGCCGGTCCATACCTCGCTGCTCGCTTCTTCATGTGCGAGCACGCTGTCCGCGAAGCGATAGCCCTCTTCGCGTAATTTCGCCTCTCCGACTGCTTCAGCAGCTTGTATGATAAGCTTCGCGATGTCCGTTTGCTCACGCCCAGCAGTGTAAGCAATTCGCTGCAACGCGGGATCTGTCAGGCCAGCAATCTTACGACTGCGGCCCTGCAGGCTCGCTACGGCCAATTCAATACCCTGCAGCATGCCAGTGACAACCTTGGCGACAGGAACGCCTCGTGTAACTTGTGCGACGCCTTCTTGCACCATGGCTCCGGCAAGCACGGTCGCTGTCGTTGTGCCATCGCCAATTTGGCGTTGCTGACTGCGAGCAACTTGAATCATTAGCCTGGCAGCGGGATGGGTAACATCCATCTTTTCCAAAATGGTTACACCATCGTTGGTTATAATGACATCACCTTGGCCGCCGACTAGCATAGTATCTAGTCCTTTAGGACCCAAGGTTCCTTCAACAGCCGAACAAATCGCTCTGACAGCTGCGGCATTATTCACTAATGTAGAGTACCTTTCTTCGCTTTCACCGTGCATGGGTTTGACTCCTGTCATTTGCCATACCAACGTCCTAGGACCAATTCCATATGCTTCGATAGATGCTCCATTAAGCCAATGACTCTACCGTATTCCATACGAGTTGGTCCCAAAATACCAATCGTTCCAAGCGGCGTACCGCCAATGGAATAGGAAGCTGTTATTAAACTGCAATTCGTTATGGCTTCGATACTATTCTCAGCACCGATTTTAATCTCAATGCCTTCATTAGACGGTGTAAATAACTTGATAAGGGTTGGTGCTTCTTCCAGCAGATCAAAAATACTCTTCACTTTCTCCACATCCTTGAACTCAGGCTGTGTGAGCATATTCGTCATTCCACTGAGGAAAACACGGTCCTTCTCATCGCTTTGAAGCACGCTTTCCACCAAACCAAGAAGCTCTTGATAGCCAGTGACATATTTGCTTAACTCATTAGAAATCTCATTGTAGAGCTTCGATTTAAACTGAACTAATGGCACATTCTTAAGCCTAGTGTTCAGAATATTAACGACCTTCTCGATTTCCGACATCGGAATTCCTTCGGGAATCGTTACTGTCTTATTTTCAACATGACCCGTATTCATCACTAGGATCGCAACAGCTGTCGTATCTGAGATCGGAATGATTTGGAGATGCTTCAATGTCGTGCTAAAAACTTCAGGACCGAGCACAATAGACGTGTAATTCGTAAGACTGGAGAGCATGCCAGCAACGTGCTGAATAACACCTTCCATCTCTTGAATTCGTTCTGCGAAAGCCCCCTTCATGGAGTCCAAATCATGACTATGCAAGGAGCCGTGCTGGAGCAAATGATCGACATAATAGCGATAACCTTTGTGTGAAGGAATACGACCTGCGGACGTATGAGGCTGCTCAAGATAACCCATTTCTTCGAGATCAGACATTTCGTTACGTATGGTCGCTGGACTAAAACCAACATTCCCACGCTTCGAAATACTTCGCGAACCTATTGGCTCCGCTGAACGAACGTAATCATCAATGATTGCACTTAAAATCATGCGTTGGCGCTCTGTCAACATGAGTACCCCTCCTCCTCACTTCTCACTATTTGCCACCTTCGTTAGCACTCGTATTTAGTGAGTGCTAAATCCTAATACAAAAATAACAGACCCTAAGGTCTGTTGTCAAGTCAATCCAAACGTTTAAGTACGGCGATTTCGTCGCAACAATACTGTTTTTTGCAATGCATGCAATCTCTCCAAACCTTCTCAGGAAAAATCTCCTTCGGAACGAGTGTAAAGCCGTTTTTCAGAAAGAATGCCACTTCATAAGTAAGGGCCATAACTTTAATAATTCCTTGGCTTCTTGCCTCCTCAACTAGGAAATCAACAAGCTTGCCACCGATTCCTTGACCCTTGTAGCCAGACGTCATCCCAAGTGAGCGAATCTCAACAAGATCTGGTCCCAACCTTGTCAATGAACCACAGCCGATTAATAAGCCATCGAATTCAGCGACAACAAACGTATCAATTTGATCTTGGAGCATCTCCCTGCTCCGCGGCAACATGATGCCCTGTTTGGCATACCCCTGTATAATTTCGAAAAGCTTATCGATATCATCCACTGAAGCTTTTCTTACAGATACCGTAGTTGATGTATTCACGCTTCCCCACCCACCATTCGCACAAAAATGCATAAAAGCCACGCTAGCGCCCTGCGGCTTTCCGCTGTTTCGCTTGTGGATTCATGTATAAATATACAACAATCCGTATAATTGCACAAGCGTTTTTTGCGCTATGCCGGTTTAACTTAAGAACGAGGCAAAGACTTCATTTCCTAACAAAATACCGTGTTTGGATAGACGATAACCATCTGTTGTTTGCTCAATCAGTCCTTTGTTTATCCAGCTTTGCAAGGTTGCTCCAAAGTGGGATTCGATCGTCTCACCGAATTGATCCATGAAGTCCTTGCTTCGCACACCCTCTAGCAGTCGCAAGCCAACCATCATAAAGTCTTCCATGGCCTCCTGCGGTGTTACATCGAATTGCTCCATGATTGGTAACCCAAGCTTCGTTGCATCAATGTAGGGTTGGATGCCCTTCACATTCACATGACGCTTACCATTCATATACCCATGTGCTCCAGCACCTAATCCATAGTAGGAGCGATTGCGCCAATACATCGTATTGTGTCGACTTTCACGACCTGGCTTAGCAAAGTTACTAATTTCGTACTGCTTGTAACCCGCTCCCTCCAGCCTTTTCATAATCAACTCGTACATATCGACTTCCTCATCTTCACTCGGGAGCGGCAGTTGGTTTTTGTTGAATAAGGTGTGGAATAGGGTGTTTTCTTCTACTTTCAAGCTGTATATTGAATAATGCTGCAAATCGAGTGACAGCGCCTCATCTAAAGTAGCCTGCATAATTTCTACGGTTTGCTTCGGCAACCCAAACATAAGGTCGATCGATAAATTGTCAAAGCCAAGCTTCTTCGCATTAGCAATGCTTCTATGCACATCATCTGTATTATGAATACGGCCGATCGCCGCAAGGATGTCATTGTTAAAAGACTGCACACCGAAGCTGATGCGATTTACACCGCCAGCTTTCATAACAGCCAATTTATCTTCATCCGTTGTTCCCGGATTAGCTTCCATCGAAAATTCGACTTCTGTACTGTCCGCTGGAAAATAGGTCCGCACAATGCGTAAGAAGCGTTCCATTTGATCTGGCAGCAACACAGTTGGCGTTCCTCCGCCTACGAAGATCGTCTCCACCTTCTGAGGTGAATGGTCCCGTACCGTGAGCTCCATTTCACGCTCAAGCGCATCTAAATATTCCATAACGGGTTGACCCTTGAGCACGTAAGAGTTGAAGTCGCAATAATGACATTTATTCGTACAAAAAGGGATATGAATGTACACCGCCGTAGGAGCTGTATAAGTAACTAACATAAGGGTATTCCTTTCCACTAGCTTGCAAATTGAGAAAAAGCCAAGGGACAGCGTACGCTGCCACCCCAGCTTTTGGTTCCATGCATCTATTCGTCGATTTTCAAAACAGCCATGAACGCCTCTTGCGGCACTTCTACGCTACCGACCTGTTTCATGCGTTTTTTACCTTCTTTTTGCTTGTCTAACAATTTACGCTTACGAGAAATATCACCACCGTAACACTTCGCAAGTACGTTCTTACGCATCGCTTTAACCGTCTCACGCGCCACGATTTTCTGTCCAATTGCCGCTTGAATCGGCACCTCAAACATTTGCCGCGGGATAAGCTCCTTGAGCTTGTCACAAATGATTTTACCGCGATGATATGCGGTGTCACGGTGAACAATGAAGGAAAGTGCATCCACTTGTTCGGAATTAAGCAAGATGTCCATTTTCACTAGATTGGATTTCTTGTAGCCACTTACTTCATAGTCAAAGGAAGCATAACCCTTCGTCCGTGATTTCAGCATATCGAAGAAGTCGTAAACAATCTCTGATAACGGGATCTCATAAGTCAATGTCACTCGGTTCGTATCTAAGTATTCCATATTCAAATATTCGCCGCGTTTACCTTGACAAAGTTCCATGATTGTCCCTACATAATCATTAGGAACGATAACAGAAGCTTTGACGTAAGGCTCCTCAACGAAATCAATTCGTTGTGGGTCCGGATAGTTCGATGGATTGTCAATTTCCATGACATCACCATTCGTTAATGTAATCCGGTAAATAACGCTCGGTGCCGTCGTAATCAACGGAATGTTAAATTCACGCTCGATACGTTCTTGAATGATTTCCATGTGCAGAAGTCCTAAGAATCCGCAACGGAAGCCAAACCCTAGCGCTGTCGAGGTTTCAGGCTCGAACCGCAAGGAAGCATCATTCAGTTCCAGCTTTTGCAGCGCTTCGCGCAAATCGTTGTAATCGGTCGTTTCGATTGGATACAAGCCACAGAAAACCATTGGATTAATGCGACGGTAACCTGGCAATGCCTCTAGTGAAGGGCGATCTGCTTCCGTTACCGTGTCACCGACACGGGTGTCTCCAACATTTTTGATACCGGCAACGATAAATCCAACATCTCCAACCTCTAGGGAAGGAACCGATGACATTCTTGGTTTGAACGCACCTACTTCAATAACTTCAAATACTTTGTTCGTAGCCATCATTTTGATTTTGGAGCCTGCTTTGATCGAGCCATCAACGACACGCACATATACGATTACACCTTTGTAGCTATCGTAATGAGAGTCGAAAATCAAAGCTTTCAGTGGAGCATCAGGATTACCTTGTGGAGCCGGTACCTTCAAACAAATCTGCTCTATAATTTCTTTAATACCGATACCAGCCTTGGCTGATGCAAGAACAGCATCACTAGCGTCAAGTCCGATCACATCTTCGACTTCTTGCTTTACTTTATCCGGGTCTGCGCTTGGTAAATCGATTTTATTAATGACAGGTAATATTTCTAAATTATTTTCCAGTGCTAGATATACGTTCGCTAGTGTTTGAGCCTCAATACCTTGTGCCGCATCAACAACCAGCAATGCACCTTCACAAGCAGCAAGACTTCGTGATACCTCATAGGTAAAGTCTACGTGTCCTGGTGTATCAATCAGGTTAAGGATGTAATCGACACCATCATCAGCGCGGTAAGCCAATCTCACCGCTTGAAGTTTAATTGTAATCCCCCGTTCGCGCTCCAGATCCATCTGGTCGAGAACTTGCTCTTGCATCTCACGTGAAGACAATGCACCTGTATACTCCAGAATACGATCAGCTAGAGTTGATTTACCGTGATCGATATGAGCGATAATTGAAAAGTTGCGAATTCTTTGTTGTCTTTCTCGAATGTCCGTCATGCTAAAGACTAACCCCCACTACATGCAAATAATTTTCATTATAGCAGTTGTGGGAAGTCGGAGCAATGCACACCTACCCTTTGCCCAAAACAGCATCAAACAATGAAATAAACAATTTAATGCCGTGGTGCGCCGTTATCTGTAAAAGCTCGCCTAATTTATTGCCTACTCGGTTCAAAGAATTATCATGAATAGCAACAGGTTCAGCTTTGGGCTCAACGGGTTGTTTGTCTTTCACCGCCGTGTTTTTAACAGGAGGTGTAGGCGTAGGAGTTGCTTGGGCAACCGTCGTCACTACTTTTCCCGGGACCTTTGTTGGAGCAACTTGTTGAGCTGCTTTGGAGGAAGGCTGAGGACCTTCTATGCGTTCCATGCCGCTGGATGCTAGACTGACGCCGAACAAGATACAAAACAGCAGTAAGAGTCCAAACAAGCCAACCTTGATATAAAAGTGCCTCAGCCTCATTATTTTTCCCTCCTCCATTGTTAGCGCACTTATGAGTTTTTAGGTGTAGTTGTAGTCACGGGTGCATCCACTTTTTTCGCGTTCAAAATAACTTCCGATATCGCTTCTGCCAGCCAATCCGTTGTCCGGTAGCATTCCTCGAGAGTATTGTATGGCCCTCCGACCTCGATCAAAATACTATTTGGCGAAATGTTCTGGTTATACAATCCGTTGCCCTCACTGGCCTCTTTGGCATGAATCCCCTTTGAAACGCCCGGGTGCTTCGCTTCCAGCACTTGATGAATTTTCCTAGCAAATTCCTCATTCTTTTTCCAGTTTGGGTTTTTTCCTCCGATAATAAAATACACTTGCGCGACATCCTTGCCTTCTATCGTGGCTGTTGTTTTGCTACGCGCTGCTGAATCGCGATGAATATCGAAAAAGTACTGTAAATCCTTATGCGAAGAGATCGCTTCCTGAAGGGTTTTGGCCGAATACTTGTAGGAATACGGATATTCAAAACCTTTGACCGTACTTGGATAAACGGTAGAGGAATGCACAGCACCGATGCCATCTCTCTCTAAATTCTGAGCTAAGCGTTGCCCGACGGAGATGATATTCACTTTATCACTGTAGGCTTTATCTGGATCTGTCACACCTTTCAGCTCCGGTAAAAATGATTCATTACTGTGCGTTTGATAGATAAAAGCAACATTATCGCCGGCTGTTTTCGGTGGTTGAGCAACTGCATTGGGAGAAGGGGGTGAACTATTGACGGGTGTCGGCTCCACGGACGGCGATGGTTGTGGAAATCTAGCTTCAGCTTCCAAATTAGTTGAGATCGGATTCAGATCATAAGGAGCGCTCGGATTCGTTTCACTTCCACTCACCAATACTGTCGATTTATTCAGACCCATGCCAGGCACTTCGCTTGCGACTAAGCTCTTAGGATCACTTGGATTAATATCGGTCAGCATTTGAAAAGCGAAGTGAAACACGTTGTGCTGGGAAAAAGTGAACTTTTTCTGATCCTTATTTAAATGAGGGACTTCCATACCCAACATATCGATAAAAAACTGATTCGTGACCGATGCGGCGAGACCTTTCATGGATGAAACAGGCGATGTGGACATTAATCGGCTTTGCAGGACGCCACCCAGACCAATTAGGACGAATAGAGCTAAGGTCGAGGTGCTGAGGACAATAAACGTTTTCCCGACGGAACTGGCGCTCTGAAAGGTTTTGCGAACTTGGCTGAAATTCCATGTGGCTGATGTCCATTTCATAGTAAACCATGCCTCCTAAACTATCTTAATTCAATCTATGAAACGAGCCCGAACGATAGAACTAGTTTTCGCTAGATTTTTTTGATAGAAAGGATAGAAGATTCTTGATTCGATTGTGATAGGCAGCTCCAACGCCAAAAAGAACTGCCCCCACGTAAAGTAGGTTCAGTTCTCTCCTTACATTAATGCGTATACGCAGCTACATTATCGACATCTACAGCGTCATGTAGGGCCGCATTCAAGCCGCTGGCAATGATATTGGCTATATCCTCAATAAACTGGTCAATCTCCTTCGGGGTAACGAGTAGATCGTGTCCTACGGGGTTTAACACCTCTTTAACCAACTGTAGTCGCTCTTCTTCGTTAATATTGTCCAAAAGTCCAAATATCTGCCCCGTATTGTTCGTTTGGCCGCTAAAATGCTTCTGCATGAGATCAAAGGCATTATTCACAATTGTTGAGGCATATACGACGGTAGGAACTCCAATTGCAATAACTGGAATGCCTAGCTGCTCCTTCGTCAAGCCTTTTCGCTTATTGCCGATTCCAGAACCTGGATGAATTCCGGTATCCGCGATCTGAATGGTCGTGTTGACACGATCCAAGGATCTAGAGGCAAGCGCATCTATGGCGATGATGAAATCAGGTTTAGATTTATCCACAATCCCTTGCACGATGTCGCTGCTCTCTATCCCCGTCGTACCCAGAACACCAGGCGCCACAGCACTTACGGCTCGATAACCTGGGCTCACATCCTCGGGAACCAGTTCAAAGTAATGACGCGTCACCATAATATTTTCAACGACTAGAGGTCCCAGAGCATCGGGAGTCACGTTCCCATTACCTAGCCCAATAATCAGGGCTTTCGCATTTTTGGGAATGCCGACTTGCCGCAGAAACTGCTCAAATTCCTGAGCTAACTTTGTTGCCACGCGATCTTGCAGCTGACTGTCTTTCTCTCGCAACGCAGGTACCTCAATCGTTATATAATGACCCAGAAGCTTACCGAGCGCTTTGGAGCCTTCTTCGTTCAGGACGTTAATTTTGGTGACACGTATCCCGTTTTCCCGTGTGAACTCTTGTTCAATACCAGGAATCGGTTGCCCCTGATTGGCTGCATGAGCCATATCCCTTGCATCTAGTGCAAGATCGGTCTGTGTGTTAAATATGCCTAAGTCCATTGGAGGTCCCCTTTCATACTTGCACTGTGTTGCTTATTGTGTGACAGTTGCCGCGGCGTTATACAGAGATAGGAATCACTGAAAATCAATAGTTTTGAAAGTAGACAATTGTAAATGTCTGTCAGAACGCCATGAAGATGATATGCTCAAAGTAACCAAATATGCTAGATCTTCTCGCGCAAAGCATGCGCCGTTTCCACTTCTCACTAGAGTTGTGAAACGGCGCTATTTTTATTTCGAATGGAGAGTTATGGAATGACATTGAAACAATTTGACTGCGTACACCAACAATGGCTGAATTCACATTTAGCCAAAAGGAAAGGCGAAGCCCTAAGGAAATTACTGACTGGACATGCCTTTGCTGAAAAAGAGTTTCTTCGTTTACTACCACTATGATAAATTGGATCGAAGACAATACTCGAATCAATGGGTACGTCATATGCACCTTGTGAACGATGGTTGGATCATTGTACGAATCAGCCTAGATGACATTAGGGAACGTCCACGTCTTTGGCAAGCGTTGCTCCAGCAGCTTATTGGAAGATTGTTTGGGGAACACGAATCTAATGCAAGTCAGTTAAGTGGCCAAGAAAGAGATATTCTGCGGTTAGCCTTACGTTTAGAACGTCCGATCAAGCTCGCGGATGTGAAAGAAGTGCTGCGTTGCGGGTATGATACTGTGAGAAAATACATTAGACGCTTAGAAGAAAAGAAATGGCTTCTTCCCGAAGTTAAAGGCGCGGCTAGGATACATACTTGGATAGTAGATACGACTCGCAGACCGCCATTGTTGTGACATTGCGCTGGAATATTTTCGCGCTCCCGGGGGTTGACGGGGTGACGGTGCGGGTTGCGGGCGCGGGTGGAGTTACTGCTGCTACTGCTACTGCTACTGCTACTGCTACTGCTACTGCTACTGCTACTGCTACTGCTTTGCTACTGCTCATGAATTATGCACTTTGCGTGCTCCATCTCCCTATACGTTTTGTTCTAGTTCCCGCTCAATGCCCTCACTACTCGCTCTGCACTCACTCCATTTAGTCCGAATTTGCCGACTTAATCACACTTTCCGCCTCATCAAATCACAATTAGTCCTAAAACACCCAACTAAATCAACCAAAACTACCTTCACACGAGGAAAATGGCAATTTAGTTCGGTAAAACCTGACTATTTATCATTCTTAGGAAAGAATCCCTGATTTAGTTCGGGAAAATCGGACTATCTCAGATTCTGAGGTGAAATGAAGTCAACAGTAGCGAGTATCATCGTTCATGAACACCCTGAGCAGCTACTGATGACCACTGAAAACCTATTGACAGGTCTTGCAATTTGAAATATTGCGTGGTAGAATACTTAAAGTTGTCAGCAAACATACAAATGTAACGTTGAACGTGTTTTGTAAGTAGGAGGTGAATTTCATGCCAAACATTAAATCCGCTATTAAACGAGTAAAAGTTAGCGAAAAGCGTCGTCTTCGCAACGCTTCCCACAAGTCCGCTTTGCGTACTGCTGTGAAAGCTTTCGAAACAGCTTTAACCCCTGAAGCTTTAGTTTCTGCTTCTAAGAAATTAGACAAAGCTGCTTCTAAAGGTTTAATTCATAAAAATGCCGCTAACCGCAAGAAGTCCCGTCTAGCTAAAAAGCTAAACGCTCTTTCGGCTCAAGCGTAATTCACGGACATAAAAGCAAAAGACTAATTCTCCTAGGAGAATTAGTCTTTTTTCCATTTAAGTGAATAAGGAAAAGTCTCTTCCTAGGCAGCAAGCCTAAGAAGAAATAATTCCAAACCTAACACTTTATCGATTTTCCCCGTTTTCATCTGCAAATCCAGATCAGCCAGCTCACCCATAATTCGGCTCAACTTCTCCCCATCATACTTTCGGGCCTGTCCTTCAGCAACTTTGACCGCAAAAGGATGTAAGCCAATCTGAGAAGCCATCTGTTGCTGTGAATAGCCCTGCTTTCCAAGTTCCTTCACCTGCAACATGATCCGAAATTGTCTGGCGATGAGCGAAGCGATTTTGATCGGCTCCTCACGCTGCTTCAGAAGCTCCTCTAAGATCACAAATGCTCGCTCCAACCGCACATTCACGATATCTTCAATAAGGATGAATACATTCTGCTCCGTGCTTCGAGCAACCAATTGATCAATTACGTCAGGAGAAGCTACTCCTTCCGCACCTACGTACAAGGAAATCTTCTCAAGTTCGGCCGATAACGATTGCAGGTTACCTCCGGTGTACAGGATCAATTGATCTGCCGCGCCACCCGAGAATGTAAAGCCTAACGCACTCGCTTGCCTAGCTACCCATTGCGTCAATTCCTCCGGGCTCAAAGAAAGGAAAGGCACTGCGGCCTCCATGTCCTTTAAAGTTTTGACGATCTTCTTACGCTCGTCCAATTTATCGGCATCTACTGTGAACACCACGACCGTATGCTCCGCAGGTGATTTCAAATAGGCTGTTAAGCGATCCATATTGTGCTCTAGCTTCGTATTTTCCTTTGCACCAGTGAAAAACAACGCATTTTTAGCAATGACCAGCTTCTTAGGCACCATAAAAGGTAACGTTTCCGCATCATCTAGTGCAGATGAAAGCGGCATTTCACTCAAATCGAATTTACTCACTGCAAATTCCCGATCTTCTTGCCCCATTAATGAATCCGTCAATATCTGAATAAATTCGCGCATTTTATATTTCTCAGGTCCGTAGCACAAATAAACGGATGCTGGGCGGCCTGCTTGTATATCTTTTAATGCTCTTTTGGCATCCATGACTAGCATTCACCCCTCCTGTTTATTTTAACAACAACAAAGGGATTACGTCAAAGCCCTAAGACTTTGAAGCAATCCCTTCGCCAGTCTATTTAAACACCGACTTAAGGCCCTAGAAACCTTAACTCGTGTGGATGAATGAACTGTTCCATATTTCCTAAGATAGTTTACGCAATTTCAGCCAAATTGGTGCAACCAATCTTATTTTTATTTATTCGTTTCTGTTTTCTCTTTGACATCGATAAGTATCGTTTGAAGCGATCCCTTACTAATAACCTCATAGAACAGCTTGTCATCCTTCGACCATTCCAACAACTTGATTTGATCCTCTGCTTGCCATGTAAGTTTGGATGCAAATACAATCTCAAGCGTGAGCGTATTTCGAATAACTACGTGCGCATCTTCAATCGCTGCTTCATAAATGCCCGTTGTAGACTTTAGCTTAGCTTCATTTTGAGGAATTGTTAATGAGAAAATCCCTTGACTCGCACTGATTCGGTCTGAAGTCGAAGGATCAATCGAAGGTACAGGAGCCATCTTCTTGACTGGTGACTCCGTCGGCTTCGGTTCAAACGTTGATTGCGGTACGTTTAAGCTAGCAACAGGAGTGGTCGCCTCTGCACTAGAATCAACCTTATTCGGCTTTGGAACAACCGTATCCGGATCCCTCAACCTCTCTGGTGGCGATGTAGATGGTGCTACCTGTCTGGTCTCCATGTCACTGCCATTAGCTGGCGAGCTATAGGCACCTGGCTTTTCTAACTGCGCTTTAGGCGTTGCCTGCGGCGAATTCCCACCGGTACCAGTAGAAGTGTCAGCAGGTTCTGTCCCTTTTGCAAACAAATCCGTCGTTGGCGCAATAGGCGATCCTTCATTAGACATAGCGTTTTCCTTGTTTAATGCGATGTCCTCTTTCGCAACCTTTTGATTCAAGTCTGATGTTGCAGTTACACGATTCTCAGCTACACCGCTTTTGGAATCAGAGCTTGAACGAGACATAATGCCATCCGCATTGTCAATAACAGGATTCTGCATGTTAAATGCGAAAAATCCAATAATCAATCCCGCGGCAACGACACCGCTTGCGAATTTCCACGAGAACTGTTCTTTAAATCTACTCACCCGAGTGTGCTTAGGCATGTCTTCTTCTGATTCGATCTTAGCAACCTTCGTTGGAAAGACAACGACATTGTCCGCATTTGACATCTCATTTTGTTTATCCAATTCTAGCAGCTGTGGCATAATAGCATCAACTAAGCTGAAAGGCGGCATAACTTTAGGAAGTTGGGACAATTCGTTCGACAATGCCTGCAGACGCTCAAACATCTGTGCACAGTCCAAACAATGCATTAGGTGAGCATGCAGCTCGTTTTCTTCTTTTGGAGCTAAATCTCCATCTAGCTGTCTTTGCATGTATATCATCACCTCTTGACATTTCATCCCCGAACACCTCCTTTCTGATAATCTTGGAGTAACGACTGTAAGGTGTGTCTAGCTCGGAATAAGTAAGACTTCACCGTATTGAGTGGTAAATTGAGCGATTCTGCAATTTCATGATACGAAAAGTCCTGCAAATAACGGAGAACAACCACAGTTCGATGGTGCTCGGGTAGCTTTTCAATGGCCTCTCTTATATCCTGAGCTAAATAGCCTGTCAATATTTCCTGTTCTACATCAGTATCCGCTGTGAAAGTCATCTCATGCTCATCCATAGAAACCGTTGGTTTCGCTCTGCGAAATTTATCGATGCAGATGTTCGTAACAATCCGCTGTACCCACGTTTTGAACAGAGCTTTTTCTTCATAGGAATTAATCTTGGTATAAATCCGAAGAAGAGCTTCCTGTGAAGCATCAAGCGCATCTTGTTCATTATTCAGAATATAAAAAGCCGTCCGATACACGTGAGACTCAATCTCTCGCAATAGGGTAATGAGCGCATCACGGTCACCGGCTTGTGCTGATCTTACCAGTTCGGGTGCTATCACTGGGATCCCTCCCCCTTGCATTCTTACAGACGCAATCACATCTCATAAGGTTGCAATTTTTTTAGAATAAATATATTAATAACTTGCATCTATCAGAATAACAAATATTGAGCCACATAACATCTTTTAGACGTAAAAAATGAAAATTAGTTTCACAATAGTTGATTTTTCCAAAAGAAAAAGCCCTAGATGACCATTCCCGCCAGGAATGATGCTGCTATGGCCTAAACTTTTGAAGCGAATGAGAGAATTGTCATTTCAAGTTCCATAACTTCATTCGTGTGAAAATCCCCGAATTCCGCACCTCCATCTGCACTTCACCCATTCGATCTGTGCGATAAACGGCCACGTTTGCATCAATTAGGCGATCCGTAATTTCTGGAGAAGGATGGCCGTAAGTATTCATAGCGCCTACCGAGATTACAGCCACAGCTGGTTTCCAGTATGTCAACCACTCTGTGGTGGTGGAGGTTTTACTGCCATGGTGGGCAACTTTAAGAACATCGATTATGTTGTGGTTTTTTGATGTGGCGGAAGGATTCCTCTCACTGACCAGTAATGCAGGGTGAGTTCGTAAATAATCCAGCACTGCCGCTTCGGATTCTTTCTCCATATCTCCAGTAAACAGCCAACGTGTCCCTTGCATTTCAAGTAAAAAAACAACGGATCTCGCATTCTGCTCTTTGACAATTTCTATCATTGTCGGATTCGTTTCTAATGGATAAATCACCTGCAATTTCGTAACGGGATCGATGTCGATCCAATCATCAACTTGCGCAGGTAATAAGGGGACTTTCTTTTGAACCAGTGTGCCAAAAAAGGTCGTCATACTGCTGCTTTCCTTAAATGTGCCGTTAAATAGTAATTGTTTCACTGGAATTTGTTCAATAACAGCCTGTAAACCGCCACTATGATCAGCATCCTCATGAGTAAGTACGACAAGATCTAGACTTTGAATGCCTCGTTTTTTTAGGAGAGGCACTAGCAGTTTTTGCCCTACTTCAAACGGATCTTTACGGATCTTCCACTCATCACCTGCCTTACGGAAAGTGAGAGTCCCTCCTCCATCGATTAATAAATGGCGACCATAAGGCGTTCGTATCAGAATGGCATCACCTTGCCCAACATCGATAAATTGAACTAGGCCAGTTCGTTGAAATCGGTTCGGTGAATACCCCATCCATAACAGAACAACAAAGCCGCCAATCGCAAGGAGCAAACTAAGTTTTACGCTCATTCTTTGGGTGCTTTTCCTAGAATCCACCTCCAACATAACCGGAAGCTCACCCTGCGAATTTAGGTAACTACGATGCCAGAGTATATAGATAATAACTAGGAATCCGTAGTAAAAACAGATCCAAGGTATACTTGGAGATGGCCAAATCATGGTGAGATGAGGAATCTTCTGAAGCTGATCGGTAACCCAGAATATAGCTTGATTCAGCAAGGCAATTAGATGGCCTATTCTTTGACCTAAAGGAACGTAAATTAGTCCGAGCGCTAGCGCAGCCAGCCCTGCCGGAAATACAATCATGCTAATTACAGGGACTAACACAGCATTCGCTAACCAAGATAACAAGGAAAACTGGTTGAAATAGTAAATCGAAACCGGAAAAGATACGGATTGAGAAACTAGTGTGATGGCGAGGGTGTTTTTAAGCGTGGGAGAGGTGAAGTACGCAGATAATAATTCGGTTACTCGTTGTACACCAATGATGAGTCCAAGTGTGACTAGAAAGGATAGCTGGAAGCTTACATCAAGCAAAAAGTAAGGATCCCACACAAGCATGGCCCACGCGGCCACTGCAAGTATGTGCAACACCTCTTTCATTCCTCCGCGCCGTGCGGCATACAGAGCGATCATCGACATAAGCCCTGCCCTGACGATGGACGGCGATGCCCCAGTCACGAGAACGTAGAACGGGAGCAGGCTCATACAAATCAGCAGATAGGTTTCTTTTGTGACTTTAAACCGACGCAATATCCAGATGCATACGCCTAAAAATACAGCAATATTCAAGCCTGAGATTGCTAAAATATGTGTAAGCCCCAGCTGCGAAAATTGCTGGAAGCGATCTGGATCTAGATCGTCTGTTAGGCCGATTAACATACTTTTCATGAATCCAGCCTGTGACGCTGGAAAGATCAGGTCCATGCGCCTGCTGAGCGCCGCGCGCAGCTCGTCGTTCCAGCGCAGCAGCGCGGCGACGTTGAGCTGCGCTGCCGCAGGCTGCACCTGCGCCTGATCCACCCCTTTGGCTGATAGCAGCCAATGGATGTGGTGAAGGCGCAAATATCGGCGGTAGTCGAAGCCGCCGAAGTTGCGGGCCGGGGACGGGCTGCGCAGCGTCCCCGTTAGTGTGAGGGCGTCGCCGCGGCGCCAGCCCGACGCGATCGTCTGCTGCGCCTGCTCCATCAGGCGCAGCGAGACCTGTACGCTTTCCCCACGAAGCGGGAAAGCGGTGTTGTCTGGGAAGCGGACGGACTCCGCTTCCAGGGTGAAGCTAGACCTGTCACCGTCAATGGTGACAGGGCTGGCAAACCGGCCGAGCAGCGTGACCTCGCTGCCGTCAGGGCTGATCTGCTGCTGCTGCGCCAGCGGCAGCGCAGTGATGTTGCGCTGGTCGGTCCCTTGATAATAGCCGTAGGCTATTACGACCAGCAGCAAGGCACCTAGCGGCTGCCGGCCAGGCAGCCGCAGCGCATAAATAACCAGAAGCGCGGCTAACAGCAGCGCGCTTGTCATCCAGGACAGCCAAGGGAGCTCAGTATAAATCGCGAGCACATAGCCACTTATCCACAGACAACATCCTTGAACAACTGGTCTTTTCATGTGTAGGATCCCTCCTTCATTTTCACTTTCTTACGATCCTATACAAAGAACCTCTCCCTAGCGCGCCCACAATAGCTGCACTAGAAAGAGGTTCTTCCCCTTAACTACATTCAGTTTAGTTATGAATCCTTCAGACTACTTCCTCATCCTCATACCTGAACAGGATTCTGATTCTAATTTCATAAATACGATTGACAGGCAAAAGCACATGCATTATATTCGTTGTACATACAAAATACAAATGGAGGGACTACCATGACGAACAACTCTCAAACCCCAGAAACAAATGACAATGAAGCTTTTTTGCATCAATGCTTATACTTCACTACGAATCGTCTAAGTCGGGCAATTAGCCGAATGGCCGACGATGCATTTGCAACAACAGGTCTTGCACCTGCCTACGGTTATTTACTCAGACTGGTTGTTGCAAAACCTGGAATTCCTCAGAAAGAGCTTTCAGAAAAGCTCTATATCACACCATCTACACTCACCAGATTTATCGATAAGCTGGAAAACAAACGACTCGTGGAGCGCCAAGTGAAGGGTAAAACTGTACTCGTCTTTCCTACGGAGAAAGCCTTAGAACTCGAGCCATCCATTCGTGCAGCATCGAAGGAGCTTCTTCGTTCTTATAAAGCTATTCTTGGAGATGAAATCGCGACTATTTTGACACAATCTTTGGAATCAGCCAGTGAGAAATTAGAAATATAAGTAGAGGTGTAGATTTATGAATCAAACAAAAAGCAAGTTTTATTACGGTTGGATCATTGTTATGCTAACGTTTGTCACATTACTTGTGTCAGCAGGCATTCGTTCCATGCCCAGCGTCTTAATGATCCCTTTCCAAGAAGAATTCGGATGGAGCCGCGGGGCTATATCAAGTGTTGCCTCTATTGGAATTTTGCTATATGGACTTGTAGGTCCGTTTTCTGCAGCACTGTTATTACGTTTCGGTATCCGCAAGGTTGTACTGCTCGCACTGTCCGTTCTAGGTGCTAGCCTTGCCGTAACGCCGCTGATTAATTCCTTATGGCAGTTCGATTTGCTGTGGGGAGTCGTTTCCGGACTTGCAAGCGGAATGTTGGCAAATGTGCTTGGCATTACTGTCAGCAATCTATGGTTCGTCAAGCGTAAGGGACTCGTAGTTGGCATTCTGACAGCTAGTGCAGCAACGGGTCAGTTACTATTCCTCCCTTTGATTGCAAAGGTGACTTCCGAATACGGCTGGCGGTATGCGATGTATGCAGCGGTAGCCGCTATCATAGTTGTGTTTATTCTTGTAGCTCTATGGATGAAGAACAATCCTTCCGATGTTGGTGCAGCGCCATACGGTACAACAGAGGTTGTAAAACCAGAGCCATTCAAGGGCAATGTATTTCTTACCCCTATCCAGAACCTCATTATTGCGAGTAAAAATAATACATTTTGGCTGCTCGCAGGCACCTTCTTCATTTGTGGATTCTCGACAAATGGTTTGATCGGCACTCACCTCATTGCCGCTTGCGGAGATTTCGGAATAATGGAAGTTGCCGCTGCCGGACTTCTAGCCATGATGGGGGCGTTTGATTTATTCGGAACAACGATATCTGGTTGGTTAACTGACCGATTTGACAGCCGCTGGCTACTTTTCTGGTACTACGGTCTGCGCGGATTATCCCTCATATTTTTACCCTATGCCTTGGCTACTACTCCGTACATGCTAGTCGTGTTCTCGGTATTTTACGGACTCGATTGGATCGCAACCGTACCGCCAACGGCTAAACTTGCAGGCGAAACTTTCGGTAAAGAAAAATCAGGCATGATATTTGGTTGGATTGTGGTGGCTCATCAGATAGGTGCCTCTTTTGCCGCATACGGAGCAGGTCTAATGCGTGACTGGCTTGGCAGCTACTCGCAAGCTTTTTTCATTGCTGGTCTTACCTGCTTCATTGCTGCTTTATTCGCCATTCGTATACAGCGACAATTTAAAAAGCACAAAGAACAAGCTGTACTGTTATAAAACCTCTAAATGTAATCGCTCGAGTAATGGCACTGAAGTATAGGCAGCAATGGGAGTTGTCAACACTATGACCAATTCCCTATCTGTCGAATACGAGCCAAATATTCACATTTGCGTGAACGCAGTCTCGTCTCTCTGGACTTTGTCAAATCTGGCGCCAGCCGATTTAATTCACGACCTCAGATACCGTACCTGCCGGCGGCTCATATGTGGTCATTTGGCGAAAAGAAATGCCTCTGGCTCCCATCAACTGGCTAACCTTCTCATGATCCTTCGGATACCCTCGATGAAACACTATCTCGGTTACCCCGCTGTTAGCTAACATGTTCGCACAGGTCCAACATGGTTGATCCGTTACATAAACGGTAGAGCCCTCGCGATCTTCCCGGTCCGTAAACAGCAACAAGTTCTGCTCAGCATGAATGGTACGTATGCAACGGTGCTTCCTCACGACTTCTTCTATATCGGCTACGACCTTCAGTTCAATTTCTTCCACAAGCATGCAGCCCGCTTCTGTGCAATCCGCTACGCCCATCGGTGCGCCATTATAGGCTGTACCAAGCAGCTTTTTTCCCTGTACAAGCACGGCACCAACATGTCTACGATTGCAACGTGAACGCGTGGAGGCCATATAAGCTATATCAAGGAAATACGTATCCCAATCTTTCCGGATGCTCATGATGATTGACTCCCTCCTGAGGACTAAATTTCCCTTTATTATTGTCGAAGTTAAAACTATTTCTAGTATTTTCTCATATTTTAATAGAAATGAAAAGCTGAGCTAGCTTGACGCTACAAACAATAGCCCCTTAAGCTTCTCAAACATTTTCTCCCCGATCCCTTTCACCTCCATGAGTTCTTCGACTCGTTTGAAACGTCCCTTCTTCGTTCGGTACTCGAGAATCGCTTTAGCCTTGCTTTCACCGACCCCAGGCAATTTATCTAACTGCTCCAATGTTGCGGTGTTTAAATCTAGAAGACCTTTCTGAACTGCCACAGATGGAGGTGTAGTTGTTTGAGGAGGTACAGGACTAGCAGCAGAGGTTGAAAGAGGCTCTGATGACGACGGCAAAGATTGTGTGTTTGTTCCCACAGAGTCTGATGCTTCTGATTGTAGACCTGTGGAATTGGATAATTCATCCGATTTGGATATGTCCGTTGAATTCGGCATTGGCTTTGGCGTTGCCTTTGCTTTTGCAGTAATAGTGGATACAGCTTGCCCTGCTGCCGCTTTTTTCTCATTCTCCCCTTGCACTAGCAATTCTTCCATCTGCGCATTGATCGGCGTGAACGCTGTTTGAATGGTTGGCTGTCCACCACGTAGAAATGGCCACACAACCCAAACAAATAGCGAGACAGCTCCAAGAATCAGCCCAATTCGCTTTATTTTATTTCCAAAAAAATCCACAATCGGCCTTCTTTCTTAGCATATTTGCGTCTGGGCAGCCATATACATGAAAAAGCGTCCCAATGACTACACGACTAGTCACAATTCAAATATGACGCTTGCTGGACCTCTATCCTTGCCATTCATGGCTGAGCGACCGCGATTATAGGTTAGTTTTCGTATAAAGAATGATTTTATCGGGAGGGATTACTTGATGAAAGCTGGATTCATCGGTACTGGGAGTATGGGAAGTATACTGATTGAAGCATTCATTCATTCCGGGGCATTCAATCCCGAGCAAATTATCGCTAGCAATCGAACATTACGTAAAGTGGAACTACTTGCGGAGAACTATCCTGGCCTGCAGGTGGCAGAAACGAATCGTGAAGTCGTACTTGGTAGTGATTTGATTTTTCTTTGTGTGAAACCATCTGAATTTAAGAAGGTTATTGATGAAATCAAAGAGGACGTGCTTTCCTCTCAATTTATAATATCCATCACGAGTCCTATTCTGATTAAGCATTTGGAAGGTCTTCTTCCAGCTAAAATAAGTAAAATCATACCGAGTATCACGAACTACGTTTTAAGTGGTGCTACGTTATGTATTCATGGAAATCGCATGCAACCTGAAGATAAAGAATGGCTTGAAAATATTTTCACACATATCTCTACACCTATACGTGTATCTGAGAGTTATACGAGAATTTCATCTGATTTATCCAGTTGTGGTCCTGCTTTTCTAGCTAGCTTTATTCAAGCGTTCATTGATGCAGCTGTGGAGGAAACGGGTATTTCTGCTGAAGAGGCCACATTGCTGGCAAGTGAAATGACGTTAGGAACAGGAAAGTTACTTACAACAGGAGGCTTCAACCCTGTTAGCTTACAGAAACGGGTATCTGTCCCTGGAGGCATTACTGCGGAAGGCTTGCGTATTCTGGAAAAGGAGTTTTGCGGAGTGTTCTCTCAAGTCATTCGTGCTACACATGCTAAGTATGAAGAAGACATTGAGAAGGCTGAGCAGCTTTTTACTTTAAAGCAGCAATAGCCAACTCAATGCGTCAACTTTTTATTCTTATCCTACAACGATATTGACTAATTTACCCTTTACAACAATCAATTTGCGAACGGCCTTTCCGGCGGTCGCTTCTTTGACTTTGTCGAGTTCAAAAGCCATTTTCTCCATCTCTGCTTCATCGGTATCTTTGGAAATCATCACGCGATCAACGATCTTTCCATTGATTTGCACAACGATTTCAATTTCATTATCTACAGTCCATGCTTCATCATAAGCTGGCCATGCTTCGTACGTGATGGATTCCACGCCGCCCAATTTCTCCCAAAGCTCTTCGGCTAAATGCGGAGCAAGCGGGGAAAGCATTTGTACGAAACTTTTCATCGCTTCTAGTGGTAGACGCTCTGTTTTGTAAGCTTCATTAACGAAAATCATCATTTGGCTAATCGCTGTATTGAAGCGAAGCGCCTCGAAATCTTCCGTAATCTTCTTGATGGAGCGGTGCCATGTACGCTTAAATGCATCGCTGCCCAGCGTCTCATCCCCGCTAATCTTCGTATGAAGCTGACCATTGTCATCAACGAACAAACGCCACACACGATTCAAGAAACGGTTAATTCCATCCACGCCTGTTGTATTCCACGGTTTAGTTGCTTCCAATGGTCCCATGAACATTTCATAAATGCGAAGTGTATCTGCACCTTGATCGTTCACGATGTCATCTGGATTCACAACATTGCCGCGTGACTTACTCATTTTCTCCATGTTTTCGCCAAGAATCATCCCTTGGTTAACAAGCTTTTGGAACGGTTCTTTCGTATGCACAAAACCAAGATCATAAAGCACTTTATGCCAGAAACGTGCGTACAACAAGTGAAGAACTGCGTGCTCCGCTCCACCAATGTACAGATCAACTGGCAACCATTGCTTTTGCAGCTCATCCGAGCAGAAGGCTTGATCATTCTTCGGATCGATGAAACGCAGATAATACCAGCAGCTTCCCGCCCATTGTGGCATCGTGTTCGTTTCGCGGCGAGCTTTCATACCCGTCTCCGGATCAATGGTGTTTACCCACTCGGATACGTTAGCAAGCGGTGACTCACCTGTACCGGATGGTTTGATTTCATCCACTTGCGGAAGCAATAATGGCAGCTGATCCACTGGAACAGGCTTCATTGTGCCATCTTCAAGGTGCAGAATTGGAATCGGCTCACCCCAGTAACGTTGACGGCTGAACAGCCAGTCTCTCAAGCGATACGTTACTTTGCCGCGGCCTTTACCATTTTGCTCCAGCCAACCGATCATATGACTGATGCCTTGCTCGATGTTCAATCCATCGATTGGACCAGAGTTCACATGCTTGCCATCGCCAGCATAAGCCTCCTTCTCCACATCTCCGCCTTGAACAACTTCGATAATTGGCAAATCAAATTGCTTCGCAAACTCCCAGTCGCGTTGATCGTGACCTGGAACCGCCATGATCGCCCCTGTGCCGTAACCGCCAAGTACATAATCAGCGATCCAAATAGGCACTTTCGTGTCATTAACTGGATTGATCGCGTATGCCCCTGTGAACACACCTGATTTGTCTTTCGCCAAATCTGTACGCTCAAGGTCGCTCTTACGTGATGCTTTCTCTTGATATTCTTTGATCGCAGCAGCTTGTGATTCCGTTGTGATCTGCCCTACTAGTTCATGCTCAGGTGCTAATACGCAATATGTCGCACCGAAAAGCGTATCTGGACGCGTCGTGAAGACAGTTAGACTTTTGTCCGCATGACCTTCAATCGCGAATTGAACTTCAGCTCCTGTGGATTTCCCAATCCAGTTACGCTGCATATCCTTAATACTTTCGGACCAATCAAGCTCCTCAAGATCTTCAAGCAAACGCTCTGCATACTCCGTAATTTTCAAAATCCACTGACGCATCGGTTTCCGAATAACCGGATGGTTACCACGTTCACTTAGTCCGTCAATGACTTCCTCATTCGCAAGAACCGTTCCAAGAGCCGGACACCAGTTAACAGGAACTTCATCCACGTAAGCAAGTCCTTTATTATACAGTTGGATGAAAATCCATTGTGTCCATTTGTAATACTCCGGATCTGTTGTACTGATTTCACGATCCCAGTCGTAAGAGAAACCAAGTGATTTGATTTGACGACGGAAGGTATCAATATTTTTCTTCGTAAATTCGCGCGGGTCATTCCCTGTATCAAGGGCGTACTGCTCAGCAGGAAGACCGAACGCATCCCAACCCATTGGATGAAGGACGTTAAAACCTCTCATCCGTTTGAAACGGGAAACGATATCTGTCGCTGTGTAGCCTTCCGGATGCCCTACGTGCAAGCCTGCTCCAGATGGATATGGGAACATATCCAAAGCATAAAATTTCGGGTTATCCGAATTTTCCAACACCTTAAAAGTTTTCTTCGCATCCCAGTACGCTTGCCATTTCGGTTCAATGGCTTGTGGATTGTAGCCTTGTTGTTCCTTCGTTTCTTTCAATTCCTGTGTCATTACCTTCCATGCCTCCTTAAGTAACTCTCTGCTCATGTATGTCTATACACACAAAAAAACCTCACATCGCTAGCGGATATCGCTAGGGACGAGAGGTATAATTCCCGTGGTACCACCCTAGTTAACACAAGGCGTTCTTCACCCGTGTTCACTCTGCCCCTTAACGCGGGTGAGACGATCCAGCTAGCGCATCTGATCCAGGATCAGGCGGTTCACCTTCTAGCTCCGAGGCGAGTTCTCAAGACTAACATCTGCCGGCTCACACCCTAACTCCGACTCTCTGAAAGATGCTGTACAAGGTACTATTCCTCATCTAAGCTTTCCATACAACTGATTAGCTTTGATTATATGTAAAATAATGCCGCACTGTCAAGCCGATGGCGAATCCTGCCGGTATTATTTTTTTGCAATAAAGAAAGCTCGCTCGGTCTTCGCAGTTGGTTGCTCCCATGTAAAATCAGAAGCTTGATGAATCTCACGAAAGCCAACCTCTTTCAACATTTGCGCAAGCCATGGCAATGCGTACGCCCGTTGTTCATGTGTTTCGTCGATACGTCGGAAGGTTTCTCCCGATCCGCTGTCTTTGACAAAGATCGTTAAGTCATGCTCAATCTGCACACGTTCTTCATCCAATTCGCTAGTCCAAATGTAAGCAACATCGTCTTCATTGAGAAAAAAAGGCTGCGACTCTGCATAAGCGAACAATTGCTGAGTGGTATGTACATCAAAAAGGAATAACCCACCTGGCTTGAGTCCCGCCCATGTTTGACGGAATGCATCAACGATGTCTTCTTCCTCTAGTAAATAATTGAGACTATCGCAAAAAGAGATCGCTACATCCACTTCCTCGCCAAGCTCCCATTCACGTAAATCCTGTTGGATCCACCGTACAGTTCCCCCGCGAAGCTGGCTCAATTGCTCAGATTGCTTCTGCTCAGCGACAGCCAACATATCCTCTGACAGATCAATACCAGTCACCTGAATGCCTTCTGCAGCCAATGGAACCGACAAATTGCCTGTCCCGCAACCTAAATCAACGAGCGTTGCAGGCTTTACTCCAAACCGTTCGAAGCTTTCCTTCGCGAAGCGAAGCCAGTCATCGTACGGCATGCTGTTCATCAAGCGATCATACGTGTAGGCAAATTTTTCGTAACTCATCTCAGCCTTGCGTCTCCTCTTGTTTCAGATACGTCCAATCCGCTTCCTGATAGATGAGGCCATCTTTCATAAGCTTGCCTAAGGCACGTTTGAAGGCTGACTTACTTAGTCCGAATTTATCTTTAATTACATCAGCTTGTGTTTTATCCGAGAATGGCATTGCATTTCCTGGACGTCCACGCAGCACTTCTAGAATGCGATCCGCATCTTCGTCGCGACCTTTTTCTTTCGGAAGCCTCATCGATAGGTTAACTCGTCCATCTTCTTCGCGTACGAATGCAATCCTTACATCAACTTCCTCACCTACACGAAGTAAGCGTGTCCGCTCTTGCGGGATGATGAGCCCGATGACCCCATACCCTAGGACTCCTGCATCACAAATGACAAATGTACCCATTTGAAGTGGGCGATATACACGTGCTTTCACCCATCGATTCGTCCAACTTGAAGGAGCGCGAACACATAGTGGAGCCAAGTCATCCTCCAGCGCCAACTTGGCGATTAATCTCCCTTGTCGGTCATGAGCAAGCGTCGCGAACACCTTGTCTCCAACTTGTGGACGAAGCTCTTCAAGCTCAGGTACGTGGCGGTAAGGTAGAAGTAAGTGTCTACCCAGACCCATTTCTAAGAAATAGCCAAAACGCGGATGAATATCAACAACCTCAAGTAGACCCACTTGCCCCATGGTCAGCAGAGGTTTTCTCATGGTTGCCATCATCCGATCTAATGTATCGTGGAATAAAAATACTTCCACTTGATCTCCCGGGCTTATGCGATTCCCTACGATCTCCGCATACGGCAGCAGAAAATCTTGCGTACCATCGCTCAAGAAAAAGCCGTTAGGTGGAACTTCCCTTGCTACCTCTAAGGTAACAAGGGATCCTGCTTCCATTCTCATACGCGCTCCACAACTTTAGCATCGGACCAAAGTCTTTCGATGTTATAGTATTCACGGTCATCACGATGGAAAACGTGGAGAACCACGTCCCCTAAATCAAGCAGTACCCATCTTGCTGTGTCGATCCCCTCATAGCCTCGAATATGAACACCATGTTCATGTGCTTTTTTACGAGCCTCGCCTGCAATCGCTTGAACTTGTGTTTCCGAATTTCCATGACAAATCACGAAATAATCAGCGATTAAGGATACACCTTTCAAATTCAGGCTAACGATATCTGCCGCTTTCTTGTCTTCCGCTGCCTCAACAACGAATGCTAGTATTTCTTCTGGGTTTTTACTCATGCAATCATCCTCCATGTCATTTGGTGTTTAGTTGTATCTGTTCCAATAAATCATTCCGAGTCCCAATTGTTAATGGATAAATGCGCTTTCCTTTGGAAATCAAAAAGTTGATCGTGGAATCAAAACCTGCAATTAATGCACGTTCAAGACTCGTCTTTGCCAATTCGCGAATATATTCGACCCCTGGGAAATCACGTCCTGGCTCCATATAATCCGCCAGACAAACAATTTTGTCGAGGAGTGTCATCCCTTCTCGACCAGACGTATGATACCGAATCGCATCTAAAATCTCCTCGTCGTCGATTCCGAATTGTGTCTTCGCAATGAAAGCCCCTGCATGTGAATGCCATAGCTCCTTATCGAAAACTAACAAATCTTGTGGTAAATCGTTCTCACGTATAATCTTAGCTTGCTCCCCAATAGGCCAATACTTGCAATAGTCGTGCAAAATCGCTGCAACATCCGCTTTGACCGCATCCCCGCCAAATCGTTCAGCCAGCATAACGCTCGTTTCCATCACGCCAAGTGTGTGCTGCCAACGCCGCTCAGGCATTTGCTCCTTCACAGCTGCCATTAAGTCCTCACGTTTCATATAAGCTATTCACCTCCATGAAATGCCCAACCTTATCTGGTACAAGATACCTGACAGGATCCCTCTTCTGTCTCAACGCCCGAATAGCTGTCGATGAAATTTCAACGAGGGGCATCGGAACAAGCTTCACTCGGTTTCGAATATGTTCGGGAAGCTGTGTCAAGTCCAACTCATACCCTGGTCTGGCTAATCCAATAAAATGAATATGCCGCACGATGTCATCGATGCGATGCCACTGCGGCAAATACTGAACCATATCCGCGCCAATAATGTAAGAGAACGCGATGTCCGGATATTGCGATTTCATCAGCTCGATCGTATCGATACTATAAGATACGCCGCCTTTGTTAATTTCGATATCGACAGGACGAAAAAAAGGATTGCCTTCTGCAGCAAGGCAAACCATCTCCCAACGTTGCTGGCTCGTTCCCTTCGGGGCATTAGGTTTATGCGGCGGGACGTTCGCTGGCATTAGCCAAACCTCGTCCAAGCCCCCTTCCACCCTCGCACGTTCAGCTGCGATTAAATGACCGGTATGAATGGGATCGAACGTGCCTCCCATAATTCCGACAAGCATACGTCCACCTCATTAGCGCGGCAGTTCAATCTTCTTATTGTCACGCGATTCTTTGTAAAGCACTACGATTTTCCCAATAACCTGAACAAGCTCTGCGCCAGATTTCTCGGATAATTCTGCTCCGACTTCTTGACGATCTTCACCGCTGTTGTTTAGTACCGTAATTTTGATCAGTTCACGAACTTCAATCGCTTCTTGGATGTGACGAATCAAATGCTCATTCACGCCACCTTTACCTACTTGGAAAATTGGATCTACATGGTGCGCCAAAGAGCGCAAATGTCTTTTTTGTTTGCCTGATAACATAGATGTCCCTCTATTCATTCTTATTCAGTTAACGACTGTTCTACCACCTGTCTCATCGCCGCAACCGGCGCAGGTGTACCCGTCCAATACTCGAAGGCATACGCGCCTTGATAAATAAACATGCCGAGTCCGCCATGAATGCGAGCTCCTACAGCTTCCGCTTCACGAAGAAATCTCGTGATACGCGGATTATAAATTAGATCACTAACCAGGTGGTGCGGTCGAAGCAGGTGAAGCGGTAAAGGGAGCTCATCAACGTTAGGATGCATGCCAGCGGAAGTCGTATTCAGCACGAATTCAACATTATCCACAACGTTCTCCAACTCGTCCATCCCTAAACCAACGGTTTCAGTGAAGGCGCCAATTGTGGCAGCCAGTTCGACAGCACGCTCTTTGGTACGATTCGCGATATAAATACAGCTCGCACCTTCTTTTGCTAGTGCATAGGCTACACCTCTCGCCGCGCCGCCTGCCCCAAGTACAAGAACTCGTTTACCTTTAAGCTCAATTCCTGTCTCTTCCTTCAGGGAACGGACATACCCGATCCCATCGGTATTAAAGCCTTTGAGCTTACCATTCTCATTCACAATGGTATTGACTGCACCAACGATCAAAGCACCTTCATCGATCTCATCGAGGTAGTTCATGACATCAACTTTATGCGGAATCGTCACATTCACTCCGCGATATCCTAATGCCCTAATTCCCCGAACTGCCTCGCCAAGCGCTTCTGGCTTCACGTGAAAAGCTGCATATACCCCATTGATGCCCGCTTCCTGAAAAGCACGATTCAACATAATCGGCGAACGTGAATGCCTTATTGGATCCCCAAAAACTCCGTATAAAACTGTATGACTATCGATCGGCGTTACTAGTTTCTCCATGATCTCCCCGTATGCCCCCTAAATCAACGACTCCCGTGTAATGACTTTAATTCCTTTCGGTGCATGAACAGCAAGTCCCGCACCAGCTAGACTATTCACTTTAATCCAGCCTAAACCGGAGATCAGCACATCCATCTGTTTCCCCTTCGGAATGTGCAATGGATGCTTAATTAACTTCGGAAGCTCTTCAAGATCCGATTGCGCTGGTGGCGTCAGCATGACACCTTTGTGCTCTTCGTATAACTGATCCGCTCGTTCTAGCTTCGTACGATGAATCTGAATCGCATTCGACGTATATATCGTGAAGGATTGATGTTCACCTTGGATAAAATCAAAACGAACTAATGCACCAAAAAATAAGGTTTGTGCCTCATTAAGTTGAAATACCATCGGTTTCAGCGGTTTGTCCGGCATGAGTGGCGTTAAATCTCGCTTCTTCACCACTTCCGTAAGACGATGCTTATACACAATCCCAGGCGTGTCAATAATGAATTTCCCGTCATCGAGCGGGATTTTCACAAGATCAAGCGTGGTACCCGGATATTGTGACGTCGTCAATTCGGCTTCTAAATCACTGTAATCACTGATCAGACGATTAATTAACGTCGATTTCCCTACGTTCGTTGCACCAACCACATACACGTCCATGTTGCCACGATATTCTTGTACAGCCGAAATCACACGATCGAAACCGATGTTTTTCTTCGCGCTGCACAGCACGATATCAACAACTTTGAGATTCTCTTCCTTGACTCTGCGCTGCACCCAGTTAATAATTTTGTTGGCATTCGTCACTTTTGGAAGTAAATCGATTTTGTTAACTACGAGTAAAACGGGATTATTGCCAATAAATCGGGCAAGTGAACTAATCATGCTGCCTTCAAAATCAAAAATATCCACGATTTTCACGACTAACGCCTTCGTGTGACCAACATGTCCTAATAATTTCAGGAAGTCGTCCTGCTCCAAGGTAATACTTGAAGATTCGTTATAATGCTTAATCCGATAACAGCGTTGGCAAATCAAAGGCTCCTTTTGCAAGGCAGCCTCTGGAATAAAGCCCAGCTTACTTTTGTCTACTGTTTGCAGCCCAATGCCGCAACCCGCACAATGCTCAATTGTTTCTGTACTCATGAAACCTCCCTATTTCTTCATCCTTGCTAGAGCCCATTTCTCAATTTGGCGGTTCACTTTCGTGAAGAAGCCTTCATCTTTTCTTGAGATGGGTTGAACGAGGATCGTGTATAACCCCATTCGATTGCCGCCAAGCACATCTGTCAACATTTGATCCCCGATAACAGTAGTCTGTCGCGCATTCGTTCCAAGCAACTTCATCGCTTTATGGAAGGAAGCATTCGTCGGTTTTTTGGCACGGTGAATAAACGGAATGCCCAGTGGCTTAGCAAAGGTCGAAACCCTGTTATGATGGTTGTTCGACACAATAACAACTTTGAAACCGATCTGCTGCAAATGGTTCAGCCATTCTATTAACTCAGGTGTCGCATGTGGATCACGTGCACCAACAAGTGTATTATCAAGATCCGTTATAATTCCGCGAATACCGAATCCCCACAGGTGATTGGCATCAATATCATAAATTGTATGAACAGACTGTCTGGGTACAAGCTTTTTCAGCAAACAAATTCCCTCCAACTGCTTCCTTGACATATACGTGAAACTATACCATAGTGCCTCGTTTGTTGCAAAAAGAAAAGAACATATTTTCCCTCCACATAAGAATTTATAAGTTTCCAATACACGGAAGAACAAATTCTTATTGGCGATAAAAACAACATTTAAACCGCGATCAATCATCCTCGATAGACTTCGATAGAATTTTTTCCCACTAGACTCTTGCTGGCAATGGCAGCCAGGCTAACACGCTTTGAATTTTGCGATCCCAGTAACCCCAATCATGCGTGGCAGATTCTTCTTCATAGGTAATTTCCAGGCCTTGAGCAAGACAATAATCCCGGAATCGAGTGTTATCTTCATACAGAAAATCCTCAGTGCCACAGCATTGATAAAGCTTAGGTTGTTCAACTTTGCTAGCAACAAGCTGATTGGCTGCATAGAACAAATCGTTCGGGGTATTTTTAATCGTCGTCACATCGCCAAAAATCAATTCAAAATCTTTAGGAAAAGCAGCGGCACGCTCAACAATATCTACAGCACCAGATAAGCTCGCTCCTGCTGCATACCGATTCGGATGCGAAAGTGCCAACTTCATCGCGCCATATCCCCCCATAGACAGTCCAGCAACATAATTCAGTTCTCGTTCTTCGGCTAAAGGAAAGAAGGATCTTGCTATCACAGGTAATTCTTCACTTATGAACTCCCAATACTTCGGACCTGAGGCCATATCTGCATAAAAGCTGCGGTTCACAGCTGGCATAACCACCGCAATACCAAGCTGAGAAGCATACCGCTCAATAGACGTTCTACGCATCCATATCGTATGGTCATCGGACAACCCATGCAACAAAAGTAAGGTAGGGTGCTTCCCGCCATAAGCATGCGAAGCTAGTCCAATCTGACTTTTGGCAACTTGAGGTAATATGACATGCATGGAAGCTGCAACACCAAGGGATTCTGAATGAAAATGACAATCGATAAACGCCATCTGAATAAATCTCCTCTCATAGGAAGCCACCCTCCTAGGTGGGAGAGTGGCTTCGGTTCATCATTTTATTTGTTCTTTTACACGGATAATTAATTGGTTCGCTTGTTGATATTCGACTTCAGATACAGCTAATTTACTGTATTTGGCTCGTTCGAACAGTTCAATTAATGCGTCCAATTCTTTCTTCATCCATTTGCTCTGAGTTGACCATCTGGTCGTAGCTTCACGTACCGTTTCATACTCGTATCGCGTATAACCTTTACGACGGCAAGCACGGAGCATTCTTTCAAATTCAACGATAATTTTCTGATTGAAATTCACGACATGCAGCTGCTTCCTGCGAGCACGCCAATTATGCCACGCCTCGCTTCTTACTAAGAAGAATACCGCAACAGCAAGAAGTGCTGCGACAACTACACCACTTAATGTCAGCCAGAGCCACGTGAAACTTGCTGCTTCTGTCGTTTCTTCTGGCAGTGTGCTAGTTTCGGTGTCTGTCGTTAAATCTTCTACTACCGGTGTTGCTTCTGGGAACACATTAGGAAGCACGAAGCCTGAGGTTGGCTCAAAGGATATCCACCCGAAACCTTCAAAGTAAACTTCTACCCATGAGTGCGCATCTGAGTTGCGAACCGTGTAGGTGCCAGCCCCGTCTAAATCAAGCGTTGCTCCTAACTGGCCCAAAATACCCTGCTCGCGAATATCATCCGCAATCGATGATGTTCCGGATGAGTATCCTTTTACCCAACGAGTAGGCATTCCAAGCGATCGAGTGAGGACAGCCATCGATGTCGAGTAGTAGTCACAATATCCTTGCTTCACTTCGAATAAGAAACGATCCACGAAATCCTTGCTCTTCCCTTTCGTTTCATCCGGCGTATTCGTATACGGATAATGTTCGGATAAATACTTCTCAATCAGCTTTGCTTTATCATAGGGATTCGTCGCAGATTTCGTAATATCAAGCGCTAACTGCTTCACTCGCTCAGGTAAATCTACAGGTACTTGCAGGTATTCTGCCCATTCCGGTTTATTGGTAAAATCTTGCTTCGTTTGTCGCAGTAGATCTTCCTCTAGAATCGGCTCTTGGACAACGATCGAATAATCTTTGGGATAATTAGATCGTCCCGAGAATCGAAGTTCCGATTGTCGCGGTGTCCATATGATACGTTGGAATGGATTCTCACCTTGATTGATTTCCACGATTTTCTGAATGGCATATCCCCCGAATAATACCGGGAATGTCTCATCTCGGTCCATCACAACACTTTGAGTAACTTCCTGTGTTTTCAATTGTGATACATCAAAACGTGGATCTAACGGTAATGGATTCAAATTCACCCGATACGCAGGCAATCTCTTCTCGGTTGGCCCAAGCTCCCAGCCTTTACCGTTATACATCGATCGGGTTTCCCCACGGAAGTAGGTTCGTTTGGTGGATTCAATGGTCATCACTGGCGTGTAATCAAATCGAAATCCGCCACCTAGTCGGCTGTCATCTCGGCTATATCCGGAGGAGGCATCTGCGGTCGAAGCAGCAATACTAACGCCTTTGCCAAGCAACGGAACCGTTTCTCCACGACTCACTTTCCAAGCTGTGTAAGGGTCTGTCAGTATGGGATTTACCGTCGGAGCGAATACGCCCGCTAAAGTAATCACACCAATTAGAATAAGAATAGGAACGGTGAATGATGACGGATAATCGGAAATTGTTTCCCAAACATCTGGTGCTTTCTTCTTCAATTGGGAGAAATGTCTCACAATTAATAGCAGAAATCCACAAAGCAGAATCATCGCCACTTGTGGCCATAGAAATATCATACTGAAGGAATCACGAACGGCAAAAAATAAAATGCTAACAAAGATGAGAACCACAATTCGGAACCTTGATTGGACGGACCACATGGCGAATAAATAGATGATCCACGCTCCTAAGCTAAACCAAATATACGGTTCAAGCTGCCCTGCGTTAAGTCCAATGAAGCGAAGCGCTTGTTTCCACGATGTAATATTTACTGATATCCAATTGTAGCCCATACCCAATCCATGAAACCAGATAATAAGAACGAATTGGAGAAACGCTCGCCAGCCATCCTTTATTTTGGGAATACAGTAGGTCGCTGTAGTAAGGACTAAGGTCCAGGTAACGAACGAAACCGTCTCTGGAAGCCACAAGCCATCTTCTTTCATAATCCAAATCAGAAATTGGTAAAGGTATATCCCAACGAATATCGCAGATACACGCATCGCCCAATCCTTGAGTAGAATTCTACTCCACCATGTGTTAGGCATACCGTTTCGCCCCTCCCAAGAGGTTAGGCAAGTCCGTTAATTGACTTACTTCATACCCCATATAGCCTTGCGAGCGAATGGCCTTAATGTAATCCTCATGAGCGGAAATATGTTCCACACCTTGTGGGCGGAAAGCTTGATCTGCTTGAGCATGAATCCAAATATGACAAGGCTTCATCTGAAGCAGTGCCATTTGCTGGAACATCTGCAGCATTGCGCTCCCTTTTTGCGGGGAAATAAGTACAATTAAACTACCTGCAGGCCAATCCTTTGAGCGTTCCTTCAAAATCTGACTGAGGGTTTGATGTCCATCCGCATCAACACCAACGAGATGTTTAACAATTTCCTTGTAATGATGCTGACTATGCTTCGGTTCAAAATAAGTAAATTCCTTGCCGATCGACAGTAAACCAAGAGACATTTCACGTCCAGTTCCGTAGCGGAATAAGGAAGCTGCAACAGACACCGCGAGTTCAAATTCGGCTGCATCTCGGTATGCTCGAGCAGTTCGGTCCAGTAAAACGATTGTTTTCGGCAACGATTCTCGCTCGAACTCCTTCGACTTCCAAGTTCCTGTCTTCGCGGTTGCATTCCAGTGAATACGTGAAAGTCGATCTCCATAAATGTATTCACGAACACCATTGATTTGAGTCGTTTCCCGATGTGCGCTCGTCGCCGTTGAGTGGTGCTGCATGCCTTTGAGCATTTGATGAAATTGCGCCCATTCGCGAATCGCGACCGTTTGGGGATACACAGTTATCGGTTGTTGCAGATCTAATCGACCCTTATGCTGGAAGAAGCCAAAAATATCTTCGGTCAAGCATTCGGTTTCTCCGAAACGATAATACCCTCTCCGAAGTGGAGGCGTGCTATACGTGAATTCACCCCGACGTTTCCAGTCTGGCACAATAGATCCTTCGAATATAGCTTCGTCCCCATTCTGACGTATAAGCTGGTCTTTAATCATCACATAGGGAACTGGCCAATAGCCTGGTAATTGGACACCGAGACCAATTTGTAATGATTGTCCTGCCTCCAGTTTGGCTTCTAGGCTTGTATTGGTAAACTTCCGAGTCCCTTGTACACGTCTGATGCCGCTCCAATTGCCAGAAAGCAAATAGATCGCTAAAAAAGTCATCGTAATGAACAGCATGGAAGCTAGCTTGCCACCTTGAAATAGCATGAATAACAAGCTAGCAGTCAAGCAAGTTATAAGTAGCCAAAAAGGTGCCGGAAGCCGGGTGAGTTCCCCGAATCGTTTGAATACCGGTCGTTTCATAGGCTCACTTCTCCAATCTAACCGGAACCCGTACTCCCTCAAAAATCGTCGCGAGCACAGAGGCAATACTGACACCATCCATACGCGCTTCCATTTGAAGGATCATACGATGACCCAGCACAAAAGGAGCTAAATATTTAATATCATCTGGGATGACATAATCGCGGCCATGTATGAAGGCATAAGCTTTGGAGGCTAACACCAACGATAGTGTGGCCCGTGGACTCGCACCGAGGAAAACAGCTGGATGTTCCCGTGTTTTTCTCGAAATGGTCACTAAATAATCAGCCACTGCTTCATCCAAATGCACCTGGCGAACCTGCTCTTGAATTTCAAGAACTTGCTTCGTATCCACAATAGCATGCAGCGCTTCCATCGGATGTACCTTGCTTTGGGAAGCAATCATCATTTTCTCGGCAGCTTCACTTGGGTAGCCTAAGCTCAACTTGATCATAAATCGATCTAATTGTGCCTCTGGCAATGTATACGTACCCTCAAAATCGATTGGATTCTGAGTTGCTAGCATAAGGAACGGGGATGGAAGTTCATGTAAGTCGCCATCTACCGTAATATGTTGTTCTTCCATCGCTTCTAGAAGAGCTGACTGTGTTTTGGTCGTCGCACGATTAATCTCATCCACTAGTAAAATATTGGTCATAATTGGCCCAGAGCGGAACAGAAACTTCTCCTCTTTGGGGTGATATATAGATACGCCAGTTATATCCGTTGGCAATAAGTCCGGGTTACATTGAATACGGCGAAATTGCCCGTTAATCGATTTCGCCAGCGCTTTAATGAGTACCGTTTTACCTGTCCCTGGGACATCCTCAAGCAGAACATGACCACCTGCCAACATCGCAGTAAGCAACAATTCAATTTCGGCACTTTTGCCAAGAATACATGATTCCAAATTTGATTTCAGCCTAGCTAGTACTTCTACATGATGCTGGGTGGCGGTTTCCATGTGTTGATCCTCCTTAGAGTTTTGCTTGCAAAACTTTCTTCGTAAGCATTGCTGAGTTTCCGTAGAAAACTTGTATGCGTAAACATCGGTTTTTGGTACAAACCTTCTTTATCTTCTGTTTCGCTCAGAAAACAAACAAAATGTACGTAAATCTAGTTTACAGGAAAGTTTTTCTTCCGTATACTTGTAAATCCTCTAAAGTTATTTGTTAAAATTAACCACCTAAATGAGCCCATGAAGAAAAATGGCCGTTGCGAGGAGGAAACATCGTAGTTTGATTCCAATAGTAGGTGAAACAGCTGGGGTCCGGTGATTTTGGCAAGAGAGTGAAGTTGTTTTTATTGGAATGTTTTGTATCGTGTGGCTCTGATTGGTTTTTGATTTGAAATAGAAAAAGACGCCTCACGGCGCCATTTTTCACTCTAGTTTAAGTCTTAACACATCTGCCTGCATCAACCTTTGGGTTTCACAAACAATGCTGCTAAGAAGGAGAAGATGATCGCGGCGGAAATCCCCGCACTGGTCACCTTAAAAATACCTGTAATTATGCCTATATAGCCCTCCTTATGCAGCTCTTCCAAAGCACCATGAACGAGAGCATTTCCGAAGCTCGTAATCGGCACCGTCGCACCGGCGCCAGCAAAGGCAATTAACGGTTCATATAAATTGCAGCCATCCGCGATGGCACCAAGAACAACCAACGTGCTCATAGTGTGAGCTGGCGTTAATTTCCCAACGTCCATTATCAACTGCCCTAGCACACAGATGGCGCCTCCAACAACAAATGCCCAGAAAAAACTCATACGTATAAACCTCCAGATTCTATGGAAACCGCATGTGCGATACAGGGAATACTTTCACCTTGCTGGAATGAAATCGGTGAAAGCAAGGCCCCTGTCGCGACAACAAGGATTCGTTTCAATTCTCCTTTTGCCATTCGCTTTAATAAGTGACCATAGGTAACCGTGGCAGAGCAACCGCAGCCGCTCCCCCCTGCTTGAACCGTTTGCGTTTCGCGATCAAAGATCATTAGTCCACAATCACTATAGGTTGTCTGCTCGATTGGGAACTGATGCTTCTGGAAGAGCTCTCGTGCGATGTTCGTTCCTACTGTGGCTAGATCGCCTGTTACAATGAGATCATAATAGGAGGGGTCACGATTCAACTCGCGGCAATGTGTTTGGATCGTATCGACAGCGGCAGGCGCCATAGCTGCGCCCATATTAAACGGATCCGTGATCCCCATATCCACGACGCGTCCGATCGTGGCCGCGGTGACGACCGGGCCGTCACCGGTCTTCCCAAGCACGGCGACGCCAGCGCCAGTGACAGTGTACTGCGCCGTCGGCGGCTTCTGCGACCCATATTCCGTTGGATAGCGGAATTGCTTCTCCGCCGTGCAGTTATGGCTGCAAGTGCCAGCCATAACATAGTTGGCTGCACCAGAGTCCACTAATTGAGCGGCGAGCGCCAGCCCTTCCATCGACGTGGAGCAAGCACCGAATATCCCTAGATAAGGGATATTCAGTGTCCTCGCAGCGAATGTGTTGGAGATGATCTGATTCATCAGATCACCCCCAACATAGAACTGGATTTGGCCGTCGGTAAGACCGGCTTTCTTTAGTGCAAGCTGAGCAGCTTCTTCTAGAAGCGCCTTCTCAGCCTTTTCCCACGTTTTTTGACCAATTGTCAAATCGCCGTGTACGATATCAAAATCTTCATTGAGCGGTCCCTTCGCTTCATCAGGTCCCACAACAGTACCTGTCGAAAGAATGACAGGACGATTCTCGAAAAGCCAGCTTTGGTGCCCCTTCAGCATCTCGTCAGCCCCCCGTGAAGATCATATGTGCAATCCCTACAAAAAAGGCTGCCACTGTTCCGAATACAATGACAGAACCTGCTAATTTGAACATGTTACCTCCAACGCCTAGAACGAGCCCCTCAGCACGATGTTCGATAGCTGCGGAACAGAGAGAGTTCGCAAAGCCCGTAACTGGAACAGAGCTCCCGCCACCTGCCCATTGAGCGATTTTGTCGTAAATACCAAAGCTTGTTAAAATAACTGAGATGATAATCATGACAGCGACGGTCGGATTACCGGCGGTCTTCTCAGTAAATCCAAAGCAATTTATGAACATATGCATAAAGCATTCACCGATCAAGCAGATTGTTCCACCTACCAGAAAGGCTCTGCCGCAATTTTTAAGTACAGGTCTTTTGGGTTCTTGCTCCTTAGCTAATTTTTGGTACTCCTGCTGTGTCATTGTTAAGTTTTTCTTCTTGTTGTTAGGCATGACTTACTCCTATTCCCTCAAAACCTAGGCTCTGAGAATCGTATGTACCTGCTGAATAATTTGAGTTAACTGAATGGAACATGTTTCATACATCTGTTTAGCCTCCGAATTGTTCGTTGTTAACGAGTACAACTCCAGGTCTGCTTCACATTTCTTCAAGCATGCAAGAACGGCAGGACGTTCGGTAGATGCCGGCAGGGCAATTTGGTCATCAAATAGGTCAACGGTTAATTCACCATGTGTATCGACCTGTCCAAGAAATACATTTTCTTTCGCCACACCCATCTTTTCAAGCTCTGATTGCAGCCAGCCTATACTTTTACCAGCTGTAGCTAAGGGCTCATTTTGAATAACACCGTCCATCATAACGGCTTGTGTTGGTTTCTCTACAGCCAGCTTCATGCCCACAAGCTTGGGGGTTAAAGGTTGGTTCTCCGTCTTCAGTAGAATACTCAAATCACCACTGGATTCCAGCATCGCGAATTCCACATCCGCCACCCGAAATACACCTTTCGTGCGCAACTGTTCGAGTAATTCATCACCTGTGTAGCGTTCCTTTTTTAAGTTGCCTTCCAAAATCTTGCCATCCTTAATAAGAACTCGGCCATTGCCTTCAAACCAGATTCGAAGAGTCTTGCTCTTTAATGTCAATATTTCCAGCACTAATGGCACAAGCACCCATATGAGAATCGCAATAACTCCATGTAAATAATTTGCTTCGACATCGGTCGAGATGTTCCCCGCCAAATCCCCAAGCGTAATGCCAATGACATATTCAAAGAAAGTGAGCTGAGAAATTTGTTTCTTACCTAGAATCCGCGTCAATACAAACAGAAACATCAAGGTACTTAATGCTCGAATCGCAATAAGTATCCAATCCGGCACATCATTCCTCCCCCTTCTCCAGCTTTCAATATCTACATTATGTGCCATTTGGACCCTAACTATTATTGCTCTAAATTGGATTTATTTGTTAACATACATCACTTACAATACGGGCATATTAACAATCGCAAACCTGAGCAGATGGAATAAATCTGTTATTATCCAAAATTACAAATGAGGAGTGTTTCCGATATGACCGTAGCAGCACAAGTTAAAACCACATTGGCATCCTTAAAAAGTGCCCAGGCCAGTCTTGAAACTTTCGCCCTAAGCACACAAAATCAAGAGGCCAAGCAATTATATGAGACAGCTGCCCAATCAACCCAGCAAATCGTTGATCAAGTTGCCAGCCGGGTCCAGCAATTAGAAAATGAAGAGCCGCAATACAAAGGCTTCTGAAAGCCAAACAGCCGCTGCGAGGAATACGCAGCAGCTGTCTTTTTCATTTTCATACGAACAAACAAAGAAATAGGATTAGCAATACAAATAAAATGAGAATGAGCAATTTCAGTTGGTCCTTTGGCATGAGTGCCGTCCCTCGTTTCATTGAAATTCCTTCTGATACACTCATTGTGGCGGCTGTCCTGAAGCTTTCCGCACTTCATTCGCTAATCGATTAAATTCCTTCTGTGCTTCTGCATCTGAGGTCGCAAAATAGGCTGCTGATAAGAAAGCAATTATCTTGTTTGCATCTTCCACACTCATCGCAATAGGCCTCCTCTACTCAATCAAATTTATTTACCAGTCCAGTAATCAAAGGTCAGTGATTTATTTCTGAAAAAAGAATAAGGAATATAGCAATACCCTGCATCTCCCCATTTCGTTCCCCATGAGTTTCGAGCAATAATGACACCTTTCCCTTTTTCCTTACCATCCTTATAGCCAACCGCGAGCAGCGCATGACCGCCCAGAAGTCTTTCCTTTTTCCGATTAGGATAGGGGATTACCCCAGTCTTAGAAGCTGTTTTATTCTCAAATGAGGCATACAGCCAAATACCAAATACAACAGGCGATCCATCCGCGAGCGCAGCCTTTACCCCTGCTAAATCATGAATACGATGATAGCCCTCAATACGATAATATCTAGCAAGCGTCTCCGCTTCATAATTCGGCGTGTTGCGAAATTTAGCGATGTCATAAGGCCATACTTCCTCTGGGCAAACGCCAGTCTTCTGAAGGACTTTGAGCCCGTCACGGATTGTAGCTCCCGCATCCTGATTAATCGTATTCTCAAGCTCACGCTCATGCCAATAGTGGAAAAGACGTGATAAACGAGTTGGGTTTTCATCTTCGGAACGCAGCCAATATTCTCGCAGTCCACTTACAATTGCACTCGATGTGCATGAACCTAAAGAACCTTGGTTGACAACTGGAGAAAGTTTGGCCCGTAAATCGATTTGTCCCGGCAATTGAGATTCCCGAATATAATTGACACTTCTGTATGTGAAATCACGAAAATCGCGAGGGTCCTGTTTGACTGTGAATTTCCGCATACCTGTACCTCCTAAGAAGCCTAATCGCTGAGTACTCCAGTGTATTCACCCATAGGCAGGAGCGTGCAAAAAAGAACCCGACTTCAGAAATGAAGTTCGAGCTCTTTCATGTACACCTTCTTATTCCGTTATTGTAACCGTCACTGGCGACCACTCGCCGATAATTGTCTGCCCATGCAAGGAGACACTGCCTTGTGGTGTCAAATCCTTTTCAGTCATCATACCTAGAGCAACTGTAAAGCGATTGAATTTGATTGGTACCTTCTTCTCACGTCGAACTTCCTCACCATTCACATAGAAAATGACTTCGTCATTACCGCGGTGATACGTAATTTTGTACGTATTGAATTCACGCGGTTGGAAATTCGTTTCCTCTTTGAAGATACAGAAGAAGCGCGTTTTGTCTGTCTCAGGAACTTGTACACCCGGGAATGGAAGTACGGCATATACACTCGCATATTTATCGTTGCCAGCAAAGAAATCCAGCGCAGCCCCTGTTGTAAAATCAAGCAAATTTAAGGAGACGAAGCCGTCATATAAATCGTTCGGCTCTGTGTTCTGGGTGCGGGCGCGGATTTGAAGTTCGAAGGAAATTTCTCCTTCTTCGGGCACCTCAACATCATGTGCTGAATAATACATGTGCTTGGCGTTATCTAGAAATTGTACATAGTCATTCTTACGGCTTAGCAGTGCTCGTGCATACAGAATGCCATTTCGAACAATGATCGTGGCATTAGGCTCTCTGAATTCCCAGAAAGACCCATCTGGCATCGGGAACCCACCTATTTTCCAAACTTCGCCCTCAGATAAGATCGTGTGGAAATCACCAATTGTAAATTGCTTGCTCATCGCTTATGACCTCACTTTGTTGTGATATTAGTTATTGAAAAATAGCTTGGACAACTAAAGCCAACATCATGATCAAGCCGCCTCTGGTTGATGCTTTTAGAGAAGCACCCATTAACGGCAAATAGGCAGGAGAAGGATTTTCTGACTTCAAATTCCTATATACGCGATAAAATGGAACGGCTGTCACTAATGCAAGCAGGGCATAGTAAGGGAAAACATCAAGTATCACACACAAAATCAATGCCAAGTATGAGAGAACGAATAGGAATTTAGAGAAAACCAGTGCACGCTTCTCGCCCCAAACAACAACTAGCGTTCGCTTACCAGCGCTTCGATCCGCCTGCCAATGAAGGAAATGATGATTAAATAGAATCAATGTGGTCAATAATCCAATGGGCAAAGATAGTAAAATGGATCGAACATCTATCTGCATGGTCTGCACATAATAACTGCCTAGTGTAGGCAGAACCCCAAATGAAAGCAAAATAGCAATCTCGCTATATCCTTTGCCGCGATAGCCAAATTTAATAGGCGGTGCCACATAAAAGTAGGCAATCAAAGCACCTAAACCTCCGAAAACAAGTACGAGCCAACCGCTGCTTAAGCTTAAGATAAGCCCACAAATCAGCGCTATAGCAAACAATGACCATGTCAATAAACTAAACGTTCGCTCTGCAATGGTACCATTTGCTAGAAAACCTGAATTGGTCGAAATCGTTGAGGCTGTTTCCTTGGCTGCCGTATCAATGCCATTGCGAAAATCCCATAAGTCATTAATCATATTCGAGAATAAGTGCGCAGCAATCGATCCAATGAAGGTTAGCACAAATAAGATCGGATGAAATGTATCGTTCCATACAATTGCTCCTAGTCCGCCTAATACGATAGGAATAACCATGACTGGAATAACCCGAAATCGTGATGCCTTTAATAATAATGTTAAGTTGAGGTTATTCATTTTCCACGTCCCTTTCAACAAAAAATGCTCTGTTATTCATACTATCCCAATCCTAGTAGTACTTCAAGTAGGTTTCAATTCCCCTAAATCCACTGTATTCCAGCTCTGGTAAATCGTCGGAAAATGAGTAAAAACTCCTATCGAAGTACTTCGAAGAAGTGCGACCGCGTTTTAAATGTAGTTTTTATCGCCAATAAGAATTGTTCTTCCGAGTACCGGAATCTTATAAATTCTTATGTGGTAAAACAAGGATGCTAGAGTCATCTCTAGTCATCCTTGTTCCTATATCACCTATTTCAGATAGAAAACCTCACGCATCGGCGTAATTGGAACAGCTTCACGGAAATCGAAGGAGCCTACAACCATTTTGGAAGTAATGGCATTCCACCGATTACATGCGTCACTTTCTGCCAGATAGGAGAACGCAGCATCTAAATCATCGCATAAGAATACATAGAAAAATTGCGCACCATTTTGAAAAATGGAGTAATCTCGGATGCCAGCTTTACTATGTTCTTCCATAATCTCCGGCCAAGGAGCCAAGTGCATCTTCACATATTCCTCAAGAACTTCTTCGCGAATTGTCCATGTCCAAGCAAATTTACCGCTATTTTGCATAAGGCTCAACCCTTCCTTTTTTACATATGATAGATTTCATAAATTCAACTTTAATTCAACTTTACTTTGCCGACAAGGGTCAGTCAATACTGATCTTCACATTCTACATTCTAAAAAAATTACAAAAAAAACTAAAAACTCTGGCGTACCTCCTCGAGAATTCGACCGCTATACTAAAGACATCGCAAATGGAAGCACTTACAAAAAAGAGAAAGGAGGTCCGTTTCACGATGCGATTGTTCCGAAAGCTAGCACTTGGTATCGATACTTTTATCGAGTCGGTTTCTCTAATCGGTTTACTAAGTATGATCATTATTGTCACAACTCAGGTCATGACGCGTAAGCTATTCAATTTCGTTTTTTTCTGGTCCGAAGAAGTCACGATGTTACTGCTTGTCTGGTTCTCATTCATGGGAATCGCGATTGGTTTTCGAGAGAAGCTTCATCTAGGCATTGATTCCTTCACACACAAGCTTCCAGCTTCATTCAATAAAGCGCTCGATAAGCTCATTGAGTTCACTATTCTCGCATTTGGTATCTATCTCTTGCTATATGGATGGGATTTCACTGTCATGATGCACGAATCCGAACTGCCAGCAACAGGTCTACCCAACAGTACGTTGTATGTCATTATGCCCATTACTGGTGTCATGACTTGTGCTTATGCACTTCTGCAGCTGTTTGGCTTTGAAACGAAACGGCATGTCAATTTGAAGGAAGGAGGCACCCATTAATGGACTCGACCATTGCCATTCTCATCTTATGTGTCACCTTCGTTGGTCTGATCGTCCTGCGATTTCCGATCTCCTTAGCGTTGGCAGGCTCATCACTGCTTACCCTGGTTTACTTGAAGGTTCCACTTGCAACTGTAGGCCAAACCATGATTCAAGGGATGAACTCGTACTCCTTGTTGACGATCCCCTTCTTCATTCTTGCTGGCCAGATTATGAGTGAAGGACAAATGGCTCTTCGACTCATCAATCTCGCTCAGGTTCTTGTTGGGGGGATTCGCGGTGGTCTAGCCATGGTGAACTGTGTGGCTTGTATGTTTTTCGGTAACATATCAGGCTCCGCGATAGCTGATGTCTCTTCTATAGGCTCAGTCATGATTCCCATGATGAAAAAGAAAGGATATGACACGGACTATGCCGTTGGCGTCACGGTTTCTGCGGCCATTCAAGGCGTTGTTGTTCCACCGAGTCACAACCTTGTCCTTTATTCCCTGGCAGCAGGCGGCGGCATCTCCATTGCCTCTTTATTCCTCGCAGGCATCGTCCCTGGTCTGATCCTCTGTGTATCCCTTATGGTTACAAGTTATGTCATTGCGATTAAACGCGGTTATACCAAGAGTGAATCCGTGCCATTACGTGATATTCCAAAAATCGTCCGCGACGGACTTCTGTCCCTTCTGACTGCGGTCATTATTCTTGGCGGCATATTCACTGGATGGTTTACAGCAACAGAAAGCGGCGCGCTCGCTTGTTTATATGCTTTCATCCTTACGTTTCTCGTCTATCGGGATATTCCAATCAGTCGTATGTGGATCATATTGAAACGTACCTTTCGAACGGTTTCCATGGTACTCTTTCTAATTGCAGCTTCAGCTACCTTCAGTTGGGTACTTGCTTTCCTCAAAGTTCCTGGCATGCTAACCGATTTGCTGCTTGGCATTACGGATAATCCCATTATTATTTTGTTAATTATCAATATACTTTTGTTAGTATTAGGCGCTCCGATGGATATGGCACCGCTAATCTTAATTATGACACCGATATTACTGCCCGTCGTAACGGCCCTTGGTATGGATCCTGTTCACTTCGGTATCATTATGATGTTAAACTTAGGCATCGGACTACTGACCCCGCCAGTCGGGACCGTCTTGTTTGTTGGATCCGCGATAGGCAACATTTCGATTTCTGAGGGCACGAAGGCCATGATGCCATTCTTCTATGTCATGTGTATCGTCCTGATGATCCTGACTTATATTCCCGGCCTTGTTATGTGGCTGCCTAATCTTATGAAATAGCTTGAATAGATCTACCAAACTTTCCGACAAAGGATGATTATCGACATGCCTATAAAAAGAAAAAATCTTGCCATCCTCAGTACAGTCATTGGTACAAGTTTGTTACTTTCAGCTTGTGGCAGCACGCCTACTAGCAGCTCAACTTCAGCACCTGGAACAGCTGCTCCCGCTTCAGCAACGAAAAAAAGCGATGGACCTAAATTGAATTTCCGTTTAGCTGAAACACACCCTGCTGATTACCCGACAACAATTGGCGATAAGAAATTCGCAGAGTTGGTTAATCAAGCGTCAGATGGTCGTATCAAAATCGATGTATTCCCCGCCTCCCAATTAGGTGAAGAGAAGGCAGTTATCGAGCAAGTCCAGCTCGGCGCCATCGAATTTACCCGTGTCAGCACAGGTGCACTAGGTGGATTCAACAAGCAATATGAAGTGTTCAGCTTGCCCTATATTTTCGACAATGATGCTCATCAATGGAAGTTTCTAGAGAGTGAGCAAGGGACGAAGCTCCTGGATAGTCTGGAGACCTCCCGCATGAAGGGGCTTGCCTACTATAGCTCTGGTGCTCGACATTTCTACTCCAAGAAACCGGTTAAAACATTAGCCGACCTAAAAGGACTCAAAATACGTGTCATTCAAAATAAAGTAAATATCGATCTCATGGCTGCGCTTGGTGCAAATGCAACTCCAATGCCCTACGGTGATGTGTTCAATGCTTTACAGACCGGTATCATTGATGCCGCAGAAAACAATTATCCAAGCTATTTCTCTTCGAACCATTTCCAACAAGCCAAAAATCTCATTCTAGACCAACATCAACGTGTACCTGAAGTTTTGCTGATATCCAAAGTAGCTTGGGATAAGCTTTCTAATGAAGACAAGGATTTGATTAAGAAAGCAGCTCAGGAATCCGTCAAAACACAAAAAGCCGAATGGGATAAATTCGAAAAGGATTCAGAAGCTAAAGTAAAGGCAGCTGGCGTTACAATTACGGATGTGTCAGACCTCAAACCTTGGCAGGATGCGGTTAAGCCTGTTATTGAGAAATATCGCAGTGAATACAAAGAAACACTAGAAGCGATTGAGAAAGCGAAAAAGTAAGCCTAAATGAAGAAAAGGATACATGGAGGTGAAAGGCGCCTCACATGTGTCCTTTTTCTTTCGACATTCCGCCGCATTTCCGATATTCTAACGGTGAAATCGCAGTTAGCTTCTTGAACGTGGAACTGAAGTACGAAATATCTGAATATCCCAGTCTTTCTGCGATTTCAGAAACACGCAAGGATGTTTTAACAAGCAGTCGCTTCGCCTCTTCCATTCGCATTTCAATCACGAAATCAACGAACTTGCCACCGGTTTGCTGCTTAAAAAGCTGACTTAAATAGCTTGGATTGAGATGCACTAGTGTGGCTGCATCGGTCAACGAAATCTCTTTGTGAACATTTGCCATAACGAATTGCTGCACGCGTGCTATGACCGATAGTTCATCTAGATTGGGTAAGGCTGTTTCCGCACGTAATGCCTCTTCCCGTGTCTCGCGTTCTTGAATCCATTTGCGTAAACAATCTGCCATCGCTTCCGTTTCCACGGGCTTTAACAAAAAATCCTTCACGCCATGTCGAATCGCTTTCTGGGCTAGTTGAAAATCGTCATACCCACTGACTAGTATGATATTCACTGACTTCCGTGCTAACTGCTCCGCTAATCCAATTCCATCCATAATGGGCATCTTTATATCAGAAATCACGAGATCAGCTTGATGATGCTCAAGCGCGTCTAGCGCCTCTAATCCATTTCCACATTCCTGCATAATAGCTACAGGCAGCTTGGTCTGTTCAACAGCTTTCCGCAACACAACGCGGACCCATTTCTCATCATCCACGAGTATGATTTTATACATGACTAGCCCCTCCCTCTCCTTGTAGCTTCAGTGGCAGCTTAATCCTAACTGTGGTTCCAGCACCAACACTACTTTCCAGTTCGAGGCCAGAATCCTCCTCAAATAAGTACGAAATTCGACGATGTACATTGACAATGCCGATTTGGGAGACGGCTGTCACCATATCCTTTTGGCGCAAATCAAGTTGCAAAGATCTTAGTTTATCAGCAGGTATTCCGGTTCCAGTATCTTTGATTTCGATTACAAAATAGTTTTCATCATAACGTTTAGCAGAAATATCAATATGAACGGGCATCGCACTCGTCTCCAAGCCATGAATGACACAATTCTCAACAAGCGGCTGGAGAGCAAACTTGGCTATCAATTGAGTCTCTGCCCATACTGGAATCTGAAACGAATACGTGAGTCTCTCTTGAAACCGATATTGCTGAATCCGCAAGTACATGTCACAGATATGAACTTCTTGTTGCACGGAAATAGTCGCACCTGCATGATTCAAATTGTAGCGAAGCAGTCGCGCCAACGAGGCAACTAATACAGAAATATCCGTCATATCCTTTTCCAATGCCATACCTCTGACCGTTTCTAACGCATTCATCAAAAAGTGCGGGTTCACTTGGGATTGAAGCACTTTCAGTTCCGTCTCTTTCTGACGAAGCTGAAGATCTTTCTCGCGCAGCTCTGAATAGTAAATTTCATCTAAGAGCACTTGCAGCTTCTCGACCATTTTATTAAAATCATTCGTTAACTGACCGATCTCATCTTTGGACTCAATATCTACTCGAGATTGAAAATCCCCTGCTTTCACTCTTTTCATAAAGAATTGTAGTGAACGTATTGGTCTAACAATGCTAGTCGCGAAGCCAATTCCGATTAAATAGGCGATAAGAAGTGTAAAGACTACGGTCCACCATATGGTTTGCCTAATATACTGCGTGCCATGTGTTAATTCGGATTCCGGAATCATTGTGACTAATCGCCAATTCAGATAGGACGACTTGCTCCATGTATAGAACGGTTTATCTCCTGTTGCGGCTTGGTACGAGCCGCTATCTCGCGTTAGAATAATCGGCAATTGCTCCAACTCAGACAATTGACCAATTTCCTCATTCGCTGGGGAAAATATATAGTGACCCGCGGAGTCGATGATAGAGAGATATCCGGTACGTCCAATCGTTACGCGATCAGCAATTTCTTGAATGCGTTTGAAATTCACTTCCATGATCAAGGTAGCAACAGGCTCTAAAGTATTCGGACTCACTAACCTCTTCACAATTGAGAGCACAGGCACATACTCGAGTTCATAGCGAGGTGAGGGCGGACGAATGATAAGTCGAATATCACTATTGTTAGGAACACTTGAAAACCACGGTTCTTGAATGAGTTCAATGGCAGGTGTTACGTTCTTGTTGAAGCTTGTATCCAGAACCGCTTTATCCTCCATAACCAGCAGGATGCGCGAAATATCCGATCGAGAGTACGCGGTGTCGTGAAATAACTGCAGCAAGGGTTCTCGGATGCCAGATTCCTTCACTTCTTGTTCACTCGTCATCCGCAGGAACTGCCCCATGGCCGGATGGTTCTGCATACGAATCGAGTCAATTTCGAAATCGCGTATGTAGTACTCGATATGGAGTTTGACCTGCTCAATAATTTGTTCATTACTTAGATTCGCTTCTTCGCGCAGCACCTCGGACGATTTCTGATAGGAGATGAATCCAACGACACACAGCGGAATCACAACTAGCATGGCTGAATATACGAGCAATTTCACAGTCAGCGGACGATCACGTAAAAATAAGCTGCGGTGAAACCAATTCCACGCTTTGCGTCCCCTTTTTCGCATAATCTGCCTCCATTTACTATTGTAAACGCATTCAATTGTCGCACTTAAAGTAAAACCAGTTGCGGGAGCAACTGGTTATCTTTTTACCAAATCTTCACGAATTGGTGTAAATACATCTAATAGTGCAGAGTCTTCCAATGCAGTAACGCCATGTTTAGCTCCACTAGGTATATAAATCGTTTGGCCCTGTTCAATAACAGTAACGACGCCATCGATTGTGAATTCGATTTTACCCTTCAAGCAATACGACATTTGTTCATGAACATGACTGTGTTGATAGCCAATCGCCCCAGGTTCAAAATGAACCTCCATCATCATTAAACCTACTTCTGCTTTCAAAATACAACGAGTCACGCCTGGTTCTGCAGCTTCCCATACGCCAATATTAGACATCTGACTTTCCCCTTTCGTTATCAAACACTTCCAACCTGAAATGAAAAAAGAAGGACCGCAAGCGGCCCTTCACTTACTCACTAATTATACCCGAAAAGCACCCAAATGAACATACTTGAAAACAAACGAACCTCAAGCAGTTGTCGTCGCCCGATCCTTTCCTTTGTCAGCTTCCCCCGCGTTCTTGTTAGCCGCCTCGCGATCCTGCTGCATATCAGCGACAGATTTCACCTTCACACGAGCAGCGCCTTCGTAGTCACGCGTCGGAATAAGATTCCCTGCTGCAAGTCGCTGTTTGGCCTCAGTAATTGCCGCACCATATTGCGGCAGCCATGCCTCTTGTGCAACTAACATTTCGTCTACCATTTGCCAAATTTCCTTCGGATTGCAAACAGCTCCAATCAGAGGATCCATCATAAACGCTTGACGCAGCAGCTTATCATCCCCGTGAACAGCTGCCTCTACGGCCAATCGCTGAACAGAAATACTAACATTACATACCGCTGCTGGTCCTAACGGCAGTTCACCAACATGCGGCATCGAGATCCCGTTGCGATCGACATAGCCCGGTGCTTCAATAATTGCATCATCCGGTAAATTCGAGATCACACCTTTATTGACCAGGTTAAAATGTCCCCGGTAAACGCGTCCTGTTTCTAGCCCTTCGATAATGTAGGAGCCATGCTCTTCACTGCGCTTCTCGGTCGCATAGACGAAAGCAGGATCCTTCATCCAGTTCGGGAAATCTGTCTCAAACCAACGTCGTCCCTCTGTACATACACGTAAGTAACCGCCCGTTTCACCATTAATCCAGGACCCCATATCAATCCAATCCTGAATTTCACTGGCCCGTTTCCGATACCAAGGGACATATTCACTCAGATGTCCATTGGACTCGGTGCTATAGTAGCCGAAGCGGCGCAGCATATCAATGCGAACTTTCTCTGTTCGTGCATACTCGGCATGATTTTCAAATGCTTCTAATAAGCCTGCCGTCAAATCCTTCCCCTCGTGAGAAGCTTGGATGTACCATGTTTGATGATTAATACCGGCGCATATAATATCCACATCTTTCTTATCCAATCCATAAACATTTGCAATTTGATGATGACCATGCTGTACACCGTGGCAAAGGCCTATCGTCCGAACACCGCCGTATTTATTACAAGCCCAAGTCAGCATAGCCATTGGGTTCGCGTAATTCAACAATGTCACATCCGGCGCAGCGACCTCGCGAATATCTTGGCAAATACGAAGCATTTCAGAAATGCCGCGTTGGCCGTACATGATACCACCCGCACACAATGTATCACCAACGCATTGATCCACACCATATTTCAAAGGAATGTCCACATCTGTTGCAAAAGCCTCTAGACCGCCTACACGTATTGTGCAAAGCACATATTTGGCCCCTTCTAACGCTTCCCTGCGATCTGTTGTCGCTTGAATTTGAATCGATAAGCCATTCTCATGGATATCACGTTGACATAACTCTGTCACCATCTCTAAATTGTGTGGATTAATGTCTGTAAAAGCCACTTGAATATCATGAAATTCTGGTACTGCTAATAAATCTCGTAGTAGTCCACGTGTGAATCCAATACTTCCTGCGCCAATGAATGCTACTTTAAATGCCATATTTATCGCCCTCTCTATCACTTCGTCTATGTTTTACATTGTACCAAGCAAAGAGAGAAAACGTTATCAAATTTCTAACTTCATTGCATACCATTTGTCAAAAATACTAACTTCCTTCTGGATACATACGCTTGTACGTATTCATCGACTTGCGATAATCCGTAGGTGTTAAATTGGTATGCGCCTTGAATAACATATGAAAATACTGACGGCTGCCCACCCCGATATAATCAGAGATATCCGCGATCGGGATGTCTGTTTCTAGCAGCAGCATTTGTGCTTTTTCCATCCTTATTTCCGTTAAGTAAGCCATGAGGGTTTGCCTTGTCACCGCTTTGAATATGCGCTGTAAATAGCCTGGATGTAAATTCACAGCCCCTGCTATGTCTTTCACTTGAATCTCGCGATCGTAATTCTGATGCATATAATCCATACTTTTCTTCACATACCACTCGCTTTGTACCAAACTACTACTTGCGGATTCACGTCGTAAACGAGCGATTCGAATCAATAGTTGAGCAAATAACAGTTGAATCATGGACTCGCTCTTGTCAGCCGGCTTGTCTAACTCTAGCACCAAACTTTTCATCACATGATACACTTCATCAGGGTCACGCAACACTACGTAAGCGCTCTGAATTCCCAATAAAGAGCTCAGCTGTTTCTCTTCCGCGGCAAGCTGCTGTAAAGACGGCATCACGCCTTGATGAGATGTAAAACGAAATTCCACATTGAGCATCCGACATGGCTCATCCTCTTCCACAATAAGTCGATGGGCAATATTGGCATTGAGTAGAATGAACTCCCCTTTTTTCAATCTAACTCGTTCCGTTCTTGTTGGGGAAAGCTGTACATCTACATCACAAAAGCCATGTATGGTATACATGATCTCAGTCGCATCATGTCGGTGAAAGGGCATATGAAAGCCTTGCCATTGTTTAAAATAATAAGCAACCACCTGTGGATGACAAGGGTGATCTGGCAACAAAATAGGAAATATTCTTGTCGGTTGTGACATTGGGGCCTCCTTTCCATCCGTTCATATGGTCATTGTACTCCCCTGCCTACAAAAAGAAAATCCCTTCCAATGGAAGGGGCATTTCTACATTATTCAGTCTCGGTCTGTGTAATCATCATCCGAAAAGGGATGACTTAAATTATCCATAATTTCTGCAACCGCATCACTTAACATATCTGTCGGTGTTGTATCTTCTTCCTCTGGCAGTGTTGGGATTGTATCATTGCAAACGTGATCGAAATAATGACTTTTATCCATCGACATGTGGGGGCCTCCTTCTTACCTTCTTAATAAACTGTACTCGTTTGCTTGTTTTGTACACTTTCCGTTCACTTTATTCACAACTTCCATAATTTCCACATCTCGCAAGTAAGATGCCCTTGCCTAAATGGTTGATATGAAGTAAATTAAACCTATATGAACGTATATCAACACAAATAAACCAACCCTAAGGAGAGATTAATCCATGGATATCCGCTATGCGTCACACCCGAATGAAGTTAAACAATTTGATACTGAACGTTTACAAGCTGAATTTCAAATTCAATCTTTATTTACAGAAAACCAAGTGACATTAGTTTACTCACATGTTGATCGTTTTATTATTGGCGGCGTTCTGCCAACGACAGAAACGCTTCAATTAGAAGCTGATCGCAAAGAAATGGCTGCTGACTACTTCTTAGAGCGCCGCGAGATCGGAATTATCAATGTTGGTGCTAGAGGGACAATCACTGTCGATGGCACAGCGTACACAATGGATTCCAAAGACTGCATTTACATTGGGCTAGGTTCCAAAGAAATTTCCTTCGCAAGCGATGATGCAGCGAACCCAGCGAAGTTCTACTTCAACTCCACACCAGCTCACACAACGTACCCAACTGTTAAGGTTGCGATCAGCGAAGCGACGCCTGCACACCTGGGCAGCATCAACACGTCTAATGAGCGTACTATTTATAAATACATCCACTTGGATGGCGTTCAAAGCTGTCAACTTGTTATGGGAATGACATTATTGAAGCCAGGCAACATGTGGAATACAATGCCATCGCATACGCATAACCGTCGTTCCGAGGTTTATTTCTATTTTGACATGCCAGAAGATGCTGTTGTCTTCCACATGATGGGCGAGCCACAACAAACGCGTCACGTTGTTATGCGCAATGAGCAAGCTGTTATTTCCCCAAGTTGGTCCATTCACAGTGGTGTTGGTACGAACAACTACACATTCATTTGGGGTATGGCTGGTGAAAATCAAATGTTCAACGATATGGATGCAGTAGCTATGCAAGATTTAAAATAATCGGTAATCCCACTAGAAGAACGGATGAATCCCGATGAATCCATTACGCAGATATGAAACAATCATGGAAGTTTTACTCGCTCAGAAAGAAGTCACCGTGAATGAGCTGAGTGAACGTCTAGAAGTAACAGGTAAAACCATTCGCGAAGATTTAGCCAAGCTGGAAGAAAAGGGGCTGCTTATCCGCATTCATGGCGGAGCTATGCTAGCTCAAAGTGATCAGTTAGGCATCCTCTCTGCGAAAGAACCGAATATTAAGCATGCGGACAAAAAATCAGAGATTGCATCTCTTGCACTCCGATACATCCAACCTCGCGATATCATCGCATTGGATGGTGGCTCCACAACGCTTGAAATTGCTAGGCGGCTGGATAATCAGCCGCTTACCGTTGTCACGAATGATCTTTACATTATTTCAGAACTTGTCCATAAGGATGAAATTCGGCTCGTCGTGCCTGGTGGTTATCGCCTGCGCAACATGCTTGCTGGCCCAGAAGCTGTAGACTATGTGCGAGATCTCAACATTCAGAAATCGTTCATTTCGGCCACTGGTGTACATCTGCAGCATGGTTTTACGATTTACACCAATGATCTAGTTGAATATAAGCGGGCCTTAATAAGTTCGAGCGCAACGGTATATGGGGTTATCGATCATTTTAAATTTGGACAATGCGCGCTGCGAACCTTCGCCTCCCTCTCTGAGGTGTCCATGATTATAACCGATAGCGGGTTGACCGAAGAAACGGCGCAGCAGTTCCGTGAAACAGGCATTCAGATTGAAACGCATTAAGCGAAACAACTTAATAAACAGTGAAACCAATAATTGCTTATTATGAAAAGGAGTATGTTATGACACTTTTTAATCTCTCGGGTAAAACAGCATTTGTAACTGGCGCTTCAGGCGGCTTAGGCCAAGCTATGGCGATCGGACTTGCGGAAGCAGGCGCGAATGTAATCGCTGTTTCTTCTTCTGAAAGCGTTCAAACTGTTGAAGCGATTCGCGCATTAGGCGGCAAAGCTGAACTTATCGCGGCAGATCTAAGCAATGAAGACATTCTTGAGGATGTCGTTGCTAGAGCGATTGGCATTTACGGCAGCATCGATATCTTAGTGAATAACGCGGGTATTATTCGTCGTACACCAGCCGTTGACCATGCGCGTCAAGATTGGCACGATGTTATTGACCTGAACTTGAACTCCGCATTCTTCCTATGCCAGCTGATTGGTCGTCATATGATCGAGCGCGGCAGCGGTAAAATCGTAAATATTGCTTCCATGCTGACATACCAAGGTGGAATCAACGTGCCAGGTTACACAGCTAGTAAGCATGCGATTGCAGGTGTGACGAAAGCACTAGCGAACGAGTGGGCTGGAAAAGGCATCCAAATCAATGCTATTGCTCCAGGCTATATGACGACGAATAACACAGCTCCAATTCTCAAAGATGAAAAACGTACAGCTTCAATTACTGAGCGTATTCCTGCGGGTCGTTGGGGTTCACCTGAAGATTTGAAAGGCCCTGTTGTCTTCTTGTCTTCAGACGCTTCCGATTATATGAACGGACACGTGCTTTGCGTGGACGGCGGATGGATGGCCAGATAGATGGGTATTGGGACACTCGCTCATACCGTCGGCCACCTGCCCTTGAAGGAATTGACCGCGAAGTTAAGCGGACGTGGCATCGACTTCGTTCAATTAGCGCTTAGTAAAGCCATTAGCGATTATGATTTAAGTCTCGGGAAATTAAGTCCAGCTCTCGCCAATCATATTGGCGAGCAATTCCATCGTGCAGGCGTGCGGATTGGCGTGCTCGGATGTTATATCAATCCTATTCATCCGGATCCGCAGCAGCGTCGTTATGAGATCGATAGATTCAAAGAGCATTTGCGATACGCTCGTGATTTCGGAACGTCCATTGTGGCTACTGAAACAGGTGATCTAACAACGTATCTTGCGGAGGATGCTAACGGGTATGAGGCCAAAGGATGGTCCATCCTGAAGCAAACGGTTGAGGAATTAGCCGAAGAGGCCGATCGTTGGGGTGTTCATATCGGATTAGAGCCAGTTTTCACACATACATTATCGAGTACTGAGAAAATGGCTCAAATCTTAGCAGAAGTGCCTTCCAGCACCTTAGGCGTCGTATTTGATCCAGTTAATTTGATCCCTCCGACTGTCGTTGAGCCGCAAGATCAAGAAGCTTTCTTGGATCATGCCTTCGCAACTTTTGGCAGCCGAATTGTACTGACTCATTTGAAGGATTATGTCGTGAACAATGGTCAAAAGAATGAAATTGCGTCCGGTAAAGGTATATTTGAGACGTCAGCTTTCTTACAAAAGCTACACCAATACAAGCCAGGCGTAGATATTTCCTTGGAGCGTCTCGAAGATCACACGATCGAAGAATCGTTCAAGTATGTTAGAAGCCTTATGTCGTAAAAGCAACCCCCGATTTCTCTCTTCGGAGAGGTATCGGGGGTTGCTCTTTTAATACCATTTAGGTCGAGGCCGCGCCTCTTCTCACTTTTTGATATCCGCATCGGTAAGCACTTCGAATCTATCGCCTAGGTGCTGCTGCAGCGCCCTTAAGGTGGCCACTCCAACAGCAATATCATCCTCGCCAACTCCTCCGCTCACGCCTACCCCGCCAATGACTTGACCGTTGACTACGATAGGAAAGCCGCCTACAAAGATCGCAAACTTCCCTGGCATCATCGCATGAATGCCAAATGCTTCCCCATGGATCGTCGCTGGCCCGCCAGGCTGATTAAACAGATGCGTCGAGCGTCTATGCCCGCTTGCCGTAAAAGCTTTCGCCATAGCTAGCTCAGGGCTCGTGTTGCGTGCCCCATTCATTCGCTCTAAGGCTAACAAATAGCCGCCTTCGTCGACGATACAAATCGTTTCTGCCGCCTTAGCCTCCACAGCAGCTTGAATACCTGCAGCAATCATCACCTTCGCTTCCTCGATTTCTAGCTTCAAGACGGATCTCATGATGCATGGCCTCCTTTGTCGAACCTTATCCGCTTGGCACTTCCTAATCACACCTTCGGCACATTTTTCATTTATATGGCGTTTAAGGCGGAAAAAGTCGCATGAGTGACTAGCTAACGAATATTTTGGCGTAAAAAAAAAAAAGCCTACACACAATCTCCATTGACGGAGACTAGTTAGGCTTGTCGCGATTGTTACTTATTCGGCTGTTGTGCTCGAGCTGGTCGGATCGGGCGTTCTACCCAGTTCTCACGGCTCATACGTTTCACTTGATTAATCGGATTCGAAAGATCAATCACTTCCGGTTTAAAAGCTTGTTCTGCTTCAAGCTTCTCTTTATACCCTGTTCCCGGTGCAGGCCCGCCTCCACCATTCCGTTTTCCCTTGTTCCATACGCGATTCTTGCTCATGCCACCACTCCACCGTTTTTTGTTTAAGTGTAATGGCAGTGACCAAAAAACGCAAATATGGTTTTCAGAATGGTGGTTAGATGTGTGAGCAAACCATCCTCCTGCCACTCATCTTGCAAAATAAATGGAAAATATGTAGCTAATTTCACGCAAAATCGCTGATTAAAGAGAATAACTGGAAAACCTACATCTAATCTTCACCGATTGGTTGAAATCAGACCAAATCACTGAAATTAGCAACATAAAATCCAGTTATTTCATATTTTTAGGCAAATTCGGCGAAATTAGCTGTACTTTTTCCAGTTAATACCGCGATGATGGCGGGTGACGGCATGTATGACAATAGTGTGGCGCGTTGTGCAGGGACGGCCTGTTTGACTATAGTTCGGCGCATGATACACGAATGGCTTGGTTGAAACTACAGCTCGAACGCCTTCGCCAGCAAGCGATACGAATGCAATCGCGCTTCGATGTTATGAATCGGCGAGACGACCATGATTTCATCCGCTTGATAAGCTTCATTCAACTTCAAGATCTCTTCTTTCACTTGCACTGGCGTGCCAACAATTCGTCTGTGGCGACCATTGCGAATCATGGCATAGTCATTCTCCGTATACGGGTAATTGAGTGCCGTGTTCACGGAAGGGAATGACGGAAGCAGCATTCCGCGACCCAAAGACAAGAAGAACAAATCTGTACTAAGCGCTAGTTGATTCGCTTCTTCTTCCGTATCTGCACAGATGACCAACACGGCTGCTAGGGAGTGTGGCTTTTCATTCAAGATCGACGGCGTAAAGTGCTCGCGATAAATTCGCAGCGCCTGCTCACAATCCGCGTTCCCGAAAAATTGCGCGAAGCCGAATGCCGCCCCTTGATCAGCAGCAATTCTTGCGCTGTCATAGGAAGAGCCGAGCAGCCAAATTTCCGGAGCTGTCGGAATAATCGGCGATGCTTGCAGCGCGGCGAACCTATGCCCCGCTGGAAGTGAATCATATAAATAACCCGTCAAATCAGCGATTTGCTGCGGGTATTGGTCAACGCCTGTATATTTGCCCTCTTGCAGCGCACGCGTGGATATTGGCATGCCACCTGGTGCGCGGCCAAGCCCAACATCGATACGCCCGGGATGAAGCGCCTCTAGCAAGCGGAAGTTTTCAGCAACTTTATATGCGCTATAATGTGGCATCATGATGCCTCCAGAGCCTAGTCGGATGCGATCAGTTTTGGCAGCCAAATGTGCGATCAGAACCTCTGGACTCGAATGCGCCAAGGCTTGTGAAGCATGATGCTCCGACACCCAGAACCGGCTATAACCAATTCGATCTGCTTCTTGTGCTAGTTCAGTCGTCTCAGCCAGCGTCTGCGCGGCATTACGACCTTCTCCAATTTGCGATTGATCCAAAATACTTAATTTCACCACAAATAATCACCTCCACCTAACTGTAACATAAAAAAGAACAGAATGAAAATACATCATCTCATAGCCATCCTATGATAGCGACCGCAATCAAAGATTGGTATTAATGTGGAAACAAAAAACAGTCGCAACTGATCGCGACCGTTCCACCCCCTTGCCTTTTAACCCTTCAAGGATCCCGCCATAACACCAGCAACGAAATACCGCTGAAAGAATAAGAACATCACAATCATTGGAACTGCCGTGATCACTACTCCTGTAAGCAGCATAGGGATTAACAAATCATTCCAGACCATCACGTACAAGAAAGTAGCCATTGCCTTTAAGGAAGGAGCAGATAAAGGCAATGCGGTACGTGAATATAGTTTCCACTCGCTAGCCCCGTCTATACTATCCGCTTCCAAAATCTCTTGGTTCAGCACCTGCATAAAGCCTTTCAACATGATAACAGTCAATGGCATGAGCATCGCAACAGAGACAAGTACTAATCCGTATAAATGATCAGACCAGCCTAATTTATGTGTAAACGAGTAAATCGGCAGCATATTGACTTGGGACGGGACAATGAGCCCAGCAATAAACAGGCCAAAGATGATTTTAGCCAGCCGAGGTGCGAGAACGAGTGAAAGCACAGTCTGTGCAATCACAACAGCAAGCATGAATTTTGTGTTATTCCAAATCTAAGAACAATGTCATAAATAATTTATCTAACTAGTCACAAAGTGACACAATCTCTTATTTTACACCTCTACCAAACTTATCCATTTGGTGTTATTTTATTATATACATCCTAGTGAGGGAGAGATTACCATGAAAACCATTTACGAGAATTATAGAGGATTCAAAATTAACAAAGATGACAGCACCTATAACGCTATTCACGCGGATCGTATTATATTTGCTCAATCGCCGCTTAGTCAGGTTCTAGATTCAATTGACCATTACATTGACGTGACGGAGAATTCTGAATCACCTGAAGATCTGTCTTCCTTTCCGCAAAATTAACTTACGGGGCATTTCCACGCATGTGGATATAGGATCAAAATGGTTTCTATCACGGTCACAAATTCTATATGTGAATGCAAAAAACGCAACCGTCCCAAACGGACGGTTGCGTTTTTCATCTACAGCTTGTCAGGTGGTGGTTGCGCACTTATACTGCTTCCTCGGTATTGGCTCTATCCACTGTACCCTACTTCCAATCCGTCTCATCCAACACCGCCGGGATCTCGATCCACGCTCTTACACCCTGATCCTCCCGCAGCGCATACTGCAAACCGAACCCTTCCCCGAAATGCAGCTGAATCCGCTTTTGCACATTAATTATACCGAATCCCTTACTACTCTCTTTCCCCTGCAAAATGGCATTCAGCATCCCAATGTCGGCCGGGCGGTATCCGTTATCCTCAACACTGATGATGATTCTCCCCTCCGAATACTTCACCTTGATCCAGAGTTCCCCGTCCTGACTCATATTCTTGATCCCATGGAGGATGGCATTCTCGATAATCGGCTGCAGAAGCACCTTTGGCATTAGATAACGTTTGGCCTCCTCTTCGATCTCCCAATACGCTTTGAATGCATACTCATAGCGGAATAATTGGAGCCGTACATACGCCTCCGCATGATTGATTTCTTCCATCACTGGTATGAGCAGCTTGCCTTTACTAAGCCCAATTCGCATAATGAGCGACAGATCCTTAATCATTTCAGCGGATTCCGCTGCCCCCTCCATTAACGTATGCCAGTAGACGGACTCCAATGTATTATAGAGAAGATGTGGATTGATTTGTGTATGTAAAATCGACAATTCAACTTCCTTGTGCTTTAATTCAAGCTCATATTGATCATAAATCGTCTGATTCAATCGATTGGTCATTCGGATGAAATGATTGCTCAGCAGGATGATCTCATTTTTACTCTCCGCATGCATGGTAATGGCTAATGGCTTTCCTGGATGATACGAATTCGTGATTCGTGCCAGTCGGGAAATTGGCTTCAGAATCGATTGTATGAAGTACATACTCGCCAAAATCAAAATAAAGAAATAGATCAACATAATCCAATCTACCAATCGTTGAACGCTGATATGATCAATAATGATCGACTGGACCGGAACGCGCATCAGTAGCTTAGTCCCCGTGATTTCACTCGTATGAATGACCGACATGATCTCATTGCCGTTCTCAATTTGCTTATAAACTCCTTCTTCCTTGCCTACGGGTACACCAATCTTCGAGCCAATCCCGAAAGCTTCGGTATTCGTCGCCAACACCGTGTTATCCGGATCGAGCAACAGAATTTGTGCATCTTTGTATTTATCAAAAGGAACAAAATCCATCTGCAACGGCGTTTCAATGCCCGATACAACCAAGTAGCCGATAACTGTTTCGCCGTTATAAATACTGTTTAATTGCCTCAAATAGGCGACAGTTTGCGTGTTATTCGGGTTATATCCGAATTTATCAATGACACGAATAATCCCTCTGCCTTTCGCATTGCTGACCACTTTATACCACGAAAGATCCGTCATATCTGTCGAATAAAATACCCCGTTATTCAACAGGTCTGAATTAGGGACGAAGGAATACAATTTATCTTTATCTGAGAAAAACAGTGAGTACCGAACAGCATTCGTTGAATAGTTGTTCAAATATTTATCTAGCGCTTTGAAAATCTCAAATCGCTCATATTCGGAGGATGACGGTACGCTCACCAATTGTTGGATTTCTTGCGAAATCATGATTTTTTCCGTTTTTTCTTCAAAATCGCTGCTTTCACGGTCTAGTGTCAAATGACTTCCCCGAACTAATTGGAGCAGTGCTGTCCCTACTTGTTCCTCCGTAATAGATTCCAACTTTTTGGCAACGACCAAATCCAATACGAGCGTTGGGATCACCACAAAGACGATAAGCAGCAGGATCAACTTTTTCATTAGCTTCATATTTTGCAGCATTTTACGCATCCCTGTCTATCATCCTTTCCATGGCTTTCCGCCTAGGCCGCCACAAACCACAAACATTACCAGTGTACAATAGCTAACAGTACGTTCGCTATGCTCGAAAGAAACTCCTTTAAACGCAAAGAAAACGCCTCCAGAATTCGCATTCTGAAGGACGCATCTCCCTATCCTTTCACACTAGATACTGATAAACCGCGAATCATAAACTTTTGAAAAATCAAGAAAAAGAGCACTGGCGGCAGCATTGCCATCGTCAACACGGCGAAACGCACACTCCACGGAATAACAGAGTTGTAGTACACCACATAGCGATAAATACCTGTGGCGAGTGGGTACATGCTTTTATCCGTCATCACAATGTTCGGCCAGTAGAAATCATTCCATGTGGTAGAGAACGACAACATGAGCAACGTGCCAATAATCGGCGTTGACAGCGGAACCGCAATTCGAATGAAAGAAGTGAATTCACTTGCTCCGTCGATGCGAGCAGCTTCCAGCACTTCTTTGTGAATGCCATCGAAGAAATTTTTGAGCAGCAGCATGAAATAAGCATTCGCCGCTGCGGGTAACCAGAACGCCCAATACGTGTTGATCATACCTAAGCTTTTCAAATTCAAAAAGTTAGGGACGATATACGTTGCCGGTGGAATCAAAAGCGTCGAAAAAAAGAACACTGTCAACCAACGCTTGAATGGCACTCTCAAATGGGATAACGCATAGGCAGCCAGCCCGATAAATAACAGGGAAAAGGCCACATTCCCAACATAGATGACTAGCGTATTTTTCAAAAACGTCAGTAACGGAAGATCAAAGCTATTAAACGCATCGTCATAATTTTTCCAAATCCAATGCTTCGGGAAAAACGTGGGTGGAAAAGTGAAAAACTCCTCACGCGTTTTCAGAGAACCGAAAAACGTATTCAGAAACGGGTAGACCGTCGTTACCGCAATCGCCAAAATGAGCAGCACCATAAGAGTGTAACCGAATTTGACGGAACCTTTTTTAAAATCATACTGAGAAATTAACCCGCGTTCGCCTTGCTTCATGCTCTCTCACTCCTACGCTGCATGACGTTGTAAAAGATGGTCATTCCAATGAGTACGAAGAACATCAAGCTGCCCATCGCGCTTGCTTTGCCGAAATCCAGATCGCGGAACGCCGTATGATTGAGCCATAATAAGTATGTCAACGTGGCATTATTCGGACCGCCGTCCGTCATCGATAATTGCGCTTGGAAGCCTTGGGAGGTCGTGATCAGTTGGAGTACAAGCAGGAGTCCCATGAGGGTTTTGATACTAGGCAAAATGATATAACGCACGCGCTGCCACACACTGGCACCGTCGATTTCAGCGGCTTCGTATAAATCCCTGGGAATCCCAACAATCGCCGCAATATAGATGAGCGTAGCTGCCCCGAAGCTTTGCCACGTTTCTAGAATGACAATCGAAGCCATTGCTAATTTCGGACTAAAGAACGAAACTTGGTCCATGCCTACCTTTTGTAACAGACTATTAATAGGACCTACAGCATCAAAGAACCACATCCACATGCCGTATAATACAATGGCGGGCACCGCACTAGGTAAATAACTGATGATGCGTGCTGCGCCTTGAAACCGACGAAGCTCAGACACGGCGATCGCCACAAGTGGGGGGATCCAGAAGCCAAGAATAATCCCCAAAGCCATATAGATCAAGGTATTCTTAATTGAAATCCATAGCAGATCATCCTTCAGAATACTCACATAATTTGCTAAGCCAGTGAAATGATTGCCATCTACAAAATCAATATTATAGAAGCTATAGAAAATGCCCTTAAGAATCGGCACCCACAGAAAGATAATGAATAACACGACTTCCGGTAAAATAAACAGCGTACCCCATAAATACCAGTTCATTCGCTTCTTTGATGCCCGGCTTGCTACGACAGGTTGTGAACTTAGCTCTGCATCCATCCTAAACACTCCTTGTGAGAAAATCGGATCTAAACCATGAACGGTTTAGATCCGGGGATTAGGCTTGCCTATTCGACCTTCACTTTGTCAAACGTTTCCGTTTGAACCTTGGTCGCGGCTTCAGACAGCGCTTTTTTCAAATCCACATCTTTCGTCGTAAACACCTTTTGAATGACATTCGCCATTTCTGTATAGTACTTCTGAGCTTCGTATTGCGCTTCCGGCTTGCCATCCCATAAAGCTAGCAATTGCGGATCGTATTTGAACACGTTATCGTACTTCGCTAAGAGATCCGTATATTTTTTACCAAAATCTGAGGAATCTTTCCAGTAGTTGATCGGTTGTGGGATGTAGACGCGGTTTTTACCTTTACGATCTTCGATCTCTTTCTTCGTGGAGTTCAAGAAATCATCAGTGAAGTACTCATCAGTAATCCATTTGAATGCCACTTCTTGTTGATCTTTATCACTCTTCGGATTGATTACGCGATAGTTTCCGCCAAGTACGCCCGTGTGTTTGCCGCCCTTAGTAAAGGAAGGCATCGGATAGACAACGAGATCATCCTTGCTGATGCCGCCTTCATTGATCGCTGTATCTGCAGCGTTACCGCTTCCGCACATCACCATCGCGCCACGCCCTTGCGCAAAGGCATTCAAAGCATCGCCATAACCAAGTGCCCAGTTTTGCGGGATCAGGTTCTCATCCTTGAGTTTTTTGTAAAATTCAAGTGCTTGCAAACCAGCCTCTGAATTAAAGACGCCGACTACTTTACCATTATCTAGCTTCTGTACATCACCTCCTGCAGCATAAAGGAAATTCGTCCAGTTCCAGCCTGCTTCCGGCCCTTTGCCCATAGGAATAAAGCCGGCAATTCCTTTGGCTGGATCATTGATTTTTCTCGCTGCGGCTAGCAGATCTTCCCATGTCCAATCCATTGGCGGAAGCTCTACACCTTTATCTTTGAACAACTTTTTATTCAACGTGATTGTCATGACATATCCATCAATCGGTACACCGTAGGTTTTGCCGTTCACAACAAATGGCTTGGAGAGCAGATCATTCATATCTTTGGCATGTACCCATGAACTCATGGAATCGGTAATATCGGCAACCCATTTCTTATCAACGAGTACTTTGCCTTCCGTTGCATACGTCGTATACTCGGTTGGCGCACTGTTCGAAGCCATTTTGATCCCGATCTCGAGAGGATTATATTGCCAGTCGTCTTTTTTGAAATCAGCATTCGGGAATTTCGTTTTAAATCGGGCGATACGTTGATCCAGTTGATCGTTTTTTTCCTTTTGGTCAGATTTAAAACTTTGAGCTGTAATTGTTACTTTCTTCGCAGCAGGTGCAGTTGTTGCAGCAGCTAGTGTAGATTCTTTTGCCGCAGGAGCTGGGCTTGTCGCACTGGATGTTCCGTTGCTTGAACTGCATCCCGCAATCAATACCGTTAACGCAATCGCACTCAGTGTTGACGCTTTCTTTGCTCTCATGTTTGGTTCCCCTTTCGAATCGCATTCACTTGTAGTTGCTACATTTTTGATTATAAGGGGAGTTCAAGGCAAGGGCGATGTGTCGTATTACGCTTAGTATGTCGTATGTTACGCACCTGTTTGCTTCACTTCCGAGATGTTGATTCCGAAATGTTTTTTGAAAATTTTGCTAAAATGTTCCGGAGATTCATAACCGATTTCTTCAGAAATCTCATAGCGCCGTTTATCCGTTGTCAGTATAAGACGTTTCCCTTCTTCCATCCGGAGCTTCGTGACATAGTCCCAGATGTTCGTTCCCATCACTTTTTTGAACAAATAACTCAAATAATTCGGACTCAAATGCACCGCATCCGCAATATCCTGCAGCTTCAATCCTTTATTGCAAAAATGGCCCTCAATATACGCTTTCGTCTCATAAACGATTCGGTTATTCGCCTCATCTACGCCAGTAATGGTTACGTCGGGATTCGAATTAATGCTGTCTTTATCCTCAATATAGAACATGTAGTGACCCTTGTCGGTCTCACAACACGTTAAGCTCTCAAGGGCTTCCTTGAACATCACTGGCCACTTTGTGATCCCCTCATGGATGCGACTTATACCGATCTGACTCTTCACATTCAAATATTTCTGCAGATTGGTATGAATCATTTGAGCCACCATCAATAGTTGGTTCACACGCATCGAGCCTCTGCTCTCTTCTTCTGAAATTTGCAGCAGCAACGTGAAGATGGAATTGTGATTATTGAAAACTAGATGGCTCCATTTACTCGCGGTTTCCTCCATGATGTTCAGGGCGGCGTATTTCAACAAACTGCGGTCTTTTAAAGTAGAAATTTCCTGGTCATGGATTCCGCCACGCTCGAGTGCTAATTTGATGGTCAGCATGCTAAAATACGTGCCATTCATGCGATGATCAAGCGTTTCTAGGATGGCGGGCACCTCGGACTCATGGATCGTCCCTGTCACCAATTCATTTAAATAATAATTCGTCTCATGCGTCATGTGCCCAGGCAGGGTGCGCGTGCCTTCCCAATTCGCGAAGCGTTGACCTTTCTCTTCTTTTTCCTTCAAAAGCTTGGTCACAACCGAAATGAGATGCGGCGGGGTTATTGGCTTCACCAAATACTCCTTCGCTCCAAAACGGATCGCTTTCTGCGCATACTCAAACTCCCCATGTGCCGACAAAATCACAATCGGAATGGACGGGTCCTCCAAGAAGATGTTCTCAATCAGTTCGATGCCATTCATCTTCTCCATCTGAATATCTGTAAAGACCAGATCAATTTTCTCCAAATGTATAAAATCCAGCGCTTCAAACCCGTTATACGCGATGAAAACCTCGTTAATGTCCAACTTCGACTGCTTCAAAATCGTCGCAACACCTTTGCAAATCATCGGCTCATCATCTACAACCAAAATATTAACCATGCTGCCACCTCGTTCATTTACTTGCCATAACTCCATTTTATTGTACAACAATCGATGTGAATATGTGTTTTATTACGTTTATTGTGTGGGATGTATGGATTGGGGGAAGAACGATTACAATGGCGGCTGACGCGTGTATGTAACTCGATTTTTTCGAGTTAGGGAGCTCGTTCGGCTTCGTGCGACTCACGTAACTCGATTTTTTCGAGTTAGGGAGCTACTTCGGCTTCGCTCGACTCCCCTAACTCGATTTTTTCGACTTAGGGAGCTACTTCGGCTTCGCTCGACTCCCCTAACTCGATTTTTTCGASTTAGGGAGCTACTTCGGCTTCGCTCGACTCCCCTAACTCGATTTTTGCGGCTTCGCTCGACTCCCCTAACTCGATTTTTTCGACTTAGGGAGCTACTTCGGCTTCGCTCGACTCCCCTAACTCGATTTTTTCGAGTTAGGGAGCTACTTCGGCTTCGCTCGACTCACGTAACTCGATTTTTTCGAGTTACGGAGCTCGTTCGGCTTCGGGCGACTCCCGTAACTCGATTTTTTCGAGTTACGGAGCTCGTTCGGCTTCGCGCGACTCCCCTAACTCGATTTTTTCGACTTAGGGAGCTACTTCGGCTTCGTTCGACTCCCCTAACTCGATTTTTTCGAGTTAGGGAGCTCATTCGGCTTCGCTCGACTCACGTAACTCGATTTTTTCGAGTTACGGAGCTGTTCGGCTTCGCGCGACTCACGCAACTCGATTTTTTCGAGTTAGGGAGCTACTTCGGCTTCGCTCGACTCACGTAACTCGATTTTTTCGAGTTGCGGAGCTCATTCGGCCTCGGGCGACTCCCGTAACTCGATTTTTTCGAGTTACGGAGCTCGTTCGGCTTCGCTCGACTCCCCTAACTCGATTTTTTCGACTTAGGGAGCTACTTCGGCTTCGCTCGACTCCCCTAACTCGATTTTTTCGAGTTAGGGAGTTTCGGCTTCGCTCGACTCCCCTAACTCGATTTTTTCGACTTAGGGAGCTACTTCGGCTTCGCTCGACTCCCCTAACTCGATTTTTTCGAGTTAGGGAGCTCATTCGGCTTCGCTCGACTCACGTAACTCGATTTTTTCGAGTTACGGAGCTCATTCGGCCTCTGGCGACTCCCGTAACTCGAATTTTTCGAGTTACGGAGCTCGTTCGGCTTCGCGCGACTCACGCAACTCGATTTTTTCGAGTTAGGGAGCTACTTCGGCTTCGCTCGACTCACGTAACTCGATTTTTTCGAGTTACGGAGCTCATTCGGCCTCGGGCGACTCCCGTAACTCGAATTTTTCGAGTTACGGAGCTACTTCGGCTTCGCGCGACTCCCGTAACTCGATTTTTTCGAGTTAGGGAGCTACTTTTGCATAGGCCGCCGCATGTAACTCGATTTTATCGACTTACGCTACCTGATACGATGCAATAGACTAATCGCTTTTTCAGTAATCATGAACTTATGACTCCTAATCGTTCCTCTACCAATTGGATATACCAAACCTTTTGCTTCCAAATCTCGCAATACTTTTCTGCAAGTCTCACTTTTAAGCTGAATCCATGTGCATACATCCGACAATCGGAAAGGTTCACTATTTAGCAAGGAGCACCTCAAAACTTCCCGCTCGTAAACAGGCAACTGGAGCAACTCAACACCTTCCATGCTGCCCATTCTGCCGATTAATTCATACAGGTTTCTTTGACAGAAATTCGGCTTTTTTTCTAGTTCATCTCGGCTATACGGGAAGTAAGTGTAACCTAGTATTGCAACTGAACGCGCACGCGCTCTCTCAAATGAGAAACGGTCTCTTGTGATTTTCTCAGCATGGGTGACGAAACTATCATCCTCGAAAACGGTCCTTAACATAGGATGAAATACGTCTCCGTATATCTTTGCGCCTGACAAGCTCGTCATTTCATATTCAAGCACCAAACCCTCTAATGTCCCCAAAACAGGCAGTAACGCCCCTTTCAAAAGTATCTTCGTTCCTGTCAGATCCCTTTGCAGCATCTCTAGTCTCTGACCACTCGCATTCCGAACTTGATCTGCCCAAAAGATTTCAAACTCCTTCTCAAACACTGCTACCATCTCCTTTTAAAAATACAAAACGCCGCCAGCTCGAAAAAGAGCTAGCGGCGTATGCTTTACGCGTAATATCGTTAGTATCATCAAGATACCAAATCACTTAACTTTTAGCAAAATAAATCTATTTCACATCATCTCTTAATTAATTTAAAGTCATCATAATGGAAACCAGGAGCTACTACACAGGAAACCAGAACGGGTTCATCGCCTAGTGGTCGCGCCATTTGCCATACATGTGCTGGAACAAGCGCTTGTGGATGCTGACCGTTCTGCACGTCAGGGCCTAGAATAATTTCCTGTGTCGCTTTTGGCTGCTCGTTAGTTCCACCTAAAGTAAGTACGATTGGGCTGCCAGAGTGCCATAACCATAACTCGTCGGACAAAACGGTATGCCATTCTGAAAATTCATCTGGATGTAGCAGGAAATAGATCGAAGTTGCTGCATATCTCGAACCAGAGTATGCTGCATGGAGTATTTCTTTTGGGATTTCGAAGGAAGCTTTCCATAGTTCTTTGTACCATCCACCCTCAGGGTGCGGTTTCAAATCTAGCGTTTGAACAAGTGGTGAAAGTTGTTTGGTAATCATATGATTTCTCCTATTTCTCTCTAAACTTACAAAGTATGAATTATACCATAGAGAAGTCACATCGTGTATATGTAAGAATTTCCGAAACCCCCAACCGATTGGGTACGTATTGAAAAAGTGAGCCATCTAACAAATGCTGGGAAACGAGGGATAAAGATGCCAGATAATCTAAACCTTCAATTGAGGGTAGCGAAAGAACGGATGTTTCGTCTGCACAAAGCAGAACGTAAAAGAGAAGATCTTCTGACTAGAGTATATGAGCAGGAACGTCTCATGCGACAGCTTGAGTTACAGCTTGAATCAGAGCAAGCAGATGTAGAGCAATTGACGCGTTTGTCACTCGCAAATCTATTCCACACGATTCTCCGCAGTAAAACCGAACAGCTTGAGTTGGAACGGCAACAAGTCCTTACCGCTGCACTTCAATTAGAAACTGCCAAACGGGCGCTTTTGGATGCACAGAATGCTTTGATTCAAGTCGGTGATGACCTCGCCAACTATCAACGAGCTGCAGAAGACTATAATAAGCTAATGGATGTGAAGGAATCCGCACTTTTAAACGCACCTCTACTATCAAGAGAACTTGAAAGAATAGACGACGATATCGACGCTCAGAAGCTTCTGGTAAAAGAGCTGCAAGAAGCGCTGACAGCTGGGAAGCTTGTACTCGCTTCGCTAACAGATGCATCCAATAGCTTGGAAAAGGCCGAAAATTGGGGCAAATGGGACTTATGGGGCGGCGGCGGCTTGATTAGCACCCATGCAAAGCATTCGCATGTTGATGATGCCAAACGGTTTATTCATCAGGCTAATCACCAGATCCTAAATTTCCGCGATGAACTAAGCGACTTGAATCGGAGTTTTCAGATTGAAATTGATATCAGCGGCACGTTGAAGATGGCTGACTATTGGTTTGATGGCCTCATTGCAGACTGGATTGTTCAAGGGCGGATCACGAATTCTCAAAGCCAAACACTTACAGCCTTAAACAAAATTCGTCCTGTCGTTTCTCAGTTGCATAAGGAGTTTTCAGCCGCAGAGGTGACTCTAGCTGACCTGATTACGAAGCGAATCCATTGGATCGAGGAGTCTAGCTTGGACAGTTAACAACACAAAGCCACTCCCAACCAACGTTGAGAGTGGCTTTTCTGTATACCTGCAACTATTTCATCTACTGCCACAAAATTTGCGAGTTTATCCATGGTTGGCACTCGTCCACGCATCATTATCCACAGCTTGGGTTGTCACCAATGCAGATCCACTTCTGCAACTACTTACTTATATAGTGGACCGAAACTGCTGCACGCTCTAAAGTCAGCGCCCTCAGCATCTGCTGTACCGAAATTACTCCAAACACGTGGACGGAAAACATCTTCTTTCGCAACGTTATGCATGGATACAGGTATGCGAAGAATAGCGACCAGCGTGATCAAATCAGCACCAATATGACCGTAGGAGATGGAACCGTGATTGGATCCCCAATTGTCCATAACGGAGTACACATCGGTAAATGATCCTTCACCTGTCAAAATAGGCGCAAACCACGTCGTAGGCCACGTCGAATCCGTACGGTCATCTAAGGTTTGATGCACATCTTCTGGCAGGTCGACGGAGTAGCCTTCTGCCAATTGCAGAACAGGCCCTAAGCCTTTGACCAAATTAATCCGTGACATCGTAACCGGCATTCCGCCTTTCGTTAAGAAATCTGTGGAATAGCCGCCACCGCGGAAATACTCAACAGATGCTGGACGCCATGACGTCGCTTCTAAGCAATCCGCTACTTCTTGATCTGTAATTTCCCAATAAGGCTTCATCGCCGGCTTGCCTTCGCGTGTCTGTTGACCCGTGCCATCCAAGGCAGCTGGCCCAGAATTAATTAAATGTAAGATTCCGTCTTTGGCCGCACCAGTAAGCGTATGACCCGTTACACGTTTAACCGCGTCTGGGCTCCAGTAGGTTCTCACATCAGCGAAAATTTGTGCCGTATTCGTCAACAGGTTGCCGAATAGCATTGCTACGCCGTTCAAGCTATCGTTCTCAGTCGCAACTAAGTAAGGAGCGCGCTTGCCATTCCAGTCAAACGATGTGTTTAACACAGCTTCCATGAAGTCGCCATTCGGGAAATGATCCGTCCAATGACGTTGACCTTGGAAACCAGAAAGGATAGCATTATGTCCAAGCGCCTCTTCACCGAATTCGATATCAGCAAGACGCGGATTGCCGACCATTAGATCGCGTACGATCATTGTCATTTTGACAACTGTTTCCCAATCCTGATCCTTCTTCTCACGGCTCGTTTGAATAGCTGCTGGATTCTTATCGGGACCTTCAACGCAGTTCTCTTTCACCCAGTTCAAAGCTAATTGATATTCTGCTGGATCAAAAATTTCCTCGTTTATCCGACGCACTAGTTCAGACATATCCACGTACTCATTGCGCATGCCCAAATAGTTCTGGAACAACTCTTCATTAATGATTGAGCCCGCAATCCCCATGGAAACGGAGCCGATCGCGAGGTACGATTTCCCTTTCATATACGCTGCAGCAAGTCCCGCCTTAGCAAAACGAATCAATTTCTCATGAACGTCTTGTGGAATCGTCGTCGTTCCAGAATCTTGCACATCTTTGCCATAAATCCCGAAGGCTGGGATACCTTTTTGAGCATGACCGGATAACACGGCAGCCAAGTATACAGCACCTGGACGCTCAGTACCGTTGAAGCCCCAAATCGCTTTAGGCGTAGATGGATCCATATCCATCGTTTCCGTGCCATAGCACCAACAAGGTGTAACCGTGATGGAGACGCCTACGCCTGCTTTTGTAAATTTATCTGCACAAGCAGCGGCTTCCGCAACGCCCCCGATACACGTATCAGCAATAACGCATTCTACCGGTTGTCCGTTCGGGTATTTCAACGTTTCACTCAGCAAAGCGGCAACGCCCTTCGCCATATTCATCGTTTGCTCTTCAAGTGATTCGCGAATACCTTTTCTTCTACCATCAATCGTTGGACGAATACCAATTTTCGGGAATTCTTGCTTCCATCTGAAATCGCTGCTTGTCATAACCATTCATCCTCCTCGATATGTATACCAGATAATTTGAGTTACCGATAATTCAATTACCCACTAATTACGCCTTTTCTTAAAATAATATTGGCATACAGCGCCTTTTCACTCGTCGCCACAATGGCATAAGCTTTCTTCGCTCGATCATAAAATGCGAAACGTTCCACATACTCAATAGCCGGAGTTACATGCTCACGAATGATTCCCTCATATTCACCCCAGATTGGTGTCTCCACAGGATCTCCAGGAACGACAGCCATCAGCGCAACTGGCGCCTCGCTATATGTATCAAGTGGATACAAGGATAATACCGCTTTCAACAATTCCGGTACCCCATGACCATCACAACGTAATAGACGGTTTGTATGACTGGCTGCCGGGAAATTCCCATCTGCCAAGATGATTTCATCCCCATGTCCCATCTCCATCAGCACTTTGAGCAGCTCCGGTGAAAGGATGGAAGGTATGCCTTTTAGCATCATAAACATCTCCTAATTTTATTTGTGTTACCGATAACTCAAAATTAACAACTTTACGTCTTGCTGTCAATCCTTTATTTCTATACAATATGAAATAATCGGTTACATCGTCCACTAAGGACGAATTCGCTTTATCAAGGCAGGCAAAGGAGATTAACCCGTGATAACAATCTATGACATCGCCGAGAAGGCCGGTGTTTCCGCGATGACGGTTTCCCGAGTAATCAATAACACGGGCCGTATCAGCGAAGAGACGCGTAAGCGAGTGCGGAAAGTCATGGAAGAGCTCCACTACATTCCGAATGCATTGGCACGCAGCTTAGTATCTCAGAAGACACATCTCATTTCCCTGCTCATTACGGACATTACCAACCCGTTCTATACCACGTTAGCACGAGGCGCTGAGGATGCAGCCAAGAAGGCGGGGTATCGCTTGCTTTTTGCCAATAGTGATGAGGACTATGCAAAAGAAAAGGATTATGTCGATATGATTCTATCTACACGTGTGGATGGTGTTCTATTTGCACCGGCAGGTGATCATTCTCACGACAACCTACTGCAATTACAGAAACATCAGATTCCGTTCGTTGTGTTAGATCGTGAAATCCCTGGGATTGATGCGGATGTCGTCCTTGGTGACAGCAAAGAAGGAGCCCGCAATCTGGTTGAACATCTAATTGCCCTTGGGCATCAGCGCATTGCCTTAGTTAACGGTACGCAGGACGTTTCTACCGCTCGATTACGATACCTAGGCTATAACGAGGCACATCGTCTTAACGGACTTGCCCTCGATGATTCGCTTGTGATTCATCGGGGCTACCGCGATTTCCACGATGATTCTGCTCTCGATGGGTTACTCCAACTTGATGATCCGCCTACCGCTATTTTTGCAGCTAATAACATGCTGGCCGTCGGAGTCATTCAATCGCTGCGCCATCGGGGCTTACAAGTGCCAGGGGACATGTCTGTCGTTTGCTTTGATGACTTCGGTCCCGCAGGCGCAATCAATCCATTCCTCACCGTTGCCGCACAGCCCGCTTATCAATTCGGGCAACTGGGGATGCAGTTGCTAATTGAACGCATTGAAGGCGAATCTAGCGATGCATCTCGTAGAGTCATGCTGCCTTCTGAACTCATCGTTCGCTCGTCAACACAACCTCCCTCGTAGAGGTTGCAGGCTATTGTTCGTCCCATTTGTGAACAATAGCCGCAATGATTTCTTCTTTCGTCTGCTCCGATAACCCATTCCTAAGCTCCGTAATAAACTCAATAAATAGCAGCGATAACAGCTCATTGGGCTCCATATTCAATGACTGATGATGCTTCCAATTCATATCATCGAAAAATACACGCATCCGATTTACCTCGGCTGGGTGTAATCTCACGTTAAGCGTCAGAAACGAATTCCCTTCTGAATCCCCATCCTGAAAGGATAACCCCCACTGAAAACCTGGCACACTCCCCGCTGGCGGTCGCTCATTCGGATTAGTATTTGCTATAACGCTGCCAAATTTAGCTCTAAGCTGCAGGATATACGTATACAGATCCTTACCTTTACGTACGTGATCCATGAAATTATCAAATAATAGCTTAACTAGGAATGTTTTGTTAATCCCGCTAAGCTCGTCTTGAGATGTATATACAATATCTTCTAAGAACGCATCTGCCCTTTCGAAATAGTCGCGAGGCGCCCGTACTTTGACTGTATGGTAGAAGTCTGTCGTTCCCTTTTGAAATAAACCCGTCCATGATTTTAATGTGAGCATCCCGTATTCCCCCTTCTTCTCCCCTCTTAAACTACTATTCTTAAACTAGCAAAAAAATGACTCCACTTTTGCGTCCGCTTTGTTTATGATGAGACTAATTATAAGCTCGATTTAACGAGTCTGGAGGACATACACATGGGCACAGTTGAGACCCGGAAGGCGATAGTAATTGGAGCGGGGATAGGTGGATTATGTACGGCATTGTCGCTTCAGCAGCAGGGTTGGCGAGTATCGATTTACGACAAAGCAACATCACTAAGGGAAGCCGGCGCTGGAATCGTGCTCGCTGCCAACGCGATGAAAGCACTGGATCTGCTTGGCATTGGTGAAAAAGTCAGAAACGTAGGGGCAGCTGTCGTTCACGCTGACATTCGAAACTGGGATGGGAAAATCATTACGAGTCTTCCAGCTGCCAAACAAGCACTACTATACGGAACGCAAAGCTATGTCATTCATAGAGCTGACTTACAATCGATTCTTGTGCAAGCAGTAACGGCGACAACAACTATTCAGACCAATAAACAATGGATCGATGCGAAGCAGAATGATCAAAGCGTCACTGCTGTTTTTAGTGACGGAACGCAGGATGAATCCGATATCCTCATCGGAGCTGATGGGATTCACTCTGCCGTACGAGAGCGACTATTCGGTAAAAGCCCGCTCCGTTACTCGGGATATATCGCTTTAAGAGGTGTATGTTCACAAGCGGAGACACATAATGCAAATAATGGCGGGGGTTTCGAAGCGTTGGGACCAGGGAAACGTTTCGGCCTCTCCAGCCTCGGCAACGGCAGATCCTTCTGGTTTGCCGCAATTAATGCACCTCTAGGGAACATACCTCCAGTTGAGGAGAGAAAATTGGAACTATTGCGTCAATTTCACGGTTGGTACAGCCCGGTAGTGTCTGCAATTGAAACAACGGAGGCAGTGAACATTCTAGCGCACGACATCGTTGACCGCCCCCCTTTGTCAAGATGGAGTTCTGGCAGAATGACGCTCCTTGGCGATGCAGCTCATCCAATGCTGCCTAATTTGGGACAGGGAGGTGCGCAGGCGATTGAAGATGCCATCGTCCTGGCAAGGTGCCTGCAACATTCGGATATTCCTTCTGCAATTTCTAATTATGAGAAGGAGCGAATGGCTCGGACTAACCGAATCGTGCGGATGTCTCGGTCTATGGGACGAATGGTACAACTTGAGAACCCACTTCTGATCTACGGCCGCAATAGACTACTCGCTTCCTTGTCTGATGCCCTTTATATAAGACGTTTCGATCCTATCATTGGTTATGAGGTTAAGTCCTTTAAGTGATACAACCTTATTACTGGCGAAGAAAAAATGAAAAAATAGCTGGGTTCTCATAAGCGAAAACTCACCCTACAACATAAATTGATAAAATGAATATACGTCAAATCTGTATAGCAGATATTCTTTACAGTTAAAGGGTGAACAGCGATGGAGAAAACCAAGTTAGATGAATTAAGGGATCGAATTGATGAAATTAATGAGAGTCTGCGGGAATTGCTTTCCGAAAGAGCACTCATTACTCAAGAAATCGGGCTAGAGAAAGAGAAACAAGGTGTGCCGAAGTTCGACCCACTTCGCGAGAAAAGCATGCTGGAGTCCTTGGTTGCACGGAATACAGGTCCTTTCGATGATGATACGATACGTCACTTGTTCAAACAAATTTTCCAAGCGTCACTCTCCTTACAACAGACAGAGCACAAGAAGCAACTGCTCGTTAGCCGAAAAAGACAGCAAGAAAATACCATTATTCAACTTGGCCCCGCTGCCATTGGTGGAAATAAGCCGATCATGATTGCTGGGCCCTGTTCGGTCGAGAGTTACGAGCAAGTACGCACCGTTGCTGCTGCCTTGAAAAGCGCAGGGGTGACCATTCTGCGCGGAGGTGCCTTCAAACCTCGCACATCCCCTTATGATTTCCAGGGGCTAGGCTTGGAAGGATTACGAATTCTGAAAGAAGTTGCCGATGAATACGGACTGCAGACCATCAGTGAAATCGTGGATCCCGCACATATTGAACTTGCAGGTCAGTACATCGATGTGATCCAAATTGGCGCAAGAAACATGCATAATTTTGAACTACTGAAGGCAGCTGGAGAGGTTCGGATTCCGATACTGTTGAAGCGTGGCTTATCCGCCACAATCGATGAATTCCTGCATGCAGCCGAATATATTCTCTCACGTGGCAATACACAGGTTATGTTGATTGAACGCGGCATCCGGACCTATGAGCGTGCAACTCGAAATACGCTCGACATTTCCGCAGTTCCGATTCTAAAGCAAGAAAGCCATTTGCCTGTCCTAGTCGATGTGACCCATTCCACGGGACGCAAGGACATCTTCACTCCTTGTGCTAAGGCCGCCTTGGCCGCAGGAGCGGACGGGATCATGGTCGAAGTCCACCCGAATCCAGCTACAGCCCTATCTGATGCCCAGCAACAGCTGACAATTGAGGAGTTCAATCAATTCTATGCGGCTATTCAGCGATCCGGATTGTTTTAACAATCCACCTCTATTCTCACCCTCGCCACCGCTTTAATGATCAAAAAAAAGCCTCCAACCCCACATCAAGCTCGTGGAATTGAAGGCCCTATCTGCTACTGGTTAAACCGTTTTATCAACATAAGTAATTTTATTATGCTCAGCAAACTTTTTTAGCTTAGACGCCATAGCCGCGATATCAAAACGATTCAACGTTTTGTTGTATACCCAACGAGGAGACTTACCTGTTAATTCAATGATAATTTGACCAGGCGCATGTACAATCTCCTTGATATTCTCCGCACCTAGCACTAATTCACGAGCTAGACCTCGTTTCGAGAGATTCGTTTTGGTCACTCGCAAGTAAGGTCTACGTACGAAATAAATGAGTACACCAACGACCAAGTAGCTAAGTGTTGTGTACCAGTACATTTTGTCCCCTTCGGTTTTCGTCAACGTAAATAACAAGAAGAGCGAAACTACGATGAAGAACGCAGCCAACAGGATGCTTCTTCCTTTAAATACGACCGGACGATCCGGATCTGTTGAAATCGGCGCAATCCCTTGCTTAGAACGGGTCTGATTTGCCTTTTTCGTGTTTTTACTTACCATTCTTTCCCACTTGCGCGACATGCCTTTCACTCCTTGCGTAATAGATACCAAACTCTTCATCTCATAATCCCATACTTACGGCAGAATGTCGATATTTAGCTTGTTCAGCCCAGCTTGTTATGATGAAATTGTCGAAATCAGACTAACATTATTTAGGGCTTTTCCCTCATTGTCCCACGCCGTTCTTTGGGCTATAGTTACCACATAACAAAGTTTTAGACATATTCCTTCCGCACATCTCATATCATGTATAGTTGCTTATTTCTGAAAACCAAATGTAATTTGCAGAAAACTAAGTTGAAACTTGAAGGGATGTTGATTTCGTATTCTTACTCTTGAGAAAATCCAATTCATTGAGACACAATGCATCAATCCGCAAGACGCTATTATTATCCGACTGCTTATCGAGGGTGTTGCCCCTCACGAAATTGTTTATTTGAAAAGTAATTCCTTAGATGAAAAAAAACAAATACTCACCGTGTCTGATGCCATAGGGGGCAAAAGGTACATATCAGTTTCCAAAACCTGTGTCGAACGGTATCACTCCGCTTTGAAACAAACCAAATATCTGACTAACTTGGGCAACCCGCTTCTACCTAAACAATTTACAGATTTAAGAAATAGTCCTTTTCTAATCAAAATGAGTATGACCGACTATATCGCAAATCGAGCAATGATTACAGAATTGGATTCTGCTATTCTACGTACGATCTACATGCGTCTACGCCGATTAGCTGAGTATTTCTCTCTCCCTGAGCTTACACATTTAACTACGGTCAAACTTGAAGTTAAACACCTTGCGATCGTATAACTTTTGTAATTTTCATAATTAAGGCCTTATGGCCTTTTTTTTATGCAAAAAAAGTGGACCCCCTGCTTACTTGGAGATCCACTTGTTTCATTCTGTTTGAAGGCGATTTGCACGTTGTCTTCGTTTCAATAACTCTGGCAGCGCAATGCCTGCCATCGTTATCAGTACACCTAGCCATTGCAGTCCACTTACCGATTCGTGAAGAACGATGAAGGACATAATGACAGCCGTAGGCAGCTCCGCTGCGCTCATGATCGTAGCCATACCTCCTCCAATTCGTGGAACACCAATGGCAAAGAACAATGGCGGAATTACGACTCCGAACAATGCTAGCAGCAATGCCCATGGCAATAGTGATTCATGCAACGATCCATTCCACAAGAAATGAGGCGGGAAGATCAGCATGACGATGATAAAGGAACCTGTTTGCATCACCGCACCTCGCGTGATTGGCGCAATCTGATTAGCAACCTTACCACTCATGGCAATAAATAGTGCGTAAGTCAATGCGGATAGCAAGCCTAACCCCACCCCAAGCCACGAGGGCGCTTCTACCATGCCTTTTAGATAACCACTTGCCATGATAATGCCGATAAATAAGAAAATAAGTGCGATGAGTTTATCTTTACTAGGACGTTTACGATCCATAATTGCTTCAAGGACGATTCCAATCCAGGTAAATTGAAATAATAATAGAATAGCAAATGATGCTGAAACATATTGTAAAGCTGCATAATAAAATATCCCAGTTAAGCCTGAGCTTGTCCCTACTAACATTAGCAAGAGGGCATTACGAGGTGAACCACGAAACGTTCGGGCTTCCGCCGATCCTTGTTTAGCTGATTTGGCCGTTATGAAAGCCATAATCCACATCATGATGAGTCCAAAAAAGATCTGTGAGCCAACCACTTCCCCAACATGAAAACCCGACTCATAAGCCTTCTTGACGAAGGTTGACAACAATCCAAAGCTGACAGCGCCAGCTAGTACATATATATAGTATTTCATGCTAACGACCTCTGCAGGATATCTCTGACAGTATCTCTCGTCATCACTTTATACTGACCAATGGTAGATTTCATAAATGATTTGTGCACTAATTCCTCGATGCGCTGATCATCAATGCCATAATAACCCAGTTGGTTCGGTGCACCAAGAGAATCCCAGAATTGGCGTAAGGCTTGAATCCCCTCCATAGCTACTTCATGATCCGATTTTCCCTTGTCGTCGATTCCAAAAACTGACACGGCCAATTTCTTCATCCGGGAAGGATCATCTTCCGCACAATGCGACATCCAGTTCGGGAACACAATGGCAAGTCCGCCTCCGTGGGGTATATCGTAAACGGCGGATAAGCCGTGCTCAATTTGATGAGATGCCCAATCGCCACCGTCTGTCCCGCAAGACAGCAAGCCATTGAAGGCGGTAGTTCCTGCATACATGATCGTCGCACGATGATCGACATCATGTAGATTTGACAGCAGTTTCGGAGCTGCTTCCATAACGGTCAGCAAGACAGCTTCCATGAAGCGATCCATCATCGGGGTATGCTCAGTTCGGTGGAAATATTGTTCCAGTACGTGAGACATCATATCGACAATTCCATAAACCGTCTGATCCAATGGAACAGATGTGGTATAGGCAGGGTCCAAAATAGAAAAAGCCGGATAAGCTAATGGACTACTCCAGCCGCGCTTCTCGTTGCGATCCCAATTCGTAATGACAGAGATGTTATTCATCTCCGAACCTGTCGCAGCAATTGTTAATACCGTCCCAAGCGGTAGAACCACCTGCGCTTCTTCTTTCCTTGTTATAATGTCCCAAACATCACCTTCATAATAAACACCAACAGAAATGGCTTTGGCACAATCAATAACGCTCCCCCCACCAACAGCAAGGATGAGATCGATCTGATTCGTACGGCATAGCTCAATACCTTTTTTCACTGTTGTTAACCTAGGGTTAGGTTCTACACCAGGCATTTCCACAATAATGGCTTGCCTATCTAGCAGCTGCTTTATCACAGCATCGTATACACCATTTTTCCGAATACTACCTCCACCATAAACTAACAGCACGCGTTTTCCGGTTGTTCCTAGTTCTTGTTGCAATTGCTTGATCTGACCTTCGCCAAACCATAATCGAGTCGGATTAAACTGAATAAATGATTGCATATGTGTGTAAACTCCTTCGATGACTAATATCTACAGAAGTATATCACAAGTCGAATTCAATAGCATTGGAAACACCTTTGATATAGACACACCTACCACATTGCCAAAAAACCGCACACCTCTTAGTAAGATGTAAGGTTTGAAGCACTTATATGCGATGCAACGGAAGGGAGAACGAAATACTGCAGCCTTGTCCTAAGCGGCTTTCCGCCCAAATTTGCCCACCATGATATTGAACAATTTCCTTAGCTATTGCGAGCCCTAAGCCGCTTCCGCCTGAGTTGCTTCTTGATTTGGAAACCTTATAGAACCGTTCGAAAATATGTGGTAGATCCTCTTCGCTAATCCCCACACCCGTGTCAGTCACTCGAATAACAAGTTCACATGGTTGGTCCCTGATTTGGGCTTGAACATGAATAGAACAGCCCCTCGTTGAAAATTTGATCGCATTGTAGATAATATTAGCATACACCTGCTCAATACGATCCATATCTACAGTCAGCATCTCCTGCCCATCCATCTGGTCCATGTTCAGTAAGTAGTCGATTCCCGCATTTTGCGTATCCAGTTCGTATTTGGCAAAAAGCTGACGAGTCATATTCACACAAGAGATGGATGCAAGCTGGAAATGAAACTGCTTCGTTTCAAGTCGACTCAGTTGATACAAATCCGTAATTAATCGTTGAATTCCAACAATGCGCATATGTACTACCCTTAAGTATTTCTTCTGTTCCTCCGGCTCCTGAATGACATCATCCAGAATCGCTTCGACATAACCTTGAATCGATGTCAGCGGTGTCCCTAGGTCGTGGGAGATATTCGATAAGAGATCACGCCGCGATGTCTCCATCAAGATTAACTCATTCGTTCGTTCTTTTACCTTGGACTCCAGGTCATTGTATAATCTAGCATTCTCAATGGATATCGCAGCTTGCGCTGAAAGTAGCTTGATCACATCCAAGCGATCTGATGTAAATGCATTGCGAATTAAATTATTTTCCAAATAAAAGACGCCAATTAGATTCCCTTGATGTAAAATAGGTTCACAGAATATCGATTTACTCTCCGCTTGACGAATGTATGGGTCGTACGAGAAAAGGGTTGATTTCTCCGCATCATCTAACACAATCCCCTCTTTCAAGCGAGCAACATATTGAATTACCGATTGGGGAACATTATCACGTGTTTCGAGTAAAACGGAGCTAACCATACAGGAATCCTTCCCTGCACTCGCTATCATCTCTGCTTCGACGTACAAGCTGTCCTTATCTTTCAGCACAAGGATACTTCTCTCCGCACCTGAAGAATACGTAACGATCTCCATCAATCGTTTGATCAGTTGCTCTAGATTTACTTCACTTGAGAGGGACCGCGATGTATTCATAATCGTTTTTAAATCAATGGCTTGCAGAGAGTAGTCACTGTTCTTGGTGGTTGCCCAATCTGGAGACCTACTTAAGTTGGAGAAATAACTTGGATATTTAAGAACGAGATGATCCGCTTTTGCGCTAGCCCCCCAGCTCACATAACCAAAGTACGCATCAATGAGATAGGCTTTGGCAATTCTCTCACGTCCAGCTTGCTTATAGTACTTCCCTGCCAGCTCTGATGCGACGGCCTCATGCTGGATAAATCCCTGTTCCCTTGCTTGTCGCATGGCAGCCTCATATCCTTGTTCTGCCTTCTGACCTTGCCCTTTAACACGATCCCATTCCGCTCGCATTAATAGACTGAGATGCAAGAAATTCTCTGGACAATGCGAAGCCCATTTCTCCATTTTCCTAAGCATCTTCTTTACTTGTTTGGTGAACCATTTACGATCACTTAGTGATGCTTCTGGAAACTTGGCGGCAATTGACAAAACAAAATAGAAATAATTCTCTGCCATATGAAATAAACCGAAGGAAGCTGACTGACGTGACTCCGCTGTTCTGCCCATATTCACTGCTTCATCAAAATGTCCAAACAAAAAAAACAGCATCATCTTCTTAACGCTATATACGTGAATAATGACTTGGTTCGAATGCACGGTTAGTTTACGGACAAATTCTTCCTCTTCCCCCTCATCATTCCCTAAAAGCAAGGGATTCAGCGTTTTCCCTTCCAAATTCCAAATGACCATACGCATCATTTCCATCATAAGCAAAGTATCGTGATGATTAGTCTGCTCCAAAATCCGGTAGTTTTTCACTAAATCTTCGTATACTTCGGAAAGTGCAATGCCTTGCAAATCTTTGACTAAAACTTGATAGGTAAGCGCATACCCCGCAAATACCAAGTCACCATCCTCAATTCCGCTCCGGAAAGACTCCTTCAAAAGCTCAAGACAATTATGAAGAGGCTTCACCCAAGGTGTGACAAACAACCCGAATGAAAAATAGCTTTTACTACGGAATTGATGAGACTGAAATCGCTCATTCATTCGATTACCAAGTTGTCCATATTGATAGCCTCGTTGATAATCCCCGAACCCCGAGCCCAGTATTAAGCCATACGAGCCATACACATATGCCATAGCCGGTGAATTACCGAATTTCAGAGCAAGCTTAGTCATGTTTAGCATGAAAAGTACAAATAAGTTCGTATTCACGAAATAAGCTGAAATGGCGACACTCATCATGAGGTTCATTAATTTAGTGCGATAGTCATCTTCCATGATGGGCAAATCATAGAGTTGCAAGGTATTTCTCAGTCCTATCTTCCGTTTCACATCTAAGTAAGCCACGAAAATACTTGCGCTTTGCGGCACTTCCGGTATCCGAATCCCTTGCTCCGCCAATGCTTTCAAGCCTAGCTTGACACTCTGATGCTGCTTGCCAACATTCGTGTATAACACCACCTGCAAGTTATAAAGCTCTAGTTTTTGTTCCACGGTTTTTGCCTCTAGCAGTAACTGCTCATAAGAAGCCTCCGCTTCGTCCGCTTGCCCATTTAAATAAAGTACCTCTGACTTCTCCAGACGGATGGAATAGCTCAACCCATCTAATTCCATGCCCTTGATCTGTTGCAATACATCCAATGATTTATTGTAATATTGAAGCGCCGGGCGGTATGCATTCGAGGATTTTGCCTTACGACCTGCGCAAACATTGTAGTCGAGAAGCTGTAAATAAGCTGGATGTTCAGTAATCAAAACCGAACCAATGTTCAAATGATTGACAATTTCAAATAGCCTCAACCCAATTTCTTCTTCCTCTAATTCCGTGTGTAGTTTCTGAGCGATGTTGCGATGCATCTCCGCAAGCTTAGCCTCATCAATAGAGCCATAAATAGCTTCTTGAATGGAGTCATGCACAAACATGAACTGGATGTTACGCGCGACGGATTTCCCCATGGACTCTTGATAAAATTTATAGTCCATGCCAACCGGGATAATCAATCCATTCTGTATAGCCCCTTCAAGTTCATGCAACACGTCAACGAATGACGTTCCCATACTAATCCCTAATGCCTCCAAGTCGAAAGAAGAGCCTAGACAAGAAGCTAATCGCATCACATGTTGCGTTCTCGCGGGCATTCGCTCCAGCTTTTCAGCGAGAAGAAACATTAAATTATCTGTAATTCTAAGCTTTTGAATCTCGTTCATATCCCATTGCCAACTATTCATTTCATAATTAAAATGTAGCAATTCTTGCTCATGCAGCGCACTAAGAAATTGTTTAACAAAAAAAGGATTGCCACCGGTATTATTTATGACGAGTTGTGCCAATTCTGCGACTTGACTCAACTCCGTTTTGAGCGATTCTGCAATTAAATGCTCAATATCTTGTTGATCAAGAGCTTTTAATACAATGCGATCCTCAACCAGATACGCAGGTAATTTATCTTGGAGTTGAACATGTATAGACGACAAACTGTTCTTTTCATATTCACTGCGATAAGAGCCAATGAACAAGAAATATTTCAATTGTGCATCATTCAAAAGCAGATCCAACACCTGCATGGACGCTGAATCTGCCCACTGCAAATCATCTAAAAACAAGACAATAGGTCGACCCTTCGCACAAAAAGTCAGCAACAGTTGTTGCATTAAAAAGTGTAGGCGATTCTGCGTTTCTTGCGGAGGCAACGACTTCACAACTGGCTGATTACCAATCAGAAGCTCAAGTTCAGGTACTAGATCGATTAATACTTTGCCACTTGTCCCCAGAACCTTTAGCAATCGTACTCGGTATTCTGCTAGCTGATCATCCTTGCCTGTCAGAAGTTGCCGAACAAGCTCGCGCAATGCTTTGGCAATCGCATGATAAGAGACATGATGTTTATTCGGTTCGAAGCGACCCGATAAGAACCAGCCTTCATCCTTCATAATCGTCTTCATCGTTTCCGCGATGAGAAAAGTTTTTCCATATCCAGATTCCCCAGTAACCCACACCGCTTCTAACGAGCCATTTACCGCATTCGTATATACGTGTAACAGCTTATTGATTTCTTCGGATCGGCCATACAAGCGTTGCGGGATTTGAAACTTATCCGTCATATCATAGCGACCTACTGTAAAAGAGGACATATCCTCACCGGAGTTTACCCATACCATTACTTGCTCAAGATCTTGAATGATCCCATATGCACTCTGGTAGCGATCTTCCGCATCCTTGGAAAGCAATTTCATAATGATTGCAGACAATGGCTTAGGGATGCCTATTCTTAAGCTATCTGGGGAGATTGGCGTGACGGCAAAGTGTCCATGCAGCAGCTCTAATGGATCTTCTGATTGAAATGGAAGGCGCCCCGTGATCATTTCATACAAGGTGACGCCAAGCGAGTAATAATCCGTACGATAGTCAATGATCCGGTTCATTCGCCCCGTCTGCTCAGGGGACATATAACTAAGCGTCCCTTCCAGCAATAACGGCTCCAGCATCTCCTGACGCTCCCTCATGAACGAGGAAATACTGAAATCCCCCAGTTTCATAATTTGTTTCTGCCGATTCATAATAATATTACTAGGTTTAATATCCTTATGTATGATGTAGAGTTGATGAACCTCGCCAACGATTTTGGCCAGTTGGATAGCTGCCTGTAGAAACGCATGAATCGATTGCTGAAACAATGGAAAATACGTCGATAGGGTTTCCCCTTCAAAGTCCTCCATCACTAATGCCACACTATTGTGGTACTTGGGTAAGGAAAGCGGCTTAACGATACCAGGCATTTCCAATATTTTCCCAATTTCATACTCACGCTTTAACCTAGCGATATCCGCAGCGACTGGGTAATCGGAGCTCAACGTCTTAATGATCACTTTCTCGCCCGTTGGCTTGTGAACTGCACGGTATAATAGATGCCGCTCGCCATGATAGATTTGTCTGATGATCTCATACTCCGGTAAAATTAACATAATATCCTCCTAGTAAGTCTCGCTGCTAGCAACTAGAGTTAGAGCATCTTTCCATCCCAAGGCAACCCCTTGTCCAAACGTCTTTTATCGTGAATATGATACAACTTCAACACATCAATATGACCCAATTCGAAGGTGTACATCTCCCAAATCTTACAAGGCTCTTCCTCAGACCCATCACGTGCCAATATTGCATTGACCGCCCTGCGTGCCGCCTCATTCGCACCTTCCATAGTCGCTAGATTCGTATTGGTACGAACATAATCTGCGGCTAAGAACAGATTCGGTATGCCGGTAAAAGCTTCTGGACGATCATCCCAAGTCCCTACACGATTAATGAGCAATGGCTCCATGTTGGTGCACGCATGCTCGGGATTGTCGAATTGAATATCCGTATCCAAGAACCAAGAGTGGAGTACGGAATCCTCCAAAATCACAGCCCCGTCAACATTCAAACTCAACTTCATTTGAGCCCATACCTCGGCTTTAATTTCATCCGCTGTACAGTGCTTCGCCGTTTTGCCAAACAGGATGCCAGGCGTATCCCAATCCGAAATATCAACGGACAAGATGCCTTTCACCGTTCCATCGCCATATTCACTCAGATTTACTTCCGGCCAAAATTGCTTCTGTGAAACCGAAGTTAGGGACCAAGGGGCATCCAAGTAAATCACATGCCCATGTGTAATCGGAACATCCTCACGTAAGTAATACTGGATGCCGTTCATCCACGCAACGGAGTCAACGAGCCTCTGCACACCTTGTAGTGAGGGGTCTACCTCTAACATCGTATCTGTTATCATTTTCCCCATCACCTCAACAGGGAATGCTGCGATATAGTAATCCGCTTCAATATCGAATTTTTCTCCATTCATAGAAATCGATGCACTGCGAATTTGACCTTCTATGCAATTAATTCTTTCTACGCTTGCACCCAAATAATAATTCAGACCTTGATCTTGAAGAAAAGTTAACCACGGGTAGATCCACTTATCATTCGTTGGACCGTTCAACAGTCTTACAAAACTCGTACCTGGCGTTGTAATATCTAAAGTCATCTGAACAGCCACGGGTCCTACCGTTTGTGTATTCGCAATCTTGGATTGGCAAGCAACGAGCGTTTTCGTGAAACCAGCAAAAATTTTCTGAAATGCAGGCGATTGCTGCTCAGCTTCGATAAACTCCCACCAATCGATTAAATTATATTCCTCTCGAATGCGTTCGTCGCAGCTAGTCATAATCTGCCACAGCTTACGACCATATTGCTCCATATCATCAATCGTAAGTCCTAAATCATTATCAAATAGATCTTTAATCAATACTAGCAAATTGTCTAAGCTAAATTCTATTTTGGCTAGTAAAGGCAATAACGGTGCGTTATAGGTCGCAATGTCTAGTCGGGTGACTTCTGTTAAATTATCGTAAACCGATCCATTCTCGTAGGGTATTCGCTTCAAGGTGTCAACCACATGACGATAGAATCGTGGAAATAATCGAAATCCGTGCTCCCCAGGCAAATCCTTCCGTCCACCAGTTCCACTGCCGACAAACGGCATACTTCTGGCTTTCCCACCAGGTATTTGCTTAAATTCGTAAACAGACACCTCATATCCTCTTACAATAAGTTCGTGAGCAGCACTCAGACCCGCGACTCCGCCACCTAAAATTGCGACCTTCTTCAACATAAATCCCCCTCGTTTTGGCGTTTTTTGTAAATTATTCTGATCTTCCTATCATATCATTTAGGTCATTTGAAGCATAGAAGAATCCTAGTAAAACAAAATCATTCTAGTGGTGCGCATGAAAGCGAGAAAGGTTATTGATGTATCTATTAATCTAATTGAAAATGAGGCAATGCATAATATTGCTTTCCAAGAATCCTGATCGCTATCTCCCTTAGTGATAGGTACTTTCCGCTCAAATTTAATAAAGATTATTCCAAAATACAGTAAAAAGATGTACAGTAAAGTATAGGAAAGCACACGTGTTTTCCTTAGAATCCAAAGACAGTGTCAGTTGACAACAATTCCCATTGAACGAATATCCATGATGTCTTCCATTTTGCTCCCTCATACTTTGCGCAGCTGGTCTCATGAACGCATAACTCGATTATGGATCCATCTTACATTGACTTATAAATGCGCAGGTAATTCGAACTATAATGATAAAATTCCACATTTTTTTCACTTGATCAACTTATTTTTTATAACGAGTACTCCTAAATTCCTATCCGCCTTCGAATCCTTTATAATAAAAAGAAAACCAATCATACACGCCAGAGAGGATGGTTATTCCATGCCCGATCGAATAGGTACACGATACGTGCCAAGTACACAAATCGTCTCTTTCCCTCATGGAACTCTCCATTATGGTGATGATGTATTTCTGACTCGCAAAGTTTTACTTTATCGTAAAGCGCTTCGTCACAATCAACTTGGTGTCGATTACATAAGCTCACTTCAGGATAAAGCCGCGTTTATTCACGACGGCTTTCATCACATGTTGGATACATCAATCGCCGAGGATGCCGTCACCATTATTTTACAAGCAAAAAGCGGTTCACTGTTTGCCCATACCATGTTCAAACGCAAATGGACCTATGCCGCCGTTGTTGCGATTATAAGCGACTTAGGTGTTTCTCTGTTGGATGCTATGGAAGACAAGATAACAGGTTTTTCCGTACGCCCAGATAACCTATGGTTAACTGATCAGAATAAACTTTCGGTCATCAACTACTGGGAAGAAGATGAGCATCAAGAGCAAGGTGCCGTTGGCCTTTGCCGCTTAATGATTCAGCTGCTCACAGGGAGCGAAACAATTTCCGATGCATTCGAGGTCATGCATACGAGTCTGGAGCGTGCTTCGATTCCAAGCGCGACAACAGATCAAAAATTAGCTTTGATTCGCCTCATCAAATTTATTTGTCATGGGCAATCCTCGCTCTCTTCGCTCGTTTTCGGATTGCGGAGCTTACCGCCTACTGTCCCTAGCAACAAAAGCATTAAACAGGTTGAGCCGATCCCTGAAGAGTCACCCGAAGTACTGCCAACTGCACCATATGAGGGAGATACCCGTTCTAGTCGTTCGGCTAAACTGATTGCGCTTGGCGCCGTTTCTGCTCTCGTGATAGGCACTATTTCCGTGTGGTATCTGTGGCCAGAGCCAAAGGTTGTCCAAACGGTCGTCATCATCTCTCCGACACCTACTAGTACGCCAATCGCAACCGTCAGTCCCAGCTCCACACCAAACGCTAAGCTAACGAGCATGAATGAAGCCTCCGAGGAAACTGTCGTACCTGATCTGGTAGGAAAGACGCAAGAGGATGCGCATCAACTGATGCTAGATGCGGGACTCCACTACAACTTCTTCATTGAAACAAGTACACAGACCAAAGGCACAATAACGAAACAGGAACCGAAAGCAGGAACGAAAGGTTTGGTCGGGGATAATGTAACGTTTTGGGTGAGCAAGGGAGCACAGTGAAGAGTTAGGTTAGGGAATACGTCAGCGGTGACAGGTGTAAATACCAATCTCCAGGCGCGCTTTAACTGGAAAACATACAGCTAATTTCATGTAAATCCGCGTATTCTAAATTTAGATGTAAAAACTCCAGCTATTATCGGTCATTTCTTGCGAAACCAACAGAAACCCGAGAATAAGCTGGGGTTTTTCCAGTTATTTCATTTTTAACGAGAAATTAAAGGGAATATATGGATATTTTCCATCTATTTCCCGGAAGTTCCGCCGTGTCACAAAAAAAGCAGTTCAAGTCGCGAACGACTCAAACTGCTCTTTTTCATGTTAAGCGTGGAAATCTTGACCCGAACGGACTTCCTTCACATACCCAGCGCGAATGACGAAGTCACCGAAGTGTTCTTCACCTTGACGCTCTTTGGCGTAATGAGGGATGATCGTTTGCAAGGAATCCAGAATCTCGGATTCACCAATGTTTTCTTTGTACAATTTATTCAAGCGGTTTCCTGCGAATCCGCCACCAAGGTACATGTTGTACTTACCTGCAGCCTTACCAATAAACGCAAGTTCTGCAAGCATAGGACGCGCGCAACCATTCGGGCAACCTGTCATCCGAATCGTAATTTCTTGCTCACGAAGGCCAACACCTTCAAGAATTGATTCTACTTTTGTAATCAAAGAAGGCAGATAACGTTCCGATTCCGCCATCGCGAGTCCACAAGTCGGGAACGCAACACACGCCATCGAATTTCTACGCAATGCGGAGTAGTGTAGACCATCCGTAATGCCGTGATCTTTGATCAGCTCTTCGATTTTCTTCTTTTTCTGAGCACTCACGTTGCCGATGATTAAGTTCTGATTCGACGTGAGACGGAAATCGCCACTGTGGATCTTAGCAATTTCACGAAGACCTGTCATCAGACGATAGTCTCCATCATCCATCACGCGACCATTCTGAATGAACATCGTGAAATGCCATTTGCCATTGCTGCCCTTCACCCAACCATAACGATCTCCATTGGATTCGAAATGGAAGGAACGAGCTGGCTCAAGGTTCCAACCTAGACGCGTTTGTAGTTCATTCACGAACCACTCAATACCGCGATCGTCGATTGTGTATTTGAAACGAGCATGTTTACGAACAGAACGATCACCGTAATCGCGTTGGATCATAACTGTTTTCTCAGCTAGATCAACAGCCTGCTCCGGCTTAATGAAGCCGATTACTTGACCAACCTGCGGATACGTCTTGACATCACCGTGAGACATCCCCATACCGCCACCGACGGATACGTTAAAGCCCACCAAACGGCCTTCTTCAATAACCGCGATGTAGCCAAGATCCTGCGAGTAGACGTCTACATCGTTGGAAGGTGGAACTGCGATTCCGATTTTGAACTTACGCGGCAAATACACGTGTCCGTAGATCGGCTCTTGCTCTTCTCCGTCGCGGCTATCGATCAATTTCTCGCCATCCAGCCAAATCTCATGATAAGCTCTCGTACGCGGGTCCAAGTGGTTCGAAATGCGATTCGCCCACTCATAGACCTCGCCATGAACTTCGGATTGGTATGGATTCGGGTTACACATTACGTTACGATTCACGTCGCCGCATGCAGCTAGCGTACTAAGCATGGATGCGTTAACTTCTTGAATCGTTTTCTTCATGTTCCATTTAATCACACCATGCAACTGGAAGGATTGGCGCGTTGTAAGACGAATAGTCCCATTCGCATACTTCTGTGCAACACGATCCATCATCAACCATTGGTCAGAGGTTACAATCCCGCCTGCTGCACGAACGCGCAGCATGAACTGATACGCAGGCTCTAGCTTCTGCTTTGCCCGCTCATTACGTAGGTCACGGTCATCTTGCATGTAACTGCCATGGAATTTCATCAAACGGTTGTCATCCTCAGGGATGGAACCAGTGATGCGATCTTCTAATGTTTCTTCCAGACTGCCGCGCAGATAGTTACTGCGGATTTTAATATGTTCTACATCACTATGTGGCGCACTATTTTTCGATAGCAAATTATTTTCTGACATCTTGAGCTTTCTCCTCTCGCGATCGCGGGGATCCCGGTTTAATAAACATCCCGTTGATAACGTTTTTGCTGTTGCATGTTAGCCAAGTATTGCACGGCTTCTTCATTGCTTAATCCGCCCTCTTGCTCAAGAATCGTGAGCAGCGCAGCATTCACATCGTGAGCCATTTTCTTCTCGTCTCCGCAAATATACACAACGGCGCCTTCTTGCAGCCATTGATAAACCTCGCGACTCTTCTCTAGCATGCGGTTCTGTACGTATACTTTTTGATCTGTATCACGGGAGAAGGCTACGTCTAATTTCGTAAGAACGCCATCTTTCAACCAACGTTGCCATTCAACTTGGTACAAGAAGTCTGTAGCGAAGTGTTGATCCCCATAGAATAACCACGTTTTGCCATCTGCGCCCGTCTCTTCTTTCTCAGCAAGGAAAGAACGGAATGGCGCTACACCAGTACCAGGTCCAATCATGATAATTGGCGTTTCTGGATTCTCAGGCAACTTGAAATTCGGGTTGCTTTGAATGTATACCGGCAATGCTGCGCCCGATAGTGCGCGCTCTGCAAGGTGAACGGAGCAGACGCCATAACGGTTGCGTCCATTGGCTTCATAGCGAACAGCACGTACAGTGATGTGCACTTCATCCGGTGATGCTTTGGACGAGCTCGCAATCGAGTACAAGCGTGCAGGCAGTTTACGGAGCACAGCTACGAATTGGTTAGCAGACACACCTTGTAAGGAGAAGTCTTGCACCAAATCAAGTAAGTCTCGACCTGCAAGGTATGATTTCAATTCGGATTCATTTCCTGCAGCAACTAAAGCATGTAATTTATCATTAGAAGCAAGTTTTGCCACTTGTTCTAATAAAGGTTTCGTCAATGTAGTAATTTCATAATAACGAGTAAGTGCTTCTTGCAAAGGACGCTCTTCCCCATTTTTGTTTACAACAACCGGCGTGCTTGCATTCCAATCCATCGCCTGGATCAACTCTGTGACAAGACGCGGATGATTCTCAGGGAACACACCCAAGCTGTCGCCTGGTTCATATTGTAAATTGGAACCCTCTAAAGAAATTTCCACATGGCGCGTTTCACGATCAGAGCCACGGCCATTCAAGTTCAAGTTCTCAAGCACTTCCGCTTGGAACGGGTTTGTTCTGGAGTATTCCGACTCCGCGGAAGAAGCACTTCCAGACGAAGCTGTTGCTCCACCAACGGAAGCTGTAGCAGATGACGCATTTAAAGCATTAAGAACACTAGACACCCAAGCCGCAGCCGGCTCATCAAAGTCAACATCGCAATCAACGCGTTCAGTTAATGATTTTGCACCAAGCTCTTGCAAACGCTTATCAAAATCTTTTCCTGTTTGGCAGAAGAATTCATATGACGTATCACCCAAGGAAAGAACGGAATAACGAAGTTCTTCTAATTGAGGCGCTCTTTTACTATGAAGGAATTCGTAGAATGAGATCGCGTTATCAGGCGCATCGCCTTCCCCGTGAGTGCTCACGATCAAGAGCAGGTTTTGAACCTTTTTCAGATTATTCGGTTTAAAGTCACTCATGGAAGAGAGCGTTACTTGGAACGATTGTTCTTCCAGCTTCTTTGCAAACTTTTTGGCCAATCCATGGGAATTCCCTGTTTGAGAACCGAAAAGTAAGGTAACTTCTTTGGAAATGACAGGTTGACTAGCTACAGCCGTTGGTACGGAAGTAACAGGAGCTGTCGCAGAAGTTGTCGAACCTTGCCCAGCAGTTAAATAACCACTCAGCCAAATTCGTTGCAAATCTGTTAACGTTGGTAGGACGCGGTTGAGCAATTCAACTTGCTCTTGGTTAAAAGGACTATTTAAGACTTGAAGTTCCAACAAAATCCACCTCATCAGCATGTATTGATAAGCTTTGCTATTTTTCGCACTATTTTTACTCTCCATTGAAAACTATCACAGTGCGCACCATAGGTCAATTAGAATCCTCTTATGACTTATATAAGGGGAATTGATATATGGTTTAATTGGCACTTTTCATGCAAAAAATGACCCCGAAATGGGGTCATTTTAACATTTACATCCAATATTATCCTTTCACAGCTCCGTCCATGAGACCTGCGAAGACGTACCGTTGGAAAAATAGGTAAATAAGCACAGTCGGCAGCATGATAATTAGGATCGCTGCAGCGAGCTCATTCCAATAGGACGCTCGCTCCCCCACGAAGGACATGAGTGCAGTAGACAGCGTATGCAGCTTCTTCGCAGGCATATATAAGAATGGAATATACATGTCATTCATGATCTCAACCGTTTTAATGATCGCTAAGGTCGCTGTTGCCGGCACCATAATTGGGAAAATAATCGATCGGAAAATGCGGAAGTAAGACGCGCCATCCATCATGGCACTTTCATCCAACTGGTTGGAGATTTTCTCCATGAACTGCAGATAGATGAAGATTTGCAGGAGATCCGTCCCCGCATAGATTAAGGTTGGTGCGTACAACGTGTTGTATAAGCCTAGCGCTTTAATAATTTGAAACCTTGCAACCTCTGTGGTGTAAAAGGGAACGACCATCGCGACCGTGAACAGCGCGAAAATCAGCTTTTTCAAACGGAAATCAAATCGATTCAAAATATAGGCCGTCATCGTACCTAAAATCATATTCAACACAACACTCATGAAGATGAGGATGAATGTATTTTTAAATCCCGTCAGAATATCCCCTTTAATAAACGCTGTTTTCAAATTTCCCAAGTAGAAGGTATCAGGAATCGCTATCGGAGACGAGGCAGCAAGCTCTGCAGCAGGCTTCAGAGAGGCAAATAGTACTAGGAACAAGGGAATGAGTACGATGACCGTGATACACGCGAATACGAGGTAATACAGCGGCTTTAATCGCGAGCTGATTGTCATGCTTCACCGCCTCCTGCTGCTTGAAAAATTTTCTTTTGCACATAACTGAACACGATAATCATGACCATAAGCAGAATAGCCATTGTCGACGCTAGGCCGTAATTGTTGAATTTAAAAGCTGTATCCACCGTGTACAAGGTAAAGGTCGAACTGGCATTAGCCGGACCACCTTGGGTCATCAAGAACGGAATGTCGAACACTTGCAAGGCACCACGTACGTTCAGGAATAGCACAATCTCAATAACCCGACTCATACCAGGAATGGTGATATGCCAAAGCTGTCTTAACGGACTTGCGCCATCCATGCGTGCAGCTTCGTACAAGTCCTCTGGGATCGACTGCAATCCCGCAAGAAATAAAATCACATGCAGACCGCAATAACGCCATAACGATACAAAAATTAACGAATAGTTAACGACAGCTGGATCACTCAGCCAGCGTTGAATCCATGAATCCAAGCCTACAGAATCTAGAAATAAATTGAGTGGTCCATTAATCGGGTTATATAAATAGCTGAACACATACGCCACTGCGACCCCATTAATGACATAAGGTAGAAACACAATGGAGCGGAAGAAAGCATTCGCTCTCATTTTGGCGTTCAAGCTTACAGCTATCATGATTTCAAGTGGAAGAATCAAGGCATGAATGAGGAAATACTGCCAATTATGATAGAGTGATTTCCAAATTTCTGGCATATGAAAGGCTTGCACATAATTATCCCACCCTACATAGTTAAATGTTCTCGAGATCCCATTCCAGTCTGTCAAGCTAAGCTGTACGAGCTTTAAAGTCGGATACATCAAAAGCAACAAGAGTAGAAATACAGGCACGGCTAGAAAAATGACGATAATCAACTTTTTTTGCATGTTGTAACTCATGTAGGTCTCACCTCCAAGGCATGGGTAGAGGAAACACGGTTACACCAAATCGACCGCATTCCCTGCTGCCCTTCCATCTCTATACGATCTTATTTCTTCGCGTCACGCGCTTTGATCCATTTATCATCCAATTGCTTGGAGATATCACTAAGCTTTTTGCCTGAAATCATATCTTGACCGACCGTCTTCCAATCCAATTGCGTCGCATTGATCAAATCCGTGTACTTCTGGTTGCCTGGCACATATAAGAACGGCGTGATTTTATTGTTTTTGTAGAAATCATTCAGGAACGGCACATTCGCAGTCACACCATCAATCACCGCGCCTAGCTTCACTTTATCTACGTATTGCTGATGAACAGCTGGGCTGTAGAACCAGTCCATGAACTTCTTCACAGCTTCGGTGTTCTTGCTGTTTGTATTGATCGCATAGAAGTGATCTGAGAACGTCATCACGGTAAGCGGCTCGGATTCACTATCGCGAACAGGCAACGGGAACGCTGCCAAATCGTCAGCATTACCCACTTTGGACATATACGTATCCAGATACCATAAGCCCGCAGCTACAACAGCTGCTTTCTTACTCTCAAACAGTCCTGTTGCTTGATCCCAGCTTACACCAAGTGGATCTGGACCCATCACTTTGGCCCCGTACAAGGCTTCGATTTTGCTATACGCTTTGTAGAACGGTGTGCCTTCTGCAAAAGGATGCGCCGCAGTCGCAAGGTTGCTTAAGTAATTCTCATCACCTGAGGTGATGTGGTGCATGAACTCATTGAACGGGTAATCCGGCCAAGCATCCTTGCCTCCCATCGCGTACGGAATGTATTTTTTGTTCTCTTTGATCTTGCTCAACACATCAATGAATTGCGGCCAAGTCGTTGGTACGGCAAGTCCCAACTCTTTGAAAATACTCGGATGGTAGTAGACCATCTCAGGGAATTGAACAGTTGGCATCGCTAACACTTTGCCGTCCACTGCGTACTTTTTCGCATATTTATTCTTAGCCGTTGTACTCAGATCGTCGAGCGGAAGCAGCTCGGTTTTGAAATCATTAATAAAGTTCGGCTTCAATTCGAAGAAATCAGGCATTTCATTGGCAGAGAGACGAACCTTCATCGCTTTCAAATAATCGCCATCATTTTTGAACGCTTCTACTTCAACATTTACATTAGGGTCAACCTTGGAGTACTCTTTCACTTTAGCTGTCAAAAAATCAATAAAAGATGCGTTAACGTCCCACATCGCCATCTTGATGGTCACTTTACTGCCGGCAGCAGCCTCTTGCTTAGGTTTATCTGTCCCGGCTGGCGCTGTCGCCCCACTGCTCTCTGTAGTTCCGCACCCGCTTAGTACTACCGACATCGTCAACACGCTTGCTAATAGTGGTCCTGCCCATTTTTTTCTCATTCAAACAACCCCTCCATGACCTCTTATGTTTACGCTTACAACCCTTATTCTAAGAGTGGCGAAGCACAAAGGACATGACGATTCTTGTGCTTACTTGTGCATTTCTTGTGCATCACCCTAATCGGCTAGACTCGCGATACTGTTGTGGCGTCTGACCGGTTACTTTCTTGAAAATGCGACTGAAATGCCCCTGATTCGGGTAGCCCACTTTCTCAGCGATTTCAAACAGCTTCATGCCGCCCCACATCAACTGGATAGCTTTCTCAATCCGAATATGGGTCACATAGGCGATGAAATTCTCTCCCGTTTCCTTCGTAAATTGTTTGCTTAAATGGCTCTCACTCACACCTACCCACTCACTAACATCACTCAACGAAAGAGGTTCATGATAATGCGCATCGATATACGCCTTCGCTTTGTCGATCAGTCGCGGGGACTGTTGAATGGCTAATCGACGAGGGTCGAGCTGAGAAGCAACACTCGTGACCAGCTTCATTAACCAGTGGTGAACATCCATCATTCTCGACTTTTGAAGTAAATCTTCATAGGGTGGGGTTTCTAGTTCTGAAACGTCCTTCCAATCCAATCCATGGGCATGCAGCAGCCCTCCTAATTCCCAGAGAAAACCTTGATACATTTTTTGGATATCTTTCACTGACTTCGCTTGCTGTGATTGCCAGTAGGCAAACCCTTTATCCAATTCTTCTTGCCACGGTTGGCCCGTTTCCAGGCACCGCAGCAGCTCCTTGCGATCCCATACTTCTATGCCACAAGATTGCAGCTGTGAACGATTCATCCTCGCGTGTTCGGGAAAGAATACTCTTCCCTCCTTGGTAAAAAAGCGCAGTTCTGCCAGCTCTTTCGCTTGCTCATAAGCTGTTCGCCATTCCTGGCGAGACTGTATGAAATCAGATACCCCGATCGATACCGATTGATTCACGTATTGCTTGAAATGACTCACGAGTTGATCCATACCTTCTGCGAGGCGCTGCCTGATACTGTGACGACCTTGGCTTGCTTCCTGACGGAAAGAAAGCATAAGTGCATATTCCTTCACACTCATCGGAAGGATGGTAACCTCAGGGAAATACCCCTCCATCACTTGCCGAATCATGTGCTGTGTGAAAGTACCCGACTCCTCTGTTGTCGGGACTTGAATACATGCGATGACCTGTTCACCGCTTTCATGAAAGCTTGCCTGCGTCTCCTGTGGCACATCGCTCCCTCCTCGAAGATGAGCAGTAAGCGTGATCTCTCGCGCTTTCATCTGCTGTGCTCGCTGCTCACGTTCCTCTCGTTCGGCATGCTGCATTCGCTCTTTTAACATGTCAACTGCTTTCGCAACGACAGCATTCATCGGCTCCGGTTCCATGTGTGACTTCACGATGTAATCGACAGCCCCCAACAGGAATGCTTGACGCACATAGTCATACTCCGAGTATGCGCTAAGGACGATAACGACGGGATTCATCTTGATACTAAGGCTACTTAACCGCTCCAAACAGGTGATTCCATCCATCTTAGGCATTTGAATATCCATCATGATCAAATCAATATCTTCATGCTTATGAAGCGTTCTCAAAGCCTCTTGACCATCTGAAGCCTCCCCAACTATCTCACACTGGTATGTTTCCCAATCGATCAATTCACGTAGCGCAAGCCGTACAAGCGGTTCATCGTCGACAAGCATCACCCTAAACATGCTTCAATGCCTCCTTTTTCATTGTCGTACCGGTCGGACAAACCTCAAGTATTGGGAGGACTAGTTCCATCTGTGTGCCTATACCCGGTTCACTTCTCACAACGAGCCTTCCTTCACGTCCATATTGAAGCTCGATACGACTTTGTACATTCGCAAGTCCAATCCCATTGAAGGAATCACCTCCTTGCTTTCTCGCCGATTGCTCCTTGTCGATCTCGAAACCATGCCCGTTATCCCGAATCGTGATCCCGAAGTGGCGATCTCCCCATTTATATCCGCGAATATGAATGATCCCTTTACGATCCAAACCATGAAAGCCATGTACGATACTATTTTCAACCAGCGGCTGTAACAAAAGCTTTAACATCGTCGATTGGCTGATTTCATCCTCCAGTTCGGTATGAACTTCAAACCGATCCCCATATCGAATACGCATGATCGCAAAATAATCATCCAGCAGCTGCAGCTCCTCCCGAACTGTTGTGTAACTGCCGCCGCGGTTAAAGGCCGATGAAACCAAATGCATCAGCGATTCGGTCATCTTCTGGATGTGCGGTGTTTTCGCTATCAGTGCCATGATTTTAATGGCGTTAAGTGTGTTCACCAGAAAGTGAGGTCCGATTTGCGATTGCAAGGCACTCATCTCCGCATTCAAGCGCTCATCTTCTTTGATTTTCCGCTCCTTGATAAGCTCTTGGATGCGCAAAGTCATTTCATTGAAGCTATGACCTAACACATAGGTCTCTATGGGACCTGATGCTTCCAATTGCACTTCAAAGTTCCCCATCTTCACGCGGTTCATCTGCCTGACAAGGGTAAGAATGGGCTTCGCCATACTGCGCACCCAGAACCAGGAAGCCAATAAAAAGACAATTAACGCAACGGTTGAGACTAGCATTGTGCGATTATAGACTTGCTTAACGCTAGCTAACATTTGATCGTAAGGCATCACATGTATGTATTTCCATCCAGTTTGCGCAGAAGTTAGGTAACTCACGAAGGACTGTTTGCCCTCCTCACTTTGAACGTAGTTTCCTGTCTGCTCGCTCATCGCTCGCTTTAATAAGGCATGACTTGATGTTTGATTCATGATCAACTCGTCAGATGAGCTCGAAATGATGCTGCCATTCGGTGAAATCACCAGGAAATACCCCGACGCCGAAACTTGCGTCCGAAGCAATTGCTGCAACACGCTGCCCCGAAAAATAAAGTAAACGTTTTCAACTCCATTAAAAGAATCAGGGAATTTCGGCGAAATCGACGCCGTGATCTCCATATGCCCACTGGTACCAGGACGTAAATTATCCTCTGCACCAAAGATTTGAACTTTATTGACCTTATCTAACGTTTGCCGGTACCAATGTGCATGCCGCAGCTCATCTTCTTGTAAGCCCAGACTTTGCTTGTACGCATATGTACCACCGTCTCGGTAAAAGAAAACTGCCGAAATAATTTCAGCCGTGTAATGAAAATAATTACTTAGCTGGTGATCTAACTCCATACTCGCTTCATGGCTGGCTTGTTGACTCTGATTAGCTTGATAATGAATGCTTGTTGCCGTAGCAAACAGCTTATCATCATTGGCTATGGTTGCAATGGTATTAATCATCCTGCTCGTTTCCTTGTCGACTGTATACGAAACCTGCTCTAGCGTTTGCATCGCCCTTGTCGTTACGTTGTCGAATAAGACATAATTAAACGACCGCACGGAGAACCATGTCACAATGAAAATGGGTAAAAGAATGAGGACGACGAAAGAGACATATAAGACGGTAGCCATATGCCACCGTCCCATGAATGAAAATCCTTTTCCCATATTAACCTTTCACTGCTGACCCTACGGTCATTGCTTTCTCAACTTGCTCACTAAAGAGGATATAAACCAAGACTGTTGGCAAACTGGCAATCGTCATCGCTGCCCCCATTGCCCCCCAGTTCGTTGTAAACTGGCCTTGGAAGAAGAGTAATCCGAGCGGCAAAGTTTTCAATGATTCTTTGGTAATTAAAATGAGTGCCATTGTGAATTCATTCCAAGAGGATAAGAATACGAAAATGACCATCGTCGCCATAGCCGGCTTAATAATTGGTAAAATAATGGTATAAAACGTCCGATAAATGCTCGCCCCATCCATGCAGGCGGATTCTTCGAGCTCGACCGGGATCGAACGGAAGAAGCCGTAGAACACCATGCTGGAGAACGAGATATTAAATGCAATATAAGGAATGATGAGTGCACCGTACGTATTAGCTAAGTGGAAATCACGAACAAGAATAGCTAATGGGATCATGATCACTTGAACGGGAATGAACATCCCGATGACCACATAAATTCTCGCCGCTTCCTTGAAGCGCCATTGCATCCGAGCAACCGCGTAGGAAAACGTTACAGAGAGAACGATCGTACCAACAACCGTACATGCGGCCACGAGCAAGCTGTTGCTGAAGTACTGTGGAACATTAAATTTGGACCAAGCATCCACATAGTTTTCAAAGCGGAAATGCGTTGGAATCCCGAAAGGATTCGTAACGAAAATCTCATTGTTATTTTTGAGTGAATAGAAAATCATCCACAATAACGGGTACACTGACAATCCCGCATACACCCATAAAAGGATGCCAAGAAGCGGATTTTTTTTGCGTAATTTGAGTAAGCCGTTCATCTATAACATCCTCCTTAAAGTTTTCGTAAGAAAACTGGCTTCGTAAGCATTACCTTAAAAGGTAATACGTTCACGTGCGATAAGTTTGTTAATCGCTAACGTTACGATCAAACATTCAATGACGAGGAACGCTGCAGCTGCGCTGCCGTAACCAAACTCACCAACACGGAAGGCTGATCGGTACATGAGGTACGTCAATGTGTACGTGGAGTTACCTGGTCCGCCGCCTGTCATGATAAACATGTTAGCGAAGGCGTTCAGCCCCCCCGTAATCGCGAGAACTAGACAAAATTTGTACGTCTCCGCCAGCATCGGTATCGTAATCTTCATATGTGCTTTGAATTTGGAAGCCCCATCGATACGAGCAGCCTCTAAGTACTGTTCAGGTACAGACTTCACAGCCGCAAGAAGCAGCGCGAACTGGTAGCCCATGTACTGCCAAGCGTTTACGAAGGCAATCGCGAAGATCGCTGTTTTGCTGTTCGTCAGCCAGTCTTGACGATAAGAGATGCCAAGTGCTTCGAACACCTTGTTAATTAACCCATATTCACTGTTATACATCGCCAACCAGAGCTGACAAACGACGGTAATCGAAAGTACAACTGGAATGAAGTAGGAAATGCGTAGAATCTTACTTCCTTTGAAGCCCTCTGCTACGGTAAAAGCGAGTACGGACCCGATCCCAATTTGCACAATGGCTAGGATCCCTGCGAATACGAGACCGTTATAGAGCGACGTATAGAAAATACTATCTTGAAACAACCGCGTGTAGTTATCTAGAAAAATAAACGTGCCTTCGCTAAGGCCATCCCATTCGAAGGTGCTGCGGTAAAAGGTTTGTACAATCGGATAAAACACGATCACTGTATACAAAAGGAGAGCCGGCAGCGTGAACAGCATTATCGCCACTTTATTTCCCATGAATTTGCGCATGTCATCACTTCCCTTGTAGAGTAGAAGACTCACACTGGGGCGGAGCATTCCAGGGTGAGTCTCCTTGTCAAAAGAATCCCATTTATTTCGCAGTTACGGCTGCTTTATTCAGATCTTTCACGAATTGATCAGATGTGTAGTTACCTGTCATTAGGTTTTGTGTAGCATCTTCAAGTGCTGCTTTGAACTTCGGATTGGACAAGCCCCATGAGAACGCAGTTGTGCTTGTGATTTTCGGAATATCCTTGGAAAGCTGATCCATCATCGGTGGGAACTGCTTCACAATCGGCTTATCAACTTTAGTAGCTACGATTGGGTTGCTGCGGTTCGTGAATTTGTATTCGGCATATTTCAAAGAGACGAATGAAGCTACTTTCGCTGCAAGCTCTTTATCCTTGGTGTTCGCGGATACCGCGTATCCACCAGGTCCACCGCTGCCGCTGAACGCTGTTTTACCTTTTTCGTATGCTGCTGCATCCGCTGCTGGCAGGTACATGTAACCGGCTTTGTCGCCCAGCGCTTTAGTTGCTGCTTCGATTTCCCATTGACCATTGATGAACATCGCTGCTTTACCTTCATGGTATAGTGCCGCGGCTTGGTCATAGTTCAAGTTCGTTGCTCCTTTAGGGAGCATGCCCGCTTTCACAAGCTCGATGATTTTATCAGCGGCTGTTTTGTAAGCAGCGTCTTCCGCTTTAGCCGTACCTTTATCCAGCTTGTTGATACCGCCTGGTTCAGCACGTGTGACGAACATGTCGTACAGCGCTACGCAAGGCCATTTCTCTTTGGCGAAAATGGAAAGCGGCGTAATGCCTTTCGCATTGAACGTTTTTACAGCTGTCATCATTTCATCATACGTTGTTGGCACTTTCACGCCATTTTGTTGGAACAAATCTTTGTTGTAGTATAAGAGCGCTACTTCATTTCCTGCATAAGGGAATGCATACGTGTGACCATCATCGGTAACGAGTGTATTCATTGCGCTCGGCTGCATTTTGTCCTTGAAGCCAAACTTCGTTACATACTCATCCAACATCAAGATGTTATTGGATTTTTTGAACGTGTCGATAATGTCTAGACCTGCTTGGAAAATATCCGGAAGATTGCCCGTCGCTGCATACGTCTTCAACTTCTGTCCATCATCTTGTGCTTGGATATCCAACTCTAGCTCGACATTTGGCATTTCCTTTTTCAATTCAGCTACCGCATAGTCGTAAGGTGTTTTCGTATCTTCATCTGCATATTGGGCATAAATGCGTAGTTTTACTGGTTTTGCATCCGCCTTAGCCGGTGCTGTCGTTGCTGCAGCTGTTGCCGCTGGTGCTGCGCTCGTTGTTTCTTTCGGTGTTTCTGTGGAACCGCAAGCTGCTAGGCTAGTCGCCGCGAGTAAGCTTACGAGAGTAACTGCCATCTTTTTCATGTGTAGACCTCCCAATAATTCTTGTGCGTTTCTCCTCTTTACATCCTCAGTATAGAGGCAAAAACCCACAGTGATAATGGAATAACTGAGGGCTTCTTGTAAAATCCGCACATTCGCGTGCAGTCGTTATAAGCGATTATTCTCATACTCACTAGGTGAATACCCGAAGAATTTCTTGAAGCTTTTGCTAAAATAACTAGGATCACTGACCCCAATCTGCTCTGCAATATCCGCCAAACGAATGTTGCCTTTCCCTAGTAATTCCTTCGCTTTGTGCATGCGTACATGCGTCACATAATCCGTTACGGTCATCCCGATTTCTTTTTTAAACAGCGCCCGCAAATAGCTTGGGTTAATGAACACCTGCTGGGCAATCTGATCTAATTGGAGCTCCGAATCCATGTATTGCCCCTCTATGTATTCTTTGGCTGATTGCGCAATCTTTGAGGATCTCGTCTTCTTGTGCTTGTTCGTATATAGAATCGCTTTAGCGAAAAGCTCTTTGATCCATGTCGACGTGCTCTCGATCGAACCCAACCGCTTGATTTCACTATACGGGTAAAAGGCTTCGCCAAAGCAGTCATCAATGGGATGCCCCATCTCCGTGATATAAGACAAGCAAACAGAAATTAACCCCATGGAAATCACATAGGTGTACTCTAGTGACAACTTCTGCTCCCGAATGGATTGGAAAACCTCTTCCAGCTTATCTTCCACCTTCTCCGCATTATGCATGCGCAAGAGCACAAGCAGCTCATCGTTGACTTCTGTTGGGTAGAGGGCCTGCTTACCAGAATCAAGCACACTCGATCCATAGGCAATCACACGGTCGTTCCCTAACACGAACTTATTCTGAAGTGCTTCCAGCGCTTCCAAATAGGAGGTTCGAATGCCTATATAACCTGACTGACTGCGACCGACGCCAATGGTGATGGTAAATTTCAAGTATTTTTTGATCAGAAAAATAAGCTTCTCATACCCCTCTAACGCAGGAACCTCGAGATCCTTTCCCCCTTGGTGCTCGACCAGACAAATAATCCGTCCTTCTGGCCCGTTGAAAATAAGGTGATGCCCCGTTTCCTCCAGCGCTTCGTTTAAAATGTTCGTAACGGCATATTTCCACAGTAAGCGTTCACTCACTTGATTCCATTTGACATCCATATGGTCAATCTCAATACAAGCAACGACGAACAAGGAGGAGGCGAAAGACTCCCCGAATTGCTGTAGCTTCTGAGTCGTTTCCTCTGGCGAATGATGATAATCACTGCTAAGTAAATGGTTCAAGTAGCTTTCTTTCATCATTTGCTGATTTTCCTTAAGGGTGGATCTTACTTCCCGTGCTTTTTCATGTTCCTTCTGCAGCTTAAGCAGGGTTAGGATGAGTTCATCCTTTGAGAATGGCTTCAGGATATAATCTTCTACGCCCAGCTTGAGCGCCTTTCGCGCATAATCGAATTCGTTATGACCTGTGATAAGGACCACACTCGTTGCTGGGTAGTGCTCCTTTAATTGCTCAGTCAAGGTCAAACCATCCATGAAAGGCATTGTTATATCTATAAGCGCTATATCAGGCTGGTGCAATTGAACTTGCTCTAGGGCTTCGATCCCATTCTTCGCTTCGGCACAAAGCTCAAAGCCATAAGCCTCCCAATCTAATGCTGAACGCAAATATTCACGGAAAATCGATTCATCATCGACGATTAATATTTTCTGCATGCTCTACTCCTCTTCCTCACTTTGAAAAGGCAACCATAGTGTAACTTCCGTGCCTTGTCCTTGTTCACTTGTAATTTGCAAGCCATATTCATCACCGTAATATAGCTGAATGCGGTCGTTCACATTCTTAAAGCCATATCCCACGGCCTCTTGAGGAGATTCCGTCTTTTTCACAATGGCCTTGAGCCGCTCTGAATCCATGCCCACGCCATCATCTGCAACGATGATTTTTATTTTGGAATCCACTATTACGCCTGTCACCTTGAGAAGTCCAAGACTTCCTTTTGTTTTGAGTCCATGATAGATGGCATTTTCGATAAGCGGCTGTATGGTCAGTTTCGGAATTTGACCGCTAAGCACATCGTTATGAATATCAAATTCATAGGTAAATACATCGGAATATCGGATACGTTGAATAGCTAAATAGTCTTTCACGTTGCGAATTTCTTCTTCAATCGTGATGGTTTCGCGGCCTTTGCTAAGCGCAGCGCGATAGAAATCGGCCAGCGCTTTCGTTGTGCGCTGCACATCGCGGGTTCGTCCCATTTCTGACAGCGTATAGATGACGTCTAGCGTATTGTAGAGGAAATGCGGCTTAATCTGCGCTTGAATGAGGGCAAGTTCGTATTCCCGTTTCTTCTTTTGCTCCCAATTAATATTGGTCAATAGCTCCTGAATCCGCCGAATCATCGCATTAAAGCCAGAAGATAGCATCCCGATCTCGTCCTCCGAATTCACTTGGAATTCGATGTCTAAGCTGCCTTCCTTGACCTTCTTCATATATTTCGTAAGTCCCATGATGGGCTTGGCGATCAATTGGGAGAGCATCCCTGCACCAAGAAGGGCAAAAAAGAGGCAAAGAATACCCAGTAAAACGATAAGCAATGTAATTTTGTGCGTATCTGCCGTTAAGGAGGCAAGCGGCGCCATCGATATTAATTTCCAACCGAAGCTAGGTACGTCGGAGCTGACAACGAGTGTTTTCTCATATTCGAAGGAAGTCGGCTCGGAAACATGCTTACTTGATGTGATCCAACGCTTCATCTCAGGAATTGCTACTTCTTGAAGCACATCTTCTGGATGTTGCGAAGAGGTGACAACACCTTCATCATCCACAATAAAATAACTGCCATCTTGGATCGAACCGATTTTCTGATAAATCGCGGATAAGGAGCTCTCTTGGATATTGAGTACGAGAAGTCCTAACTTCTGTCCTGTATAGATGTTGACGATCCGCTTCCCGAGCGTCATCACCGTCTCTTGTGAACCATTGGTTAAATAATCCCTGCGCTGCATAGGGAACCAAATGTTATTCCCGCTCGATGCATCAATTTGCTTTAACATTGGGCTTGAAGGCAGCCACTCCCGATTCCGCTCCATAAGTACGTTCGAGCCATAGACTCGATTATTCATATCAATGAACGCAGCTGACTGCACATCGGGGAAAACAAGCAAAGCAAAGCTCAGCTGATTCGTGATCTGCGTATACATCTGCAGGCTGGTTTCTGGTGCCGCTAAGGATTGCGGGTCTTCTACGATCACCTTGTTGAGATTAATGGTCAACATATTCGCGCAGCTCTCCACGTTCGTTAACATACCTGTGATGCGGGTAATGATCAGGGAGGAGTTGTCCGACACGTTTTTGATCGTTTTTTTGACGATGGCGTTCGTATACACCTGATTCGAAACGAAACCGAGCACAAACAAAGGCACGAAGATCAGTGGAAAATAAATGAGAATGATTTTATATCGAATGCGTTGATTTCGAAACCAATTCGTGGGTATCAACTTCTGAAGTATGTACATGAGTGCCCTCCCTTTAGCGAAAACAAAAAATCCCTTACCGTGCAACGTCAGGAGCTTCCTGTCCGTTACATTGTAAAGGATTCATATCTTTTTTTAAACTCACCTTGTGGAGTGAATATTAGCTTGTGGTTTCTAAACTGCCCTCTCGAGATAAACTAATCTGCCTGGCTTGAATTTCTAATAATAAAAACATAAGAAATTCCTTACTCAGCTTCAATCGGCTTGCATTTATGTAAGCATCAACAAGTGTGTCATTGGAGATGGCTTTCAAATTTTCGCGATCATTCATTGTGCAACAACCAATTCGGGCTTTCTTCTAGCATCGACATCATTTTTTTCATCGATTGTTGGATTTGTTCATCGGAGGGCAAGCATATATTGCCATAAGATTGTTGTACAACATCTGTTAACACCGAATCAAAAATGCCATTAAACTGCTCTGTTTTCACATGAACCCCTCCTGATTTTCATTTATTTGGAAATTCCTATTTCTATTTTAGCTCGAAGTGTGTGAAAAGACAGCGCATTTTTTTTGCATCTTATGCATCTTTTTTTTCTATATTATGTAATTTTGTTTGCATTCAGGAAGTTGCGATTTATCCGTTTGGGGAGCGGGATTACGCAAGATAGTTCATAAGAACTATGTGGATATAGTACAGGAGTCGTGTGCGGGAAAGTGGAACGAATTATCCTCCATAGATCACGAGATCTCCCACTAGCTCAGGTTCGTTTACTCCCCCAGCACAGATTAGTCCGAATCCGTATCGGACTAAATCAAATAACGCCGCCACCTCCGTCTGAACGGAGATAGCAGCGTATGCCATCCTTACTTTTACTCGCGATGATGCTGGTGATGCTCAACAATGCTCGATGCTTCCATTAATTCTCGCATGACGTCTGAACGCAACTGTTGATTCGTGTATTCACCTTTCACAAATAGATGTCCCTTCTCACTGGAGGTATAACGTGGTGGAAGCTTGTTCAGTGCGATTGCCAATATATCTTCGTGGCACGTTAAACAATCACACTTCAATTCATAGTTCTTCCGAAATTCTTCGAACAACTGCTTAACCACGGTTTCCATTGCGTTGATGACAGCCATCTGTAACTCTCCTTCTAAGAACCTTCATTACCTCTATTATACTCGATAAACTTAGAATGACAAAGATAAGGAGTTTGTACGCTGCACCTGAAATTGATAGATTCCTGAACCAAGCTCAATCCTTACATCGCCATCAACTTCACGAGCACCTAGAATGCCTGGTATGGTATCTAGCTTTTGACCCAGACAGGTCACTTCGGTAAGAGTCGAACCTGTTAGGATGACCTCTCCGCTAGTGTTCGGCGGGAGCTGGAACGTATAATGAATGTCCCCCGCTTCTATAACGGACCATTCACTGCGAACCTCACCGTAATTGGTGATGAGAGATGCTTTGGCATACGTAAGGCCAGAATCTGGCCGAGGTCGGAAGCTCATACGTTTGTACCCCGGCTGCCCATCATCGGAATCCAAGCCTGCTACTTTCCGATACAACCAATCCCCAATTGAACCGTATGCATAATGATTATAGGAGTTCATATTATCGCTCCAGAACGTGCCGTCCGGTTTGATGCCATCCCAATGCTCCCAAATCGTGGTAGCTCCTTGATGAATCGGGTACAGCCAAGAAGGATAATCCTCTTGCATGACAAGCTTGACAGCCACATCATGATAACCATTCTCCGAGAGTACATGACAGAGATACGGTGTGCCTACAAAGCCCGTCGTCAGATGGTATTTCTGCTCTTTGACATACTCCACTAGGGTTGCTGCTAAGCGTTCACGAGTGCTTCCATGCACAAGTCCGAACATCAACGGAAGCACATGCGCGGTCTGTGTATGTCCAGCCAGTCTGCCGCTTGGTGTCACAAACTCTGCAGTGAAAGCTTCCACGATGCGCTCATAGAGCTCTGTGTATTCAGTGACATCATCTTCGCGTCCTAGGACTTGGGCCGTTCGGACAAATAGCGAAGTCGAATACGCATAGAAGCACGTTGCGATTAGATCTTTGGGCGTTGCCCCGATATAACTACCCTCTTTGGCGTCCAGTCCAAGCCAATCGCCGAAATGAAAGCCGGTTTGCCACAAGTATTCATTATCCCCTTGTTGGCGGATATAAGTAATCCAACCTTTCATACTGTCATACTGCTCTTCCAACACACGCCGGTCCCCATATACCTGATAAAGTGTCCATGGACAAATCACCGCCGCATCTCCCCAAGCAGCAGAAGAATGATCTTTCTCCTTAAGCACATGCGGGATCACGAAGGGAACGCCACCATCTGCGCGTTGATCCGCTTTCAAATCTCGCAGCCATTTACTGAAAAAGAGTGCCACATCATAGTTGAAAGCCGCTGTACGAATGAACACCTGCGCATCCCCTGTCCAGCCCAGTCGCTCATCTCGCTGCGGGCAATCCGTCGGCACATCGAGGAAATTTCCCCGCTGCCCCCACACGATATTGCGTTGCAGCTGATTCAATAGTTCATGCGAACATTCAAACGTCCCCTTCGCTACCATATCCGTGTGGATAACCAGCCCTGCAAAACACGAAGCATCGAATGCAACATCCTGTGGCCATCCGATTACTTTGACGTAACGGAAACCTTGGAATGTGAAATGCGGTGCATATGTCTCTTCACCCCGCCCACTACATACGTAGGTAACCGACTGCTTAGCGGACCGCAGATTGCCAATGTAGAAATTCCCTTGTGCATCAAGCACTTCTGCATGTAGGAGCTCAATGCGTGTACCCGCAGGCAGCGTTAAACGCATCTGGACTTTCCCTACCATATTTTGCCCAAAATCAAGCACAGTTTCCCCTGACGGGGTTTCAATAACTGCAACAGGTTTCAGCTGTTCCGTTACACGTGACGGTTCATTCTCTTGCATAACCAATGTTTCCTTGCCATAGCCCAGTTCAACACTCGGAATCCAATCTTGATCATCATAACTCGGCAGACTCCAACCGGCATGTTCTAACCCCGCATCGTAGATTTCGCCATGATAAAGCTCTGACATGCGAACTGGTCCTAATGAAGCTCGCCAGGAGGAATCACTGACGACGATCTCTTCGGTACCATCTTCATAGACAATATGCATTTGCATGAGCAGTGCCCTTACGCTTCCATACACATTCCGTTGATGACCCCAACCTAGGTTACCTTTGTACCAACCATTCGCTAACACCGCACCAATGGTGTGCTCAGTCCCTGCGTTCAAACTGCTTGTAACATCGTAAGTCTGAACCTGCAACCGCTGCTTGTAGCTGGTCCATCCTGGCGTCAACTCCCAATCGCCAATTCTGATACCATCGAGCTCAAGCTCATAAACACCGTGACTTGTCGCATATATCGTTGCCTTACGAATCTGCTCGCTGACACGAAAGGTTTTCCGGAGATAGTACGCTTCTTCCGCATCTGGATCAATATGAGAAGGATCAGGCGTAATCCATTCCGCTTGCCAATCCGTTGCTTGAAGCTGCCCCATTTCCCAGTAAGCGATTTCACTCCATGGCGAAGCCAAACCGGATTGATTCCAGACCATTACGCGATAGAAATATCGTGTCCGCGGTTGTAATTCAGGCCCTGCATAAGCAACGAGCACAGATTGATCCGAAGCGATACGTGTCGTATCCCAAACCAAGCTCCCTGACTCAAAATTATTAGGATGCAAGCTCACTTGAATCTGATACGCGGATTGCACAGTAGCGTTAGTGTCTGTTTCGATTTGCCATGTAAAGCGAGGTTGAGCAGTGTCTATTCCTATTGGGTTCTCTTGATACTCAGCAAGTAAAGTTGAAATTTGAATAAAACTCATGAATTCTCCTCCTAGATACACGGTAGTCGTGTGAGATGTGCTTCCTAAATCTTGCACCTTTACGACTAATTGTAGAATATCCACCATCCCATTTATAAGGTGTATTCAGACATTTATATAGGTTCATTACGACAATATTTCTTTTGTATTGCGATCCCCTTAATTTCCATGTATAAATCGAATAGTATAAAGTTATATGAACTCACAGATAGGAAGGCGCTTATTATGCTACAAAAAACACACAGTGTGGCTGGGATGATTGCAGCCGAAATCGTACTCATTCATGGCGACATCTCTTTCTTCACATGGGATGCCGCAGGTTCACTCCTACTCGGTTGCTTGGCGGGTACTTTAGCCGATGTAGATAAACCAGGTTCAACCATGGCCAAGGTTCTCTTCCCGTTATCTGCATTGCTTCATGTATTGAAAATCAAGCATCGAACATTGACGCATTCCTTGCTTTTCATGGCATTACTCGCGATGATCAGCTTACCTCTGCCACCTTTATATTTCTGGGTATTCATCCTTGCGTATGCTTCACATCCCTTCATCGATCTCCTGAATGAACGTGGTGTCCAGCTATTCTGGCCAATCCCTCTCAAAATCCGTCTGCTTCCCAAATGGATTGCCATCGACACCGGCTCCGCAAGTGAAACTGTATTTCGTTGGGTTTTACTAGTTGTCTGTCTAATACTTCCATTCTGGAATTATGTATTGCCATATCTGCCTTATTCACTAACAAAATAAGAACACAAAAAAATCGCTAATTTGGATGACCAAATAGCGATTTTTCTCAATTTTACTATTGCATGGGTATCGATAGCTCAAAACAAATGTAACCTTCTTCTAGCTTGACTCCAATCGTTCCTCGATAATACTCAACACGTTCCTTAACCACCGGCAAGCCGAGTCCTTGATGTTCTCCTTCTAACTTGGTGCTATAGCCAATCGCGAACAACTCCTTGTCGTCTGGCAGATTAAAAGTTGGATTCACCCGATTCTTCACGGAAATCTTCACATCGTTCGATTCCTTCCAGCCTTTTACAGAAACCTCACGCTCTTCTACTGGAAATTTATTCGCCTCATCAAAGGCATTATCAATGAGATTCCCAATAATTTTCACAAGATCAACCGATTTCACGCCAAGTGATAACCCATCAAGGCCAATGAATTCATAGCTAAAAGCAACTTTTGTTCGCATTGCAAGCGTTATTTTCGATTGAATCAATGCAGCGATAGCTGGCTGTCCAATACGAATTATATCATTGACTTCATTAATCTCCTCAATTAATTCCTCCATGTAGCGCTTTTGATCCTCTTTTTCCCCATTGGTCAATAATGCATACAAGGTTTGCACATGATTCAGGAAATCATGGCGTTGACTACGTATCGTTGCAAACATAAGGTCTACATTTTGAATATACATCTCTTGCGTGGACTGAACGGCAGTTTCACGTGACTTCGTAATAAATCGGAATACGAGAAGTACAAGGATACAACTGAACACGGTAAACAGAACAATAATCAGTGCAACACGAACAAGTTGGTCATTTAACGTCTTCTGTATGGACTGATAGTCCGAAACAATGGTTATCACATAAGGTATTTCTCGCTGAACTTCCGTTATTCTCTCTTTAATTGGCACATACACAAATGTCTTGAGAACCGGATTACCCTCGTAGCTCTCAACCACACTTACTGGTTTCTTATCCTGAATAGCACGCTTGAAATTCGTATAATCATTCTCATGGATGATCGTATGTGTACCGAATAGCACGGGACGGTCATAAATGGAAACATACATAATGCCATTCGGCCTCATATATTCCTTCGGCTTCGTACCGAATGTGATCCCGTTTAATCCAGAAATTTCCATAATATCCGGATTGGATGTCAGTGTTTTTTTGACAATCGTATCCGCTCCAATAATATCCTTGAACTTCTTAATTTTATCAGCATTTACAAACACACAAATGATATAATTCGTTTCCCCATCGTAATAATAGCCAAATTTACTAACATCGCTTGCGCCTGAAGCGGGCACTTCATAAATCCCCGCCCAAAAATTAGGAAGTTTTTGCCCTTCGGGTATCGTAACATTGTGATTTTTCATCAATTGGTCAAAAGCGGTAAACCAATACCCGAACGTAATTGTGCTTGTGAGCGTTAGTTCATTGGGATCAGAGGATTTACCAACCATGATATCATCGCCGTTGCCGCTGCGCTTCATGAGCGAAAACCCATCAACACCTGCTTCTTTAGCAAGTAAAACAAGTTGGTCATTTGATATCTTATCGATATCTGGGTCCAACTTACCTTTGGCTAAGATAGCCGCAGATCGCAATTGTTCCCCAATCATATCCTCCACGAAGAAGGCGCCTGCTTCCGACTGCTCAATGGACGTTCGGATTTGATTCGCAGTCGCTGCCATCTGTTCTGACATAGCCTGTGTTAACAGGGATTTCGCATACCAATAATAGGAGCTATTGTTCGTAATTAATAACAAAATTACACTAATAAAAGTGATATAAATTACTCTTCTGTTTACTCTCATGAAGTCGTCACACTTTCCCATTTTGTATGCTGAACATTACAATTCTGCACAAAAAAAATTTACATTTCATTTTCGACGAATTGCCCAGAAATCATTCCACGTTATGTTAGTATAGTAGCTGAAGAAATCATTGTCTATTAATTTAAAGGTATTCTCACCTTTATTTGGTAATATTATAAAATTGCAGGAGAAATTTTCTTATGTCAGCAGGTCAACACAAATAATTCCTCCTGCTGATTACTTTACTTGTCTCAAGGACTTTAGTAGTATAGCTAATATCGAATGAAACGAGGTGCTAGACTTTTGTCCAATGATGAAATCATTTTGACCCCTGAGGGTTTACGCAGTTTAGAGTTAGAACTTGAAGATTTGAAAACTGTGAAGCGTAAAGAACTAGCAGAACGTATTAAATTGGCGATTTCTTACGGTGATCTGAAGGAAAACAGCGAATATCATTCTGCCAAGAATGACCAGTCTTTCATGGAAACACGCGTTCTTACAATTGAACGGATGCTCAAGAAAGCAAAGGTAGTAACGAATACCTCCACATCCAAAGTGCAAGTTGGCTCTACCGTCGTTTTAAACGATGTGGAATTTGCCGAGAAAATTGAATACAAAATCGTTGGTACGCAAGAAGCCAATGTCAACGAAAATAAAATATCGTATGAAAGCCCGCTTGGCATCTCCCTCATGAATAAGTCGGTAGGCGATGTCATTAGTGTGAACGCACCAATGGGTATCATAAGCTATGAGTTGCTTGAAATTCGAATTTAAGCACTACATAAGAAAAGCAGTTCGTAACTAGAAGCTCTAGTTATGAACTGCTTTTTTATTTGACAGCTTGAAGGAAGGCAAGCGCCTTATTCATCTTCTGAATGTAGACACCATCGAAACTGGAACACATCCATTTCACATGTCCATCCCCCGTACCTTGCAACTGGTCGCTGTCCTGCAACACCTGCATTAAATGATTCACTGTACCTTTACTTCCATCCACAATTTGAATATGGTTCGGTAAGATTTGACTCAAAATCCCGCGATAAAAAGGATAATGCGTACAGCCGAGTACAACCGTACCAAATGTACTTAGATCAAATGGAGCTAATTTGGTATTAAAATAATCCACAATCTGCGGACCATCCAACATGAGATTTTCACATAATTGGACCAACTCCGGAAGCGGTACGGAATCCACCATCCCCAAATCGTCGATACGGGATACAAGCTCTCTGTATTTCGCCTCTTGAAGTGTAAGCTGCGTGGCGAATACGAGCACTCTTTTGCCTGATGAACGATTCATTTCTACAGCTGGTTTGACAGCTGGCTCCATCCCAATAATGGGAATCTTGTAGATTCTCCGCAATTCTGAGATCGCGATGCTCGTTGCTGTATTACAGGCGATGACAAGCGCCTTAATTTCTTCTTGAATAATCGTATCAACGGATTGCTTGACGAAGGTGAGAACCTCATCTTTCGTTTTAACACCATACGGAACATGCGCTGTATCTGCAAAATAAACAAAATCTTCCCGAGGCATTCGCTGCATGGCTTCATTCAGAACCGTGATTCCACCAAGACCTGAATCAAAAAAAGCAATTTTCATCCTATTCACCCTATTTATTAGCGTTCTGTCTTAAAGTAGTCCTGCTGTAATAAGCCCGTTCCGTACACCTTCTTCATCCACATGTGTGGTCACATGATCCGCATAGGGCAATAAATCCTTATGTGAATTACCCATTGCAATGCCAAACCCGACATAGGAAAGCATCTCCATATCATTCAAACCGTCACCGAATGCTACCGCATCTTCCGGCTTTAAACCTACCAGCTCTAGCATCGCGGCGATGCCTTGGGCTTTGGAACCACCCGCAGGCAACACATCCATCGCATGTTCGTGCCAACGTATGAGCTTAAACTCCGAAAGCAGACCCTCATACAAATGTTCATCTTTCGCTTCACAGTGCAGGAAAATTTGATAAATATCGTTCGATTTCCAGAAATGCGGATCGTAGCTTGGTAAATCAACCTTCAATGAGGATACGGAGCTATGTACAAAAGGGTGATCCTGCGCATCCGTCGCAAACGCATGCTCTCCTTCAAATACGAGTGAATGCTCGTGCGTTGCAGCTAGCTCAACCAAAGCTTCGATTGCGCTTTTGGCGATAACGCGGTGGTAAAGCGGCTCGCCTTTGTAAACGGCATATCCGCCATTCAAGCATACATAGGAATCAATGCCAAGCAGCTCCGCCAGTGGTTTAATGAAATAAGGTGCTCGTCCTGTTGCAATCACGGGTTCAATCCCGCTTTTTTTCAGTTGGTGAATCGCATTAACGGTGCTTTCAGGCACCTGTTTGTCCTCATTAATTAACGTGCCATCAATATCAAAAAATACAATTTTGTACACAGTAGACTCTCCTTTACATTCCGAAGCAGTAGTTGCTGCCCCATGTCTCTTTCTCTCAATTAAACACCAAATGCCCAGAAAAAACAAAGAAAAAAGAGAATCCCTTGGGCTTCTCTCCCACTTTGCCTATACGATACTATCAATGATGCCATTGGCTAACGCCTCTTCTGGACTCATGTACCAGTTCCGTTGATGTTCCTTCACTCGAGCTAGTTCCTCGGCTTGTAGATTCGTTTTGGACAAAATACATTCATCGTAGATGTTCTGCAACCGCTGCGTTTCATCCACGCGATTCTTCAAATGCTCCAAATGACCATCGATGTGAGTGGAAACGGAGTGATACATGAAGGTACTTAGCCTGCCTGCGTGCCTTTTGTGCCCGCTAACTGCGATCAACAGACTCATGCTCGCCGCTAATCCGTACACATAGGTGTGAACGGGGGTTTTGCTGTTCTCGATCACATTAATAAGACCAAATCCATCGTATACACTGCCTCCGTTACTATTAATAATCAAATCGATCGGCACTCGTTTAAAGTCCTTTTCCTTCTTGTCCTTGTCCTCATCCCATTGATTGATTTTCATAATTTGCTCAACAATTAATTTCACAGAGGTTTTATTGATGCCATCGAATAGATAAAGGGTTCTGTCACTCATCACATGCCTCCTGTCCGTATGGCCTTGTATTACAGTAGTCTATTCTCGGTTTGGAAACTTTGTAACTCTTTGCGAGCTGTTTTCAGATTTTTGGGCGAAAAAGAATGGCCAGATCGGTAGTTGCGGAACCACGTTCTGCATTAATCAAACCCTCGTCATACGTAGAGAATTCCGCAATTTCGGGTATTGGATTGGACATCAACGAATTACGATAACATCAACATCTATGTCATCATAGATTTTTATACTTAGAACAAAGCCTATCGATACCATGTTAATCAACAGCGAGGTGCCGCCATAGCTGATAAAAGGAAGGGTGATCCCCGTAATTGGCATGATACCGATCAGCATCCCAATGTTTTCGAAAACTTGAAACAGAAACATAGCGGAAATTCCACCAATGATATATATGCCTGTTTGGCTGCGGATGTTAAGTGCGATAGTGATCATTCGATAAATGAGGAGAAAGTAAAGGAAGAGTAACGCAGATGCCCCAATAAATCCAAATTCCTCTCCCACTACAACGAATATGGAATCTGAATAGGTGTAGGGCACCTGTCCACTCTGGACTGAAGTTCCATGAAGATAGCCATCTCCTTCTAACGATCCTGATCCGATTGCTTTGACCGATTGTTTCATATGATAGGTTGCTTTTTCAGAAGCTTGCTCTGGCAAAAGAACGGCATCCACCCTATCCAACCAATAGGCTTTATGTTTGGATGCCATGAAGTGCTGTACTTCCTCATGGTATTTAATATAGCTGTAGATGGAGCTCACGCTTATGATAATTATAATAACCAGGCCTATCCAAGCATGCTTGTAGTTAATGTGTCCGAACCAACAGACCACAAAGAAAATAACCAAATACCCAATAGAATTACCGAGATCCGGTTGCATGAGAACCAAGAGAAAAGGAACCAATGTAATAAAACCCATCGGCAGTATATGTTCGAACAGTCTAAGGGTCTCGACCTCTCTTTTGGATAGAAAATACGACAAAAACAGAATTAAAATGAGCTTACAGAGCTCTGCCGGCTGAAATCCGATTCCACCAGGAAGAATGAACCATCCCTGGGCATTGTTGAGCGTATCTCCTTTGAAAAATAATAAGATCAACAGTCCCAGCCCAATGAAATAGTACAACGGCGAAAAGCGCAATAAGAGTTTATAGTTAACAAATAGCATCATAAATAAGACCATAAACCCCAAACTGTAAAAATACATCATTTTAATATAGGATTGTGAAAAATCTGGAACAGTCCGTGTCGCGCTATAGATGCAGAAAATACTAATAATCATAAAAATGAGCAACAGCAACACAATAACGACATCCAGACCTTTACTTATCCTCTTCAACATGAAGGCAAATTGCGTTCCCCCAAAAATAGTTTCAATAACAAATCACCTATTTCTCTATAAGTTAACAAAAGCTGCATAGATTAGACGCAACGGTTTTGCAAATGGTTCCATTTATAGAATTTATGAATAATGTAATATCCCGAAATATTGTTAGCTCCCTACCATCCACCAGTTTTCCCTTGCACCATGAGATTCCTTTCGCTTTCGCGAAGGAGAACGTGGATGCGCTAATTCTGAATTTTGGGTAGGTTTCAGGCGTGAGAGGAACGTGAATGCGCTATCTGAGCTATTGCCTCTGGTTTTGGCCATTTTCAATGGAAATAGATCATCCTCGTTCCCCTTGAACTCGCATTTCGCAGCAATCGCACCAAATAGAGCACCGTTGTTGCCCCTCACTTCCTATAAGAGCATTTGATAGCTTCGTGCACGTTCTTTACCGCTCACGACAACCAAAAGCTGCCTATCACACAACTCATGCAACAAAGTTCTAGCGTGTCTTTTGCTAACTTTCAGGTGCTCAGATAGTTCCGGGGCTGTGAACGGACGGAGTTTCCTGCGGGCGAAACGTATAACTTCGCTTTCGAGCCATCGGAGTGTAGGTGGTACATCGGTGGCGATGAACTTACCAATAAGAGATAGTATGAGTTGTTGACACTGTTTTGGCGACTCGACAATGGACGGGTATGCGATAGGGAGAACTAACCACCCATCTAGGGCAAGGTGAGCATGGCGGATGCATAAGTCTTTGAATCGCCATATTTCAAGATCTCGAGCATGTGAACTGTAGCCTTGTATTTCAATCGCAGCTCTAGCATCTCCCGGCATATATGCAAAATCCAAATAACGATAACCATTCGCGAAATCACGAACCTCCCATTGGGGATACAGATCGTTGAAGTTTCCAACCTTCGGATACCAAATCGTACGCAGAAACTCCATTTCTGCATGTCCCAATCCTCTTTCTAAACGTTCCCGTCTGCGCCGGTTCGTCTCTTCTGCAATTTGTTTTGCCATAAACGCTGCGAATGCCTGCTCAAATTTCATCTCATCTTACTCTCCTTATAATGGTATAAAACAAAACGCCGCTCCCACCACGATCACTGAAAGAACTAGCTTCTCAGTAACCATGATGAAAACGGCGTGTGCTTCACGACCCATTTTCTATTATTTAATTTATATAAACCTTTATTCTTCTTCGTGCTGAACTTGATAATCGGCAAGAGAAACCGTCAGCTCATCCGAAACATGAACACCTTCCGACTCTAACAAAAACCGCTGTAACTGCGCACCCTCATCGTCTTGGATCGCAATTTCGCCTCGAACATTAAGAACTCTGTGCCAGGGGAGACGATGTTTTTTACTCATAGCGTGCAAAATTCGCACAACCTGCCTTGCTGCCCTAGGACTCCCAGCTTGCCGCGCGATTTGACCGTATGTCATTACTTCGCCTTCCGGAATGGAACGAATAACTTGGAGTACCTTCTCCGTAAAAGGTGTCATTGTACCGGAAGGAACTTGATGCATACTGGTTGTGACATCTCAAGAACACTTCCGGTTGGGACTAACTTACCAGTCGCTTCATTCCGTGCAAAACTTACAATATTGTCGGAGTCTTTATTGGCTACAAGAACGAATCTTCCGTCTGGAGAAATTCCGAAGTTTCGTGGATGCTTCCCTAAAGTTGGTGCATATTCAATGACAGATAGTTCACCATTTTGCTCGTTAATCTCATAGACAACGATACTATCGTGGCCACGATTGGACCCATATAGGAAACGTCCGTCTGGGGATATATGGATGTCGGCGCAGGCATTCTCGCCATCGTAGGAGACTGGTAGAGTTGGAATGGTTTGGATTTCAGACAGCTCGCCACGTTCCTCATCATACTTGAATGCAGTAACAGTAGAACCCAGTTCATTAATCACATATCCATACTTATAGGACGGGTGGAAAGCAAAATGACGCGGCCCAGATCCAGGCGTTATCGATACTTCCCCATGTGGAATGAGACACCTCGCGGCAAGATCCAGTTTATATAGAATAATTTTATCAAGACCTAAATCACAGGCACCAATGTAACGGTTTGCACGATCTACGAATACAGAATGCGCTCGTGGCCGATCTTGTACAGGAAGCAGACTCGCACCATGATGTTGCTGAATATCAGCGGAAGTTCCTAACTGACCATCGGCTAGAATTGGGGTTAATCCGACCATACCACCATGATAACTTGTTACCATAACCACTTCATTTGTGTTGTCTAACTGAATATGGCATGTTGTCGCAGGCAGGGTGATTTCGTTGTTAAGAAACGTTAATTCGCCAGTTCCTAGTTGAATGGAATAAGCGCTAGCTGCTCCACATTTTTGACCTTCAGCACCAACACCTTCACCAAGTGCGTATAATCTTGAATTGACTGCGTCTACAGCGAGAAAGGTTGGGTTTTGCAAACCAGTTACGTTGTGCGTAAGCGATAGACTCCCTGTTTCTGCGTCAAACTGTGCTGTATATACCCCCGGATTCTTCGCATCAGCGTAGGAACCAATAAAAGCTAGGGTTAGTTGCTTCTGAATCTGCTTGTCCACGGATGTCACTCCCATTCATCAATTTTCACTATGAGCATTATCTCAAATCCGTCACTTAGGGGCAACTGTTTGATTTATTGTGGAGTGAGCCTTGAAATATGTAAACTGGAGAGGCCGATTCGAATGCAGTCGTTTCATAGTTAAAAACCCCACTTCATCGAAGTGGGGCCTCATCAATCTATTGTCGCCTTCTCTTCAAACGGCAATTAAATCCTACACCTTACGCGAAGTCAACTTCGCTTGCGTCAGCAACATCAAGTAGTCATATCCGCCAGCCTTGGAGTCGGTACCAGACATGTTGAACCCGCCGAACGGATGCACGCCGACAAGCGCTCCTGTACATTTGCGGTTAATGTACAAGTTACCGCAATGAACGGTCTCCAACGCTTCTGCGATGCGATCTTCGTCCGTGGAGAAGTACGAACCGGTCAACCCGAACTCCGTATCGTTGTACATGTCAATTGCTTCTTGCCAGTCTGCTGCTTTCGCAATCGCGAGTACAGGTCCGAAGATCTCCTCCTGCATCAAGCGCGCTTTGCCGCTCACATCACCGAACACCGTAGGCTGAATGTAATAGCCATTCCCTTCTGCTTTACTGCCGCCTACTAATAGTGTGCCTTCACTTTTGCCGACTTCGATATAGTCCAAAATCCGCTCATACGATGCTTTATCTATCACTGGACCTGCCGCGAAGTTCAACTCCGGCAGACCGCTTTGTAGTCTATTCGTGTAAGCAACAACCTTCTCGACCACTTCGTCGTAGACCGATTCTACGATGATTGCGCGGGAGCCTGCGGAGCATTTCTGACCTTGGAAGCCAAAAGCCGAAGCCACAATCGCAGCCGCAGCTGCATCCAAATCCGCCGTTTCGTCGACAACGATGCCATCTTTCCCACCCATTTCAGCGATGACACGCTTAATCCAGATTTGTCCTGGGGCCACATCAGCAGCCAAACGGTTGATCCGCAAGCCAATTTCTTTCGATCCCGTGAAAGAGATAAACCGAGTTTTCGGATGCGTCGTCAAATAGTCGCCAACCTCAGCTCCGCTGCCAGGAATGAAGTTAATCACACCCGCTGGCAGTCCAACTTCCTCCATTAATGCGATGAATTTATGAGCGATCACAGGTGTCGTGGAAGCAGGCTTCAGCAATACCGTATTCCCTGAAACAACAGCGGAAACGGTCATCCCTACACAAATCGCAAGCGGGAAATTCCACGGTGGAATCACAACGCCAACACCAAGCGGGATGTAAGAAATCTGATTGTTCTCCCCAGGAATGCGTACCAATGGCTGTGTCTCATTAATTTGACTCAAACGGATCATCTCACGCGCATAGAACTCGATGAAATCGATCGCTTCTGCCGTATCGACATCGGCTTCTATATAGTTTTTGCCGGATTCAAGAATCATCAGCGCCGAAAACTCATGCTTTCTAGCACGCATGAGCGCTGCTGCCTTGAACAAATATTCCGCACGTTCTCTAGCGGGAACCTTTTTCCAAGACTCGAAAGTTTCGAGAGCAACGTTCATCGCTTTTTCAGCCAAACCCTGATCCGCCTTACTCACGTACCCGATCACTTCATCCACATTGCCTGGGTTAATCGAGGTAATCTTCGTTTCGGTCATGATCTTCTCAGAACCAATAGATAGAGGGTACTCAAGCCCAAGCTCGCCCTTCACCTTCGCGATCGCCGCTTGCATCGCTTTCACATTGTCCTCAAGTGCGAAATTCGTAAATGGTTCATTCGCGTAAGGCGTTACCTTCGTTGTTAATGTAGTCATGTATATAGTCTCCTCTCCGAATAGAAAGCTATTATTAATTATTTTCCGTGTTTATTTGAACATATTTTTAAGAACAAACCAGACATTCGCTGGACGCTCTGCTAACCTTCTCATGAAATAACCGAACCAATCCACACCATACGGCACATAAATGCGGACACAGTATCCCTCTTTTACTAGTTGTTTTTGCAAATCTTCACGGATCCCATATAGCATTTGGAACTCGAACTGATCTTTCCCAATATTATTCTCACTCACAAATTGCTTCGTAAACTGAATAATGGCCTCATCATGACTAGCAACAGCTGTATAATGTCCGTTCAACAAGTGTTTCTGAATAATGATTTTGTAATTCTCATCGACAGCACTTTTCTCTGGAAAAGCAACCTCAGGAGACTCTTTATAAGCGCCCTTCACCAATCGCAAATTCGCACTTAGCTCATGCAGATCATCCATATCCTGTAGCGTACGGAACAAATAAGCCTGAATCACGATCCCGACATTGTCGTATTCTTGACGAAGTTCGCGGTAAATATCAAGCGAGACCTGACAATGAGCATAATCCTCCATATCGATACGGACAAAATTCCCATGCAAGCGAGCACGATCTAGAATCCGTTTCATGCTGGTTACACAAAGCTCTCTGTTAATATCCAATCCTAACGAAGTCATTTTTAAAGATAAATTAGAGCGAACACCCGACTCGGCAATCGCGTCTAGGGTTTGGATACACATCGCAGCAGATTCCAATGCTTCCTCGACGCTAAAAACAAACTCACCAAGATGATCTAACGTCGCTACGCGGCCGTCCTGATTCAACCCGCGCACCGCATCAATCGATTGAGCGATTGTCTCTCCTGCAACAAAACGAGCAGCACCAAAACGTAGACCATATTTTTTAGCTAAGCGATTAGCAGTGCGACTTTTGCCTAGGGATTGAAACATATTACGCATCATGAGTTCCATCTGTGGTTGCCTCCAAGAATGAATTGTACAATTGTGTTTAACTTATAATTTAATTATACAGTAAATTTTTATTTTTGAACACTATTTGTTCATTGTTATTTGTTAACTTGTACAAAGCACCCTTGAAAGCCATTCATATCTGTACAATATTCATCTATAAGCTGAGTTGTGTTGAATCACCTACCTTTTCATGGTAAATTAAAAATCAAATATGGCGGATAAAAGAGGGTTAACATGTTCATTCCTGAACACTTTCCATTGAACACACAGTTTCAATCACTTCCTATAGAGACGACAATAACGGACCTCACTTCTATTCTTCAGAAAGGCACAGCCGTGATCGTCCAACAAGAACGTGTCCTAGCATTATTTACACCAGAGGATGCAGAGTTGTTAAAAGCATTTGAGTCATCTTCCGTGCTTGCACAATTAGTGAACATGGACTATTTCAACATTCCAAGTTGTTCAATACGGGAGCTTACCGATCAAGAGCACATTCAAAAGCTTATATGTGGAAGAATTCGCCCCTTTCTCTTCATTAAGGAACAAGACACCCTAGTAGGTTATGTCAGCCATTCTGCATATGCTGAATACGTGATGAAAGAGGGGCAGAAGTGGTACGCCTACTTCGCTGCCCTAGCGGATACCGTGACCGACGCCGTAACCGTCGTGGACCGAGAAGGGGCTGTGATTTGCTGGAACCCTGTCGCTGAAGAGCTTTATGGATTGCCGCGGGCAGACATTGTGGGCAAGCGGATTGGGGAGCATTTTGACGTCGAAACCCTGATGGTTCTGAAAATGTTAGATGAAGGCCGACTCATCCGCAATACGTATCACCGCCCAAGACCTGAAACGCATGTCCTCATTAATGCTTCACCAATCAGGGATGCCGCGGGTACCATCATTGGTGGTGTTGCAACCGAACAAGATATTACGCAATTGGTGCGATTGAATGAACAATTAACAACTGTCGAATCCGTAGGACTACCTTTTGAGTCATCGCCTGATGACCCTTTTGCCCTGATCAAAGGAAAGGGGCCTGCCATCGGCAAGGTTATCCAATGGGCCAAAAAAGTCGCGGCTACGGATACCCCCGTCCTACTCATCGGAGAATCAGGTGTTGGGAAGGAGCAGCTCGCGCAAATTATTCATCAATCGAGCTCACGTTCGATGTATCCTTTTTTTACTGTTCATTGCGGTATTGTACCAGCAGGCATTTTGGAAACAGAATTGTTCGGCTATCAAGGTGGGGCATTCAGCGGAAATGAAAGTGGTCAACCGGGCAAATTAGAACTTGCCAAAGAGGGTACACTATTTATTAACGAAATTGAGAAAATGTCTCTGGAGCTTCAAGCCAAGCTCTATCGCTACATCACGCAGCAAACACTTGTCCGCTCTGGTGGCAATCAACCGATCAATGTGAGAACTCGCATTATTATTGCAACTACACAGGATCTTGCTAGCAAGGTTGCCTCCCATGAATTCAGAACGGACCTTTACTATGCGCTGAATGTTATTTCTATTCGAATCCCGCCTTTGCGCGAACGTAACGAAGATATCCCAGCGATGGTTCATATGTATCTGAAGCAATTTTCCATGCACTACCAGAAGCCAGCACCTGGCCTGTCACCTGAAGTGATTTTAGCGTTGTCCCAATACGATTGGCCTGGAAATATACAGGAATTGAAAAATGTGATCGAGCGCTGCATCATTTTGAATGAAGATGATGTCATTACCTTAGATCAGTTACCTTCCGCACTCCAAGAGCAGCAACCAAGTTTAGTTCAAGAAACAGAAGCCTCGATGATGACACTAAAAGAAAAAGTAAGCGAAAGTGATGAAATCACTTTAATTGAAGAAGCACTAGCCAAAACAGCTGGAAACAAGAGCGCAGCTGCTAAACTTCTCGGGATTTCTCGTGGTACGCTTTACAATAAGATCAAAGAATTCGATTTGGAGTAAATCGTGTGTGTTGAACATGAAAAGCTCAAGATAATACTATTCAATCCTAGCAATTGACTAGGTTATGAATCGTAGTTACCTTGAGCTTCTTTTTTATTAACCTACCTATTTATCTAAATGTTAATTAATTGTAATACCAGCACTAGCATAGCCGATAACAGTTTCTAGAAGATCCAGACCTTCTGCATCAAGGGAGAATACCATTAAGAGACGATCTTCTGCTGCAACTGGTACACTAACTGGAAGCATAGCATGTCTAGTCATTCCAATATTAATCAAGCCAGTCAAAGATGGTGTCAACGGTAAGACGGCAGTTGTCGGCGAGAAGATATTGCTGCCAGCAGCTGCTCTATATAATGTTGCCCTAACCGTGACTGGGCTTGCCACCGTGACACCAGCAGTGACACTGAAAAATGCAGATATAGATGTGACTGTTCCTGCGCGAGGCGAGGAGAATGCGAAGTCGAGAAGTCCACCGCTTGCCGAGAGATTGATCGTCGCCCCACCAACAACAACATTATCGATTGAACTGCCGAATCCGATAAGTCCACCTGTACTGAGCACACCTCCTAAAACCGAAGCTAATGCCACTGGGATACCTGATGCAAAAGGAATAATTGCACCTGGTCCAGGTGTTCCAGTCGCCCCTGTTGCTCCGACTGCTCCTGTTTCACCTGCTGCTCCGGCCGCTCCCGTTGCTCCTGTTGCTCCCGTCGCTCCGACTGCACCGGTTTCGCCTGCTGCTCCGGCCGCTCCTGTTGCTCCTGTTGCTCCTGTTGCTCCGACTGCACCGGTTTCGCCTGCCGCTCCGGCCGCTCCTGTTGCTCCTGTAGCTCCGGTCGCTCCAGCTTCTCCTACCCCAGGACCCGCTGGACCCATAGGACCCATTGGCCCCGTTGCTCCTACACCCGTTGGACCCATAGGACCCATTGGCCCCGTTGCTCCTACACCCGTTGGACCCATAGGACCCATTGCTCCTGCTGCTCCTGGTGCCCCAGTTGGTCCAACGCCTCCAATTCCATATGGTCCTGTTGCTCCACGAGCTCCTGTTTCTCCTTGCGGACCCCTTGGACCCATCGGCCCCATTGGACCCAACGGTCCCATTGGTCCCATCGGACCCATTGCTCCAGCTGATCCTGGTGCCCCAGTTGGTCCAATGCCCCCAATTCCATATGGTCCTGTTGCTCCACGAGGTCCTGTTTCACCCTGCGGCCCCATCGGTCCCATTGGTCCATGTTGTCCATGATCCCCTTTATCGCCTTTGTGACCTTTCTCACCTCTTGGACCTGTTGGACCTGTTGGACCTGTTGGTCCGTGGTGTCCATGGTGACCATGATCCCCTTTAGGTCCTGTTGGCCCTGTATGACCTCTTTTTCCTCTATCACCATCGTCGCCTTTTTTACCTTTTGGGCCTCGTTCTCCTGTTGCTCCTTTTGCTCCTGCTGCTCCTGTTGCTCCTGTTGCTCCTGTTGCACCGATTGAACCAGTTGCGCCATGTGCTCCTGCTTCTCCAGTTGCACCTGTCGCTCCTGCAGCTCCAGTCAAGCCTCTGAAACCACGTGGACCGCGATCTCCTTTTGGACCCTTTTTACAGCATTTCCGCCTGATTTTCACGATAACAATCTTGCGGCAGTGTTTTTTTGATTTTTTCTTACGTTTGTGGCAGCCGCAACCACTTACTTTATGGAGCTTTGCCCCACTTTTTTTAATAATTACACGTTTTTTCACTGTCGTGGTACTTTTCTTTTTGCCAACTAAGAGACTCAATTACAACACCTCCTGTGATGCTTCATCATACGGATTATCCCAGAGGTTTGTCTGTACTTTTTGGCAATAGATGGTTGTCCATTCCAAAATATGCATATGACTATATGTAATGAAAATGTGATTCTTCTATAATGCTAGGATTAAACGTGGTTGCAAGGGTGTTGGAATTCGCTACTGTCCTGTTATCAATTTGAAAGAACCTAATGTCACAATACATTAACTTTTAGTGATAATTAATACCCTGAAAAATCAAATAACAACAGCCTCTCTCAAAAAGCGAGAGTGACTGCTGTTTTGTGGATTGTTAAGGTATTACTTTTTATAACAGTCGAGCAAATAAACTGTTTTATCATATTCTTTCTGTAGCAGATCCTTTATTTGGTTCACTGTCATTCGTGCGAATTTACCCCAAATCAGATTCCGGCAAAAATTGTGAGGAAAAGCCAAATCTAGATACATCAACTTCATTTCTTGATCTGAGAGCCAATTCCGGTTGAGATAGGCACGCATCATCGTATTAAACACTTGATGATTCCATGCTGTGGACTTTTTTAACATCGCGTATAGAAGCCGGTTAATGTCTCTTGAAGGAAAATCTAGTCTTACAAATTCCCAATCAATAATGTGTAAATCTAGTGATTCATCCATTAAGACATTTTGTGTGTGAAAATCACTATGACTTAGAACAAGATTAGGATGATTCTCATTCCAAGAATGAAAGATAATGTTGGTCTTCACGTTTTCTTTTACATAAGTTCCTGTCGATATAAAAAAATCTAAATATTCTAAAACAGATAATTTCCATTCTTCCTCTATTTTTAGACTGTCGATCCTCCAGCTCTCTAAGTAACCAACATTTTCTTCGTACTCTTGCTCCCACTTCGCAGCTCCGTAATAAAATGGCCCAAAAGAAGGTTGATAACCTTTTGTAAAAGAATGGATTTCACCAAGTAATTGGGCCAATCTAACCGTCTTGTCTATGCTTGTCAGACGATACGGCACGGCACAGATCCACTGCTGCAAGACAAAATACTCTCCTTTATAGGTAAAATATAGCTTGTTCTCATTTGTAAGAAGAACGGATGGAATCTTAATACCTCGGCTTCTAATAAAGTCTTCAGCTTCCAGAATAAATTGCAAACGATGTTCATCGGTATACATACTTTTCAAAATAAATATGCCTTGCTCTGCAATAACTTTTAAAACAAAAGTTCGAGTTGTGTCACGAATGACTTCAAAATGTTGGATAGTCAAAGCGTATTTTTTTTCAACGGCTGCTAGAAGTCCCTTAACCATCTGCACCACTTCCAGTTTTTAAGGTTTCAAGCAGATAAGATCCCCTTTCGCATTATGAAAGGAGGATCTTATCTTAAATTCAGGATATAAAGTTATTAAATACGTTAATCTTCATCATCGCTATCTGAACTTGAGCTGGAGCTGGAGCTGGAACAATGTCCTCTTTTTCCTCTTTTTCCTCTTTTTCCTCTTTTTCCTTTCGGTCCTGTTGGACCAGTAGGTCCTGTTGCTCCTGTTACTCCTGTTGCTCCTGTTGCTCCTGTTGCACCTGTTGCTCCTGTTGCACCTGTTGCTCCTGTTGCTCCYRTTGSTCCTGTTGCTCCCATTGGTCCTGTTGGTCCTGTCGGACCTGTTGCTCCCATTGGTCCTGTTGGTCCTGTCGGACCTGTTGCTCCCATTGGTCCTGTTGCTCCCATTGGTCCTGTTGGTCCCGGTGGACCACCTTCAGGCCCTGTAGCCCCTGCAGCTCCTGTTGCTCCTGTTGCTCCTGTTGCTCCTGTTGCTCCTGTTGCTCCTGTTGCTCCAGTTGCTCCTGTTGCCCCTGTTGCCCCCGTTGCTCCTGTTGCTCCTTTTTCTCCTATTGCTCCTGTAGCTCCCGTCGCTCCTGTCGCCCCCGTTGCACCCGTCGCTCCTGTTGCACCCGTTGCTCCTGTAGCTCCYGTWGCWCCTGTTTCTCCTGTAGCTCCCGTCGCTCCTGTTGCTCCCGTAGCACCTGTAGCACCCGTTGCACCTGTTGCACCCGTTGCACCTGTTGCGCCTGTTTCTCCCGTCGCTCCTGTTGCTCCTGTTTCTCCCGTTGCTCCTGTTGCTCCTGTTGCTCCTGTCGCTCCTGTTGCTCCTGTTGCTCCTGTAGCACCTGTTTCTCCCGTCGCTCCTGTTGCACCCGTTGCTCCTGTAGCACCTGTAGCACCTGTMGCWCCTGTTTCTCCTGTMGCYCCCGTTGCTCCTGTAGCTCCTGTWKCTCCTGTCGCTCCCGTTGCTCCTGTAGCTCCCGTTGCTCCTGTTTCTCCTGTAGCTCCCGTCGCTCCTGTYGCTCCTGTTGCACCAGTATCTCCTGTTGCGCCTGTTGCTCCTGTTGCACCAGTATCTCCTGTTGCGCCAGTTGCTCCTGTTGCACCCGTCGCTCCTGTTGCACCCGTTGCTCCTGTAGCTCCTGTAGCACCTGTTTCTCCTGTAGCCCCCGTTGCTCCTGTCGCACCTGTAGCTCCTGTCGCTCCTGTTTCTCCTGTTGCTCCTGTTGCTCCTGTAGCTCCTGTAGCTCCTGTAGCACCTGTTTCTCCCGTCGCTCCTGTTGCCCCCGTCGCTCCTGTTGCTCCTGTTTCTCCTGTAGCCCCAGTTGCCCCCGTTGCTCCTGTCGCTCCTGTTTCTCCCGTTGCTCCCGTCGCTCCTGTAGCACCTGTTGCTCCTGTTGCTCCTGTTTCTCCTGTCGCTCCCGTCGCACCTGTAGCTCCCGTTGCTCCTGTTTCTCCTGTCGCTCCCGTTGCTCCTGTAGCTCCCGTTGCTCCCGTTGCTCCTGTTTCTCCTGTTTCTCCTGTCGCTCCTGTTGCTCCTGTTGCACCTGTCGCTCCTGTTTCTCCTGTAGGTCCCGTAGGTCCCGTAGGTCCCGTAGGTCCTTCTGGGAGAGAACCTATCTTTGTCACAAAAGCATCCGTATCACCCCAATTAAACATCTGCATAGCATCTTCAATTGGAAAGTTAGTCGAAGCAGTGGAGCCTGTAATGTAGATGTTATTGACAGAATCTATCGCAATTCCACGCCCTTCATCAGCTAAGCTCCCCCCAAGATATGTCGAGAAAAGAAGAGCTAATAGCGCTGGCTGTGTTGTATCAATCTTAGTTACAAAGGCATCCGAAACACCAACTAAGTTAGCTAAGTTTGGCTGAATAGGGTTTTTAACAGGAAAGTCGGTTGAAGTCGTCGAACCTGTTACATACGCATTGGAATTTGCATCAACGGTTATTCCTAATCCTTCCTCATCACCAGTATTACCCCCGAGATAAGTGGAATAGATAATTGGATTTCCCGAAACGTCATACACAGCCACATAAGCATCCGATGCGCCTTGAAGAGCTGTTGTATTGGTAACAAATAAGTTATTCGAAGTAGTCGTCAAGACAACATACGCTATGTTCGAACTATCGACCGCGATCCCATTACCCGCATCATCGCCGATTCCGCCGAGATAGGTAGAATAACTAAGTGCCGTACCAGTAGAATTCAACTTTGTCACAAAGGCGTCAGTCAATCCTGCACCGTAAGTTGGCTGTTCTGCGCCTCCAATAGGGAAAATAGGAAAACTATTATCATTAGAACTCGTAACTCCCGTCACATAAGCATTAGGAAGAACTGCACTGTCTACTGCGATTCCTCTTCCCTCTTCCGTTCCACTACCTCCAAGATAAGTAGAGTAAATTAATCCTGGTAAACCTGCCACTGTTGGATTTATTTTGCTTACAAATGCATCTTGTGCACCATTAAGATTCGTTTGAAAAGAGCCACCAGTAATGGGGAAAGGGGGGGCATCATTTTCACTGGATCGGGTAGCTCCAGTAACATAGGCATTGCCTGCTCCATCGACCGCAATTCCGAACCCTAAATCATCCTCAAGTCCACCTAAGTAGGTAGAATAATCAAGTGCCCCTGTGGTATCAAATATTGTAACAAAAGCATCCTGTCCTCCACCAGGAGAAGCTTGAACCGGTGTAGCAGAAAGTGGGAAATCTGTAGAGCTAGTAGTCCCAACTACATATGCAGCACCAGCAGTATCCACGGCGATTCCATTAGCAACATCAGAGCCATCCCCGCCAAAAAAGATGGAATAAATGTAATCATCACCTGTTGTATTTATTTTAGTTACAAAAGCATTCGGAACAACCACTGGCACTGGGCTCAACTGATTCACTGTTGGAAAATCAGCTGAAGAGGTTTCACCAACCACATACGCGTTTCCTAAACTATCCACTGCGATGCCATTCCCAATATCCAACGCATTTCCGCCAAGATAAGTTGAGTAAACTAAAATCGGGTCAATAGTTAGCGCGTAGTTCGGGTCATAGCCCTCGCCAATCTCAAAACCATAGATGTATTCCCCTGACGATTGCTGCTTCAAGATAAAACGACTGTCCACATTAATACGCTTGTTGTTGATCACTTGATGGCTAACGGGTCGCTCCTCGGAGAGCACACCTGATGGTGTATGAATAAGGAGGTTACCAATTTCGTCGATAGTAAGCTCTTGGGAACCGTGATATCTAAGTTGAATATCCTCCACCCGTGCTCCTGGAGAAAGTACAAAATCATACTTTAGCTTCCCACTGGCTTCGTAGAATACTAAGTCTATTTTCGGCCATAGATCCCTGTAAACGACTTCCCTATATGTGGGAAGGCTTGAATACCATTTGGAAGGATCATTTCCAACATAGTAGTTGACCTTACTTGATCCTTCTCTTTGCCCTTCAATAACGGCTTTTGAATTAGCCTCTAGAAATTGAAATCTTAACTGATCGGCATTCGTAGAGTTTGAAAAGTTGAATACGATCTCGTTCTGTAAAAAATAAATGCCATAACCGGACTTCTGTGCTTGGAAGTGAATACGCTCATCCGATTGACCTGCGTTTGGTACAAACGATAATGGGATTTTGCTAATTTGTTTAATAAACTTGTTTTTTTCTATTTCGCTATCTATCAAATCAACCTTCTCCTCTCAGTATGAGTTTCTTGATAGTTTATGTACCTTGTCTCATAGTGGTTTGGATGTTTGAGGATCACGCTTTGCCTAAATTCCATTTTTTAGAATAAAATTACATAATAAAGAAGACTACGCAAGATACATAAAACGAGGAATGGTAGCGAGAGCAGAAAGCTATTTTCGGTTATCGAATACTTATACTTTTACTTTCTATTATGTTAAAAAAAGGTATCCGTTAAATACGGATACCCTGCTCAATTTACCTTTGATCACTAACTGAAGCATTGCTATTACTGGATGATAACACTGTCAAAGGATCGTAAGGCGTACCAACTAATGTACCAGGTAATAATGCAATATCAACTGCATTTGTTGGAATTCCCCATGAGTTACCTGAAAAGACAAAGATCGCCTGATCAACAACAAATCCGCGCGTATTATAAACTACGTTATTAATGATTTGACCCGTTGAATTTGGATTTAAATAGGCTGGTTGCCTGAGTGAATAAAAAATATTATCTTGAACAATTAGATTAATTACATTTGCTTGCGTTACAAATCCACGATTTATTACCCAACTTGTTGATGGACCTGCTTGAGGCGGTCCATAAATAATGTTATTAGTAAGCATATGATTTGTTCCGGCGAGTTGAATAAACTCAGTCTCATAAGGAATATCACTGGTAATTGTCAATCCATCTATTGATACACCAGTACCAGTAACAAGAAAAGGAATTACTGCAGCTTGTAATGATATTAGTGTATTAGGATATCCTCTTAATGTTACCCCTACTTTATTAATTACTATTTGTGAAGTAAGAGGATAAGTTCCACCTAATATATGAACTATTCCTGTTGGGGATACAGCCGTCACACCTTGTTGTATTGTAGCAAATGGACTAGCCTGTGTACCATCTCCTCCAACTGCCCCTGCTTGAACATATACTTCAAATGGGTTGGGTTGAATCGAACCCATTGGTCCCGTTGCTCCGGTTGCTCCTGTGTCACCTGTTGCTCCTGTCGCTCCCGTAGCTCCTGTTGCACCAGTAGCTCCTGTCGCTCCWGTTGCTCCKGTTGCACCAGTTGCTCCTGTCGCTCCCGTAGCACCTGTTGCCCCCGTAGCTCCAGTCGCTCCTGTTGCTCCGGTTGCACCAGTTGCACCTGTTGCTCCGGTTGCTCCAGTTGCTCCTGTGTCRCCTGTTGCTCCGGTTGCTCCTGTTGGTCCTGTTGGTCCCGGTGGACCACCAGCTGGTCCCGTTGCTCCGGTTGCTCCTGTGYCACCTGTTGCTCCTGTCGCTCCTGTAGCTCCTGTTACACCCGTTGCTCCTGTCGCTCCAGTTACTCCGGTCGCTCCAGTTACTCCTGTTGCTCCTGTCGCACCTGTTGCTCCTGTCGCACCCGTAGCTCCAGTTACTCCTGTTGCTCCTGTCGGACCATAACCACCATCAGGAAATTCAATTTCAATTTTCCCTCCATTGTACAATTCAATTTCAATTTCCTCGACCTGAGTCCAATCAATGAGTGCTAAAAAATTGTTTAGTTCAGACATTCTTTGAATGGGGCCATCGCCTATTTCGAATTTCAATTTGAATTCAGTTTCACCAATATACTCAATTTCAATTTTTTTGATGTTCATTATTCCCACGACTCCAATTAAATTCATTAACTGAGCAAGTTTACTCAAAGAACTTACACCTCCTTATGATTTCAATACTAGTTACCAGCAATCAAGATATGTTTTCTTTTAATAGCCCAACCTCCTTATGCCTAAAATGAAACTACTCTAGTTTCCTCGTATATTATATGTGTACAAACATTCCGTGCATGGACGAATGATAGGTGACACTTGTAGAAAAAACATTATTTGTAAATATTGATGAAATCAGGAGTGGAATTTCGGGACTGAGCCTAACAAATCCCTTCTAATCTTCATATGTAGCAATGAATATAGAGATTACTAGAATTCTATATTCGCAAAAAACGACTACTCTGGAGAGCAGCCGTTTCTTTTTTTATAAACCTGAGGTATCCATAATATACTGCATAACCGTTTCTGCCCTATTTTCACGTGGAGCTAGAATACCTAATCCATTATTCGTATAAACACGGTAGAAGCTTAGCGAGAATGTCGTAACCTTTAGGAAATCTTCGATTGCCGTCAACACACCGTTTTCTTCCCCATATTCATGCATCGCATTGTATTGAGTTTCATTAATGCCCCCAGTTTCAACAAGCTCATTGGAGCCCGCCTTCATCCCTTTTTGGGCATGTGATTTTCGATATTGCGTTGGTATATTTTCCGGAAAGTAATAAGAATCACGTCTTCCATACGGCCACTCCGTATCATGAAGAATGACAATCGGAAATTTACCTGATTTTGCTGCTATTTGCTCAATGGCCAATAATTCATGATACACGGTGTACCAATTATGGTCTCCATCGATGAGAACCACATCAGCAGCTTGAATCTCTGATAATACCTCCAGACTGTGCTTTTTATGAAGGACTAATTCATCCGAAAAAACAGCTTCATATGCATACGTATTAAATCCCGGTGCAGGATCAATGACTGTTAGCTTACTGTTCATCATTTTACAGAACTCAAGTAATTTAATTGTTGTGCGACCTGCTAAGAAGACGCCAATTTCGACAATGTGAGAAGCTTCATATTTGATTAGAATTGGCTTAATTATTTTTTCAAAAAAACGATCCATTCCGCAACTCCTTTTTGATCACCATATTCGGCCAATGGAGTTTTGGTTCGATAAAGTTCAAATGTAAGGGTAGTTCCTTCCTTCACATGCCGTGCCCTCTTATTAAAACTATGAATAGTTTAGTAAGACCACGTTGAATTTTAACCTTATATAGAAAGTGAGTGAGCACGTTGATTACCATAAGTCTATGCATGATCGTTAAAAATGAAGAGAAAACACTTCGTTCTTGTTTAGCTTCCGTTGCCAATGCGGTTGACGAGATCATTATTGTAGATACAGGTTCAATCGACCAGACGAAAACGATTGCACGTTCCTTTACCAATCGCATTTACGATTTTAAATGGATCGACGACTTCGCGGCAGCTCGTAACTTCGCTTTCCGCCAAGCCACGAAGGAGTACATTTTATGGCTGGATGCCGATGATATTTTGAAAGAAGAAGATGGGATTAAGCTCCTCGCATTAAAAGAGAATTTGGAGCATTCCGTCGATTCGGTAACGATGTTTTATAATTATGCCTTTGATGAATTCGGCACGCCGACTTTCAGATTTAAGCGTAATCGGTTGGTAAAACGAGAGAATCAGTTCAAATGGTTTGGAGCGATCCACGAATATTTAGAGGTTAGGGGCCAAATTCTGGACTCTGACATTACCGTTACGCATTGCAGAACCCATACGAAGAGCGATAGGAATCTTAAAATATTTCAGAACAGGCTGATGCGCGGAGAGACGTTCACGCCAAGGGATTTATATTACTACGCAAATGAACTAAAAGATCATAACAAGTATGCAAAAGCCATTATTTATTACAATAAATTTCTGGCTAGTGGAAATGGCTGGGTTGAGGATGAAATCTCCTCCTGCAGTAATCTAGCCGATTGTTACAATCAGTTAGGCAACAGCGAAATGGAATTACAGTCCGTATTCCGCTCCTTTCAATATGATAGCCCGCGTGCTGAATTCTGTTGTCGTCTAGGGTATTATTTTCTAAACAATAAGCAATACGAACCAGCTGTGTTTTGGTACAAATTAGCATCTGAACAACAGGTCCCTACACACAATTTGGGATTCTCCAATCCTAAATTTTCAACATGGCTGCCACATCTGCAGCTCTGCGTCTGTTATGACCATATGGGACAACACGCCAATGCTTATAAGCACAATGAAATTGCCCGCACCTTCAGACCCAAAGATCGGAACATCCTGCATAATAAAAAATACCTGGAGTCTGTTCTGCACATATCGGAAACCACCGATTCAGCAGAATGAAATAAACAGCGGCTGCGCCTAATTTGACTAGGCGCAGCCGCTGTTTGTCGTTCGTATCAGCTTTCTTCATCAAGGATTGCTTGGTAAATGGCAAGATATTTGTCTGTCATCCCGCTTGTTGTAAAATGCTCCAGCACATATTCGCGAAGCTCATAGGGATCGGGCAGTGTTAGGTGAGTCAATTTATTCGTCATCTCTTGAACAGTTCGGCATATCAATTGAGGAAAACCGCTCATGACCTCAGGAACAGATCCATTTGGCAAGGCTAACACAGGCGTTCCACATGCCATAGCTTCCGTCATGACGAGCCCGAAAGGCTCCTCAACCAGCGTCGGAAATAACATGCATCTGGCATGCTTTAATAAATCTTGTCGTGCTTGCCCACCAACTTCGCCGACATATTGAATGAGAGGATTCGACATGGTCTTGGGGAGAATCTCTTTATGGAAATAGTCATGATCATAGACAGGTCCGGCTATTATTAACTTTTGGCCCGCTTGCGCTGCAGCTTCAATTGCATGATGAACACCTTTGTATGGAATAATAGCGCCAATGAATAGCAGATAGTCACCCTTTTGATCAGAGAATTGAAATTCATCGGGGTTTAATCCGTTATACACGACGTGATCCTGAGGGCTGCCGAACAATTCACGATGTCGTTTACTCAAATAGACGGGATGTTTCACCGGATTGGTTAATGGATTATGAATCGTACAAACTGTTGGTATAGCGAGTTTCTTCTGGCCCACTACGGAAAGCTGCGTATGGTCATGGATAATATCTACCCCAGGCGGTAAAGTTAGCTTAACAAATCCAGGGATTTTCCACATGTCATGTCCCTCGTGCAAATAAGGCATCAGCTTCCCACGCACTTGACTACCAAACGGAGCATATAAAATCACTTCATGACCGCGATCCACAAGCTCCTCTGCCAATGTATACACAACTCGCTCGATACCGCCGTATTTTACGGGTGGAACGGGAAGATAATCTGGACTTATCAGAGCAATCCTCATTCCTTTTCCCTCCTACAAATGATCCAATGAGAACCTATTTCTTATTAATAGGGATATAATGTCGTTCGATGCGGAATGGCTTTTCTCGTTCCACAAGCTCTGAGGGGTTGTATCCAAACTGATCAAGCTCTAACCCAGATATCCCTAACGACCATTTCTTGGAGAACCGATCTGCATTCGAAAAGGCACTTGCTGAATAATTCGTTTTGTTCGTTTGGAACGTACTGCCTCCATAATGATGAACATATACGTCATTCGCTACCCACAGAATTTGACCGCTGACACGGGCTCGCAAACAGAAATCATCATCTTCATAATTCCCAGGAAAAAATCTTTCGTCCATCCCGCCAATTTTGGCAATGAGATCTTTATGAAATAGCATGCAATGCCCAATTAATTTATGTGGGAAGAAGCCTGTATCTTTATGCTGGAGCGACCAATGTAAGGCGAAAACCTCCATCTCCGCAGAGTTCTTATAAGGAACATTGTAAACGAGCTGCGACCACGCAACATTATTCGAACGGGGACCAACTATAGCTATGTTAGGGTTATTCTTAAGGCATCCCAATAAACGAGTCAACCAACCTTCGGTAACAACGGTATCGTTGTTAAGCAAGCAAATGTATTCTCCGTCAGCTTCTGCGATTCCTTGGTTGTTTCCAGCGGCAAACCCCTTATTTTCCTGATTGCATATGAGCTTAGAGGAAGGAACTGACTGTAAAAATTCAATCGTACCGTCCGACGAGCCATTGTCTACAAACACAAACTGAATCTGAATACTCTCATCGGCATGACGCAAAATACTTTCCACGCACTCTTTCGTATATTTCAATCCGTTCCATGAAAGCATGACTATTGAAATAAGCAAAGGCATCCCATTTCCCCCTTTCAACTCGCCCCTTTAGCATCTAAAATGACCATATTATAAGTATTCATTTCAATTTGATATGGTGCAGAAAAAAGCCCCTTTCCCAAACTTCGGAAAGAGGACATTCGACTAGCATTCAGCACCGCTCATCTCATTGGTAAAGAATCGTTTATACTCTTTCGGCGTCAGTTTAGCAGCAGATTCCCCAACATAATGGAACTGCAACGCGCGACGTTTCTTCGTTGATAGATTATAAGGTGTACCATGCTTGAGTAACCCATGGAACAAAAGAATACCGCCAGGCAATAACGGTACCGCAACATCCCTCTCCACTTGCACATGTGCATCACAGAGCTGCCAATCCCGTATCGCATAGTGCGGCGTCGCCCCATCGGCATGGGAACCAGGGATAACATGCATACAACCATTATCTAACGCAGCCTCATCGAGTGCGATCCACACACCGACCACGGGCTTCTCAAAAGCCAAATTCCCGTATGCCATATCTTGATGCCACGGCTTCTCCCCGCCACCGTGCGGAGGTTTAAGCAACGCCATATCCTGAACGAGCCGCGGCGTTTCTCCCAAAATATCTTGAACGATCGCAAGAATCGCAGGATGCTCTGCAATTCCTCGTAAGCGATCATCCACTTTAACGAACTCATGTACCTTTCTAACTGCAAGCTCCTTTTCTTCGTCCGTTTTCAACTCGCTCTTCGGCTGGGAGAATTGAATTTGTGCCCCTTTATTATCTTTACAAATAAGCTCATACAAAGCCTCTTTCGAATTCTGAATGTCTTCCTCATCTAATACATGTTCAATCGCGGTGAAACCGTTTCTCCAATATTCAGTGAGATGAGTCGCATTCCAATTTATGCTTCCTTCAATTTTATCTGCAATACGGTCGTAACGGTAAAGCCTTGCTGAAATTTCTTCAGGTGATTGATTAGTTGATTCAGTTTTAGCCATAACGGTAACCCCTCCGTTTAAATAATTCAACTATTCTCACCTTTATTATATGAATAGAAAATAGTAAAATAAATGCATTCAAGCACCATACAATTTGCACTATTTTACATAGAGGAGCTGTAACTCTTCATGACCCTATTCTCATCCCAAGCGATTGAGCTGAATCCCTATTTCGGTAAAGTAATCTGTGAAGCGAATTGGAAATGGAACAGCCTCGAGAATGAGCCCTTCCAAGACTTCGATTTCTGGTATGTATGGGAGGGTGAAGGAGAGGTCACTTTAAATAGCAAACGTTATAACGTTAGTGGCGGCGATTGTTTCCTATTTAAGCCAGGAGACCTGACCTGTGCTAGTCATAATCCAGAACGCCCACTTACCGTTACGTATGTCCATTTCTCTATAGAAGGGGATCCATCTTACCCTATGTCATTGCCTTCTTTCGTTCATTTCGATCCCGCTGAGTACCACGAGAGCTATTTAGATCGTTTCGTACAGATACGACACACTGAGATGTATGGGCACGAAGAAGAGGCAAAAACGCTCCTTAAGCTGATTCTTTTGCTATTTGAACGTCAAGCACCTGACCATCAACCTCAAGGTGATCCAGGACGTCGCTCGATGAATCGCGTGATGTTGGATATCGCGGCCCACATTCGGCAAGATCCAGGGCGTCAGCATCGAATTCAAGATCTAGCCAATCAAGCACATCTCTCTCCACGATATTTCTCTTTAAAATTCAAAGAAATCATGGGCCAGACGATTGAATCTTATCTCATCCAGTCTAGGATCGAGCGCGCGTCCTACTTGCTGAAACTAGGGATGAATGTCAGTGAAGTTGCTGAGGCGCTGGGTTATCGAAGTATTTATTTCTTTAGCCGACAATTCAAAAAAGTAACAGGAACAAACCCCTCTCAGCTAAGATCCTAATATTTTTTTTTTGCAACTTGGACTGAGCGTGATAGAATGTACATTCATGACAGCATCGCGCTAGTACTTCAAGGAAGGTTAGGTCATCATGCATTCATCCAACTTATTACGGTCGTTTAACTTTTTGTATTTCGCTTTACTTGCCCTCTTCGTCTCTTTTCTACCGGTCTATTTGGACGCACAGGGACTATCCACATCAAGAATTGGTCTCATCATCGGGACTGGTGGTTTCATCGCCATCTTTTCGCAGCCATTATGGGGCATGATCAGCGATCGGACGAAAACGATCAAAAAAATCATGTTACTTCTCCTCTTATGTTCCACCATCATCGGGTACTTCCTGTACGATTCCAAAAGCTTTATCGTGTTGCTTCTATTTACGATGTTGCTTTACTTTTTCTTAATGCCGCTAGATCCGTTAACGGAAAGCCTTAATTTCCAGACCGCCGAACGCCTTGGCACGAGCTATGGTTCCATCCGTACATTCGGTGCTGTCGGCTACGCCGTGATGTCGTTAATTGTTGGCTATGCGGCGCAATATTACGGCATTCATAGCTTAGCCTACCTATTTGGCGGCATTGGTATATTGAGCTTGATCATTTGCTTGGCGCTGCCTGATGCTCCTGTGACTGGGAAACCGATCTCACTGCGCAGTCTTCGGAAATTTCTGAGTAATAGAGAAACTATTTGGTTCATGGTTTTAATTTTCATCTGCGCAGTTCCGCAACGGATTAACGACACCTTTCTTGGTGTATATATCCGTGAATTAGGCGGCAGCAATCATTTGGTTGGCATTGCCTTCTTCTTAGCAGCCGGGAGTGAAATTCTAGTATTCGCATTAAGCTTCTGGTGGCTTCGAAAAGGCAAGGAACTAGCACTGATTTCATTCGCTGCTTTCTTCTACTTCTTGCGCTTCTTTATCAGCGCTTGGGTAACGGATCCGCAAGTGCTTGTTGCGATACAGCTCCTTCAGACGTTCACATTCCCTATTTTTTACTCAGCTGCGATTCAGTACTTATATCAGATCGTTCCTGAAGAGTGGCGTGCAACAGGTCAGACCGTATTAGCTATCATCTTCTTCGGCGTCTCAGGTATCGTCGCTTCTTATCTTGGGGGATGGTTCTATCAGGCCTTTGGTGTACACACGTTATTCATATGGGTGTCAGTCTTGTCATTCTCTGGATTCATGTTAAGTCTGGTGCTGCGTGCGGTCTATCGTAAACAGAAGCTGGCAACCTAAGCTTTTTCTGTTAAAATGATAGGATCGAGATGAAACGGGGGCACATCATGGATTACATTATATTAGATATCGAATTTAACGGCCGCAAGTTTGCCAGTGAGTTACCTATGGAAGTAATTGAGATCGGTGCAGTTCGCTTAGACGATTCACTGAAACAAGTAGATGAATTCTCGGCATTGATCAAGCCTGTATACTTCTCTAAATTAAACGCTTTTATTAAGAAAAAAACGGGGATTCCCCAAGAAGATATTGATGAAGCGGCTGGCTTCCGCAAAGTGATTGCCGACTTCTTGGCTTGGCTCGGACGGAGTGAAGAACTGCTGCTTGTCACTTGGGGTGGCGAGGATCTCAAACGCATCGTGTTCGATACGCGGATGCACAAATTAGATGATGCATATTGGATGGCAGCGCACTATTTTGACTTATTGAAAGGGTTCACCCGCTTCAAAAAAGTAACCAATGACGTCAGCGTCGAAGCAGCGCTTATTGATTTGAATATCGTCGCTGAGGGGACTGCGCACAGGGCGTTGGACGATGCGAAGATGACAGCGGAGGTATTCCGCTCAATCTTCACTGAACTAGACTTTGAACGCAAGCAGCAGTACGTGGACATGTACACGAATGCCAAGGAGCGCAGGCTGATCAAAACAGCCGTAAAAACCATCACGACACAGAAAGTCGTTCCCACCTGGGAGCTATTCATTGAGAAATATTTTGCTGATAAAATAGAAACAGCCGACGCCAAGAAAATCGCCGAAATGCAAACGCTATTCGCTGCGGAAGTCGCGAAAGGTGTACTAGCCGCGAAGTCCGCGGGGAACATGGCAGTTGCGGGAAGTGACACGGGAAATAAAACGGGAAATCCGAGGAACACGGGAAATGATGCAGGAAGCACTGCGGGAAGCACTGCGACATCGACTTAGCATCAGTTTAACAGATTACTCTGTGCACGGAGTCATTTAAGGATCAGCGTCATTCTGAGGACCAAATTCACACTTTTCACCTAAATAAGGGATCGTCGTTCCGTAACTATGAGGCAACCTTCACTTTGGAGCTCATCGCGGATCGAGGATCCTTTTAACATCCTAAATAACCTGCCATTGGACTCATCAGCAGCCAAGTCGTACTCCCACTAATCAAGCTTATGCTCATTCCACGATCACACTCATGCCACTTATCATACTCAACCACCATCAACGTCCCCTCCAGCAAGCTCCCATAACGAAAAAGCCAACCCAACCGATTCACCTGCAAGGCAAGTTATCGATTAGATTGGCTTCTTATGTTTTCAACCATCACAACTGATCCACACCGAGACGGTTCGCATAGAAACCTGGAATCACTTTGTCTTTGGTTGACTTAGCTCCGCCCAATTGTAAAGACAGTAAAGTATCCGTTAACTCCATAAACCACATCTCATCCTTGATGCCAAGGGCAATATCAATCATACTGCGTACGCCATCTTCTGAATCAAGTCCACTTATTGGCAGTGCCTTCACACTGGAGAGTTTCACTTCAATTTGATGTCCAATAATTTCATCTTGATCGGAAGCAATGACATGAACGAAGGCGATACCATGCTGCCAAGCGATCGCTTCCACATACCCATGAACCATTTCATCTTCACTTGTTGTTGCGACTACCCAATCACCAATTGCAACATTCAACATACGCCTCGCCACCTTCACTTGAAATATTAATTCATACTGTAATTATATTAGTTACAGTATGAATTGTCAAGAGACACATTCATTCAAGCCAGTCTTAGCAATCTCATTGGGTGGATAAATCCTTCTGTATTGTAGGAAAGTATAATTTGTCTTTATAAAATTTACAAGTTAGTTCTTACATTTTATAATAGAGACATGTGTTCTTATTGTTAGAATCTAAAGGAGTTTACTCATGTCTTCTACACCCGTTCTGAATGATGACCAATGGTCGAAATTACTTGAATATGTGGCCGAAACGTATACCGAAGTTACGCTAAGTCGGGGCTTTCATTTTTATAAACAACAGATGGTAACGTCTCTAGCAATTTCTACAGAGTTGAAGAAGGTAAACGCCGTCGTGGAAGAGTTTGGCGAGAAGTGTCAGGTTGGCATTGATCTTAATCAGTTGAAAGCCAGCTCTTGCACCTGCCCTGTTAAGATATCCTGCAAGCACGTGGCGGCTGCCTTAATGGAGCTGGCAGATCGCCAAGGCTATCCCGCTTCCCAAATCATGAATGCCAAGATGGCGTTGAAACGCGTAGCTGCGCAATCCTCAAACGTATCAACTTTGGAGCAATTACCGGGAATGACTGTGGATGGCTGGCATAAATTCATGGAGCATTACACCTATCATCTTAAGCCCTCCTACGAACAATGGAACTATGTTGAATTATTGCGGGGGCAATTCGCCAATCTCAAACGTACACCGATTCCTTTCTCCGAAACGGATCATTTTTATTTCGAATTCCATCAGCGACTCTTCATTTTGCGCAAAATCGTAGAGCAAAATGCCCAAGCTGGTGTCACCTTTTACACGGCCGCAACAGTCTATCATTTGAGTGATGAGTTGGATGAATGGTTGAAAGAAACGGCCAAGTCGTTGGATGTCATGCAGCATGGGGATAAATTAACGCAAACTTCCGCCTATCTTCGCGCGCAAATGGCCATCGAATCGCCGAAGAAGCTGCACCACTTCAGGGTGTTTACAACGTTCTGGGCTTATCATGTTAGTGGTGAGGAAAGCAGCTTGATTGCTTCGGAAATAACGGCTTTCGAAGAGATGGAAGCGGCGGATCTCTCCTTTTCCCTATGTGCAGGACGAGCGTATCTGTATCTTCGTCAAGGGAAATCAAGTCTTGCCTGGGATACATTAGTATCACACGCAACATTCAAAGAAGCGCCAACGCTTCTGTTCAAGCCATTCCTTGACAACATGCAGCACACGAATGATTGGCATGAGTTGGTTCATTGGTTGCGTAGATTGAGTTCTTTCTATCATGGAAAAAGACATCTAGAAGTAGACGTCTACGTCTCCTATTGGAAGCTGGTCATAGGTGAATTGCCTGAAGCGGAGTCCGACATGTGGAAGTCGTTAGAAGAGCTTTTGCCAACCACGTATCGCATCATTGAATCCCTTTACTATGAGAAGCGCCAATGGAAGCCGTGGATCGAAATGCAAATTGCACAGGGCTACGACCCTTTTACACATCGAGTAAATGTGCTGCAGCCTATTGAGAAAGAGTCGCCTGAGCTACTACTACCTTATTATCATCAAGCGGTGGAGCACTACATTCGACTTAAAAATCGTCATGACTACAAAGCCGCAGTGCGGCTGCTGAAACGTTTGGAAAAGGTTTATAAAAAAATGAAGCAACCCGAACGATGGGAAGCATTCTTCACCCGATTCGTCAATCGGTTTAGCAGGCTGCGCGCCTTGCAAGAAGAATTGAAGAAAGGGAAGCTGCTAGAATGAGCACCAAACTGCATGAAATGTCATTATGTATGTCCCTAACTGATCGCGGGGATGCCTTGCTCTGGGGCTTCAAAGATGGCCGAGAAGTCTCAGGTGACCACTTCCGCAAGCTCTTATTCACATGGCATGAGCCTTCACTCTATGGCACTTTACTGGAGACACAGCAAGCTGGTGAGCTTGTGGTGACGATTCTCCCTGCGGAGCAGGTTCTTGCCTTTTTTGCCGAGCCGAATTTCATGGATATTGTAAGCTGGGAAATGGGCACTGAATCGTCAAAGATGATGTTACATATGGCTCCACTTCTCTACGAAGCCGCTCAGAAAGGGCTCTATATACCGAGCTATGAGGATTTCCGCAATGGTCAGTTAGTATGGACTTGGGATCGGAATGCGGAAGAATTGGCCGCTGTTGATTGGCACTTGCTAGAGAGCGGCGATGATCATAACGAGACAGGATTGCGCGCTGTATTCTCAGCAGCGGTCATAGAGGCTCATTATGCGGATGCGACCGCTATGGCTGATTTGCGTCGAGATTATCCAGCGTTATTTGCGGCGAATCGGAAGGCTAACTTAGCGGACGATTCTCCAGCTGCTTTTACTGAGAATGAATGGCTCTCTGCCATGGGCTGGCGGCCGGACTTAGCGCCTTTCCGCCCTGCTCTGCAGCTGCTTGAGCCAGATGAGCTAGAAGAAGACTGGCGGTTGCGACTCGTCCTGCAGGACAAGCATGACAGTACCCTGCTGACGCCGATTCGGCTGCATGTGGATGGAACAGCGTCTGGCCAATGGGCGTCGGAATGGACGCCTCATGTGGTGGAGCGTGCGCCCGGCTGGGTAACGCGATTATTAGAAGCTTTACCCCGCATAGCCGATGACGGGGAATTACTCGCACATCCGATGAGCGATGACTCGGCCTGGACGTTCCTGACCAAGGACAGCCGCATTTTGCTCGAGGACGGCTGGAACGTTATGCTGCCGGCTTGGTGGGAAGCCGCGGCGAAGCGGAAGCCACGCCTGAGTGCCAAAGTCGCTGCTGAAGCAGGCAGCGGTGCCGGGGGAGGCGGCGGCAAAAGCGAGTCCTTGTTCGGCATGAACTCGCTCGTCAATTTCGATTGGCGTATCGCCATCGGAGATTCCGAATTGAGTGAAGCGGAATTCAACAGCCTGCTCACCCGCAACGAACGGTTAGTTCGTTTCCGTGGGCAGTGGATCTATTTGGATCCTGCCTTCCTGGACCAAATCCGTCGCCTCATGGACAGCATCGATCCAGCGGAGGGCTTGTCGCTGCAAGATATTTTCCAGCTGCACTTGTTAAGTGAGCTAGAGCGGGATAAGGTGAAATCCTCCTCCTGGGATGGCGATCATTTGGATGAGGCGGATCCCGAAGAGGAAGCTCGCCTACAACTTGAGGTCGAGCTGAACGGACATCTGCTTGCGTTGGTTCGGCAGCTAGGACAGCCTTCTGATCTGGAGCTTATCCCCGTGCCGCAAGGGCTTCGCGCCGAGTTGCGCGGTTATCAGCATCAAGGATTTACATGGTTAACCTATCTGCGAAAGTTCGGCCTCGGTGCGTGCTTGGCTGATGATATGGGACTTGGTAAAACCGTCCAATTCATCACGTATTTACTGCATCACAAGCCGATTTCTGAACAGCCTGCACTTCTGATTTGCCCAACTTCTGTACTGGGGAACTGGCAGAAAGAGCTTGCGCGCTTCGCACCAGAGCTTAATGTTATGCTGCATTATGGGAAAGGTCGTCTGGGCGGAGCCGCACTGGATGATGCTTTGCAAGGCGTCGATATCGTCCTTACTTCCTACACGACAGCACTCATGGATCAAGAAACACTTCAACCGTACATGTGGAGCTCTCTCTGCTTGGATGAAGCTCAAAATATTAAGAATGCGCAAAACAAGCAATCCGCCGCGATTCGCTCATTGAACGCAGTTCATCGCATAGCCCTCACGGGGACGCCGATTGAGAATCGATTGTCAGAACTGTGGTCCATCTATGATTTCCTGAATCCAGGTTATCTCGGGAACCAGCGCGGGTTTCAAGTTCGCTTCGCGAATCCGATTGAGAAGCACCAGGATACTGAGCGGACTGCGCAATTGCAACAGTTGGTTAAACCTTTTATGCTGCGCCGCAAAAAGAAAGATCCTGCCATCCAGCTCGATTTGCCGGATAAGCTGGAAATGAAGGTCTACATCAACTTGACGGCCGAGCAAGGCGCGATGTACGAGCAGACCGTCAAGGATCTCATGGAGCGCATGAAGAAGCTCGAGGGCATGGAGCGCAAAGGCGCGATCCTTGGCGCATTGACACAGCTGAAACAGCTGTGTGATCATCCAATGCTGCTTACGAAGGAAGCGGAGCTGGCTGAGGAAATGGCTCAGCGCGAGGAAAGCCGCGCTGAGTTGGTACTGCGCTCCGCGAAGCTGGAGCGGCTTGTTGCGATGGTCGATGAGCTCCGCGACGAGGGCGATTCGTGTTTGATCTTCACGCAGTATGTGGGCATGGGCCGCATGCTGGCGAGTGTGCTCTCCGCGCAGCGCGGAGAGCCGGTGTTCTACCTCAACGGGAGCACGCCGAAGCAGGAACGCGACCGCATGATTGAGCGGTTCCAAGCCGCTGACGGCGAGGGGCCGAGTATTTTCGTGCTGTCGCTGAAAGCCGGCGGCGTCGGGTTGAACTTGACCGCGGCGAATCACGTGTTCCACTTCGACCGCTGGTGGAATCCCGCGGTCGAGAACCAAGCGACCGACCGCGCGTATCGAATGGGCCAAACACGGAACGTGCAGGTCCACAAGTTCATCTCGCTCGGCACATTGGAAGAGCGGATCGACGAGATGCTCGAGAGCAAAATGAGCCTCAGCGACAACGTCATCTCCTCCTCCGAAGGCTGGATAACCGAGCTTTCGAATGATGAGCTGCAGGATTTGTTTACACTGCGGAAGTCTTGGTGATTGGAAGCAAAACCTCTATGAAAGGGCTGTCTCCGTGTAGAGGGCCTTATTGACCCTCCGCGCCTGCCTGCGAACTGGAAATAGCGCCCGTTTAGGGCGCTATTTCTGCTGGTTCGCTGCCTTGGCAGCCGCTTCACACACTTTAAGGCCCTAAAAGGGCCTTATTGACCCTCGCCCCTGCCTGCGAACTGGAAATAGCGCCCATTTAGGGCGCTATTTCCGCTGGTTCGCTGCCTTGGCAGCCGCTTCACACACAATAAGGCCCTAAAGGGCCTTATTGACCTTCGCCCCTGCCTGCGAACCGGAAATAGCGTCCGTTTAGGGCGCTATTTCTGCTGGTTCGCTGCCTTTACCGCGGCGGGGCTTTCGAACTGAATTCCCCAAAATAAGCTACTCAACTAACTATTTAGCCACCACATGCACACTCACCATCACAAATTCTGAGGAACACTCTACCGAATCGCTATTTACCACTAGCTAATTTGGTTGTATCCTTCTCTCCCCCTACGTCTTAAACACAACAGCTCATCCGAATGCTATAATCGATAGTATATATTTCATCAAATTTCGACATCTCATCTATCGAAGGAGAAATCTGCATGTTTCATACAAAACTTATCAAACCATGTGCTGCCCTGCTTCTAACTGCAGCACTTATCTCGGGAGGAGCGTCAGCTTCCGCAGCTTATTCCTCCTCTGTTAACGCGTCAACGAAACTCGTGTACGCTTCCGGCAAAAACTTCACAGTAAAAACGGTCACCGTTGACCTCACCGATCCGACGCTTGAACTTGTCCCAGCCTTAGCCGACGGTGGTATCGGGCACGATGAGGCCATGCAATCTATCGTTGATCGAGAGAACGGTGTCGCGGCGATTAACGGAACTTTTTTCAACGCGTACGAATCTGACCCTTATATCCGCTACCCCAATGGGACGCTGCTTAAATCAGGTGAGCCGATGCATTCTGGGGAAAATCAAACGCTTTTTCTAAACAAAGACAAGGTGCCTGACATACAGTTCGTCAATCTCGACATTGCCATTCGCACCAGCGAGGGCAACGGTACTTATACCATTAATCCTTGGGGTATTAACAAATATTACGGAGACACGAGCACCGACCAAATTGTCTGGTATACGTCGGACTTTGGCCGCTGGATCGGCTCTCCCAATGGAACCAAAGTGGTGATCAGCGAAGGAATTATCACTCGCATTACACAAGACTCCGTATCAGTACCGGCAGGCGGATATGTGTTATTCGTCGGTAACAGTGCCAACAATAAGCAAAATGTCCTGACCAAGCTGGACGTAGGTGACCGAATCACGAAGGATATCCTTGCGAAGGGTGAAGGTGGAAGTAATCTCGATGCCAAAACCTGGTTGTCCGCAATCGGCGTAGGTCCAAAACTCGTAACGAACGGCACTTCAGATATTAATGTAAGTAGAGACGGCTTTACGGATCCGAAAGTCACACAATCTTCCGCGGCTAGAAGCTTCGTTGGGATCGATGGTTCCAATCGCCTAATCATGGGCAGTGTGCCCAACGCAACTTTATCAGAGCTTGCGGCAATTTCGATTGCGCTTGGATTAAAAGAAGCGATGAATATGGATGGTGGCGCAAGTTCAGGGCTATATGCGAACGGTACCATGATGACGTATCCAGGTCGGAAACTTAGTAATGTACTTGTCGTCCGAAAGCTGGATAAGCCCAAGGTACAAATTGATATTAACGGACAATATATTTCGGATTTTACCGGCTTCATTGATAAAGAAACGACCGTCGTCCCGATCCGTCCCTTTATTACAGCCATGAACGCCAAGTTTACTTGGGATGCATCAACTCGAACAGCAACGATAACGAATGCCGGCGTAACTTTGAAGCTGCAGGATGGCAGTTCTGTCGCTACCGTGAACGGCAAATCCGTTTCTGTCCCTGTTCCCTTGCAAATCATGGGCGACAGCCGGATGTATGTCCCACTTCGTCTCGTTGCTGAATCGCTCAAAAGCACCGTAGATTGGAACAGCAAGCTGTACCGCGCATCGGTGCGTTTGCCTTAATTACAAAAAGCTGGTAGGAAATCGAACATGGAAATAGGTTCGAACTACCAGCTTTTTATCGTGAAACGACAGCCATCAGCCTCTTATCGATTGTCAATTCCGTTATGCAGGTTTTTCTTTTCTTCATCCTTTTTTCTTCGATATGAGACATGATCTGGCTCTTCGAGACTAGTATTTTTAGCGATATCCAATAACTCAGCGTCCGATATATTCATTTTATTAACAACAAGATGATACATGATTTGATCTACTACATTGGACTCTTTATTTCTCAGTTTTCTTTTTTCAGTCTCAGAGAGGTGTAAGTATTCCGGGAAATAAAAGAATTCCATTCTCACACAGCGAAAGTCCATATCGGCCTTGGAATTTTCACTTTCAACTAACCCCCAATTTTCTGCATGAGGAAATTTAAAATCTTCATAAGGAATGATAAAATTGTCGAATTTCGTAAAAAATCTAGGTGTATGTTCATTAAACACCTGTTTATGATACGGATTCGCCAAATTTAACGAAGTATTATAATAAGGTGCAACGATACAAACAATCGCTTTATGCTTGCATATCCTGTATATTTCTTTCATGGTCTTTAATAAATCATCTATATGTTCCAAAGAATGAGATGCAAGTATATAATCAACTGAATCATTGTCTAATGGCAGAACTTCATTAAGATCACAAACAATTTCAACACCTGGGAGTTGCTTACTATCCAAACCTATATAACCAGGGTGGATCCTGTACCCACAGCCCAAATCTATTTTCATTCAATAACACTCCCATATATTAAAGTATTCAATTGCTTAGACATCTTGATGGTATTCTTCGATATGAATCCATCTATGATTTTATAACCAACTCTTTCATAGACTTTAATCGCTGCTTTATTATCACTCAAAACTTCTAGATACATGGAATTTAAACTTAGAACCTCTCTGCTGAATTCACAGATCGCCTCTAATGTTTTTTGCCCTAAACCTATCCCTCTGGCAGCTGGATCACCAATCATAAATCTCCCGAATTCAGCTTCCTTGCCTTCATAATTAATATTGTACAACGAACATGCGCCAACAGGTCTCAGGCTTATTTTCAAATCAACAATAATAAAAAATAAATCGTTTTCTTTTTTCAGATAGTTCGTGTACCAGTTCGCTTGTTGCGAACTGGTAATTAAGCTTTGATCAACAAACCACTTGCGGATCGTGTCTGTATTTCGCCACTTTCTTAGATCTTCTAGATCCCCAAATTCAAGAGGTCTTAGCATGAAATCTTCGCTTTTAACAATATAATTATGGTCCATTGGTTCCCCCAGAATGACTGGTATATTGGATCACCATATCAGAAACATAATCTACGTCTTTTTTAGATAAATTCAAATGAAGAGGTAAAGAAAGAATCCGTTCACTCAATCTTTTCGCGTTAGGGCATGTTTGTTGTCCATATTTATAAAGAGGATATACAGTATTATCCCTATAATGAACACCCGGGTAGATGCCGCTCTCGTTCAATGCTAATAACACTTCATCTCTACGATCAATTTCAATTACGAATAAATGTCTGGAGGACTCACAATTCGGCGATACGCCAATCGATCTTATTTGCATGTGAACATTATTAAAATTCTGATCATACCAGCTTGCAATTTGTCTCCTATAGGCATTATCCTGATCTAAATATTTCAATTGTACTAACCCGATTCCGGCCATTATGGAGTTTCCGTGATATTTATATCCCAACAAATCCACATCGTATTTCCATCTATAAGCCCCTTTACTGCTTGTTCGTTGATACGTATCTTTATTGATACCAAGCCAAGTCAATTTTCTACAGAGTTCATCGTATTTTTGCTCTTTAAAGCAAATCATGCCAGAATCTGCTGTTGGTAAATTTTTCACGGCTTGAAATGAATAAACGACCACATCAGCTTCATGCCCGGGAATTCTGCCATATACCCTAGTTCCTGCCATATGAGCAGCATCTAAAATAAGCTTTAAATGATGCTCCCTACATAACTCAACTATTTTCTCGTATTGACCGACATTCCCCCCCAATCCCACGAAAAGTACCGCTTTAGTCTTTTTTGTAATCTTTTTCTTCACATCTATAGGATCTAAACATAATTGGTCGTCAACATCTGCAAAAACAGGATGCAGATTCTCATACAGGATCGTATGATTGGTTGAAACAAACGTCAATGGCGTCGTTATTATCTCGTCTCCATCTTCCCATTTATTTTCCATTTTCAATACTTTCAAAGCTAAATGAAGCCCTGCTGTAGCTGAATTAATAAAATGCGCATGAGACAATTGCGTGTATTCTTTCCATTTATCTTCAAATTCTATCGTTTTAAATCCTAGACCAGTCCAGCCTTTTTCTAAACATTCTCGGATTTCTTCCAGACATTCTTCTATTCTAAATTTGGGTACAAATAATTGAATACTCATGTTGTACACTTCCTTAGTCGGCATTAGAACTTCCTCACAGGCTGGAAATGATGGTTTCGATCTTTTTCCGCTGTTCATTGATTTTCGGAACATAATCTGAAAAAGAAGGATACGATAACATCTCATTAAGCCTTTCCACTTGTAAAGTAAGTGCAGACCTGTATTGGTTCGAGTCCTGTAAAAAACCTGCCTTTCTTGCATTTATCGTCATTTCGCTCCAATCTGCAAAAAAAGTCTTGCCAAGAGAGTTTTGATTCTGTCCGAAATGTATACGGAAATAACTGAGGCTCTCAGGTAAATAGACGGCGTTGCCCCGAGCAAGAAGCGAGAGCCATGTCGCCAAGTCATTGATGGTCGTAAACTGTCTACCACAAAGAATGCCGAATGGTTCAATTAAATCCTTTTTTCGAAAAAGTACAGTAGTCGGCTCTCCGATCACATTATATCCGTGACACAATATGTCATTACCAAAATCAATTCCGTTCAACACTGTCGTCTCATTGAACAATCTTCGTGTTGCATATACAGGTGGTCTTTCGTTCCCGGATCCGTCGATCAATTGGCGGTAGGAAGTAACTAGCGAGATATCAGGCATCTCCAAGAAGCAATCCATCATTCGCTCTATTTTCTCGGGGTGAAACAAATCATCATCCATTAAGTAGTTCACATATTCGCCGGTGGATAATTCAAAACACTTGTTCCAATTTCCCACAAATAACACGGTGTCGTTTTTGAAATACTTGACATTCGGGTAAATGGCCAGATAAGGCTGTATCATAACCCATACGCCCATGTCTGTGCTGTCATCACAAATTATGATTTCAATATTCGGATAGGTTTGATTAATGGCGCTTTCTAGAGCTAATCTCAAATAATCTGGCCTGTTATAAGAAGGAATCAAAATACTGACGAGCGGTTTACTTTCCATGTCACTCCTCCATTTTACATGTAAGGTTATTAGCCAATTCTGCGAATAATCCTCATACTATCGTAATCGCATAAATATCGATAATTTGGATTTCTGCACAGTTCATCCACTGCTTGTTTAACATCTGGGGAATTCGTATAATCGTGAAAAGCTACAATCCCGCCAGGTACGACCCTTACAGCATAGTAATCAATATCATGTTTGACACCCCAGTAACTATGATCACCATCAATGAATAAGGCTGCTATGGAATCAGGGCAATCCTCATATGCTTCCGTGCTGAATTTGGGGATCGAAATAATCGTGTTCGGCAATTCAATTTTTTCTATATTAATTCGGAATTCTTCTGGCGAGGATATTATGAATGGATCAATGGCGAAGACCTTCTTTTTCTTTTCTGTAAAGAGATTGCTTCCAATGGCCAGGCAAGCGGTGCTTTTTCCTTTATAAGAACCAATTTCTACAATAGCCCCATCTATGTGATTCACCATAAGTGGAATGTGCAGCAAAGCGATTTGTTCAATATAGGATAGCCACCCGTCAATCGTTTGAATAGTATGAAGCCAATGGCTTATGCTCGAATGTCTAATAATATCGATGTTAGGAGATTCAGATTCATCTGCCTTACGGATGCTGGTCGTTGCTGCCTTATCATTTCGGAGAACTTCTGGCAGAACACCAGTAAATTTAACTGCTCTTTTCCATACATAAGGATGGGTAGGGTGCAAATCTTCGCTGTCTTCCGACCAATTCAGCCACTTATTAGAGTACCAGGCTTCACGGTCGAAATCTAAAGCATGGCCCCACGAATTAATTTTACGGTATACCTCTTCATCTTCAAGTACATAACCTCCGTGAAAACATAACGAATTGAGTATTTTGACTTTCGCAGCGTATCCTGGACCACGAAGGTTAGTAAACCAAATGTCTCGCTTGCAGTTCATTGCTACATTAGGACGATAACCATAAACACTGGATCCCGCTTCGTTCACTAAGATGTAGTCCCAAGATTTCCAGAAATTGCACCAAGGGGTTTCATAACAGTCATAATCAGGATTGCTGCTGATATCTTCAATCATCCTTTCATATGCTTCAGTTGTATAGAATTCATCTGCATCTTGAACAAGTAAGAAATCAAAACCATCTTCTTTAGCTTTTTTCAGACAAGCGTTCCTCTGCTCGTGCTCCCAGTCCCAAATCCCGTGGATGATTTCAATTTTATCAGCATATTTAGATTGCATTAAAATACTAAGATCAGCGGTGTTCGTCATGACATCTCTGGCTTGAGGATTATAACTCCACGGGACTTTGCTGTATGCGACGTAAATCTTTTCAACAAATGGACCGCAATTTTCTAACATCTTTAAAATAAGTTTCTTTGTATCAAAAAGAAGAATATGTGCCGCAAATCTTTTAGGCGTTGTAACCATTATTTTCTACCACCCTCACCATGAAGTTTATCTGCATCAATTTCAATTGAAACAGGAAACAGGATATCGCTTACTGTCCTGATTTCTGCTTATGATCCAGTTGTTTCGATAACATGCTCATAAATGTAAATGTTTCTCCCTTAACCGGATGAACCCAATAATAGTGTGACTCTAATTTTGCTGCCTTCATTTCATCGTAAGAAATAGGTTTTACAGTACGCACGTATTGCAGGCTTTCTTCATAATCCCAAGGATATTCCCGGCACTTTCCTCCATATTTCATTGCGAGTGTGGCATAGAGCATTTCTTCCATTGCAAAGGTATTCGTTGCAGCTAATAATTGCTCGAGCTGATTAAAATCGGTCTCATCGACTATTTTCCTAACTATGGAGCGACGATAAACTTGTGAGGGATTAAAATAGCGGACAAAGTAGTTTGTCTGGAAAAACGGTTGCCAGAGATGCCATTCATTCCACAGCGTAACCCCCGGATAAAAATGTGGATTATCATGTGCTGAACGCTGTATTTGCATATGAGCTCCCATGCAGTCATAGCCTTCCATTACCTCTTCGATGAGTGACTCAAAACCGTGCTTGATAAAAAGTACGTCGGAGTCCAGGTTAACAAGGTAATCGTATTCCATGTTCGTTTCTTCAAGCCAATACATAACATCATATAGAAATCTGCCTAATTTTCCGTATTGTAAAGGCCTGCTGTACGGACATATGGGAATGCCTTGACAACTGCCGAAGTCCCTATTTGTACCTCCGTTGTATAAGACAATCTTGGCATTAGGAAGGTAATGTCGAATATTTTTTATTTGCTCAGTTAGTACGCGTTCGTTCTCATGTGCCAATATTGTAAAACAGATCATATAGCATCACATCTTTCAAGATAGTTTGAACCAGCTTGAGTGATCGTTCGAAACCCGTATGTCACTACCCGATATTTAAGTAAAATTACGGTGAATGTAGCTGCCATGTTTATACGTTATTCGCAAATATTGATGGTTTCTCATCCATGAGTCCACCCTTTTCTCAAACAATTCACCTCCGTATGCCGGGTACCTTAGAGATGCCGGATGTTTCTCATTATAGATGCGTGCTCTGAAGTCTTCGGTACGAATTAGATAGCATTGATCCGAGAATCCATACCCCACATAAAACCGCTCATCCTCCTCTATAGATTCCTGCTTCGCATATTCGTAGCTAAAATTCCAGGTCGGATTTGCAACCCTGATCCTGGGGTCATCTTCCATTTTCTGAATTGCTTGCTCCACCCATTCGAAGGGCCCCGCCAGTATCGAGTCGCTGGAGAAATGAAGCAAATAATCCGCCCTGCACAAGTAAATTGCGACGAGCTCGGAAATGGAATAATAATAACCTCCGTTAAAACTGTCTTTATCAATTCCGAAGAAGTCCAGTGCCTCTTGTGCATAATGATCAACGACTTTATAGGAAGTGAGAACACCTCTCTGAACCAACTTGTCGGCATAAAAGCTAACCTCTTGCGGATCGTTGACGTTATTGATGTACAACACTGCTTCCTTGAACGGAAACCGATTGTAGCGAAGATTAGCTTCCAGTCTTGGTGTTTGAAGAAGGTAACGCCAATCCTTTTCATAACACTTCGTCTCAAAGGTCACGTTCCACCGGTTCATATAACACCTCCCTTCTCAGACACTCCTTCTCTTTGAAGGACTTCACGTTCTCGGAGCTGGATCGTAACGAAAACCTTGCTCATAAGATATGCCCCAGCAGGTCCGCCTGCAACGGCTAGAACCATAGTTCATCCATTAATTCCCAAGAAAGGCTTGTCTGTAAGTAGAGCCAATAATCAGCTATAAAAAAATAAAAACAGCCAGCAAGTAGAAGATCTACTTACTGGCTGCCTTTAATTTTTCTAAAATGCATGGCTTATTTAATCTATTTAACTTAATGTAATCCTTCCAACGCTACGTCTGTGCGAGCTTCTTGATGTGCTTCTGTCTTGCCGCGGCGCAGGAAGAGTCCAAGAACGACTCCGCACATTGCGATAATCATCATACATGTGAAGGTATACCCGAATGCATCAGGAGCTACGGATAGCATCGACTTTTGCATATCTGCAGGCGAACTCACAGGAAGCTTCTGCTCCGTAATCAACGTTGTCACACGTGTCGTGAGAATTGTCACGACGATCGCAACACCGAATGAGCTGATTACTTGCTGCATCGCACTTGTCAACGAAGTAACACGGCTGACGAGGTCTTGCGGAGCTTTTTTGATCAAATGAGAGTTAATTGGCATCATCATGAGACCCATACCTGCCCCAGCCATCGCTAGCGGTAGAATAAGATCCGTTCTTTGTGTGCTCAAATCCATATGGGAATATTGGAAAATCGCCCCAGATACCAGTGTAAGACCGATGACAACCAACCAACGAACGCCGATTTTATCAAACAAATAACCGCCAATTGGCATCATAAGCCCAGAAGCGATCGCTTGTGGGAACAGCGTCAAGCCTGTATCAAACGCACCGTAACCACGGGCTTGCTGTAGGAATTGCGGGAGAAGGAAGATCGCACCAAACATACAGAATTGGATCACCCATTGAATGAATATACTAAATGAAAAATCGAATGATTTGAATACGCGAAGCTCAAGCAACGGAATTTTCGCCTTGAGCTCAACAATGACGAACGCGATTAATGCAACGGCACCAACGATAATACCACCAAGCGCTTTATCGGAAGTCCAACCTGAAGCACCTTGGGATATACCATAAGATAGCGAAGCGAAAGCAATCGGACCCAGGATCATCCCTGGCAGGTCAAAGCCGGCAACTTTTTTACGTGCAACAACAGGTAATTTCCATAAACCGAATATTAAGCTAAATATACCAACGGGCAAATTAATGAGGAAAATCCAGTGCCAAGAATGGTACTCGACTAACCATCCTGACAAGATTGGCCCAATAGCTGGCGCTAATAAAATAGGTACACCCAGCATACCCATGACTTGCCCTATTTTGTTCGGCGGACTCAGTCTGTATACATAAGCCATCGCGACTGGCATCACGAAGCCCCCGCCTAAACCTTGCAGAATGCGGAAAAAAATCAACATTTCAGCCGTGTTTGGCGTCGCACATAAAAGGGATGCTATCGTAAATAGAAATACGGATGTGAGAAACACATTTTTTGCTCCAAAACGGTCAGATAACCACCCCGCTAATGGAATTACAGCAGCGGATGCCAGCATATAGCCTGTTACCGCCCATTGAATTGTAGGTAGATCTGTTTTAAAGTCAACCACTAACTTCGACAATGCAACGTTCATTGCTGTCGTATCGAGGATAACCATGAATATGCCCGTAATAATAGCGATTAACGGCACCAGAATGCTCGTAATCTTAAATTCCGGCTCGGTTCCACCGGATACAGCCTTTTGACTCATTCCTAACTCCTCCTTAGACAATCTCTCTCTTCACGTGTTACAATATTTACAGGACAATTGTCCGCTACCCCATATTACGGACAATTGTCCGCAAAGTCAATTAATTTTTTCATGGACGATCTCTCTACCAGGAGGAACGAAATTATGAAACATCCAGATGATCAACATCAGGGAATCTGTCAACTTATTAAGGATGCCATTCCACCAAATAGTCGCCGTGGAGAACGTGATACGGAGTATCGTCGTCGCATACTTGCTGCTGCACGCACTCTTTTAGAAACACATGATATAGAATCCGTTACGATGCATCAAATTGCCAAAGAATCAGGTGTTGGCCAAGGAACCTTATACCGCCGCTATACACATATTGGTGATGTGTGCAGCGATTTGATCAAGTCAACAACTATTCGGTTTATTGATATGCTTGAGGAAAAATATCGAATAGGTGATCCTGTTGGACCAGGACTAGCAAAGCTATCCGCTTGTATCCATGATATCATTGATTTCGTCGACGAGAATGTCTCCCTATTATCTGTCATCTCTTCCATGCATGGGGATAAACGCAGCATCAGCATTCACAAAAAGCCGTTCTTTGTCAGACTTCACAATATCCTAGCTCCACTCATTCAACATGCCATTCATCATGGCGAGATGGAGGACATAGACGTCACACTGACGGTTAATACGCTGCTCGTTTCCCTTTTTCCAGAACAGTACGCGTACCATAGAGACGTACTTGGTTACTCGAAGCAACAATTTGCTGAAGGCATATGCCGACTATTTGTAAAAGGAATATAAACGAATGAAATCAGATATGAATGCTAGCCAACGTACCTTTTGGAAGAAATATATGGCAAAAGCTAGAATTGACGTCGACCTTGCGGCCTATACGAAAGTAACGCGAAACTGGAACGATGAGAACCCAGCGTGCCCTGTCAATCGGCTGTATTTTATTATGGAAGGCGAAGGTTTTGTTAAAATAGGTAATCAAACCTACTATCCGCGTCCTGGCGAGCTCTACTTACTACCTGCTGGCAGTGATCAAGCTTATGGCACGATTAGTGAGCATACCTTCGGTAAGTATTGGTGCCATTTTACGGCAAGAATCGGGGACTTGGATCTCTTTCAGATTTTGCACACGTCACCTTCGATTGTAGTAAAGGATCCTTCAGCCCTTCAGGAGACTTTTGAAAAGCTAATTGCGTATCGCAGAAGTGATGCCTTATCCGCCGAGTTCCGGGTGACGGGCATTCTCCATGAACTGATCGCGGATTTCATAGATGGCAACGATGCTGTGAAGTTAAATCTAGCAACAACGCCAACCCACGAGAAAATGAATGTTGTTCTCCGCTACATGGAGCAGCATATGGCCGAACAGGTTTCGATTGAAACGCTTGCCCAACTCGCTCATTATCATCCGAATTATTTCATTAACGCGTTCAAACAATTTACAGGGTACTCCCCAATCCAATACATGAACCATCTGCGCTCCGAAAGAGCCAAGGATCTTCTCCTGACCACGGAGCTGAATGTCTCCCAAATCGCCGATTCCTTCGGCATGGAATTATCGTATTTCTCTCGGATGTTCAAGGAACAAACGGGATTTAAGCCAACCGCGTTCCGCGATCTGCGGCCGCGGTGAATTGTGGTTGCAGTTGTAGCGCATTAGAAACGGATGCCGCCGGTTGGCTGTTACATGCGTATACATCGGTTGCGTTTGGTTGGATGCACTGCTCGAGGTACCATTGCCAGTAGCCTTAGCTACATTGGCACTACCAACTACAGCCACGTCAACAAGAACAAGTACAAGAACAACTACAACTACAACTACAACTACAACTCAACTACAACTCAACTACAACTACAACTACAACTACAACTACTCCGACTACTGCTACTGCTCCACTCCTGCTCCTGCTCTTGCTTCTACTCCCAAACTTCCGTTGCGCCAAAATAACTGTAAAATAGGTAGTTATTTTCTTATAAAACAAGCTAATTAGCGAATTAGATGGACAACCTCCATCTATTTTCGGGAGATTTGCCCTTTTCCGGTTCGGCCCCTTAATTATGGAGTCTTTCTAATAAATACTCGCCATTTCGCAGTTTCTCGTTTTTTTGTATCTCGTGTGAACTGGACCAATTTTGCTTGTATCTCGTGTGAACTGGACCAATTTTGCT
>NZ_LMSJ01000044.1 GCF_001428105.1 Paenibacillus sp. Soil766 | reverse complement strand
AGCTGCTTTTTAACTATGTTAGTTTAAAACTTTGTGAATTTTTGCACGAAGATGTACCAAGTTGATGATGTGTAAGGTCTAATGCAACGCTAGTGCATATTTTCCATTTAAAATCCAAAATCAGTTGAAATATCGAAGATTAGATGTATTTTTTCCAGTTATTTCAATTCTACAACGCATACAGAAATTATTAGCTAGTTTGGTGAGGAATGAGGAGTTTGGGGTGGAACGTTGTGTTGAGGCGGGCGAGGGGCTTAAAGTAGCTAGTTTGGTGCAGGGAGGAATGAGGAGTATGGGTTGGAACGTTGTTTGAGGAGCGGCAATTCGCTAATTGTTTGTCCCTCGTCCCTTCCGTACGGTAGATGACTGAGAGAAAATCCCTCTCAGCACCTCCATAATGTCACTCCACGCTACTTCCCACTAAGCGGAGCAAGCACCCGCTGAACTTCGGCGTTCAGCAGTTTCGGATCCGGTGCAGTCACCGGTAGATCCTGAAGCTTATATTTCATCTTCAGCTTATAGACCTGCTCGACACTTTGATCAATCGTGTCCATGGGAATCCGCCCCGCTTGAACAGCGCTATGCAATGCTTGAATAACCGCTATCGCTTTCTGCGGATCGTGCCCAACCATCACGACATTGGACCCCGCAAGAACAGACTTCACGGCGGCTTCGCCCATTTCATAATTTTCCGCAATGGCGCCCATCGTCATATCATCTGTCATGATGAGCCCCTTGAAGCCTAGCTCCTTGCGAAGAAGTTCCGTCATGATCGTCTTCGACATTGAAGCCGGATATTTCGTATCTATTTTTGGCAGCAAAATATGAGCCACCATTATCGCATCCGCCTGATGCTTAATCGCATCAGCAAAAGGAATCAGCTCAAGCTTTCGCAAGCGAGCGAGGTCATTTTGAACAACGGGTAATCCAATATGTGAATCTACAGCTGTATCACCATGGCCGGGAAAATGCTTCACAACCGGAACGACCTTCATCTCTTGTATGCCATTCATCATCGGAATCCCGAAGGAGCTGACGAGCGTTGCATTCGCACCAAAAGAGCGATCGCCAATAACCGGGTTTTTGGGGTTGCTGTTGATGTCCAAATCAGGCGCAAAATCCATATTAAGCCCATAGGCATTCAACTCTTTCCCAAGCAGCTGACCGATACTATGAGCTAACTGGGTTTTACCCGATTTTCCAATCGTTTGACTTGTTGGTGTTTTCAAAATTTCATCAGGTAAACGCGTCACCCTGCCGCCTTCTTCATCAACACTTAGCCAAAGCGGAAGCTTGTTCACCGTGTTCGTCTTCTTCAAGTCATTGACAAGACTTACTAATTGATTCGTATCTTTCACATTAGGCTTATACAGAATAATGCCACCGACATGATAGGTTGCAATCAATTTCCGAGATTCTTCATTCATAGTGTAGTCATCGATTCCCGCGATTATCATTTGACCTAGCTTCTCATCCAGTGTCATCTTCGGGAAATCCACAGATGCTACAGGAGTTGGTGAAGGCGTAGGAGCCATCGACGGGATAGGTGTAGAAGTTGGTGCCACTGTTGGTGAAACCGTTGCTGGCGGTGTACTAGGTACGGGAGATCCACTGGGCTGAGCTTCATGACGTGCCGCACAACCCGTAATAAGGAGCATTAACCCACCAACAGTTCCTATTCTGCGCATGATTTGGGATAAATCTCGTTTCATCTTGTCACCTGCCTTTACTTTCACAGTCACTATATAGAGTAGACGCTCTATTGATCGAAATCGTTGAATTACCGTTTTAGTCGCTGCGAATTCCTTTCAAAAAACAATGCAGCAACACATAAATCCCATATGCCCCTAAATAACCGCCAGTGAACAGAAACACCTTGTTCGTGAAAACGACATGGATGTTCGTCATGAAAACCGTATCATCCCGAAGCATCTGATACACGTTCATGGAACTGATTGCTCCAAATATATACGCACTTAGAACCGCAGCCCCTGCGAATACATGTTTAAAGGATTGTAGTAACCAAGCACTAGCAAGCATGACTAACGGAATCAGAATAACAAAAATTACGATTATTATCGACATTGTCGCGTTCACCTCTTCAACAGCATTGACGAATTTGCTGTCGAAAATACAGAAACTTACTTGGCTAGTCCCAAGGAATTGAACAATAGACAATTGATTCTTTTACCTTTCTGTGGCAAGATTAGCGAAGAAACGATAATAGGAAGCGATGCGCTGAGGCCAAAGTCCTTCCTAACCAACGAATGAACAGGAGTTTATGATCTATGTCTAAGCCTTTTTTCCGATTACTGACCGAGTTGTCTTCACGCAAATGGGTCTCACAACTAACAGGTGCCCTTGCTCGTTCCAAAGTAAGCCGACTCTTTATCCCTCGTTTTGCCCAAACTTATGGTATTCGCATTGAAGATGCTGAAAAGCATATCAAAGAGTATAAGTCTCTAAATGATTTCTTCACTCGCAAATTAAAGCCAGGCTTACGCCCGATCCACGAAGACACAACACGTGTTGTAAGTCCGGTTGATGCCATGATTACAGGTATCGGTGATATCAAAGAAGGCTTGATTGTCAATGTCAAAGGTCAAGATTATACGATCGACGAGCTGCTTAACCGCTCTCCGCGGACAGTGAATTATAATAATGGCTTTTATTTTGTTCTGTATCTGAGTCCAACCGATTATCACCGCATTCACTCACCCATTTCCGGGGATATCGTGGAGAAAGAGCATGTCCTTGGGAAAGTGTATCCCGTCAATGAATTTGGCCTGCGTCATATGAAACGTGTACTTAGCCGCAACGAGCGACTGATTACATTCATTCAACATGCAACTGGAGAAGTAGCCGTCGTCAAAGTCGGTGCACTGAATGTGAGCTCCATCCAATATGTAACACCACTTCCAAATACACTTGAACGCGGTCAAGAGCTCGCTTATTTCGAGTTTGGCTCCACGGTCGTACTGTTATTTGAAGATGGCATGTTCGAAGCACGTCCTGATCTCAAGCTTGGCTCTAAAGTGAAAATGGGCGAAGACCTCGGACGTTTCTTAGACACCTAGTCGGGAATCAGAACCTGAGAGGAGAAACCATGGCAACCATTTCAACACCATCTCCTAATCATAGCTCAAAGAGCATACAAAGCACGGGAGATATCAAACCTACTGTTTATCGGATTTTATTGGCTATTGGGCTAGTTCATTTGCTCAATGATTCCATACAATCCGTGATTCCTGCTATTTTCCCCATTCTGAAAGATGAAATGGGACTCAGCTACGCGCAAGTCGGTTGGGTGCAATTCGCGATTAACTTTACAGCATCCATTATGCAGCCTGTCGTTGGGCTCTACACAGACCGTAAGCCTTCGCCTTACATGCTGCCAATTGGGATGACATCGACCTTGATCGGCATGCTGCTGCTAGCATTTGCTCATTCGTATTGGGTAGTCCTTTTGTCTGTCTGTTTTGTCGGACTTGGCTCGGCCGCCTTTCATCCAGAAGGCTCACGTGTTTCACATATGGCGGCCGGAAACCGAAAAGGTCTGGCCCAATCGATCTTCCAAGTCGGCGGTAACGCTGGTCAGTCGTTGGCTCCTATTATGACCAAATGGATCTTCATTCCGCTAGGATTGTTCGGATCGATCTGGTTTACTGGTGTCGCGGCTATCGCGATCGCTGTGCAATTGTACATAGCTCGTTGGTACAAGGTTGTCCTTCAAGACGCACCAGTGAAGGCCAAAACGGTCGTAAAACGTGTTGTCAGTCCGCAGCGGCGCAAGCAAGTCATGTTCGCTATCTCTGTATTGATATTTCTTGTGTTTGTTCGTTCTTGGTATGGCGCGGCGATGAGCGGATATTTCGCCTTCTTCCTTCAAGATACGTACGGCATCTCCATTGACCGCGCGCAAAATTTCATTTTCTTATTCCTCGCGGCTGGGGCCGTTGGTACATTCTTTGGAGGGCCGATTGCGGATCGCTTCGGTAAGCGTAATGTCATTTTCTTTTCCATGTTAGGATCAGCACCATTCGCCTTATTGCTACCGCATGTGTCTGTCGGTTGGGCGTATGTGTTGCTCGTTATTATCGGTGTTATACTATTATCGAGTTTCTCTGTTACAGTCGTATATGCACAAATGCTCTTTCCTGGCAAAGTAGGGACCGTATCCGGCCTCATTACTGGATTAGCCTTTGGGCTTGGCGGTATCGGAAGTGTTGTGTTAGGCAACCTTTGTGATGCCCTCGGAACAGGTCGCGTCATGGAACTATGTGCATTCCTCCCTCTGCTGGGCATACTTACTTTCTTGCTTCCTACCGATCGTAAGTTGAAGGAATGGACAGAAGAACAAGCCTAAAACATGAAAAGCAGTTCGGCACGCTGGATCAGCGTTGAACCGAACTGCTTTTTTCAATTAATCGTGATGTGCTTCGTTTACTTCGCGTTGGCTGCGACGACGTGCAACTCCTGATTCAAAAGCCGCTTCCATAACGGCTTCTCTAACCTTCTCAACCACAGCGTGGTTGAACACGCTTGGAATAATGTAGTACTCGTTAAGCTCGTCCTCATTCACGACAGCAGCAATCGCTTTGGCTGCAGCAAGCTTCATCTCCTGCGTGATTTTGGATGCTCGGCAGTCCAACACGCCGCGAAAAATACCTGGAAAACAAAGTACATTGTTAATTTGATTCGGATAATCCGAGCGTCCTGTCGCCATAACGCGAACATATGGCTCCGCTTCCTCAGGGGTGATTTCCGGTGTCGGATTCGCCATTGCGAAAACAATCGGATCAGTCGCCATACGCTTCACATCATCTTGCTTCAGCACACCTGGTCCTGAAAGACCAATGAAAATATCAGCACCTGTGATGACATCAGATAATGTACCACGTTCTAGCCCAGGGTTCGTATTGGCAGCGTACCATTCCCAAGCCTTATTCGTGAATTCATCACCTCGTACAATTGCCCCTTGACGGTCCACACCAATAACATTCGTAACGCCTGCTGAAAGCAGCATTTTGGTACACGCAATACCTGCCGCCCCGATTCCCGTAATGACAACCTTACATGACTCCAATTGCTTTCCTACCAACTTAACTGCATTTAGCAGCCCGGCTAAAATAACAACCGCAGTACCGTGCTGATCATCATGGAATACGGGGATATCCAGCTCATTAATTAAGCGTTCCTCAATTTCAAAACACCGCGGGGAAGAAATATCCTCCAAATTAATTCCGCCAAACCCTGGCGCAATCGCCTTCACGGTACGAATAATTTCTTCGGTATCTTGTGTATCCAAACAAATAGGGAATGCATCTACGCCTGCCATTTGTTTAAACAGCATCGCTTTCCCTTCCATTACGGGCATTGCCGCTTCAGGTCCAATATTTCCAAGTCCTAGAACAGCCGTACCATCGGAAACGACAGCAACGGTATTCCTTTTAATCGTCAACGAATGTGCCTTACTCGGATCTTCATGAATCGCCATACAAACTCTGGCAACGCCTGGTGTATATACGCGGGACAAGTCATCCCGGTTCTTGATCGGTACTTTGGGGGTGACTTCAATTTTTCCACCCAAATGAAGCAGGAAGGTCTGATCTGACACGTTAATGATGCGGACACCTGGAATAACCTTTAGTGCTTTCGTTATCGTTTCCGTATGCTCGGGATCACTTACTTTGACTGTAATATCACGTGTAGTTGTCGTTTTGCTGGCCCTAGTGACGTCAATCGCCACAATATCGCCGCCTGCATCACCAATGGCTGTTGCAATTCGTCCAAAGGTTACGAGTTCTTTATGTATTTCCAGTCGCACGATGACACTTGTGCCCCCACCATTTAATCCAGCCATGAAAGGATCACTCCTACGATTTGTAATTTAATTGAACACATGTTAGATGATAACATACAACCTATTGCAAACAAAGTTATCGCCCAAAAGACTTCTTTTGCACACTGATAGAGACTTTTTATGGTGGGTGAAAAGGGATTTGGCAATGAATGGCATAGAGAGAGTGGAACGAGTCAGGAAAAGACTGTAGGGATTGAGTGAAAAGAGTCAGGAAAAGCCTACAGAGATTGAGCAGAGCAAGGTTATCCCTTGCTTGATCTCAGCTTCTGATAGATGGGCAAATCCGAAGCAGACTCCCGCTCTGCCTTCCGGGAGCGCATAGTTCCCGGCGTCCGTCCAGGTCACGCCGGCTTCCTGACATGCGGCTGAATACGCAGAATATGTGCGCAGGTCTCCGCGCCACCACCCGAATAGATGCAGCCCGCTATCACTGTCCACCCACTCGAAGAGGGTGGACAGCTGCTCCTGCAGCAGCGCCTGCAGGAGCAAGAACTTGCTCGCGTACACCCGACGCATGCGGCGCAGGTGTCGCTCGTAACCGCCGCTCGCCATGAAGGCGGCGAGCGAGCGCTGTTCGAGCAGCCCCGTTGGGTGCGGCTCATATAGCCGCTTCGCGGCTACAAAAGCATCGTGCAGTGCCTCCGGCAGCACGACATAGCCGATGCGCAGGTCCTGCAGCATCGTTTTGGAGAAGGTGCCGATGTAGACCACTCGGCCCTCTTGGTCCAGCACCTTGAGCGGCTCAATCGGCCGCCCGCGGTGCCTGAACTCGCTGTCATAGTCGTCTTCGACGATGACAGCGCCTTGCTCCGCCGCCCAGTGCAGCAGGAGCTGGCGGCGCTCCATGCCCAGCACGGCCCCCGTAGGGAATTGGCGGCTGGGCGTCACGAACAGCAGCCGGGCGTTCCACGGCTGCGGGATGAGCCCTTGCTCGTCCACCGCCGCGTGGACGGGCACGCCGCCAGCCGCCAGCACAGCGCGGCTGGCGCCTTGATACCCGGGGCGCTCCAGCACCACGGGATCGCCTGGGTTTACGAGCAACTGGGTCAGCAGGGCTATCGCCTGCATCGACCCATTGACGATCACGATGCGCTCCGGCATCGCATCGATGCCTCGCATCCGCCTAAGGTGCACCGCGATCGCTTCGCGAAGCGCATAGTGCCCCTCAGCGATGTGAGCATCCGCTTGCGGCGACTCCGTCATCTGCCGCACCTGCTCGTACATGCCGCGGTTCCATTGCTCTCGCGGGAACTGTTCCATCTGCGGTCGGGCCACCACGAACGCAATCCCCCCGCCACCAGTCTTACCTGCATTTTCTCTCTCTTTCCTTTGCTCCTTACCTTGCTCCTTACTCAGTTCTTTCTCGCGTCCCTTACCTTGCACCTTACTCAGTTCTTTCTCGCGTCCCTCACCTTGCTCTTTCCCTTGCTCCTCCTTACCCTTTTTCCAGCGTCCCTCAGCATCTACCCCTTCGCTCACTCGGACGCCCCAAGCCGACAATTCTATATTCTTCCCCACCTTCGCCTCATACATCACATAACCACTTGCATAAACGACGAAAGTACCTCTGCCAACATCTGCCTGCAAATACCCCTCTGCAATCAGCATATCGTACACCTGATTTACAGTTCCCCGAGAAATGCCCAGATCATCCGCTAAATCCCGGCTTGAGGGCAATTTAGTGTGCTGCTTCAACTTATTTCCCACGATTTCATCACGAATCGCATGATACAAAGCCGCATATTTACTAGGATAGCGAGTGCAGTATGTGTGAAACGGCAAATAAAATGCCATACAATCACTTCTTTTCTTTTTAAATTGGTACATATAAATCGATCCATATTGGTACTTATTATGAATCCAATCATACAGTATGCTTACTACAATCACATTAAAATCATTTACATGTAAGGAGAAATCAAACTATGAATCTACTGCCACCAACCCTTGAAGGAACTCGCGTCACCTTACTGCCTCTTCATGAATCGCATATTCCTGGCCTAATCGAAGCTGCAAACGACCCTGCCATTTGGTCATTTATGACACCTTTACTTAACCCTGCTGAAGTTCACAAATTTGTACATCAGGCGCTTAACGAGCAGGAAGCAGGACAAGGGATCCCTTTCACAGTCTATGATAGAGTTACCGATACCATCGTCGGCAGTACTCGACTCTTCGATATTTCCGTACCTCATCGGAATTTGGAGATTGGGCATACCTGGTACAATTCGAGTGTTTGGAGAACTCGTGTGAATACAGAATGTAAATATCTATTGCTTCAATACTGCTTTGAGACCCTAGATCTTATACGCGTTCAGCTCAAAACAGACCTTCGCAACGAACGCTCCCAAGCAGCAATTGCGCGTTTAGGAGCCCAGAAAGAAGGTATCCTCCGTCAACATCGTATTATTTTTAAAGATGGTTATTTGCGAGATACGGTTATGTTCAGTATCCTCGACAAAGAGTGGCCGCAGATCAAGCAACGACTAGAAAGCTTTTTAATCAAATAAACCTATGGGCAAGTGACTGGAACGCATTCATCCATGACACTTGCTTCTTTTCATATCAATTCATAGAAAATTTGTTTAGCGCAGTGACGTGCAGGTGTGAAAGTGATATAATAACTGGGAAAAAATGAATCGCTCATTGGAAGGAATGACCCAATCTTATGAATCCTTTGGCAAGTCAGTTAAACGAGACCCTGCAACGTGAAAATTCTCACGTACATGACATGCTTTCTGCATTAGGTAAATCGATTTACTTCCCGAAAGAAGGCATTCTCAGCCAATCGGCTGAAGCGAAGGCCAAAGCCAAGAAATTCAATGCTACCATCGGTATTGCCATCGAAAATGGTCAACCTATGCATCTGAAGGTCATTCAAGATACACTCTCCACTTACAATCCTAAAGATATATATGAATATGCTCCACCGGCTGGTAAGCCTGAGCTTCGTACAGCTTGGCGCAAGAAAATGCTCGAAGAGAATCCGAGCATTGGCAGCAAACTCATCGGTAACCCGATTGTCACGAATGCATTGACACATGGTCTAAGTATCGCGGCTGATCTCTTTGCAGATGTAGATGACGCGGTTATTATTCCAGATAAAAACTGGGAAAATTACGAGCTCACTTTCGAGATTCGCCGTGGTGCGCAAATTGTGAACTACGCACTTTATAACGAAGAAGAGCGTTTTAATTCCGAAGGCTTGCGTGAAGCACTTCTTGCTCAGAAGTCCAAAGGCAAAGCGATTGTCGTCCTGAACTTCCCGAACAATCCAACAGGCTACACGCCTGACGCAGTAGATGGCAAAGCGATTGTTGCCGCGATCCAGGAAGCAGCAGAAGCGGGCATTAACGTTGTTGTCCTGACTGATGATGCATACTTCGGTCTTTTCTTTGAAAATTCATTGCATGAATCCCTGTTCGGTCAATTGGCTGACCTGCATCCGCGTGTGCTTGCAGTCAAAATCGACGGAGCAACCAAAGAAGAGTACGTTTGGGGCTTCCGTGTAGGCTTCATTACGTATGCGGGCCAAAGCACCGCACTTCTTGATGCACTTGAAGAAAAAACAAAGGGGATTATCCGGGCAACCATTTCCAGCGGACCGCATCCATCCCAAACGTTCGTACTTCATGCCCTGAACTCACCAGAGTTTAAGGTACAGAAGCAAGAGAAGTACGAAATCATGAAAGGCCGCGCGCACCGCACGAAATCCATTTTGGACAGCGGCAAGTTCGACGATGCATGGGGCTACTACCCTTTCAACTCCGGCTATTTCATGTGCTTAAAGCTCAAAACCGTTGACGCTGAAGCACTGCGTATACATTTGTTGAATCAACATGGTGTAGGTACGATCGCGCTAGGCGAAACTGATCTTCGTGTAGCATTCTCTTGCATCGAAGAGGGCAACTTGGAAGAGCTATTCAATATTATTTATCAAAGTGTTAAAGAAATAGAAACGGTTACCGCAAATAAATAAGGTAACCACGCAAAAAAGCACGTGCTAATGTTGAATTAGCACGTGCTTTTTTGATTTTTTTTACACCTCGGCGATGTCCCCATGCGACATTTGGGTCGCGGAGCGAGCTCAATGATCAATAAAAAGCGAGAATACCTAACACGCCAAACTTTGACTTCGGTTTCGTCAAATTTCTCGACAAGCCCCCTAGGGAGACAAGCCCCTATTAAGGGCTTGTCCTAATATTATCGATGCAACGAATCAGGTATCAGATCAGTTTTAATTTTTGAAGGAGCCGCTTCACAATTGTTGCAACCTCGGCTCTCGTCATATTGTCCTTCGGTGCAAGTTTCGTGCTGCTTCCCCCCCATACAACTCCAGCCTGTACACAATCAGCTATGCTGCTTTGCGCCCAGGTGGATGCTTCTACCGCATCTGTATATGGTAGGAGAACCGCGTCTGCAGACTGAACGGAAAATTTATCCTTCAAGTTCGTTATGGCCATTGCTTGAGCAACGATAACCATTGCTTCTTCTCTCGTTATCTTGTCATTCGGGTGAAAGGTTCCATCTTCAAAACCATTGATTAAGTGATACGCATAAGCCGTGTTAATCGCGTTACTGTACCAATCTGTTACCTTCACATCCGAGAAGTAGTTCACTCCTTTCTCCAACTTAAGTCCCAGTCCACGAACAATGATAGCTGCAAACTCTCCACGGGTTATGTCGCTGTCAGGACTGAACATCCCGTTACCTGTACCGTCAATGACCAAACGTGATCCCATGTCATTAACGGCATCTTTCGCCCAATGGTTTGCCACATCACTAAACTCGAGTGGATGCCACACAACAGTATACGTACTGTTGGATAAGCTATTGATCACAGCGTAATACTTGCCATCGATCTTAACGATTTTTGTCGGCACATGGCGAACCGTTCCATCTAGATCAACCACAACACCTGTCGTAATCTTGTTCGGGTCTATATCATCGGGTATGGCAAGGGTACGTTCTACGTAAACGTTGAACTTAGATATTTCGACTGTCGTATCACCATAAATACCTCTGACGGTAAAGTCAATTGGCGGTGCGACAAGTGTAAACATTCCTTTCTCAGCTGCATTATCCACCACTTTCACCATATCTGCTGTTGGTGTGGCAATCTCGATTTGTATCTTTATATCTTGCAAGGCAACCGATTTTCCAACCTGATCAGATATCTCATTGATATTGATTTGCAGAGAAGGAAGAGTATACGTTGCATGGTCAGTTTTAATCTCCAGAATGGCTTGCTTGCTCTCCATATTTTTAACCATTTGACCGTTCAGTTCACCTACGACCACATCGGACATAGTTTTCACCGGAATCGTGACAATCACTCCTTGACCTTCTCTCGCGAGTTTGTCTTCCAGTCTTTTCTGGTCGATAGATACGGTTGTCATCGTTTGGTCATTTACCTTGATTGTCGTTGCTGAATCTCATATTGCATGCGGAGAAATTTGTCGACTTCGTGCTCCAGCCAACCTGTCAACGCAAGCTCCTCTACTCTGGTACTCGCATACACTTCATAGAGAAAGGATTCATCCTCCGGACGAGCAGATTGTAGCTTGTACATGCTAAGTAATCCTTTCCGTTCCCAGTACTTTGGATATGGGTATAATTACCTATTGGAAAGTATATCGTATTTTGTTGAAATATAGTAGATTTTTTTATCGGAAACAATTCAATTATTTATTCATTTACTTGGAAATATCCTCAAATTGGAAACTTCATACGACAAAAAGACGTTGTACTTTTCGTAGAACGTCCTTTGGGGGATGCTTATAAACCACTCACATATTCGTCGGACATTGTGGAGGCGGAGCTAACACGAAAGTCGAACTGTTACGTAAAAAACGTCCTTGTCCCACCTTTACCTCTATTTCATCGAACTCCTCGACAAGTCCTCCACCAATCATTTTCCCGTCCATTAGAACCATAATGTAAGTTCCAAACAACATTGCATTCGTAAAATCAGCATCCCGATATATGATATCCATAGACCCCCAGTAAATCGTTTTCCTACTATTTCTTCTCACTAACCACTATACCTTTTTCAGCATTACAGTTTAGTTACAGGAATCTATTATTTTTGACAAAAACAGAAATTTTCAGAGAGAAAGCAACGGTTTGGGCTTTTTCATATTTAGACAGCAGAGGACTCTCACATTCGGTGTCCCATATTTGACACCGTTATCCCCTGTACAGCCCTACGCTTTGCTCGATTTGATCATACGTGCACCAAAAATGTCCAATCTGCACACAGGATTATATGTAACGTTGTTGAAACTGCATAATTTACTTGAATCGGGCTCCAAGTCCTATGCCCTTCCTTATACCAGAATGTATACCATGCAGAATCAAAACAACAAAGCCATCTATGTTTACGGCTCAGCTTTGCTTAAAAAAAATCAAATGGTCATACTTCTGGACGACTCTTCGACGAGAGGTCTTATGTGGTTGACCAATGCGATTAGATCAGCTCTAGTCACCGCTAATTTCAACCAAAATCATGAAAAAGTTTCTGTTGATGTGTTTCATAGTCAATCTGGCATTGAACCTCTCATTGAAGGTGAGAAATTGTCTGTGAAAGTGAAAACGCTTATTTCCGAAAATGCCAGGGACAACGCAACTTATCGAGACTGTGTTCAAACCTTTCACGTCGCTGCTTAAATAAACCATTTTAACTTACATCATCTCAATTTTTTCACTTTGGATCTTCGATGGTGCCGTCTGCAGCCACCTAACCGCAGGCAGAATAAGAATAGCCACAACAGCTAACACGCCAATCGCTACAATCCTATTCCCTAACAGGAGTTGAACAATCAAGGAAAGCACAATGCCCCCTAAGTTGCCAAACAACAGCAACAAACCTGTGACGGCGCCGACTGACTTTGGCTCGGATTTGGCCTCAGCCAGTGAGAGCATCACGGGCAAATCGGCTAATAGAAGAAAACCGCACACAGCCAGCAAGCTGATGAACATCCACTGTGGCATACCAACTGCGAGACCGACCAGAAGCAGTACGCTCGCCACAAGTGAACAGAGTACGACCACTCGCGCGCGCTGACCGCGTAGCGCCCATCGTGGCAGGGCCGCAGCGCCGACAATACCTGCCGCCGTCATAACACCGATACCAATGCCGACTTGCTGGGCATTGAAGCCGATCGCGCTGGCTAGCACTTCCAGCCATGTCGCTAGCGTAATGAAAATGCCGAAGCCTGCGAACAATAGCAGGCTAACCCAACGCTGCGACCATAGGGTCGCAATCGCGCTGAACCCGAAAGCGCTGCTCGCTTCAGCTGCCGCGTCGACCTCCAAAACTGACGCTTTCCTTAGCACCAGCCCCATGGCCACAGCGGCGATGACGCTGATCGCGCCTTGCGACCACAAGACTGCCGGCATCCCTTGCCATGTCAGCAGAAAAGGAACGCTAACTGTCGAGATCAGGATACCCACGAACAAACTGGCGGTCCCCGCCGCAATAGCATTCGCTCTCTGCTCTGGAAGTACGTAGAGTACGGCTAATTTGTTCACGCTATTAAGGACAAACGGCTGTCCAATGGCGATCACAAGCTGCCCGATCAAAGCATATTCATAGCCAGGCAGTATGCGTATAAGCGCTCCAACTGCTGTCAACGCACCGCCGATAAGCAGCGATCCGCGAAACCACCGGTCAGCGGCCAAGCCGAAAGGCACGGATAACAGTACATAGACTAGCGGGAAAACGAGCGACAACCAGCCTACCGCATCAACAGAAACGTTCCAAGCTTGGGAAGCTGCCGTTGTAATAGGTGTAAATGTTACCCATAACAGCTGCGTCACCGCTGCCAATAAGGCGTATGCCACGACGACCGACCAGCGAGAACGAGGCAATCTTGATTCCAGCATGAAGATACCTCCCCATTTTCATCTTAACCTTATCCTGTAACGCCAAAAATCTTATCTAAATAGCCATTCAGCATAATGCCATCCGGGTCCAATTCTTCTCGCGTACGGCAAAATGACTGCCACATCGGGTACCTTTCTGCCAATTCCGCTGAACGAAGCGAGTGCATTTTCCCCCAGTGCGGCCTGCCTCCGTGTTTAAGGAAAATTTCCTCCATCGCCCCAAAATAGTCCTCATGCGGCATCCCTTTATACATATGAACCGCAATATAGGATGAATACCGCCCGAACGCCGGACTTAAACAGATATCATCCCCTTTGGCATAACGGCACTCAATTGGGAAATGAACATGGTATTTGCCCTGCGCCATTTTCTCGCGCATTTCCTCAATAACGGTGGGCATGGCCTCCGCTGGGAGATTGTATTCCATTTCGTTAAAACGAACGAGTCTTTGTGTCGCGAACAGGCGATGACTGTAATCCACTTTGCTTCCCACGGGCACTTGGGATGCCGATATTCGACTCACCGTTGGACTGAGCTTCGGGACTTTACGGCATAATTCGGACAGCAGACCGAAAACCGTATTTTCGAGCAGGACATCTCCAATGTAATCACGCACTTTACGGCTCGTCACCGACTGATCCGTCGAGTTCTTAAATTTTAGCTGACACGGGTCCGCATAAGGAAACCAATAAAATTCAAAATGCCGATGTCCATTCGTGATCTCAGGTAACTCCTGTAAGCATTGCTTCAGCGGCATACGTTTGCTTTCGTACTTCATTTTGTAAGCGGGTTGGAGCCGAAGCGTCACTTGCACAATAATACCTAACGCGCCAAGTGATACCTGCATCGCTTTAAACAAATCAGGGTGAGTCGCAGTTGTACATGTGATTACCTTCCCTGTACCTGTCACCATCGTCAGTCCAACCACTTGCGCAGCCATGTTGCCGAATCGCTGACCAGTGCCATGCGTCCCCGTGCTGATTGCACCAGCTATGGACTGGACATCGATGTCTCCGAGATTCTCCTGTGCTAGACCTTTTGCGAAAAGAAGTTCACCAAGCAGCTTGAGCTTCGTGCCTGCCCATACCGTTGCGGTCCGCTCCTCAGTATCCACCCGAATTAGGCCTTGCATTTGGTCTAGCGTCATTAGCACATCATCCGATGCCGCAATTGGTGTAAAAGAATGACCCGTACCGTCAATACGGAGCCTGCGTCCTTCTCGTCTGCATCGCAACACCGCGTCGACCACCGCTACTATGGAGTCCGGATAAAGCACCGTCTGCGGTGTTGCCTGCACGATCCCCGACCAATTCGACCATATCCCTGATTTGCTTATCATAGAAAACAAGCCCCCATACCGCGATACGTTGGATATGTATTTACAATGCTGCCCTGCGAAACAGCATATAACGTTAGGAATCGCTCACATAGCTCTCCAGCTTTCGCATGACGGAAAAACACCGGGTCGCCTAGCTCCATCTGAATTTCACCCCGCATGCGCAGCGGCGTTTGTACTTCACCTGCACCCTCTAATGGAAATAAAGCCAGACCTTCCGGCAAATACGGCTTGGGGCGTTTGTCTACACCCATTGGCCCCGAGGCCGTATAACCGCCGCCCATACAAGTCACGATATTCGGCTGTGGGCGACGCACCACCTCTACCGCATATCCGGCAGCAGGCTTATAATGAAATGATTTATAATTGTCGAACAAGCCAGGTGCGTAAAACCCAGAACCTGCAGTGATCTCGGTCACCCACGCTTCTTCCCGCGAGCTGTCCATACTTCCCGTACCTCCCGCATTGACGAAACGAAGTTGGACTCCCATCACTTCAAGCCCACGCACCACTTCCGCTCTCCACTTGGCGGCTTTGCGAATGGAGGATTTCTTTAACCTGCGGATTAGCGCATTTTTCACAGCTTGCCCAGGCACATTATCGCCAACACCGGCAATCTGCGCCTCGTATCCCATGATGCCATCAAGTCGCAGCCAACTTGCTCCAATGATCCACTCAGCCACAGGGCGAACTTACTCCCATCGCGTCAATGGTGATCGCCACACCCCAAAATGCAGCCCAGGAAAATCAGTCGACATATCGATGTCGATACAAATGGGCACTACGATCTGCTTGGCCGTCGCGAGCCATGCTATGTGTTCAACATGCTCGATACTGTCGACCATGCATGTAATCGTCTTGCCTTCGCCCATTAGTGAAATTACATCGTTAAGCGCCTCAGCGTGCCACTGCGGATAGCCCAGTAATAGATCATCGAACCCCTGCCGCGCTAGGAAAATCGCCTCTTCTGCCGTATAGCACATAATCCCCTGATACACATCGTCCGCTGCCAAAATACGGCGAAGCACATCCGGACAGCGAATTGACTTACTCGCCACCCGAATCTTCTTCCCACCGGCTTCCTGTGCAATGGCCTTAATGTTAGCATCCAATAAATCCAAATCTACAAATGCGAATGGCTTCGGTGCATCTTTGAAAATCTGTTTATAGTACTCGTAGGATCCTATCATGAGACTTACCTCTTCCTAGTGAGCCGTAATTAAGGCTTCGTCAGCTTGCGAATGATTTTAAACCCGATTTTGCTAGACGGATATCGAAAAGGAATATCGAACCTTGTCGTCTGCTTTAATATACTTTTCATATGTGAGAATATGTGAAAGCTCATCTCGCCATGATAGCTGCCCATTCCACTCTCGCCGACCCCGCCGACTGGCAAATGTGTAGAACCAAAATGCATCAGCGTATCATTGACACAACCGCCGCCGAATGAAATTCGCTTGAGCATGGTATCTTGTACCTTTTTATCCTCCGAGAATACATACAGAGCCAGCGGCTTTGGCCGAGCTTGGATTAAGCCCACCACTTCGTCTAGGTTTTCATAAGTGAGCACAGGAAGAATTGGGCCGAAAATCTCCTCCTGCATCACTGGCAGCTCCCAGCTAATATCTTCAAGCAACGTCGGTTCGATTTGCAGGGTCTTATCGTCAGCACCACCGCCGAAAGCCACCTTCCCGTCATTCAAAAAATGACATAACCGCTCGTAATGACGGCGAGAAATGATTTTTCCATAATCAGGACATTGCAACGGCTTTTCGCCATACAAGGAGATAATTGCTTCTTGCAGATAGGACATCAACTTTTCCTTCACTCTCTGATGCACAAGCAAATAATCTGGGGCTACACAGGTCTGTCCCGCATTCGAGAACTTCCCGAAAGCGATACGCTGCGCCGCTAGCTTTAAACTGGCGTCATGATGTACGATGCAGGGGCTCTTTCCACCGAGCTCTAGCGTGACTCTTGTGAGGTGCTTGGCTGCCGCCTCCATCACTATTTTCCCGACAGCTACGCTGCCTGTAAAAAAGATCTTATCAAACGGCTGCTCCAAGAGCGCACGACTTTCTTCCACGCCGCCTTCCACAACTGCAATGTATTGCGATTCGAAGGTTGTACGTACGATCGAGGTCATCACTGCAGATACCGCTGGCGCTAGCTCAGATGGCTTCAATACAACGGTATTGCCAGCCGCAATCGCTCCCACTAACGGATCAAATGCCAACATAAACGGATAATTCCATGGTGCAATGATCAGCGCCGCCCCTAGTGGTTCAGGGATAATGAAGCTGCGGCTCCCCGAATGCGTCATTGGTGATTTCACTTTCTTCGGCTTCATCCAACGTTTCAGATGCTTGATAACATGCGCTATTTCTTGATAAACGATGCCAATTTCAAAAGCGTATGCTTCCTTCTCTCCCTTATTCAAGTCAGTGCGAAGGGCTTGAATAATCTCTGATTCACGTTCGACTATTGCTTGCTTCAACTTTTTCAGTTGCCCCAAACGGAAATCAAGTCCTCGCGTCGCGCCGGTTAGATAGTAACTTTTTTGCTGATCCATCAATTGGCTTATCGCCATCCGGTTCTCCTCCTCTCGAACAGTTATATCAGGTTGTGCCATGGCTCCCTCTCTAATGAAAGCGTTTGCAAATAACGTTATTAAATAATCACATAATCCTATAAGTTTACCATCCTTCTCCCCGCAGTGACAATATCAGGATACCGCACGATCATGATTTCGCCATATTAGGAAATAGCCCTGATTGCATAGGACTACTTAAACAAAATAAAAAACCCTTGATAACAAGGGTTTTTCTTTGGGATGCGGTCGGGGGGATTTGAACCCCCACGCCTTGTGAGCGCCACCCCCTCAAGATGGTGTGTCTGCCGTTCCACCACGACCGCTTATGAAAATATACTGGGGATCTAGGATTTGAACCTAGGCATGACGGAGTCAAAGTCCGTTGCCTTACCGCTTGGCTAATCCCCATTAATAAGGGAAAAGGGCGACCGATGGGACTTGAACCCACGAATGCCGGATCCACAAACCGGTGCGTTAACCCCTTCGCCACGATCGCCACAGTAGGAATATTATTCCCTTAAAACTAGATACGAAACTTGCGTAAAGGTAGGATTACTTAGGATTTTCTGAGCCCCAATCAAGTACTCGGAATTCGCTACAAAGCTTATCTTCACTTGGTTGGGATACAGCAGAGAGACTTTGACTACGTCAAAGATCCCTATATTAGGTTAAGCCCTCGACCGATTAGTATTCGTCAGCTGCATACGTTGCCGCACTTCCACCTCGAACCTATCAACCTCGTCGTCTACAAGGGGTCTTACATA
>NZ_LMSJ01000043.1 GCF_001428105.1 Paenibacillus sp. Soil766 | reverse complement strand
TATAGGATATTGCTTTTCATACATCTCATTCCCCCTCATCAATATTGTACTTCATGCATATTGAAGACTCCAATCCAATTAGGGGGCTTAAGAGAAAGCGAATAAATAGATGGAGTTTTTCCATTTAATAGCCAAAATTAATGGGAAATCAGAGAATTAGATGGAGTTTTTCCAGTTATCGGGTCGGGTGGGGGTGAGAGGTAGTCTTGGGAAGTCGGGACGCGGACAGGGATATTTTGGCGGCAGCGGTAACAGCAGTATCAGTTTCAGCAGTAGTATCAGTATCAGCGCCAGTAACAGTCGTGTTCGCATCGGCAGTCCCAGACAGGCAGCCGTCTCGAGGCTGTGGCTGCCAACAGTATCTGCCGCAGCTGCGGCAGTACGCCAACCCTCACCATTTTCAGCAAACACTCAGCTTTCGTTCAACTTACTTTCAGCTTACACTCAGACAGGTTTCAGTCGCCCCTAGTAGACTACATCTTGTGAAGAATGTTAGGCCTAGGCAATGGAGTCTAGGTAAACCGTGAGAGGGGTTATGACGGATGAAAGTAGGCAGTAAGAAAAGGTGGCTCATTGTAGCCCTAGCGGCCATCCTGTGTGGGGCAGGTACATATTACTATGTACATAATAATGCGAAGCCAGCTGCAACGGCAGCAGAACAAACGACAATGAAAGTGACCAAGGGTGCCATTTCGATGGCCGTATCAGGTACCTCCCAATTGGACGCTAAGGATAAGCAAAACATTGTGATTCCGATCGAAGGAATCATCAAAACGATGAATCTAACCCAGAATCAAGCGGTTAAAAAAGGCGATGTGCTCGTCGAACTTTCTGTCCCGTCAACGGAAACGAATCTCAAGGAATCCCAAGTTACCTTGGGGCAGCTAGAAAGTGATCTAGCGGAGCTGAAGTCTGAACAAGGAAATATGAGCGTATCCGCTCCGATGTCGGGCAAGATTACCTTGAATGCTAATTTTGATGTCGGCAGTCAAGTGAGTAAAACGACAAAGATCGGTACAATTTCAGATACAACGCAGTTTAAAGTAAAACTGCCATTTTCACTGCAAGAAGCGGTACAACTGAAAAAAGGTGACCCCGTGGAGCTGAGCGTGGATGGTTACTTGTTATCGAAGGTCGGTGCTGTCGATACGATCGGTCACGAAATTAGCGCCGACGCGAATGGGAATAAAGTGGTATTGGTCGATGTACTCATCGATAATGACGGTACGCTCTCGGCGGGCTTGAAGGTCAAAGGCAGCATCGGTAGCGGCACGACCAAGGTAACGTCCTCCGATCAGGCCGCACTGGCTTATGTGCGTACGGCGTCTATTTTCTCCGAAGCAAGCGGTACGGTAAAAACGCTGAAATTCAAAGATGGCGATACGATTAAACAAGGCGATCTGATCGTGACCCTTTTTAACGACGACCTCCAAAAGAATATCGTCTCCAAACAATCGGCGATTGAAAGTCAGAAAATCCGTGTCAGCGATGCTCAGCAAAAAGTCGATCAATTGACGATTAAAGCACCGTTTGATGGCGTGTTCTCGGCGGATTTTGCCAATAGTAAAAATAACGTCTTGCGGAATTACCCGGTTGGGGCGCAAATTAATGCGAACACGACACTCGGTGCCGTGGCAAGCCTAAGCACAATGCAGCTCGCAATTGCTGTGGATGAGCTTGATCTTACGAGTGTGAAGGTTGGACAAAAGGTTAACGTCAAAGTTGATGCCATTGCAGGCAAAACCTTTACAGGTGAAGTGACTTCTGTATCCAACGTCGGTACAACGACGAATGGTGTGACTACCTATGATGCGGTTGTGGCGATTCCGAATACAGCACAGAACGATTTGAAATATGCGATGACCGCGACGGCTGAAATCCTCATCCAAGATAAGAAAGATATTCTTGTACTTCCGATTCAAGTGGTGACAACAACAAGAGGCAAGTCGACGGTTACGGTGAAGAAGGCCGATGGTACAACGGAAGAGCGGGAGTTAAAAGTAGGTATTCGAAGCAAAACGCAAGTTGAAGTGCTTGATGGAGTAAAAGAAGGCGAAGAAGTCGTCACGCCAGTTCGCAGAGCGACAACGACGACAAACCAGCAACAGCAAGGCTTCCCAGGCGGAGGTGCCTTCCCAGGTGGCGCAGGCGGTTTCCAAGGCGGAGCAGGTGGAGCTGGAGCTGGCGGCGGTGGTTTCCAGGGTGGCGGTAATGCTGGCGGTGGCGGCGGAGCGCGTCAATAAAGAACTAGCCTTGCCCCTGAAAGGAGCGAATGGGATGAATATCATTGAGCTAAATGAGATCACGAAGAGTTACACCCGTGGTGCGGAGGAATTGCAGATTTTGCGCGGCATTACATTACATATTGCTGAAGGGGATTTTGTCGCGATTATTGGTCCCAGTGGATCGGGGAAATCGACGTTGATGAATACAATTGGGCTGCTAGATAGCCCGACGTCAGGTTCATATACATTGGATGGCGTAGCTACTGAGAAAATGTCAGACAACGGACTTGCTCAGCTGCGCAATCGGAAGATCGGTTTTATTTTTCAACAGTTTAACCTGTTGCCAAGGCTGACAGCGACGGAAAACGTCGAGCTCCCTATGATTTATGCAGGCATACCTGCTAAACAGCGAAGAGAACAAGCGCAGCGTATGTTGGAGAAGCTTGGGATGGGCGCGCGTGGACATCACAAGCCAAGTGAGCTTTCGGGTGGACAGCAGCAGCGGGTTGCGATTGCGCGAGCGTTGGCCATTTCACCGTCGCTCATTCTGGCGGATGAACCGACAGGCGCCTTGGATTCGAAGACGGGTATTGAGGTACTCGAATTAATCAAGGAATTAAATCAGCAAGGCAATACGATTGTGTTAATCACCCATGATCATCACATCGCAGACAACGCGAAGCGCGTAGTGGCGCTGCGAGATGGTGAGATCGTCAGTGATACGCGCAATGATGCTTGGTCGGTTGAAGTGCCTAAGTTAGAGGAGGCGCATTCATGAGAATTTGGGAGCTTTTCCAAATGGCGATGAGCACGATTCGCTCGAACCCGTTACGAACGGTCCTGACCATGTTAGGTGTTATTATCGGGGTTGCTTCGGTGATCACGCTAGTATCGATCGGACAAGGAACTTCCAAAGCTATCGAAAAGCAATACGAAGGACTGGGAACGAATCTTCTAACGGTTAACCTAATGGGGAACGGGCGCGCCACACAGTTGAATTACGATGAGTTCATGACCCTTGAGGGTACAGCGGGAATCTCGTCGATTGCACCCACAATGACGCAGAATAGCTCCATTAAATTCGACCGCACAACGGAGAGCTACAATGTGATCGGAACGAATGACCGTTATTTGGAGTTGCAAAAAGGGAAGATGGCCAGCGGGCGTTTCCTTGCTCAGGCAGATCTGGATTTCCGCAATCACGTTGCGGTTATCGGGAGTGATGTGGCTACGAAGTTTTTTGGCAAGGATGATCCGATCGATGAAGAAATTAATGTAAAGGGCTACATGTACACGATTATCGGTGTTCTTCAAACGAAGGGCTCCAATACGAGTGGAACCTCTTTGGACAGCTCGGTGTTCGTGCCGCTGCCGACGATGAGTCGGGATTTCAAGCTAGGTAACATCCGTACTGCCTATGTGGAAGCATCCTCTGGTGATCTCGTCAGCCGTGCACAATTAGCCTTGGAAGCTTATTTTTATCAGAAGTTTAAAAGCACGACGGGTTACAATATTTTGAACTCATCCGAGCTTATTAGCGCAAGACAAACGGCATCCAGCACATTGACGAATCAATTAGTCGCTGTAGCAGCGATCTCCCTGCTTGTAGGCGGGATCGGAATTATGAATATTATGCTCGTGACCGTGAGTGAACGAACACGGGAGATCGGGATTCGGAAGTCGATTGGGGCGAAGCGAAGAAATATTTTGCTGCAATTCCTGGTCGAAGCTACCTTGATAAGTGGGATGGGTGGTTTGATCGGTTTACTCGTCGGGGTCGCCTTATCTCTGGCTTGGCCGTATATCAATCCAAGTCAAGAGACGAGCTTATCGCTCAACGTTGGGTTTTACGCGTTTTTATTCTCAGCACTCGTTGGTGTCATTTTCGGCCTGTATCCGGCTAATAAAGCATCGAAATTAAAACCTATCGACGCTCTGCGTTTCGATTAGGCAACAGGAGGTTTGTAACATGATTCGTCAACTCACATCGATTGGACTTAAATCAAATGTACTTAAACAGACAAGTTTAGCTATCCTGCTGACGGGCAGCTTGCTGGCTGCCTCATGGGCAGCTCCAGTTCCGGCCGCACACGCCGCAGCAGAGGGCGTGTTTATCTCGAAGGATTCTTATTTTATGCTAAATAGAGCAGCACTGTCGTCTTCATCCTTACAATTCTCGGTCCTATTCCATAACGGGGAAAATCAGACGCTTGATTTTAACAAGTATGGTGTACGCGTGACGGATGGTGCAGGGCATAGCTACACGGCCAATTTAAGCGAGAAAAAGAGCGGCATTGTGAATGGCGGGCAAGAAGAGAGCTTCCGATTCTATGCGAATTTGCCGGCTGGTGAGAATGCCGCTGATCTCAAAGTGGATGTATTCCGCTGGGATTACAATAAATCCGATTTTATGAATCATCTCGGCGAGCTGCCGGTTGCCTCCGTTATCCAAGAAGGGCAGCTGGAAGCGCCAGAGGAAATCATCAGCTTACGCACGCTGGACAGTACACTCGCGAGTGATGCATCCCTTGCTTTTGGGCTGGGCCAGAGCGTACGTGTGACAGAGAATGGCAAATGGTATATGTACACGCAAATCGCAGCGAAGAACTTAGGATCTACCAGCGTGAAGGTACCAGCAACCTTGCTGGCTAGACTTGTGGATGCCAATGGGATGAAATACACAGCAACTGTTACGAGTGGGGCGGATACCGCTATATTGCCTAATCAGTCCGATACCTTGACGCTCAAAACGCTTATTTCCAAAGGCACGCCAACAAGCGGTCTGACGTTGGAATATTATTACCTCAATCAAAGTGAAGATGTTTCATTGGGAACTTTGAATATGAATTCATCACTGAATACAGTAGCTTTGGGCGTGAAACAGAGCTATGCGGGGCAGCAAGATGGTGAAAACGTGACAGCGAAAGTAAGCTCGTCTACGTATTCGATTCAAGCGGATGGTGTCCACATTCAGACTGTGGTCGAACTGAGCAATGATGGGGAAGTCGTCGCACCGATCCCTACACTAGCAGCCTCCTACCAGTTCGGTGACTCGGGCTCCTCTGTATCATCGACAGATAATAGTACGCGTAACGGCTTTATAGCGCCGAAGGAGACAGCGACCTATTACTTCAATGCGACATTGCCAACGGGCATCGATCCGAATGCGGCACAGCTCGTGCTGTGGCAGAGGGCATCGGCGAGTACAGGAAGCACGTCGGGAAGCGGGACAACGACGGGAACAACTGGAACAACTGGTGCAACAGGAACAACCGGAACAACAGGCACAACAGGCACAACCGGACAACAGCCTGTGGCTGTGTTCTTGCTCAAAGGTGCGAGCGAAGCCCAAAACGGCTTCACCACTGCGGTAGATTACGAGCTTGGAACGAAGCTTGCTCTGGGCAGCAGCGTTGTGAACCCGAATCTCGATGTATCGCTCATTGAGCTTCATGCACATGAGAATGATGATCTCGGCTACAAAACCGCGATTGCCAAATACAAAATCACGAACAACGGTACGAGCACGCTCGGGCTGCCTGAGCTGCAGAATGAGCTCATCGATAATAAAGGCAATGCGTTTACGGGCTCTCGCCAAAGCGCGACGGCCACGCAAATTACACCAGGCAGCTCCTATGTAGTCAGCTATTCCTACTTGCTGCCTAATAAAGAAGCGGCAGAGGATGATTCTTTTGCGCTGAATGTGTTTGATAATAAGTCCGTCTCTGAAGGCAACGTGTCCGCAGGAACGTTCAAGGTTGCTTTGCAGGAAGAAGGGGCAGGAGATACGATTGCGATTTATCCATTCTCGCTTAAAGTGAATAGCAGCGCGATTTCTTGGACCTATAGCGGTGGGAACTACTCGTATGTCCTCAGTTTGAATATGGATATTACCCACGAAGATCAAGTCATTATTGATTCCAATTTCTCCAAAATCCAATTCGAAATGGTCGATTCTCTTGGTCGCATCGTAGGCACCCAAGATGCTTCACTAATGGGTACGGGCAAATTAACGAGTGGTAGTCAAAAGGTAACGATTTCTGGCTTGAAAAACGAGCAAGTGGAAACTGGCATCGTCGTCAATATGTATGAAGTCATTAACACGCCGAACGGAACGGCGAAGCGTCTTCTGAAGCAATTTAAGTAAAAGAGAAGCAGCCCTACCCTTGGAGTTGTCTAGGGGAGGGCTGTTTTACGTGAATTAGCCGATAAATACGAAAGCCGAAATACCAGAACGAACCGTACGTGTACGGAAGATGACGCCGTCTGCATCAAATGTTCTAAGCACTAAAGTACGAGTAGTAGGCGTGCCAATTGTACGGAATACGGCTGTCCCAAATGCATCAAAGCGAGCAGTTGCAAGGCGGGTTCCATTTAAAGTACGAGCCTCACAGAAAAAGCCTGAAGTGACGAAAGGAACACCTGTGTTATCTACCCAAAGAATAGTAAGTCGTCTAAGCGTTTGTGCAGGTCTTAAATTTTTGCTCAGGGGAATGCGCGTGTACGATTTACCGAACTTGCCAGAGTCTTTGAGAGTAGGGATGCTACGTTTTGTGTTTTTCATGTATGTTTCACCTCCTTCTCTCTATCTGCTTATAGTAGATGTCGAAGGAGGCATGCCCGTTAACTAGATTTACCTATGTAAGAGAAAATGTGTTAATAGATTGTTGATAGTAGATGTTGTTGCTTGACCGAGTCGCTGTAGTGCCCAAACACGCGGATACAATGAAAAAAGCAAGAAAAATCGTCAGGGAGAATCGGTTTTTAAATGAGAACCTGTTGCAGTAAAAAATCCTCGGCCTTGAAACAACCGAGGATTCATCTCTTATAATTGGAGAGTTGCGGATCGGTAATGATCGAACGATCGATAAATGGAATGGGCAATTCAAGCGTATTGTCCGGGGCTTCCCCTTATAACGGAGTCCAACGACAAGAAAATACCATCATTAGCGACAAGAATATCCCTACAATATGTGCAGGGCAATATTGAACACCTAAGAGCTAGTTATCGCGGCAGGATTCTATATAAATGATGACTATAGATCAGTTACTTTCCCACCAGGAGAGATGTTCTCTATCCGTTCGGTACATCCGCTACGATATTGCCAGCATACAATATTTGATCCGTTAACAAAACATAAGCGCTAGAATTAATGTTTGATCTTCTAATTTTGAGGTTCATGAGATATTTTAACTTCAATTTTGTATTCACCGGAAGCAGCACTACTGAGATTTAACTTGTTATATAATTCAAAACCCAAATTATCCCCTGAATGTACTTGTAGTTCAATTTCTTCTGGATCTCCAGCACTTCCATTGTCAATTTCCTCTTCCCTACCTCTATAGAATAGAAGACAAGCTGGATCTATCCTTGCCGTATTAACACTTATATTTATTCTAACAGTACTATCAACCTTAAAATTGATTTTAAAAAAATCATGGTCATCTGTCCTACTAAAATTCCCTAAGTATGTATTATTTACATCTTCAAGGAAGAATGCATTTTCCATAGAATCATTTCCTACAGTCCCCTCATAAGCATCCTTACCTATAACAAAATTCGCTACCAATGAGTATGAAACTTGATCAATGGAATGAGTTTCAGACTCTGACATTTTTATTAGATAATAATAATCACCAGCAAGTACTTCAGCATGATTTTCATGAAGAGGAATTAGTCTTCCGGTCGAGTCGAATAAGGATTGTTCCAAGTTAAGATTAGGTTGGTCGTAAGTGAATATTATTTCCCCAGAATATGCTATCCGCACAAGATACCAATATTCACTACCGAGCGTAATTGTATCGTCTTCCATCTTTCCAATTGGTAAAATCCTACTTTTTTCCTTTGTATTATATAACTCCATAATTTCTGATTCGCTTAGTAACAAGGCTAGAGCGTCTTTAACATTTATTAATCCATAGCCTGAATGTTCACTCCATGTAACACCAGATTCATTCTGCGATGTCCTTTTTATTATATTTCTTAGTTTTGCAGGAGGTATAATTTTATTACTCAGTATTATTGCGCCTAAAACCGCAACCTGTGGTGCAGCAAAGGACGTCCCCCCTAATTGAAGCATTTGGTTATTCCAAAGTGCCTCTACGTGCCAGGGGGCAACTACATCAACTTGCTCTCCAAAATTTGATAAATTATTGACTTTTCCGTCGCGATCTATCCCACCGACCGCAACTACTGTTGGATAAGCAGCAGGAAACTTTATCGTATTTTTACCCTCATTTCCTGTTGGAGCTATAACTAGAATATTATTTTCTTCTGCTTTTTTTACAGCTACGCTAACTAAAATAGAATCATCATCTAACCCTAATGACATTAAAATAATATTAACTTTTTTATCTATAGCGTATTCAATACCTTTTGCTAGTGTTTCTGCTTGTGTACCTCCCGTTGTACTGATGACCTTAACTGGCATTATTTTAATACATTGGCTATTCGAATATTTAAGCATCATTGCAATAATACTGGCAACTGCTGTTCCGTGCCCCAAGCTATCAGACAGGTCATTATTATCTTCAACCATATTTTTCCCATCATTTATGATATACCCTTTAAAGACTTTTGGGATGTAGTTTAAACCTGAGTCAACTACTCCAATAACAATATTCTTTGAGCAATTCCCTTGCATCGCTCTTGGTAAATGTATCAGTTCCAAAAAATCATTATTTTCAATTAAGCTATTAGCTGTTATTTCTCTGTAAACATCAGGTGAGAGTGAAAAAGAGTTCTGAAATAGCATGAAAACAGTTAAAACCACCATAGAAATTGTTTTTAGCATTCTATTATCCTTTATTATGACATTTCCCTAAGCTCTGTTTTCTTGCTTTTTAACCTCCTAATAAACTGGGAAATTTCTCTTTTCCAATATTGATTATATAATTATTCAATTGAAGAACTTTCTGTTCATCCGTATCTTTTACTTTGTAATAGGTTCCATCATACGTTAAATATCCTGTGCTTAAGTACTGTTGATTGCCTAATTTAAGAAAAAAATGTTGCCCGACACTCAGAGGCTTATCTACACTTTCAAATGTATAACTACGAATTTGATCGATAATGTATTTGACTTGATCTTTGTTAGAAATAGTCATGTTATTTCCATCACCAAACTGGACAGTAATCGTTTCGATTGAATCAGTTATTTTTGGTGCCTCCTTTTGATGGTTCAAGTTATCACTACTGTTGTCGCACCCTGATACAAACATAAGAGATAAAATACAAATTAATAATAAATGTCTCATTTGTCCAGCTCCCTTTTGATTTACTTTGATTCGTCGTATCAATCTCAATACAATTAGGAATTAAATGCCCTTGGTTTCATAATTACGAGAACCAAGGGCATTATTGATCTATGAGAGAGTTTTTTAAGGTTGTACTTTTACAGTTTCATTCCATGCGAGATTAGGAAGATAGATATAAACTGACGTCGGTGTACTGTCCCAAGTATCACGGACAATAACATATTGATACCATTTAAAATTTTCTGTTGATTCTTGATATTCCTCGAAACCCACACCAGTCATATCGTGAGCGCCATAAGTTGCATCCCCTACAACATTGATAATGTCTGGACGATTATTATTGATTTCCGTTTTGTGCGCTGAGAAACTAGGACTGTTTCTTGTTACTGATACAGTATAACCTCTATCACTCCAGAATTTTTTCATCCCGTTAACACGATTATCCCAACCAGTCCCACCACCATTAGCTATGTCTGTACTCATATAGCTAGAGCTTGCCAACACATCGATTAAAGTCGTTGAGGTTGTCGTACTTGCAAGTAAGTTTGTATATCCTTGTGAATATCTGTAATACCAAATAATATTCGAAAATGAAGTTGGGCTGCAACCATCTCTCCATGAAAAGTCTGGTACGTTAGACAAGGTTTTCGAACTGTAGCTAACCACTGTTTGCGGACTTACAGCTCCTTGACTGACATCTGAAGATAATTGAGTATCATTTTGAAGTAGAGTGGACGGAATTTTCACTTTACCATTTAATGAACCCTTCGATTTAAAACTACTTTTAGATACATTCGTCTTTTTACGAATGTCAAAATAGGTGGATTCATCTGCTTTTACATAATACTGAGTTGGCCCTACATAGATTTCCTTCTCCAGTTTACTATTCTGCGTGTAAGGGCCGTTTCCTTCGCGGGCCGCTTCAAGTACAACTGGAGTTTCATCTGCGCTTACTATTAAATATCCGGCATCACCCGAACTGTTTTTAATATTAAAAATAAAAGATGTCAAATTATCATCAAAGTCAAATAACGGATCCTGGTATGAGATTTTAACTGATGACCAAGGTTTATATGAACCATAGTTACTCTGTGTTGCAACATATTTTTCAGCTGCTGTAAGAGCATTCTTCTTTAATTGTCCAAATTGAGAAGCGGACAATTCACTAGTTGAAGCAGTTCCAATAGTGGGTATTGTAACTAGTGTCAAAACTGAAGCGAGTGCAAGCAAAGCTAATTTCCTTTTCATATTTCACTTTCCCTTCAAATAGTATAAATGAATTAATGAGACTATCATTTATCTAGTAATATACCATTATTTACAATATAATGTAAATAATTTACCATGGAATTGAAAGTGTAAATTTCTATATTATGTAATTAATTCTCTAAGTGCCTGTATAAAATAAAGTGAATTTAGACCTGGTATGCCTTCCAAATCCAGATCTTCCGCTGGACCATGTTTTCGTTTTTCCAAAAATTAAAAATTAAGTTTATTTAATCTATTTCTAGTAAATAAGACTTTATAAATGCTACCATTGCTTATTTTGTAGGAATTTTCTTGAAGTCAACACATTTTGCAGGGATATTCATGTCGCAAAAAAACGATTTAACAAGGCTTCATTGTAGGTCCTTTCATGTCGTTGTACTAGCGGCTTATCCGGCTGAACCCACATATCTCCGGCCCAAGTATGAATATGATACCACCGTTCGCCTTGCGGATCGGTCCATCGTTCGAAGGCATCTACGGTTTGAGCCGATAGCACCCCGAAGGTTGGGAAAGGCATTGTTGGAAACAGATAGAGCCTGACGTCTTTCAATAGCGTGAGCCGTTCATTGATTGGTTCGGACCCTACGGGCTCCGCAAAATCCGGCTGAATCCAAAAAGTGTCGCCATCCTGAGACCGAACATGGTAGACTCCATTCTGTGTTTTTTCCAAGGCGAATACTTTCTGCGGAGGAATCAGCTTGACCTCCGAGGGACGTTGCAGACGATTCGACGTGTCATAGTCCTCCATGTACAAGGTTTCGGTCGGAAGATCCATCTCCTGATTCACAATCTCCATATCTAGTAACATTTGAGGTTGAGAGACAACCCACATCTCTCCTAGCCACGAAGTCTCAATGCGATAGGAGTTGGTTAAGTACGATGCAGGTGATTCAAATACGGCATTCGCATGAACCGTTTGCGGGGCGAGTACAGCATCCGTCCTCGTCGATAGAGATGGTTGCGTATACAGATAGGAGTCCCAGAGCAGTGCAATGTTCGTATCGAGCGGCTTGACGATGCCAATTCTGTCATAATCCAGGTGCATCCAGAGATCACCGGCCCACGTGGTGTTAATTTTAATCCATACCTTTTCCCCGCGCTGTTTGGTGTACCAAGCTTGCTCTGCATCAACGGTAGTCACATCTTGAGGAGTGAGTGCGGCAAATGGTTTGCGCGAGTCATCTGTTGTGGAGTAGAGCGGCGTCTGCTCGAGTAAGGTGATGACCGGTGGGATTTTAGGCGGAATAAATTCTTTGTGCGGCGGTGGCGCAGCATTTGCCTGCACAGTGCTACTAAGATTGAACAACATCATGACAAAGACGAGGGCAATGACATGCCTGATTCGTGTTTTAAATTGCATACTGTTTTCACCTCAATTTCCTAATGTTGTAAATATAGACTCGGTGAAGAGCTAAATTGTTGCGGAAGGCGTCGAATTTCTTCCGAAACTAGATTCTGTATTTCAGTTCTAGTGAATGGAGGGAGTAGTTACATCATGCTCCGGGGAATAATGGTTTAATTTCAAAAGGCCTGCCGGAAGGACTGATAGGCAATATATAATGGAAAAATGAGGGAATGTAACATCGAGATCGGTTATACTTAGAGGGAAAAGGCGGCTGTGACCGTGGAAATTCTCCGCAACCTGCCGGAGCTTGCGGAGAAAATTGCGGCACCGCTGAGCAACGTGGATAAGATTACCGAGATCTCACGGGACGGCTCGGGTCTGGGGTGAACTGGATCACGGGGGATATTGCCAAAATGATCGCCTAAGTGCCGGAGATCACCCAGACGCTCACAGGCAAAAGCGTGACCGACTTGGCGCGCGGGTGCGGTGAGGCACAATAAGGCCCGAAAAGGGCCTTAAAGCCTTGGCGAACGAGGCACCATCGTGCTTTTTGCCTGAATAAGGCCCGAAAAGGGCTTTAAAGCCTTGGCGGACGAGGCACCATCGTGCTTTTTGCCTGAATAAGGCCCCAAAAGGGCGCTAAAGCCGCGTGGAGTTGCCCATGAAGCTATTTGTATTGTCGCTTGTAATAGAATGTGGGATGTCGTGTATGTCATTAGGCAACATAATGACATGTAAGACTGCTGATATACACAAGGGGGAGTGAAAATTGGCCACATGGGTTACTCATTTTAGAATTGCTGAAGAATTGATAAAGAGGGGCCTTCCGGTTTCTATATTAGATTTTCTAGTTGGTAATATCGGCCCAGATTGCGGGTTAGTCAACGAGGATGGCAAGTTTACACCACCGAAACAAGTTACCCACTTTATGGAAGGACGTGAAGTCCGATCGGAGTTATTTTTTCAACAATATGAATTAAATAAACTCGATATGACTTCAGCCCAAGGCTCCTATTATTTGGGATATTACCTCCATCTTATTACAGATGAAGAATGGATAAAGTTAACGCAAGTGAAAAAAAATGAACAAGTGCATCAAGCTATAATCGGTACCCCAGAATACAATCATTTGGTTAAGAGGGATTGGTACTGGTTGGATTTTAAATATTTGAGGCAAAACCGTAATCATATTTTTTGGACTGTTTTTCGAAATATTCAGGGCTATTCGGAATACTTGCCTTTCTTTTCAGCAGGACAAACCTTTCAGCAAATCCAGAACATCACCAACTTTTACTGCAATACGGAGGTGCCCGAAGATTATGATCCTGTCTATATGAAGGAAGCAGAAGTGGATGATTTTGTTCAGGGGACAGTGAATAAGATCCAAGAGGTAGGTATACAAAGAATTGGATGGAATTTCAGTATATAGTTTTCTGGAAAGAGAGCAGGTACATTATGCGCTGGGGAATAATAGCTCAATATCAAAAGGGCTGCCGCAAGGCAGCCTTTCATTCAAGTGTCAGTGGCAAACTAGAAGTCAAAGGGGGGGATTTATGAAAACCAATATATATTGGTCAGACACGGAGAATCACCTAAAATGGAAGGGAACGAAAGAACAACTGGATTGACTTTAAAGGGAGTGAATGAATATGCAAAAAGTAATCCCACTGGGGGTCGTGTTGCTCGCCATTATGCTTACAGGATGTGGGGATAAGGAGGCGAACCTTGAAAATGGTGCATTTTCGTCTGCATCGTCGCATATCCCAATGCCCGTAACATCTGAGTATTCTCCAAGCGCATTGTCTGTTTCAACTCCGTCAGCTACAGATGCACACTTAGCGAAAGAAGATGACTCCATCCGAGCAATAGGTACGCATTCAGATGGGCGACTGCTCGTCAAACCTGTGAGCAAAGCGGGTGTTGCCCCATTAGGGGCACCTAGCTGTTTCGGAGTGGAGACTGACCTCCGTTGGTCAGGAGACTACGAGGTGGTATGGGAATCCAAATCCGAGGGGAATGCAACCCCAATTCGTACATTTCCAATTGACTTAGAAATTGTACAACAAAATGATTCGCCAGTTATCATGCAGCCGTTTACTCTTGAAGATACGAATATATTTGCTTATGTTCCTCGTTATACCGATTGTCATGGTCTTGAAACTTACCTTTTTGGAGTGAGTAAGGGGAAGGCTTTTCCGATATCGCTTGAGATGAAACCTGAAGTGAATTGGACTTCTATAAACCAACTTCCGCGACACCCATTCAAGGTTGCTGGCGGAGAATTTATCGTGACTGGCGGTTATGGGGCGGGACAGGATCTCATTAACGTCTATCATTTCAGATATGATCCAAATAAAAAGTCAATGATTCTAAAAAGTACAAATCAAGTGAAGCCCAGCGATTTATAACTATTGCTGAAAAATCCTACACTTGTGCGTGTGACGAAATAGTCAGGAAAATCCTACTTAAATGAACCTAGTCGGCACAAAAAGTTACTTTAGTCCGATTTTACCAAACTAATTAGCCAATTGCGGCCGAGAAAGTTGGTTAAGGGCGTTTTAAGTTGGTAAAGTCGGACTATAGCAACTAAACGCAACCTATACTCGGAAATAAGTGGGCAAAATCGGACTACAGCAGCCAAACGCAACCAATACTCAGAATTAAATGGGCAAAATCGGACTACAGCTACTAAACACCGCCAGCACTCGGGGTTAAGCAGTTGGAGTAACTTTTAACGGTAGGACGCTGAGGAAACCTCAGCGCTACTTCACATCATACCCCTTCGCGATGGATGGCTCGATCCATCGCTTCTCAGTATGCTCGCGGCGCAGTATGACGACGCGTTCAGGGTAGACGTCGACGACGAGGCTCTGGCTAAGCGCCTGCGTCTCGGGCTCGTTCTTGGCGCTCCATACCTCACGGATGGAGGCGCTGGAAGCGGCAAGAAACTTCAGCTGCTTCACTTGGCCGGTCGTTTCAACGTTCCAGTGGGTGTGCCCACTGAACAAAATGACGTTGGGGTGCGCGTCAAGCAGCGCACGCAATTCCTTGTGCTGGACGACGCCCAGCTCCAGATCCGTCCCCTCCAGCGTCCGCGGCAGCGGCTGGTGGAGGAACACGAACACGGGCTTGCCGGCATCCGCCGAGCTAGCCGCCGTGAGCCGCTCGCTCAGCCAGCTAAGCTGAGCGGGAGAGAGATACGCATCCTCGTTGATGGATGCGTCCACGTCCCTATACGCTTCCCCGCTAAGGAACAGGAAGCGATACCCCTCCACGACAAGCTCGTGATACGGCTTGTCATATCCCATCATGCGGTCGAACAACGCGACCGCATCACGACTCGACCACGATGAATTCATCTTCGTGTAATCCATCTTGCCATCCGGCGAGCGGTACACGCCGTAGTACTCATGGTTGCCCATGGTCGCTTGCACAGGGGCATGGGGCTGGCGGCTGAGCAGCCCTAGCAAGCTGCGATAATCGCTCTCACTGCCATTCGTGAGATCACCGTTCAAGACAAGCAACTTGCTATCTGGACGCAGCTCATGGTGATCAGTGAGCGCTTGCCGCAGAAGCAGCTGGGAAGATGAGTCATCCGATATGATATGAACGTCACTCATCACCGAGAAGGAAAACAACGGTGCAGCGGTTTTCTGCTCTACTTGTGCAGTAACGTTTTGCGTCTCTCCCTGCGCAGCAGCAGTCTGCGTCTCTCCTTGTGAAGCCTGAGTAGACTTCATTCTTTCTCCAACAGGGTTAATCAACGCTAATCCCAACAAAACAACCAAACTACTCCGTATGATAGATAGAAACATAGATACCCTACCTTCCAATAAAGTGTGTCGTAATGCGCTTTTTCTTTTCTATGTCTTTAACCAGCTCTTCCTGTAATCAACCATATCTGTCCTTTTATCTGTAACTCGACCGGCTCCCACCCCACGCCATATTGGTATTCCCCTCTAAAAAGGCAATTATTTACCTACCCATTTTTTGTAATTCGCTTGACACGTAACTTATTTGGTTGTATGGTTAATTACATGAGTAACTAACCAAAGAAGTGGCGAAAGTGGTGGTGAGAATTGTGGGATTTATGATGGATGATAGCCGCCCGATTTTTGTACAAATCGCAGAGCAGATTGAAGATGATATTATCGAATCACGCATGCCGGAAGAATCGCAGGTTCCTTCTACGAATCAATTTGCAGCCTTTTATCAGATCAATCCGGCAACGGCAGCGAAGGGCGTTAACCTGCTGGTAGACCAAGGGATTTTATACAAGAAGCGTGGAATTGGCATGTTTGTAGCGGAGGGAGCGAGGGCTAAGCTGATGGAGAAGCGGAAAGAACTCTTTTATGAGCAGTATGTCGTGACGATGGTGAGAGAAGCCGAGAAGCTTGGCATAACGGTAGAGCAATTAACTGAGATGTTGCGGAGAGGGGAGAAAGCCTAATGACGAACGTTGTTGAGGTAAAAGGACTGACGAAGGCCTATGGCAAGGTAACAGCTGTGGATCATGTAACCTTTAAGATTGAAGCGAATAAAATTTACGGCTTACTAGGCAGGAACGGTGCAGGCAAAACAACCATCATGCATATGATCTCCGCACAGCAGTTTGCGACTAGCGGTGAGCTGAAGGTGTTTGGCGAGGAGCCTTTTGAGAATAGCAAGGTGTTGAATCAGATTTGTTTTATCAAAGAGAGCCAGAAATATCCGGACACATTTCGTATTATCGATGTGATGGCAGTGGCTAAATCCCTGTATCCGAACTGGGACGACGCTTATGCCAACTCATTAATTGAAGACTTCCGACTTCCGTTCAAAAGGAAAATAAAAAAATTGTCCCGAGGCATGCTGTCCTCCGTAGGGATTGTTGTGGGACTCGCAAGCCGTGCGCCACTGACGATTTTCGATGAGCCCTATCTCGGTTTGGATGCAGTTGCACGGGTGCTTTTCTACGATCGCTTGCTGGAAGACTACGCGGAGCACCCGCGCACAGTTATCCTGTCTACGCATCTAATTGACGAGGTGAGCCGTTTGTTAGAGCATGTGCTCGTGATCGATAACGGGAAATTGATTCTCAATGAAGATGCCGATGCGCTTCGCGGCAGAGCCTGTATGGTTTCTGGCTTGAAATCAGCGGTAGACGCCTTTGCACGAGGGAAAGAAGTACTGGAGCGAAACGCGATTGGTGCTGCTGCAACTGCAACGATCATCGGTGCTCTTTCCTTGCAAGATCGTAAATACGCCGAAGAATTAGGACTCGAATTCACACCAGTTTCCATTCAGCAGCTCATTGTTCATCTGACACGCACGCAAGTGACGGGAAAGGGGTCTGATTCCAAATGAATCGAGTTAATCAAGTTGTGAAGCTTCATCTGAGGAATAAGAACACGTGGTTTATGATCCCATGGGCCATCCTAGGGGCCAATTTCTTAATCAATGCGTTAATTGCTCTTTCACTTAATGACGGTGAAGTTATCAATACAGGTGCGATTGTATCTATCTTCATTTATTCATTTGTAGCAGGTATCGTGACGATCAAAGAAACGTTCCCCTTCGCAATTGGTCTTAGTATACGTAGGAAGGATTACTTCCTTGGTACAGCATTGACGGTTATTCTTGTGAATATCCTGTCAGGGATTGTTCTAACTGTGTTGTCCGCTATTGAACAAGCAACGAATGGATGGAACGTGAATTTACATCTGTTTGAAATAGGCTTTCTTAGCGATCTATCGTTCATCAGCCTACTAGGTATTAATGTCATTCTACTGGTACATGCATTTTTCCTTGGATTTGCAATTTCAAGCTTATATCGTCGATTGGGCGGCATTTCCATGTATGTCTTTTTTACAGCGATGCTGCTGATCGGTACAATTGCTTCCTATGTGATGACGCATTTCGATCTCTGGGCAGATTTCGGCCATTGGATAGCTGATCATTACCTAGAGTTGTTCTGGTGGTTGATCCCATTAGTTGTCATATATTCGATCATCTCCTACGGATTGCTGCGCAGAGCGGCTGTATAAAAATACAAAAAAGAGCCTCAGAAGAATCACTTCTGTAGGCTCTTTACTTATTTATATTAAGCAGTAATATTCGCTAGGTAATCGTCCAATTGCTTGAATGTTCCGCCAAAGCCTTGCTCCATGGAGCCTTTCATCGAAGCGTAGAATTGAATTTCTTCTTCTGTCGCGTTGATCGGGCCGCCCTTCATGGTGATGATGGTATGGCCGTCTTCTTCGGTCATCGTTAATTCAGTTATGATTTCTAGTGGGAAAACAGGGCTGAACGGTGCACGAATGATATTCCCATCGCTATCTGCAAATGAAGTGACATAAACCAATTTCGTAGGAGCTTCTACTTCGCGGTATGAGAATCTTCCGAACATTTCGAAGCCCTCAGGGCTCTTCATCCCATAATGGAATATGCCCCCTGGACGAACGTCCAAAGCTTTCACAGTCAGTTCCATACCTGTAGGCCCCCACCATGCTGCCAAATGCTCCGGCTGTGTCCATACGCTATAAACAAGCTCAAGCGGTGCTTTCACGATACGTGTAATCTCCAATTGAACCTCAGTACCGTTCTGTGTCATTTCAAAAGCATTTTGTTTCATCATTACCAAGCCTCCATAGTTTAAAATGTGTTATCCACGACCGACTATTCGTCAGTCGGCTTCGATTCTTTGGCTTGCAGCGCCTGTAAATAAGCGTCCATACGATCAAACTGTGTTTCCCACAGGCGACGGAAGGACCCTAGCCAATTTTCAATGTCTTGAAGGGACTGCGGCCGCAGTTTATAGACCCTTCGATTTGCTATTGGCTGTACCTCGACGAGTCCTGCTTCACTAAGTACACGCAGATGCTTAGAAACTTGTGGCTGACTGAGGCCGAGCCGGTCGACGATCTCCCCTACAGTCAAGGGGCCGTCTCGCAAAAGCTCAACCATGTGTAAGCGATGTGGTTCGGCAAGGGCACTGAATATCGTATTCATGTATTGAATATAACTCAAATGGAATATTCCTGTCAAGGTATATTCGAGTGCGAAAATTTATCAGGACTCATCATCCTGGGCTTTAAATATCATCCATAGGTTCACTATCGTAAACAGAATAAACGAGAAATATACAAGAAAAATACAAGAAAAATACAAGACAGCCCGTATTGTGCTCTCGTATTTTTTTCTATGTATCTATCATTAATTTCATAGGAAATGTATAGAAAGTTTATTATTAGCCGAGTCTAGTAGCTATAACTCTATTAACTTTTTAGGAGGAGCTATAGCTATGAAGTTTCGTAAAATATGTATATCGACCTTATCCCTAATTGTGTTGCTTGGTCTGTGGTTCATGCAATCGAAGGCTTATTCGTATCCGTCGAGCTTTGAAGAGATGTCTATGTCACCTGTCTATGAGGCCTCTTCGAATGAAAGTTCGGATTCTTCGATAGCTGAAGTTCAAGCTGCAGAAGTCGAGCAAGCTGTGACAACGTACAAAGTTAGCCGAGGAGATACCCTGTTCCAAATAGCCAAAAGCTTTGAAATCGCCGTTGATGACCTCATTTCTGCCAATTCCATTTCGAATCCGAACCAACTGACGATTGGACAAAGTCTGACAATCCCTCTTGTTGCTGTAGCAACTGCTTCATCCGAGGGACAGCCGAAAATTATCAAAAAAGTAATTAATACAACGTTAACCGCGTACACGGCAGGCTTTGAATCAACAGGGAAAAAGGCCTCTCACCCTACATACGGCATTACATATAGTGGTATCAAAGCTAAAGAGGGGCGCACGATTGCTGTAGATCCAGCCGTCATTCCTTTAGGATCAACGGTGTTCATTGAAGGCATTGGCATTCGTAAAGCGGAAGATATCGGCTCGGCGATTCGCGGCTCTAGAATTGATGTCTTCATGAATGATTTGGGCCAGGCCCAGGAGTTTGGTGTGAAAAAGAATGTGAAGGTGTACGTGTTAGATAGGGAAAACGTGTAAGAAGCTAACGAAGAAAAGACCGACAGTCCTAGACGTCGGTCTTTTTTGCATGTTCAGCGGTAGGCGTATGCTGTTCCAACCAACCTATTAAATCAGATAGGAAATGATCACGACCTAGATCGTCAAAGGGGCGATGACGCATCGTACTATAAGCATAGCTTTTTTTATCTTGTGAACCCACGGCTTGCAGGAATTGTTCCAGCTTCTCGGGGGGAGTCGTTTTATCTTCTCTGCCGAATTGCAGAAGGAGGGGGAGTTGAAACGAATGTGCTTGCTTCATCAGCCTTGGAATGGCCTGACTTAAACCAAGTCCTAAGCCTGGCGTTACGGTACTATGTCGCAAAGGATCCGATTGCAGTTTTGCCATCATGTCGGGATCTTGTGTTAGTCCCTCTACGCTGCCAGATTTTTGTATGGTGAGTTGAGGCCGCAGTTTCCCCAAAAGTCTAATGAGCCATTTTTCAAAGGTTGTCATCTCATACGAAATAGCTGGGGCAATCAAAATGAGTCCGCTAACCCCAGAAGCATGCTTGAGCACATAGTCGGCACTAATCACGCCGCCCATACTATGGCCGATGATAAAGAGAGGCAACTGCGGATTCTCAGACACAACGAGTTCTCTAAATCGATGAAGATCTCCTAAGTATTCATCCCATGAACGAATGAATCCACGAATCCCAGGGCTATGCCCATGTCCACGCGAATCTGCGGAATAAACGAGATAACCTCCCTGAACGAGCGCTTCACACATATTAACTAAACCACCGCTATGGTCCCCATGCCCATGGACAGCGATAATAACGCCTTTGGCTGGTGCCTCGAGCGGAGTGGCCCTTCTATAGAAAAGTTCAGCACCGCCAACTCCCTGAAATGTTCTTTCCGAAACAATCACAAGAGAATCCTCCTTATGCAATAAGCGAGATGGTTCAAGCTAAGCCTGATTTTACCATAAAGTAGGAATCGCACTCACGATAATTTTAATCAAGCCTAGCAAGGGGGGACGCCCGTCTATCACAGGTCGTAGACCCACCCCGACTTAGGTCTAGGAGCAAATACCGTCCACGGTCCGTTTTGGAAAGCCGCGATTTTACCTAGAATAAAGACATGAAGAAGACGACGACAAAGGGCGAAAGGCGGTGACGAAGAGACGATGAAAAGAAACACAGGGTTGGCCGCATTGTTAATCGCATTCGGCGCACTGATATTATTCAATAAGCTAGGTTTTCACTTGGGAGATTTCATAGGCTCCGTGATGGGATATGTAATTCCCCTCATTATGGTTGGACTGGGTTACCTAGGAATTAAGAACGATAAGAAAATTGGATGGGTGATTGCCGGTATCGGGATTATCATTCTAGTGAGTAAGCTGGCAGGTTGGATCATTATCCTACTTGCGATTGGATTAATCGGATATGGATTTTCTATGTTAAAAGGAAGAACAGCTTAAGGTAAGTAGGATACGAATCGAATATAGAGTGTGAAAAAGGTGGAGTGAAGATGAGCCTATTTAGGCGGATGAGAGACATAACCGTGGCAACTTTGAATGAGCATTTAGAGAAGTCAGAAGATCCGGTACGCTTGATCGACCAGTACTTAGCGAACCAACGTGAGCAGCTTGTGCAGTCTGAAAGGCTGTATCAGCAATGCGTCAGTCACGCAGCATCACTCCGGCAGCAATATTTAACCGCACTTGAAACGAAAGAAAAGCGCGAGCATCAAGCGCTGCTGGCTTTGAAGGCCGGCGAAGAACATATGGCACGCATCGTGTTGCAAGAGAAATTGCAGGCCGAAGAGAAAAGCGTGCAATATCATGATCTTTATGAGCAGGCGAAGCAGTCCATCCTTGAGCTTGATGAGGAACTGCAACAACTGAAAGCAGATTACAAAGAAGTCGCAGACAAACGAAGCTACTACTTGGCTCGTATGGAGTCCGCTCGCTTGCAGCAGCGTATGCATGCACGCAGCAGTGTCACACAAGATGGGACACCGCGGATGTTCGGCCGATTGGAAGAGCGCGTATCCGATATGGAGCTGCACGCCAGGACGCTTCGCGATGTTAGGAAGATGGGTCGCGGAAGCTACTACAGCGGGGGTAACCCAGCTGTAGATGCAGAAATGGAAGCACTTCGCAATAGACTGAAACAGGAGGGAACACAGGATCATGAACAAACTATACCGCTCACGAAGAGATAAGAAATTAACGGGCCTATGCGGGGGACTTGCAGAAGCCATGAATGTAGATGTCACACTGTTACGTTTACTAGTCGTGATCACCACGTTTTTCACCGGAGGCACCGTCATTTTCGTCTACTTTGTAGCGGCGATTGTTATTCCGAAGGAACCTGGGTTTGATCAGCCCCCATTTGATCCCTATGCAAGCTCGTATGGTCGTCAGAACTATTCAGGGGGAGCATGGAATCATCATAAATCCCATAACCACCACCAAGTTCCACAACCGACTAGCAAATATAATTCGTATGAAGCTAGTCAACCAACGAACAACATCGATGAGATGATGAAAGACATTGAGAAGAAAGCCTTGCAAAGAGAAGTAGATGAACTAAGAGCCAAAGTCGCTCGTTTTGAAAAACAAACATTGGATAGTAAAAAAGGAGACGTGTAAACCATGGGAGTATTTACAAGAATGAAAGATATGACGAAAGCATCCATTCACGAGGTATTAGATAAAATTGAGGATCCAATCGTAATGCTGAACCAATACCTTCGCGATATGGAGCAAGAAATTGCTCAAGCTGAAGTAACGGTTGCTCGCCAAATCGCAAGTGAGCGCAAGCTGAAGCAGCGTCTTGAGGAATCCGTTCGTTTAGCATCTGACCGCGAAGCGAAAGCTTCCGCGGCGATCAAGAACGGTCAAGAAGCGATTGCTCGCCAGGCTGTTGAAGAGAAATTGTACCACGAGGATAAAATTGTTGAGTACACAGATCTACACGCTTCTGCGAAAGCACATGCAGATGAGTTGACACAACAATTGCACGAGATGAAAGATGAATTCTACAAAATGCGCAACAAACGCAACGAGCTTGTATCCCGCGCTCAATTAGCGAAAGCAAAGAAACAAATGGCGCAAGTATCCTACAACGGTGTGATCGAGAGCGGCAACGCGTCCCGCGGCTTCCAACGCATGGAAGAGAAGATCATCCAGCTTGAAGTTGAAGCTGAGATCGCTCGCAAGCCATACGTCCCTGCAGGTGGAGTTGGCAGCTACACGCCGATCGACACTACGAAGCAAGCTAAAGTGGATGAGCAGTTGAACCTGCTCAAAGAGAAATTGAACGGTCAAGCAGCTGAGTAGTAGCAGCTTGGTGTGAAGTGCGGAAAGCACATGAGCCAATAGCGCCCTAAATGGGCGCTATTGTGCGTACGCGTGCATACGGGCGGGCCGATAAGGCCCATTTTGGGCCTTAAAGCGGCGGAAGCCGCCGCGAAGGCAGCGAAGCTGAGCCAATAGCGCCCTATATGGGCGCTATTGTGCGTTCGCGTGCAGAGGGGCTGGCCGATAAGGCCCGTTTTGGGCCTTAAAGCGGCGGAAGCCGCCGCGAAGGCAGCGAAGCTGAGCCAATAGCGCCCTAAATGGGCGCTATTGTGCGTTCGCGTGCAGCGGGGCGGGCTGATAAGGCCCATTTTGAATTTAGACTTAGTAGTGGACACAACGAATTGGGGAGTTAGATAATAGACCTATCCAAATTACGAGGTGTCCGAGATGAGTGAATTCCGCCAACGTTACAATCAAAAG
>NZ_LMSJ01000042.1 GCF_001428105.1 Paenibacillus sp. Soil766 | reverse complement strand
CGCGTTCCCATCTCGAACACGACCGTTAAGCCTTCCAGCGTCGATGGTACTTGAACCGCAGGGTTCTGGGAGAGTAGAACGTTGCCAAGCAGTTTCCCTTCATGGGTATTTTTTTTGCCGAAGCATCGGCAGGTTTTGGCCCGTTGGTCAAGTGGTTAAGACACCTCCCTTTCACGGAGGTAACAGGGGTTCGAGTCCCCTACGGGTCACCATTAATCTCCGCAAAATATTTGTATGAACGCTTAGCTCAGCTGGGAGAGCACTACCTTGACAGGGTAGGGGTCGGCGGTTCGATCCCGTCAGCGTTCACCATAAAAGTTTTTCAGCATGGAGCTGTGGTGTAGTGGCCTAACATGCCTGCCTGTCACGCAGGAGACCGCGGGTTCGAATCCCGTCAGCTCCGCCATTTTTCTTATGGTAAGTAAATTTACAGTAACACCTAGGCTTTGTAGCTCAGTCGGTAGAGCAGAGGACTGAAAACCATTTTTAAATTGAATAAGCCGTTGTAGCTCAACTGGTAGAGCAACTGACTTGTAATCAGTAGGTTGGGGGTTCAAGTCCTCTCGACGGCACCATTTTTCCTAATGTGGCGGTCGTGGCGAAGGGGTTAACGCACCGGTTTGTGGATCCGGCATTCGCGGGTTCAAGTCCCGTCGTCCGCCCATTAATTTACAGTGAAGTCAGCCTCAAGGCTAGCAACTTCATTACTTGCCTGTTTTACTGCATGCGCGTATGGCGGAATTGGCAGACGCACTAGACTTAGGATCTAGCGGGCGACCGTGGGGGTTCAAGTCCCTCTACGCGCATTATTTGCCGGCATGGCGGAATGGCAGACGCGCTCGACTCAAAATCGAGTCCGAAAGGGTGGAGGTTCGAGTCCTCTTGCCGGTATCAAAAGCAGCACAAAAAAAGCCTTACACTGTAAGGCTTTTTTTGTTGTTCATAAGCTACTCGATGCTTTTCTGTGCTAATTGCTGAATGACTTGATCAACTTTCGCAATATGCTGAGACATTCTCTCTGCAGCAAGCTGCTCATCCTGAGCGGCGATTGCATCAACAATATCGCGATGTTCCTGTAGCAGTTGTTCAGCCGAAGCACGCTCAGCAAAAAACCACAGACGGCGCGAAGCCTTCATGCTCTGTTGTAGGCGCTCCGTTAAGGATTCCATCATCCCAATGAATAGTGTATTCTGTGAAGCCTTAGCAATCTCCAAATGAAAGCGAATGTCTGCATGTTCGCTTTTTTCTTCATTTCCAAGTGAAGATTCCATATCATGAAGGATTTCTTTAAGCGCGGTCAAATGCTGCTCAGTACGGCGGCTAGCCGCAAAGGTGGCACAGCCAGCCTCGATGAATCTGCGCACTTCCTGGACTTCCTGCAGTGTCTCGCTGTGGTCAAAGAGCGTATTCGACTCTGTCGGCAGTGTTGTAGCAACATAGGTGCCTCCGCCATGTCGAATATCGACCCAACCCATAGCTTTAAGCCCGCTGAGGGCCTCTCTGATCGTAGATCGCCCGACTTGAAAGCTTGCCGCAAGATCTACCACGGTCGGCAGCTTGGAACCAGGAGCATAAGTTCCTCCCTCAATTTGAGATTTAATATGTTGAAGCACGATTTCCGAGCCTTTTTGTGGTCGAATTTGCTGAAAAACCATGAGTATCCCCCTGAAAATGCAGATAAAGTTCTATACATCTATTACATCATAAGCTAAAATAGAAGAAAAGTCATCTGATCACATGATCAATTAAACGTGAATCAAGAAATTTGGAGAAATGTAGCATACTATGTATGCGTTCAAAGGGAGGATTCTTCATGCTCGACAATCAAGTTAGACAACAATTGCAAGCTATTGTAGGCGAAGCCTTTTATAAAGATGATATGGAATCATTAGTAACCCATTCTTATGACGGGACGCCGATGCTTCAGTCATTACCTGATGGCGTAATTTATCCGAAGGATACTGCGCAGGTTTCAGCGATTATGAAGGTTCTGAATGAGCATCGTATTCCACTGGTCAGTAGAGGCTCAGGTACGAATTTGTGCGGAGGTACGGTTCCTGTACAAGGCGGGATCGTCATGGTCATGCACCGCATGAATGCGATTCTAGATATCGATCTACAGAATCTGACAGCCACCGTGCAACCAGGGATTATTACGAAGCAATTCATTGAGCATATCGAGAGTTTGGGTTTATTTTATCCACCAGATCCAAGTTCAATGGCGATTTCCACGATTGGCGGCAATATTGCGGAGTGTTCAGGCGGCCTTCGCGGTTTGAAATATGGCACGACCAAAGACTATGTAATCGGACTTGAATGTGTCCTTGCATCAGGTGAAATTCTTCGCACAGGCGGCAAGCTGATGAAGGATGTGGCAGGCTATGATTTGACGAAGCTGTTAGTCGGCTCTGAGGGTACACTTGCCGTAATCACAGAAGCCACGCTTAAACTCATCCCACCTCCGAAGGCGAAGAAAACGATGCTTGCGATGTACAAAGACTTATACGGCGCAGCGCGTACCGTTTCCAAAATCATCGAAAACCGTATCATTCCAGCAACCCTGGAATTTATGGATAATCCAACGATTCGCGTTGTAGATGATTTTGCAAAGTTGGGACTGCCGCTGGATATGGCTGCTATTTTGCTCATTGAACAGGATGGCGAGCCAGAGATGGTTGAACGTGACATTGCTCTAATCTCAGAGATTTGCAGGGAAGAGCAGGCAGATGAGGTCAGTATTGCGAGCACACAAGAGGAAGCGCTGAAGCTTCTAACAGCAAGACGCAGCGCATTTACCGCTCTTGCTCGCTTACGTCCGACGACGATTCTTGAGGATGCTACTGTACCTCGCTCCAAGATCGCGGAAATGGTTCTGGAAATCAATCGAATAGCAACGAAGCATGATGTTCAAATTTGCACCTTCGGTCATGCTGGGGACGGCAATTTACATCCTACGGCAACAACAGACGCAAGAGATCATGATGAGGTTCATCGTGTGGAAGCGGCATTCGAAGAGATTTTTGAAGCCGCGATTCGGTTAGGTGGAACAATTACAGGTGAACACGGAGTTGGGTTAGTGAAAGCGCCATTCCTGGAATGGAAAGTGGGAACCAGCGGAATCGCCATGATGAAAGGGATTAAGGATGCGTTCGATCCAAACCATATTTTGAATCCAGGCAAAATGTTTGCCAAAGAATCCAGACGCAGGGTGGTGATTGATCGTGTCTAAGGGCCAAGGAGCAACACTTCAAGAAACGTTAATGCAGAAACTGGACTACGACCAATTAACCAATTGCATGCGTTGTGGGTTCTGCTTGCCAGCTTGTCCGACATTTAAAGAAACAGGAATCGAGGCAGAGTCTCCGCGAGGGAGAATTTCACTGATGAAAGCGGCCGTGGATGGCCTCATGGAACCAGGAATACGTTTTGAAGATCAGATGAACCACTGCTTAGGTTGTCGCGCATGTGAGCCTGCCTGCCCAGCGGATGTGAAATATGGTCAATTAATTGAGCAGGCACGCGATGCCATTGAAGTGCATACGACCCAGCATAGATGGTGGGTAAAGGGTGTGCGCAAGCTCGTATTCAAAGAGCTATTCCCATCCCAACAGAGGATGCAACTGCTCGGGACAGGGCTTCATTTTTATAAAATGTCAGGTATCCAAAAGCTAGTTAGAAAAACTGGTGTAGTCGGTCTATTCTCGAAGCATATGGCTTCCATGGAGAAAATACTTCCGAACGCTTCAGGCAAAGGGATTGTTGAACGGTTAGGCACCTTTATTCCGGCAAAAGGTAAGAAGCTGGGTACAGTGGGGATGTTCCGCGGGTGTTTGATGGATGTGTTATTCACTGAAACGAATATGAGTACGGTGAAGCTATTGACCGAAGCTGGTTTCGATGTCGTCATTCCTGAATCGCAGAACTGCTGCGGGGCTCTTCATGCACATAGTGGTGAAACGGATCAAGCGAAGCAATTGGCCAAAAGTAACATTCGCGCTTTCCAAGAGGCTGGAGTCGATTACATTGTTTCAAATGCAGGAGGCTGTGGTGCCATCCTTGTGGAGTACGATCATCTGCTTCATGATGAGGAAGAGTGGAAAGAAGATTCAACTTGGTTTGCGAAGCGCGTAAAGGATATAAGCTCGATTTTGGTAGAGAAAGGTCGACCTCTTCGTTTTGTTGATCCCCTATCTCCCCATGGTCCAACGCGTGTAACGTACCAGGAGTCCTGCCATCTTCGCAATGTGATGAAGGGCAGCCAACCAACGAAGCAATTGCTGCAAAGGGTTAGTAACACTGCCTATATCGAAATGAAGGATTCAGGCTCATGCTGTGGTTCCGCGGGTATATATAACATGACCCAGCCTGACATGGCGAATCAAATACTGGAACATAAGATGGAAAATGTGAATGCGACAACTGCGTCTTACGTAGTCACAAGTAATCCAGGATGTTTACTTCAGATGAAGTTAGGTATTGATAAACATGGACAAACCGGTCACATGGAAGCCGTTCATATTGCGGACTTCCTCTATGATCGATTAGAAAAGCAATCTTAGAATGAACGGAAGGTTTTCCGAGCTGCCGCGGGTGTAATGCCAAGCACTCTTTTGAACATCGCATGAAAATGGGGTAAGCTCTCAAAGCCGCACATACCTGCGATTATACTCACACTTGCATCACTTTCCTGTAATAATTGCTTAGCCCGGATGATGCGCTTGGTTATGAGGTAAGTGCTGATGTTCATTCCAATCAACTGCTTGAATACCCTGCTGAAATGGGCTGGCGTAACGGAAGCCTGCTTGGAGAGCGTTTGGAGTCCGATATCTGCACAGAAATGCTGATCAATATAGAGTATGATTTCTCGCATCCAATTAGGGCCTACTTGAGTATCAACAGTCAGTGAGTTAGAGTCGGCATCAGCCTCGATATTTCGTTGAATGTACAGGAGTAATTGAAGCAATTGCAGGATGATGGCTTGCCGGTGACCTAGACTAGGATGCTTAAACTCATACTGTATGCTCTCCAGGAAATGATCAACTTGTTGACTCTGCGGTAATCGAGTTTCCAATTTATAATTCCGACTTGTCGCTGCTTGCTCAAAGCTATGCAAATAGGAGAAGTCATCACCAAATTGTGGTGCCTGGATCATACTTGGGGAAAAGTAAATCGCAGTGGACGTCACTGGCGACTCTTTATCTGGTGTTGCCCGATGAATCGTATTGCCTGGAATAAGAAAGAGATCGCCTTGTTTCATCTCATAAAAGGTGTGATCGATAAAGAAAGTGCCAGTTCCTCGATACACATATACAATTTCATACCAGTCATGAAAATGATCAGGAAGCTCGCTTAGCGAGCTTTTTGTGTTTTTATAGGCGATAGACATGGGGAAAGCTTCATGATTATCGAAAATTTTGCGAATAGGATCCACGATGACCACTCTTTTCTTCTGCAAAGTAGTTTAATAATATCAAAAAACCGTATAGTTATGCTAGATATCCATATTTCATATCGAAAAAATAATGATAAAATGAAAGAAAGCGATATCATATGAAGTGTGAATGATAAGAAACGATAAGGAGAATCCCTATGCGCATCGATGCACATCAGCATTATTGGAAGATCGACCGAGGGGACTACGGATGGATTACACCAGCGCTCCCTGTGTTGAATCGTGATTACTTACCAAATGATTTGGTGCCACATCTCCAGAAATTCAACCTAGATAAGTCCATTGTGGTTCAAGCTGCACCAACACTAGAAGAAACCGAATATTTACTTGCTTTAAGTGAAGTTACGGATTCGATTGCCGGTGTGGTGGGCTGGCTTGATTTGGACGATCCAGAATATCTTAGTCATTATAAAAAAAGCAGTCAGCATCCGAACTATGTAGGATTTCGAGTCATGATTCAGGAGATGCCAGATGAGCGTGTAATTCTTCAACCACATTTTGTGGACGCCTTGCGATATTTCGCTTCGGAAGATGTCCCTGTTGATTTGCTTGTCCTCGCTCATCAATTAGAAGCCGTCATGGAGCTATTGGAATTGGTGCCAGGTTTGCGTGCGGTCATTGATCATATTGCGAAACCGTCGATTGCCGAAGGTGTAATTGAACCTTGGAAAAGCCAGATGTCGTCGATTGCGAAGCACGCCAATTTATATTGTAAGGTTTCAGGTATGGTGACTGAAGCTGACCATTCGACTTGGAAGCCGGAAGATTTTACGGTATATGTCCAGCATATTTTAGAGGTTTTCGGAACGGAGCGTGTGATGTTCGGAAGTGATTGGCCAGTCTGTCTGCTCGCGGCTAATTATGAGGACGTTGTCAGTGTCGTGAATCAATCCTTGCCAGATAGCTGGTCGGAAAACGATAAAGCTCGCTTATTCGGTCTAAATGCAAAGGAGTTCTATAAATTATGAAATATCGCAAATTAGGCAGAACTGGCCTCGATGTCTCAGTCTTGAGCTTCGGAGCATCATCGCTTGGATCTGTATTTCGTGTAACCAATGAGGATGAAAGCATCCGAACGGTTCACACCGCGGTAGATATGGGCATTAATTTAATCGATGTGTCACCGTATTATGGATTAACCAAAGCCGAGACAGTGCTAGGTAAAGCCATCGTGCAGCTGGAGCGAGATCGCTTTATTTTAACAACCAAGGCTGGAAGATATGGTGAGGCGGAGTTCGATTTCTCCAAAGAGCGGATTATTCGAAGTGTGGATGAGAGCTTAAAGCGGCTCCAAACGGACTATATTGATATTTTATACCTGCATGATATTGAATTTGCTCCATTTCAAGAGGTTCTCGAAGGGGCCTTCCCAGCGTTGGATGAATTGAAGCAGTCCGGTAAAATCCGTTATTTCGGAGTATCTGGGTTACCGATGTCTGTATTTGAAAAGGCGTTGGCGCACAAGGAATTGGACTCTGTTTTGTCTTACTGTCACTATGCGCTAAATGATACATCTTTGCTGGATATTGTACCCCTTCTTGAGCAGCATGGTGTGGGATTAGTCAATGCTTCACCACTTGCGATGGGCTTGCTAAGCACAAGACCGGCAGCGGACTGGCATCCAGCTTCTGTTGATATTCAGCAATTATGTAAGCAGGCCGCTGAGCATTGTGCGAGGAAAGGAACTGACATTGCGAAGCTTGCTGTGCAATATGCGACGGCGAATGAGCGGATTCCTACAACGTTGGTCAGTACAGCCAATCCGGATAATATCCGCAAAAACATTCAATGGACGGTTGAGCCTATGGACACGGAGCTCTTGCAAGAGGTGTTAGCGATACTTGCGCCCATTCATAATCGCTCATGGATTAGTGGGAGACCTGAATATAACGAAAATACGGTTGTGTAAGAATGTGTGGAGGAGGGTAAACATGAAAGCGATCGTCTGTGAACAAATCGAGCAATTGAAGTATACCGAGGTAGAGGAACCAATCGTGGGTAAGGGAGAAGCGCTTGTTCGCATTCAGCGAATAGGCATATGCGGGACGGATTTGCATGCGTTTAAAGGGAATCAGCCTTTCTTTAGCTATCCACGTGTTCTGGGTCATGAGCTGGCAGGATATGTGGAGGAGCTTGGGGATGGCGTTACGGATGTGGCGATTGGTGATCTCGTTAGCGTCGTTCCCTACATGCATTGTGGGAAATGTATAGCTTGCCGTAATGGCAAGACAAATTGCTGTACAGATATGAAAGTGCTGGGGGTACATATCGACGGGGGGATGGTAGAGCGTATATCTCTGCCTGTGAGTCATTTGATAAAAGCAGTTGGTCTTACGCTTGATCAAGCTGCGATGCTAGAGCCGCTAAGTATCGGGGCGCACGCGGTGAGGAGATCAGAGCTTCATGCGGGGGAAACAGCGTTAGTCATCGGATCAGGTCCGATTGGGCTTGGAGTTATGAAAATGGCGAAGCAACTAGGGGCTAATGTCATTGCCATGGATATTAATGAGGAGCGACTTGCGTTTTGTAAGGAATGGGCAGGCGTTGACTATACTGTGAATGCGCTCCAACTACCGAAGGAAAAGATAGCCGAGCTAACGAATGGGGAATTTCCGACCGTTGTTTTTGACGCAACCGGGAATGCCAGATCGATGACGGACGCTTTCAGTCTTATAGCTCATGGCGGCAAGCTTGTCTATGTCGGACTCGTGAAGGCCGATATTGCCTTTCATGATCCTGATTTCCACAAGAGGGAGCTGACGTTAATGGGGAGCCGTAATGCGACGATGGAGGATTTTGATACGGTACGAAGCGCGTTAATGACTGGAAGCATCGACATTGAGCGCTATATCACACACCGTGTCTCCTTCGAGGAAATGGTGGATCATTTCGAAAGTTGGCTGAAGCCAGAGTCGAAGGTGATTAAGGCGATGGTTAGTTTGTAAAAGGTGGACACACTCAGCGGAAGCTGAGTGTGTTTTTTCGGTTTGCGGGTCCCGAAAGCCCTACTTCCCTCTCGTCCACTTTTACTCCGACTAACTCGCCTGCCCCGGATTCTCCAACTCCGCAACAAATGCAGCAGCTGCCTTCGATAGCGGCATGTTCTTCAATGTGATAATCCCTATTTTGGTTGAGGGGATTGGCACCTCGAGATTGACCTCAAATAAGCTGCCTTCTGCTAATTCCCTGGCTACGAATTCCTTCGTAACGAAAGAAACGCCAAAGCCAATCTTGGCAAATTCAATCAGCAAATCCACACTGCCAAGCTCGATCTCCGGTTCCAGCAGCAAGCCATTATCACTGAACAAACGGGTGACGAATTTCCTGGAAGAGCTATTACTCGAAAATAAGATAATGGGATAGGCAAGTAACTTCTCCAACGAAACATTGTCCTCTGACAATTCGCGGTATTTTGGTCCCGTTACGAAGCAGTCCTGAATAGTGATACCCTCACGTACTTGAAGCTGGTCATCATGGATAGGTGTTCTCACAATACCGATGTCGATTTTGCCTTCTTTTAAATTTTTTACAATTTCGGGTGTCGTCCCATGCACTAGATTAATCTGGATGTGCGGATATTGCACGTGAAATGATTCCAAGAAGGGAAGCAAATAATGCTTGCACAAGGAATCACTGCCGCCGATTTTGATCTCTCCGCTAGAGAAGTTTCGCAGCTCGTTGAGCTTTTCCTCCGCAAGGGAAATGAAGTTGTAAGCTTGTTCAATATAGGAGTAGAGGATGGCGCCTTCTTTGGTTAGATCAACGCCTTTAGATGTACGAGCAAACAAAGGAAGACCTAGGCTTTCCTCCAATAATTTGATGGAGTGTGAGACACTGGGCTGAGTGATATACAGCTCTTTTGCTGCTTTGGACAGACTTCCGGATTTCGCTGTTAAATAAAATACTTTATACAACTCGAAATTTACCATATAGACACCTTCTATAACGAGTATCGAAACTATCAATTATTTGAATGTGATATCTCCTCTTATAATAAAGAGATAAGGCAACAAAAACAACCATATAGATGGAGGCGTATCTCATTGAATGGAACAACGGTTGGAATTGAAGAATTAAGTATTAATGCGATTAGAACGCTTACAATTGATGCTGTTGAAAAGGCAGCTATGGGTCACCCTGGTATGCCGATGGGGGCAGCGCCGATGGCATATGCGCTCTGGACACGTCATTTGAAACACAATCCAGTTAGCCCGAAATGGGCGGATCGTGATCGTTTCGTTTTGTCAGCAGGGCACGGATCTATGCTGCTTTACAGCTTGCTTCACTTAAGCGGCTATGGCGTCACGATGGACGATATCAAGGAATTCCGTCAATGGGGAAGCCGTACACCAGGCCATCCGGAGTATGGTCATACGGTTGGTGTAGAAGCAACGACAGGACCGCTTGGTCAAGGCGTAGCGATGGCTGTGGGTATGGCGATGGCTGAAGCACATCAAGCATCCGTATATAATAAACCGAATTTCCCAGTTGTTGATCATTTCACTTATGCGATTTGTGGTGACGGCGACTTGATGGAAGGTGTTTCCTCTGAAGCAGCTTCCCTAGCTGGTCATCTCCAATTAGGCAAACTTGTTGTCCTCTACGATTCCAATGATATTTCTCTCGACGGTGACTTGAACATGTCGTTCTCCGAGAACGTCAAGATGCGCTTCGAGTCCTACGGCTGGCAATACCTCCGCGTGGAAGAGCAGAACAACGTCGACGCCATCTCTGCGGCGATCGCAGAGGGCAAGGCCGATCTCAATCGTCCGACGCTGATTGAGATCAAAACAACCATCGGCTTCGGCTCGCCGAACAAAGCCGGTAAGGGCGGCCACGGCGGCACGCACGGCTCGCCGCTGGGCAAAGACGAGCTGCTTCTGACGAAGCAGGCTCTGGGTTGGCCCCTTGAGCCGGACTTCTACGTCCCTGCTGAGGTTTACACCCACTTCGCCCACCACCAGCAGGTGGGGGCTGATACAGAAGCAGCCTGGGAGCAGCTGTGGAAGGGCTACCAAGCTGCCTACCCTGAGCTCGCGAAGCAATTCGAGCTCGCGAACAGCGGCGAACTTCCGGCGGATTGGAACGCCGATGTGCCGCGCTACACCCCAGAAAGCGGCGCGATTTCGACGCGCACCGCATCTGGCAAAGTGATTAACGGCTTGGCGAAGCGGGTACCGCATCTAGTAGGCGGATCTGCCGACCTAGCGAGCTCCAACTTCACTATGATCGGCGATGCTGCGGCATTCAGCGCAGCGGATTACAGCGGACGCAACTTCTGGTTCGGCGTCCGGGAATTCGCTATGGGCGCAGCACTGAACGGCATGCTGCTTCACGGCGGACTGCGTGCTTTCGGCGGTACGTTCCTCGTGTTCAGCGATTACTTGCGCGGTGCGATTCGCCTATCCGCATTGATGAAGATCCCTGTTGCGTACGTATTCACGCATGACAGTATCGCTGTCGGCGAAGATGGTCCGACGCATCAGCCGATTGAACAGATCCCTTCCCTGCGGATGATTCCGGATCTGACGTTGTTCCGTCCTGCGGACGCGAACGAGACAGCAGCTGCTTGGGAGTACGTGCTTCAAGCGAAGGAAGGCCCATTCGTATTCGCGTTATCGCGTCAAAACTTACCGGTGCTTCCAGGTACGGATTCACTTGCTTTTGAACATATTCACCAAGGGGCTTATGTCCTATCTGATGTTGCTCATGGTGAAACACCTGATCTCCAACTCATTGCGACTGGCTCAGAAGTGAGCTTAGCACTTGACGTGAAGAAACAGTTGGCGCAAGATGGAATAGGAGCTCGTGTTATTTCCATGCCAAGCCGTGAATTGTTCGAGGCGCAGCCAGAAGAGGTACGGAATGCCATTGTTTTGCCTCAAGTGCGTAAGAATGTTGTGATGGAAATGGCTTATCCGGCTGGATGGGAAGAAATTACGGGACAAGAAGGCTTCGTTGTCGGCATCCGCAAATTCGGAGCATCAGCGAAAGCAGATCGCGTCATTCGTGAATATGGCTTTACCGCAGAAGCAATCGTTGGGCAAATCAGACAGAAGTATTTCCAATAAGCACCCATAGCGGGAGAAAAGGTAGGGATACAGAGATGAAATTGTTTATCGACACAGCCAATGTTGAAGAAATTCGTAAAGCGCACGCGTTAGGTGTAGTTGCGGGTGTAACTACTAACCCTTCATTGATTGCTAAAGAAGGAAGAGACTTTTTTGAAACTGTGAAAGAAATTATCTCTATCGTTGGTGATGTTCCGATCAGTGCTGAGGTTGTTTCCTTGAAAGCTGAAGAAATGGTTGAGCAAGGCAAGAAGCTCGCGGCATTAAGTCCAAATGTTGTTATTAAATTGCCAATGACATTGGATGGTCTGCAAGCGACAAGCGTGTTCAGATCACTTGGTATCCCAACGAATGTAACGTTGATTTTTAGCTCAACACAAGCATTATTAGCTGCTCGTGCGGGTGCAACGTATGTATCTCCGTTTATCGGGCGTTTGGATGATATCAACCAAGTTGGTATGAACTTAATCAAAGAAATCAGCCAGATTTTCCAAGTACACGGTATCAAATCCGAAATTATTTCTGCGAGTGTACGCCACTCTGCACATGTCATTGAAGCAGCGCTTGCAGGATCACATATTGCGACAGTCCCTTATAAAGTGATAGAATCAATGAGTAAACACCCGCTGACAGATGCGGGCATTGAGAAGTTCCTTGCTGATTGGGAAGGCGCTAATCAAGAGAAGTTCTAAACAAGTCATGACTCGCCCTAAGGGGCGGGTCTTTTTACCACAATAGAAAGTATAAGTTTTCGAATCCCGAAAACATCTTTCTATTTGGCGATAAAATCTTCCTCTAAACGCGGTCGCTCATCCTTGAATGGCCCCGATAGAGGTTTTCTCACAAAGGAGCCAATAGCGATGATTATCAGCGATGTGTTGCATTTTGAGCAAGAACGGCATTTATGGCCAGCGGCTGTAGCCCGTGGTATCGACTACATTTTGAATCGGAATTTGGGAGAGTTAGAGGTAGGGCGATATGATCTGGAGGGCGATAATGGCCACTTGATGTATGCCAATGTACAAGAATCCGTAACGCGTCCAAGAGAAGAACAAATGCCAGAGTCGCACGTTGTCTACACGGATATTCAGTTTCTGGTCAGTGGGGAAGAGCGCTTATGCTTCTACAAGCTGACTGATGAGGCTATCATTGTAGATAACAAGTTTGAGACACACGATATTGCCTTCTACGAATCCGAGCATTCTCTTCCTGAAACGGATATTTTGCTCAAACCTGGTATGTTTGCCGTATGCTTCCCATCCGATATTCATCGGCCTAATTGCCTTATTACGGAATCAACAACGAATAAGAAGATTGTGATCAAAATCCATAAGGATCTGTTACATCTTTAATAAAAAAAGTCTGCTTAAGCCAATGATTTTGGCTAGCAGACTTTTTTGTATAGATGTTGTTTTTAGGTTTTACTAGCCATCATTCTGGCCTGCTTCCATTTCCCAAAGCGGTAATAGAGCAGATTCATAGTCGCTGCAACACTGAAGCTGACAGGAAAACTCCACCAAATCACATCAAAGCCGTACTTGTGCGATAGCACAGTGGCAAGTGGGATGCGAACAAGAAGCAGAGCGATGAATGCGACGATAAGTGGAAACACCACAGATCCCGCTGATCGAACGACACCAGCAACGACATTGAAGACGCCGAAAATGATGAAGGACCAAAGCGTAATATTGTTAATATGAACGCCAATATCAATCGCTTTTCCTTCAGGCGGCAAGAAGAATGAGACGACTTCTCGATTGAACAGATGCAATACGGCTACGATTAGTCCGGTCATCAAGATATTAACGCCTACCCCAGTCCAAGTGATTCGGTTAACGCGATCCCATCTCCCGGCACCAATATTTTGAGCGGCCATCGAGGTTACAGCTCCACCAATGGCCATAGCGGGCATTTGGACGTAACTTGATATTTGCATCGCCACTCCGAAAGCCGCAGTTGATTCGGAGCCATAGGCATTTACGAGATGAACCAGCATCAGATTACTTAGAGAAACCACGACCATATTTAAGCCCATGGGCAGCCCTTTTTGAATCAGAGTACGAATAATCGTCCAATTGATTCGAAGCAAGGGAAGATCCTCTTTGGTAATACGAAGAAAATATTTCTTCTTATACAAGTAGACAATGAGAAGCACGAAGCTCACCAGTTGGGCGATAAAAGTCGCTACGGCGGAACCGGCAATACCCATTTTCGGGAATGGCCCTATCCCTTGAATGAGCAAAGGATTGAGTGCAACATCGAGGACGGCTGATAAAAGCAAGAAGTAGAACGGGGTTTTCGCATCTCCCGAGCCACGCAAAATCGCCATGATTAAATTATAGCCGAACATGAACGGAACACCTGCGAACATAATTCGCGTATAGGTTACGGCAAACTCTTTGACATCAGGCGGAGTATTCATCCAATCTAGAATCGTGGAGGAGAAGATCCATCCCAATAAGGCGACGATTATGGATAAAACAAGGAAGAAGACTGTGCTTGTTCCGACTACTTTTTTGGCCTCTTGAACTTTCTGGGCACCAAGATTCTGACCGATAAGAATGACGGCAGCCATGGCAATCCCGAAGATGGAGCTAATTAAGAAAAACATGATAATATTCGCATTCGATGTTGCTGCAAGGGCGACTTCGCCTAAATATTTCCCGATCCAAATCGTATTGATCGATCCGTTCAATGACTGTAGAACGTTGCCTAATAGGATAGGCAGTGAAAATAAAATTAATGTCTTTGTAATCGGCCCCTCCGTTAGCGAGGGGCGAGCTTTGGGAGATGATGATGACTCTGACATAATTTCCTCCGTAAATTCATCTGTTCGATAGGATTCGTTTTCTCACTACTATATCAGTTTCAAGCTTTTATCTGAAATTTTACAGAGTGATGTGTCTAATGTCGGATCCAACGATCGAATATGAACGGGCCGAATGGAATAAATGCCGCAATGAAAGCTGCGAGTACCCTACCAATGTGCCAGCGATGAAAAATTGTGACCCATGCAATCGATAGCAAATAGAGTGTGAATAGAAATCCATGAGCAACACCTACGACAAAAACAGCTTGTGGCAGATCGAACGCGTATTTAAGTGGCATGGCGATACCTAGTAGAATAAGAAATGATGAACCCTCCGCCCACCCAATATAGCGCAATGCTTGTAAAGAACGTTGTAACACAGTAAGCAACTCCTTCTATGAATGTAAGTAAATTCATCCTAAGCTATAAATATGAATGCAGTATGAACAAGTGATGTCAATTGGACACAAACTAGTTTTTTTAGTACGATAGGCAATAGAACGTATTCATATTTTCATAGACTCATTTGAGTGTTATATAGAGCTTAGGGGGAATGCAGATGCTGCGACTTGGGGAGAGAATTATTTTCATTGCTGATCGTTTAGAACAGAATTTGCCTATAGGCGGATATGGTTATTTAATTGCGTATGACCGAAATAATGATAACATTTTCGACTATGTCGTGCGTGTCCCTAAGGAAAACAAGCATTATTATGTGACTGCATCCGACATCGAGCTTGAAGAAGTGCTTCTTCAGCAAGAGGCGGAACAAGTTGAGAAAGAAGCTCTAATCGATTATGCGCTCGCAACGAACAACGAAGCGTTGTTCCGGAAGATCATGGGCGGCGAGACTGCCACTGAACCAGAGCAAGAAAGGGACAAGGAAGTACAGTCCCGTGAAGAATTTATCAAACAAATCGGGTTGAAAGCCTGGATTTAATATAGGATGCGACGGTGGACATACGCCGTCGTTTTTTTATATGTTGGGATTTGTGTGACCCCAGCAATTCCCAATCCTTATTCTGGATTGAGTTCGCAAATTATCTGGGATATAATGAAAAGAATGACTAAATGCTGATACAAGGGGTGCAGAATACATGAGCATAACGAAGAAAGATGTCGATCATGTCGCTAAGCTGGCTAGACTCGATCTCAATGATACCGAAAAAGATCTATTTACAGATCAGCTTAATGCTATTTTAAAATATGCCGAGCAGCTCAATCAATTAAATACCGATGGTGTTGTACCAACTAGCCATGCAATGCCATTAGTCAATGTGATGCGTGAAGATGTTGCAAAACCGTCTTTACCTATTGAAAAAGTTATGCTGAACGCACCAGATCATGAGGATGGGCAGTTCAAGGTTCCTGCTGTTTTAGAATAAGTTAGAGATGAAAGGGAGTGCCTGTCGTTGTCTTTGTTTGAATTAAACCTACAAGAAATCCACGCGAAGCTGCAAAGCAAGGAACTGAAAGTTTCAGATCTCGTGGATCAATCCTATACAAGAATTGGGCAAGTGGAGGGCAAAGTTCGCGCTTTCCTTACTTTAGATGAAGAGAATGCACGTCAAATGGCTGCTAAGTTGGACGAGCAGCTTTTAAGCAATGCTACTCGCAGTGATATATTCGGTTTGCCAATCGGCATCAAGGATAACATGGTAACCGAAGGTTTGAAAACGACCTGCGCCAGCAAATTCTTATCCAATCATATTCCGATTTATGATGCGACCGTTGTGAGCAAGCTCAAGGAAGCACAAGCGGTTACCATCGGCAAGCTCAACATGGATGAGTTTGCGATGGGCGGATCCAACGAGAACTCCGCGTTCCACCCGACCCATAATCCGTGGAACACGGATTATGTGCCAGGCGGCTCCAGCGGTGGCTCCGCAGCAGCAGTTGCTGCAGGCGAAGTGTACTTCGCGCTGGGTTCTGACACCGGTGGCTCGATTCGCCAACCGGCTGCTTACTGCGGCATCGTCGGTCTGAAGCCGACGTACGGTCTCGTGTCCCGATATGGCTTGGTCGCATTCGCGTCCTCCCTTGACCAGATCGGGCCGCTTACGAAGAACGTAGAAGACGCTGCCTACGCGATGCAAGCCATCGCAGGTTACGACCCGAAGGATTCCACTTCTGCGAATGTGGAGATCCCGAACTACCTCAGCGCATTGACAGGTGACGTCAAGGGACTGCGCATTGGTGTACCTAAAGAGTACATGGGTAACGGGATCGACCCAGCGGTTAAAGCGAAAGTACTTGAAGCGCTCAAAGTGCTTGAAGGTCTTGGAGCTGTATGGGAAGAAGTAACGCTTCCACATTCTGAATATGCCGTTGCAACTTACTACTTGTTGGCGTCTTCTGAGGCATCCTCCAACTTGGCACGTTTTGACGGCATCCGTTATGGTGTTCGTTCAGATAACGCACGCAATCTGTTAGATCTCTACAATCTATCCCGCAGCGAAGGCTTTGGTCCTGAAGTTAAACGTCGGATCATGCTAGGTACTTACGCGTTAAGCTCAGGCTATTATGATGCGTACTACTTGAAGGCTCAACAAGTTCGCACATTGATCAAGCAAGATTTTGATCAAGTTTTCAACAACTATGACATCATCATCGGGCCAACGGCTCCAACCACAGCGTTCCGAATCGGTGAGCAAAGCAGCGATCCGTTAACGATGTATTTGAATGATATCATGACCATCCCGGTCAGCTTGGCAGGTATTCCTGCAATTAGCGTACCATGCGGATTCGTGAATGAACTTCCAGTTGGCTTGCAAATTATCGGCAAAGCATTGGATGAAGCTACCGTGTTGCGAGTAGCCCACGCTTTCGAACAGCACACAGACCACCACAAGCAGCGCCCGCAATTGTAAGTTAATAGTTCAAGAGTAACGAAGGAGGCATTCACTTTGTCGGCAACAGATATCCAATTTGAAACCGTAGTCGGTCTTGAAGTTCACGTAGAACTTCATACCGCTTCTAAAATATTTTGTGGTTGTGCAACCTCATTCGGAGCACCTCCGAATACGAATACATGTCCAGTATGCTTAGGTCATCCTGGTGTTCTACCTGTTCTTAACCGCCAGGCGGTTGAATATGCGATGAAAGCGGCAATGGCTCTTAATTGCACAATCGCAACAGACAGTAAATTTGATCGTAAAAATTACTTTTACCCAGATTCACCTGATGCTTATCAAACTTCGCAATACGATAAACCGATCGGCGAGCATGGGTGGGTTGATATCGAAGTTGGTGGAGTTACCAAACGCATCGGTGTCACGCGTGTCCACCTGGAAGAAGATGCAGGCAAGCTGACGCATATTGATGGCGGTTATGCTTCCCTCGTTGACCTTAACCGTGCAGGAACACCGTTGATCGAAATCGTATCCGAACCTGATCTGCGATCTCCAGAGGAAGCGCGTGCTTATTTGGAGAAGATCAGAGCTATTATGATTTATTGTGATGTTTCTGATGTGAAAATGGAGGAAGGCTCACTTCGTTGCGACGCTAACATTTCTATTCGCCCATTCGGGCAAGAGAAATTCGGCACACGTGCCGAGCTTAAGAACATGAACTCCTTCCGTGGGGTACAGCGTGGACTTGAGTATGAAGAATATCGCCAAGCGGAGATTCTTAGAAGCGGGGAAGAAGTCATTCAAGAAACTCGCCGTTGGGATGAAACGCAAGGCAAAACTCTCGCAATGCGCGGCAAAGAAGATGCGCACGATTATCGCTATTTCCCAGATCCGGATCTGGTTAGCCTTTACATTGATGATGCTTGGAAAGCAAGTGTTCAAGCTTCGATTCCTGAGTTGCCAGACGCTCGTAAAGCGAGATACAGCAGTGAATACGGCTTGCCTAGCTATGATGCAGCTGTCATCACAGCTTCTATGCAGATGGCTGACTTCTTTGAAGAGAGCTTGAAGTATACCCAAGATGCCAAAGCTGTTTCGAACTGGATCATGGGTGACTTGCTAGGTTATTTGAATGCTAACTCCCTTGAATTTACCGATGCCAAAGTAACAGGCAAAGGGCTAGGCGAAATGATTGGTTTAATCGAGAAAGGCACGATTTCTAATAAGATTGCTAAGACTGTGTTTAAAGAAATGATTGAAACCGGTAAAGAGCCGCAGAAGATTGTTGAAGAGCATGGTCTTGTGCAAATCAGTGACGAAGGTGCTATCAAAGCAGTTGTTGAGCAAGTTGTTGAGAACAGCCCTCAATCTGTTGCAGATTTCAAAGCTGGCAAGGAAAAAGCTGTAGGCTTCCTTGTTGGCCAAGTCATGAAAGAAACTAAAGGCAAGGCGAATCCAGGACTCGTCAATAAATTAATTGTGGAGTGTCTGAACAGCAAATGATAAGTTAAAAGTGGTGATCCTCTTAGTAGGGCACCACTTTTTTCAATTCCCCATATAGGAGTGATACCACTGTCTATTCAGCAACTAGTTCTACAAACGAATGACGAAATCTTACCCCTGCTTGCGCTTCAAATCGCTTCCTATCGTGTGGAAGCTGAACTGATCGGTTTTGATGATATCCCTCCTCTAAAGGATGGCATTCAGTCAATTCGCGAAGCGAAGGAAATTTTCTATGGTTTCTTTGTTGATGATCATGAGGGACGCTCACTCGCAGGAGCGATTTCATTTGAACGTGAAGGTTGTATTGTAACGATATGTCGTATGATGGTTCATCCTAATTTTTTTCGTAGGGGGATTGCTAGCTCCCTCTTACAGCATATAATGAAAGAACAAGAGCTTGCAGGAGTTGCTCGCTTTATCGTATCCACAGGAACTGCGAATCTACCGGCAATACGTCTCTATGAGGGGTATGGTTTTATCCGGAAACGCGTCTTTACTGTTCCTCCTGGGGTTAGTTTGACAACTTTCGAGCGACCTGCTACAGGTCATTAGCGTCAAATCTGAGTATCCAATCGGCTGCTACTACTAAAGTCTTCGATTTGAAATAAAAAGGGAGCGTTTACAAAATGGAGAATCCTTGGGTAATTGACCAGCTACATATTACAATTAGACTCGTATTAGCACTTTTTCTTGGTGGGTTGATTGGATTTGAAAGAGAGATTAGCGCTCATGCAGCAGGGCTCCGTACGCACATATTGGTATGTGTTGGCTCAGCGCTTGTGATGCTGCTTTCCATGTACGGCTTTAGCGCGTTTGTAAATGAAGTTAATGTGCGTATTGATCCATCTCGTTTAGCGGCTCAGGTCATCAGTGGAATTGGGTTTCTAGGTGCGGGGACGATCATGTTCAATGGAAGATCGATCACGGGACTTACGACAGCAGCATCGCTATGGGTCGTTGCGGGAATTGGTCTTGCGATCGGAGCGGGTTTTTATTATCCGGCTGTCTTAGTTTGCTTCATGGTTTTAATCTCTTTATGGATTCTAAATAAAGTAGAGCATAAGTATTTCAATGGGAAAAAAGTGCGCATTTTAAGAATACAAGCGACTGATCAGCCCGGTACCTTAGGGTTAATTACAACGATTCTAGGTAAACGTAAGATAGATATTAAGCAAATTAAACTAGAAGAATCAGATGATAGCAGTAAGGCTAATCATGTTCAAATTACCTTTCATGTTACAATACCGAAGCCATCTATTATTGGAGCATTGCTTGAGGAAACCAATCAAATTCAAGGGGTCACTGGAGTGGCCATCGAAAATAGTAAAAATTGAAGGCTAGGTCAGCTTTGAACAATTGGACGGATGTATAACCATCATTGACAAAAGTCGAAGAACAGACGTACAATATAATGTAAGGTTTTAATGACTAATTCAGGTGGTGAGTACCATGGCAGCACATTTAGAACAGGCTTTAACAAAGTTGAAAACAACAGGTGTTCGGATGACGCCCCAGCGGTATGCGATTCTTTCCTTTTTGCTGGATTCCATGACTCATCCGACAGCGGATGATATTTACAAATCGTTAGAATCGAAATTTCCTAACATGAGCGTTGCGACTGTTTACAATAATCTTAAAGTATTTATCGAATCGGGACTTGTTCGGGAATTAACTTATGGGGACAGCTCGAGTCGGTTTGATGCGGATATGACAGATCATTATCATGCGGTTTGTGAGGTATGTGGGAAGATTTCTGATTTTGAATACCCTCCACTGTCAGACATCGAAACAACAGCTGCATTGCATACAGGGTTCCAAGTTGGCGGTTATCGATTGGAAGTTTATGGCGTGTGTCCGGATTGTACGGTTACTACCAAGCATTAACTATACGCAGAATTCCTACTTATGTGCTTTCCTGTTGTATAATGAAACGTGTCCTGCTCTTCATATGTGAAGAGTTGACACGTTTTTTCTCTTTTATCTATCACCAATTGTTCATAAGGAAGTGAAGTGTTGAAATCATCCAAAAAAGTAATCCTGATTAGCGCATTGTGTGTAGGGATGTTCGCGGCCGGCGCGGGAACATTTCTTGTCCAACAACTGGCACCGAATCGAACACATGTTGAACCGGAATTCCATGAACTGACGAAGCCGATTTTTTATGAAGGCAATTACTATAAATCGAGTGCAATTGGAGAGAAGGAAGGTTTGAAGCTTCCGCTTGATTTCGTTCAGAAATGGATTGATCCGACGATCATATATGAAAAAAGCAGTGATTCCGTCATCATAACTACTAAAGATAAAGTAATGCGAATGAAGACGACAGAGCTCTCAGCACTCATGAATGAGAAGCCTATTTCACTATCCTTTCCCGTCGAGAAGAAAGAAGGTACCATTTACCTGCCTGTTGAACCTCTGAAGCAGTTATATGCATTTGAAATACGGGAATCAGCAAAATCAGGAGCACTCCTGCTCTTCAAACAAGGTGAAGTTATCAAGTGGGGGAAGCATACAGGGAAGAAAGAAGCTCAATTACGAACGGAAGCTTCAATCAAAGCACCGATTATTGCGACGATTGCTCTGAACGAACAGGTCATGATTACGAATACGGAAGAAGATTGGTACAAAGTGCAGCTAGAGAGCGGACCGATTGGCTTCGTTCGTAAGAGCGATATCACGGTGGATCACGAGGAGACGATTCCGCTTCAAGAGCAGTTATCCTCCTATGTGCCATGGAAGCCTATGACTGGGAAATTAAATATGACCTGGGAACATGTCATTTCTAAGAATCCTGACACATCTAAGATCGGTGAGATGCCTGGTTTACAAGTGATAAGTCCAACTTGGTTCTCTGTCGCAGATAGTGAGGGGCGCATTAGTAATTTAGCGGATGCTTCTTATGTCAAGTGGGCGCACGACCACAACTACCAAGTATGGGCGTTGTTTAGTAATGGCTTCGATGCAGATCGCACGAATAAAGTACTAGCTAGCTATGATCTACGTATGAAAATGATTAAACAATTGCTTGGCTTTGCTCAAACTTACAAACTCCAGGGTATCAATATCGATTTTGAAAACGTGTATCTTAAAGATAAGGAGAACCTCGTCCAATTTGTACGAGAAATGACTCCTTTTATGCATGAGCAAGGTTTGTCAGTTTCCATCGATGTAACTCCCAAATCAACCAATGAAATGTGGTCTATGTTCTATGATCGCCCAGCATTAGCAGAGGTAGTCGATTATATGATGTTGATGGCCTATGACGAGTATTGGGCCACGAGTCCGAAGTCTGGATCGGTATCTTCCTTACCTTGGGTGGAGAGGTCCGTTACAACGCTTCTGACGACGGATAAAATACCGCCATCTAAGCTTGTCCTCGGAGTGCCATTCTATACGCGGCAGTGGACGGAAGAAACAAAGAATGGTAAATTAACCGCAACATCCAAAACGTTAACCATGGAAGCTGCGCAAACGATCATCAAAGAGAAGAAACTGACCCCTACATTTTTAGCGGATACAGGTCAAAATTACGTGGAATATAAAGACGGCAGTAAGCTAATTCGTATCTGGCTCGAGGATGAAGTCTCAATTAAAGCTAGGCTAGCTTTGGTTGAGAAATATAATCTGGCAGGCGTGGCTTCTTGGAGAAGAGGTTTTGAGAAGCCTGTAATTTGGGATGTAATGAAGGATGCTTTACCTAAAGTTCAACCTTGATTTGAACCGCACTTATCTTAAAATGAAAAGAAAGCCGAACCCAGTGAAGGGGCTCGGCTTTCTTTGTTTTTTAGTGTGGCTTGTGCTCATGTTCTCGACTTGGCTCATAGTGAGCCGTTTGAGTAGCCGCCGTTTCATTGTCACCAACTGGCTCATATTGTGGATCAATCGTTAGAATCGTTTTACAAAACATGCAACGATCTGTTTTACCCAGCATTTTTGTCCTTCTACCGCATTCTGGACAATCGATGACAGTTGCTGATGTTGAAAGCATGCCAGCCCAGAAATAAATCCCCATACTCACCAATACACTGATCATTCCAATAATCATGAAGATGACGGCAATCACTCGACCTGCTTGTCCCCAATCGAAAACGACGCCAGCGAGTCCTATAATCATAAGCAGCATCCCACCCATGGTCATGACCAATCCCCATAAGCGGAATTCATTAACTTTACTTGATCTAAATCGCACTTTGTTTTCCTCCCCAATCCGTATAGCACATGTTTTGTATGATTTGTCACAGAAATCAGCAGGAAACCCGTTCACCCTTGTAGAAATAAGTAAGAAACAATTGGAGACAGGAGCTTTGGACACCCATGGGAATTAATAAGGAGCAGTTATTGCTTAAGTTCCGGAATGACCCTAGAATCATTAGCGTCATGGCGGTAGACAATCCTAAGCAACTTCCCTCACTTACAGATGGTTTTGATACGCTGTTTTTAATAGTAACGAACGACCTGAGACTGAACAATCATACGACTAATTATATAAGAGACGATTCAAGGATACAAGAAAGATGGACGGATCCTACTTCAATTGAACAATGGATTCGGCATGGTGTTAATCGCAATATTCTTCACTGGCTGTTAAAAGGGGAGATACTTCTGGATCAGAACACTTATTTAGAAGGCCTGCGCCATCGAATACTTGAGTTTCCTGGAGATTTGCGTGAGCATAAGCTACTAATTGAATTTTCACATTTTCTCCGAAAATATTTGCAAAGTAAGGAATACATTCTTGATGATCATATCTTAGATGCCTATAACAACATTCTCGAAGCGCTTCATCACTGGGCACGGATTGTCATTGTGGAAGATGGCTATCACCCTGAAATCACAGTTTGGAGACAGATTCGAGCGATTAATCCTGGAGTTTATAAGCTTTATGAAGAGCTAACAATGAGTAAAGAGACATTGAAGCAACGGGTTCAACTTGTGCTACTTGCTTGTGAATTTTCTGTTATGTCCAAAATGGAGCGTTGCTGTGAGGCATTTATTCAAATCCTCAGGGACAGCGAGCATCCGCTAAGCTCAGATGAACTCCAACAACACACGCAGTTAATTGAAATCAAGTCAGAGCTTCCTCTATTGCTCAATAAACTAGTCAAAAAAGGTTTAATCAAAGAAGTTGCTGTGATCATTGATGAGCATACATCGGAAATCGAGCTGAGATATACAAGTGTATAATGCATAAAACCTTTAAGAATCAGTTGTTTTACTGGTTCTTTTTTTATTCTTATTTAATTGCTTGACTTTGATTGTGATTCTATGATAAATTAACTCTCGCCGCTAAAAACGGTAACGCATTTGAAGCCAACGAGTTATAGGGTGTAAGCGAAGTTTGAAAAAAAGAAAAATAAAAAAGCTTGCATTGAGTGGTTCGAATGTGATATATTATAAAAGTCGCCGCTAAATGGATGGCGAATGAAAACGAAATAAATTGATCTTTGAAAACTGAACAACGAGTGAGTAAGCACAGTCGAGTAATCGACTATAAAAGAGATTGCAAAATCTCGCTAGCTTCAAATGAGCAATTAAGCTTT
>NZ_LMSJ01000041.1 GCF_001428105.1 Paenibacillus sp. Soil766 | reverse complement strand
ATAAAGTCAAAATTAAAAGGCATGAGCCCAGTACAATACCGAGCCCATGCCCAACAGGTTGCTTAATATATATGTCTAACTTTAAGGGGTCACTTCAAAATAGCCCGCTGCTTTTCTTCTTTTACCGGTTATCATATAGCTCCCATCACGCTGTCAATCAGTCCCCTACTTCTGATACACGCGCTTCTCTGAAATTTTCCCATCGGCAGAGAAAACGAATTCCGCATAATACCCTGCTTGATTCGTAATAGCAAATTCATACGTTCGTTTACCATTTTCCTCTTTCACTAGATTCCCTTTGGACCCCGTCTGCTTAACCAAATCATCGTAGGTACTCGTCAAACTGATTTTCTCAACTTGCTCCTTCGTTATCGGGGAAGGTGTCGCTGCCGCTCCGCCACCCGTAGTTCCCTTTGGCGTTGGTGTCGCTGTCACAGCTCCTCCTGCAGTCGTCCCACTAGGCGTCGCTGAAGCCCCTGCTGAGGGCTGTACTGTCGCACTTGCTGTTGGACTAGCTGTCGACGTATCGTCCTTCTTAGCGCACCCTGAGGCCACCACAACAAACATAGCTAGGGCTAGTATCCATTTATTCATTTATCTCGTCCTCCTACGCAGCTATTTTCCATGAACCTAACTGTTAGGTTGCTTCGGATCATTGCTTTTTATCCCTTCTCTTTCATATAAACCATTATTACGATGTCGAAACAGGGCACAAAAAAGCCGCCCATATCCTCGAAGGATATAAACGGCTTCATCTGATGTGTTCAAGTACGGAAAGAGTGGGAGTCGAACCCACGCACGCCTCGCGACGCCTAACTGATTTCGAGTCAGCCCCCTTGGACCACTTGGGTACCTTTCCAAGAAAATGAGAACAGGACTTATTGTATCAAAAAAGTCTGTCTCTCGCAAGTGTTTTACTAATATTTGTGAAAGAGGCTAGTTAGACTCTTCCTCTGGTACCGCATTGCTGCGCAATATCTTTTTCAGCTTACTCTCGAACTTCGTTCTTGGCACTAATACGCTGTGCTTACAGCCTACGCACTTAATCCGAATGTCCATCCCCATTCGAATAATTTCCATTTCATTTGTACCGCATGGATGGGGCTTTTTCATCTGTACAACATCGCCAAGTTGGTATTCTTTCTTCTCCATCTTAGTTCCCCTCCACTTTTTCTTGTTTGATGCCATGGGTATCTAAATACTTCTTAATTTCAACATTTAGAATTCGCCCAACTTCTCCTTGTTTGTTCGGCTTGCATTCCGCAATAACCCGTATCTTCAAATCTGTGTTTCCAATCATTTGCACGCCGAGCACTTGTGGCGCTTTAACGATATTCTCTGTGTGCTCATACACTTCAGCGACAACTTCATTTAATAAGACCATCGCACGATCAATGTCAGCATCATAGGCGATAGTTACATCGACTATAGCAATCGAATTATAAGTGGAAAAGTTGGTCACTTGTTTAATGTTTCCGTTAGGGATGATGTGAACCTCACCGGTCCAGCTTTTGATCCGAGTCACGCGAATGCCAATTTCCTCAACGGTCCCTTTGAATTGATCAATCTGGATAACATCACCAACGCCGAATTGGTCTTCAAAAATGATAAAGAACCCTGTAATAACATCCTTCACCAAACTCTGTGCTCCGAAACCTATCGCCAATCCAAGTACTCCTGCACCCGCGAGTAAGGGGCCTAGATTCAATCCTAATTGACCCAGAATCAACATAATAGCAACTAGATTTACTGCATAGGCGATAAGATTATGTATGAGAATAGATATGGTATTCGATCTTCGTCTATCAATTTTAAGCGGCGACTTCTCTCTCGCAATGACCATATGAGCGATTGTTTTATCAGCAACTTTGATGATAACTCTAGCAATGACATAGATGAGTACGATTTTGACAGTGATCCAGAATATGGAGGCGATGATCTCAGGTTTACTGATATGCTCCCGAATCCAATGCATCAAATCTTTGAAATATTGTGTTTCAAAAGACACAAGTATGCCTCCTTACTTTTCTACTATAGTACCATATCCATCTTCTTTTTTAAAATAAATGCCTCTAATCTCGACGTTCTCGCTCTCTATAATCTCTTGAACTCGCACAAGATCTGCTCCTGGAAATTCAATAGAAAGAGCACATCCTGCTGTAATCTCTTTCGGCGTAGGCCTGATATCGATCTCGATATCTGCATATTCTAGCAGCATCTCAGCTCTTAGTGCTTGTTGGGTAGAATCGAAAGCTAGCAACATGATAGAAAATTCCAGAGAAAGCTCTCCTCTCTACGTATAAATGTACCTCTCTCTCCATATACTAGTAAAAAAGATTTACTACCTTGGAGGGATATCATGAAATTCCATTTTGGATTCGACGGCGATAAAACCCCAGTGCAAGAACCTTTGAAAATTCAACATACCGATTCCAATACACCTCATCTTCTCGCCAAGCACTTGCAATCGATTTTCAGTAAACTACCAACCTATCAACCTATCGTCGTGATTTGCGTAGGAACGGATCGTTCTACAGGTGATGCTCTTGGACCTCTCGTAGGATCCCATCTCAATCGTACGACCACGCTCCGCAATCTTCACTTGTTTGGCACTTTGGATGAGCCTGTCCACGCCATGAATTTAGCTGAAACCGTTGAAACCATACACAAGCAATTCCAAAACCCTTTCATCGTAGCTGTTGATGCTTGTTTAGGGCAAGTTGCTAGTGTCGGCTGCATTCAAGTCGCGCATGGGCCTCTCAAGCCAGGTGCAGGGGTCAATAAAGACCTGCCTCCCGTAGGTGATATTCATGTTACTGGGATCGTTAATGTTGGCGGCTTCATGGAATATTTCGTCTTGCAAAATACGCGGCTTAGCCTCGTCATGAATATGGCAACCGTCATTGGCGATGCCCTTTACGCTTCGATTAGACGGACCCAAGCTTTTGCACCGAGTGCTACGACTGCTTTAAAGTTTGACTAAGTGTCTCTTTTTCTTCTGGACTTAGCGTGTAACTAGACTGGCCATTTGCGATCGGCTTCGCATATACATACATTTGCTCACGACTATGTATCCCTGTAATGATCACACCATCCTGTTCTTCGTTCAGCATCGCCAACGAGAAACTGAGATCACTTCCCCCTTCATTGAAGGCGTTGTAGCGACGAACTTTTATGTTCGATGTCATCTTCTTCATAGACTGATGAATACTAGTTATGTGGGTCGAAGCCTTTGCGGACTCGGCCTTTTGCTCGTTTAGAGCACTCTGCATGTCAATGAGTAACTGCTCCATATTCTCAGCACTTGTACCATTGATCATCCGTGTATATCGTTTCCGCAAGGATGACAATCGAATTGAAATAATAATGACCATAACCAATAACACCAGAATGAATGCGAAACAAACTAACATCACGTATTCTGCATTCAAGCCAAACAGTTCCCCCATGCTTGATCCCTCTTTCTACTTCGCATATTGCGCTTGAATCTCTTTGACAGCTTCAATGAGTGCAGTTACCTCTTCGTCCGTCGTAAAATACCCGATACTCGACCGCACGGCTCCCTTCGCCAAAGTACCTGCCACTTCATGTGCTAGCGGAGTACAATGATATCCGGATCGCACAGCAATTTGAAACGATTGATCGAGGATAAAAGCAACTTCCGATGAATCCACATCTTGAAGGTTAAAGGAAACGATTCCTGTTTTATTTTGTCCAAGCTTTGGCCCTAGAATCGTAACTCCTTCAATTCCCAGTAACCCTTCCATTAATTGCTGCGTATGTGCCCATTCTTTCGCATGAATCTTGTCCACGGTTTCCGCTAGGACGAAATTCACACCTTCATTCAATCCAGCGATGCCTGGCGTGTTCTGTGTCCCTGCCTCATAACGATCAGGCCGTACTGTCGGCTGGTGGATAGCCTCCGACTGACTGCCTGTTCCACCATGCAGCAACGGTTCCAAATCAATGTCTGGATGGATGTATAACCCACCCGTTCCTTGAGGCCCCAGGAGCCCCTTGTGGCCTGGAAAGGCAAGCATATCAATATTCATATCTACGACATGAATAGGCAGTACACCGGCGCTCTGAGCCGCGTCTACAAGCATCTTCGCGCCGTGGTTTCTACAGAGCTCTCCCATCTCTCCAATTGGCATAATGGTGCCAAGTAAATTGGAGCTGTGATTCACAACCACAAGCGTTGTATTGGAGCGAAACGCTTCTTTCAAATCATTTAATTGCACATTCCCTTGCTCATCGTGTTGCAAATAAGTAAGCTCGACGCCAACCGAGGATTTTAAATACTCTAATGGTCTTCTCACCGAATTGTGTTCAACGTTCGTACAGATCACATGATCGCCAGGTTTTACGAAGCCTAGGATCGCCTGATTTAGTGCATGTGTCGTATTTAATGCAAATGAAATATCGTTTGGATTTCTCACACCGAATAATTTGGCTAGATTTTTTCTCGTTTCAAACAACGTACGGCTTGCCTTCACTGCCATCTGATGGCTGCCCCTACCAGGATTAGCTGCATACTCCTGCATACATTGCATCATCGCATCCATCACCACTGGCGGCTTCGGCCATGAGGATGCTGCTTGGTCGAAATACATAACGTTTTTCATATGTCCAGCCCCTTTCGAGATATCTCTACCCTACAGTACTTCATTCGCTATTTCAATTATGTATGGTCATAAATATAGCATACCTTAGTTTGTTCTTTCTGTTCGAAAGAAAAACATAGGAGACAGTCCGTTCACAATTAATGAACAGACAGCCTCCATAGGTACGCTAGCAATTTCTAAGAGATTTTACCTTGCAATAATTCTAGCAGTCGGTTGAGATCGTCTTTGGAATAATAGAGTAACTCGATCTTCCCTTTATCCTGCTGACTCTTAATTTTCACGGATGTCCGATAAATGTCTCGCAATTGCTCTTCTGCTTGATTAATATAAGGATCTTTATTTTTTTCTTTTTGTTTTGCCTTTTCCTTCTCAGGGCCAGGTGGTTCTTCTAGCATCTTAATTGCTTCTTCAAGCTCTCTAACACTCCACTGTTTAGAGATCGTTGACTCTGCAAGTTCTTTCTTAATCTTATCGTCCTTCACACCAACAATTGCTCTCGCGTGTCCCATTGATAATGTTCCACGTGAAACATATTGTTTAATCGATTCAGGAAGAGAAAGCAATCTTAGGAAATTGGCAATATGAGATCTACTCTTACCTACCTTCGCAGAAAGCTCTTCTTGTGTCAAAGAGAACTGATCAATAATGCCTTGATAAGCGAATGCAATCTCGAGTGCATTAAGATCCTCACGCTGCACGTTCTCAATCAACGCAATTTCCATCACCTGTTGATCAGAAAGAATTCTTTCAACAGCTGGAATGGTTGGTGTCCCTGCAACTTGTGAGGCACGGAAACGACGCTCACCCGCAATGATCTCGTAGCCTTTAAGAACCTTCCGAACAATGATCGGCTGAATGACACCATGCTCTTTGATAGACTCTGAAAGTTCCTTAATGCTATCTTCATTAAAATGCTTTCTAGGCTGATACGGATTGGCTCTCAATTGAGCTAATGGAATCTGAATGACTTTATCGCTCTCATCAATATGCAAGGACGTAATTAGTGCGTCTAATCCTTTACCTAAACCTTTAGAGAGGCCTTTAGTCATACTGAGATCACTTCCTTAGCAAGTTCTAAATAAACTTCCGCGCCTTTTGATCTAGGATCATACGTAATAATGGATTGCCCATGACTCGGTGCTTCGCTCAAACGTACATTACGAGGGATAATCGTTTGATAAACCTTGGTTTGGAAGTACTTCTTAACCTCTTCAATGACCTGAATGCCTAAGTTCGTCCTTGCATCAAACATCGTCAATAGGACACCCTCGATTTGAAGTCCGGTATTTAAATGCTTTTGCACTAAACGCACAGTATTTAGAAGTTGACTTAAACCTTCTAATGCGTAGTATTCACACTGAATAGGGATGATTACGGAATCAGCGGCAGTTAAAGAATTGATCGTTAAAAGGCCAAGTGATGGGGGGCAATCTATCAAAATATAATCATATAAGTGTTTAACAAGATGAAGTGACTTCTTCAAACGAACTTCTCTTGAAATGGTCGGAACCAATTCAATCTCTGCTCCAGCTAGTTGAATCGTTGCCGGAACAATTTTAAGATTAGGAACATTCGTTTCTACCGTTGCGTCTTTCGGATGCACGTCATTAATCAATACATCATAAATGCAATTTGTTACATCAGCTTTATTGACTCCAATACCACTTGTTGTGTTTCCTTGTGGGTCGATATCGACCAGAAGAACCCGTTTACCAAGCGAAGCTAATGAAGCGCCTAGATTCACAGAAGTCGTTGTCTTACCGACGCCACCCTTCTGATTCGTTATTGCAATAATTTTAGACAAAACCATTTCACCTCAATCGCTTATGTTCCATAATGCTATTTAACAAGCAGTAGTACTATCTTACCATATCTATCAATCAGTTACCTTATGAATATTTGATAGATTCGTGCCAATAGATGCAAAAAAAACGGCTTGCGCCGTTTTTAGGTAGCAGGAATACCAAATTATCGCTTAGGTATCTTAATTATAATTTCATAATGATCATCGTGGTCTTGTTCTGACGTATTAATATGTAATCCCGAACTCGACACCATTTCGACCGATTGTCGAATGGTATTAAGGGCAAGTCTAACATCTTTAGTGAAAGATACTCGACGTGACTTCTTAATTTTCGCGGCTTCTTTCAAGAAACTGATCTTTATTTCCGTTTGTTTTACGTTTAATTCTTTTGTTATAATCTCTTCTAGCAATTTCACCTGTTGCTCTTCTTGATCAAGAGCTAGTAATGCCCGAGCATGACGTTCCGTTATCTTGCGTTCCATCAATGCCATTTTAACGGGTTCGCATAATTGTAATAACCGAATCTTATTCGCAATTGTGGATTGGCTTTTGCCCAAACGCTGAGCAAGGCTCTCCTGGGTGAGATCATGCATCTCAATCAACTGATGATAAGCTGCAGCCTCTTCGATCGCAGTAAGTCCTTCACGCTGTAAATTTTCAATAAGCGCAATAGATGCCGCTTGTGAATCATTAAAGTCTCGAACAATAGCTGGGATCGTATCAAGACCTAACTTTTTCACCGCACGCAAACGCCGTTCGCCTGCAATTAATTCAAATGTATTATTTTTGACTCGAACAACGATAGGTTGGATAATACCATGTGTTCGAATGGTTTGACATAGCTCATCAATACGATCATCATCGAATAAAGTTCTTGGCTGATAGGGACTAGGAATAATACTATTTACTGGTATGTTTTTGACCTCATCCGTTGTTGAACGATCTGCAAGGCCAAATAGCTTCGATATTTGTTCTTTCATAGGAAAACTTACCACCAACTCTTCCCGTAGTTTAAGCGATCAGTACAGTTACAATAAACGGATACAACGCCCTGTACAAGGTAAAAAAGACTTTTCGCCATTCCGAGACGATGTCATTCATGCTGTCTGATTCTAGTAAATTTATTCTATCAATTGCGAATATCCAACCACAACATCACAAATAAAAGGTAAGGCGAAGCCAGTATATGAGTGGCTTTCACCTTATATAGGTATTCTCCATCGAAGGCCAAAATCCTTCTATATAACAGGTTAACTGGCAAATGTTTCACGTGAAACATTCCTATTATTTGAACAGCGGTTCCTTTAAAGGGATACCCGCCTTCCTAGGATATTTGGCTGGCGTAGCAGCTGTCTTCTGAATCTCAACAAAGTGTCTTACTGATTCTTCAATAGGCAAAATCATCCGATTAACCTTCGCAACTTTCCCTCGTAGCTCTACTAAACTAAAGGAAGAGTCTTTAATTTCTTCATCTACCTCGGAGCCCTTCATCGCAATGAAAGTCCCTCCATTTTTGGCAAATGGAAGACAGAACTCATTTAATACTTGCAGTTTAGCAACGGCCCTTGCTGTTACGAGATCAAATTGATCGCGATAACGAGGTAACCTAGCGACATCCTCTGCCCTGCCATGAACACAGTCCATGGCCGAGAGACCAAGTTGAGAGACAATTTCTTTTAAAAATAAAATGCGTTTATTCAAAGAATCAACAATTGTAATTTGAAGATGAGGAAATGCAATTTTAAGAGGTATGCTAGGGAATCCCGCACCAGACCCGATATCAGCAAGGGAGTTAACCTTTCCCATATCGAAATTGAAAGCCACAGAAAGAGAATCATAGAAATGTTTAAGATAAACTTGGTCTCTCTCTGTAATACCTGTTAAATTCATTTTCTCATTCCACTCTACGAGTGTCTTGTAGTACTGTTCAAACTGCTCTAACTGTCTAGTAGAAAGAGTGATATTCTCTTGAGCTAATAACTCTGTGAATTGTAGCTGAATAGCATCCATATCTTTAACCTCTAGCCGCTATGACTCTATTGTAGTGTTCGAGATAAACAAGCAAGATTGAAATATCTGAAGGAGTAACCCCGCTAATTCGGGAAGCTTGGCCAATAGAGATAGGACGGATTTTTGCGAGCTTCTGTTTCGCTTCCGTAGCAATTCCATGGATTTCACTGTATTCGATATCATCCGGAATCTTCTTCTTTTCCATTTTACGTAAACGTTCAACCTGATTGCTTTGTTTTTCAATATAACCCGCATATTTAACTTGAATACCAACTTGCTCCTTCATATCTTCATCTAAATCAAAAGGAGATACCGTCATCTGTTCAATATGCTTATACTCAATCTCAGGACGACGCAATAAGGAAATCGCAGGTACTGAATTCGTCAATTCTACACTTTCCAAGCTGCGAAGCAATTCCTGAACATGAGGCTCTGGCCTCACCTTCACTTCAGATAGACGCTCAACTTCTTGCTCGATTAATGATTTTTTATTTAAAAACCTCGCGTAGCGCTCTTCAGAAATCAATCCAATCTCATGACCAATAGGCGTCAAACGAAGATCTGCATTATCATGACGAAGCAATAAGCGGTATTCTGCACGTGAAGTAAGCAAGCGGTAAGGCTCACTAGTTCCTTTTGTCACTAGATCATCTATAAGAACGCCAATGTAGCCTTCCGAACGATCCAATACAATGGCTTCTTTATCTTGAACTTTACGCGCAGCATTAATCCCTGCCATAACGCCTTGACCAGCAGCCTCTTCGTATCCAGAAGTTCCATTAATTTGCCCAGCTGTAAATAATCCGCTAACCAGTTTCGTTTCCAATGATGGTTTCAATTGCGTTGGTACTACCGCATCATACTCGATCGCATAACCAGTTCGCATCATTTCTACTTTTTCTAGGCCTGGAATAGAACGTAGAATACCCAACTGCACATCTTCCGGCATACTTGTTGAGAGACCTTGCACATAATACTCTGACGTACTGTGACCTTCTGGCTCTAAGAAAATTTGATGCTTCGGTTTATCACTGAAACGAACAATTTTATCTTCAATAGAAGGACAGTATCTAGGACCCGTCCCTTCAATCGCACCAGAGAACATCGGAGCACGATGCAAATTATCATTAATAATCTGATGAGTCTCGGCAGACGTATAGGTCAACCAACATGGAAGTTGCTCATTATGGTTGGAACCGTATTTCGTTTCGAAAGAGAAAAACTTTGGTTGCTCATCACCTGGTTGAATTTCTGTTTTGCTAAAGTCAATCGTATCTTTATGAACGCGCGGAGGTGTACCCGTTTTGAAACGAACAAGATCGAACCCTAACTTGCGCAAAGACTCGGATAATTTAACGGATGGTTGTTGATTATTGGGCCCACTCTCGTACATCAGTTCGCCCATGATCACTTTACCTCGCAAATACGTACCCGTTGTCAAAACGACAGACTTTGCGTAATACTCAGCACCTGTCTTGGTAATTAAACCTTTACAAACACCATTTTCAACGATAAGCTCTTCAGCCATCCCTTGACGCAATGTCAGATTAGCCGTAGCTTCGATCGTTTCTTTCATTTTGTGTTGATACGAAAACTTATCGGCTTGAGCGCGCAGTGCATGAACAGCGGCACCCTTGCCTGTATTCAACATACGAAGTTGAATATAGGTTTTATCAATGTTACGCCCCATCTCACCACCAAGCGCATCGATCTCACGAACAACGTGTCCTTTCGCTGGACCACCGATGGATGGGTTACAAGGCATGAAAGCAACCATATCTAAATTGATCGTTAATAGCAACGTATTACAGCCCATGCGTGCTGAAGCTAATGCGGCTTCGCAACCTGCATGACCAGCACCGATAACAATAACGTCATAATTCCCTGCGTGATATCCCATAGAAACGTCCCTCCCTCTTTTATGAAAATGAAAATGCTGTCGATTTTCATTTTCCTAAGCAGAATTGTGTAAAAATTTGATCGATTAAGGACTCTCCTACCGAATCGCCGATAATCTCCCCCAACTGCTCCCAAGCAGCTCGGATATCAATTTGAATCATGTCAATTGGCACATATTGCTCATTCGCATCCAAGGCATCCTGCAAAGAACGCTTGGCCTGCTTCAACAAGGAAATATGGCGAACATTACTCACATATGTTAAATCACTGGATTCGAGCTTTCCTTCAAAGAAAATCGCCGCGATCGCTTTTTCCAAATCCTCAATACCCTTGTTCTCAACCAGGGAAAGTTCCACAATACGTTCTTGGGGGAAATAGCTGAGCACCTGTTCAACATCTAATTTGCGATCCAAATCAATCTTATTCAGAATAACGATTGTTTGTTTATCAGCCAACTGCTTCATCAATGCAATCTCGTCGAGTTGAAGCTCATCGTTACTATTCAGCACCAGTAAAATGAGATCTGCTTCAGCTAACGCAGTCTTTGAACGTTCCACACCAATTTGTTCGACGATATCCGAAGTTTCACGAATTCCCGCTGTATCTAGCAGCTTCAACGGAATACCACCAATATTGACGAACTCCTCAATGACATCTCGCGTAGTTCCTGGAATATCCGTAACAATTGCCCGATTCTCTTGCGCTAATTCATTTAATAAAGAAGACTTTCCTACATTAGGTTTGCCGACAATTGCCGTCTCAATGCCCTCGCGCAAAATTTTACCTTGTTCTGCGGTCACCAATAAACGATCAATATCCAACATGACCGTATCACACTTCGTCTTAATGAAAGCATTCGTCATTTCCTCTACATCATGTTCCGGGTAGTCAATATTCACCTCAACATGAGCCATTAACTCCACCAAAATGTAGCGCAAATGCTTAATCTGTTTGGATAAATTGCCTTCTACCTGCTTTAAAGCTACCTTGAAGGCTCGATCTGATTTTGCTCGAATTAAGTCAATAACCGCTTCTGCCTGTGTTAAGTCAATACGACCATTCAAGAAAGCACGCTTAGTAAACTCACCAGGCTCAGCTAAACGAACCCCTTGTACAAGCAGTAAATCAAGCACTTTCTTAACGGAGACAATCCCTCCGTGACAGCTAATTTCGACAACATCCTCCATGGTGAAGGAACGCGGAGCTTTCATTAACGTAACTAGAACCTCCTCTACCTTTTCGGCGGAAGCAGGTTCTAAAATGAATCCATAATGTACCGTATGCGTATCAGCAACAGATAGTTTCGTTTTGGAGCGGAAAATACGTTCAACGTATGTGACAGAATCCTCGCCGCTCACACGAATAACCGCTATCCCACCCTCACCAAGCGGTGTAGAAATAGCAGCAATCGTATCATTTAACATAGTATTTGCACCTCGAATTTACCTCATCTTAAAGAAAAAGCAATGACATATGAACCAAGTCATTGCGATCTGTGTTATTTAACAGCGATGACAACCCGACGATTCGGTTCTTCGCCTTTACTGTACGTTTTGATAACGGGATGCCCTTGTAATTCCGCATGAATGATTTTACGTTCTTGCGAATTCATCGGCTCCAAAATGACTTCTTTTTTCGACTTGATCACGCGATTAGCAAGTCTTAGCGCCAGTTCTTCCAACGTTTTCTTCCGTCGATCACGGAAATTCTCCGCATCTAAGATGATACGGAAATGAGAATTCGCATACCGATTGCCTACAATATTGACTAAATACTGAAGCGCATCGAGTGTTTGTCCTCTTTTTCCGATCAAGATGCCTAATTCCGAGCCACTCATGTTTAAGATATAGCCTTCACGATCTTTATGTGTATCTATGGTGATGGAAATTTGCATCGCTTCGAACATATCTTGTAAGAAAGCTATCGCTTCCTCAAGTGGATCGGGTATCAATTCGAGCTCAACCTTCGCAACTCTGGATCCAATAAACCCGAACAACCCTCGTGAGGGCTGTTCCAAAATATGAATATGTACACGATCCTCCGAAACTTGCCATTGATCTAGACCAGATTTAACTGCTAGTTCAATTGTCTTTCCAGTCACCACGATTTTCTTCATTTCGACAGGCCACCCTTATTATTTTGAGATCCAGGCTTTTTTTGTGAACCAGGAGCACCATAGATGAAATAAGACTGAACGATTGTGAAAATGTTACCGTAAATCCAGTAAAGCGGGAGTGCCGATGCAAAATTCATGGACATAACGAAAATCATGACCGGGAAAATGTACATTAAACTTTTCATTTGTTGATTCATTTGGGAAGACATAAACATTTGTTGAATGAACGTAGTAGCCGCGGCAATCAACGGTAAGATGTATAGGTGATCCGGTTTACCAAGATTCAACCATAAGAACGTGTGCTCATGAATTTCTTGATTACGCATAATTGCTTGATAAAGAGCAATTAGAATTGGCATTTGAACAATGATTGGGAAACAACCGGCTAATGGATTTACACCATTTTGCTGAAATAGCTTCATCGTTTCTTCTTGTTGTTTCTTTGCATCATCTTTATATTTCTCTTTAAGCTTCTTCATTTCAGGCTGCAGGTCCTGCATCCGTTTGGAGCTTTTGTATTGCTTAAGCGTAAGCGGCAAAATAATCAATCGAATAATCAATGTGACAACCAAGATGGATAATCCATATTGACCCCATAGATGATCGGCGAACCAGTCAAGCGTTTGTGAAAGTGGGTACGTAAAGTACTTAGTGAAAAAATTAGCCGTGTTCAGGTCGATTGGCGCTGATGCTGCACTTGACGGGCTACATCCGGACAAAAGTAAAATCACCGAAGACAGTGCTACTAGCATATAAATTCGACGAGTCAAAATGAGATCCTCCTAAATGTCTTTTCCAAGATAAACTATAACACAACTTAAGCCCGCAAGGAAATAATACGTAACTTTTTACCTCATAAGAATTTATTAGTTTTCCGGTACTCGGAAGAATGAATTCTTATCGGTGATAAAAACCATTTAAAACGCGTCGCTCATCCTCGGAGTACTTCAATAGACGCTTTTTTCATGACGTCATTTTTTTTATATAAAGAAGCTTTACGAATGACATGCCAGATACTCTTCTCCATGTCTGCGTAGTCCATATCAACAACCGGTTTTCTAGCCAGCAGAATGTAATCATACTGAGGTGTCATATTTTCCTTTTTCAAACGAATAATTTCTTTCATCATTCGCCTTAAACGGTTCCGAACAACAGCATTTCCAATCTTCTTAGAAACCGAAACTCCGAAACGAAACGCCTCTGCTTTCGGCTGCGGCAAATAATATAGAACGAATTGCTGATTGGCCATCGATTTTCCATAGCGATATACCTTACTAAAGTCTTCTCTTTTTGCTAACCGATATAGTTTCTCCACAGCTATGTACACTCCAGACAGATCACATTCATTTATTGAAAGAACACTACATATCTAATCTAGTTTTAACAAAACCAGTTCAATGTAAACCGTACAGCAAAATGCAAAAAAAAAAGCCCCTTTCGGAGCCTCTTCTTATGCGCTTAGAACTTTTCTTCCTTTAAGACGACGAGCTTGTAGAACTTTACGACCGTTCTTCGTGCTCATTCTTTTACGGAAACCATGGTTCTTCTTACGCTTTCTCGTATTCGGGTTAAATGTTGGACCCATCTATAGCACCTCCCTACCTGGCTGAGGATATCCATCCTACAAAATTTCTACTACTCATTAAATCATTTTCACACAAGAAAGTCAACCTACCCAAGTGTGCAGTATTTGGAACGCGGATTTCATCGACAGTGGTCAAAAGAATAAGCTGTGCATAAAGTTTTGACGAGAAAGAACAAACTTTGTCGAAAATCAACAGAATATCAACAATATCTTGTGTTGTGAACAATTTCTACCCACAAGTTGTTGTTATTGTGGATAATGCGAAACAATCCGTTGATTAACAAGGTATCTTTTGTTAAGATAGTAATGTTTCTGCTGTGGATATACACCGCCAATTCTCCGAGTTATCAACAACCTGTGGATAACAATGTGCACAAACTACCCTCTACAAGAATAAGTCATTTCTACGGATCCTTAGTAATGTGGATAAAACCGACAAAAGTCATCCTTTTTTGACTCCGCCAGACACTAGATTCTTTTAGACGATATTTGGGCACACTTAATGCTAACTACTATTTTCTTCGAGATCCCAACGTGAGTTGTTTGTTTTCACGTTTTATCCATAAATCATAACCATGTTTCCCTTGGCCTATGCCACATGTTTGATTCAAAAGGAGTGAAGTACTGTGGAAGGCCATTCTACGGACCTTTGGCAACAAATTTTAACGATTATTCAAACGAAGCTGAGTAAACCAAGTTTCGACACCTGGCTGAAATCGACGAAAGCTACTGTGTTCAACGATTCAACAGTCATTATTTGTGCACCTAATAATTTTGCGCAGGAGTGGCTAGAGAGTAGATACACGAAGCTAATCGAAGGAACGATCTACGATTTTACGGGAAAGCATGTATCCGTTAAATTCGTCATCGAAACCGAAGAGCAGAAGTCGCAATCGACGCAAGCCATCCAACCGGTTGTGATTCCCCCAAAAGGTCCAGCCATTGTTGCTGGTGAAGAAAACTTTACAAGTATGATGAACGCCAGATACACATTTGATACCTTCGTCATCGGATCTGGCAACCGTTTTGCTCACGCTGCTTCCCTCGCAGTAGCCGAAGCGCCGGCGAAAGCGTATAATCCCCTGTTTCTATATGGGGGCGTTGGACTAGGTAAAACTCATCTCATGCATGCGATCGGACATTATGTACTTGAACATAACCCTGGCTCTCGGGTTCTATATATATCCTCCGAAAAGTTTACGAATGAATTTATCAATGCAGTCCGTGATAACCGCGGGGAAGGCTTTCGTAACAAGTATCGAACCATTGATGTACTGCTCATCGATGATATTCAATTCCTTGCCGGTAAAGAAGGAACACAGGAAGAGTTTTTCCATACATTTAACGCGCTTCATGAGGAAGGCAAACAAATTATTATCTCAAGTGACCGTCCGCCAAAAGAGATTCCAACCCTGGAAGATCGGTTACGTTCACGTTTTGAATGGGGACTTATTACGGATATTCAACCGCCAGATTTAGAAACACGAATCGCCATTTTACGCAAAAAAGCTAAAGCTGAGAATCTCGAGATTCCCAATGAAGCTATGATCTATATCGCGAATCAAATTGATACGAACATTCGTGAACTAGAGGGGGCATTAATCCGAGTAGTAGCGTACTCGTCCCTAATTAATCAGGATATTACCGTTCACCTGACAGCCGAAGCTCTCAAAGATATCATCCCGTCCAACCGTCCAAGGGTCATTACGATACAGGATATTCAAGCAAGAGTTGGAGAATTCTATGGTTTAAAGCTCGAGGATTTCAAAGCGCGTAAACGAACAAAGGCCGTGGCTTTCCCAAGGCAAGTAGCAATGTACTTATCACGGGAGCTCACAGACTTCTCATTGCCGAAAATCGGAGATAATTTTGGGGGGCGTGATCATACAACGGTCATCCATGCCCATGAGAAAATCGTTCAGCAGCTCAAAGTGGATCAAGAATTATATAAGATTGTTCACAACCTGACCGAACGCATCAAAAACCCCTCTTAATAAAATCACATTTTCAATAAGCCTATGCACAATCTATTCACATGTGGATAGGCTTGCTCTATCTAAAGTTCATCCACATATCCACATATCTACAGCCCCTACTGCTATTACTAATAAAGAATGTTATTATATAATGATTATGCTAACGCACCGTCAAAAAAGAACTGCAGGAGTGAAGTCATGAAATTAACTATCCTAAAAGACCATTTAATCGAATCCATTGGTCACGTTTCCAAAGCCATATCCTCTCGAACTACGATACCCATTCTTACAGGGATCAAAATAGATGCAACCTTAAGCGGTGTTACGCTAACGGCTAGTGATACCGACATTTCCATTCAAAGTTTTACAGCTAGTGAAAACAGTACGATTAAAATTATTGAACTCATCCAAGCTGGAAGTGTTGTACTTCCCGCTAAATTTTTCGTTGAAATCATTCGTAAATTGCCAGCTCAACTGATTGAAATTGAAGTGAAAGCTAACTTTCAAACGATCATTCGTTCAGGATCTTCCGAAATTCAAATCATGGGCTTAGATCCAGATGAATATCCGTTGCTACCTGAAATAGAAGAAAGCAAAATGCTTCGCCTGCCAAGTGATTTACTTAAAACAATGATTAAACAAACGTCCTATGCGGTATCCACCAATGAATCAACACCTATTCTTACAGGGGTCCTTTGGAACATTACAGGTGATAAGTTGAAATTTATCGCATGTGATCGTCATCGCCTGGCAAGTCGAGAAGTCACTGTTGATAATGAGCAAGCACAAAACTTGCCTAATATCGTGATTTCAGGACGTACACTGAATGAGTTAAGCAAAATTTTGCCTGATCAAAATACCCTTATAGATATAGTTATTGCGGACAACCAAGTTTTATTCAAAATTCAATCGATTTTATTTTATTCGCGTATTTTAGACGGCACATACCCAGATACTTCTAAGCTCATTCCTCAATCCTTTCAAACCGAAATGGTTGTTCCAACGAAGGAATTGGCCGAAGCGATCGATCGTGCGTACCTTCTTTCAAAAGAAGACAAAACGAATATTGTTAAAATGATGATGCTTGAAGACAAGACAATCGAAATCTCATCCAGCTCCTCCGAGCTCGGTAAAGTAACCGAACAAATTGCCCTGCAGCATATTGTTGGTGATTTACTTAAAATTTCGTTTAACTCCAAATATATGTTGGATGCACTCAAGGTACTTGATTCCGAGTTTATTCAAATTGGATTTACAGGAGCTATGCAGCCGATCATTATGAAACCGCAAGATTCGACGAGTATTTTACAGTTAATTTTGCCATACCGAACAACGAATTAAGGGAGCGCTCGTATGAAACAAATAGTTATCAACACTGCATATATTACATTGGGGCAGTTTCTTAAATTATCAGACTGCATATCCACAGGTGGACAAGCTAAATTTTTCGTTGTGGAAACCAAAATTGAAGTGAACGGGCAAGCTGAAAATCGCAGAGGTCGGAAACTTGTGCCGCAGGATATCGTCAAGGTAGAAGGTTTTGGACAATTCGAGGTCATAGGCTCCTGATCGGAATAACCAGGGGGATGATCGGCCATGTTTCTGAACAAACTCATACTCAGTCATTATAGAAATTACGATCATGTTGAATTGACAACATCGAATAACGTGAATATTTTTTTGGGACCCAACGCACAAGGTAAAACGAATTTGTTGGAATCTATCTATGTGATGGCCATGACCAAATCGCATCGTACACACCAGGATAAAGAACTGATTGGCTGGAACGGTGAGCAAACGCTGCTGCATGCAGAGATTCAGAAATTGTACGGGAACTGTAAATTGGATCTCTCTATCTCTTCTAAGGGGAAAAAAGCGAAGATTAATGGTCTTGAGCAAAAAAAACTTAGTAATTTTATTGGTGCACTTAACGTTGTCATGTTTGCGCCCGAGGATTTAGAGATCGTCAAAGGGACGCCTGGCATAAGACGACGTTTTCTTGATATGGAAATCGGTCAAGTACAGCCCTCCTATATTCATGACTTATCCCAGTATCAGAAAATTTTGGTGCAGCGGAATAATTATTTAAAGCAAAATTACCCCGGCAAGAGTTCACCTGACGCCATGTTGGACATTTGGAATGAACAATTAGCACAGTATGGTGTTAAAATTATGAAAAAGCGTCAAAACTTCATAAAGAAGCTTCAAAAATGGGCGGAGAACATCCACAGAGGGATAACGAACGATAGTGAATCGTTAGTGATTCGCTACTCCCCTTCTTTTGACATGGAGCCATTTGAAGATGAATCTGTTTTATTAAACCAATTTATGATAAAGTTATCTTTGGTGAAAGATCAGGAATTCCGAAGAGGCGTAACGTTAGTAGGCCCTCATCGTGACGATCTTCTCTTTTACATAAACGATAAAGAAGTCCAAACGTACGGCTCTCAGGGGCAGCAGCGAACAACCGCGCTATCACTCAAGCTAGCAGAAATTGAGCTCATTCATGAGGAAGTGGGCGAATATCCCCTGCTTTTGCTAGATGATGTCCTATCAGAGTTGGATGAATATAGACAGACACAATTAATTCGCACGTTTCAGCAGAAAGTCCAAACGTTTATTACGACAACAGGTCTAGAGAGTGTTCATTTGGACCAACTGGATCATGCTTCCGTGTTTCATGTTTTGAAAGGAAATGTAAGCGGCAGGAGCTGAGGAGCATGTTTATTCATTTGGGTGGAGAAAAAATTATTAGAGCGTCTGAATTAATTGCTATATTTGATATTTCGATTGAGAAGTCATCCAAAATATCAAAGCAGTTCATAGGGCAAGCAGTAAAGGATAAAAGAACGGAGCAAATTGGTGAGGAAGATTGCAAATCACTAGTCGTTACCAAAAGTAAAGTCTACTATTCCCCCATTTCCTCAACAACGCTCAAGAAAAGAGCTAACCAGTTATTGACGAATTAACTTCTTTTAATATAAAAAAGCAGGTGAAGAGTAGAATGTCTGTGAATCAAAATGCGTACGATGACAGTCAGATTCAGGTTCTGGAAGGTTTAGAAGCCGTTCGCAAAAGACCGGGTATGTATATTGGTTCAACCAGTGCCCGAGGACTTCATCATCTCGTTTGGGAAGTTGTAGATAATAGTATTGACGAAGCTTTGGCCGGATTTTGTACAAAAATTGATGTTATTGTTCATAAAAATAACAGCATTACTGTTATTGATAACGGACGTGGAATTCCAGTTGGGGAAAATGCGAAGTTGAAAAGACCAACTCTTGAGGTTGTACTAACTGTCCTTCATGCTGGTGGTAAATTCGGTGGCGAGGATTCCGGTTACAAAGTATCAGGTGGCTTGCACGGTGTAGGTATTTCCGTAGTTAATGCGCTGTCTGAGCACTTAACTGTGCAAGTAAAGAATAAAGGCCAAATTCATCAACAAGAATACCGCCGCGGAACGCCGCAATATGATGTGAAAGTCGTAGGTGAAACCGAAGAAACAGGCACCACGGTTACGTTCCAACCGGATCCTGAGATTTTTAAAGAAACGGTTGAATACGATTTTGATACATTACAATCCAGAATTCGTGAGCTTGCTTTCTTGAATAAAGGCATCGAGATTAACTTAATTGATGAGCGTACGGATACGGTGGCAACCCACATATACGAAGGCGGGATTGTGTCCTTTGTGCAGCATTTAAATCGCAACCGTGAAGTCGTCAATGAAGTCCCGATCTATGTAGAAGGTGCTAAAGATAATATTTCGATCGAGATTGCTCTCCAGTATAACGATAGCTATACCGAGAACATATACTCATTTGCTAATAATATTAATACCCATGAGGGCGGAACGCATGAATCCGGTTTTAAGAGCGCCTTAACTCGGATTCTGAATGACTATGCGCGTAAGAACAACTCCATCAAAGAAAGTGATTCTAACCTTTCTGGAGATGACGTGCGTGAAGGTCTTGCTGCGATTATTTCCGTGAAAATTCCAGAGCCACAATTCGAAGGTCAAACGAAGACGAAACTTGGTAACAGCGAAGTTCGTGGTATTGTGGAATCCCTTTTCGCAGAAAAGCTACAAGAGTTTCTTGAAGAGAACCCAGCTGTAGCTCGCAAAATCCTTGAAAAAGGCATTCAAGCTGCTAGAGCGCGAGAAGCTGCACGTAAAGCAAGAGAGTTGACTCGTCGGAAAAGCGCTTTGGAAGTCAGTGCCCTGCCAGGTAAACTAGCGGACTGCTCTTCGAAAGATGCTTCGATCAGTGAGATTTACATTGTAGAAGGTGACTCTGCAGGTGGTTCAGCTAAGCAAGGACGTGATCGTCACTTCCAAGCGATTCTACCTCTGCGTGGTAAAATTCTGAATGTAGAAAAGGCTCGTTTGGATCGCATTTTATCCAATACCGAGATTCGTGCCATGATTACAGCATTCGGTACAGGCATTAGTGATGATTTCGATATTGCCAAAGCGCGTTACCACAAAATTATCCTCATGACGGATGCTGATGTGGATGGTGCACATATTCGTACCTTGCTGCTTACCTTCTTATACCGCTACATGAGAAAACTAATCGAGAATGGCTATGTGTATATTGCACAACCACCACTCTTTAAGCTTGAGCGTAATAAAACAATTCGATATGCGTATAACGAAAAGCAACGTGAAGTCATTATGCAAGAGTTTGGTGAAGGTACGAAAGTCAATGTCCAACGGTATAAAGGACTTGGCGAGATGAATCCGGGCCAGCTATGGGAAACAACCATGGATCCGGAAAGCCGTACACTCCTGCAAGTAACGATCGAAGATGCTATAGAAGCGGATACACTCTTTGATTCATTGATGGGCGATAATGTAGAGCCTAGACGTGATTTTATCGAGGAACACGCAAAATACGTGAAAAACTTAGATATCTAACGTCGTCCGAGACGTTGCAAACGATGTAAGCTTTCAGGAGGAACATTCATGAGCGAAGAATTACATTCGCAAGTCAAAGAAATTGACATTTCGACCGAAATGCGTACATCCTTCTTAGACTATGCGATGAGTATCATTGTCAGTCGCGCACTGCCAGATGTTAGAGACGGTCTGAAGCCGGTTCATCGTCGTATCTTGTTCGCGATGTCTGAACTAGGTATGTCTCCAGATAAGCCACATAAGAAATCAGCGAGAATCGTTGGTGAAGTTATCGGTAAGTATCATCCACACGGTGATACTGCTGTTTACGAAACCATGGTTCGGATGGCACAAGATTTCTCCCTGCGTTATATGCTAGTTGATGGGCATGGGAACTTTGGATCGATCGACGGAGATATGGCAGCAGCCATGCGTTATACCGAGGCTCGTTTATCGAAGATCGCTATGGAGCTTCTACGTGATATTAACCGAGAGACAATCGATTATAAACCAAACTACGATGGCGAAGAAAATGAACCAGTCGTTCTCCCTTCTCGTTTCCCGAACCTACTCGTTAACGGTAGTTCAGGGATTGCCGTAGGTATGGCAACGAATATTCCTCCACATAACCTAAGAGAGGTTATCGAGGGTATTCAGATGATGATTCAGAATCCAGAAATCACGCCAATGGAGTTAATGCAGGCAATTAAAGGGCCTGATTTCCCAACGGCTGGATTCATTCTTGGACGCGAAGGTATCAGACAAGCCTATACCACAGGTCGAGGCTCCGTTACGATGAGAGCTAGAACAGTCATTGAAGAGAATAATAATAAGGCTAGAATCATTGTGAATGAGCTACCTTATCAAGTAAATAAAGCAAGATTAGTAGAGAAAATTGCTGAGCTTGTGCGTGAGAAGAAGATCGATGGTATCACAGATCTTCGAGATGAGTCTGACCGCAACGGGATGCGTGTAGTTATTGAGCTGCGACGTGATGTTAATCCTAACGTTGTTCTGAACAACTTGTTCAAACAGACCGCTATGCAATCCAATTTCGGTATTATTATGCTCGCTCTCGTCAACGGTGAACCCAAAGTTCTGAATCTTCGTGAGATGCTGCATTATTATCTTAAACATCAGCAAGAAGTCATTCGTCGTAGAACCGAATTTGATCTGCGTAAAGCGGAAGCTAGAGCGCACATTTTAGAAGGTTTACGTATTGCACTTGATCACCTGGATCAAGTCATTGCATTAATTCGCTCCTCACGTACAACGGATGAAGCTAGAGAAGGACTCATGTCCACATTCAGCCTGAGCCTGGATCAAGCACAAGCCATTCTCGATATGCGTTTACAGCGTTTGACTGGTTTGGAACGTGAGAAGATTGAATCGGAATACGCGGAGCTAATGAAGAGAATTGCTGAGCTTAAAGCCATTCTTGCCGATGAACAGCTAATTCTTGGGATCATTAGTGAAGAACTGAATGAAATTAAAGAAAAGTTCGGTGATGACCGACGTTCTGAAATTACAATTGGTGAAGAAAGTATTGAAGATGAAGACCTTATCCCACGTGAAGATGTCGTCATTACGATAACGCACACGGGCTACATTAAGCGCCTACCGGTTACGACGTATCGGAACCAAAAGCGCGGTGGACGCGGTGTCGTCGGAATGGATACGAAAGATAATGACTTTGTCGAACATTTGTTCGTTACAAATACCCATCATTATCTTATGTTCTTTACGAACAAAGGGAAAGTCTATCGTTTGAAAGCTTACGAGATTCCAGATTTGAGTCGTACGGCTCGTGGAACACCAATTATTAATCTGATTCAAATCGAACAAGGAGAAACTGTGAATGCGGTCATTCCTGTGGAGAGCTTTGAAACAGAACAATATCTCTTCTTTGCAACAAAACAAGGGGTTGTGAAGAAAACACCAATTGATGATTATTCCAACATTCGTAAAGGTGGGCTAATCGCCATCAATTTACGAGAAGATGATGATTTAATTGGGGTTAAGCTGACGGACGGGAACCAAGGTATTATTATGGGGACCAAGCTAGGAATGTCCATTCACTTCCCAGAGAGCGATGTGCGTTCAATGGGCAGATCGGCTACGGGAGTAAAAGGTATTCACTTGGATGATGAAGATGCTGTTATCGATATGGACGTTGTTCATGAAGATAATAGTGTACTAATCGTAACATCCAAAGGCTTCGGTAAGCGGACGCCTGTTTCCGAGTATCGGATTCAAACACGTGGCGGTAAAGGGATCAAAACCTTGAATGTCACGGAGAAGAACGGTCCGATTGTCGGTCTCAAAGTGGTACAGGAGGACGAGGATCTGATGATTATCTCAGCATCGGGTACAGTCATTCGTACAAGCATGGACGGCATATCTGTCATGGGACGTAACACACAAGGTGTTCGTTTGATTAACATACGTGAAGATGACGAAGTAGGGACGTTGGCTCGCGTTCAGAAGAATGAAGAACAGAACGAGTCTGAAGAAGACGGCGATTGGGAAGAGTCAACAGAGGCACCAGAATCAGAAGAATAAATGTAGGGATGGGGCTTACAAACCCATCCCTTTTACTTTACAATATGAAGTATACGAAATAGTAAGGTGAGTGAATAACCGTGCCGACAGTAGCCGTTTCGCAAATAAAATGTGGTGAAAGATTAGGCGATAACGTAATAACGAGGATGGGGAATACGCTTTTTCATAAAGGAAGAGTCATTCAGGAGAGAGAAGTTGAAATTCTGAAAGCATTTCTCATTCCTTCTGTTTATATTGAAGTCAAGAACGGCAATGAAGTGGAGGAAGTGAGCGAAGAGCCCAAAGTAAAAGAAGTTGAGGCTGTTCATCCGTTTTATGTGGAGTATCATAATATGGTGAAACTGCTCAAGAAAGTATTTCTTCTTGCAAATGGTGGACAACAGCTTCCTATATTAGAAATTAGGACAGGCATCGAAACGCTTATTCAGCATATTGATGCTTATAAAGTGCTTACTTTCACACCTAAGAATCGGAATCTACATGAATATATTTATCATAAAAGTATCTTAGTAAGCCTAACCTCGTATTCCTTAGCAAGATGGGCAGGACTTCCACAAAAGGATTTACTTCAAATAGCAATGGCAGGTTTACTTCACGATATTGGTATCAGCAAAGTGGATCGCACACTTCTAGAGAAGAAGTCTCCTTTAAATGCAACAGAAATGGATGAGATTAAGCAGCATACACTGATTGGTTATCAGATTCTTAAGAATATGTCTGGTATCAATGAAGGTGTGAAACTAGCAGCCCTTCAACATCATGAAAGAGAAGATGGCTCAGGCTATCCGCTCGGCGTAAAGTCCGACAAGATTCATGTGTATGCCAAAATTGTTGCTATTGCTGATATCTATAACGCAATGACGAATGAGCGCTATTATAAAGGGGCTCTATCACCTTACGCAGTATTAGAGCAGTTGTTGAACGAATCCTTCGGTAAAGTAGATCCTACACTCGTCCAAGTCTTTATGAACAAATCTACGCAAATTAGTAACGGAACACTTGTGAAACTAAGTGACAATCGTGTAGGTGAGATCGTGTTCTCTGATCGCTCACATCCTACAAGACCATGGGTTAATGTAAATGGTACAATTGTTAACTTAACCATCGAAAGAAATCTATTCATTCAAGATGTGATCGGCCACATATAAAATGTTCTAGTCAACCTTCACTCACTGAGAGTGAGGTTTTTTTATATAAAACATAATTTAAAATAAAGCTTGCAATCCTTTGAGCTATTTGTTATATTACTTTTTGTCGCTTCGGCGGTCGAACGAAAGAACGAAGGAAATTAAAAAAAGTTCTTGCAATCGAATGGGCTGATGTGGTATATTAATCAAGTCGCCTTTGAGAGGCGGAGGATTAATAAGGAAATAATTGATCTTTGAAAACTGAACAACGAGTGAGTAAGCACAGTCGAGTAATCGACTATAAAAGAGATTGCAAAATCTCGCTAGCTTCAAATGAGCAATT
>NZ_LMSJ01000040.1:29246-31011 GCF_001428105.1 Paenibacillus sp. Soil766 | reverse complement strand
TTTGCTCCATGGCCCTTCGGGGGATTCTGCTGTTACGACCCAATTGGTTCCGCCGGCTGGAAAATAGATATAAAATAGTCCCTTATGATAGATCAAATCCGGTGCCATGATCGATCCGTCCACATGCTCAAGAATCGCGTGGCCGATTGGCTCCCAATCGATCAGATTATGGGAATGCCACACGAGCAGCCCCGGGGTATAGTGGAATGAAGAATGCGTCATATAATAGTGACGGCCGACTCTAACAATGGATGGATCCGGATAGTCGCCTGCAAAAATAGTGTGAATCCCTTGAATTAGTGACATGGTGAGCCTCCAGTTTTATAAAAAAATTCTCAATGAGCCAGTTGCTCTGACAGCAACTGACTCATTATGAATAATTACTTCAAATAATCTACATGGCTAATTGGATTTCTTCAACCGACTTCCATTCGGAATAATCGGTTACAACCCGTTCATAACTCCCAATACTTCCGCAGTGGATAAAGAACGATCATAAATGCGGAAGTCATCAACCCGCCCGTCAAGATAGGGGTCAGGGAATTGGGAGCGGCCGATCCAATTCTGCGTGGTGACGCCAAGGTCGGATGGTTTAATGGTCATTCCACTATTGCTGCCTACTATCTGGCCATCGACGTATAGCGTACCCGTCGAACCGTTCAGAGTAACCGCCACATGATGCCAGCCGCCCGTTGGCAGAGCCGCTGTCCCATTGATGATTTGCTCGCTCGAACCGTTCAGTTTGATAGCAAAGCGGATTTTGCTGGTTGACCCTTTCGGCGTCAGGAACATATAGGTGTTCCCTCCGGTACCGAAATCGAAGATCCTCGACCAGGTGCTCACGGTATCCAGATTGACCCAGGCAGTTACTGTGGCCGTGGCAGCACTGGAAACAACGCTTGACGGCAGTGCGACATAGCCGTTCGTTCCGTCCAGATCCACAGCGTTGCCGCTGTTGCCGGTCGCCCAAGTGGCGCCGCCCGTCAATGTGCCGTTCCAGCCTTTGCCGGACACATCGTTTGCCCGTTCATGACATGCGTGACATCCGAAGCGGTTAGAGCGCGATTATATATCCGGAAGTCATCTACCTTTCCGTCGAGATAGGGATCAGCGTATTGGGAGCGGCCGATCCAGTTTTGCGTAGTTGCCCCCATAACGGACGGCTTCAGGGTCATCCCGGTATTGCTTCCTACTTGAGCGCCGTCTACGTAGAGGATGCCTGTCGAACCGTTAAGCGTGACCGCTACATGATGCCAGCCGCCTGTCGGGAGCGCTGCTTGCCCGTCAATGATTTGTTCAGCCGAGCCGTTGTTCTTGATCCCAAAGCGGATTTTGCTGTTCGCTCCATTTTTCGGCGTGAGGTACATATTGGTAGCCGGTCCGGAACCGAAATCGAAGATCCGCGTCCAGTTGCTCACGGTATCCAGATTCACCCAAGCTGCTATTGTGATGGTATCATTGTTGGAAACGACGCCAGACGGAAGTGCGACATATTGATTCGTTCCGCTCAGATCCACAGCGCTGCCGCTATTGCCGGACACCCGAGTTGCGCCGCCAACCAATTTACTGTGCCAGCCATTGCCAGTCGTATCAATAGCCGTCGTTCCGCTTGGCTCGTCAAATTGCAGTTGCGCCTTAAACAAGGTATCGCCTGTTTTTTCGAAATCCACTTTAACAAGCTGCCATTGCTGGCTATTGACGCCCGTATCGCTAGATTGGATGAGCTGTGCGGGAACTGTCGTTGAAGAGCCGGTAACATCGGCCA
>NZ_LMSJ01000040.1:27079-29184 GCF_001428105.1 Paenibacillus sp. Soil766 | reverse complement strand
TTCGCGCCAGTGGAAGTGGAACCCCCAGATACATCGAGCACTTTTCCGCTATTTTTATTTATGATTTTGTAGTCGCCGCTTGCTGTTTTGACAATTTGCCAGCGCTGATTGGCGGCACTTGTGTCGTTCCATTGAATAACATTCGCGCCGGAATTAAGGGAAGCCCCGTTTACTTCCATTACCTTGCCGCTATTTTTATTCACAAGCTTGTAATAAGTGGTTTGGTCTGGAGTTGATATAGAAGCGAACGCATCGACCGCACAGGTTGTAGCGCTTGAAGAAGCATTTTTGGTTCCCTTGCAAACGACCTTAATGGTGTGAGACCCATTCAGAAGATTGGAGTTATGATACAGAACAACTTGTTTCGTTGTGCTTGGCGCATAAGCATCAATATCGGCCTGTGCAAGAACGCCGTCGATATAGACATCTACTTTCCCCATGTTGGGTTGTGTCATGCTCAGATATCGAACGCCCGTTCCGNTAATGGTGTGAGACCCATTCAGAAGATTGGAGTTTTGATACAGAACAACTTGTTTCGTTGTGCTTGGCGCATAAGCATCAATATCGGCCTGTGCAAGAACGCCGTCGATATAGACATCTACTTTCCCCATGTTGGGTTGTGTCATGCTCAGATATCGAACGCCCGTTCCGTCAAACGTATATTCCGCATAACTATTGGCGCTAATGATATACGATTCAGAACCATTGTAATCACTTGAACTGTTATAGTTGCTCCATGCGGGACTATAGGTTACGCTGACATCTTTGTCGTCAACATAATTCCATTGCTGTCTAACAAGGAATGTGGACTCTGCGGAACGATTCCCAAGTGCGTCCACAACATAAAGCTTATAATCTCCGGCAGTTTTCGGTACAGAGATCGAGGTCGCAGTACCGCCTGCCTTGGTCATCGTGTTGCCTTCCGCGAAGGTAGTAGTGCCTGAAGGAGCCAACCAGACCGTTTTAGTCGCATCGCCAGCGCTGCGGATCGGTATCGTTACCGCATTGGTATCCACGTATACACTGGCAAGCAGCAGGTAATCCGGCAATGAGAAGTTGGACTGCGGTATAATATCCCGATAGGAGTCCTCAATTCCGGAATTTAGCGCAACGTTGTACGCCTGCAACGGAAATACATCATTGGTAGTTAAGCCAACTTGGTTATCGCTATTGTACGTATTAATAGTCCAATCACCAGTTTTTTTCACTGAAGCCGCAAAATTGGAAAATATTGTATTATATCTTGATGCACTGTCGGGGTTATAGTTTTGAACATACAACCAATTCACGTCATTTCCAATGTTAGCTACCAGATTATTGTTTACGTTAAAATATTTAGTTCCTTCGTCCAGATAGATCGCTCCGTAATGCGCGTTATCTTCACGAACATAGTTGTTATTGATGGAGGAGTTCGGTTGTCCGCCTAAGGTATAGATTGTTAGAACATTCATCACGTCGTGTATATAATTGTATTGAACGGTATTATTCTTGGCCACTGTAGGATCAGCCCATCCCCAACCCCAGCCCATTGAAATCCCGTCATATGGAACGTCTGTGATTTCATTATGGGAAATGTTGGTACCTTCCGTATACCCCACATTGATAGCCGGTGCATCCATATACTCCACACCGGTCTGCGCGATATAGTTATTTTGTATCGTATTGTTTTTAATGGTTTTGACAGTCGGATCCGCTTCCGCGTAAACACCAAAGTAATCAACCTTCATCCAGGTCCCGCCCGTTTTAACGACTTTTATCGTATGTTGGCCATACGTCAGCCCTGTAACAGTGTAGAGGTGACCACTACCGCGACCGTTGGCTATATAACCATTGACCGTCTGTTGAAATGTTCCGTCCATGTACACATCTTGGGTGCCTGTAGTCGATTCAAAAATGCTGTAATAATCGACTCCGGAGCCCGTAAAGGTAAACTCAACGTAATCGTTATTATTTTGGGTTTGGGTGACATCATCGTGGTAATCGCCTTTATTAAGCCAATTGTAAGAACCAGAGAAGCTTCCACTATAAGTGACTGCACTATCCGTATTATTGTAGTAGGCGCTTATGTTATGCCCTTGATAATTGATGTTGTCCATCCAGATAGC
>NZ_LMSJ01000040.1:0-27056 GCF_001428105.1 Paenibacillus sp. Soil766 | reverse complement strand
TCGAAATTCATCGCCGCTGCACCCAAATGAGTAAATGTGTTGCGTTCCAACCTTACATTTTTAACAGCCGAGAAGTTGATATTGGCTGCCGTTTTGTAACTATCGTTTCCTCCTCCACCATTAACACCGTAATATAGCATGCCTGCCTGTCCGGGAATATAACCTTCCCCGGTGCTCGTTCGCAACCAAGTCGCATAGGCGAAGGTGATGCCGTAAAATTGCACGTTATGCAACGGAGCAGCATAGGTCCCTGCTGCGTTTAAAAGCTCTTCCAAAACCGGCGCTACGACTGTAGCCGTCGATATGTTTTCATTCGCAAGAGGCTTGTATTAGAGATAGCCGGCAGTACGATCCAGATACCATTCGCCTTCCGAATCGAGCAATTCATAGGCATTCTCAACCCACGACGGTACCCCGAAGTTGTTAGACCCTTGCCGGCTGCCATTTTTCCAGCACGGGAACTGCATGTTAACAGAAGTCCCGGAAATGGAGGAAACGTCGCAACGATAGCTTTTCCATTGTACATTGGAAACGATTTCAATATTGCTTTTGTTGCCCCAGCTGGCCATTGTTGAATCAGGGGCGAAAAAGCCGTTGCTCATTACCGACCAGCCTGCYGGATTCAAGGCGCCTTTGGCGCGGGTCGCGCGTACGCCGTTTACATAAAGCTGCCGGGTATTGAGTGAAGTTCCCACGTTAGCCCGATATATGTTTTTCNGGCGCGGGTCGCGCGTACGCCGTTTACATAAAGCTGCCGGGTATTGAGTGAAGTTCCCACGTTAGCCCGATATATGTTTTTCACGCTGTCATATTGCGACCAACCTGTAATTTGCTGGCCTCCGCTGATGACAGGATGTGAACCGGGATCCGCTTGATAAATTATGTTGTAGCCGTTCGTTCCCGAATCATGTACAGTCGCGCTTTCCGTTAACTGAAACGTGGAAGATAACGAATAAGTCCCATCCAACAAGCTAATGATAATATCTCCAGTCATATTACCATTTACAGTGCGGGCTTGATCTCTAGCTCCTTCAAGGGAACATGGCGAAGCCTGACTGCAAACAGTGCCGCTTCCGGTCGGTGAAGCATAAAGCGTTGTCTGAACTGCGGCTACTGCCTGATTGGGAGTAACAAAAGTTGCGAAACCACTAAAAGTTAACAATATGGCAAGAAAAGCAATAAGCGTTGGTTTCCATCTTCTTACTATCATTTCGATTCCTCCATAAGTATATTTGGGTAGGGGAAATAATTTGAAACCGAATTTCTCATCAGTCGCTTATCAATTCTGTGACGTCTATACCGGCATTAAAACGTTTGATCTGCCTATGCACATGATTCAGGTTGAATATATTTGTTACTATTTGTTACATGAAAATGTACGTCTACTGAGCTTCGGGGATAACACCCAAAAGTGCGCTAAAACCCTTACTTAGCTTACTAGTCATGCGCTTGTTAAATTCCATTGTATATTTATTCATGGACTGAACCAAGTACATAGGCAGAACGTTTGATTTCTTTGGGACAGTGAATCCGAAATTTTAGAGAAAACCTTCAAAAGAAGCATAAACGGCTATCGCCATCTTCTGGTGCTAAAAGCTTGGTGATAACTTAAGTTGAAAACTCTCGTTCCTGTCGCAAGTCAATAGGCCGTCAACGACGTCCAGTCTCGCAACTTGTATCGAGGTACGGCGACATTGATAGGATCCGTCGTCGAACCCGTCCACCCTGCCTGGATGAGTAAAATAAAAGATATAAGCTTGATCTCCTTGGACGACCACGTCTGCGTGAAGGCCGATCGTTCCGTCTTCCTCTCGCATGCCGGGTTGGTCGAGAATACGCCCTTGCCGCTCCCATTTCTCCAAATCATCGGAGCGGTACACGCCTTGTCCTTTCCCATCGTCTACAATAAGCCAATAATATCCTTTAAAGTGAAACACATTCGGTCCTTCGTGGGTTGTTTCGGTGATTACCGGTCCAATCGGCTGCCAATCATACAAATCCTTGCTCTCCGCAGCATAGGTATGACTCCACTGCTTAAACCACATTCGAAACGTGCCGTTCGGCAGCTGGTACACACAGGCATCGATCACGTTCTCCTCACTAATTCCAAGCGTGGACTGGAACTTCCAACGAATAAGGTCGAGGCTTGTATAATGCCTGATACGAGCCGTGCCCGTCCAATCTTCCGCTACGCCGAGGATATAAGTGACATACATATGGTACAGCCCATCATGCCAAATGATTTCAGGCGCCCAGAACGTATTTCTGCCCCATTCTGTTTCGAGACCTTCCAAGGTTCCCCTGTATAACCAAGTTGATCCGCCATCCGATGAAGAAGCCACACCGAGATCGGTGCCATGCACCCATCCGAATTTCGGACCTTCCTGCGTTGCCCTGCGGTTTGTGTAAATCATCCACCATTCCTTAACTTCTCTGTTCCAAATAACGACCGGATCCGCTGCTCCGTCATAAATGGGGTCCCTAAACATTGGCGATCTCATTCCTGCTCGACTCCCTTATCAAGTATTGTATGTTCGAAACTCATTTGCGCTTACCTTGCTCCTGCAGCCAAACGGCAGCTGCGCCATGGTCATGGTATCGCCTGTGTGGCCTCTTTCAGTCAAATCACTTCACTCTAAACACAGTTACAGAATGCTTTGGAAATTCGTAAGGAAAACTGCTGCTTTCCGCACTTAATTTCTTCTGTTTTGGCAATATCCGCTCAGGCGACGTAAAGCTGTTTTCGTCATCAAGTTCGTGGCCGGACAGCTCGAACACCTCAACGTTCAGCGGAGCTTTTAACATATCCTCCAGAACAATCTGTGCGTTGACGGTTTGCTCCTGCACATTTACAACCTTAACAATGACGTCCCCAGTGGAACGTTCGACGCTTGCCGAATAATACAGAGGCTCGATCACGGGAAGCTTGTCTTCCGTTTCGTTGAATAACACGCCGTTGATCCAAGTGCGGATCCGTCTTCCCGATACTTCCAATGTCAACTCGTATTCAATACCGGGCTCTACGTTAAACATACTCTGGGTCAAGGTCGAGCCTATGCCATTCACTCTTGAATTCAGCAAGGAATCATCGTTCATCCACCCGCCGAAATCCCAATACAATTGGTTTTTATCGTCGCTTTTGCCGAAGTAAAGTTTGAAGCCTTTGGGCCCGCTGATTTTTCGGGCTTTCAGACTGAGCGTGTAATTCACCCAATCCGTTTCTCCAAGTTCCAACGTTCCTGCAGGAATTCCATTCTGAAGATCCTCTTGGGTATGGGAAAGCTCGGCTGACGATCCGTGTAACTCCTTCGTTTCTCCGTTATCGTTGTTAACCAGCTTCATATCCCAATATCGGAAGGAGCAAAGTTCGGTACTCAGCGCAAAAGCCCCGTTGATCGGCTTCGACACCTGTTCCTGTTTTTTCTCCAAGCCGGTTGCATCAATTTTCACCAGATGATCGCCTTGATGATTCATAAACAGCTTTTGCACGTAATAATTGGCCGTTCCGTACACTTCATGATTGTTGAACCAAATGAGGTCCGGCTTCCAATTGACGTATTCGGCATGGCAGAGCATTGGCGCATAGCAGGCCAGTCCCACTGCATGGGCGTTCTTTTCCAAGCCGGTCATGAAAGCAGCTTCTACCAGAGCGTTATAATACCTGTTTCCCCACGTGGCATATTCGCCCAAAAACACTTTCGGGTCGTCGGCCTTGAAGTCGTCGTAACGGTGATAATGTGCCAGGAACCAATCCGGCGACATATAATAGTGTTCGTCCACCAGATCCGATTTGTTTTCCCGTGCGGATTTCCAGCCGCGTTCGTATTCGCCGCCCGCCGCAAACGGACCGGCGGAGTTGATGATTTTGATATTCGGATACTTCTCATTGATCGCTTTATGGAAGTAGTCGTAACGTTCGAAAAACGGCTCTCCAACTTCCTCGTTGCCGATACCGATGTACTCCAGGCCGAATGGCTCCGGATGGCCCAGCTCCGCCCGTACGGTCCCCCATTTGGTGGAAGGATTGCCATTGGCAAATTCAATCAAATCAAGAGCGTCATCAATCCATGGCTGCAGCTCGTCCAGCGGAACGATTCGCTTATGGTGAGGATCATATCCGCCCGGCAGAATCGGAATCGGTTTGGCGCCAATATCTTCGCAGAACTGGAAATATTCATAATAACCCAAACCGAGTGTCTGATTGTACTTCCAATTATTCCGTCTGGCCGGTCTTTGTACGATATCGCCTATCGTATTTTTCCAGCGGTACATGGAGTTTCGATCATCGGGATTCAAAGAACCGTCATGAATCAGGCAGCCTCCCGGAAACCGCATGAACTTCGGTTTCAGCGCTGCGATCAGCGATGCAATGTCTTCTCTCAAGCCGTTCGTCCTGTTGCGGAATGTCTTTTCCGGAAAGAGGGATACCATATCGAGATAAAGCTTTCCGTTTCCTTTTGTAACAATCACTAGACGGTTGCCGGCAACAGTGGTATTGGCTGTGATGATCGCTTCATATTGGGTCCATTCGGAGGAATGCACCACGATAGAAGCTTCACCGTGAACGGCACCGTCCTCGCCTTCAATCATTACTTGAACCGCCTCGTCAAAGCTGGCATCCCGCCGTGCATAAACCGAGAATTTGTAATTTTCCCCTTTTTTTAGATGAATCCCCTTAAATCCCAGGTTCATGATCCCAACGCCATCGCCCTCGGAGATAATTTCAATGACAGCATAATGCTTGTTACGCGGGTGTAAAGGATGGCTGTCTTCTACGGTTATTGCCGACTTGCCGCCGCCGCGTTCGACTTTTTCCCAAGCCGTTAAGGCATGGTACTCTACACGATCTATCGGATCAAATTCAAAAGAACGGTTTTGAACAAGCTCCGCATAAAGTCCACCGTCCGCCGCGTGATTCAAATCCTCGAAAAAGATGCCGAACAGGTCACCTAATTCTGCACCCCGATCTTGTGTGTATATTTTTAACACCGGTTGATCTTTCATCTCTGTATTTTCTCCTTTTGATTGCCTGAGTACTTGAGTTAGGGCATTCCGGTCATCCTTTTATGGATCCGAGCAGAACGCCTTTGGCAAAATACCGCTGCGCAAACGGGTAGATAATAATCATCGGAATCGATGCGATGACCATCGTCGCCAGTTGAAGAGTCTGCGCCGAAACCATTCCAGAACCTTGAGCGCTCCCCAGCAGATCGGCCACTTGCGGATTGTTTTGTAGTACCGAATTGGACAACTGTTCAGCCGCAGAGCTCGTCTGCAGCAATTTCAAAATCATATACTGCAACGTTTGCAAATTGCTTGATTGCGTGAAGTACAATGTTGTCCCGTAGTCATTCCATATGTTGACTGCCGAGAAAACGGATAACGCGGCCAAAACCGGCTTCGACAGAGGCAGAACGATTTGGAAAAAGATCCTGAATTCACTGGCTCCATCCATTTTTGCCGACTCAAACAGAGAGTCGGGAATCGCCTTGTAGTTTGCAATAAGAATGATTACATTAAAAAAACCGCCAAATAGTGAAGGGATAATATATACCCAATAGTTATCGTACAGCCCCAACCAATTGATCAGCAAAAAAGAAGGAATCAGGCCGCCGCTAAAATACATGCTGGTAAATCCGATGGCCGCATACCACTTCTTTCCTTGCAAATATGGCCGTGAGAAAGCGTAGGCAAACATTGCCGTTAAAAGAAGGGAAACTGCCGTAACGATAACGGTCCGCGATACGGTGATCCATAACGCCTGAAGCAGTCCGGGATCCAATAAAACGGTCCGCCAGCTTACCCATGTAAATTGCCGGGGCCAAAGAATTAACGGCCCCCGCATCAAATCCGACCCGTCGTTCAAGGAACTGATGACCGCATACCAAAAAGGATAGATGGTCGCAAACATCAGGACAATCATGAATACGATATTAAATGCACGGAAAACATGTTCTCCAAGAGACTTGCCTCCAACCATAATGCACGCCCCCTTAGAAAAGACCCGACTGTGTCAATTTTTTTGATGCAACGTTGGCTCCGAACAGCAGCACCAGCGCAAGCACCGACTTCATCAAACCGATTGCAGTCGCCATAGCAAATTGGAAATTTAGAAGACCCGTCTGATACAAGTACGTATCGATCACCTGGCTGGCGCTTATGTTAAGCGAATTTTGCAAAACGTAAATCTGGGTAAAGTTGTTGTTCAGCATGCCGCTTACAGCGAATATAATCAAAATCATAACCGTCGGCATAATCGATGGAATCGTGATGTGCAGCATTCGTTTGAAACGTCCCGCACCATCGATGGCGGCAGCCTCATACAAGGACTGGTCAACGCCTGCGATAGCAGCCAAATACAGAATCGCTCCCCAGCCTAGATCCTTCAATAAACCTGTCCCAATCGCAAGGCCCCAGAAATAGCTCGGATCGCCCAGAAATTGAATCGGCTTGTTCACGAGATGGAACTCCATCAACAAATAATTGACAATGCCGCCTTGGGGATACAGTATGGAAATAAACAAACCGCCGTAAATAACCCATGATAGAAAATGCGGCAAGTAAGTAACCGTTTGAATCAGCGATTTGAATTTGGTGCTCGTAATCTCGTTCAGCAATAAAGCGAACAAGAGCGTTACAGGCAATCCCACTAAAGAGCCGATCACGTTAATTCCAACCGTATTCTCTAACATCGGCCAAAACTGGAAATTGTCAAAAATAATAGCGAAATTTTCAAAACCGCTCCATGAACTTGTGAAGATCCCTTTAACACCGGTAAATGGATCATACCTCTTGAATGCCATCAATAGACCGAATAACGGACTAAATTGAAATATGGCAATTAAGAGAACGGACGGCCAAAGCATGATCTTCAATTCTAGCTGCGTTCGCAGATCGTGTCCCAGAACATGCGCTTTTCTTTTTTTCACGCCATCCAATCCGGCACTTATCGTAACAATTTTCATCTGTATGCTCCTCCTCCTAGCCGATTAAATGGGATAGTGCCAAAGCGCTTGCCACTTTGGCACTATCCATTGATTCATTGATTACGAATTGACACCTACAACAGTTATTCCAAAGTCTTTTTCCTGCTTATGGAACTGTTCATTTTTTTTCGCATCGATATCACTCAGACCAAGCTGCTTCAACTTGCTTATCATATCGTTGTAGAATTGATTCATAGCGTTTGCATCCTTCGCCAATATAATCTTGGAAATCTGGGCTAGCTTATATTGATCGATTTGCACCTGATCGTTTGCCATTTTGCTGCCGGCTGGAATGAAATCGCTTGGCATAGCTAATGCTGAAGTATCATAAATGGTCGACTTCTTCGCAGCAGCCGTCCCTACCTGCATGGCCATCAAAGCGTCTGGGCCGACCCTGTTTTTGGGAGCCTCTGTCGCATGGTCATGCCAAGCGGTATTGTGGAAAGGCCAAAAAGCAAACACTCCCGTTTTTGAGTAATCCTTAGCCTCTTGCACTCCTAGCTCGGTTTGGGCAACGAGACCGTTGTTGAGGTTGTAGCCCTTGCCTTCGAACCCATAATAGTTGAGCAGAAGCCCTTCATTGCTGGTCATATAATCAAGCCATTTGGCAATACGCTCCGGATTCGCGGCCGTCTTGGAAATTAAAGTCTGCATCCAGCCAGTTGTAGTCTTTAAATTCCGTCCTGCAACGGGCTTCGTGTTCTGGTTTGACAAGATCGGACCCGGCGATACCCAAGTCAGACCATTAATGCCTTCGGAAAATTTGGTAGCAGGCGTACCCCCAATAAAGCAAAATACTCGACCTGTTGAAGCAGCAGCCGATATACCATTGTCATCCAAGGTCATTTGACCCGGATCAAAGTAGCCTTCTTGAGCTGCCTTGAACATGAAATCCAGCACATGCTTCGTTTCAGGAGCAAAGATTTTATCCCGGTAATTGCCAGCCTTGTCCACCTCCATAGCGCCAAAATGATCCTGAAGCGTAGGGAGTGTCGCAACCTGGTAATTCTTACCATGGACTAGCAGCGGAATGACCGGTGCGCCATTGACCTTCAACTCCTTAACTTTCTTGAAAGCCGCTAATAAGTCGTCCTCGGTCTTGATATCCGAAACGGATATGCCAGCCTGCTTCATGATTTGCTCATTAAATATCACCGCATTATTATTACGGAATTTGGCCGCGTCGGAATAAAATTCACTTGAAGCAGGATAGATTTCCCTTGCGTCCGTCGAGTTCATATGGCTCGGAAACGCAAACCAACCACCGTCCCGTGCAATCAACGCTTGTTTCATGTCATGCGGAAAATTCGCCAGCAGCGTCGAAGAAGGATCGTACTTCTTCAGAAACTCCTCCATATTCCAGACTTTACCGGAATCAATCAACTTTTTGACCAATGTGCCGTCAGTGACCGTAACGATATCCGGAAGCTTCTCCGAAGTCGCGAGCATCAGACTGAGCTTCGTACCGCCGTCCTGCGCTGGAATGTTAAAATCAAAAGTAAGTCCGGTCTTCTGCGTAATGGTTCCTTCTACGCTATTCGGATCGGTGTTCCAAGGCGAAGGCGGATTCCAGAAGCTTGCATCCGAAAACCAAACTAATTTAGTCGGCGCTGACTGAGCCGTTGCGTTTGGCGTGGCGCTATTGCTGCTTGCGCCCGGTTTGGCGGAGCTGCAGCCCGACAGTGCTACTGTTCCCGCTAACGTCAATACTGTAAACATTTTTAACTTCATACTAGACGATCACCCCTATAATTTATTTGGCTGGTACATCTCAATCTTAACCTGAACCACTGATCTGACATATGCTTACCTTTTTTTTATTTAGGTGTAGATTTTTGTAGCGCTATTCTTTTCGATGTTTGCTCGGTGTGATGCCAAAGTGCTTTTTGAATAGCTTGTTAAAATGAAAATAATCTTTATACCCTACCCGTTCTACAATTTCCTGTATCGATAGCGATGCATCGCCAAGCAATTCCTTGGCCAAATTCAATCTCTTGGCCACTACGTAATCCGAATAAGTTGTACCAGTCTCCTTCTTTATCAAGGCGCTTAAATAACCGAGGCTGATATTGAATTGCCTGGATAACATGCTGAGCGAAATATCCTCCGTATAGCTGGAATCGATGTAATGGATGATTATCTTCACCATCTCTTTGGAAATGAGCTGCTCTTCGCCGGGCTGCCGCTCAAAGATGACTGTGATTCTTTCAAAGAGCTGCTGAACCGACTCGCTGGTTCGAACGATTTGGGAATAAGTCAAGTATTCAATACCGTGAACAAGATCACTATTACCGTAATATTTGTAAACGAACATGACAATCTGATTGTAGATCATGGAGATTTGATCGATCGGCATGCGCCGGGCCACACATTCCTCGCATAGCTCGTCCAGACCTTGCTCAATAAGGTCCCGTTTATGTCCTTTTATTGCCTGTTCGAGCTTAAGAACCAGCCTGCTCAACGCTGCAGTGTGGTCTGTTGCTTTATATTCGGTTATCCGTTGCTCCGGCAGGAAGCAGGAACTGGACAGGGCGATATCCGATTCCTGATATAGTTTGCCGATTGGCGACGAGTAAACCCCGATGCTGCCGAATCCTATATATTCAACTTCGGCAAGATGGATCGAAACGAAATCGAGCAAGCCAACCGGATTTTTATGTTCGTCATAATTGATCAGATACGACATTTTATTAAGCCCAGTGCGGAAGCGGATCCATTGAATATCGTTCATTGCCGCATTCTCGCGGACAGCATCCCATCCCGATAAATGCAGATACAGACAGCTGATAAAACGGAAGTGGGGAAACTCGAATGCCAATTCTCTGTTGATTAAGAAATTGCTGATTTTGATGTTGTTGTCGGGTTCAATCAGCTCAAACAGATCGTCCAGAAGCAGATCCAACTCTTGATTTGCAGTATGCTTCGCGAATACCTCGTTTTTTAACCGCTGCAAGGTCTCGGTCAGCTTGTTTTTATCAACCTGCTTCAGCAAATAGTCGAAGGCGCCGAGCCGGAGCGCTTTTTGCGCGTATTCAAACTCCGCATAGCCGCTGACCAGGATTACTTTCGTTTGCAGCCCCTGAAGGTTAATGCTCTCGAGCAGCTCGATTCCGTTTAATCCAGGCATACGGATATCTGAGATCACGACATCAGGTTTCAGTTTCGCAATCGCTTCCATAGCTTCAATTCCGTCATAAGCTTCACCAATTACTGTGTATCCTTGGCTTTCCCAGTCGATCAATGCTTTCAGCCCCTTTGCAACCCAAGGCTCATCGTCAACAATCAATACACGATACATGGTTCGTTCCCTCCATTCATTTCGACTCTTCACTCGCTAGGATGGAAATGCTAATAATGGTTCCCTCGTTTAATTGACTTTGAATCTTCATCTCGGCCTCATTGCCGTAAAACAATTTTATTCTTCGATAAATATTGGCAAGTCCGATTCCCTGCTTGGCATCCGTCGCAGCTTGTACAGGCGCTTCGGAATTCTTCAAGTGTTGATGCAGTTCCTGAAGCTGGCTTTCATCCATCCCGCTGCCGTTATCTTGAACGATATATTGGACCCGATTGTTCGTCAGCAGTTGTACCGTGATCTGAACGATACCATCGCCTCTTTTTTTCTCCAAGCCGTGAAAGACAGCATTCTCGACAATCGGCTGAAGCAGCATTTTCAGTGACTTCATGCCGCGCAAGCCTTCATCCGCTTCGATTTCCACCCGGATTCTCCCCATAAAACGGAACCCGATAATTTTGGCATATTCCTGAACATGCAAGATTTCATCCTGAATCGTCACGAAATCGTTTCCTTTTACCGAATATCGGAACATATTGGATAATGAAGCCGTTATTTCTGCAATATCCTCGACTTTATTGTAAAATGTCAAGGCGCGGATACACTCCAAAGTATTATACAAAAAGTGCGGGTTAATCTGATTGCGGAATGCCGATATTTCCATCTGATTTTTCGCAATTTCAATCTCATACATTCGACTTTGCGTCAATTGAATTTCTTTGCCGAGGGAACCGATTTCGTCCAGCATTTTATTCAAATTGGCTGCAAGCACGCCGATTTCGTTATGGTAGACGATGTTGAAACGTGCTACTCCTCCCCTTTTCGGATAGGACCGCATAAAATCCATCAGGTCTTTGATCGGCCTCATGATTCGGGTGAAAAAGAGCAGCAGGAATAAGCCGAGCAGGCAGATCATGACCAGGTATGTCGCGATATTTAATCTTTGCACCATATTTAAATCCTGCAGCAGCTCGTCCTTCGGAATGGCGCTGATCAGCTTCCAGCCGGTATTGGACAGCGTCACCGTCTGCACGATATACCGCTTATCGTTCTTCCATTCAGCCAAGTCGACTGTATTGATGTTGGGCTCAGTTCCTTCACTCGCCATGATTTTGTTATTTTGATCGAGGAGCAGGAACCGGGAATTGGGAGTGATTTTTGCACTCTTCAATATGCTGTTGAAATTGCTTACATCCATAATAAAAATGCATGCGCCAATGTAATCCGAAACCTGGGCGCTCTTCAGATTATAGATCGGAACGGCGATAGTATAATAAGAATCGTTGGTCGATATGATGCCGGAATACTCGGTCGATTGAACTGGGAAGTGTGTGGAATAGTCGATTCCAGAACCGGTGTTGGCCATCATCGTTCCTTCGCTGTTATAAAGCCGGATGCCTCTAATATTTTCTTTCAGCGACATCGTGTTTGCAAACATCGATGTCACTTCATCATTCATGAAAACGACAGACAGTTTATCCTCCGATTTCAACAAGGTTTGAATCGTCGGACTGTACAGTATCGATGTCGAGATCCCCCCCATGTCCGAGTAAAAGCTGGTCATCTTTTCTTCAACCTGAAGCAAAATTTTATCGACAGAGTCCGTGACCTTTCTCTCTACAATCTGCTCCGCAATTTGATTCGAGATGACGAATGAAATCAGCAGAATGACCAGCATCATCAATACCAAAAATAGAATTTGTCTGCTCAAACTAAGCTTGCGAAACCGGTCCATGTTGTCATTCCCCGCTTTTATTTTAATAATACCATTATAAATGAAAGCGTTTTCAAGACAGTAATAAATGTCTCGGATAGCGAATTCCACTCAACAAAATATTTATGTAGATGGGCGGCATAACGCCAAACGAGTTTCGAAAAAATCATTCGTATCACTATGCTGATTCTTAAAATATGTCGAATTTTACCGCTTTCCGCATGGAAGCCAATATGACCGTTTTTCTATCGCGAGATAATTTCTTTACAATTCGGCATTGGCATTGTGTAATTCAGTTTTGATCTCCAACACATTAGCGAATACTTCTTGAGATCTTCTTATTGTATAATCCCGATGCTCTGCTATTCCAAGGTAAACTTTCTCGTCTCTTGCCCAAAACATTGCCCCAATTGTGTTATGATTGCTGTCTCGCCATAAATGATGCTTCGACTGTTATGATCAATCATGATTGCCAAAGATATATTCATAATTGACGCAATCTCCTTTTTTATAATGACGTCATTTAGTGGTTTAAGTCGAGCATATTAATGGGTGCCTGGAAGTGGTAAACAACCTGTTCCAAGCTGCCAAACGCAAGGCCCGGGGTTACCGCTATCCGGCATATTGTTCGTGATCGGACATTTTCTGCTTCAACAACTTATTCATCAAACGTTCGATACGACGTAACGTTTATCGCTTTCAACATGGAACCCGATACAACCGTTCCCCATATGAGAGTAAGTCACTTCTTCGTCATCTAGCGTTACCCTGACCATCTGCTTGACAAGCACTTTGCAAGTCTGCGTTATTGAAGTTGTGATTTCCGCCTTCGACAATGAGCCGTTGTTCCATTCCAAATCGATTTCATAGCCTCCTCTGCCCCGCAATCCTTTGACGAACCCGTCTTTCCATACATCGGGCAATGCCGGCAGGAGTTCCAAATAGTCTTGATGCGATTGCAGCAGCATCTCTGCGATCCCTGCTGTTGCAGCAAAGTTTCCATCGATTTGGAAAGGAGGATGCGCGTCAAATAGATTGGCATAGACGCCGCCTCCGTTATTCATCGGTGCGCCACCCTTTACAAGTGTTAACAAATTCGATATTAACCGCTCTGCGCGATTGCCGTCTTTGAATCTTGCCCATAAGCCGATTTTCCAGCCAAGGCTCCATCCCGTTCCCCCGTCCCCTCTGATTTCAAGCGATTTTTTCGCTGCTTGAAACAGATCAGGAGCAGACTGCTCCGTAATAAGTCGCCCCGGATAAATCCCCACGAGATGCGAAACGTGACGATGATGAACATCTTCGTCTACAAAATCCTTAGACCATTCTTGTAAACGACCGTGCTTACCGATTTGAAGCGGCAGCAGCTTTTGTTTCGTCTCTACAAATGTCATCACCAAATTCTCATCAATCTTAAGCTGTTCTGCTGCTTTGATACAGTTATCAAATAATTCACTTATCAAAGATAAATCCGTGGTCGAAGCAGCACTTACCGCATGACACTTATCGCCAACAAGAAATTTGTGTTCAGGAGATGTCGAAGGTGAAGTTATGAAATACCCATCTTTATCTTCAATTAGCCAATCCAAACAGAATAACGCCGCATCCTTCATGATAGGGTACGCCTTATCCCGTAAAAATGCTTCATCGCCACTAAAGGCATAATGCTCCCATAAATGCTGAGTTAACCAGGCACCGCCCATCGGCCAGAACGCCCAAACTGGGTCTCCATTGCCGTAATTGCCGATGGGTGCCGTTTGAGCCCATAAATCGGAATTATGGTGAGCCACCCATCCTCTTGCGCCATAATTCAATTTAGCGGTCTTCTTGCCGTTGTGCGCCAACCTGCCGATAAACTCAAGTAGCGGTACATGCATTTCCGCCATATTGCAAGATTCTGCAGGCCAGTAGTTCATCTCTGCATTAATATTGAGCGTATAGTTGCTGCTCCATGGCGCCTGCAATTCCTCATTCCATATGCCTTGAAGATTGGCAGGCTGAGTACCTGTGCGAGAACTTGCAATCAACAGGTACCGTCCATAATGGAACAAGAGCTCAACCAGACCTGGATCGTTGCTGCCAAATTCAGTAATCCGTTGATCGGTGGGCATGTCCGAGGGGGCTTTGCTCCCGCCCAGAGACAAGGCAACTCTGCCAAATAGCTTGTTATGATCCTCAAGATGACGATGCCGTATATCTTCATACCGTTGTCCACGAACGGCATCGATCGCTTCACCAGTTAATTGTTTCGGATCTCTTATCGAACAGCTCGCACCATCATCTGGATCGAAGTTTGTCGCCGCACTGAAATACAAAGTCGCGCTAGTCGCTCCGATAACATGCAAGCCGTCTGCATCCCCGTTCATCATCCCACCTTCATGCACGACAGCCAACCGGCCATGGAACTTCAAAGCATGTGATGTCTCAGGATCTCCATAAGTAATCGGATTATCCGAGTCGAAGTAGTTGGGCCATACTTGCTCGGGAGCTGTGCCGGATATCATATTTTGATCGGCGTCAAAGGACGATTCATAACGAATGGGACTTTCCAGCCCAGCTCGAAAACTGAGCATACTTTCCTTGCTCGACGTTAAACGCACAATAATAGCTTGATCGGGATACGAAGCAAATATTTCCCGGGTGTACTGAACACCGCCAACGATATAAGTGACAGTCACGATACCAGTAGACAAATCAAGCTTCCGGCTATATAGGTGTTTAGCATCGCTATGTGCCATCGTTATATGTAAATCTCCGAAAGGCAAATAGGATTGCGTGTAGGGACCCATCATTTCCTTGGATAGCAGGTCCGCTTCCTCATATTTTTCTTCTGCGATCAACTCACGCATTCTAGGTAAAATTTCTTTCGCTCTCGGATTATTCCATTCCTTAGGGTAGCCTGACCAAAGCGTATCTTCATTTAAAGCGATGCGTTCTTTCTCAACACCGCCGAATACCATCGCGCCTAATCGACCGTTCCCAACAGGAAGTGCTTCCGTCCAATATACGGCAGGAGATTGAAATTGAATATTCATGATGATCTTATGCCCCCTCATTCATTAATAGATTTACGGATGGTTGATTGAATTCGCCACATGATGAAAGCGAGGCTATCCATCTTCTGCTCCAAGATGTAATTCAAACTCCTGATCACGATCACAGATCAACACACCGTTCACAACTTCCAGCCTGGCAACCTGAATGGACGAGCGCCGCATTACATAGCCCGCATCTTCATGATGTCCATGAATACGGCCAGGATGAGTGAAATAAAAGATATACCCCTCTTCTCCTTGAACGACCAATCGTGAAAGATACGGCATCTACTGGAATCCCCTGGAAGAGGGGTCTGAAGAGCTTAAGGAGCATGTGGAGAAAGCGGAACGGGAACGGCGCATGAGAGTAGCAACCATTGATGCTATACAAATTGGAAAATGACCAATATGAATTGGAACATCGGGTCCAGGGAGAACGGACATACAGTGGCACTTGGGAAGGATTGAACGGAAGAATAGTTGAATCCGGCGGTTGATTCAGCTATCATATGAAAGTTCATCCTGGAGCTGCGTTAGCCGTGACTTTTTGCCATATTCACACTAATAGAAGCTTTAACATCTTTATTGACGGCGAGCTATTAGCTACCGAGATTTTCACGAAAGAATGGAAGCACCCAGAATCCACTCGCCGTTTATCCGCAGATTCGTGAAAGTAACTCCCTCCACGGTCCGTTCCTTGTCAAACCCGTGAGGTTGGATATGGTTCGACCAAAACGATGTTTCACCGCTTTCTGTCATTATAAAGGTATGACGCATGGAGGCTATCGAAAGTAAACCATATATTTCTTATAATGTAATGAACGTAAGCTAATAGAAAAGCTTTTCAATCAGTATAAACAGACTGAAAAGCTTTTGGGGAGCATCTTGTTTAAAGATTATTTGGTAATTTTCCAGGCATCGATTTGTTTTTGCATTTCGGCAATAATTTTATCGGAGCCCGCACCTTTAAGTTTTGCCACGAATTCGTTGTATTTGGCTTCCGAGGCTACTCCTAAATCAATTGCTCTGTGGTACTCGTCGTCATATCGGCGAACTCCATGATCTGTCCTTGATGTAAGCCGAAATGCGTATCCTGCGTATAATGGGGCAATTGCGACGCCTACACCGAAAATGAGATTTAATANGCATTTCGGCAATAATTTTATCGGAGCCCGCACCTTTAAGTTTTGCCACGAATTCGTTGTATTTGGCTTCCGAGGCTACTCCTAAATCAATTGCTCTGTGGTACTCGTCGTAAATTGCGCTGGTTTGACCGATTTCAGCTTTAACCGGCTCAGCATCAAATGTGAAACCAAGCAATTTGGATGGAATCGCACCTTCGTTAATTTTCTTCGTATCTTCCCAAACGGTTTTTGGCATGCCTTTCTCTACGTTCGCCAGATAATTGGAAGCAAACATCCATGGCACGTATGGTTTATATCCTTTTTGTCATCGCCGGGAACCATAAATCCATCGGCATCGATTTTATAGTGTTTATCTTTGATACCGAAGTTCAACAAATTAAAAAGATCTTTATCCGTGTTCAGAAGCTCAAGCAGCATCATAGCTCTTTCCGGGTTTTTCGAGTTCCGGTTGATCGCCTGCATCGTTGCAGTGATGCCGCCGGTCGTCAAATGCGGAATGTTAGCTGGAGCAATCACATCATAATATCCGTTATAAGCAAAAGAAAGACTTTCTCCGCCCGGTTTACAAGCTCCCGAGATGCCCATCAGGCTGGTACCGGCTTTGCCTCCAGCATCATTTATTTTGGAAATACGCTCTTTGGAGTTCATATAGCCTTTTGCACCAAAATCTCTCAATGTTGCGGCAAATGCCTTCACTTCATCTGTTTCAAACTGATTCACTACCTTCAGGCTGTCATCTGAATAAGCTACAGCACCTGGAGTTTTGAATCCGACATCGGTTCAAAACTGAAAGCATCCGCAACTTGGTCCATAGCCATGCCAACATATTTTTCCGGATGGTCTTTACGGACTTTTTGAATGATCGGTTCCAAAAGGTTTAAAGTACTTCCGCTGATTTTTCCTTCAATGGAATTGATATCAAACTTATATAGATCGGCCAAATCTATTGAAATACTGACGGCTGGCGTTCTTGCGGAAATTTGCTGATTAATGAAACCGTAGATTTTCCCTTTTACTTTCGCCGCTTCCCAAAAATTTTTGGGAACACTGGCAAACGATTGAGGAGCGTACTTTGCAAGCAGGTCATCAAGCGGCAAGAAAGCACCTTTCCCTACATTTTGCGCATAGTTGTTGGTCCCAGTTTGAAGTAAATGCGAGATCATAACCGCTTTCAATCATTCGGCAATCCGCCGATCGGTTGGCATGTCCGAGGGGGCTTTGCTTTCCCCCAGAGACAAGGCAACTCTGCCAAATAGTGTTCGGAATCATAGCGACAATCAGGCAATGGACTCCATTTATTTCCGTCGCTTGACCCTTCTAACACAAACTGATATATACCCCTCCGCATTCAGACTCCAGTTCGACCCTTTTCGGAAAACTGACTCCTTCCAAATCGAGCAACCACGTCCGGCTTACTCGCAGGTCGGAGGCATGAGCTTCAGTTCAAACGGCCGGTCTCGGTCGCATACCAGCTTACCGTCAACAACGTCCAATTGGGCTACTTGTATGGAGGAACGCCGAGTACCGTAGGTGTAGGAAGGAGGCTCTTGCCCGGTTAATCTCTCCGGATGGGTGAAATAAAAGATATAGGCTTCGTCCCCTGAGCAGACTACATCCGCATGCAAGCCAATCGTGCCGTCATCTTCCCTCGTGCCTGGCTGATCGAGAATAAGCCCGTTCCGTTCCCAGTTGATCAAATCATCCGATCGGTATACACCTTGCCCTCTCCACTCATCCACGATTAACCAATAATATTCTTTGAACCGAAAGACATTGGGCCCTTCATGTCCCCGTCCCTCGATAATCAGCCCTACACGTTCCCAATGGTATAGATCCTTGCTGTCGGCGGCGTAGGTGTTGTTGTCTTCTTTGAACCACATTCTGAACAGGCCATTAGGGAGACGGTAAATACAAGCATCTATAATACTTCTCTCGCTGATATTCAGCCTGGACTGAAAAGTCCAATTGAGGAGATCCGGACTTGTATAATGGTGCATGTCCGCCCGACCTCCCCAATCCTCAGATACCCCTTGTATATAAGTGACATACATATGGTAAATGCCTTCATGCCAGTAAATCTCAGGCGCCCAGAACGTATTTCTTCCCCATTCGATGTCCAGCCCCGGGAGCGTTCCCCGGTAAACCCAATCGTTCCCGTCTTTGGATGAAGCAACGCCGAGATCAGTGCCGTGCACCCAGGCAAATAGACGATCTTCCGCGGTTGCCCTGCGGTTTGTGTAAATCATCCACCATTTCTTGGCTTCTCTGTTCCAAATAACAACCGGATCCGCTGCTCCGTCGTAAATAGGGTCTCGATACAATGGTGATTTCATCATAGCCTCCAGTGTGTTTATCGTCATATTAAGGATATGCTTATATTACTTAATCAAAAACCGTTATTGCTCGAATGTCATGTGCCGTAATACTTCAAGTCTAAATGCAATCGGCCAAGCAACCAGCCATTGGGACACTTGGAACGTATTCTACTAATCCACCACGAATGCGCGTCCGTACGGATCGATGAGATGATACTGCACGGATACCGCCGTTGGTCATGGTCGACGAGCCGCCGGTGGGGCTATTGTGGCTTACATTGCTCCTGCGACCTCATGACTAAATTGGACTACATCGATGTAACCTTGTTCACTCTCACAGTTATAGCTATATAACCCGATCCTATCTCCCCTATAATTGCCCCACCCCATCTGATAGGTGTCTCCAAAGCTCGTGAAATGGTCCCCATCGACGCTATATTCGAACCGATTGATTCCGTCTACGTTCCACACAGACCTTAACCAAAGAGTGTTGCCTGTTAATTGCGGTCCCCATTCCATTGTCCCCGAATGGTTAAACTTCAGAATCCTTGTCCCATTCTGTTGATGAATGCCGATCGTGCAATAGGTTTGCGCAAAATGACAAAGCCCCGCTTCTTACCCGTCTGCCATGCTGCTGATCTCTATTTTTACAGTTGCCTCATTGTGAACCGTTCTAAACGCTCTTTGCGAAATCAATTCGCAAATCTGCGTTTTTATTATCCTCGATGCGATTGCAGCAGCATCTCAGCGATCCCCATAAGCATCAACATCTGAGGCTCAGCCTTTTTTTTAAAAGTGTTTTCCTGGGCTTACTTTAATTTGCTCTTTTTTAAGGTTTCGAGCTTATCGCGAGATAATTTCTTTACAATTCAGCATTGGCATTGTGTAATTCAGTGTTGATCGCCAACACATTAGCGAATACTTCTGGAGATCTTCTTATTGTATAATCCCGATGCTCTGCTATCACTATTTGGAGAGATCGTTAATAAAATCCTGATCTCCAAGGTAAACTTTCTCGTCTCTTGCCCAAAACATTGCCCCAATTGTGTTATGATTGCTGTCTCGCCATAAATGATGCTTCGACTGTTATGATCAATTATGATTGCCAAAGATATATTCATAATTGACGCAATCTCCTTTTTTATGATGACGTCATTTAGTGGTTTAAAATGTTTCACCGCTTTCCGTCATTATAAAGTTATGACGCATGGAGGCTATCGAAAGTAAACCATATATTTCTTATAATGTAATGAACGTAAGCTAATAAAAAAGCTTTTCAATCAATATAAACAGACTGAAAAGCTTTTTGGGGAGCATCTTGTTTAAAGATTATTTGGTAGTTTTCCAGGCATCGATTTGTTTTTGCATTTCGGCAATAATTTTATCGGAGCCCGCACCTTTAAGTTTTGCCACGAATTCGTTGTATTTGGCTTCCGAGNGCATTTCGGCAATAATTTTATCGGAGCCCGCACCTTTAAGTTTTGCCACGAATTCGTTGTATTTGGCTTCCGAGGCTACTCCTAAATCAATTGCTCTGCGGTACTCGTCGTAAACTGCGCTGGTTTGACCGATTTCAGCTTTAACCGGCTCAGCATCAAATGTGAAACCAAGCAATTTGGATGGAATCGCATTTTCGTTAATTTTCTTCGTATCTTCCCAAACGGTTTTTGGCATGCCTTTCTCTACGTTCGCCAGAAAATTGGAAGCAAACATCCATGGCACGTATGGTTTATATCCTTTTTGGTCATCGCTGAGAACCATAAATCCATCGGCATCGATTTTATAGTGTTTATCTTTGATACCGAAGTTCAACAAATTAAATAGATCTTTATCCGTGTTCAGAAGCTCAAGCAGCATCATAGCTCTTTCCGGGTTTTTCGAGTTCCGGTTGATCGCCTGCATCGTTGCAGTGATTCCGCCAGTCGTCAAATGCGGAATGTTAGCTGGAGCAATCACATCATAATATCCGTTATAAGCAAAAGAAAGATTTTCTGCGCCCGGTTTATAAGTTCCCGAGATGCCCATCAGGCTGGTATTGGGACCGCCTTTGACTGCAGCATCATTTATTTTGGAAATACGCTCTTTGGAGTTCATATAGTCTTTTGCAGCCCAGTCTCTCAATGTTGCGACAAATGCCTTCACTTCATCTGTTTCAAACTGATTCACTACCTTCAGGCTGTTATCTGAATAAGCTACAGCGCCTGGAGTGCGGAATCCGACAATCGGTTCAAAACTGAAAGCATCCGCAAATTGGTCCATACCCATGTAAATAAATTTATCCGGATGGTCTTTACGGACTGCTTGAATGATTGATTCCAAAAGGTTTAAATTAAATCCGGTGAGTTTTCCGGCAACGGAATTGATATCAAACTTATATTCATCGGCCAAATCTTTTGGCATATTGACGGCCGGCGTTCTTGCGGAAATTTGCTGATTAATGAAACCATAGATTTTCCCTTTTACTTTCGCCGCTTCCCAAAAATTTTTGGGAACACTGGCAAACGATTGCGGAGCGTACTTTGCAAGCAGGTCATCAAGCGGCAAGAAAGCACCTTTCCCTACATTTTGCGCATAGTTGTTGGCCCAGTTTGAAGTAAATGCGAGATCATAAGGTTCGCCGGATGCAATAACAACCTTCATCTTCTGGTCATAGTCGCCAAACGAACTCGCTTTAAAATCTACTGTAGCATTGATCTTTGCTTTAATGACTTTATTGACTTCGGCAAAGACTTGATCCTGCTCAGGCTGTGGAAAGTTTCCTGGGAAATACCAGGTTAGCTTAACTTCAGGCAGGCTAGCTGCCGTTGCCGCCGGGGTGCCTGTTGCAGCTGCGTCCGGTTTGCTGGATGAGCCGCATGCTGAAAGCAGCATGGTAAAAAGGAAAATCATGATGGTTAATACAATTCCTGCTTTTGATGCCTTAAAGCATTTTGTCATAGTGAATCCTCCCTTATTTGGTTAATATATCTTAAAATGGACATAGTCCATCATTAAGCTAGCCTTTTACAGATCCTACCGTGAGCCCTCTGACAAAATATTGCTGAAAGAAAGGGAACACGGCAAGCATAGGTCCTGCAGCAAGAATGGCCATTGCCATACGGGCGGATTCCGAAGGGATCACAGTATTATTTAATCCCGGCGGCATTTGATTGCTTGAACTGGTCAGGAAAGTGATATTGTTCATCATTCTATATAACATATACTGCAAAGGGACCAGGCTTTCTGTCTCGATGTAGAGCAAGCTCAGAAACCAATCATTCCAATAATGCAGTATTGTGAACAATGCAACCGTAGCAAGGCCCGGTTTGGCGAGAGGCAGTATGATCTGAAAAAAGATTCTAAATTCACTGGCGCCATCCATCATGCAGGACTCGATAATATCGTAAGGGATTCTCTGCATAAACGTTCTTAAGAGCAAAATAAAAAAGGGAGCGGCAACGTAGGGCAAAATCAAAACCCAGATCGTGTCTTTCAGGTGAAGATAGTTGCTGATTAATATATACGTTGGCACCAATCCGCCATTAAACATCATGGTAAAGAATACATAGAAGCTTAGCGGGTTTTTGAATTTATAATCGTGGCGGGACAGCGTATATGCTACACCTGCCGTCACAATAAGGGAAATAAACGTGCCCAGAATACTGACGATAATCGATACTTTGAATGCATTTATAATTTGAATCGGTTCATAAAGGACATACGCATAAGCGGAAATATCAAATACGCGCGGGAACAAACTATAACCATTTTTGAGAATATCGGTTTCGTTGCTTAAAGAGATCGAGATGATTGATACCAGTGGAATGATACAAGCTAAACTAAATAGGATGAAAACAAAGTGAATGATCATTTGCGGCAATGTTTTTTTCGGCATTCTGTAATCACCTCCATGCGATTTCTAGAATAGTTTGTTTTCTTCGTTGAATTTTCGGACGGCATAATTGCTCAGCAGGACGACGATAAATCCCATCACAGATTGGAACAAGCCGACAGCCGAAGCCATTCCCAAATCTCCGGAAACCTTCAGCATACGGAAAACGTAAGTGTCGATAACCTGCGTCACCGGGAAAAGCTGGCCAATCTCACGTGGCACAAAGAAGAACAATCCGAAATCCGCATAAAATATTTTTCCTATTGATAACAGAGTCAGAATGGTAATTAAAGGCATCAATAACGGAATCGTGATTCTACGAATCATTTGAAGCTTAGTTGCTCCGTCAATGGCCGCCGCTTCGAAATACTCTTGGGAAATGCCCATTATACCCGCATAGAAAATAATGCTTGCGTAACCGATCCCCTTCCAGATATGGATGAGCGTCAGAAGGATGGGCCAAATCCAGGTCGTCGTATAGAAATCAAAGGACGTGAAGCCCATTTTATTGATTAGACTCGAGATAGCTCCAAGAGGTCCAATTAAGGAGTAAGCCATGTAAGCCACGATAATCCACGAAAAGAAATAAGGAAAGAAAAAGATCGTTTGATAAACCTTCAGAAATCTTGTGCTGAGCACTTCATTAAGCAGGATGGCGAAAAGGACAGCAAGCGCAGTCCCAACCACAATAAAGACCATATTGTATCCGAGCGTATTTCTAATGACAAGCCATGCGTCATTGGAAGTGAAAAAAAACTTAAAATTATCGAAGCCGACCCACGGACTGCGAAAAATCCCATCTACATAGTTGATATCTTTAAATGCAATGAAGATTCCCGCCATCGGGATATACGAGAAGACAAAGATAACCAGAAAGGCCGGCAGCGCAAGGATGCTTAATTGAATCGTTTTTTTATTTTCTCTGGAGCTCAAAAAATTTTTGATCACCTTTTCATTCTCCTTTCACCATATTTAGTAATTCTTAATAGATACTATTGATTTGTCTATATCGTCCCCCTTACGGCATAACAATATCATCCGCCCCAGACAGTAACAATTTCTTATTCTCGCGATAAGTTCTGTTTGGAGTAAAAATCGAGTACGCAATTTAGGAATTTGTTCAGAAATTAGGGGTTGGCATTCCATATTGATTCTTTTTTCTCGTTTATGATAGTCTTTGTACTATAAGATTTGACTAATTGCTCAAATCATTCGTACTGATCATAACTTCGGAAATAGTGGGAGACCACAAAATGTATGCGATAAATCATATAAAATTAGAGGCACACCATCGAAACAGGATGAAGTATAATAGTTTGTGTACCATTATTTGGAGTATAGGCAGACGACAAAAAAGTAGGGTATTCTCGGGATTACCACACCACCAAGAAAGAGCCCTACTCAATGACTACTATACCTCAAAATAATTTAAATGATCTACTAGAAAATCTTGTGAAAACAATGATTCAAGAAAAGCTTGAGTTCATTATGAAAGAAGAAATGAGCCAATTTTCCCAAGTGGAACAACCCCAAATTCGAAATAGCCGAAATGGCTATTTCGAGCCCACACTCGATACACGGTATGGGAAAATTGACGAGTTGAAGGTTCCAAGAGACCGCAAGGGGGACTAATAAAGGCGGCATGAGCACCCGTGATGTAGCTCGCTTTATCGAAGGTATGTTTGGCACGCAGTACTCGCCTACCACGGTTAGCAACATCACCAGTACCGTACTAGAAGACGTACAACGTTGGCAAGAACGTCCTTTAGAGAAACGTTATTCGGTGATTTATTTAGACGGTTTCTATTTTAACTTGAAACGCGACACGTACACAAACTTTTTGACGCTACCAGAAACAGTCGATTCTATACGAAATTTCATACACAAAACGCGATTTGAGCCCGGATTCTAAAAAATGCAGTCGAAAAATCATATACATTCTCTGCATGTGTACATTATCGTTAAAACTATCAACAATTAATCGACAGCCTCATCTGTATAATCCTCATTTTTAAATCAGAAACGAAAGCACCGAAAACTATATTTTAATGGTAGCCCCTTCTGCGAATAGCACAGAAGGGGCTTTTCTCAATCCAGGATACGACGTAAAAAGAAAACCGCTTCCACATCGGAGTTAACCAATAGGAAACGGTTTAGATGAATGCCTTTAGGTTACATTACTGGATCGGCGATAACTTCACATACGAATCATCCGCCCTCAAGTAATAATCGGGCAGTGCGTATGACCTGAGCCTGCGCTATTCCGGCGGGTCGTAGGTTTGCATCAGCCTGTCCCATAGTCTTAGACTGCGGCTGCTTTATTGCGCTAACGTCTCCCGGTAGTTCAACCACCAGTAGTTATAACTAAATTCCATCACTGTTTCTTCAAAATTATTGCCCTCAATGATATACAAACCGTAACAGTAACGTGCAGGCTTCAAATCATAATCATAAGGCTGATTGTGCAGCAGCAATCCCACCGCCGGGGAGGATCCGGATAGTCGCCTGCCAAAAAATTTTAGACATCGTAGGCCTCCAATGATTTGATAATGTAGTCAGCTATCCTAACTGAAAGGTCGCGTAGGCCTTGTCCCGTTCACACTCTATGATGGATATCCGAATATATGCACCATCCATGATCAAGTACATTTCCGGATACGAAAACGAACGGAAAGATGACCATGATGGGTCACTTAACCCTTCCATGCGCATAAAAGTGCACTCCTCCCGAAAGTTGTCGGAATCCTCCAGCTTGCTTAATCGCAGCACAAACTGGCTACTCCTCAAGTAGAAGCCTGGTTGATGAACGGACTCAATGCTTACACCATCCGGCGACGCTAAGCCGCGAGTTACCTTCCAAAGCGAGGAAGTATACGGGTCGAACGGGATTGGCGCAAGCTTTGCGAATGAATCGTCCGCCCTCAAATAATAATCAGGCAGCGCATAGGATCTGATCCTGAACCAGATAGGCGGCTCGTAAGTCTGAATCAGCCTGCTCCACTCAGCTTCATTTACACTCAGAATGGAAACATGCTTGGCATTCGGTGGCAGTTGATAGTTACGCCGGTCCATCGGCTGCCAATTCCCACTATTCAATTCGGAGGTTTCCCACACAAAAAATTTGGCATTGATGGGCGTATAACAATCTCCGTATAAGTACCATTTGTCTTCATCCAGTGACCTGATCACAAACGGTCCCTCAATCATAGGTTCCCCAATGGGCCGTGTATACACCGCCTTGTTAAAGCTCCCTGGTTGTAGTGATGAAGCGACAGCTCCTTTGATCCTCTTCCCTTCAAAGGGAGCTTCGTCGGGATTACGTTCGTCCTTGAAATATAAAAAATACATATCTCCATGAGGTATGATCGAGGCGTCAATAACATCGTATCCCGGATCAAAGAATACCTCTGCTTCCGTTACGCTCAGGAAATCCTGTGTATAGTTTACGTAAATCCGATTGCGCTCCGTGTTCCCAGACCAAAAGATCGCATACTTCTGTCGTTCGGGATCATATATGATCTCGGGCGCCCAGGCATGCATGCCCGAACTGTTCAAACGGAGCAGCCTGCCCGCTTCAAAGTGAATCAAATCCGGCGAATCGTAGCACATAATCGATTCACTGTTCCACATATTCGTCGCGACCACGATATATTGGCCGTCTTGCTTCCTAAAAATAAATGGATCTCTCATCCCGCGTTCGCCTATCTCGGGTACCAAGACAGGCTCGCCAGCATGAAGCGGTGTCCAATTTCTTCCATCACGACTCGATGCGAGATGCAGCGCGAAAGCATTCGCAAGCCTTTCCGGCGACTCGGTAAAGTAGCCCATAATATAACCGCAGGATGGATTGGCTTGTTTTCCGTCACCTGTCAGAATTTCATTCATTTCATTTATCCTCCTCGATCTTATGGAAGCTGACTCCCCGAGCGTATTCATTAATGACAAAGTTCCCTGGCTCCGGTCGTAAGATTAACTCTCCGTTAATACGGAGATTCTCGAATCGGATATTCTCTGCTGTTCGTTCCTCATCATATCCATAGATGCGGTTAGGATTCGTGTTGGCCCCTTGATAGGTGAGGTTGCGGAAGGTGATGTTCTCGATCCGTCTGCCCGAAACCGGATTGTAATCCATGTTCCAGATGACCCGGATATCCACCAACTGCCCCAGTTCGAATTCCTCCACTCGGATATCTTCGAACGTTACATGGCGAATCGTATTCAAAATCCCCACCATTAATACCCATCGCTCCCCAATAGTTCTACTGAAGTTCATGATGCTCCAAAATATCTATATTCTCAAAACAGATATGCTCGATCGTGTCTCCATCCTTATGGTGGTCGCCATGGGTTCCCATCATGATAGGAAGCGCTACATCGGCCCACAGCACTGAATTCCGTACGGTTACATATCTGGTATCGCCATAGAAATCCCAACGAGTGCCGTAAACAGCAATGCAATCGTCAGAATTTCGCATGAAAATATCTTCAATATCAATGTGGAAACATGCCATGATATCAATACCGTCGGACCATCGTATGATGCCACTGCCATGAGGCCAGATACCAGGCTGCATGTTCCGCCCATTCGAGAAACGTCCGACAACCGGATCAGCCGCACCATCAAATACCGGATCCCGAAATAAAGGTGCCTTCATCTATTCTTCCTCTCTTCGTTCCCATTTTCAAGCCATCGAA
>NZ_LMSJ01000039.1 GCF_001428105.1 Paenibacillus sp. Soil766 | reverse complement strand
GATACACTCAAAGTCCGTGTTCTCCTTTGTATGAGATGTATGGATTAGGTCCCTACATCTCTACACTGGAGATTTTTTTATGCATTGTCCATGAAAATATAATATAAAATTACATAAATAGTAAATAATTGAATTATTTTTTCGTGTTAGCTTTGATGCAACGCTAGTGTAAAACATGTAGGTAATTCGACTGATTTAGCTCAATACGGTGTGTATGGCCAAATTTAGATGTACATTATCCAGTTAATCCTGATTCCCCAGCGAAATGAGCGGAATTAGCTGGAGGAAATCCAGTTATTACGGCAGAGAGGCACTGGGGTGGAGCAGTCACTTCAAATCTAAGCTACTTAAGTGAAAGTGACTAAGGGGAAACTATGGAGCTTGACGGTGGAAATGGCGAAATGAGTGGGCTGGATAAAATTACTAAGAGGTGTTGTTAGCGTACTCGGATAGTGGAGATGGGGAAAGGAGTAGAGAGAAATATTAAAAAAAGATAAGTGCCCTTAATTCACGGTATCCCTCTTTCGGCTCGCCTACGGTACACTTCAAACATAACAACGACGATAGGGTGATGGAGAACATGAGCTATTCAGAGGTTAAGCAGGAGCTAAGCAAGCCTCCTCATGAGCAAATGGTGAGAAAAACGGGGTTATTGACCTATTACAATCGCTATAAGGTGCTGTACCTGCTGTCGATTCCGGGCATTGTTTACTTTTTAATCTTCAAATATATCCCGCTGACGGGGTCCGTGATGGCCTTTCAGGACTACAGTATTTTCGCCGGGATATGGAAAAGCGATTGGGTGGGCTTGGACAATTTCCGGCGCATGTTCGAGTACGCGGATTTCTGGCGCATTTTAAAAAACACGATGGCTATCGGCTTCTACACCTTGTTCTTCGCCTTCCCAATACCGATCCTACTAGCGCTTATGATGAACGAGCTGCGCAACCAGTTTTTCAAGCGTTTCGTCCAGACAGCCGTGTACTTACCTCACTTTCTGTCTTGGGTGGTGGTCGGAGGCATTGTGATCGAAATCTTAAATCCGACAAGCGGTGTCGTTAACTATATCGTGACGCTGTTCGGACATGAACCGATTTATTTCATGGGTGAGGATTCCTTCATCCGAACAATTATCGTCAGTTCAAGCGTTTGGCGCGATGCGGGCTGGAGTACCATTATTTATTTGGCAGCGATGAGCGGAATTAATCCAGACTTGTACGAAGCAGCGCAAATGGATGGGGCAACACGATGGAAACAGACATGGGCTATTACGATTCCTAGTATTTTAACGACGATCACGATTCTCTTTCTTTTACAAATTGGAAATTTCCTGGACTTAGGATTTGAACGTGTGTTCGTTTTCTTGAATCCTTTGAATAATGCGCAGGGGGATATTTTGGATACGTACATTTATCGCGTGGGACTAATTCAGCGGGAATACAGTTACACGACAGCCATTGGCCTATTTAAGTCGGTGATCGGATTCGTTCTCATCGTAACGGCTAATATGTTCAGCAAAAAAGCAACTGGCGAAGGCTTATACTAACCTATCGAAGAAAGGAGGCGCCTACGTATGTCTAATAGCAAGTCAGCCTTGCATAAACCAAGCCCTATATCTATGCTGAATCCGATCGGGCTCATTCTAATCAGCTTAATTATGGTGCTGCCCATATTAAATATTATCGCCCAGTCTTTCAGTGGACCTGTTGCACTCAGTGCGGGGAAGGTCGTGTTATGGCCTGTTCAATTCACGCTGGATAACTACGTCACGGTACTGAAACAAATCGCGATCTGGCGCGCTTTTAGTGTAAGCGTCATGATTACTGTTTTTGGTACGCTAATCGCTCTTGTCATGACGGCGAGTTTAGCCTATCCACTGTCTAGAAATGAATATCGAGAGCGCAAATATATTTTGCTGCTCGTGCTGATTACGATGATTTTTCATGCTCCGCTGATTCCTAATTACTTGCTCGTTCGTAATCTCGGACTGCTCGATAGCTTATGGGCATTAATGCTGCCTGGGGCGATCAGTGCTTTCAACTTGTTCGTAATGCGTTCTTTCTTTCTGTCCATTCCAAATGAACTGATCGAGTCCGCACGGATTGACGGTGCTGGGGAGGTTCGCACGATATGGAGCATTATTTTGCCGCTTTCGAAGCCAGCGATGGCGACGATGAGTATCATTTATTCAGTGGCGTTGTGGAACAACTACTCGAATGCGCTCTATTTTATCAACAATCGTGCGCTGTTCCCACTCCAAGTGAAATTACGTGAATTTGTCGTGACGGATTCCTCCGATTTAGCCAATACAGCAGGGGATATCGCTAATTTATCTCCTGAAGGACTGAAGATGGCCGTTATCGTGATTGCGACAATTCCGATTATGTTGGTGTACCCTTTCTTGCAAAAGCATTTCATCAAAGGGATGTTAATCGGCTCGATAAAATCGTAAAATCTGTATAATAAAGATCAACTGAGCTTAAAAAACACAATGTTCCAAGTTTTTCTTTCACGATAAGATGATCACGAATCAACAACATATCGATTAGGGGGATATACAATGAAAGCTTGGTTGAAAACGGGTCTCGTCTCGACGCTAATGGTTGCGGTTATCGCGGGTTGCTCCAATTCTTCAACGAGTACGACTGGAACTAGTGCAAGCTCAGCAAGCCCTGCAAGTTCCGCAAAACCGCAAGCACCGGTGAAAATCTCCATCTCCTTAAGTGACTCCTTAAATAAATATGCGCTCGGCAGCACAGACATCAACAATGATAAATGGGTGAAAAAGCTAGGCGAATTGACGAATACACAGCTTGATCTGCGCCTTGTACCTCATGCGGAGTTCAAACCGAAGACAGCCTTGATGTTCGCCAGCACGGATCTGCCGGATGTCATGAATACGATCCAAGGGATGTTCCCACAGGGGCCAGATATGAGTGGAGCGATCAAGGGCGGACTGTTCATGCCGTTGGATGATCTGCTCAAAGAGTATGGCAAAGATTTATTGAAAGCGATTCCGGAGCAAGCGTGGAATGAAGTGAAGTATAACGGCAAGATCTATGCGATCCCTGAATATTTATCCAATGCAAGCCGTCGTGCTACGTTTATCCGTAAAGATTTGCTAGATCAAACAGGGCTGCCAGTACCGAAGACCGTAGACGATTTCCTCAACGTCCTGCGGGCCATGAAGAAGAATGGTGTTGCTGAACCGTATGCCTTCCGGAAAGATTTTGTCTATTCCGACATGATTTTTGGAGCCTATGATGTAATGCCGTATAGCACGATGTTCGAGAAAATCGGTGATCAAGTTGTTCCGAAGTTTTTCAAAGTGGAAGCGATGCAGAAAGCACTAACCGTCTACAAGACGATGTACGATGAAGGCTTGATGGCGAAAGACTTCGCGAGTCTTGACGGCAACAAATGGACGAACAATATTAACGCAGGTAAATCAGGGGTATGGAATCACAATGCGAACCTGTTGATGAATTGGATTAGTACAACAAAGCCTGCGAATGCCAAATCAGAAGTCGTCATTATTCCGTCTCCTGTCGGTGACGATGGCAAGGGTGGCATGATGAAATACAGCTACACAGGCGGATTGTCCTACATTAATAGCAAGGTTAGCAAAGAGAAAGCGATCGCGATTGTGAAAATGATGAACTACATGGTGACGGAACAGGGAGATCGATTCTTTAACTTCGGAATTGAAGGCGACACATACACGATGCAGGATAATAAAGTCGTTTACAAACAACCGACAACACCAGAAGGCACACTTGAAGAGCAGTTCCGTTCCGTTATGCTGAGACTTGTTGAAGATACGGCGCTGAACAGAACACTTTTGAACACAACCGAAGATGGTAAAAAGCTAATTACACAATTTGATACCATCGTGACCAAAGAGGGAAGAAACGGGATCTCCTTCGCACCGGAACTTACAACGACGGCGAAGTTTACAGATGCTGGTCTGAAGTTCTCCGATATGCCACCGGTCATTCTAGATCATATGCTGAAAATGGTGTACGGCAAGGAACCGATCTCCGATTGGCCGAAAGCGCTAGAAGATTGGAAAGCCAAAGGTGGAAATGAAATCATTAAGGAAGCGACTGAGCGTTACAACAAAAAAGAAGGCATCGTGATGGGTGACTAAAAAAGAGCTTGTGCATTGGGTAGAAAGCATTTATTCTCGGGTTGAGGATAAATGTTTTTTGCCATAGGGGAGGGCGGCTGGATGAAGCAAATTCTGATTGTAGACGACGAACCGCTTATTCTAAAAGGCATGGTTATTATGTTAAAGCAGCATTCACATAAATTTGATTCCATACGCACGGCTAGCAATGGTGTGAAGGCGCTGCAAATGATCGAGGAATCGATGCCGCAGCTGCTATTTACAGATATCCGTATGCCGAAGATGGATGGGCTTGAGCTGTGCAAGCAGGTGAATGAGAAATATCCGTTGATCCAGAAGGTCATTATTTCAGGTTATGGTGACTTCGAATATGCGCAGGCGGGTATGTCTTACGGGGTCAAAGAATATTTATTGAAACCGTTTACGCCGGTCAAAATCCATGATCTGCTGACGAAGCTGATTGCGCAGAGCGGTCATGCGATTTTATCCATTTCCAAGTATGAGGATTGGATTGAGAAAATTGTAGAGGCCATCTGGACGCTGCGAATTGATGAGGTAGAAGCGCATTTGGAGGAATTGCGGTTGTATTGCATGTCGGCTTCCACGTCGGATACCGAGTTCATTCAGCTGCTGCAGGATTGCCTGCCAATGATCAAAAAGCGATTATCCCTTCGCAGCTTTCAGCCCAAAACGGAAGAAATGACCGATACAACAGATATGATGGCTTACTTCCTGCAGCTTCAGGAGCAAATTATGAAGATGATCGATGAGCTGGCACTGCAGCGAGGTGGTCAGGATCTCATGCAGAAAGCGAAAATTTACATGGATGCCAACATCACGAATAGTCTCTCCCTAGAGGACGTTGCTGAATATCTGGGCATTACACCGCCTTACTTGAGCTTGCTGTTCAAGAAGGTGTTCAAGGAAACCTTTGTGCAATATCGCATTACCAAACGAATTGAGTTGGCGAAGCGGATGCTGGAAATGCCGCACTACCGCACGAACGATATCGCTTATGAGATCGGCTATGAGAACTACCCACATTTTTCCCGAATGTTCAAAAAAGTCACAGGTCTCTCGCCGCTTGAATATCGGCATATGATGGGGATCAAATAATGAAGCCATCGTTAGCACGCAGCATTTTTGCCTATGTGGCCGCTATTGTTCTGATCACTGTTATGTCGATCGGGTTTTCCTCTTACTTTATTTCGTCGAATAAGCTGAAGGAGCAAACCGAGCAGCATTTGACGGAGATTGTATCGAACGCGGTCAACCATACGGATTTATATTTGAAAAATTATGAGCGCGCACATCTATCGCTTTTTACCAATAGTTCCGTCAAAAAGTTCGTCGACGACCCGCCAACGGGCGATTACGAGTATTATCAATTCACGGATAGCTTGATAGATAACGTCATCAATCCGCTTTTTATTAAGTCGCCGGAGATTATGACCGTCTACTTGGCTGATTATTTCGATCACTTGGTGTACTATGAGAATCCTGCGTTGAAGTCAATTGTAGATCCGGTACCTGCCTTTACGATGGAGGAGTTGGACAAAGAAACGGATCCCCAAGGCAACATGACGATTATTAGCAATAGTGTATTCTCCGAAAGTAATAACCAATTTATCACGTTGGCGCGCAAAATCCATGGTGAAGTGTTCAATGAGTTCAAGGGTATTCTAGCGATTGAGATTAAGGCGGACGAATTTGCGACCTTGTGGAAAGGGATCAATTTGGGGCCTAGCGGTTTTTTTGCCATTGTTGATAATGACGGGCGCATCGTGTATCATCCCGACAAGCAGCGAATCGGTACTTCCGTGAACAAGGCGCTTATGGCGAAAATAGAAGGGAATGACTTGAAATCCTTCAAGGATTCTTCGTTCGGAGGAGAGCGTATGGTCGTCAGCTCCAAGTCAGCTTATACGGGTTGGAACCTCATGGTGTCGATTCCGACGGCGGATATTAATCGGCCCTTATCGAGTATTCGCTACTCCGCCTTCTGGGTAGGGGGCATTACGCTGCTGTTGGCCTTGCTGCTATCGTATCGATTTGGGCGAAATATTACGAAGCCGATTCAAATTTTGAAAAATGGCATGCGCCAAACGGAAAAGGGTAACTGGGTGAAAATCCCCCAGCTGCAAACAAATAATGAGCTGGATGAGTTGATTCAGCGCTACAATTTAATGGTCGTTTCCTTGTCGGAATTAATGGACACCTTGTACCGAACGGAGCTTAGTAAGAAGGACGCTGAATTAGAGAGACAGAAGGCCGAGCTGCAATCGCTGCAGCTGCAAATTAATCCGCATTTTCTGTACAATACGTTGGAAAATATTATCGTCTACGCCGTCATTCAGCAATCCACCGAAATTACGGAGATTGTGGATGCCATAGCAACGATGTTCCGTTACTCGGTGCAGACACATATCGAAGAGACGGCGATCGTCAATGAGCTCAAGCATGTGCTGAACTACATGACGATCATGAAGCACAGGGTGGGGCGGGAGTTCGAGCTAGACGTAAGAATTCCGCCGGAATTCTTCTTGAAGAAGACGGCTAGGCTCACTTTGCAGCCGCTCATCGAGAATATTTTCCAGCATGGGTTCGCCGAGGGGATCGAGGAGCATCACTATATTCGGCTGGATGCGTGGGCGCAGGACGATGACCTGATCATCGTTCTCGAGGATAACGGCGTCGGAATGACGCCGGAGCATCTAGCTTCACTAAATAAGCAACTGAGCGCCAATCAATTGGCGGAAGCCAAGCTGCATAAGGGTGCCGGCAACAGTGGTGGCATCGGCCTGATGAACGTACACCGCCGCATCCAGCTGGTGTTCGGCGAGCAATACGGCCTGAGCATCGCAAGCGAGCTCGGCGTTGGTACACGGATCTATATTCGGTTTCCGAATATAGGGACGTGAGGGGCTCGGCTCTGGGGTAAACTTCAAGATGCCTCGAGATGCAGAGCTTAGGCTCGTCGGTGAAGGTGCCTTGCCAAGCATTGTGCAACCCTGCCTGGCAGCTCTACTCTCGCAGCGCCACCCCAAAAGCATCACTCCAAAAGCCTCGCCCCAAAAGCCCCGCCCCCCACTTAGGGAGCGGGGCTTTTGTATATGCTGCTCCAAGACACAATCCCATCAGCAGCTAAATTTGCGCGTCCGCTACTGTTGCGAAATCCAGATCAAACGGGCGCACTGTTTAAAAAAACACAATGCTGCTTAAATTCGATCATGTGTTTCAACGGCGGACCTATCTATAATTGGCTTTAGAGTCGAATACTAACGGTGTTTCCGTCAGCCCCCTATTTCAACATAGAGAGAAAGCGTGGAGAGAAGCGATGCTGGAGAATGTGACGTTTCATAATGTTTCGGAGTTGGAATCGAGAGCGTATTTGCCTGGTCTTAGGCTCCAGCGCTTTCCCAAGCAAGTTCGTGAATCGCTAACTGAAAAAGGCCGAACAAAAGCTGCCGAGTCTAGCGGCTGTGAAATTCGATTCGTGACAGAGGCAAAGAGTATCAAGCTGACGATGGCTGCGCAAGAAAAGGATGGACGTGTGCTCGTGTTTAAAGGCGATTTTTTCCATGCGGCATATGACTTGAAGGCTGGCGCCATCACCACTTTACAATTGGAAGCACCAGAAAGATTTGCGGAGGTACCGCCTGCGTTACTGGATAATGTCGCGTTTTCTTCAAAAGTGTGGCGTATTTATTGCGACCGGTTTACGGCGATTTTTTATGACATAGATGCTTATGGCTTTGCGATTAGGCCGCCAGAGCGACAGGAAGTACCGCAATTGACCATGCTCGCCTACGGTTCGTCGATTACACAAGGAGCAGGTGCGTTAAGTCATTATAACGGTTATGTCCAGCAGGCGGCCCGCCGTCTTGACATAGATGTATTGAATCTAGGACTCAGCGGGTCTTGCTACTGTGAGCCAGAATTGGCAGATCATTTGGCGGAGCGGAATGATTGGGATTTGGCCTATCTGGAGCTTGGCGTCAATATGAGGGGGACGGTGAGTATTGAGGAATTTCAGCATCGCACGACTTATTTATTGGATGGGATCATCCGTAACCACCCTTCTAAACCGATCCTTGTGACTACGATATATCCGAATCGGGCCACGTATTTTCACGATATCACACATCCATTTCGTAGGGCTGAAGAGCAATTTAATGATGTGCTAAAGCGATATGTGGAGAGTCGTCAGCATCCGAATTTGACCCTGTTAGATGGGTCGCAGATCATGATTGATTTTACCTCTTTGACAAGTGATTTAATTCATCCCTCGGATTATGGACATAGTCGGATGGGTGAACAATTGGCTGGGTTTTTACGATCTTCTGTGGATATGTTGCTGGCTGCACAAGTTTGATCAACATATACAAAGTTAAATAATAGGAGGCAGGAATCATATGCATGGAATGAAATTAAATGGGAAAATTGCACTTGTAACAGGATCGAATGCGGGGATTGGACGGGCGATTGCGCAAGCCTTGGCTGCAAATGGGGCGAAGGTTGGCGTGAATTGCCTGTCTAACATAGCTCAGGGCGAAGAAACGGTGGCGGCCATTCGTGCGGCTGGTGGAGAGGCTATTCTTGTGCAAGCGGATGTGACGGATCCCGTGCAAATTGATCGGCTAGTGAACGAGGTTGAGCAGGCATTTGGCGGTTCCATCGACATTCTGGTGAATAACGCGGGTCATTTGGTGCAGCGTGTGCCGAACGCAGAGATGACTGAGGAGATGTATGAGCGCATCATGAATGTGAATTTGAAAAGCACGGTTTTTATGTGCAAAAGAGTGCTGCCCGGCATGACAGATAAAGGCGCCGGTCGCATTATTAACATGTCATCGGTTGCTGCCTATAACGGCGGTGGCCCTGGCTCCAGCATTTATGCGGCTAGCAAAGCTGCTGTGATGGCATATTCGAAGGGACTTGCCAAAGAGGTAGCAGCAAGTGGCATCACCGTCAATAACGTGTCGCCTGGCTTTATTGGCAACACGATGTTCCACGCGACTTTCACGAGTGACACAGCACGTCAGGCTACCATCGGTAGCATTCCACTTGGGCGCGAGGGCACACCAGAGGATGTGGCTGGTGCAGTTCTCTATTTGGCATCAGAGCTTGCTAGTTACCTAACCGGAGAAACGATTGAAGTTAACGGCGGGATGATGATGCGATGAATGATGCCGTTAAGCTGAGAGAATCGATTGGCGCGAAGGTGCAGCGCCTAGCGTGGACGAGTGAGGTAGCGAACTCGCTGAAGGAAGAGATTGATGGGCTGCAGGCTATTGGCAGCCTGATCATTCCTCTGGAGCCAGGCGGTTGGTGGCATCAGTATGTGTGTCAGCAGCACCATACGGAGCTGCTGTTCGATCCTTTGGCAGCCGATGCGACGGAGTTTCATTGTCCGCACGGCTGTGTGGTGGAAGGCGCCGAGCACCGAGGCGCCTGGCTGGTGTATAAGCACCAGCTGCTCGCGCGGATTGCACTGCAAGCGGCTGCGGTGTATGCGGGGCTGCGCGACTACACCTATGCCGAGCTGAGCAAGCGGCTGATCGTGGAGTATGCGGCGCAGTTTCCGCTCTATCCTGTGCATCCCGATGCGCAGCCTTGGATGCTGAAGGGGCGCGCGTTTCATCAAGCGCTGACGGAGTCGATTTGGTCCACGACGCTGATTCGGGCGTATGTCTTGTTGGTGGATGAAGGGATAGTCTTTAGCTCAGATGAGCAGCAAAAGGTAGATAAGTTCCTTCATCTGCTTGAAGAGAGTATGCGTGCGTATCGCCGAATATTGATCCACGAGCGGAACAATGCGGAGAACAACTATACCGCTTGGTTGAATGCATCGCTCGCTTGTGTGTATGCCGCCCGAGGGGAGCGGCATGAGCTTGAAGCGCTGATTGAGGCCGAGGGCGGCTTCCGTCATCATCTTTCGATTGGCGTGAAACAGGATCAGATAGAGTTCGAAGGCAGCACGTATTACCACGTGTTCGTGCTGCGGGCGTATTTGATCTTCGCTGAGATGGCGAAGCGATGTGAGAAGGATCTGTACGCGTGTGAGGGTTCGCAAGGGCAATCCATGCGCGGCATGGTAGAGGCGCTGGCGGAGCTCGCCGATGACCAAGGCGTGCTGCCAGCGCTGCACGACGGCCCGATGGAGCGGCTACCATACGCCCGCGAAATCGCAGAAGTGGCCGAGCTGGGGCTGAACCACTATGCGGTGGAAGGCCTCGTGCCGATTCTGCGCGAGGCCTATCGGCAGATGGGCTCAGCGGATGGCTCGCGCTGCGGACTTGAAGCACTGCTTTATGGGGCTACACCATCCTTAGAAATTACCCCCATGGCCCTCATGAAGCCACGCGGTTCAAAGCTTTGGCCAGCATCCGGTTTTGTTGTCGGGAGGCATGCGGATAACCCGCTCTCTTTTCTTGTGGACTTTGGAGAACACGGTGGTGCTCACGGACACCTCGACAAACTGCATGTGACTTTGATGCATAAGCGTCAAACACTTACGCCAGATTTCGGCGTAGTTCCGTATGGGTCCACGCTGCGACCGTGGTTTAGTGAAACCGCCAGTCATAACACGGTTTCACTAGGTGGTAAATCGCAAGATGAGCATACGGGGCGGTGTCTGCGTTTTGAACAAACGGAAGCGACCACCTACGCGTGGCTGCAAAGTGATACAGCCTACTTCGGCTGCAGGCTGAATCGTCATCTCCTTTTAACGAGTGACTGGCTGTTGGATTGGTTCGAGGTTACGCTCACAAGCGAGGATCCTCAGTCAATCGAGTGGTGGATGCATCCCATAGCTGCGCCTCAATCGAAGCAGCTGGTAGAACTCTCTTTTGCTGACAAAGCCATCTATCCGCCTATTCACATCCAACCAAACTTGCCAGAGTTGCCTATAGTGGGGCGCTTCTCACCTGAGGAATCGAATGTTTGTGTGAAGTATCTGCTTAAGAACGGTGATCAGCTCCATCAAACGGCATTGGCGCATCCAGGCCAAGAGCTGCTGACGGTTCGAACGCCTGGCCATTCCATCGATCCTAGCGTACCGCTAACTGCGTTGCTTCATCGCCAATTTAGTAAGTATGCGAGCTTCATCCATGTGTATCGTGTTGGAGCGGGGGCGATGCTAGCCTACTGCTTTGCTGATAATCGATTAGGCATTACCGCAGATGGTCGCACGACGACCGTTCAACTTATACCAGAGCAAGGGCTGCTGATTGTTTAGCGGCTCTTTTTTGCTAGGGAAAGCTGCGTTTTGGTGAGATTTGACAGTCCTTTTGAGGAGTGAGTATGATGGAAATACAAAGGACGGTGAACCCAATGAATACGTTGCAAAAGCCTCGCAAGCGGGAAGAGCGGCATGTTACCAGTTTTCTTGAAATTGTGGATGTAGGCACGGGGGAACGTCATGTATTGGCCGAATTCGATGATTTGATTGAGGCGCCGAACTGGACGAGTGATGGTGAAAGTCTCATTTATAACCGAAGTGGGTTGCTTTATACCTACGAAATTGCTACAGGTCAGAGCACAGTGATCAATTCGGACTATGCGGATTGGTGTAATAATGATCATGTGCTGTCCCCGGATAATTCGCAGATTGCGGTTAGTCATCATACAGAGGAAGACGGTCAGTCACGCATTTATGTGCTTCCATTAGCTGGCGGTCAGCCTACGTTGATTACAGCAATGGCCCCAAGCTATCTGCATGGGTGGTCTCCCGATGGTCGCGAATTATCCTATTGTGCGGAGCGAAATGGCGTGTACAATATTTACACAATTCCCGTTTAAGGGGGTGTGGAGCGACAGCTCACAGATGTTCCTGGACTTGATGATGGTCCTGAGTATTCTCCAGATGGTCAGCATATCTGGTTTAATTCTACACGATCTGGCTTGATGCAGGTGTGGCGAATGAACGTGGACGGTAGTGAGCAGACACAAATGACCGATGAGCCCAGTAATAATTGGTTTCCGCACGTATCCCCAGACGGTAATACGGTTGCCTATATTGTGTATCGTAAGGGAGATGTCGAGCCCAATTCGCATCCTCCGAATAAAGAGGTTGAAATCCGATTAATGGCAAGTACAGGGGGCACTTCTCGGAACCTAGTTTCGCTGTTTGGTGGACAAGGGACAATCAACGTCAACTCGTGGTCACCGGATAGCCAGAAATTAGCGTTTGTCAGCTATAAATTAACTAGTCAATCACCAGAAATTTCCTTATAATGACAAAATAAGTGACGAAGAACGTCCCGTTCCATTCAATTGAGTGGATGCGGGGCGTTTTTGTGTCTATCTAGAAGGGTGATGAGAAAAATGAATGTTGTAGAAGAGCATGAAACGTTTATTCGGACGCACTTGGACAATCGTAGTGGGGAGCGGCGCGGCAGATTGGAGAGAGGACATGGGCACGGGGAGGCGCTCTTTGCTAAACAAATTTGGTGGATTTTACGTGGGGACTTAGAGAACCTTCACCCTGAATATGAGGTGCTTGATTGGCGCGGGCGTTCTTACTTTGCGGATTTTGCGTGGTTGCCAGGTTTTGTAAAGCTGCTTATCGAAATAAGAGGCTACGCTTCGCATGTTCGTGATCTGGACAGGCAGAAATTTTGCAATGAATTGAATCGTGAAACGTTTCTTCATGCGATGGGGTATCAAGTCATTTCCTTCGCTTATGATGATGTTGAACAAAGACCGGAGCTGTGCATAGCCTTGCTGCGAATGGTGATGGCGAGATATCAAGCGAGTTCAACACCAATTCTACGCGCCCACATGGCCGAAAAAGAAGTCCTTCGTCTCGCTGTTCAACGTGCAGAGCCGATTCGGCCAAAGGATGTGGAGCAGCATTTTGATATTGATCATCGGACTGCAGTCATGATGCTTAAGAAGCTTTGCTCGAAAGGCCTGCTCACACCTGCCTATAGCGGAAAGGGGCAGCGCATTGTTAAGTACGCTTTAGCCGGGAGTGACTTGCTCGCTAACAGAGATTAATGGAAAATATAAACCTAATTTATCAAGAAATCATCGATTTATCCAATTAGATGGAAATTATGTAGCTAATTTCAGCGAAAACAACGGAATGTGCCAAAAAGGCAGAGAATAGATGGATATTTTTCATTTATTCTCAACATACAGACTGAAGTCGCTGAAATAGCTGGATAAAATCCAGTTATTTCGCAACCGTATCCAATCTTGCTACTCTCTGACCTCTCACCCGCCCTCCAAGACTCCCACTAGTCAAGCACCTTCACCATCAGTCCCCGCGAAAATAAAAAACAGCCAGCCCAGGTATCTAACCCCCGAGATCGGCTGTTTCCATACTTTTTACAATCCCAACAAAAACGGTACAACCATGTCAGCAATCCGCCGATGACCAGCCTCATTCGGATGCAAGCCATCCGATGTGAAGTGGGGCAGCGTTAGCTTGTTTAATCCGCTTTCCGCGTATAGATTAAGCACAGGTAACCCATACAACAAGCCAATCTGTTTGATAGCCTCAACATAATCAACGAGACGATGACCAGCCGCATTGACGTAGAAAATGTCATATTGATCTTTATCTCGCTGTAGCGGCGTCCATAAGCTCAAGCGACAGACTGGATTTTTTGTCAGAATGTCCTCGATCAGCGTGGCATAAGCACCGTGAAACGTAAACACGTCCTTACTTCCTAACTCCCCGATCGGCTTATCTAATCGAAAATCATTCACACCAGCGAAAATGGTGACGCAATCCAAGGACGTGTCGATCATCCGACCAACATGAGTCGTCGCGCCATAGTCACGATCACCGCCAGCTGTCATGGGACAACCGCTTTTGCCATAGTTGATCACGCTGGCGAAGCCCATCACTTCCTGAACTAGCGGCTGATAGCCGCCTGCTTCGGTGATACTATCTCCGAGGGTCCCCCAAGTTCTTCCCGTCCATTTGTTAAGCAAGTTCGTGAGTCCCCTTTTAATTAATTCTCATCTTCATAATGAACAGCGCCGACAGCGACTTCACGATCTGCATAAGCGAGACCTGGATTGTCTCCCAGATAGGCACCTTGTTCGATCAATTTACGTTGCAGCTCCGGGATGGACACCTCGCGGAAGCCAACTCCATCAACGCTCGCCATCGAAGCAGCAACGCCTGCCGCTTCCCCCATTGCAAAGCAGTTCGGCATAACGCGAAGCGAACCTTGTACTGGACGATCAGACGAAACGGAGCGTCCTGCGACGATAAGATTCGATTTGCCTTGCGGAAGCATACAGCGATAAGGCACGCCGTGGGATTTTCCTTTTGGTAAATGCTTAATCGTCATTGTAGATCCGGCATTTGCTAAGTGGATATCAATAAAGTAGGAGTTACGGGCAATATCATCCTCGAAACTACGCATCGAGAGAAAATCATCCACGACAAGGGTGTAGTCGCCTTGAATGCGGCGTGTTTCACGAATACCGATTTGATCACCAGAATGGACAAGGAAAATATGCTCAAAGCCAGGCACATATTTCTTCAAGAATCGGATTTGTGTATCAATCAACTGACGTCCCTCGATCGCGGCACGAGTTAAATCTTCTGCTTTTGTTCCGTCAATATTGAAGACGTGGCCAAAGTTAAAACCAACTACGGAATTTGATACCCAAGCCATTCCTGAAATGCGCTTGCGTCCTTCTGGCAGTTCACCATTTTGCTGGGCTAAAGTCACGAGATCTTCAAGCTGCGGATGCTGACCCGTTTCAGTGAGGAATTGATTGAAGCGAACCTTATCTGCACCAGTAACGACATAGCACATCGTACCAGGCTGAAGCTCACCATTGTCGCCACCAACTTGAAAAGGAACCCCAGCCAATGCTGCAAGATCCGCATCTCCAGATGCATCAATGTACAGCTTGGCTTGCACGACGGAGCGGCCGGATTTATTGCTAATGACAAGACCGCTGATGCGATCCCCATCAAGCAGCACTTGATCAGCAACGGTATGGAATAGCACTTGTGCGCCGCTGGCAAGCACTTCGGCATCATAGACGCGTTTGAGCGTTTCGACATCGATTGGAACCCAGTCCAGCAATTGTTCATACCGGTTTAGAAAATCTTCTCCTGCTGCGCGTTTCATTTTTTCTAGCAAATCGAGACCGATACCACGAATAACAGGTTTTTCTCCATCAGTATATGGGCAAAATGCAGGTACAAGTGCTGCTGTTCCCATGCCGCCTAGATAGCCGCGTTGCTCTATTAAGAGCGTGCTGGCACCATTACGCGCAGCCGCAATTGCAGCGGCAATACCTGTAGCCCCACCGCCAACAACGACGACATCAGGGGTGTGACTGACAGTTAGTTTTTGAGCAGGTATGGTTACGGTTAAGTTGTTAGTTGATGAGTTAGTCATTCGAATTTCCTCCTAATGGGTGGACATTGGCGAGTCTAAGCGCCGCAATGTTTTCGCGTTTACGTATTCAGAAAGCCTTTGTTTTCATTATAGATCGCTGTAACGAAGGAACTAGTTTAATTTTTATTTCATCTAAAAAGTAAGCGTGATATAGTGTGCGTAAGCAACATTTTGGAGGTGCAATACATCCATGCCAATCCGCAAAGCCGTCACAATGAAAACAATCGCCATCGAGCTTGGCTTAACGGTCCAAACCGTGAATAAAGCACTAAAGGGCAAGCATGGCATGTCGGAGGCGACCCGCCAACTCATTGTCCACACAGCTGAGAAGCTCGGCTATTACACGATGGATCAGATCCGCAGTTTAAGGCTGGATCATATCGCGCCTTACCCGAATGAGCGCCTGCGTTTTCTACTTGTTCAGACAGCCGAATCTGTGTCCTATAACCGTTTGTTGCTGCAAGGTTTGCAAGATCGATTCTTCTCCTTCGGACATCGCATTGAGCTGCTCATGCTGCCTCAGCGCATGAAGCAAGAGAAGATGGCGATATGGTTAGAGGAAGCAGGAGTCCAATATGCAGATGGAATATTCATTGCGCCGAGCATTCTGCCTCAGGAGTGGGAAACGGCGCTTTTTAACCTCCCCATTCCCCGAATTCTGCTAAGTTTCCCAGCGTCTGGTGTCAAAATTGACAGTGTCATCTGGGATGTCTACGAAGCAACTTGCCAGGCTGTGGCCTATCTGCGAAGTCAAGGGCATGAGCGCATCATGTATGTTGGTGATATTCAGATGCAGCGAGGATCTATTCTGCGTTGGCAAGCTTTTGGCTATGCGATGCAAGCTTCTGGCATCACGATCACGACTTCAGAGCATTGTATCGGTCCACGTGACACCAGCTTGGCGTGGCATAACACACTCTTCAATCAAATTCAGCAACAACAGCCAACTGCCATTATTTGCGGCATTGATCATGAAGTGCCTGTGGTCTATGACACTTGCAAGGCACTTCAGCTCCGAGTCCCAGACGATATCTCTTTAGTCGGCTTTCTTAATGAACAACTCGAAATATTGCCCGAATTTACACGACCGCTTCTACCCATCTCCCAAACGGGCTACCGCGCAGCGGATCGAATGCTGTGGCGGATTGCCAATCCGACATTGCCTTTTGAACATATTCGGATTCAAGGTGAATTCCATATTGGTCTTACAACCGCAGGGATTTCATCCTAAGCTAGTATCCTTTTCTTCACCGTAAGATCGAACCAGAAATCATAAGATCCTCCTATGTCTCAAGCCTTTGTCCAAGTTATAATGAAGAGAACTGCACTTAGGGAGGCCGACAATAGATGTATAAACTTGTCATTGTGGACGATGAGCCAACAGTTCGTTTCGGGTTAAGTAACTATTTTGACTGGAAGGCCTATGGGATTGAAGTTGTAGGCGAAGCGGATGATGGTGACGTAGCGCTTGAGGTGATCGAGCGTGAGAAGCCGGATCTCATCCTAACAGACGTGCGAATGCCCAATATGGATGGTATTCAGATGTCGAACCAATTAAGTGAACGGTTTCCTCATATCAAAATTGTGTTCGTCAGCGGTCATGATGATGCTGAGTACTTGAAATCTGCGCTGAAGGTTAAAGCGGTTGATTATATGTTTAAGCCTGTCAATTTAAGCGAGTTGGAAATTGTTATTGAGCGGTTAGTAAGCTCTCTCCATGCTGAGCAGCAAGAGCGCAAGCTCATTGAAGATATGCAGGTTAAGCTCATACAGAGCATGCCCCTGCTGCAAGAGAAATTTCTTATGTCGCTAATTCGGGAAGGCGTTATTTACCCATCACGTGTGCAGGATCGTATTGATTTTCTTCAGTTGAACTTGCCAATGGAAGGAGCCTATTGGGTCATTGCGATTCGTATCGATGATGCCACGGAGGTTGCGCAAACCCGGTCCGAGAGAGACCAACAACTGCTGTCCTATTCGGTTCTGAATATTGTGCAGGAGCTGATTGAGCGAGAGATCGGCGGCTATGTTTTTGAGAATCAGATTGGCGAATTCGTAGGGATTCTTCGTATGCCTCAGGAAGATGATCAGGAAAACTTGCTGTTCACCCTGGCAGAGGAAGTTCGCGAAAGCCTTCATAATTATTTGAAAATCAGTGTAACGATCGGGGTAGGTGAACGGATTTCCAGACTTGCCAGCCTGCCGCAATCCTATTCACAAGCGAGAGAAGCAGCCGATCAACGATGGTTTTTAGGCAAAAACCAAATTATTTCCATGGACAATCTGGAGCAAGCCGAGGAGAGTGTGTATCGGTTTGATGCTTCACAGCAAGAGCGCATCGTCTCCTCCTTGAAGTCTGCAGATATCTTGAAAGTGCAGGAAGAGCTGGGCGAGATGTACAATGCGCTGTCACGTAATCGGGCAGATGGTATGGCTTATGGACGTAACATCAGTCTTCAACTGCTTCTTCTAGCCAGCCGTGTATTGTTAGAGCTGCACGTACAGAAGCAAGATCTCGAAAGCAAAGAAAACGAGCTCATGGCCAAAGTGTTTCAGCAAGAAACGTTAGGTGCTTTACATCGTCTTGTTGAAGTGTTTTTGATAGAGGTATGTGAACGCATTAGTGAGAAACGTAATGGCAAATCCAAAAATGTGATCGAACGAACGCGGGCGATTATTGATAAACGGTATGCGGAGAATTTGCAGGTAGGCGATATCGCGACGGAAGTATTCTTGTCTACGACATATTTGTGTTTGCTTTTTAAACAAGAAACGGGGGAAACGATTAACGAATATATGACCAAGGTTCGCGTGGAGCGGGCGAAAGCGTTATTGAAGGATCCCGCCAATAAGTTTTATGAAGTGTGCTATGCGGTGGGGTATTCGGATCCTAGTTATTTTAGCAAAATATTTAAGAAATATACGGGATATACACCGAGCTCCTTCCGCGAGCAAGTCATGTAAAGAGAGTAGGGTTCATCATGCATGTCAAGAACAGAGGCTGGACGTTTATTACAATGATTTTCAAAAGCGTTCTAGCAGCAAGGCTATGGCTGATCGCCTATGCGGTGTTGATTATAATCCCTGCTTCCATTTTTCTATATGCCTATTCCCAGCGATACTCGCACATTCTGGAAGAAGAAGTGACGCGTTCGATGCTCCAAACGTTAAAGCAGGCTGAGATTAATTTGGACCATCAATTCGATTCTCTACGGGACACGTCGAATGCGCTATTTTTAAATCCTAAGCTGGTGCAGTATCTAAGTAATTCGACACCCTACAATGAACAAATTGATACATTGAAGGAACTACGCTATTTAATTGATAATGGCCAGACAAGTACGAATGTGTTCCGTGTGCGTCTATATGTGGACGAAAATAAGCTCTTCTCCCATGAACGTGTAAACTTCTTCCCGATGGATGTACTCAAGACTCGTCCCTGGTATGAAGCTGTTGCGAAAGCAGGTGGTCACCTCGTCTGGACAGGTGTTTATAAAGAGAGCTTTATAGATCGAGATGATGCCTATATTTACTCGGGCATTCGTCTTCTGCGTGATCCAGACCATTATGAGGACTTATCTGGCTTTTTGTCCATTGATGTAGATGCGAAGACGCTTGATAACATGGTATCCAGTATCGTTTTGAATAAAGATCAACGCGTGTTTATGATAGCTCCTGATGGAACGATTATCTACCATAGTGATAAATCTTTACTTGGACAAAAGCTGGAATCGGATGCCATTTTACAGGCCGTTGCGGGAAACAATGAAGGTGTATCTCCAATTATGGAGGACGATAATCAACAATATGTTGTGTATACAACGGTGGATGCCACAGGCTGGAAACTAGTCGCAGAAGTACCCAAGAAGGGCATCAACTCACGGGCCGCTTCATTAAATCAATTCTCGAGTGTAGCTACTTTAACTGGGGTGACCGTGTTATTCTTGATCCTAGTGTTCATCCTTCTAGCCTTTATTGTTCGCGGGATGAATCGCCGCGTTCAAACAGTGATCAGGGCAATCAAACGAGAAGGTATGTCGGGTCTCGAAGAGAGGTCTATCACATCGGATGGGGATTTTAATCTCCTAGAAAAAAGTGTAGACCATCTCATCCATCGGGTGAAAGATTTAATGGAGGAAACCTATAAATCCAAGGTGCAAGAGCGTGAGGCGCAGTTACGTGCTCTGCAAGCGCAGATTAATCCCCATTTCCTCTACAATACATTGGATACGATTAATTGGATTGCCATTGGACATAAGGCACACGATATTAGCCAAATGATTGACGGGCTTGCTCGTTATTTCAGGCTTAGTTTGAATAAAGGGAAAGATGTCGTAACGGTTACGGATGAGCTGGAGCTTGCGAAAGTATACTTAGAAATTCAGCAGACGCGTTTTCCAAAGAGTTTCGAGTTCGTGTTTGAGCTAGCGGGGAAGGATGAATCGGATGAAGCTCAGAAAGTAGGGCCGACATTAGAAACGTGTCTCATTCCCAAACTCACTTTGCAGCCAATTGTGGAAAATGCCTTACTTCACGGCATACGTAAATCCAAAGGGAAGACAGGTAAAATTACGATTCGCGTTTCTATAGAAGGGGATGATCTGCTTCTGTCTGTTACCGATGATGGCATTGGTATGGATCCTGAATTTGCTCGGAATCTGTTGACTGAGCCACGTCCTGCCGTGCGGACAGATGGGTCTGGCAGTTCCTATGGATTGTACAATGTGAATGAGAGGATAAAATTATTCTCAGGAGAGTCCTACGGACTTAGCATACAATCGCAGCTAGGAGAGGGGACGACAATTACTGCAAGATTTCAATGCCAACGCCAAACAACAGAATTTACTAGTTAGCACTGAGAGTGTTCCTCGATCGACGAGGAATGCTCTTTCTTTTATCCGAAACACCATAAAATAGTACCAGAAACACAAAGATCACCATCTACAGATGATTATCTAGAGTACCTATAATACAAATATAACAACTTGGAGGTGAACGCGATATGAGTATTAGAGCAACGGAATTGAAACAACGTGTCGGAACGGCGAAGGTTAGCAAGAACAGGTGGAAGCTGTTTGTCACAAACTTAGATCTCTACGTTTTGCTTATCCCTGGACTATTATTTTTACTGCTATTCAAATATACGCCCATGTATGGGATTATCATTGCGTTCATGGATTTTAACATTTTCGATGGGTTTACGGGAAGTAAATGGGTTGGATTGGCGCAATTCGAGAAATTAATCCATTCAGAAGAATTCATGCAAGTATTTATCAATACACTCTTAATTAGTTTGTACAAGCTTGTGCTGCTCTTCCCAGTTCCGATTATTATCGCGCTGCTGCTGAATGAAGTACGTAAGAGCTGGTTCAAGCGCACGATTCAAACCATTATTTTTCTGCCGCATTTCTTGTCTTGGGTTATTATTTCCGGTTTGTTCATTACCATACTCTCCCCAAGCGGAGGTTTGGTCAACAATGTGATTCAATTTTTCGGTGGTACACCGATATCGTTCTTTCTAGATAATCACTATTTCCGAAGCGTGCTGGTGTTTACCGCAGGATGGAAGGAATCCGGTTGGAACGCAATTATCTTTATTGCGGCGATTGCAGGCATTGAGCAAGAACAATATGAAGCAGCATCCATTGATGGAGCTGGTCGGATTCGCCAGATGATGCACATTACCCTGCCGGGTATCGTGCCTACGATCATCCTGATTCTTGTCTTGCGTCTCGGATACTTACTCGAAGCCGGTACGGAACAAATTTTGACCATGTATAACTCTGTTGTTTATCAATCTGGTGATGTCATTGGGACCTACGTTTATCGAATAGGTCTAGGACAGCAAGACTATAGCTTTAGTACAGCAGTAGGTTTGTTCAATTCCGTAATTGGATTTCTCTTGATCGTGTTGGGTAATGAGCTCAGCAAAAAAGTGGTCAAGCGAAGCATTTGGTAGGAGGTGCAGCTATGAAAAAGAAAACAATCGGTGATTGGTCCCTAGATATCTGCGTATATACTGCCCTGTTATTGTCTAGCGTGCTTACGCTATTGCCAATGCTTAACGTGCTATCCAAAGCATTAAGTGATGAAACAGCAGTTATCTCAGGTAAGGTCGGCATTCTGCCTGTAGGCTTTCAACTAGAAACGATGAAATACGTTGTATCTTCAAGCCAGTTTTTACAATCGATCTCGGTATCCCTTATTGTCATGGTTGTCGGGACAGTGCTAGCCATTATGTTGACGGCCTTGACAGCGTATCCATTATCGAAGAAACATCTGCCAGGAATTCCACTTGTGTTACTCTTGTTCATTTTTACGATGTTGTTTAATGGCGGCATCATTCCGAATTACTTACTAATGAAAGAACTCCATCTCATCAACAGTTTATGGTCCATCATGCTGCCTGCACTGATTAGCGTGTTTAATCTATTGGTGATTAAGAGCTATTATGAATCTTTACCTGAAGCGTTAGAGGAGTCAGCCAAAATGGACGGCGCTCGCAATTTCACCATTCTATTCCGTATCATTCTTCCGCTCAGTACGCCGGTAATTGCTACAATCGCGCTATTCTATGCGGTGTATTTCTGGAATGATTACTTTCATCCTATGTTGTATATTTCCAAAGCAAGTTTGAAACCATTGCAACTATATCTAAGGGATATTGTTATGGATGCTGATAGCTCGACTGCCCTGAATAGCAGCGTGGACGATATGATGAAGATTTCGCCTGAAGGCATTCGATCGGCGACGGTTATTGCTTCTATTATTCCAATGCTGCTCGTGTATCCGTTTCTCCAAAAGCATTTCGTCAAAGGTGTTCTGATTGGTTCAGTGAAAGGCTAGCATTGCGTTAATGCCAAAGATGATTCATCTACGGCTTAATGATATGATTACACAATGAACTAGGGAGGTTTTTGTATGTTGATAAAAAACAGAAAGCTGATGCTCGTTTCGCTTACAGCTTGCTTGTCTGCTTCATCGCTCGTTGCTTGTTCCTCAGGTGGGACTAGCACAAGTAGCACTACTTCACCAGCAGCATCAGCATCGTCATCAGTACCGACGGCAGCGGCTGTAAAGCCGGAACTAAAGTCTCTGCAAATTTGGCAAAAGGATGATTATAACACGTACCCTGTTGCTACGTATTTGGAAAAAGCGACGGGTTATAAAGTCCAGTATGATATGCTTCCACAGGATAAACCTCAAGATAAACTAAGTATCCTGATTGCTTCAGGAGAGCCGTACGATGTGGTGACGACAGCAGGAACGACAGATTTTAAAGCGATTTATTCCGATTATGCGAAAAAAGGGGCATTAGTTGATCTTGGACCGCTTATTGATAAATACGGACCGAATATTAAAGCTGTCATTGATCCTGAAGCTTTAGAGGCTGCCAAGGTAGATGGGAAACTGTATGCCATTCCAACGAAAAGCACCCGGACTGTTAATACAGATTTATACATTCGACAAGATTGGTTGGATAAAGTCGGATTGAAAATGCCGACAACACTGGATGAATTTGTTATCGTTTTGAAAGCGTTTAAAGAGAAAGATCCAGGCGGGAATGGCGATACGAATATTCCTTTAACCGTCGGTGGTGATTCATCCTTTATTGCCAATATTGTTGGCGCTTTCGGCATGCCGAATTTCTGGAACGATGTGAATGGTAAGTTAACACCTCGTGTGTTGGACCCGGCCTTCAAGGATTATGCAACCTTTGTAGCTGATTTATTTAAACAAGGCTTAATTGATAAAGAATTTGCCGCCAATAAGGCAGCAACGACGAAAGAGAAATTCACAAGCGGTAAAGCCGGCATCCTGATGATGAACTGGTCCGATGTCCCTACGATTGCTGATGCTTTAACGAAGAATATCCCAACTGCAAAAGCAACGTTTATCCCTGCCATGAAAGGTAAAGATGGTAAAGCAGGCTTATCTGCTTCGAAAGGCTTTGACCGTATTACCTTCATCCCAAAAGCATCCAAGCATCCGGAAGATGCCATCAAATGGATGAATGCGAAGCTGGAGAAAGATACGTTCAGAACAATGGCTATTGGCGAAGAGAATAAACATTACACACTCAAAGACGGTGCCTATACACCGATCCAACCGATCTTTACCGATGAGCGCAATCAAGCGAATAACTTCTTAACGGGAACAGACGATACGAACTACCCTATTTACTGGCAAGCACGTGTACGTAAGGATATGCGTCTGTATGATGGCTGGAATTTACTGAATGGATTAGCGCCTGATTCCACCAGAGTAACTGATCTTCTAGGTTACGCGCCATATATGACAGAGTTCTCCAAAAACTTCCTAAATTTAAATACGCAATCTAATGATTACACAACGAAGTTGATTTTTGGTGCTGAATCATTAACAGGGCTTGATGCCTTCATTGCCAAATTCAAATCATCTGGCGGAGATGCTAGCTACAAAGAAGTCAATGACTGGTATGCAACTGTGAAAAAATAAGTAATCATCATGATATGACAATAAGAGGAGAACTTGCTTGCAACGACTGGCGTAAGTTCTCCTCTTATCTGTGTTCTCATGCAAATAGACGATAGTTATTGAATGATCTTATTGGGCTTTGCCTAACCAAATAAGATAGTTACTAAATGAAAGGGGAGAGAATGCCGCAAAATAGATTTGTTTGCTATTGCTAAATGTGTTAGCGCTTTCAATTGTTTACAAGTAAGGATCATGTTTGGCGAACGGAGCTTCGCCGCCTTAGTATCGGTTGACAGTGAATCATCTTAAGGAGGTATATCATGTTTACAATGACAAGAAAATTAGTCGGCCTGTTGGTAGTGCTTGCCATCATAATCATAGGTTTGTTACCCAGAACGGCTGGAGCAGCTCCGGCTACGATTCAAAATTACCCGATGCCATCCATCTATACCGCATCCAGCGTATTTTCTTTGAAAGCGGATAACCAATCAGTTCCTGTAATCAGCTATAAGCCTGACTATGACTATGCTCAATTTTCCTTTTCCGGCACGGTTAGTATCGAGGTTACGAATAATGTGCCGATTACATCTTATTCCATCAGTCCATTGGCCAAGAACATCGAGGGGACGGTCAACGGGAACAAGCTAACGTTTACGCTCTCTTCATCAACCTATGTGATAGTAAATATCAATGACCAGACGAAGAAGATTGTCATCGCAGCAGATCCCTTAGAGACGAATATTCCCCCGTCCACAGGCGCCGGAATTTATAATGTAACCCATGCGCCGTACAACGCAGATAATACGGGGACATCGATGGCATCGAACGCGATTCAGCAGGCTATCGATGCCGCCTATCAAGCTGGTGGTGGCATTGTATATGTTCCTGCCGGGGTCTACAAGAGTGGGAACCTGACTTTGAAAAGCAATGTGACCTTTTATCTGGCTGGAGGTGCGGTCATTGTCGGAACTGGCATGGGCGAAGACTATGTGATTGATTTTCGGAAGGATTCACGAAATGCGGATGGCACGTATTTTATTCGTACTGCCGTAAACTCCAGCAATATCACCATACGGGGACGGGGAACCATTGATGGCAAAGGCATAGCGATGCGAGAGCGAAAAATGCCAGCACCGAATAAAAATGAAGGATTCTTGAACAACTTGATTGTCCCGCTAGCAACTACAAATTTTAATTTTGATGGTTTAATCTTGCGGGATGCGGGTTTTTGGTCGTTCATGGTTGTTCGTTCCGATCATGTTACCATCAAAAATCTCAAGGGATTTCAAGATTTATACAAAATCGAAAATGATGTTATCGATATCAATGAGAGTCAGAATGTGCTTGTTAAACATTCGATTGCCATATCGGATGATGACACGTATTCTACGAAAACCTGGTTGCAGACGGGCATGTCTAGCGGATGGCCTGGAGCGCTTGAACATTTGGAAAATGTAGTCTTTGATGATGCGTTTGCATGGACACGATGCGCGGCTTTCAAAATTGGCCAGGGGGTAGCCCAGGCGCAGATCGGGGTGACCGTCCGAAATTCGTATGTGTATCAAAGCGCAAGGGCATTGCTAATTGATCATGGTTACACACTTAATACGCTTCCGGAGGAAGGTTACGCGCAAAATATTACGTTTGAGAATATCGATATCGAACGAGTAGGTATCAATCAATTCGGGAATCATTGGCTTACAGTTAGTACTAGTACTTCCGGCAATGTAAGCAATGTTGTATTAAAGAACATTAATCTTCGCGAGGTGGGATCTGAGCAATCCAGACTTTCCGGGAATGTCACCAAAGGCGGAATGGTTAACGGTGTCATGTTCTCCGATGTTTATGTGAAAGGTAAGCTTGCAACAAACCTGACCGACTTGAAGGTTAGCGTAATAAATGACAATGTAAGTGGCATTATCTTTGCCAATACCAAGCCGTTGTTCAGCGACAATTTCGAAGACGGAGATACGGTGAGTTGGACATCCGTTACAGGCAACTGGACCGTACCGACAGATGGCAAGAACACAGTATTATCTAGTGGTAGTCAGACATCAACATCCCTTATTACCGCCAATGCAGGAAGTTCATGGACGGATTACGCGTATGAGGCTAGAGTGGAAATGGGCATTACCAATGCCAATGCAGGCGTTGTCTTCAGGGTCCAAGACGCCAATAATTATTATATGTATCGCATCAATTCATCCACTCAGAAGTTGGAGTTGTATAAATCCACCAATGGACAAATGACGCTTGTAACAAGTACGCCATTCGCTGCCATAGAGAAGCAGTCGTATACGGTTAAGGCGGTTATAGAGGGGAATAAGATCTCTTGTTATGTGGATGGAGAATTAAAAATGGCATGGACCAATCCTGTAACGGAATTGACCACAGGTGGGATCGGATTCCGGACCACCTCGATGGGTGTCCATTTTGACGATGCTATGGTTTACCCTATCGTCCGATTGAACGATAATTTTGAAGATGGAAATATGACAGGTTGGACGTCATCTTCAGGTTCATGGAGTGTGGTAACAGCGGATACGAAAACCCTGCTCCAGAGTGCTTCGACCACTGCGCTTATTACAGCCGGTGAATCATGGACGGACTATACGTATGAAGGTAAAGTGAAAATGCCTATTACCAATGCCAATGCAGGCATCGTCTTCAGGGTGCAGAATGCAGATAATTATTATATGTATCGAATAAATGTAGCGAATCAAAAGCTGGAGTTGTATAAAGCTGTGAATGGACAGTTGACCTTAGTATCCAGCACTTCTTTCACAGCCCAGGCGAACCAGTGGTATACGATCAAGGCTTCCATTCAAGGCAACACCATAAAAGGTTATGTGGATGGCGCATTAAAGACAGAATGGACCAATCCTGTAACGGAATTAACAACAGGGAAAATCGGATTCAGAACCACCTCGGTGAATGTATCCTTTGATGACGCTTTGGTTCTGTCTTCTAATTAGCGTCGGTCGGCAGCCAAAAGGAGCTGTCCCTCAAGCCATGAAACGGCTGCGAGGGACAGCTCCTTGTACTGTCTTGTGGACAACTATATAATCGGAGAAAATCGCTATTTCCAGGAGGAACCTTACCTATGACGAAGTCAGATCTACACCGATCCGGCGTCATTTATGCGAATTATTTCACGCACACGAAGCCCCACTCCGTTAAGTATAAAGACGGGTTGACCTTCTACCTGTTTCGGCTTCAGGTATAAGGAACCTGTCGCGCGCTCGTGGATGGGAAATACGAGACCATCATCCCCGGTGACCTGCTCATTTATCCTCCCGATCAGCCATACGAACTAAACGTGCAGCCCCGAAGCGCTCCGGAATCGGGTGCGGTTCAACCCGTTGGAGACTATTTCCTAGCTGGCAACGGGGAATGGCTTGACTCGTGGTGGAATAACAAAGGCTTGCCAACCAAAACGAACATCGGATTTGACGATACGGTCCTTACCTTATGGAAGCATATTATCAGCGAAAAGAAAAAAGTGATGCAGAACCATGAAGAGATCATGGATTATCTGCTGAGAACACTTTGTTTGACACTGGAGCAAGTGATTCAGATCAAGCAGCGTGCCAAGGGAGCGGATACTGCATACAAGATTAAGCTATTCATAGAAAATCATGCCCATGAATCGCTCAGTTTGGATAGAATATCAGCCTCCGTCGGATTAAGTGTCTCTCGCTGCTCGTAACTGTTCAAAGCCGCTTTTGGCCAATCCCTGTTCGCCTACTGTATTGATGTTAGGCTAAAGCTTGCACAGCAGCAGGTGCTGTACAGCAATCTTTCATTGGAGCAGGTTTCCGAGAAGACTGGCTTCCAGAACTATCCTCATTTCTGCCGGGTGTTCCGCGATCGATTTGGCCATCCCCCGAGAGAATATCGGCGCCAATTCGGATTCCAGTTCAATCATGAGTGATGCAGGTATTCGACGTCTACATACAAGACCAGATTTTCTTGATCGAGTATGGCATGAAGTTGCTCATACTTTACATTCTGAACGATGCCGTCCGCATCCAGCGCCAGTGCAGCTGCGATAGCAGCGGATTGCCCCAGGATCATAAAAACAGGCTCCATTCGGATAGAACCGTAGGCTGCATGGACCATATCTTGCAGTACTTCGAGCGCTGCTTTGGGTTCAAAAAGCCAACAATATCATACTGTTTCTCCTGGTTCACTGTACTCAACCTCCATCACTATGTAGCTTAAAAACACTATTATAATCCGCTTACCTGTTTGACGAGAATAATGGATCTTCCTCCTATACTTGATGAATTTTACTGTTTCTAAGGATTGCAGTTTTTACTAATAAGGGCCAACCAAAAAGAAACCGTCAGGATATCCTCCCTGACGGTTTTTAGCATGAAATCAATAAAGGGTAGGGATAGGAGGGCAAGTTACGGTATCAATAAACCTCGCGTCTATGCCATCATACATCCAAAATGAACCAGTCCATCTAAACCCTGATGTTCCGAAGGACTCAACACGAATCGGATAAAACCAGAACCTTTCGCCATTCTTTAGCCAAACATAGGTGTACTGATTCACACAATCGATCATGTAAGAACCAGAAGCTTTTGGAGGAGTATATTCAGGCGGAGGAGGCAGTTGTTGTAAACTCATCGTTTCATTTCACTCCTTTAAAAGTAGGTGTTTATCATCCCTGATTCATTTATATGTAGGTGATTGACCGGTTGTTTGTGCAGATGCCTACCATTTCTCCTCCGCTGTACACCTCCCCCTCATGACAAGCAACAATTTTGTGCTATATGTAGAAGAAGTGATTTGTGAAAACGCTTTATCCAAATTTTCATCCCTATATGTTTCTACCTGCCATCACCCATACTACCATGCAAGGAGGTGTTCCATGTTCAACATCCGAGCAAGGATGAGCACCATCTATTCCCGCATCCTCTTATTTAATATTTTGCTGGTCATCATTCTTTCCTTGGTTCCTCAGCTCATCTATATCCACTATTTCTCGAATGCGTACAATCAAGAGATCAACAGACAGAGTACCCAAGATGTCAGTAAGCTAAAATATGCCGTAGATGAAACGATTCTGGATCGCGTCATCCGTTTAGTGAATATTTATTTTTCGGATATTCCAAGCAATGAAGTGCTTGCCTATCCGCTCACGCACGATATTAGCGGCAACGGCTTTAAGATCGCCGAGGTTAGCAACTTTTTGACCGAACCAAAACAACCAATGACGGCCAAGGCTTTGACTGTGATTTAAACTTGACTGGCTGTACGGTTCAGTACAATTATAGCCATGATAATGAGGGTGGCTTCCTTTTGATCATGGGGAGTGGATCAAAACGAAACGATAATATGATTGTCCGTTATAATATTAGTCAGAATGATCGAGCGCGTATTTTCCAATTCGATAGCAGTTACACCCTATGGCAACCATCCAGCCAGTGAGCCAAGCGATGCTCATAAAATAACGAGTGATCCACTTTTGGCTGGAGCGGGCAGCGGAGGTATTGGATTAAGCTCGGTGAATGGCTATAAGCTAGGAACAGGTTCACCTGCTCTGTCCTCGGGAGTACTAATGAGCAGCAATGGGGGCAAAGACTACTGGGGCAACACCGTCTCATCGTCGATTGCGCCGAATCGCGGTGCGTATAATGGCGCAGGAATCGTCCTGACGACTCCGAATACGTGGAATGCTGTGGATGATGCGAATGTGAGAGATGGCACCTATGCGACAACGAACCAAGCAGGAACAACGGCTGTTACGGTTGATACCAAGAACGATTTAACTAGCTATAAACGGGATGGTTATTTTAAATTTGATTTCAATAGTTATAGCGGTACAGTCTCAAACGCAACGATTACATTGAAGCCAATCATTGCTGCAATGAGCGGCATCCAAAACGAGGTTGCACTCGTAAGTGACAACACATGGACAGAAGGCGCGATTACTTGGAATACGAAGCCATCTTCGAGTACGGTGCTTGGCACGTATACGATTGTTGCAGGCACGCCGATTACGATCAATGTAACGTCTCAAGTTCAAGCAGCCATGTCTACGGGCAAAAAGCTCTCCATCCGTGTATACAGTACGTCAGCAGTAAATTCAAATGGGAATGTCTCTTTTGCATCAAGTGAGAGTATCGCCAGCACGGATCGACCTAAGTTAACGATAACACCATAAATCACATAAGGGCTGAGTGCTAGGAACCGTGTCGCAGGAAGTGACGCCGTGTCCAGTGCTCAGCTTTTATCTTATTTATAGACGCGTCTTCCCTGTTTGATCATATGTTTGATCTCATTCGCTATAATTCGTATCCCCCTATCGATGTGCTCTTCAGATACCCGTGTAATGCTCAGATTCATAACCGGCAGCGGATCAAAACTCGGCAAGTAATTAAGCGTTAGGTTTTGAATCCATACCTGCTTCTTATGCAATCTTTCCAACAATAGCGGAATCGACAAATGAGGAGGAAGCACGATATGTGTGTATACGCCAGATTGACCTGGTGAAGCAACTAGATAGCTATCCTCCTTATAGGCATGCAGAGATTCGTGCAACTGCAGTAATCGTTTCGAATAGGCATCTCTAATCGCATGTTTACGACGTTCAAACATGCCGCTCTGAATATAAATTTCCAAGGCTGCTTGCGAGAGCATAGGGCTGTCGATGTCGGCTACCTTTTTAAAAATGCGGAATGCGTCATCTAGAGCTGGCGGAAGAACGGCAACGCCGACTCTTAACCCGGGGAATAGGATTTTAGCGTAGCTTTTTAAATAAATGACGTGAGAAGAATCATAGGTGTAGATTGGATCTGATTTCAAATCATGCTCTAGATCTGCCAAATAATCATCTTCAACAATATACACATCGTATCGTTTGGCCAGCTTGGCAATTGTTTTCTTCGTGGGCTCAGAGTAGGAGCACCCAAGTGGGTTTTGGAAACGCGGCATCGTATAGAAAAACTTTATGTCCTCGGTACGGAAGAGATGTTCTAAGTAATCTAAGTCGATATCACCCTGTGGAGAACGACGAATACCGTGTACTGGCAACTGGTAGCTTTCGACTAATCGAACAAACAAATGATAACTAGGCTGCTCCATCAGAATTCCGCGCTTTTTGTTCGGAAAAGGCATCAAGGCCAAAATAGCGAGGGCTTGCTGCACACCAGACGTGATATGAATGTGATCGGGCTTCGTGAATACTTGGTAGTTAGCCAAATGCTTAGTTAGCAGCCGTAATAACGAGGGCAAACCTTGCGGTGTCCCGTACATGAACAGTTCATTTTTGTACATATCAAAGGCTTTATCCACACAATGTTTAAAATCCAAGTAAGGAAACAGCTCGGGATCTGGTGCAGCAGAGGAGAAGTCAAAGACCTTATTCTCAGGTAACTGCATACTTGCTCCTCTTTGCTGAACCGCGTAATAACCGCTTTGTGGGATCGAATAAATGAGATGACGACTTTCCAGAAGGGAAAAAGCACGAATCACAGTGCTCTTGTTGCAAGCATAGCGAAGGCAGAGGTCTCTAATAGAAGGAAGCTTCTGTCCAGCTCGGATTTGTCCCTGTTCGAGTTGCTGTTCAATGTCATTCACAATAAACAAATATTTATACATGAGCGTTGAATCTCCAATCTTCATTTTAGAATTGTACCGGTACAGTTGTCGTGTAAAAGGATTGTTGTGCATGGTGTATGGACTTATGCTGATATCAGAGAATGTTTCAGTCAGCCGTTTGACTAAACGTATTCTATATTAGTAAGGAGTGGATGAAATGATATCTCACAATGATCGAAAACTTGCTTATTTACTTGCTGTACTTAATGCAGTCATTATCGGTATCTCTTTTTTATTTGCCAAAATAGTACTGGACTACGCGCAACCCCTCGATACACTGATGTACCGTTTTGCCATATCGTTTATTGCAATATCACTGCTAGCTGCTTTGGGAATTGTAAAATTGCATTATCGCGGCAAGCCTATTGGCAAAGCACTTTTACTCTCATCTATGTATCCATTGGGCTTCTTCACCTTACAAGCGTATGGCTTACAGCACGCAACCGCCGCTGAGGCGGGGATCCTCTACGCATTTACACCTATCGTTACAATGTTGTGTGCATCACTCTTTTTGAAAGAATCCACGAATAGGGCTCAGAAGCTCGCTATTTTTTGTTCGGTGTTCGGTGTTGTATTTATCTTTTTAATGAAGGGAAGTAAGTTCGACATCTCCAATATTACCGGCATTTCTTTGTTAGTTCTTACGAGTTTTTCATTTGCGGGGTACAGTGTAATGGCACGCTCCTTATCCAAACAATTTAGTCCAGTTGAAATTAGTTACTTGATGCTGAGTACCGGATTTGTGGTGTTTACGATCTCCTCTTTGTTTACGCATTGGAAGTGGGGGTCTTTCGAGAACTTGATAGCGCCTTTGTCTCATCCACTCTTTCTCATGTCTATTATATTCTTGGGCGTAATGTCATCTTTAGTAACAGCTCTGGTGTCAACGTATGTCTTGTCCAAAATTGAAGCTTCCCAAATGAGCGTCTTCACGAATCTTTCCACACTCGTTACAATTGCCGCCGGCGCGTTGTTTCTAGGTGAGGAAGTAACCCGTTATCATATTATTGGTTCGGTATTAATCATTGTTGGCGTGCTGGGTACCCAATACTATGCTGGACGTACCAAGGAAGTCCCCAAGTTGAAGAGATCTGTTTAATTGCAAAATATCCGGAGTTATAACTGTTGGCGGCTGATGCGAATAAATCATTTTATAATTGGAAAATTAAAACATTGCTATGTGTTTGCCATCCATGCTATATTATCACTCCGGCCGCAAGACAGACAGGCTGGTAACGAAAAAGAATTAAAAAAGAATTTCAAAAAAAGCTTGCAAATAAAAAATGAACATGGTATATTACTTCTCGCTGCTTCGGTAATACGGCAGTGGACGAAAGAAATTGATCTTTGAAAACTGAACAACGAGTGAGTAAGCACAGTCGAGTAATCGACTATAAAAGAGATTGCAAAATCTTGCTAGCTTCAAATGAGCAATTAAGCTTTCAGATATACGGACAAGCAGTTGTCCAAACTATTATGGAGAGTTTGATCCTGGCTCAGGACGAACGCTGGCGGCGTGCCTAAT
>NZ_LMSJ01000038.1 GCF_001428105.1 Paenibacillus sp. Soil766 | reverse complement strand
CCAGCTGTGCGATCACTTTCGCATCTTTAATGTCATTCTTTGTTGGAGAATTGTCATCTAATTCTTTACTTTTCTTCACGTGCAGTGGATTCACTACASCGTATTTCACTTGCTTTTCTTTTAGAAAATGAGCAAGGTTCAGCCAGTAGTGGCCCGTTGGTTCCATGCCAACGATAACGTCTTGGAGTCCTTGTTCCATTGAAATCTCCTGGAACCAACTCATGAACAACTCAAAGCCTTCTCTATTGTTTTCAAACGAAATTGGCTTCCCGAACTCAACTCCGCGGAAGTCTTGTGCACGAGCCACATGTTTGAATTTTGCGATGTCGACACCGATAATTAAAGTAGAAGAAGTGATTTGATTAATTCTTTCATTTTGAGTAGAATGCATGTTGTAGTCTCCTTGGTTTTGTTTTTGGATCCGACGCTGGCCAGCATCTGGGACCCATAAACATCATACCAAGGAGTCTTTTTGNTTCATTTTGAGTAGAATGCATGTTGTAGTCTCCTTGGTTTTGTTTTTGGATCCGACGCTGGCCAGCATCTGGGACCCATAAACATCATACCAAGGAGTCTTTTTGTTTTTCAAACCTCATATTTCTACATAATAGGAATCCTGCCTGTTAGCGGGGCGAAGGGCTACCTTCCTAAGGGATCGTATTAACAATCTCAATAATTGTATTAGCCAAAACAGTCATTATTTTATTGTCCTCATTACTTGTGCAATCTGACCAGTTATATTCACGAACCGCACCATTGATTTTAACTTTTAAATAGAAATCAGGTTTCTCAGTGCATGTTGCAAATTTCTTTTCACTTAAATAATTGGAGAGCACCATTTTTTTATATATTTTTTGCCGTTCTTCATTATTCAGCTGAAAATCACTCACACCTAGCATTTGACTATTTTTTAGGTCTTTCACCAATTTCATATCTATCGTATTAATCTCATTTGCTTGATTATCACCATATTTAAGCTGAAATTGGAACAGGTCTTGTTTCGATACGTCATATGAAAGGTATAAAACATCAATGCTTTTCACTTCACCAGAACAACCCTTTAAGGTATATTTCATTTCTGTATTCGTTTCAGTTTTTTCAAAGTTTTCACATGCGTATGTTGTTACTTTGCCTGCTCCGAATTTATCTTGCGTAGTATCATATTGAAGCTCGAAGTTACCATCGCGGTACTTGATGTTGTGATAAATAGGGTCGCCTTCAATCGTGTAATGAGAAATGCTAATAGAGACGTTTTCTTTTTCTATAACTTTTTTAGCAAAGTCGTCCATTTTGAAGAGGTTAGAAACACTTCCGTGGATATCAACCACGTCAGCATTATTTTTTAATGTTCCTTGGGGTTGGTCAATGGCTTTTATATTTGAACAACCTGACAATATGCTCATAGCAAAAGCAAAGATCATTAACTTTTTGAGCAATTTAAAACCTCCCTTACACATATACATTATTGACGAGTAAAAATTACATTTTGTTCCATAATAGGTGGGAGAAATGGTCTTCTGCCCGTTACTTTAATAGGCTACCGTATTAATAACGGTAGCCTGTCTGTTATGTGTGGAACTATCGTGTCCCGATAGTGAAATTGAAACTGAGTACCAGCTATCTAACTCCATAAAGATTAAGATAATCTTCCATTTTATTTTTCATTAATCCATCAATTACAATTTTTCCGTCAATCTCACGATTATGTAGATATGAGAGGACATCCTCTATGGTTACAATGGCACTGGTGTGTATACCATAATCATCATTTAATTCCTGAATCGTCGATTTATTGCCCAAACCTCTCTCTAATCGATCGACTGAAACGAATAAATTTGTGATCTTTACGTCCGCTGTGTTGTTAAGTAAGGTTATACTTTCTCTTACTGCTGTGCCCGCGGTTATTACATCTTCAATGATTGCAATACGATCGTTATTTCGAGGTATATACCCAATGATTTGCCCTCCTTCACCATGATCTTTTTTCTCTTTTCGGTTAAATGTTACTGAAATATCTCTATTGTATTTATTATATAGAGCAGTAGCAGAAGCTACTGCCAAAGGAATCCCCTTGTAGGCAGGACCAAACAGAACATTTACTGATAGATCCAATTGAGATTGTATACAATCAGCATAGTATTCGCCTAAAGTAGCGATTTGCTTCGCAGTTTGAAAGTTCCCTGTGTTTATCATGTATGGTGTTTCTCTACCGCTCTTGGCTACAAAGTCACCGAATATTAGAACATTTGATTTAACCATAAATTCAATAAAATCACCCTTAATACTCATTTCAACATATCCCCCTAAAATGATTATACTTCTCTCATATGTTAACACATATTGGAAGTAACCTGCCCGTTAGGTTAGCGAAAGGCTGCCATCGTGCCGGCAGCCTCCCATTGCAGTGATTGAACAAACGTTCCCTTTATCATTCCTCGTTAGAATTTCCTGTAGATGGATAATTTTCTGTTTCTGACAGTCGTTCTCTAATTTTTCTTAGACTCGGTAATAGCTCATTTACAAGAATCTTATTGTTGGGATCGTCATAGTTTTTAAAATTAATATTCGCAAAATATTTACTCTTAATTCTCATGAGCTCTTTCTTTATCATCTCTTGATTCTCAGAATGTGATAAATCAATAAATTTATCAATTATATCCCGTTCCTCATCCGTATGATATGTTCGATTTGTAATAACATACTGTATTATATCTATCACTTCGTTCGCAAGCGCAACAAACGTAGGTTCTTTTAAATCATTAATATCCATATTTTCAATCCCCCTGGTATGAACTGCAATTGAAACTACGAAGACACTGATGATTACAGTTGTTGCTAACAGGGTTGTGATTTTTTTCTTAAACAAATTGTCGTCTCCTTTGGTTACTGCTTGTTCAACTATAGTTTAACCGTTAGCGCAATAAGCGAGCAGTTAATGATTTTGCTTCATGAACCATTCCTATTTGAAGAAGTTCATTCGTGTGGCTCTCAACTGTATTACGATTAGAACAAGCACTATGTTGTAAGTTTCGAATTTAAGCAAAGAATGGCTCTTTCCCGTGAGTGATTCCTTGAAGGAGAGGTAATATCCCTAGAGAATCCTCCGTCATAATTGTAATCTGTAATTTCCGTTCATTTCGAATGTCTTGTAGATATTGGATAGGGTTCGATATAGGAGACTAGTTGAATTTCGCCTGAATTTCGTTTAAAACCATCTTTTTCTCTCGTTTCCATCGGTCATGATCAAACATTTTGAATTCCGATCTTTGACCAGTTCCTTACTAATACTTTCAAAATATAAGTCTTCACTCGAATATTCATTCAGTAATAACAGTTCATCGAAGAAATGTAAGGAGAAAAAGTTAGACAGATTACGAGCAACAATTCGTACGCGTTCCGAATCCATTGGCGAGATTCCGATTACTGGTACTTCATTCAAGTCTTTGACCAGACCAAAATCAGTTAATAAGACGAAATGTATTCCATCCATTCCTGTACGTGCGAACGAAAAAGAATCCACCGGGGTACAAAAATACCCATTCTTCTCATTAAAATCAATACCAAGGAAAAGGCCTGTTGGATTTTCCAAATCCCATTTGATTAATTGTTCAAGCAGCAAAGGGGGCCGGTACTCATTTATCATTCAACATCCCTCCGATCAAACTTTTTCTTAACTTTACTTCAAGGAGAGCCCCATACAATGCTGCCCGTTAACGTAATAGAGTTTGCCGATTATGTTGGCAGCCTTCATTTGTGTGTTCATCGAACGAACGTTCTCCGTTAGTTCGAATATCCTTTAGCAAATTTTTATCGATATATTCGAAAGTTTCATCAAGATCTTTAAATGCTTCATCATGACCTGAAAAATCTAATCCTTCGCTATCTTTTCGTCGAGAAATTCCGACTTCAACTTGAGTAATTTGGATCTCAAAAAAATTCAATATTTTATCGTTCATACTTACCCAGATACATTTCCCGGAGGGTTCAATGTAAATATCCCATCCAGAATATCTTTTAGATAAGATTTCCTTAATTTGATCTAAATCTAACTTTATCACCATATTCCCACCTTTATATGAACTATGCTACCCATAACTTCAATCAACAAAAAGCAGCCGCATCTTCAACTCCTACGCCATCGTTCTCCCGTTAGTTAAATGGACTCTTGTTTGAATTACAAAGAATAATTATAATCCTGCATATCCTGCAAAAATCGCCATAGCAATTACAAAGAAGGGAATTAGGAATACAATAATATTAAACGAAAAACCCAACCAAAAAATAATGTTGGTAAAAACCAACTAAAGAATAATATGACATAAAATAAGAGACTTAAGCAAAGTAACAATAAATTCCCCAGTCAATACTCACCTCTTTACACCACATTAAAATCTTTTATTTTAAATAATACTGTCATTTTTATATTAGTACACATTGGAAGTATCCTGCCCGATCGTAATGCCCGTTACAATTCATAAAGCAAACAGTGCTCTTCAGAAGAGCACTGTTTGTTGTTTACTATTGTAAATTTGACTAACGAACTCTATTTTCCACTAAATCACTTTATTTTCCACTAACGATCTTTATTTTCCTTGATCACCACTAACGATCTTTATTTTCCTTAATCACTTGATCAATTACTCAATTTTTTCCAGATCCTTTTGTAACATACTCGCATTACTTCTTGTCTCTTGTCAATCGAGAAAAAATGCCGGTTAATTAAGTATATATTTATTCCTCCTTACACCTTACACCGACCACTGAAAATGTGCTCCTGCCTCCAACTCAAAAAGGATACCAGGATTGGTAGCACGTTTCCGCAATCAGTCTTCGTGAAATGAAGTTAACTCAAAAGCCACAAAAGGAGCTGTCTTGAAGCAATCTCCTTAACTATTCTTTCCAGTAGTTGAACATAATCAGCCGATTTATGGCGGGTTACTTTTGTAACAGTGTGAGCCTGTATTTTACATCTCTTTGTTCCAATAGTAACTTGTAACGAAACCCGAATTTTGGGACATAAAGATGTATTATATTATGTTTAATTGACCAATAATCTGTATCGTCTAGCAACTACGGGGAATGTATCATCTTCGTGTCCTTTATTGGAAAACGATACAACTTCTTGTCTTTTAGAAAGGACAAGAAGTTATATCCATAAAATAAAAAAAACGCGTAAAACGCGGCACATTATGCATATATGTTCTTGTCCTCTTCCAGTTTCCGAATAGTCCAACACTTTATTTTCTTTGGACATCCGCCACGCTAACCGTTAATTCAATCTCCCCTGCCCGCCCTGGCTGTTGGATAAGGATATCCCCCTTCCTCGTGGCACCGCGTGTATCATTCAACTGTTCGAATCACTCACATGCATATGTGCATCGCATATGTGCATAGAGCGGACTTTTCATTTAAATCAACACAAGAAGCTGTCCACGTAGACTGGGTTATCACCACTGAGCTACCCCTAAAATGAGAAAAATCACCTTCTCCTTTGCAAAAAAGAAGAGGGTGATTTTGTCGTTTATTCCACTGGATTCGGCATCACTGTAAAGTTATCGATAGAGCTTTCGCTGTTGAAACTTCTAACTCCAATTTTACCATGCATGAAAGCAGTATCGCTCTGATCTGTGTAATCAATAAGGGGGTTTTCCATGTCCCCAACATAAACCTTGATCCTAGTGCCGCTTGCAACTATCTTCATATGCTGCCAATTGCCAACCATGTCGGTTAGCGCTGTGCTAGTCAGCTCCTTGAAATTATAATTGAATTTACCCAGATGTACGCCGTCTGCGGCCAGGTAGGCCATGTACCCCTGAAGGAAATCGTTTCTGTTTTGCCCTAATAACGTTCCGTCAGCTGGATTGTTTACTCGGAAAATGATACCTGTGTTACCTCCAGCTTGCGTATTTGCGCCCAACTTGATATCCGTCTCAACGGTATAGTCTGACCAGTTGCTGTCGCCGATGACCGATTTCGGATACCCTTTCGGTTGAGATTTATATACGCCTTGTTTGGGAACGATCGGGTCATTATGGAAACGGAAGCTGTAAAAGTCGAATTCGCCGGTTACAATTTCCACTTTGATGGTGTGATTGCCCGCGGGAAGGGTAACCAACCCTTCTTTCGTTACCGTCATCCACTCGTGGAAACCGCCAGTGTTTGGAACATTGATGATACCGGTAAGGTCGGTAGTATCATCAAGCCAAAATCTGATTTGACTGCTATCCAAGCCCGTAGCCAGTTTGAAATCCAGTTTGTATGTACCGGCTTCGGCAACATTCACATTGTATTTCAACCATTCGCCGGTCTGGTTCCAACCCGTCGTGTATCCTTCCGGGAGCAAACGTATATCGACGTCATCGGTACGGTATAGACCACGGATGTTACCCGGCGTGTTGTCATGGTACGCGATACCTTCCCCTCCATTCATGTAATCCACGGCATGAACGGTCCCGGGAAGCATTGCTGCTTCATTAGATGTATTGAACGATAGGCTTGTAAAATCATATTCGCCTTGGACGATTTCGACCTTGATTGTATGATCACCTTCCGGAAGTGTTAAGTCACCAACCTTGACATTTTTCCAGCTATTCCAGCCCCCGGTATTGGGGATATCCACGACACCGGTCAAATCAGTCGTATCATCAAGCCACAAACGGATTTTCCCTCCGTTAAGCGCTGTTGCGACCCTGACACTGGCGGTATAGACAGTTGGCTTGGTAACGTTGACGTTATACTTCAACCACTCTCCAGTCTGGCCCCAACCGACGTTCCAGCCTCCTAGCGGATTGACCCGAATGTCAACCCTATCATTGCGATATAGGCCGCCAATATTCGTGGGCGTATTGTCATGGTAACCGACACCGTCGCCACCCGTGTTATAATGAACGGCTTCAACAATGCCCGGGAGTGATTTGGGAACGTCGAACGATACGAACTTCAACCTCGCGAAGTCATACTCGCCTTTAAGCGTTTCGAAGGTAATCGTATGCAGGCCTCCAGGCAAATAAACGTTTTGGGAGACCGTTGTCTGCCAGTTATTCCAGCCTCCGGTACTCGGTATATTGATCGCACCGGTCAGATCCGTTTGATCGTCCAGCCATATGCGCGCTTGATTATCGGCGAACGTCGTTGCTGCCGTTACTTCGATCTTGTACATTCCCGCGCGTTTCACATCAATATTGTATTTGAGCCATTCGCCGGCCTGGTTCCAACCGACGTTAAGCCCATTGAAATTGGCGTTTGTTCGGATATCGACGGAATCGCCTCGATAAGTACCTCCGATGTTATCGGAAGTGTTGTCATGGTAAGCTATTCCTTCTCCGCCTGTGTTGTAGAAAGGCGCTTCGACGATTCCCGGGACCGGCTTGGGAAGGTCAAACGGAGGCGCTTCCCCGGTATTTACCCGCCAGCCCAGTTCAAATTTCTTCCAGTCGAAATCGTTGCCGTCATTGAAATCATCGGAAATGGGCGTCGTTGCAACAGAGCGGTTGAACTTCAGAGAGGTAAAATCGAACGTTCCCCCGACGGCTTTCACTTTGAGCTTATGCAACCCTTGCGGAAGGTTGACACCCTGTATCACCCAATTATTCCATTGATCTGCGCCACCTGTCGAAGGGAGCCGCACGTTGTCCGTCAGTTCGGTCGAATCATCGAGTTCAAGCTTTACTCGTGCATCGGTTGCTGCAGCATACCTGATCAACACATCATAGGTTCCCGCTTCGGATACATTTACGTTATATGTCAAATTCCCCTTTTTGAACGATGAGACGTAATAATCGCCATATGTAGCTTCGGAGATAGTGATATGATCGGCATTGCCTTCTGACTTGTCATTACCTTTCGGGTTGAAATGGACTGCCTGGATCTCGCCAGGAATCGGTTTGTAAGCAGCATTACCGCTGTTACCGCCCACCTTGTTGCTAAACGCGACATATCCGAAATCTGCATGCGAATCCGTTGTCGTGTAACCGATCTTGCCCTTGCCAAGACGTTCGACAGAACGGGATTGCTTCAACATGCCGTCTACATAAATGCGATAGTCGGAGCCTTCCTTCTCAACACGGATCTGATGCCATTTCGTATAATCGTAGCCAACCGGTAGAGGGGTCGTTACCCGTTCTGTATCCTTGCCGTCCACGCGGAAAACGGTTTCCAAACGATTTTGATTGCGGTTAAGTACGGCAACTCCGTAATTTTTCTCATTCTTGAAGGAGAATACTGCACCCATCAACGGATTAGCGCTGGTCCCCTGCTCAACTTGCTTCAGGTTGAACTCCGCCGTGAAATTGTCATCCGTCGCTCTCTGGGAAATGAGCATACGAGATTGTTCCGGTCCACCCATGGCATCTTGATACAACGTGCTGCCGTCCTGGATTCCCCAATTCCCTCCGCCGACAACCTTCCAATCATCACCTAATCCATTCCTTTGGAACCGGTCGCTGAACTCAGGCATTGCCGGGTCGGGCTGCTCGGATGTCGTAGGACCCAGCACGAGCATCTTGTCCCCATTCCATACGATCCGGTCCAAGTTCAGATTTCGCCCCGGTTTAGCATGGCTGTGGTATACCATATAATCGGAATCCAAATCGGGACCACGAACGATGGAGTTATGCCCAAGCCCGACATGATCTCCTTCCGCGTCGAGAAGAATCGGGTTCTGGGAAGTAGCAGGCACATAACCAGTAACTGGACTCGAGCTGCTCGCGTAATCCACCCTATAAGCATCGCTCCACACGTGGTTTCCGGTATACGTCATATAGTACTTACCATTGCGTTTGATTACCGTCGGACCCTCGGTCCAACCATTCATTACCGCTCCGGTATTCAATTTCTCTCCGAACGTATAAGGATCAGACATCAGACGAACTTCGATATTGCCGTTGCCCGTGCTGAAGAAGTACCACTGTCCGTCATCGTCAATGAATACGTCTCCGTCAATGCCATTTACTTTATTGCCCGTTTGTGCCGTGAAAGGACCTGTAGGACTGGAGCTCTTCAGAACGCGATGACCGCGCTGCGTGGTGCCAGGTTCATCCCGAAGCAGAGCCGTATACATGTAAAAATCACCATTCCAGTAAACAACTTCCGGAGCATAGGCTCCTTTCGTAACTGGTTCCGTAGCGCACAAACCGCGATATTCCCAATGCACTAGGTCTTCCGACGACCAAACCTTCACACCTGGCTTATCGTCCACCGTACTGGTGTACAGGTAGTAGACTCCGTTAAATTTCAAGATGAACGGATCGCCTTCCCCATAAAAAATCCCAGTATCCCAACGCCATGAGTCCGGTACAATTTGCGGATTGCTGTAAGCGAATCCTGATGCTGGAAAAGACATGATCAAGACAAAAGCGAGCAGTCCCGTCAACCATTTTTTCATTTACTATCAGCTCCTATTCATAGTTTAATAATCCGCCGCTAGACGCTCGTGAACGAACGATGTACCGTGGAGCGATCCCCCTCATTAGGAAAGATTGATCTCCCTAATTTTATCAAGTGGCACCTTCGGTCTGCGCTCTTCAGTCAAGGGCCTATTCACCTCTTGCTGGCCGTCGGTAATTGCGTGTAGCAGTACCCTACAATATAATCCGTAAGCTTGATTGCTTCGTGACACAACCGTTTCGACCGTTCACGCGATCGATCAGCATGAGTTCCATCGTTGCCCGTCCACTCGGACTGCACGGTAATTTCCCGAATCCACTAATGCGAATAGGGCATCCAGTGAAGAAGTCTCGGTTGGCAGGCTCCCACTTGTCTCCGGATGTCGAAAAAGAAAGCGCTTTCTAAGGGTTAATTATATTATAGTTATTTTTCTTTCACGATGGTTCTAAATATATGACATTTCATTCTATTTTTTTGACTTTTTCAGGCTATCCATACGCCAGAGGTGTCATGTACACATTTACTAACGAACTCTATTTTCAACTAGTAAACTTTAGTTCCCTCAACACCAATCTCAGGCAATTAAAAAAGCCCTACGATTTATCGTAAGGCACAAATCAGTTTTAATACAACTGCCTGAAAATATCCATGATCTCCACACCCGTATTCGAATTTAGTGCGCCCGTAGGTTCATCCCCCAGAATGATCGGAGGATCTACCTTAACTCCAATTAAGCTTGACTTCATGTCCCGTACGGGAAGATTCATAGATCGCATCCAGTACCAAGTTATTCGTAAAACCACTCAGTGCAGAAGTAATTGGCTCTTTTCCTTCCCCGTATGCATGACAAGAAGTGACGGCACATCCGAATCCGATCACCTTCATCGTTATCTGGTGTATTTAGGTCCAAATCGATTGATCGGTTAAACTTCTCTGTATACAACATTCCATGTGGTCCTCTGTAGCTTGCTCCACCTTCTGTACCCATTAGATGAATGAATGGCTCGTTATCCGTCTCCAAATGTGCGGCCCAACTCACATCGAGCGATAAAGTGCTGCCATCTTCCATTTTGAGCAATGCTGTAGCCAAATCTTCCACATCATACACACCCTCAATTGGGCTTACCCCGGCATCCGGCGTTCCCTCTAACTGAATTTACTAAATCATAAGATAGGAATAGGTAAGGCTTCGATATTATCGCTACCTGTTCCCCTCCGCCACACCGTGCAGGCCACTTTCATAAACGTTCCTTCTCAAAAAAGAAGTGATATAGGGTATTTTTTGACTGTCATCAAAGTTTATCACCTGTCCCTTATTTTACCATAACAAAATCAGACCACTACTACGCTCCCTTTCGTTGAGAAAAGGCTGCCGGTTTGCTGGGCGGCCCTTGACTTGAAGGTAATTAAGCTAAAGTTCCTCGTTAGCTCAATCTTTCTTTCTTAAACTTCAATCCCAAACTTTTGGCCGCTTTAATCCGGCTAATCTTAAATAATCTAAAAGTTGACCTGAATGGACTGCTTCATGGTATGCAATTCTCATAAGCATGTCGCCTAATGATCGAATGTACCCTACGTCTTTTCTATCAATCTGGATTCTTGTTAAATCCTCTGGTGTATAGGATTTTACTGTATCCATAAATTCATTCCGATAGGTTTCTGAAAAGTTGAGTTCCTCTTTGAGTGTTGTAAAAGTACGAGTCTCATAAGGGGATTCATATGCGGTTAGACTTCCTTCATTCAACAAGGCAAGATGGTAATAATGTTCACTATCCAGGACATGGCGGATCATCTCTTTTATGCTCATTGCTTCTAAATCCGGTCTCCAGTCAAAAAACTCTTGCGGAATACTTCCCCAAATAATCATGCTTCTACGCCTAACCTCACTCAAATTCTGAACTATAGCTTCTATTGCGTTCATAGCTGCTTCCTTTCGACTTCAATTTATTGATACATTATATCAGAACTTACGTTCGTGATGCATCTAAAAGATATTTAGAATTATTCTGCCCAGTCACTTCAATGGAAAACGGCAGCCGTTTCCAGTTGCCGTCATATCGCGATTGAACTATCGTTCCCAGATAGCGTAATGGTTCATTGTGTTATCCAATCAATCTACTTATTTCTTGCTTGGCAACTTCTTCGACCCAAGCAACCAAGTTTGGACAATCATTAATACTGTATATTGTATATTCTGGATAACCACCAAGGGGTGTAATGTCGTATCACAAAACGTGGCTCCAATAGACTAAGGCATGCCTTGTACATGGCAGTACTCTGCGGGCTGAGGCTTACTGGGAGTAAGAAGCTCAAAGCTTTTTATGGCAAAAAAATGGCCGAAGGAAAACCCCATAAAGTAGCGATGATCGCATGTGTGACAAGTTACTACATTGGATTTATGCCATACTTAAACGAAAGGAAGCATACCTCGAATTAAATTAATTGGAAATAAAAGTAATTCATGAAAACTTTCTAATAGTTATTAGCTGATTTAGCTTAATGCACGCTGCTCGTCTACTTTATTTTTCTGTTTATCACTTTACTTTTCAGTCTAAAACCTTTATTTTCAATGAACATTTGATACACATGTACCGTTCAGGGTGTCTATTGGTGAAATGTCACTTTGGTTTATTTCCCAGACACATATATCCAATTTCCATCTGAACTCGTTCCAATCACATTTTCATCTGGTTGAAGGATAATGTTCGTTGGTGTTATTTGTTTACTGTCCGCATCATACATGGTGAGTTTATTACTTCGGCCTGCCACTACTTCAAACATCATCAACTTATGCGAGTTGTTAATCCAGGTCCCGTACGATACTTCTTTTGGTTTATTTTGTTTAACGCCATTTTTATATAGATCTCCACTGTTAGACAATTGAAAGACGCCGTCACTGGTCATATTCACACTCCACCACACTTCTCCGTCTGGTGATGCAAGTGGCTTAACTGTACGCTGATCCCAATTGAATGCGTAACGTTCATAACCCCAAGGCTCTGTGTTCTCCATGATAAAAGTGACCTGCTTACCGTCATCATTAAACGAAATGGGTAACGTCCCGTCGCTGATTTGGTTCGAAGGTGGATTCCCCTTTATCGTTTTAGCGTAAACTTCTTGTTGACCGGTCTCCAGATTCAATAAAATGAAATCAAAATCCGTCTTCTGGCCCTTTTCCCCACGTACGATAAACGCATAACGGCGATCTTTGCTGATCCCTGTACCAAATAAATATCCATCCAGCGAAATGTGATATTCTGATCTGCTCTCTGGCATTTTCAAACCTTGAGGATTCGTGTAGAAAAAGCCCTTTGTGTCAGCAACTACCTTTCCGCCCTCTCCTACATAACTAGTATAGAGCTCGACAGGATACGAAACGTGTGTTCGTTGACCATAATCAAATAAATCGTACAGCGCTTTACTTCTAGCATCGCACTCGCAGTAATAGGTGTTTTGGGTGGTGAACATGTAGCCGGCATCATTGGGTACCTTGTTTAAAAAATAGGGTTTATCAAACGAACTTAACTTCTCCCTTGACTTGCCATCGATTGAAATACGGTAAATTTGCTTGATATCGCCTACAGTGGCCCTGAATTCACTTGTTTGCTCCAATTTAGCTCCAGCAGTCGTGGAAGCACCATTCACGGATATGGTGTAAATCACTCGGTTGGCTTCGACTTCAGTTGTCCGCAAGGATGTAATGACCTTCAACTGCCGATCATTCATCCATTCGAATTTGATGTCGACGGTGTTACTTGTGCTGCCCAGTTGCAGCAGATTTCGCTTCAACGTTTCTTCCACAGATGTACGATTCATAGATTCACTAAAATCGATGATCCAGTGTTTCGACGCACTCGATACGAGTGCTGAAGCATTCGATGGCATCCGCGGCTCTTCCTCAAGCATGATCCTTACTTTGTCAATGGGAATATTCGTAGGGTGCGGTGATGTAGTGGAGGTCGGTTCTGGCGTTGGTATAGTCGATTGTGATGCCGATGACGCTGGCGATGATGTAGCGATTGGCGTTTCAGTTGGGTGCATCTCACTCTTATTCTCACAACTAACGATAGTAAGCACAGCTACCATCATAAGACAAAGCCTTGCTAAATTTGTATTCAACGCGGGTTCCTCCCTCGTGTTCACTTACATAGATACAGACGATATTAGTGCACTTTAGTTTCTGTTATTAAACAAAAAAAAGCCTAGCCGAAAAGGCTGAGGCCATCGTTATCTAAATCACTACTTACTGTTCAGGGACTTTAGCGTAGACATTGTTCCGTTCTTCTGCCTGTTAGCTTCAGTTTAGGCTTCAAATAACTGGTTAATCATCTTTTCCTTATTATTTATAAATTCTCTCATAATAACGTAATGATCTGTTTCCTCCAAAGAATTAATTTCTATACCATCTGGCTTCAGATTGTATATAATCGAATCCGGATATGCCATAAGAATTGGGGAATGAGTTGAAATAATAAACTGAGAGTTTTGTTGAACCAATTCATGTATTCGTGTAAGCATCGCCATTTGGCGTAGAGGAGACAATGCGGCTTCGGGTTCATCCAAAATATATAATCCTTTACCTCCAAAACGATGCACGAAGGCGGAGAAAAACGATTCACCGTGTGACTGCTCATGTAATGACTTCCCACCATAAGAATCTTTAAGGGGTGGACCAAAAGAAAATTGGCTATCGAGATCATCAATATTTGTAGCAAGATTATAATAACTTTCTGCTCTAAAAAAGAAACCATCTTTAGGACGATGAGGACCTTTTATCAATTGAATGTATTCGTATAAGTTAGAATGTGTAGATCGAGTCGAAAATGAAAAGTTTATCGTACCACCCTCAGGATTAAAACCCCATGCTACTGCAATTGACTCCATTAAAGTCGATTTTCCCATCCCATTTTCGCCAACGATATACGTTACTTTAGGGTGGAAATCAAGCTGACTGAGGCTTTTTATTACACCTAAATTAAATGGATAGGAATTATAAGAGGGGATAAACGTTCTCTTAAGCTGAATTTGCCTTAAGTAGGAGTTATGAAAATTCATTTCTTAACACTCCAGTTCAAACTTATTTTACTATGATTATTGTTTCTTTTTTTAATCTTAACATAAAGAAAACGGTAATTATAATCACATAACAAAACATGACTTGGAATTACCCAAAACTGCCCTTTAGTTGAGAAACGGCTGCCACTCGGCAGCCTCTGACTTGAAGGTCAATTACGCTATAGTTATCCGATAGTTCAAAGACATAGGTGGACTAATCAAGTTTCAGCTTGGAAATTTGAAGATCTTTAAATAATTATATGACTGGGTGTTCTATAGCAAAAATTACTTGTTCTTCATTAAAACGAATAACTCTCTTTACTTCACTAAAACCCAAGTCTTTTTAATAAAGCACATGAAGAAGTGTTTGCAGATTGCGCTTCAGCAATGAGCTTGTTATATACTTTATCCTCAAAGGAATAGCACAATACTTGACTTACCGCCTCAAATGCAAAACCGTTACCCCAAAAACTTGATAGAAACATATATGAAATTTGAATATATTCTCCATCATAGTGTGGTGTTAATAAAATGCCCTAAGAATGCATCTGAAACTAATTCTCTCACTGTCCGATATTGGCAATTTTCTTGGGGATTTATCCATTCTGTAATTCTATCTTCAATTTGCTGTGAACTTCTTTGACCGCCTAAGTAATCCCATACTTTAGTATCATTGTAAAATTTTCTTCTGGGACACTAATAACACCTAGTTCGATACTATTCTCATCAACATCTTTACTGCAGGTCGCTACAAAATTGCACCAATTGTTCTCATTGAAAGCCTTTAGGAATACTTCCAAGCCCATAGCCGTCCCCATTTCTTGTGAGAGTTTTTCTAACGTTTTCCGTTTCTTCAATGAATCCCGAAGCATTGTTTCCTAATTTTTCTCTAATATAACAAGTGAATAAACTGTTGCACCCATCTCACCACCTGACATAGCACTCTGAGTTACAACCTTCCATCCCTCTTGTAAAAGCTGATTTAAATCACTTAAGTTATTCTTTTTATCGTTATAATAATGAACTACAATTGCCTTTTGCATGAATACACCTCCCAGAACACCATTGTATCATACATATTATTCCATTAAACCTCCCTTTACTTCAACGAAATAGGGACCGTCCAGACTGCGCGGCAGCTGGCGATCCCTATTTAAGTAACGTTCTTACGTTAGTTCAACATGCTAATTCTAGTTATAAGTAGTAATTGGCGCAAAATAAGCTAATACTCTTTTCGTTCCTATAAAATCAATGAATTTTACTTTAAGTTCTGTATCCTTACCATCGCCAATGATTTCAAGAATTTTACCTATTCCAAATTTAGCATGTTGAATCTCATCTTCGACCCTAAGAGATCCAATAAATTTTAGTTGCTCGTCCGGGATACTTTCGGACTCATAAATATCTACTACTGGAACTATTCTTAGATACTCAGGCGGTTCCGGATATGCCTTATTGGTATTATCGTAATATTCCCCTTCATCGCCTTGAACTCTAGCGCCAATTCTATTTGCAATAGTAATCATTAAACCAATCACCGATTCATTAGCACCACATAGAGTAATTCTGCCGTCTAGAAACATAAATGCTATCCCTTTATAGGTGTTTAGAATATCTACGATTTTTATTACATCATCTTTTGTTATTGGGTTTTGCTCACTAGATATCCAGTGTTCAGCCTTGGTAATATGAAGATCGTAACTCATAGAAACCACTTCCTACGATATTTGTATTTAAAAGAGATGTTCTCTTACACTTTAATCCACCTTTTACTTGCATATAAATATATTTCTCACCATGTCAGCTTGCTCTTTACTTTAACAGACAACGGTGGCCGATCCTAGACCGCCTACCGTCATATAGAGATTGAACTATCGTTCTGCGTTAGCTTAATTCTCTAAGTGATGAAAACTAGTTTAGCTGTCGCTGTATTATATCGAGCAGAGTGCGTTGCTCCTCCTCCGGAACGCTCTCACCTAGGCGTGCCGCCATTAGCGGAAGCTCCCACTTAGCGAGCTCCTCCCGGCTGTATCCGGTCAGTTCGAGATATGTGTCCTCGTATGTTTGCAGTAATATAGTTCTAAGCTGAGCAAACGTCTGGATAACGACATCGGGAAGCTCCGCCGGCAAGACCGCGTGATGCAGTATAATGATCGTTCTGGCTGCATCGGCTTGTGCCGGACCACATACTGCGGTCATCCAGTCGATGACGACAGGACCCCTCTGACTTAAAAGCACATTGCCAGGATGGAAGTCACCGTGGCAAAGATGATCACCCCCAGGAAGCTCGGATAGACGGCTTTCGATCACCTCTCGTAACGGCTCGAAGCCGACGTGACGAATGCCGCTGATCATATAAGCCAGTCGACTTTTAATAGATTCCAAACGACCGGTTGCCTTGACGCTGTGTATCCTGGCGTGAAGCTGAGCCAGCTGACGACCGTATTCTGCAGCTTTTTCCGGCTTACCCATTAGAATCTCTAGCATGGAAGGTCCCAGGATCCTCTCATATGCAAGTCCGGTAAGACCGTCAGTTTCTACGGTTCCATAAAATATCGGGGCACCTACCGCTAACTCCTCAATAGCGGTACTAATATTCCGCTCCAGGTCAAGCAGTTTCGGCTCGCGAAATACTTTAAGGACCTTTTTCGACCCTAGTGCATAAATATCCGCAGTGTTGCCTCTGCCAATCCGTTCGCCCACTCCCATATGAAACACCCTATTCCATTTTAGAATAATATTCCTATGAATTACTATAATCAATAAGTTAAAAAAGAAAAGCCGGTAATCTCTTTAACGTACGCCTCGGTCAAGCTAGTAAATTGTGATAGTGATTATTGTAACAAACCTTCTCTTTAGCTGAATGAATAAGAGTATCCGCCGTCGGCAAACAACTCCCTGGTTCGTTGAACTATCGTTTCCAGATAGTTAAATGGTGTTGATCGTATATCATTTATATTAATAAAGCTGTCTTCAATTCATTGAAGCTGGATACTCGTTCAGTTCCTGCTCTCTGGCTGTCATATTTATCTAAGAAGATTGACTTCATTCCCATTCTCTGTGGTGTTAAATAATCATTTTCATAATCGTCGCCAACAAATATAATTTCAGAATTATTACAGCCTGCTGATTGCATGGAAATCTCGTATATTCTTGAATGTGGCTTTCTCCAACCTACATTTATCGAGGTGATTATAAAGTCAAATAATTCTCCAATTCCGTTGCTGAATAATAACTCTTCTATACCATCCTTTACCATGAAATTTGAAACTATAGCTAACTTATATCTCTTAGAAAGTTGAATTATAACCTCTCTCACTTCTGGACTTATGTAGCATTTCGATTTATATGTTCTCCAATAATTTTCATATAGCTTTGTTACTACTTCAGTTTTAATATTTAGTCCTATCGACTTAGATTTATCAACTAATAACTCAAACCTTCTTATTAACTCATACTCTTCGTCCATTTCAAGGGTTACTCCAATTTCAATTTTTGAAGTTTCATAATATTTTGCGAACTCAATAAAATCATTCCAATAATGCTCAACACCAGAACCTTTAAATGCCCACAAGGCATAGTCATTCCCTTTTGGCAATTCATATAAATCAACAATTGTTTCCATGCAATCAAAGAAAATGTATTTATACTTATTCAACGTAGAACACCCACCCACAAAAGGATATTGGAATAATTATACATTAAACTCAGGCGTTAAAGTGCAAAGAAGTATAAATTAACCTACCCGTTAACGTAATGAGGCTGCCAGCTTATTCGTGGCAGCCCTGTGGTTTTTGTTATTCTACAAACTTCGCCGTTAGTTCAACACTGCTGAGGCTCCGTGAAACATTACTTAGTCGCATCTTACCTTATTTGCTCTACAATTAAAGGAGCAGGTAATAATCCGTCAATCACATCGTCTGAGTTCGGTTTTACGTTTCTTTGCATTTCTAAGTAAACGTCTCTTCCACGGATTAGATAGTTGTTTAAGTCACTTTTCACATCGTTAATCGAATTCTCACTATAATCTCGCAAAATCCTTCTCGCCATCGCAATATCCAAAGCAGCAATTGAGACTACATGAGGTTTCGTGCTCATAATAGACCTTTTCAGTTTGCAATCATATTTACCTTCACTAAATCCTTAAGCGTAATAATTCTAATTCTTGAAGAACCTCTTTTACATCACAGTCGGGATTTAAGATATTAATCATTTCTGCAGTAATGGGGAAATCATCGTAAATTTTTGCAACAACATCTAATGTTGGAGATGATTCAAAATAACCTTTTGCAAATTCTACAAATTCCTCTGGTGTATGGAATATACAGCCCACTAAAAAATCAGAACCATCGCTTTCACCTTTTGGAATTTCAACTTTTCCCTTGCGCCAGTTAGTGTCACTGTTTTCACACCAAATACAAAAAGTCACATCATCTTTTTTAATTGCATCGCCTTCAAGTAAAGATAATAATTCCTTAGGAATGTCATCATAAATCCCTTGCCATACTTTATGTTCATCTTGAGCATATGGGCTTAATTCAGATTCATGATCGAAGCCTTTTATTATGGAGCCTTCAGGGGAAAACAAAATAATTAGATGATCACCAGCCCCATTATCTATTTTTGCCATACAAACACCTTCATCCCAATCTTGAACAAAACTATGGTAACGAAGCCATTCATCTTCACAAAGTATAATATTTAATGATGCTTGGATTTTCATTAGCTTTTTTAAGATTATTGGATTTGGTAAACGTTCTAACACATTTACTTCCATAAATCCTCACCCTTTCATCTTTCTTTGCAAAAATGACAAAAATGCTCTTTATTGATTTATTCTTGAAACTATTCGACGAACGAAGCAGTTACTTATTAGATGATTTCACATATTGTTCTAGCAGTTAGTTCATCTTGATTAGTTGTTTCAGATTTTAAATTTATCATTATTTTAACTTCAATTGTATATTTCCCTGGTGGTACTAAATTGCCTTTATTATCTTTTAAATTCCATTCCTCGTTAAAATTAAGCTTATCATCTTGTATAAAATTCCTTACAATTAGAGCCTGAGTAAACGCTTTATTAATAGACCATTTATAAATCTCTTCATTCTGCTCATTGTAAATAATAATATCGTACTTTTGTCCTGACCCATATGAAATTTGTTGTTCTTTACCTGAAACATTCTGAAGATAAAAACTAAGTTTTATTTTCCCATCTTCTTTCAGCACTTCTATTGATGGTTTAAAGAGTCCTGAAACTAATTTTAATTGTTCATCTTTCTTTTTCTGTAATTCATTTTCTGTTTTCGGGTTAATAGTCACTGCTCGTTCGATTTGCACTGGTAGCAAATTTTCATGTGGTTTAATTTCTTTATTTGTACTAGTTGAACAGCCGAAAATTAATGTACATAAAATGATTCTCCATAAAAATTGTCCATTTCTTCCCATCGTCCTCCACCTCAAATGCTTAGACGGAAATAAATTAAAAAATGTTCCAATTTTTAGGTGACATTTAAATTTAATGTACCGTGTTATCCTGCCCGTCAGCGGAGCAAAGGGCTACCACGCGGCAGCCCTTCAAATTAGAAATATTTTTTAAATCCTTTACTGACTGATCCGTCATATCCTTCTCGTTCGAAAAACTGATGAGCTCTTTCACGGGTTGAATTGCTTAGAAGCATAATCCGATGACAATGTATTGACCTACAATAGTCCTCAACATACTGTAAAAGTTGTTGTCCAATACTCTTACTTCGATGATTCTCATGAACAATAATGTTCTCGACAATTCCATACGGTCTTGTTCCATGCAGTGCTTGTATACATATATTTAGCGTCACGGTCCCTAATATTTCACCGCATTCCTTAAAAACAAGTAGAAAGTTATTAGGATCACTTTTGATTGTATCAATTTGTTCTTCAAGAACGTTCATTTTCTTACTATTTGGCACTAACCGTGGCGGCCTTATGAAGATATACTGAGCTTTCGTTCTCCAGATAGCTTAATAATAAATTATATGAACTCAAGCAATTTCTTGTCTATCTCTGCAATTTGTCCAATATCAGTTGAACCGTCCCAAAGAATGATTGACTTAGCTTCATCGTTTTCAATAAAATCATCAAGTTGACTTAGCTGACCTGAAAACAAAGCTCCATACTCTGTCCTTTCAGGACCATGAAAACTTGGTTGAAGTCGAAATTTCAATAAACCTTTGAAGTCAACATAAATAAGCTTTTGATTAGTTTCCTCAAATAATTCTCTAATAACGCATTGTTTAGCAGTTTCTCCTTCTTCAATAACACCGCCAGGCAATTCCCAACTATTTCTCCATTTGTTGTACATAAAAAGGTACTTACCCAAACACTCCACTACAATTAGTGCATGTGTTAGTGGAGCATCGAGTTCGACAACAACAAGTTTCTCCTCTTCTATTTTTAAGAATTCTAAGAAAATATTCCCCATTGAATCTGTCATAATTGCCATTTCTTAATACCTCCGTTTTATTTAATTTCTGAAACAAAAAAACGCGCTAGACCTTTGGTCCTGCGCGTTGTATCTCGCAGGATGGGTATCGCGAAAAGCGTTAACCCATCCCCATATTTTTAGGAATGTGTTAACGCTTCTCGTAATGATGGGATTGTTTCAAGAATAGATTTACCACTCGAATCTCCCCGTTCCTTCAGCATTATGGTAATAATAACCAAAACCTTGTAAATCAGTCAAGACTTAAATTATTCTGTCAGTTAGCGTAGAAAAGGCCGCCGGCTCAATCTCGCGGCGGCCTTATGTAATATTGAGGCTGAACTATCGTGTCCCTTTACTTCAATGAGGCCACCTTAACAGATTCAGCGGTATCTTCATGATGTATGTATGGATCAGTTCACCCAAACTGCTAGATTGCAGGATCATCCTTGATATAACCGAAGAAAGTCATTTTGCCATCTTCGGTTTTAGCAATACTGTACGGATGGATCTGGTCAGAATATCTCCGAGCGAATCTCCCTTCGCCTACAGGGTAGATCTCAATATGAAGATTTCCTGAAAATCTCGTAAAGTATAATTTTCCATTAATAAGTTCTACTTGGATCTTATCTTTCAAATAGGTTCCGCAATACTCTTTAAGCTTGTTTTCGTTGATAGGAAACTCTTCATGTTTTAACGGAAAATCAACATCAACTTGATGCAGAATATCTGAAATTGCATTACCAAGTCTGTACTGATTGATAGCTTCGTTATTTGAAAGAATGATTACACAAATATCTTCATCGAAATAATTCTGCATATAGGTGCTTATCCCAAGGTGATCTCCCCCATGGGAATATCTATCTGTGCCGTAAATATGATGGTGTTCCAGTCCATAGCAGTAATTGTTTTTGTTCTCTTTGAAAAATCTAATGTACGTTTTTTGAGATAGGATTTTACGATCCCGTAAACAGGTATACCATTTGAACAAATCATCGCAGTTTGAAATGATGGCACCTGCACCAATGCTAAATTTCTCATTATAATATGGACATCTGATGATTGAATCAAAATCTTTTGAATAATTAGTTGACCTGTTTTTTATAGGTTTACATCCGTCATCAAAATCGGTGTTCATCATATTCAAGGGTAGATAAATATTGTTTCGAATATAAGCTTCATATTTCTCTCCTGAAACATTTTCAATAATCCATGCGAGTAAATTATAGTTTGAATTATTGTAATCATATGTCGTACCTGGCTGATCTGTAAGTTTTTTATTAATATACTGCCGGAAGAATTCGTTTCGCGAATAATCCATTCTGTTGTATCCAGCAAAAAAATCATTGTCAAAACTATGAAAATTATATAATCCAGAAGTATGCGATAGTAAATGATGAATAGTGATCGACTCGTCAATCTTCATCTCCGTAGGGAGGTATAATTGTGCAGATTTATCTATATCCAGCATTTTCTTGTCATGAAGGAGCATGATCGCAAAGGCAGTAAATTGTTTTGAAATGGAAGCGATTGAGAAGCATAAATTTGTATTATTTTTAATTCCGAACTCGATACTTGCATAGCCGTATGCGTTTTCAAAAAGTACTTCACCTTTAAGGGAAACTTGAATAACACCGTAAAAGTCCCACAAGTTCAAATATTTGTTAATATATGTTTCTAGTTTCAATCGTATTGATTGCATCAGATCCCACTCCTCTCAAACAGTTCCCAACTGAAGTGACGGCTCCAGTACCATATCGATTATCAATGTTATCACTCGAATTTCACTTAATCCAGCAGTATTTCCCATTCCACTATGCTGCCCGATAGTTGAGTGGAGCGACTGAAACAAAAACAAACGATGGATCGGTTCCATCGCCGCGTTAACGTTTGCCGTTAATTGAACAACAACTTGTTGCAGCAATTACCTTAATGTTTCCAAAACACATAAGCATACGCAAATGGACAGATTTCTGGATACTCCCCTCTCTCTTCTTTTCTTAATTTGCTTAACCTTTTAATACATGTTTTATGTTTGTATAGATCGAGGATTAAGGTTTCCCATTCGACGATCATGAGATGGGTCCATGAATTTGGAACCGAAATCGACAGAATTTAATTTCTAATATGTCAAAAAAAGGAGCTGGGCTTGCAGCTCCCTTTCTGTATCAACTCATTTCTTAATGATGCCGGTAGAGCTAATGACCTCAGTGAAGCTTTTCTCCATATTTTCCAATGCATTCTTCGGCTGAATCGCACCACGCAATGCGGATTGGATATTGAGTTCCATAATATCATTAAGCTTAGGTGACACAAATGGAACATCCGGGTCAGCTAATATTTTTCCTTTCGTTAACGAATCCAGCAAGGTCGGATACATGGGGAACTGATTCTTCAACTCAGTTCTCATGTAATTTGAGGTTTTTTCTACCAAAGACGACATCATCGAACAAGTTGTGAATTATTACATAGATTATTCGAAGAAGGCTGACACCGTTGTCAAAGATGATTCCGTCTCTTTTTTGGATCGGTTTCAAATGACATTTTTAGAATCTTTGATGTGTGCCACGTTTATCACTGATCTGTTCTTGCAAGATCTGAAGGAATTTTATCCGCACCATTTTGAGAAACTGTCAGTTGCCCTGCAAAATCGGAATAAAAGCTTACAAACTTTTTTTGAATCTGGAATGGAGCAACAGATTTTCAACAGAATGAATGCCGTGTTGTTTATGGTTCAAGATGACGCTGTGCTGCGACGCTTTATCGAGCCATCATTTTCGATTCAGTATGATATCACCTTGAAACAAGCGATTATGGACTTCTACAACATGAAGCAGTATCAATTGCTAAAACCTGAATATCTGAAGACGATAGACGACTCCGATATGGAAAGGAAGATCGTTAATATTTTGCAAAACATTTCATGAGTGGATCGCCTGTGCATGTCACGATGAAGTCGACTTAATGCCTCCAGCATATCTGGTCACCAATGACAGCGCAACAGGTCAAATCTAGACTATGTTCATTCGCAGCTATTAAAAGCAAACCAGGTCGGGGTTTGTGACATTCACAGCCCTCTTCTGGCTCATGGGAACAGATATAAGACGCGTCGAAGCCATATGCTTCAAATTGCCTTCAACCGAATCTCTCCCGATATTTATTCCATAATTTAGGTTTTTTTTCGAATGATTGAACTTTCCTGCCCGCTAGTTTAGCAAGTTTCAGGTCAGTTTACTGCTAGTCGGCAATCGGTCAATGTTCTTGTCATCGCCAAATGACAAGAACTTGATCCGATAACTAAAAAAGCCCGCGGTTTACGCGGGCTTCATTCGGACAATGTTCTTGTCAACCGACAAGAATATACGCGTTAAGTCGCTTCTCCCATGTGAGCACTATGCGGTAACCATCGGCGCAAATTAATAGATCCCCGCGAAACGTCTCACCCTGTTCAATTCAACCCAAGCAGCATCGACATCCTGATGAACCAATGTCAGAATGTCAAATACCGGCGTAGTTAATCTCAATGAGGACTTCTTTCGGCTCAAGATCCCTGCGTTCGATCGAGAATAGTTTGAACGGACCTTCCGGACTGAACACAGCACGTGACCTTGGCTAGGACAATTTTTAATTTTTCCAATTTCCCACCTAATCCGTAAAGTGACAAATAGAACGATCAATAATGATAGGCAACTTAAATTAATTCTTTTCTAGAAAATTGATTTATAGGACTATACTTGTAGTTTCTCATTAAAATAAATACTAGACTCAATATTAAGAATAGGAATCCGCCTAATACGACGTACTGTGTACCCATTCCAGATATAACTAATCCACCTATCGCTGTACCAGTTGTTACCCCTAAGTTACCGGATGCTAGATACAATCCATTCGAGAATTCAGGTGCTTCTGGAGCTGCGGACGTAATCCAATACTGACTAATATTATTTCCTATAGCCACTACTATTCCGAAAATTAAAATAATTAATGCCATAGGTACAGTGAACTGTCCCATTAAGAATAATAAGATGTAAACTGACCCTAATACGAATGGAAAAGATGCTACAGATTTTATGGCATTTTTAGTGAGCAGCTTTCCGGCAACGATGTTTCCTATTATACTTGCCCCACCGAATATGAATAACATTAAACTAGTAGTTTTCCCAGGTATATTCGTAATCGTTTCAAGATACTCAGCAAGGTAACTACTAACTCCATACATCGCTGCATTTATAAAAATGACAGCAGCAATGGATAGCCAAATAATTGGTTTTTTTAATACACTTAATTGAGATCCATAAGAGAGTCTTTCCTTAACAGGCATTGATGGTACAAATAGTAATACTGCAATGAATGCTATAGCATTCACAATAGTAAAGAATAACATTGCCATTTCAAGCGAAGTTGTATTAGCAATAATACTCGAGACTGGTGCACCAAGTACCATCCCCACCGTTACACCCATAAAAACTTTAGAAGTAGCTTTTGGAGCTTCTTCCTTGCTAACTGAGGCTGCTGCTGCTGTCAAAGCTATTGAGACATAAACCGGATGTAAAAAGGCTGGAATCACACGTGCAATTAATAAAATGGTAAAGTTTGATGCAAATATGGAGTTAATGTTTCCCAGAACGAAAACACCTAGTACCAGTAACATTACCTTCTTGCGATTTATGCCCGAAAACAATAACGGCATAGTGGGCCCAGATATTGCAACAGCAAGCGCAAAGAGACTCACTAGCAACCCTGCTTTGGATATACTGATATGGAAATGATCGGCAATTAAAGGTAATATCCCAACGATCCCCATTTCCGTATTTAAGATGCCGAATACACCTATTGTCAATATTAATATAAGCAAATTATTTCGTTTATCCATAAAATTCGTCTCCTACCTTCATTAACCGACTATAATATAACAACATATGGAATTTAATTTCTATAAATATCATTAACAAAAAGCACTCAATTTCCATATATCGGAATAAGAATTGGATTATTTGTTATAGTTAAATTAATCAATGCGGTTAGCGGAAAAGTCCCATTATCGACAGATAGTCTGCGAAAAAACATGATGACAGATGATTACGTTTGGTAGCCGTATTGATTGCCTCATACGGTATATTTGCGTTTATAAAGCATGATACCACTGATTAATATCATTTCAGCCTGTCATCCTCTTCACCGTCTTGCAGCCCTGTTTTAGATACACAGATATGAAAATGATTAGTAACAAAAGGTGATATGAGTATTAATTTTGTTCAACGTGTAATTAAAAAGGAACCATTTTGTGTAGCCAAATTAAACGTTACTGAAATTTTCGATGATTCTCTCCTTGAAAGAGCGTTCTGCGTTCATTCATTTCCTGCGAATCGCCGGCCCGATCCTATTTTGCTCCTTAATCTGCTCAATCGCCGCCTCGAACCCTTCTGCAGTAAGGTTAGATAATGCGAGTCTGTCTATGTTAACTTCGTCGATATGCTTCCCTAAGACGACCGCCGGAATCGCCTCGGCGAAACGTAGTTGCAAGTCAAGGGATATCGAATCCGTCGCGTGAGGAGTAATTTGGATGCCGGTGATGACGTCATCAATTAAGCTGATGGTCACTGCGATGGACGAGTCGCGCCTCCCGTAGTTACCTATCGCCGTGTGGATGCCGTCAACATAAATGGATTCTTTACTCACTTCTGAACTTGAACTGCTTAAACTGCTATCTGATGAAAACGACGATTGCCCAGCTGCGAAATCTTTCGTCGAGCATGAGGCCATCACAATAGACAAGGATATCCCTAAAATCATCGTGACGTTAATCCTTTTGCTTAGACTAATCTTAATCATACCTTTTCCTTTCTCGGCGAATTGATCGCCTTGCTCAGGTAAATCCTGTTGATGCGTCCTGCTTAAAACTGGCGCCTTTTTAAAGGCAGAATTTTATAACCTCAACAATAGCTGAATTAACAATACAATTTGTTTAATCAACTCATGTCTATTATTATATAAGTATAAAGCGCACGTTCAATGGTTAAAAAAATGTAGTTTGTTGATATTTCAACACATCAATCAAAAATGTTAATTATCTAAGAAAGTTTGGTGGATTTATACGATGGCATGATTGAATGTCTGCCCGTTAGCCGTTCATGCAGTGCAAGAATAGCACTCCTCCATTTAAAGTGATTTTAAACAAGTAACTTGCGCCTGTTAGCGGAGAGTTAAGTTTATCTTGTGAATTTGTGTCGCAAGACTACAATTTGGGGGATTTGAGTATTTTTGATGACAGCACGGCTCCAGAAGGCTTCATACAGTATTGAATGTTTGTTTGAACTAAAGTTTTTTGTTAGAGCTTATCAAAGAACGCTGAATGATTCTGTCGAGAATGGGATCAAGTTCTTGTCATTGGGTTTTGACTAGAACTTGATCCCATAAAACAAAAAAACCGCGATTTACGCGGCATCTAATGAGATAATGTTCTTGTCACCCGACATCTGATCATTAAACTATTTCAACGTTAAACCTTTGATTTCAACTTCTCAAATCTATCAATAAATTCTGATAACACGCTAATGCTGATCGGCTTGCTAATGTATGCGTCCATACCTTCAGATAAATATTTCTCACTGTCGCCTTTAATAGCGTGAGCTGTCACTGCCACAATGTACGGGCGTTTCTTTCCATTTAACATTTCAGTAATTAACTTCGTTGCTGTTAATCCATCCATCCATGGCATTTGAATATCCATGAAGATGATATCGTAAGGATAACTTTTAACAGCTTCCACGGCTTCTTTTCCGTTATGTACCAAGGTCGTTTTGTGCCCGAGTTTCTCTAACATTTTCTTTAGCACAACTTGATTCACTTCATTGTCTTCAGCAATTAAAATTTTCAAAGGTTGTGCTGCTGAATTTTCGGCGATGTGATCATGTTGCGGCCACATATCATATAGCGACGCGTATACATGATTCGATATAACCCGCAAATTGGCTGTGAACAGGAAAGTTGATCCTGTTTGATCTTCGGAAGCTTCATGCCAAATTTCACCATCCATAAGCTCAACAAGCTTTTTACAGATAGCTAATCCTAAACCGGTCCCCTCTGTTCTCCGAGTCATAAAATGATCAACTTGATAAAAGGGTTCAAATAAATGACCTACATGTTCCGTATGTACACCGATACCTGTATCCTTGATTGCAAATTGAAGACGCACTGAATTCAGTTCTTGCGATACGATATCGACACTGATCGAAACCGCGCCGTTTGGCGTAAATTTTACGGCATTACTGAGTAAATTCATCAAAACTTGTCTCAACTTCGTAATATCTCCATAAACCAAGCTAGGAACCTTAGGACAGACCGACGTCGTGATCTCCAGATTTTTCTCAAGAGCTTTAGGCATGACCATACTTAGCGTTTCTGATATAATATCTCTCACATTCAAAGGATCTTCCTTTAAATCGGTATTGCCGGATTCGATTTTGGAGAAGTCCAGAATATCGTTGATAATCATAAGCAACGTAGCGCCACTCTTTTTAATAATTTGTACATATTCGATCTGCTCTACGTCCAATTCGGTCTCTAAAAGGACATCTGTCATACCGATAACTCCGTTCATAGGCGTACGGATTTCATGACTCATCATGGCTAAAAACTCGCTTTTAGCTTTATTCGTCTTTTCAGCGGCTTCTTTCTCAATGATTAACTTTTTCTGTTCCGTCATGTCTTTTGCTATGATGTAAAAGCCCTTCGTCTGCGAATGGATGATGATTGGAGCTAGCGTTACTAACACTTCAACGGAATATCCATCCTTGTGCTGAATGAAAGTGATTTCTTTTTCAACTTTTTCGATTTCTAAATGATCGTTTAATGCCAAAAGCAAATTCCTTGAATTATTTTCACCTATTATTTTGGACATTCCACTGCCGATTAACTCTTCAATAAGATATCCGGTCATGTTTTGCGCCATAATATTACCATTTATAATAATGCCGTCCAAACCAAAAGAAATAATAGCATCGTGGTTGTATTTCTTTAACGACGTATAGCGTTCAATACTTTCTTGCAGCGTTATCTCAGCTAGTTTGTTCTTGGTTACATCGATAAATTGGGTGATATAATATAAAGGCTTCCCGTCGTTATCATCACGAACTAATGAAACAAATACAGAGGTCCAAACGATATTACCATTTTTATTAAAGTACCGATTTTCTAATTCAAACGAAGGGATGACGCCATCCAATAATGCTGTTAGTAAACCACTTGTATTGTCCTTATCATCAGGATGTCGGATATCTTCTAGTGTAAGATTCATGAAATCTTCTTTTGAATAGCCAAAAATATTGCAAACCGCAGGGTTAACATTCAACCATTTGCGATCCATAGAGATTAAAGCGATCCCAATCGGAGCATTTATATATAAATGCTCAAATAAAGTTTCAGGGTCAAATAACTTTAGATCCTGCATCAACCTATTCCTCCTTTTGAACTAATTTGATAGAAACCTCTTACTTTCCCTCTTTGGCAGCTACTCCTATATTACCATAAAATGAGTACTTGTCCGTTAGCTTAATCTATAACATTGAATTTGCGTTTTGCAGCTCGATAAAGCATCCGCTTAGCTTTTGCATATATTGCTCATAAAAGGAGGAGTATTATATGCATGATTCCACACGATGAAGGAATTGATAGCAACATCAGAACTCCTAGACAGCCTTCTAAGGCATGTCATCTGCTGAAGCTCATTACACTGTTTTTCTATTGCATAAACCAAATGTATATGGGGAAAAGTAGAATACAAACATTAACAGAGATGGGAAGACAATTACATTGGTTGTGGTCATATTTCTCTTGTTTGCATGGTTCTGTATTCACGTTATGGTTTGTCTCCCGAATAAGTTGCCGTTGAGTATCAACTTACTTTTATTTATGTCAATTGAAGTTATACTAACAAACAAACTGACTATTGTCGGTTTCGATCTAGGTCTATTCCAAATTAACACAAAAAGTATCCCCCACTTCCTGTCAATGATCCTGCACAATGACTCCACCGTTACTTTCATCCTCCTTACCTTTGCCAACGTGTTTCTAACTACCTCTAAAGTCGGCGTCCGCTGGGGAATATCGGTATATACGTTTCTCTTTCAATTATTCATCGGAATGATGCTCCGATGGAACCATGTACTCACCGATAATGGTTGGAATATGGTATTAGAGTCGGTGATGATCATAGTTGTAATGAGCTATACTCTGCTAGTGGGGACCTTCTTTCAACGAATGGCGTCCAAGGAAGGATGGATACGTTGATGGAAAATATCGTTTATGACAATCATTTTAATGGGAATGAGTGGTTTGTCATCGGGGTAATTGTATTTAGTTTGGCGCCGATTTGGTTTTTTCCTCGGCGATTTTCGCCTACCCAAACGACCTTTAATATGCTTATTAGTGTCACATATGCGCTCATTCTCGACCATACGATCGGGGTGCCGCCATTTGACCTTTACGATTGGGGAGACCAATCAAAATACCAGTTTTTTGATATGTTCTTTTATATCATGTATGCGCCGTTCGGATATTGGTTTATTTATTGGTATGAGCGGATGAGGATGTACGAAATAATGACAATTACTTATATTCTCATTTGGGCGGGAGTTTCTGTCGGGTTCGAATGGATGGGCGTAAAGATTGGAGCATTCCATTACAAGCATGGCTACCAATTGTTTTATTCCTTTCCTATTTACTTGTTTCTGATGAGTATTCATCTTATGATGTATCGCATGGCGTTTGCGTGGGACAGATGGCAGAGGAAGGAAAGCATCTGTCAAACTAAAAAAGTGGTTGAGCAGGAATAGCACCCTGCTCAACCAACCACTTTTTCATCTCATCTTTAATAATAGAGAAGTTTGATTAAAAACCACTCATAATTTAGAAGTGGCTTTGGTTTTATACAGATAGAAACTTTATGCTCAAATAAAACTTTGTGTTTAGGTATACCGTAGGGAACCGTACCATAAATGAATTAGAGCATATAAAAGCAGCTAGTTGTCACCACGCTATATTGCCAGTTCGCTTAATGGCCTCGTGAATATTCCATTACAAATCCAACCTTTACTATCACCGCTGATAAGAATCCCCATCTAACCAAATAACATTATGCCATACCGCTATCCATCACCCAGCCTTATTCTTGAATGGAGAAACCCCCGCCTATTGTCTTGTCGCTCACATGGTCGATATGTTCAGTGAACGTCCCTGCTTTGCCTTCGATGGTGTATTCGATTTCCGCGGGCGTTAGCAAGTAGACCGAATATTGGCCGGCAGGAACTTGCTTTCCGTCCGAACCTTTCTGATCCCAGGTAAAATCGATCCCCATCGTCGCTAAGTTATTCAGTGGGATATTCGCAGTGGCAGGCACCTTCCCTCTCCATACCAACTTGCCGTGACTTAAGATTTGAATTTCAAAATCATGCTCGATCACCGTTACTACCGCAGGATCAGAGTTCCGATTGATCAGCGAAAGATTGATTGGTACGGGATCCCCTGCTTTAATTTCCTCTCCGGGTGACGGCCGCGGGTAGGTCAAGTTCGGAGCTACGTGATTGCCGATCGAATACACGTTATTGAAGGCTACGTCATCATACTGGTGTTCGAACGCCCATTTGCCGTCAATTGGAGTCAGCGGCACGAATGTTAGCGCATGATTCCCAGGTGCAACCGCTTGCGCCGTATTCGGCAAATCCGTCAATCTAACAACCTTGCCTGAAGAGGCTAAGAGAATCCCGTCGTCCGACGCGAGCACGCGCGTAACCGGATCCGTCACCGTGAGAATCAAGTTGCCGGAGGAGTCCAGCACAACGGCCCGGTAGTCGTCCTTCTCATCTAGGATGCAAACCAGCTTGCCGTCAACGACTTGCACGCTTCTAAACAGCGTATTATACACGGCAACATCGTTCCCAGCAGGGCCAACCTTGCTCAACTCGTAATTGTTGTTATTATCTATTTCTGTGGTGTAATAGACATTATCGCCCACTTCCGCGAACCAGGAGACGGCATGTTCAGACAGCTTGCGCTCACCCGTTCCATCGCGATTCGAAACATATAATGCGCTGTCCGCATCTTTAACGTAATACAGCCGATCGTCGATGACCGATAAACGTTGCACGCCGGCATTTATGATCTTCGCTATTTCATTCGACTTGAGATTGATTCTATAAATCTTGTTCAGGTCGTCATAGTGTCCCGCCAGATAAGACGAGCCTAGTACATAAGCATCGTCCCCTATCACCGTGGTGGAGGAGCCGTCGCCACCGACACCGACGCTGGATTCACTGACCGTGACATGCCTGCCATACAGCAGATCCGGACTACCGACAGCCTTTCCTACGAGAGCCTGTTGCCCGGTCGGTACTAATGACAGATTGCCCGCGAATGGCGGATTACCCAAATTGACGATTAACGTACCATTAGGTGTGTCCCTGAAGTCGAGATAGCCTTGGTGCCGGACTTCCGCTTTCCCATCATCACTTATCTTCACGAACTCATCATGCCCCATCGTAGCTCCACCGATATGATACAAAAGCCAAAGCCCGTCTTCGCGAATTTTGAAGGATACCTGTTTCTGCACCCCATACCCATTCTCTATGCTGTAAGTATAGATCTCAACTTTATCCGAAGGGTGTTGTGCGGGCGCACGGTAGATGCGGTTTTCGGTCCCCTCTGTCTCGGCAAAATAATAATATCCCTTGTACAACACAACGTCGTTCTCGCCTGCATCCTCAGGAAGTTCCACCGTAAGCAGTTGCGGATTACCGGACCGGATCGTCAAACCGGCGGCGGTGTCCCATTCATACTCCCATCCGAACTCATCATGCGCGTATCGCCAAGTTAATGGAAAATACGTGACATCCCGGAAGCTGAGCAGCGGATACGGTTCATTCGTATTGTCGATCACCTTGCCGTTGATCGTGATCGCCGACGCCGGAACTTCCGCTGTGTAAGCAGACGCATTCCGGCGGTCCGTCTGATAGGACACATAAGAAGACGTCACCGGATCTTGGGCAATCTCGAGCCCGTCCTGCTCCGTCCAAGTAGCTTCAAGCCCGAGAAGCCGCGAATCGTACCACGTCATCGGAAAATACGTAATATCTTTATAGACCAGCAACGGATATTCCCGGTATTGATTATCGACCGTATGCTCGTTCAAACTCACCTGAAAAGTAGGCAACGTTACTCTCACCCCAGCATCAGCGGCATGGCTCACTCCAACTCCGACTGGAGCCAACAAACCGACGCATAAGGAAGCCGCTGCCGCACAACCGATCCATCTTTTTATCAAAATGTCCACATCTCCTTTACTCGCCCACTATATGAAATAGACGAATACGTAGGGTAAAAGTTGCAGACACCTTTCGTTTTAGCAGCAGTCTTCGGTTTCCTGAAAATGACCCGAAGCTCGATCTTGGCGCGATGCCAATGGAAATGTCTCTATTGGGCTTGTGTTAAGAAAGAAACTGAGTGCTTTCTTTAAAGGGTTCCGCCAACAAATCGCGTAAAACGTACGATTAGGAAATATAAAACATGAACATGCGTACGCTATTGATGTTACAGCACAATTCTCAATTAATCATTTAATTGCAACAAGATTTCTCATTCTTGAACGATTCTAATTTAATTGTGGTCGGATCTGTTGTTGTACAGCATGAAGATTCAACTGTAGCTGATGTAGTTTCAGTAGGAACACAACAAAGTGAAATATCATCACGTGGTCCTGCGCTTTCAAATTCCGAATCTTCTTTTGTATAAAAGATTTCCCACGCATTTCCATCAGGATCATAAACCCAAACTTTGTCTTGTACTGCATAACAGCATGTTGTGTTCATTTCATCAATTAGAAGCAGGCCTGATTGGCGGAGCCTATCTCCAATTGCCATTACATCTTTAGTATCATTCACTTGAAACCCCAAATGGTTAAGAACTCCATTTTCTTCAAATGAACGAACATTTAAAGAAAAGTGTAACGCTGGGTCTTCAAGCTCAAACTTGGCATAATTCTCTTTAGTTTTAGTCGGTTCTGTTCCGAAAAAGGCTTTATAAAAATTCAGGGACTTCTGGAGATCACTACAGTTTACTGCTACGTGCATTCTTTTTATCATGGTCAGTTCCCCTCTTTCACAAACCGCGCTATACGGGTTTTAATGGAATCTCGGACTTCACGAAATTTAGCTATTACTTCTAATTCTGTACCAGTTGCTTTTGCCGGGTCTTCAAATCCCCAGTGCCATCGCTCTGCTTTATCATTACGTACGACCGGGCAATTATCGTTTGCATGGCCGCAAAGCGTAATGATGTAATCGGCTACTAGAAGGATTTCAGGGTCGATTACATCTGATGTGTGATTTGTAATATCAACGTCAGCCTCTTCCATAACTTGCACTGCTCGAGGGTTAAGTCCATGTGCTTCCAGTCCAGCACTTTTAACTTCATATTTGTCACCACCCAACGTTTTCAGAAACCCGTCTGCCATTTGGCTTCTGCAGGAGTTTCCTGTACAAAGAAAATACACCAGTTTCTTTTCCATTTGCTATCAATTCTCCAATTCATGTAATAGTTTATATGTCAGTGAAGCAGCTATAGCACCAAGAACAGTTGCCACTAAATACACCCATAAATGTTGGGTTACGCCTGAAATGATAGCTGGTCCCAACGACCGTGCTGGATTCATGGAGGCTCCGCTTATAGGACCAGCAAACATCGCCATGAGTCCAACTGTGCCTCCAATTGCCATACCAGCGAAGCTTTTGACTGCTTTACCGTGTACGGCCGATCCTAAAATGACCATCATTAGAACAAACGTTAGAATGAACTCAAGAATAAACGATTGTCCTTCAGTTGAAATTGGCAGCGTTGCACCTAGATTCGCAATATTGCCAAATAGCAAATGAAGTGTGTAACTCGCGGCAGTCGCTGCAGCAAACTGTATGGCGATATAATATAGGCTAATTCTTGCCGTCATATCGCCACGCACCATAAAACCGATTGTCACCGCGGGATTAAAATGAGCACCTGAAATATGCCCAAACGTATATATGAGAGCCATAACGACCAATCCAAAGGTCATGGCAACCCCAACATGCGTTATGCTCTTGGTGATGTCGTCAATAACGATTGCACCTGGGCCGGCAAAGACCAAAACGTAAGTACCAATAAATTCTGCAAGTAACCTCTTCTTCATTTCCACCCCTAGCATAAATCAAATAATTTTGATTTATTATTCAAAAAAATTTAGCAGCAATCGCTACTATCATTCTGGGCAGGTTTAAAAATACAGCACAACTGCTCAGACAGTATTCTACTTACTTCTGTTTGATTAATCTCGTAATAGCTCCAGGTGCCGCGCGTTTCCTTAGTAATCATTCCTGCATCCAACAGAATTTTCAAATGATATGAGAGTTTAGACTGTGGCATATCCACGATCTCTGTAAGGTCGCAGACGCAAGTGTTTCCTCGTTGAGTAAGCTCATACATGATCTGTAATCGCTTTTCATCAGCAAGTGCTTTAAATTTGGACTCATACTCTTTTAAGGATACGCCGTTTGGCTCATTGGCTTGCTTAAGTGCTATTTCTTTAATCATTGGGTCTCCACCCTTCTTCGTCCATTAGCAGCAGTCGCAGCAAACTGCTGGAGTTTGTACATGTGTTGATGTAGTATTAACTGCAACTTTCTCGATTTCCACTTTACGCTGAAGCATTTCGCTTCCCAGCGAGTTAATGTTCAAATTCATTGTAATTCCTCCTTGTATGCTAAGAGCAGTTCCTGATTCTTTAATGAATTGGAAATTGCTCTTTCTTATTTTTGTTCTTTGAAAAATGAATTTCAACCGGTTGT
>NZ_LMSJ01000037.1:20215-48349 GCF_001428105.1 Paenibacillus sp. Soil766 | reverse complement strand
CGTATCTCCCATCCTTGACCAGCTGTGCGATCACTTTCGCATCTTTAATGTCATTCTTTGTTGGAGAATTGTCATCTAATTCTTTACTTTTCTTCACGTGCAGTGGATTCACTACAGCGTATTTCACTTGCTTTTCTTTTAGAAAATGAGCAAGGTTCAGCCAGTAGTGGCCTGTTGGTTCCATGCCAACGATAACGTCTTGGAGCCCTTGTTCCATTGAAATCTCATGGAACCAACTCATGAACAACTCAAGGCCTTCTCGATTGTTCTCAAACGTGATGGGCTTCCCGAACTCGACTCCACGGAAGTCTTGTGCACGAGCCAACATGTTTGAATTTTGCGATGTCGACACCGATAATTAAAGTAGAAGAAGTGATTTGATTAATTCGTTCATTTTGAGTAGAATGCATGTTGTAGTCTCCTTGGTTTTGTTTTTGGATCCGACGCGTTTTTGGATCCGACGCTGGCCAGCATCTGGGACCCATAAACATCATACCAAGGAGTCTTTTTGTTTTTCAAACCTCATATTTCTACATAATAGGAATGCTGCCCGATAGCTTAATGAGGCTACCATAGCGGTAGCCTCATCTTGTAGTTAATTGAACATAAGTTTCCCGCTTAATCCCTGGTTAAGTATTACACTGAACCTTTGTAATAGCGTTCTACATATTCATCCTTTGTTAGCCCAAACAATATGGAATCGTAGTATCTTCCATTAGTGTAAAACACTTGCCGACAGACCCCTTCTTGAATACAACCTACGTTCCTCAGCATTGCAGCCGATGCCTCGTTCCCTTCAAGAACGTTATCATTGAATTTATTAAGCCTTCGCTCAAAGAATGCATATTTTAAAAGTATCTGTACAGCCCGTTTACCGAATCCCTTTCCTCGATAATCTCTATCGATTTGAATCCCGATACTAAAGGTACCATTTCTTTCATCGATACTGTTTAAGTTAATTCCTCCAACATTTTCACCATTCAAATTCTCAATAGTAAACACAAGTCTATTCGATGAAAAGTCAGAAAAGTTCTCTGCAAAAGATTTTGCTTCTGAAACTGTGGGAGGTAGCTCAACAGCACACTCTAACAAGCGTCGTGCTGGTGTATCAAAACGGTTGATGTAGTGGCCTTCCCAATCTTCTGGCTGTATTGCGCGCAATCTTATAACCTCATCTTGCCAAAAATAATTATTATAATCTATATTCCGCATGGGGGATTCCTCCAATAGTTTGATAATTCCCCCATATTATAACTGGTGAATCAATCTGCTGATAGGTAATTTTTGATTTAACAAAACTGCTGCCCGTTAGCGGAAAACAAAAACGGCTGCCGAAGCAACTGCTATTTCACTATCGTTTTGCGTTAGCAGAATAACATAGACTTTCGTGATCATACGACGGTTGCCATCATGTCGCCATGCTATCATCTACCGATAGATCAAAATAACAATAATGGATAGGGAACAGAACAAACGAAGATTGATTGCTCTTTCATCCAGACAAAACGCGCTCTGCCGTCTTTTGGAGGCAGAGCGCGTTTCGTTTTTATTATGATGCTTCCGTATATCGTTTGAAACTATCCAGAATCGCTTGCCAACCCGCCTGTTGGAATTCAACGGGGTGAGTGCTCTCGGGATCGAAGTTTTCAACGACCTTAGTGGTCTCGCCTTGATCGACGAACGCAATATCCACTTTCCGACCGTCTCCCAATGTGTAGGCAATCGTATCATGCAGCTTCACTTCGTCGTAAATTCCGCTAAAATCAAAACCCATGCTGCCATCCCTCGCTTCCATCCTTGTCAGGAATTTGCCGCCTACTCGCAAATCATTCTCCGCTCTTGGCGCATGCCATTCCTCGGAAGGTTGATTCCACTTTGTAATGTGGTCCGGCTCGGTCCAACAGCTCCATACTTTTGCTACAGGGGCTTGAACGACAGTCTCTACGGTTACTTTAGTTGAATTGCTTGTTTCCATTGTGATGGACACCTCTTTACGGGAATTTTGTTTCTCATTAATATAGACGAATGCCAATCTCCGAATTCATCGGTCTATTTGTTCTGGAAGCCCTAATCGGGAAAATAATATTGCATTTATAAAATTTTGAACATGGAATATCCGATTATCGTTTACTTCAATCACGTGAATGCCCCAAAGCACTACGACGGATACCTCCTTACCCGGCACATATTTGTGCCAGAGCCGGATAAGCGCCATTCACTGTAGTTGGCAAAAATTTATACCCATCGCAATGCCAACGGGTAAGTGCAATAAACGCGGACAAATCTTCTTGCCCGCCTATCCACATTGCGAAAGGCGGCATAGACATACAGCCTTCCTCATGGAACAACGACACAAGCGCATGGATATCGAATTGCTCAAACGCTTCCACTTACCGCAATAGAAGATTCTGGTCGGGTAAAACCAATCCGCGGGATATCAACTTTGTGGTATTGTTACGATTTCCTTCCGCACCTCATTCGGGAGTACGAGCGAAATCGTTCCAAATGAACTCGTCATATCTTCGCGCGCGCTTTGGTATCCGGTTTCTGTATACCTTCCATCGACTTCAATGCGGCCTGATCGATGGACCGTAAGACCGAAAGGTTCAACGTAGAAATAGAGAAAGGGCTTGTTGATTTTTGGCGTCGATCCTGTGCGGTCCTTAAGTTTATCCGCAAACAATTGTTGAATGGCGTTACCTTCCGTCTGTTCGACATGAGCCTGCCAAGTTGCCACAATAAAATCATCTTTATATTCAAAAAAAGTGATGGTTTCATTGTCTTCAATCATGAAAAATCGCAGCGCTTCTCCCTCTGGAAACAGGTATGCCACTTTAGAAGCACTGAATATTGGTTGCAACGGCGGGTGCTCATAATTACGTAAACCGTATGCCCCCATATTAGCTGTCAAGATGGATCTACTTCTTTCCAAGTCACCTGAGAAGATCTGAGCGAAGTAGTTCTCATTGTACCGACCTGCATACGGCGACTGTATCGAGACCGTATTGTTTTGATAATCCACGTTGTAGCCAAGCATCTCTGCAACTAACCGCAAAGGTACATATACGCGGTTATTGATCGTTCTGACCGGAACAACAAATAAAACGTCGAACGCTTCACCCGCAGCATTATTCTCAAAAAAAGCTGTATCTTTCCCGATCGTCATCGTAACATGCCTGGACCACTTCGAAACGATAGCCGTTGTTTGCTGCTGATTCCACTCGACTGACGCGCCGAGTGATTCTGAGACGGTGTTAATCGGAACCATCACCGTGCCCTGAACGATAACAGGCGAGCTGTCTGTGGGCAACTGTTTGTTCATTACCTGAATACTAATATCTTCGGCATTTAAGTCTCTCATCCAGTCATAATTTTCTTCGGTCATAGGACTTGATTGCAGTGTGTTCACTTGCTTTTTCAATCGTTCAATAAACGTAAGTGCTTCTGTTCGTGTTACTTCATCACTTTTTTGGAATCCGTTTATGCTCTTATCTGTCTTGCCTTCTGATAGTCCAAGATCAAACAAGTATTGTATGGAAGCAAATGTACTGTAATTTTTACCAGTAGCGTTTGCAAGATATTGTGCCACCATCCCCCTATTTAAATATACAGGACTCGTATGCCCGCCGGAAGATGAAGGAGTAACCACTTTCCATCCCATTTTATTGGCATATCTAATATAAGGTTCTGACCATTCTCCCGTTTCTGACGTAGGATCATAATCGCTTGGTTGGTATGCGCGGATAAGCATTGATATAAATTCTGCCTGTTCAACATTTTGATTCAGCTTAAATGAATTATCAGGGTATCCATCTACAATGTTATTTTCAATAGCCCATTGGATATTTGAATTTCCCCAAAAGCTAGGGGACACATCGTTAAAAGTTTTAGCGGATGCTTGTGTTGTATTCAAGTTCGTGCAGAAAAGTGCGGCAGACAACAGAATTGTTGCCATAATTTTTGAACAAGTTTTCATTTAGGAATTCCCTTCTAAGTTGCTCATCTAGTAAAGTAAAGAATACGGGTCGTTGCAAATAAAAACACAAAAGCAATATTACTTTATCATTCAAGCATGAATAAAGTACATTGCTAATGTTTGGCACTTCATCTCCTTCCATAACTTCTCCCGTTTTTTAGGGAGCAAATGCTGCCCGCTACTCCAACGAATTTAGGGAGCAGCTGCCGCGAGACGATCTGCTCCCTGATTTATTTTCGCTATTGTTCACCGTCATATTCAAAATTAATGATGCTGTCGTGCCATTTGCATTTCCAAGACGCGGCTTCTGGTGTCGGCGGGTTTGTACTGTTTTAAAAACCCGTGGTCAAATGTAAAAAAGGCGTAACCATCTCTGTTGCCAATTTCGATGAAATACTTCCCCTCCTCCACAAAAAGGGATGAGTAAAACACTTCTTCTTTAGCCTCATCAGGGAAGAGACTACTATCCCATTGAATAACTGTCGATTCGAAACGATCATACTCTGCGACCCAACGATGGATCTCCACAGCAGGCGGCACCCAATCCGTCTGGTTTCCGACCCATTCAGGGACACCGTCATTGTCGAGATCCATCGGAATGACGGTATGGCCTTGAAAATCGATTATCTTCCATGTATCGGTCTTGTGATGATAAATCACCAACCCATTTTTTGCAATTTTACCAAAAGGGATTTCAATATACGCGCCAGACACATCCCCAGTTAAGAAATTCAGCGGATTAATCCAAGCTTGATTTTCATTAAAATTAGTCAAGTTACCCAACTTCCATTCTGAGTTCCTACCTTTGAGATACCCCGTATATATTGGTGAGGCATCACCACCACTTTTATAAATACGAACTTCCGCCTCAGAGCGAGATAGAGCAAAGCTTTTGATAAGCTTCGCCTCAGAAGGAGGAGCGCCTGACTCTAGTGGTTGTCCCAGACCCTCTCCGAAGGGAAAAGCTATTTTCTCAAGAAACAAGTCAGGTCTATAAACCGATTGCTGGTCACTATGTCGAGAGTTTGCTGTGGGCATACTGGTATGATGAACCTGATCATCACTGCAAGCGAGAATACCAAGCAATATCGGTATCATTATACCGATAAACCGGACTATGTTCGTCAATATATAAATCCCTCATATTCCTGTAACGGTTTATCCGGTACCCAAACGATACCACTGTAAGTTGAAATATGATACCAATTGACCCCCTCTGGGGAAATCCACTTTTCAAAAGATAGGACTTCCTGATCTTTGAAGGTGCCAGCTTTATGGGAAACTTCTCCTGTCAGTGGAAAATAGTAAGTTTTTGTTTCTGAGGTTAATTTTACTTTTTCTTGTGTAATTGTAATGCCCTGAGGTCGTTCATATGGTGCTCTATCAAGGTTGACCACTTTCCAACCGAATGGAGTTTGGATACGTGCCCAACCTTCATTTATTTTGTTAGCTGCATATGTTCCCGGCTGTAGCCAATTTTGTAAACTAATGCTTGCGTCACCGTCGATGTCGAAATAGCGTGTGGCAGTTCGCAGTGTTATCTTTTCGTTATCTAAGTCAGATATCATTAACGGACCACTCTCAGATTCAAATAGAGGAAACGATTTAACCCATTTAAAATTGCCATCCTGTAATTGAATCTTGAACCATCCATAAATTTGAGTCTTAATGTTGAAAGTGGAGCTTGATACCGCTTGAACTAATCCAGGAGTCGATTTCACTCCTTTTCCCTCTACTTCATAGGGATGATCATAAAGCAATTCGTTTCCTGTCATTTTAACGACCCGGTCAGTTGATTTCTCCTCATGCTGAAAGTCTTCAGGGATAAATGGATCGACAATCCACTTCTGACCCTCTTGTTTAGTAGAAATGCTATACCACATTGGAGCTTCCAACATGGCTCTTCCTGTATGAGCCCCTTTGTATAAATATTTATAAACGGCTGTTACATGCACCTTTTGTGGTGATATTATATCTTTAGGTGGTTCGGCTCTGGAATACACACCAACATCCGGTTGGTCATATAACTTCATATCTTCAACAAGGGTAATATCCCTTTCTTCTTCCCAATATCCGCCAGCAGTAATTTTGTTATCATCCTCGATCCATTTTTCTCCCATCCAGGTTTTTATACGTATATAATCTTTACCTCGGATGTTTGCTAAACAGTTTTTCGGTTCATTCAGTTCATTCAGAGTACAAGCCACTTCTACCATCTGCATACCGGAAATTGAGCCAACGATAGAATTTGGATTTCTATAGTCTTCTAGCAGTTTCGTCTCCGATAGAACAACCAACTGTCTATTTGACATCAAATCGATTGTCGCCGTAGCTGAGGTGCTTAAAAAACTGAACCCACCGTACAATACTGACATCGCTAGTGCATACTTAGCAACCTTTTTCATGCAGACACACCTTTCTCAAATAAAATTTCAAATATATTTGATAACTTCACTTGGTTGATGACAAGGCAACTGCCATAGTAGAATCCACCTTGTCACTTCACAAATATCAGCAAAAATATACCCCAAAATTTTCCATTATACCAATAGACGCAAAATCAATATAAAAAGTTTCGAAATACGAGAGCACTTAGAACTTTATTAAACTCCCTTTAATGAGAAATAGAGCAGATGCCGTGATGGCATCTGCTCCATGAACTGACTTAACAAACATTCCTCGTTAGTTTTGTCATTCGTATTTCAATTCCATAGGATCTTTTATTTGGATGGAATGTAAATATCAATTTGACTACCTTTGTTTTCTAAGGTATGTATGTCGTTCCAATATTCAATATCAATAGGTCTACCACCATACGTTTTATTGATAAACAGTTTTTTAATTAAGTTGAAGTATACGTATGATTTCACCATCAATTATCTCTTCGCTTGCCTTATTAAACCCCAAGGCTCAATTAATTTTTTCATTGCTGCCTTTCCGTAGCCCTTACCCTGGTGATTTTCATCAATCATTATTGCAGGTATCCAGTGGTTACCATCCCCGTCTGGCTTCTTACAAGACAGAGGATTTATTCCCTCTATGACTATAATTGAACACCCTTCATTGCAACAACCACTGCATGGATATTTTTCATACCACATCACCCCTTTCAATTTGGAAATCACCCATTCATCTTACCACTAAGTTTTTGATCTTGATTGGTACAAAACAGCTATTAAAATTGAGTCTCGAGATCTGACTCTAAAGTTGATCATCCACCACGCTCTACTGCCCGTTAACTTAATAAAGGCTGCCTCGCGGCAGCCGTTCAATTATATTCTTACGTTAGCGCAATGATCTGAACTTCAACAATTTATAGCAGACCTATAGCATACTTTCTATTTGGTACTGCTCCTTTTAACAGAATAAGTTCAATTCCAGTGTAATTATTATTATGTAAATCAGTTATACAACCATGTAGTTCTTCTCTTACAATTTTTACATTCTTATCAAAAAGCACATGCCATGTCTTATTAGTTCGAGTTATTATGCTATTACCTTGGTTTATGAGATCCTGAATTTTGTAGTCACTCTCTATCGACAACCCGATCCACTCATTTTCATCGTCGAATAACAAATTACAGTTTTTATCTGATTCACCACCACTATTCAATCTAATGCAATCCTCTCTGGCGTAGAAATATAAGTAAACAAGTGTATGATTTTTATCGTCATAAATTGTAATTTTCATTTTTACACCACCTATACATAAGCTTATTAAACTCTCGTTCCCGTTAGCTTAGGGCTTTAGTGGCCGAATGTAAGTGACGTACATTTGTTAGATTTTTCAATATTCTTAAGTTGTTCATCCGCGTTCCAATTATCATTATGTTTAGTAATAGGCAACAACCTAGAATACTCCAACTTGATATTCATCCTCGTATGCAAGAACCCCAGGAAGTTCTCTGGAAACAGATTTTATTATTTGTATTCGATGTCTCTCAGCAATTCCAAAGAAAGGTTCTAGATGAACTAGCATGGTTTCTGTTCTATCAACATCTTTAAACCAAGTTACAGCGTTAATTGAATTATTATCCTCATAAAACGGTGGGTTAGGTAAATTTCGTTCAAACCAGTCTTTGGTCTCGAGATATAGCTTGCTCTCCCATTCTGAAAGTTTTCCATCACGATATAGGTGATATATTACTACAAAGATACCATATGGTTTTTTAGTTTTAGGACTATTATAATTACCATGAAATCTAATATACATTGTTACTTCCCACCACCCTTCTGAGTTTTCAATAGCTCGGTTTGCATAAGCCCTTTAGCGTAATAGAGCTGCCAGTTTATCGGCAGTCACTACAATATTGTAATTGGTTTACAATTATGAGCCATAGAGTTATAGCCCACTGACGTAATAGTTGTGGAGATTAAGTCAATAACCTCCTGAATGCTCAGTACTAACTCCTTCTGCTCGTCCATGTCTTTCAAACGTAGTTTTCCAAGTTTCTCTTCATTTTCACCTATCAAAATCACATACCGAATTCCATTAGATGAGGCAGTTGCTAGAGATTTCCTTAACTTTCGCCCACTTGTATCTGTCTTTGTACGAAAACCACTTGCTCGCAGTTTAGCTGCTGTTTTAAGCACTTCTGTTACAGTTTCCCCTATAGGAATGACAACGACTAAAGCACTTGAAATTTGAGCTGGTCGACTCTCAAGCATCGCCATGATTGATTCCATACCAAAAGAAATTCCTACTGTTGGATATTGAATATCATCTCTACCGATTAGCTGTCCAATTATGGCATCATAACGACCACCGCCGCCTAAGCTTGAAGAGAAAGAGCCAGAGGCATCAAAGATCTCATAGACCGTTCCTGTATAAAACGATAACCCACGTGACAGGAAGGGATCAAACTTACATATTTGCTCTAATCCTAAGTCATGAATAATATTTTGAAGTGATTGGACTTCTAGCGCGCCAGGCTTATCTTGGATTCCATATTTTCTTGATACAATTTCAAACGATGAGTTATTCAATTCAAGTAATTCCTTTATTGAGTTGGTTACTTGAGCATCTAGCCCTTTGCTAACAAGCTCTTTTATAACTCCGTCATTTCCAACTTTTTTTATTTTGTCGAGTGTCAACATGACAGATAGCTTTTCATCGGAAGGTACGTCAATTGATTCAAGAACTTCACTCAAAAACCGTCTATTGTTCCACTTGAGTGTAATCGGAATCTCCAGCCTTTTGAAAATTTCAACTGCTAACTGCATTAACTCAACCTCTGCCTCAGGTCCCGCGATTCCAACTACATCAACATCACACTGTAAAAATTCACGTAAACGACCTCTTTTAACGGGCCCATCCCGAAAAACCTTACCAATTTCGTACCTCTTATAAGGAAGTTCAATACCTGGATTTAATGCGATCACTTTTGCAAAAGGAATAGTGAGATCATATCTAAGTCCAAGATTTCGCATACCTTGATCCGTTATTTGGTACATTTCCTTCAGTATTTCATCGCCGCCTGCATACTTCGATGCCAAAAGATCGAGTTCGCTTAATATAGTAGAATCCATCCCATCAAAATCATATAGTTCAAATACTTCTTGAAGTGTGGATTGAACTTTTTTCCTAAGCGATTGTTCCTTTCCGAAGAAATCATAGGTACCTTTTACATTTTGCACAATCATCATTCCCTTCAACTTTGATAAAATAAAAAACGCGCCGGACCTCATGGTCCTGCGCGTTCGATATGCCGCAGGGAGGCCAACGCGAAAAGCGTTAGCCCACCCTGAATTTTTCTCAGGTGTGCTAACGCCTTTTGTGATGATGAAGTTGATTCAACATGATTCTTTTCATGAGGTTCAATCCCCTTCGACACTTGAATACACCGATTATAACGGATCACTTCAACTCACGCAAGATTGATTTCCATATTATAACTTGTAGGTTTTGTAGCCGCGCTCTACTCCCGTTAGCTTAACGATTCAAGTGCTTTCTTTTACTTACGGCAGATCAGCCTTTAATCCGTATTGTTGCTTAGCTTCCTTACCGGTAAGGAATTCTTGTTTATTAACTGGAAGAGACTGCACGAGTTCATCCAAGGTTCGAATCGGCTCATTCGATTGAATGGGGGATACCTTAGCGTGTTTATATGGATTCTGTAGCCAACGCATGAACTCGGCTAACTCGTCTAAACCAATTTCTCGATAATCTTTCTGCACTTGCTCAAGGTATTCAAAAAATAACTTCAAGTGGAAACAGAAGGACCGTAAAGTATTCCGAGCTGCACCACTGTTATCTTTGAATTTCAAATACTGTAGAACCGGCTGTACGGGTTCATTATTTGGATTCATCAGCATATACCGTGTTTTACCATCTTTTGTCTAAAGACTGACAACCCTCATTAAACCACTCCTGTTGGTTTCCTTGCTACTTTTAAAACAAAATCTTTTACTCCCGCGCCTTCGCTTGGGCTACGTCCTCAACCTCATTAATATACTATAAATACTATAAAATTCAATAGAGTTATAGCATCAACAAAGTAATAAAAATAATGAGTGAAGATACATTGAATACTGTAAAGTCACTCATTACGACGAGTATAGATAAATGACGGTTTTATACGCTAAGCATTAGCGGACACGCATTCGCCTCCGTTCTGTACAACTTTAGCGGACTTTATAAGCCGATTTCTGATTGCCTGAGGGTGGTGACAGCTAGGCTGGTATTACCCCTACAGATAAGTTACAGACATCCACTTATGATTTTATATTAAGCGTTCATGTTGTCCAAAGAAAATAAAGTGTTGGATTGAAAAATAAAGTATTAGACGCGGTATGTATTGGGACATCCAGGACGGTCATGATCTGATCAATAGAGAACGGGTCAAAAAGAGAAAAGTAGCTGTATCTGACTTAGCACAATTGATTCAAGAAGATGGGCTTGAATCTAAAGTATTAGCTACTAAAACAGGATCTGACGTAAGTAATATTCTAACATGCTGGTACAAACCTACTAATAAGGAGATTTGCTACCTGTTCCATTTCGCATACCTGAAACTCTTTTTGTTGGTGCCATCATATAGTTTATCCAAAATATAGATTTGCAACCATGTTCCCATAATCCATGTAGTAGAAAAAACACCAAACCCCCACCAATACTTAAAGACGTTAAAATTAAATATATATAAAAGATAATGTTGCAAGAAGAGAAAACCTGATACAATAATATACCACCACCACTTAGGCTTTAAAAAATATGTGGTCATTGCAATACTTCCCTGTAAAAATGTTAAACCGGCATACATAGAAGCTGCATTGGCGGAAGGGGTCGAAAACAAATTGGCTGTTAACGTCTGAACTCCAAACAAATACATGAACCAGCCAGGTGATGTGAACCAATTTAAACCCAATAATCCAAACAAAATATAAATAAAATTCAAAACTCGGCCGTTTCCTTTTAGGCTTTTCATATATATTAATTTTGTTACACCAAAAAGAATTATAAGACCAACAAATGTCATCCATGTCCGGTACCAATTATGACTATAAATACCTAAATATAAAAACAACTCTTCTACTAGGCAGTATAGAACGATACTAATTACATACCAATAAAACTTTAGATTACGAGCTGCTAGCAAAATAGCTGTTGCTGATACAGACACCTGTGAAAAATAATTACCAATAATCGATTCATTGTGCCAATAATATTCAGCATGAGGAAGCTTAAAATGTTGCCATGATTCTGGTAAAATCTTTGGGTAGTATGAATAAGACTTAAAATCAGCCATGATAATAATTTCACACATAACAGTTACTCCCACAATACTAATAAACAAACCCAATAAAAGCTTTTTTCTTTTGTTGTTAATTATCCCAAAAGTTAGTTCTATAATAGAGGCAATTCCTAAAATTATATACCAAATTGTATTGGTCCAGAAATATTTCATTCTATGCTCCTTCTTTTTTGATCACAATATCAACTTAATAGTATAGTATTCAACAAAAAAATACATTTCATACTTAAATGAGCATTTTTCATAATCCTGAGCCCCTCATACGCAAGGATTCTCAGGCATAAAAAAGGGACTTCACCCCAACTCTGAACTGTGACCCGTATGATAAACACTTTGAAGAAAGTGACCCTCTTACGGGTCATTTGTGTTTTAATCAAGTTTTATGGGAATTGGGAGAGGCTCATGGGAAAAGTAAGAGGCGCAAACAGACTGTTCACTGAAAACCAAAGAAGACGGCTGGAACTCAATTTGAACGTTGGAAGCGGTGAAGGCGTATGAACAAGGTGAGACACCGATGGAGATTTTCTTGAACGCAGATGACATCTCAGCTGTTGGTAACGAGAAGCCTAAGAAGTGTTTAAAGTGGTGGAGAGATCAGTATCATAAGTGCGGAGAGGCAGGATTGCTGAAGATCGCCGAGGCAAGAACAGTACGGGAAGATCGACTGAAGGCGAGTTAACGGCTGAACAGAAACTAAAACGGTGCAGAAGCCCGGATCAGACTGTTGGAAGCGGAGAATGACTTGCTAAAAAAGCTCGAAGCTCTCGAAAGACAAAAACATCACTAACGTCTGCAGCGCTATGCTATTGTAAAACAAACCATTCAATCATATGGAATGAAGCGTATGACGGCCTACTTGTGCAGGGTTGTAGGAGTCAGTCGCAGCGGTTACTACAGCTGGCTTGCGGCGGAAGATCGTCGACAACTCCGCAAACGTTCTGATATCAGGAGAAAATAAAGTTTTAGACTGGAGTTCTTGATTAGAAGCGGGTTTTGGATTTGAAAAATCGTCAGCTTATGCAAAATAAGTTTTAGATTGACCCTAGAAATTGAAGCGGCGACAGCCAAGGACGAGAAAATAAAGTCCTAGACTGTCACCGTTTCATTCAACTAACGTTACCCGTTAGTGAAAAAGCAACTAGGATCTTCCCTATCCCTCCACATAGTAATATATCGTTATGTTTTCTTATTAAGTGATTTGCGATCACTAGCTTTTGGCGGTTCTTCTAACCAACCATTTTTTATCATGAGATTCGCACCGTCTTCAGCAAATTTTGCAAGTTCACTGATAAATAGAACATATTGTGCGCTAAGATCTCTTCTTGCATTAACACTAAAAGCGGTACCATAAAAAGCAATTGATAATTGTGTAGATAGTTGAACCTGGTACATAAGATATTTATCGGAAAAAGGTGTTAGCGTTGAATTAGTGACTAATGATTGCCAAGATATAGGTGAATTTAGGTTCTCTTCACGAAATATTGACTCGAATGTTTCAATGTGTTTATTGGCAATTTTATGTCCTCTCATAATTAATTGGCGAACTTCTTCCGATTTGGCAACTTGAATAAATCCAACCTTTAACGCAGCATGTAAATTCATTTTAATCATATTAAAGGTTATATCCCCAATTTCCAAAACTGTTAAAGGTCGGCGTTCCCCTAGCCATCCTGTTAAAAAGCTTTGATGTTTAATAAAATCTACACTATCAGGCGGATCAATTACTGGCGGACGCGAATAGAGTCCTTTCTTAAGCATGGCATCAATAGTTTTATCGAAAAGCATCATAGTTTCCTTATTGCATGCTATGTAATATTTCCGTATATCTGATCGAATAGATGTGCTTACAGACAGTGAGTAACCAGTCATTCCTTGTAAAGTCATAACATAAAGATAATAAATGTAAAAAGGATCTTGAAACAGACGCGGAGCTTTTTTATTAACGTCTTGTTCTGTAAAACCCTGTGGAATTGGGTAATTTTCTTGTGTCAAAAAATCTTTAATTTGCTGCACATGATTTATCGATAATTCTAAGGCTGTTACATAGAGCGCGTGGATGTCTTTATCATCAATGTGTTCAAGTGCATATTGGGAAAATAAAATTGACATGGTATCAAACATATATTGTGTCCAAAGACTAGCAATCTCTGGTGCTGTTAATCTAATATTGTTGGTTTCCAAGATTTTCTCTCCTTAATCATTTTGGTAAGATATGCTTATCATTCCACTTTAAATAATTATTTATGTAGGTTGTCATTTTATTGTATATTACTGCCCCGTTAGCGGGGAAAAGGCAGCAGGTTGATGTTGGCTGCCTGGTTATAGTCGGTATTAAGCTATAGTGTTCCGAGGGAGCGGAACAGGCTACCGATATTAAATCTACGGTAGCCTGCAGTGGTATTCGTATTCGACTATCATCTGGCCGTTCACCGTCGCGAGATCGAACTTTTTTTGCTCGCATATGTCTCTTTTTACTTTGCTGTAACTAAGCTATATGGAGTAATAACAGTGTAACCCGCAGCTATATTGTCTGCTGTATCCCAAGAAACCTTGTCACCCCATAGATTTTGCATGTACTTCACATCAACATCACGTTTATACCACTTATTCAATTCAACACCCTCTGGCAGATCGGTAACGGATGTGAAACGAACATATTGCGTTCCCCGAATTAAAAACTCATTATTGGAGTTTTCAGTTCTTTTTTGTTTAAATGCCAGTGATAAATCAGTCACGAAGAAGCTCTCTTGAATGTATTTCCCGTCTTTTACTTCCTTAACATAAACATCGATTAATTTAGGAAGATCTTCATTTGAGTAATGGACTCCGTGGTAAGTGGAGCTCTGACTATAGTAACGGAGCATTTTATTTTTCCACGAATCGCCAACCGTTCTATAATCAAGGTTTTCGTACACATTCATCCAACCAATCATATCATTCATCGCTTGCGTAACCAATTTGGTATCATTAGTTGATGAATCATGTCCCATTGGATAGATCAAAGCATCTTGATTTTTAGCCAAAGAAGTGCCAGTGTAATGATTAATCGGCAAATTTGCTAACCGCTTAATATCCGCATCTTTATCCACCCATGATTCCAGTTGAGTTTTGGAGAACTTTTGAACATCTTGTTCACCCTTGAACTTTGCCAACAACTCACTCAATATCGGCTTTTTGTTCTTAGCATCAAGGTAACGCTTAAGCATAACTGTCGCTTCTGCTCTTGTTGCAGAACGATCTATTCTAAACGTCCCATCGTCATAACCGTTAATAATATCCGAACTGTTAACCAATGCGATAAAAGGCACATCAGACAATTTCATTTCGTCCTGATCGTTAAACGGCACATTAATTGCTGGAAGCTGCTGAAAACCTGTCAGAACTTCTCTCCAAAGTAGGCTTGCTTGCGCCAAAGCACGAGCGACCATCTTACTGATTTCCAACCGAGTAATATTCTCGTTCGGTCCAAAACCATTTGGATATTCAGACTTCACAATGATACCTTGGCCTACCAAACCACTAACTTTGGATTCTGCCCAATGGTCTTTTGTGTCAGTAAATGCGTTACTCCCGCCCTCTGCATCCATTAGTTCAGAAAGAACCTTACTGAATTCGGCTCTTGTAATGGTTCCATCCGGTCGAAACGTACCATCTGGGTATCCATCAACCGCCTCTGATTCCACCATGTATGTAATGCCACTTTGTGCCCAATGTCCTCCTACATCTTTGAAGTCCACTTTTCCGTTAATAGCAGCTGCACTTACGGATTGTCCAATACTTAAAGATAACACTATCATTCCAATAATCAGCGTTTTTTTCATTGTTCCTCCCAGGTGTATGCTATTTCAAATTACATTCTACTAATTTTTCCATTCGCACGTAAAGTTTTTTACATTATCCTGCCCGTTAACGTAATGAGGCTGCCGTTTGTGCCGGCAGCCTCGTTTAGTTCTGTATTGAGTTGTAGGTCTCCTCTAGCTTAAATTTCCCCCTATTTGTTACCCATCAGATAATGGAAAACTTATTCGCTTCAAAGAATCAATTATTTTGATGGTATGTAAATATCAATTTGATTATCTTCGTTTTCTAAAGTATGAATATCGTTCCAATATTCAATATCGATAGGCCTACCGCCATACGTGTTATTGATAAACTCATACGTGATGCCAATTTGCGATTCTGCACCTTTATGTGCAATTTTGATAAAACGTCCAGGATGTAAGGTGTATGTAATCATATCGTCTGGAACCTCGTCGAAAGATTTCACTTCGTAGGCAATCACATGCTGATACGGAACATCGGGAGTCCAATGACCGTCATGAGGATATATTTGAATTAAATACATCCCTGACCCTATCCTGCTTTCTATTTCAGGGGCTCGTTTCTCTAATTCCTCACGGAGTTTTCCGCCAATCTTCGTTTCAATAACCTTGTTTAGACTTTCGATTATTGAAAAACCAATTAACTTAATCGCTTCTCTTTCCAGAACGTTGACTTGGTAAGTATTAATAATAAAACCTCCCATTATGGAAAATGCATCCACCTCCATAATAGTCGAATATATGTTCTTATGTAAAGATGAAAATTACATTCGAAAAATATATTAATAAAGCATGTTATGACTGTAAATCAAAATCCTTCAATATGAACTCTACTGCCCGTTAACGCAATGAAGCTGCCGATTCGCCGGCAGCTTCGTTCATAAGAATTTATTCAACTTTTTCGTTCTGCGTTAGTTCAATCGTAACAAGAGTGAAACGATTATGTGCAAGAAGTTGGGTGCGTGAGCGTTTATCTTCTCGTAAACTCCATAATCCAATTGGTATCCCAGTTGTTGCCGCCATCAAACGAAAAGGACTGTTGCCAGCGAGCTGTATTCTCCGTGATCTCATCCCAAGTGAATCTCATGTGCAGCGGCTTTCCGTCTGGCGTTTCCACAACTTGATTAAACACACCAATTCCATTTTCAAACTTTCCGATCAGCGGCCTAAAATCATGAGGGTTGCGATTATCCAGCCATACCAACGACCACAGCTGCGTTTCCTCGTCATAAGCGCGTATCGTCATCCCTTTTCTGACTTCACCATCCGGGAACATTCCTTCAAAATGGTCGATGATGACCTTCCCGTCGAGATATTTCTCACCTGTATGACTAGCTTCAAACTCTTCCCAGACACCTTCCTTTTCCGGATACATCGCATTCGTCCGACGTCTATTGCGATTTATCATCGGTTTAAGCGTAAAATCAAAATCATGCATACCAGAACGGATAATATTCTCCATATGTCGTTCACTCCTAGAGGGGATGTATATTCTATTCCCATTATAAGTCAAGAACATATGTTTGTATAGTTCAAGTTTAATAATGTGGTTATACTAGCATCTTTTAATTATGTTTCGTATATTTAATATTTTCTTTAGTTACTTCAATTAACCTATAAATCGCTTCCTCAATATCTTTACTTTTTTGCGTTTGTTTGTATGTAGATACTGCAATAGTTATTAACAAAATTATTATAATTAATAGCAAAAACAAACAAAATCCATAAAAGATACTCGGTGACATAAAAACTCCCTCCAAACCGCCATTGTAGTTTTAAAGTTCAACTTTCGTTCTCTCGTTAGTTGAGTTGGTTCTCAGTGTCTCGTATGTAATCAACGAACGATATTCCTGCTTTGGATTCCCATACCTTTTTAGATGCAAATCCTTTTAAATTATGTTCATTAATCAAATCAACAATTGATTTTGTGCAAAATAAACGATCAGAATTTACATCTTTAAAAAGCTTGGGTCCCAAAAGTTCACTCGGAATGAAAACATACTTTTGAACTTCCCAAAAATCTTCATTTACAATTAATTGCGATTTGGAAATGTCTATACTTTCTCTAACATCACAAACATTCCCTACCACATAATCTGACCCAGACAATTTTAAGGATTCTATAAGTTTGGATGCTTTCTCTTTAAATATTTTCATTGCATTTTTGGAGAATAACGGAATATTTCTATTAATTATTAAATAATCAATTTCAACGCTGGAAAGCTCCAATGAAGGCTCCTTCCAAACTTCACCTAATTTCGTTCCATTCAAGATAACTTCGTCTAGTCCAGAAATATTAAGTTGAACCTCTGCGTTCAATTCATAAATCCCCAAATTTAACGGATTAATTATATACCTTTCATGGGCTGTAATAGATTTCACTTGTCCATCCTCATAATAATAAAATTGAATGTATGGTTCACCTTTAACAGCCACTCTATGAGCAACATCAATTTTGAAATCAGCCATTAGATTAACTGCGGCCTTGCGCAATAATTTTAAAGTGTCGATACTATCTTCAGAAGTAGGAATAAATTGAATAAAAAAGCGATAATGGTTTAACCCATTCGAAAAATCATCACAGAATCCCAATTTAATGTTCATTTTTTTCCATGATCTACAAGTACCTAAAAATTTGTTAGTTTCATGGTTAATTGGCTTATAACCATAGGTTTCGGTAACCCATTCTGTGAGTTCTTCTAAACTGTCACATCGACCAATATACAACTTACATTCATCCATTAGTTTCTCACCTCATTCGGAGTCGGAGTCCCAAACTAAATCAAATTCAAAACCTTTTAAGTCGCTATTCTCTAAGTAGTTTTTCAGATCATCAGTTATATAAATATAGCGATTTTTTTCCTGCGGTATCTTAAATATATTTGCTCCATGGAGTTTATTAGGATGCAGTACATATTTATGTATTTTAATAACTTTCCCACGACCAGTGTATTCAATTTCAGATGCATTTTCATCTAAACAATCAATGACTTTTGTAACATTAATAATAAAATACTACTTTCTATTATGAATCAATGGAAGCACTTCATAGCCACTATCTATAAATTTCCTCAATACGTTTAATGCCTTGTCTGTAAAAATAGGAACTCCAGCCCTCCAAATAAACAATGGGAAATCAGAGGCATTTCCTTTTTTGTTAGTTTTCATTAACAATGGGGTCCATTGTCCTTTATATGTCTCTCCGTCAAATTGGTCCTCCATTTTTTGCAAATCATCATAATTAACTAAAACGAGATTTTCGAAATCTCGGACATTACAACTCATTTTCCAAACCTTCATTATTGAATACCTCCTATTAACTCAACGTTAACGTAATTATATTGTTCACAAAATTAAACCCACCAAAAGTAACTTGGAAAACTTAGGTACTTTTATGTTATCACAAATCGTGGGCTATTAGCGTAATCTTGCCCGTTAGGTTAGCGAAAGGCTGCCGTTGATGTCGGCAGCCTCCCCTTGTTGTTTGTTGAACAACGTTACTTATTACCCAAGAAGTCTGCTTATCCATTACTGTCGGCAGCTTTTTATTGATATAGATCCGCTAGCGCAACGAAAAAATAGCAGTTCTGTTAGGCATCACTTATTGTTATGTGGTTTATGGTTTCGTCTAAACTCCTCAACCTCAGCCCAAATTATATAACCTATTCCTACAAAGAGGGAAAATTTACTCAGTGTTAATGGGTAATCACCAACACTATAAAGCATGCCTTGAAATAATTGCGGGTTCCATGAGCTCACATTTGAGCCAAAGATCGCTGCACTTAAATACTGTATGGATAATAGAAAAGCAGCAAGAAAGCAAAATACAACCCCAGTTCCCCTCTTAGACAAAAAAACAACTCCTTAAGATTAGATATCCAAATATTACCACACACTTTACACAAACTCACTAAAAACAAATGTATAAAGACTATTCTGAAAATGACTAATCAGAATCACTGAAACTCTCTCCCCGACTCAGCGGCATTGTCTGAGTGGCTTCAAACTGCCAGATTGCGTAGCAATTGAACAAATCTGCCCGTTAGGTGAGCGAAAGGCTGCCGATCGTGCCGGCAGCCTCCCTTTGCTGTATATTGAACAAACATTCACATATATTGGAATTAACTACCCATTACTTGAATGAACAAAAAAGTGACCCACAGCAACGGGCTGTGGGTCATAATTATTTATATTTTAAAGGGGGTCTGTTTTATTATAGGCTTGATTCATTAAAGCCGTATGAAAATAAGATTTCATTTTGTTACATTTATTCAACTACGTTCTTACATTAGATCAATCGTACCGCAATTGAAACGATTATGTGCAAGAAGTTGGGTGCATGAGCGTTTATCTTCTCGTAAACTCCATAATCCAATTGGTATCCCAGTTGTCACCACCATCAAACGAAAAGGATTGTTGCCAGCGAGCCGTATTCTCAGTGATCTCATCCCAAGTGAATCTCATGTGTAGCGGCTTTCCGTCTGGCGTCTCCACCACTTGATTAAACACACCAATTCCATTTTCAAACTTTCCGATCAGCGGTCTAAAATCATGAGGGTTGCGATTATCCAGCCATACCAACGACCACAGATGCGTTTCCTCGTCATAAGCGCGTATCGTCATCCCTTTTCTGACTTCACCATCAGGGAATATTCCTTCAAAATGGTCGATGATGACCTTCCCATCGAGATATTTCTCACCTGTATGACTAGCTTCAAACTCTTCCCAGACACCTACCTTTTCCGGATACATCGCATTCGTCCTACGTCTATTGCGATTTATCATCGGTTTAAGCGTAAAATCAAAATCATGCATACCAGAACGGATAATATTCTCCATATATCGTTCACTCCTAGAGGGGATGTATTTTTTATTCCCATCATAACACGAGAACATACGTTTGTATATTATTCTTATAATTATGAAGCAATTCTTCTGGTACTTCACCACATTAATCTACCCGTTAGGTGAGCGACGCTGCCGATCGTGCCCGGTAGCCTCCCGTTATTGTTTATTGAACAAACGTTCCCACGTTAGTTTAACGACGTACTGAACATCAGTCTTCCAAATTGTACTCATCAAGGTCTTTTGCGTCTTTAAAAAAATCCATATAGCTTTTAACTAAGGATTGGTCTTTACTTATCATGAGAGTAAGTCCAGAATCCCAACAGACAATTTCTACTTCAGCTTTTGGATGTTGAACTGTGGCTCCTTGTTTCCAAAACCCTGGGTTACCATCTGCAAACGGAACGACGCTCAAATTATTAATATCAATCTTCTCCGACTTTCTAAACCCTGAGATTACACCCCAAATAAATTGGATTTTATTCTTGCCAATTAAGTTTGTTAATTGCTCACCTGAAATCCAGTATTTATTATTTCTATCCCAAGTCCCTTTATTTACTTGATATTCTCCGAAGTAGTTCAAAACATCATCTGGTATCCAGTTTAGTTCTAAATCTGTTAATAACCAATTATAATCGTGTTGTCGATTTTGAAGAGCCTAGAATATAGGTCCTAGGTATGTATAGTATTGAATCTGTTTAGAGTCTTTTAATATTGCATTCAAAAACGTTCACCCCTCATTGAAAGTAGGATATTTAAATAATTCGCTAAGTGAAAAAAAATCCTGCCAGTTAAGTGAGCAAACGCTGCCCTTCATGCCGGCAGCCTCATCGTAGGTGGTTATTCAACTAAAGTTCCTACGTTAGCGCAATAAGATATAGCGTAAGGATGAGTTCTAAATTATTAATTGCTTACCTTAACAGTTAGTGATTTGTAATTAGTAAAATCACCTTTACCAACTAAAATAGTGAATAGTAACTGAGCCTTTTTAATCTCACCAAGTGTAGTTGTAGCCGAGCCGAGACTTCCCCCAGTCGCATCTAGGAAAGTAATAATAATAGGAGAATTGTCTGGTACTTCCTCAGGTTTATCTATAGAAAGACCACCGCTTACAATACTGTATTCGCCTGTTTTTACTATATCATTTACACTAAAGCTAACCTTGTTTTCATCATCGGTATATATTCGCCCTAAACCACCAGATACTCGTGAAGGAGTTGGCTGTTGGCTTTCTAAGGTAACTACTGCATATTCCGATACATCTGTCTGACTTAATGTTTGAAAGGTTACGATTTGCTCTTCTCCGAGTGCTGCATTTTTCACTTCGTAAGATACTTTTTCCATGAGTTCGCCCTTGTTGTTCCGAAATACAAGTTTGCCTTTCACGTCTGTTTTGGTCACATCAATTTCAGTGTTAGTAGATTTAGTCAATGACTGATAACCATCAATTAATCTATGATTCCATGCAGAATAACCAATATAAAGTTTACCACTAATAATGGAATGATTGCCTTCTTTTGTTATCGATAAATGTCCTGCACTTATTTCACGATTATTTATGTCTATTATATTAAAACCATTATCTACTGTAATCGTTTTGGACTCTTCATCGTAAGCCACCGTAGAACCCATATTTTCTGCGATATAACGAATAGGAACATATGTATGTCCGTCGTAGTTTAGGGTTTGGTATCCCGAATCACTTGGATTTTTCGTCTCACCGTTAATCACAAATTTAGCAGAAAATAAGTACGCTTGAATTGTGTCTGACGCATAAACAGCGGTTGTAGCGGTAAAGCCAATTCCACAAATTAGACCTAAAACAAACTTCTTCAAAATTCAAACACTCCCTTTATTTACCAATATAAAATTTAGACGGTACAATTAAGTAAAAGTTGCTCTTACAATTTCAATTCTTTTACAAAAAACTTTTATACCAAAGGATTCCATTAATCTGCCCGATAGTTGAGAAGGCTGCCGAACAATGATCATCGGCAGCCATCTCATTTATTTGTTGAACTAAAGTTTTCCGTTAGGTTAATCGTTTATTTCTTTTGCATCGTCTAATTTCAACCAATAATACAGTGATAAATTAATTAATAATCCAAAAAATACTCCAATAACAATGCTGATTATGTTTATTCCATGCACGATAATCGCTAGTATCCCCCCCGCTGGATTGTCATCAGGCAACGGAAATAATGCACTAAAAAGAAACAAAAAAACAATAGAAAAGACAATATAGAAGAGGAGAATAAATAAACTATAATACCAATACCGACTTCTGAAATATAACACTACAGGTATGATATATATAATGCTAAGCAGAATCATAAACGATTCATCATGCTTCAAGAGATAGTCATGGTAATAAAATAATAGAAATATTATTTCCCCAATTATTGCGTATAGGGCACTGAGCAGAATAACCCAAATAAGCGATGATTTAGCGGTTTTCGTTTTATTCCTCATTAAATTCCTCTTATACAATAGTTTCTTTTCATTTTACCGTATTAAGGTAAAAACTGTATAGAATAAACCATACATCTCTGCAAACCTGCCCGATAGCTTAACGAGGCCACCGAATCATACCGACAGCCTCGTTTCTGGTTGAGCTATAGTTCTTACGATAGTTGAATGCATGCTTGTTTAATCAATGATTTTTTAAATTCCACCCATTATAGTCAAAGAAATTAAGTTCGTTATATTTTGCACCATTTTGGATCTCAATTAAATGCCATAAGTGATCACTGTAATCATCCATTGCAAAGCCATTATATTTAGATAATAGCTCTTTAACAACAAACAAAACCTCTTTGTCCCCCGAATGTCTTCCAGAGATGTCTATTTGAATTACTTGATATGACTTAATTATCTCAACTAACGAATTATTTTCAGGACTCTCTATTTCATTTAAGAGATACTTCTGAAGGTCAAACTGAATATATAAAACCGGGTCATTTTTATCATCTACATAAACCCATTGTATATTCTCATAATTGGTAGAGAAAGAGTCTAAGATTTTGAATATAGATTCACTCTCATCTGAATCAATAAATACAAATACCGACCTCATAGATATCTCACCTCGATTCCCCATTCGCGTTTACTGCAATTAATTAAACTTTGCCCTTATATATTCAAGATGGGCACCACGCAAACTACTGCCCGTTAGCACAACAAAGATGCCGTTTAACGCGCCAACTTTGTCATGGTGTAAATTATTGAGCTATTGTTCACCGATAGCCTAACGATTCAAACTTTCCTACGCCAAAACTCAAAAATAATAATTAGAAAAAAGACAACTGTTAGAACAGAGCAGAAATACCTCAATGCATGAAACTCACTTAATGTTTTTGTTATTTTATAGGTAGCTCGAAAAGGTAATGGTGGTTCCCATGCACTTTGATTTTGGGTAATGAATGCTATTGGGAAGCCCAAATTTACATGATTAAGTTGATCATAATTATTTATTTGCATACCGTCCCATATTATCGAGGAAGTAACAAAAATCATTGAAACGATAAGTATACCTAAATAGACAATTGTTCGAATTACCAACACTTCAATCCTCCTATTTGCAATTGACTATTCACATTGGACTTATTGTTTCTGCGAGTCCCAATAACAAAACATTTATACCTATCGATAATTAATACGTTACCATACACTGGAAGTTCTGTTAACCTGCCCGTCAATAAAAAGGAACAGCTACCGGCTCGCGGTAATCTGCTCCCTTATTTTGAACTATCGTTCTTCCGTTAGCGGAATGAACTAGAATTTCACTATCCCTATTTTAAAATTTGAATAGCTGAACTATTCAACAAATAAAGCTGGTTCTAATCATAATCGTGGTTTTCGAAGTTGTCTGTTTCTAATCTTTTAATGATATTTTCAATTTCTTCAATTTTTCCTTCGTTTTTATTTCGTACAGCGAAGATTATATGAATCAATCTTCTCTTTTTCAAATGTAATAGTCTTTTATTTAAAAAAGTTAACAATTCTTTATTTTCCAATACGCTTCGCCCCTCCATAATAATGCCTCTTGGGTATTGGTGTTAAAATTGTTAATTCGCTATCGTTCTTCGTTAGTTGAGCAATGTGTTTTGCAAACTCCAATAAATCTCACTTTTGTCATCACAATAGTAGCCTTCCAAACCAGCAAACTTAACTATCTTGCTTATTGCCTTTTTATCAGAACATAGTAAGGAAAAGTGGCTATCCCAATGAGTTGTAAGCAGTACTTCATTATTGTGAGTAAACAAACTAAGGTGTTGATTTCGCAAAGCCTCATTATCATTAATTAAATCATCAATATACTCCAGTTTTCTCTCGGTGCAAAACTCGTCTCCAGACCATATCCACTCATGTCCTTCATGTTGCAATGACCTAAGAATTTTATTCATTAGAAACTCTGGAAAAAATCCTTCCGTCGGTGCAATTATCCGATGCTTCTCACATGTGTCCCGAATGGTTTTAGCTGTTTCTTCATTTGCATATTGTTTCTTCAATCCGAGAACTTGGATTCTTAATCCAATGTCTAAAAAGCTATAATTTTGTATTCCAGATAGGATTAAGAATTGTTGCCATGTAACTAACTCACATTTTTCTATAATTTCATTTTTACCCGGATATGTTTCAGGTTCAAACAATTCATAATCAATGGATTTTGGTTTAATGAACGGATGATAAAAAATAAATACCTCGTTGTAAAAATCCTTGTAGAATTCCTTTATTGGCGTATCTTCAGGCGCACAAACAGCATACTTATGAGGTTTTGGAAGTACCTTGATTTTAGTCATATAACACCTCTTTCTAAAACAAACTAGAGTTAGCCCAGCAGCCTATAGTTGTAATTCTAACGTTCTTACGTTAGCGTAATGACCTGACCTGTCATCTATATTAAGGTTCACCGTAATTTATCTAAACACAAAGTACAGTTCGAACACAAAATATACATCAGTATGTAAAGACAAAGACACTCCTAATCATCGGAGTGGTTTCAACATTTCCTTTTGAATCTTATTCTTTATACGCATACACTTATTCAAGTGCAAAAAGTTATGTCTAGTTGCTGGCATTAATACAAGCCCAGCGACAGTCTTCTTGCTCCAATATTCAGCAATACCTCTCGCTTCTTGAAGAACAGCATTTTCATCAAATAACCTTTTAATTCTATTAGATTGAACTTTCTGTTTGAACTCGTCTAATTGCAACGATGAAATTATACGTCGTGTCTGTTTTCCTACAGCTATTCTATATTCTAATAGAGCACCAATATCAATACTTAAACTTAGTTCTGTAATGTCCTCATCATTCATGCTATTTCCACTGTGGGAGAATTTGATGTTCATTTTTTGAAGCCAGCTATCAGAATATAGTACTTGCTGACTGTTAGCAACTAAGATGTTCATTGTCATATCTTCTACTCTAGCAATATGCCAAAGATGCCAAACGATTGAGTTCTTTGTATCTGGAGCGTTTACAGGATGTGCTCTCATTGTTTTCTCTTCCAAATTTCCCAAAACTGAATCCTCAAACGTAGGGCAACTACTATTTTCCATCTTTGATGAGTACAGTAACGCATGGTGGGGGAGAAATAGTTCAACCGCATGAACATCTTCACTTGGTTTAGATAGGATTTCTGTTAACATCTTATGTTTTTCATTCCATACCCTTCGTTGCTCCATATCCATAGTTATATGCCCTTCTCCCTCAAATAAAATCATACTTTTATCACGTGTAACCTTTCCTCCAATATACCATATGTTGGGATTATTTTGTGAGTAATAAGTAGCCGTTCCACCACGCAAATCTGCCCGTTAACATTCCTGTAGGTGTTAGTAGATTGCATTTGCAGAAAAAAGAACGCCTCGCTACGATGAGTATGTACTGGGTTGCAGCCCTCAGAACTCACCTTAGGAGCTTCATAAAAAACANATTATTTTGTGAGTAATAAGTAGCCGTTCCACCACGCAAATCTGCCCRTTAACATTCCTGTAGGTGTTAGTAGATTGCATTTGCAGAAAAAAGAACGCCTCGCTACGATGAGTATGTACTGGGTTGCAGCCCTCAGAACTCACCTTAGGAGGCGTTATCATGAAGTCTAATCCAATTAAGTCTCAAAATCAACGTGTAGAACGAATCAGCACTACTACTCTGGTCATAGGCATCGACATTGCCAAGGAGAAACACGTAGCACAAGCCATTAATTTTCGATCCTGGAGTACAACCTGACCTTCTCGGGCTAANCATGAAGTCTAATCCAATTAAGTCTCAAAATCAACGTGTAGAACGAATCAGCACTACTACTCTGGTCATAGGCATCGACATTGCCAAGGAGAAACACGTAGCACAAGCCATTAATTTTCGAGGTGTTGTCCTCTCCAAGCGCCCTATTCTATTTTCGAATGACCTTGCTGGATATGAGCATTTAGAACAAAGCATTCGGAAATTACAGAAGATGCACGGCATGAATGACATCGTTGTGGGAATGGAGAGCACCGGTCACTACTGGTTCAATATTGCCAACTGGTTGGTGGATCAGGGCATTGATGTGGCTCTTGTCAATCCAATGACAACAAAACGTAATAAGGAAAACAGAGATAACTCACCTTCCAAGAACGACCCAAAAGATGCTCTGGTCATCGCCGATGCGGTGAGCCGTGGGTTCTACACGCCCTTCTCTCCAAAGGATGAAGCATTCCGTCGCATACGGGTTATGGTTACAAACAGAGAGCACTGGGTGGTTAAATCAGGAAGGACTAAGAATAGAATTCACCGCTGGCTTGATATCCGGTTTCCAGAATACAGACAAGCATTTGATGATATATTTWGCGATCGCTCGTTAGCCACTTTGCGCCAGTTTCCAGCCCCTTCTGACCTATTGCAGCTAACTCCGGAGCAAATGGTACAGATCTGGGGTGAGTATATGGCCAGACCAGGCGGAGCGCGAGGCAAGAACAAGGCCTTGGAACTTCAAACGCTCGCTAGACATAGCGTGGGAGACACTACTGCCCTTGAAGAAGACAAATGGGAGCTAAGGCACCTCATCGAAGAGTATGATAGGATCTGCCAAATTATTGACGAAGTGGACAAGATGATTGAAAAGATACTGCCTGAAATTCCTTGCTCTGATCTCGTTCGCTCTGTCGGTACTTCCGTTCCAGCAACGGCTGCCATATTGGCTTTTGGCGGGGACTTACGTAAGCTGTCTCACGGAAATCAATTACTACGCAAGGCAGGATTGAACTTAGCAGAACGAAGTTCTGGCAAATATAAGGGGCAAATTAAGCTCACCAAGCGAGGCAACTCACTACTGCGCAAGCATCTCTACTTCACTGTGTTTCACCTGTTATCTTTCAATGAAGCGTTCCAAGCCATACATGCGCACAATACCGAAGTGAAAAGAATGACAAAAATGCAGTCCATGATGAAGCTGATTGGGAAACTAGCCCGGATGCTTGTAGCCATGGCAAAAGAAGGACAAACATTCTCCATAGATAAAGCACAACTACCGTTAGCAGCATAAAAAATAAATCGTAGCCCCTGACACGTAAATTGGCTTATTCGCAGGATCTCACAAAGAAAGCACGGAGTACCGAGATTTTTACGCTTTAGGGCATAGACCCGTTCCRTTAACGTTGATCGGACTCCACACCTTGGATAGATAGGACGAAGGAATGTGAGGGCAAAGACCCGTCGAGATTTGGGAGAGTGAATCCCCAAGGACCTTGTG
>NZ_LMSJ01000037.1:0-20158 GCF_001428105.1 Paenibacillus sp. Soil766 | reverse complement strand
CCACATAGAACCCAGACACCGTAACTCCTATTTAACAAACATTTTGAAATCCTGCGAATGAGCGAGCATTCGTGAGAAAATCCCTATTCTCTGAGGGAGCACAAAAGGCTGCACGCGGCAGCCTAGATGTTTGGGATTTAAATATAGTTTCTCGTTACTTTAACCTTGTCGTCCCGATACTTCAACCGCTTGATCTTTTATTATTTATCCATGACTGAATAGTACAGATTAGTGCAAATGTTGAGATAATAAAAACCATAATACTCAAGAAAAAGTATATACCACCCAAACCAAGAAATGCCCACGATGCAAGACCACTAAAGAATGCTATTAATAATAGGACAAATACGCTAGAGACATACACTAGTGTCTTTCCTCTAATCATGCCTTCACTTTTTCCAAACCGTGTCTCAAAATTTTTATCCATAAATCGAATCACCCCGAAAGTGAATGATTGAGCTATCGTCTCCCATTAGCGCAATGATCAAGTTTTCAAATTGTTTTACTTAGAACATTCAATTACATAAAAAAATGTTCCTTCTCCATATCCATCTTTCACTCCATGAACTAATACATTATGAAATCCATTAGACTTGATTGTATTCTCAAATTCTTCTAGAACGTAAAGACGAAGTGGAAAATCCATTATTTCCGTTTTTTCAATTTGCCCATTTACAACTGATTGATATTTGAACTCGGTAGTCAGCAAACTCTCTACCTCGTTATATTGAACTTTTTTGTATGTAATAATCAATTCATCCTCGAACTGCTTCCTTTCCGTTTCTACCCATTCAGGAAGCTCTTTGATTCCACTGTGTTTTAACATAATTGTTAAAAGCAATTTCCCATTACTTTTTAGAGCAGATTTCAAATTATGAAGACTCTTGTTAACCAATGCATCAGGCAAAAGAGAAAATGAACCAAACGGGATTATGATTAGATCATATGTATGTTTCCCTTTGTACTCTTCAATTTTCTCATACCAAACATTTGGCTTTAGATTTAGTTTCTCCCCTTTTGTTTTACATACTTTAAGCATTTCTTCACTAATATCAAAACCTTCAATACTAATCCCCTTTTGCATGAAAGGGATAAGCATTCTTCCGTTCCCGCACATTGGCTCCAGTACTCTCATATTCTTGTCTTTAACAAAAGAAAGGTAAAAATCCAGTTCTTTTCCTTCAGAAATTGATTTACTGCTTTCATACAATTTAGTGCATAGTTCTCCGTAATAATCAGACATATAATTACTCTCCCTATAGTTATCTAGTTAGTAAGTTATTCAATACAAAGTTCAACTCTCCTGCCCAATCGCATACTGACAAAAAAGCAGCTGCCGCCGGGCAAACTGCTCCTATGATGGGTTGAACTAAAGTTCCTACGTTACTTTAATAACAAATATCTGAATACGAAGGACAAAATAAATTGTTCAAAGTAGTACACATTTTTACCGAGACTTACTACTCTGGGACATCTATATATTCTGATACTCTAGCTTTAAGTATTTCAATTAGTTCTTCATCCATATAACCATAATCGTCGGGTATATCTAGGTTCCAGATCGACTTTTCAATAAGTGTTGATCCAAATTTATGTTTGAGTCGGCTCAAATGCTTTTTTTCCATTACAAATATGAGATCTGCCCAACCAATGTGTCCACTTGTTACCTTAATCCTAGCACCATCTTCTGTCCCAGCAGACCTCACATCATAACCATTGTATTTATGGAATATTTTTTCGGCTGTTGGGCTTCTCCATTTGTTTCTGCTACATATAAACAAAATTTTTATGTTAATCATCCTCTTATCAAATTCACTGATTTTTACCACTCTATGGATAATAATAAACTAAACGTGGCGTCTACGTTTGCAATCTGCTCCCTGTTTATTGTGCTATCGTTTCCCGTTAGGGTTCACGAAATTGTGGAGACGTTTTCGATGCGTTATGTGTTAATTGAGTACTCATTTTAATATGCGTCTTTCATTATCTCCAATATTTTTCGGGTAATTTTTTCTCTCATTTCACCATGTTGTTCATCGTTAAACTGATGTTCAGGGTCACTCCACATCTCCTTTGGATACTGCCATACAGGCATTTTTCGGCGCGCTTCTGGCTCCCACTCATATCTTGGGAATATATGAGCGTGTAAATAAGAATCACTGTTACCGTAAATTGAATAGTTTACTCGCAGTGGTTTGCACAAATATTCAATAGCTTCTCCAATTATACTCATATCTAATAAATATTCAGAACGCTGTTTGAATGTAAGTTCAGTTAATATATTCGCTTTTGGTAACGCTGTTAATACACAATATCCTGGTAAAAACTGTGTATCACCAATTCCAACAAAACCACTTCTCATTTTAACTATTGCTAATGGATTCTCACCTTTTTCATATGCCGCAATTCTATCCTTCTTCCACTCCTCGCTTACTTGCATTTTACATCCTCCGCGCTCTTTAAAATTTGTTATAAATGAATTTAATGGTAATCTTCTAAAAATCTTCACCTCGCTGTTATCTAATGGTTGGTTCTTTTAATAAGAGTATAATGCATTTAATTTTGGATATTAATGGATTTTTATTAGCGTGGCATGGATTTTTGTTATTGATGAATCCTTCCCTTTAGCTCAATGAAAAAACAGCCGATCAGAGTGGCCGGCTGCCGCGGTATCATTATTGTGCTATAGTTAACCGTTAGTTCAATTAAATACCCCAATCTATCGGGTAGATTCCAAGCGCAATTATAAACGTTCATTAATTTTAATTAACAATTCCTTTAAGATTTGTTTCTCCTCTTCAGAAAGGACTTGTACGATTTCGTCCTCCACTTTTTGAAAGGATTCATTAAAGTCCTCGATCAATTCAACGGCCTTTGGCAAAACATAAATATTTTTTTGTCGTTCATTATTGACTGGGATTTTCCGCTCGATGAATCCTCTTTGCTCAAGACCTTGAAGCATACCTGTGATACTAGCCCCGCGTAGATGAAACCGATCAGCAAGATCCCTCTGAATTAATTCAGTTTCTTGGTTCTCGTAGATATAGCCAATTATTTTTCCTTGTTGAGCGTTTAGCCCTAACTCTTTTATGCTCTCGTCCGCTTTTTTCTTTAACTTAAGGCCAATGACCTGAAACAAATCCAGATAAGGCGTATTCTTGTGTGGCTTCATGAGCGTACCTCCTCATATTATTAGAAAACTAACTGTTAGTAAGTAAACTATACAAATACCCAGGTTTTATGTCAATTAAATATTAGTTTGTTGACAGTTAGTTTCCTAACAGTTATACTTCGAAGTGTTTCAAGGCGTATCCAAGGAGGAATAACAATATGAAGAATATAGTCCAAAGCTCATCTGCAGAAAAAATTACTGCGATTACGAATGTGCGTATTTTCGATGGAGAAAAAGTAATAGAATCAAGGAGGATTGTCATCAAAGGGGAAACCATTGTTTCAGTAGGTGGAGACATTCCGGCGAATGCAACAATCATCGATGCTGAGGATGCAACATTATTGCCCGGCTTAATTGACGCGCATGTTCATACTTCCATCGGTGGATTACGGGATGCATTAAATTTCGGTGTGACGACAGAACTCGAAATGAACGGTGACTTTACAGAAAGAGGTCGTGCGATCCAATTGAAAAATACGGATGACATTGCTGATGTCCGTTCTGCAGGTACGGCAATCACCGCTCCTGGTGGTCACCCGGATGAATTACTGCCAGATGGGGATGAGATTCCAGAATTCGTATTAAAGGAATTGGAGAAGTTATCGAAGGAAGACCGGGAGGCTATGCTAGCTGCTTACGCCCACGATCACGAAGAAGTGCCGCAAGTAACAACGGTGGAAGAAGCGATTAAACATGTACATACCCAGGTGGAGAATGGAGCCGACTATGTAAAAATTATGATTGAAGAAGGAACAGTCATGGGCGCTCCTGGATTGCCTGTTTTAAGCGACGAAATTCTAAAAGCAGCGGTGGACGAAGCCCATAAGTTCGATAAAATCGTCATCGCCCACGTCTTGACTGCCCATTCTTCCCAAACCGCCATCGATCTTGGCGTAGACGGATTGGGCCACCTGTTTATCGATAGGCCCGATTACACGCCGGAGCTAGTGCAATCCATCGTCGAATCTGGCGCGTTTGTTACACCGTGCTTGGTTTTGAACTCATCCATTCTCGGGAACCCAGCATCGCAATTGGCGAATGACTCACGTGTTCATTCCAAATTAAGTCCGGAATGGATCGATATTTTGAACTCTAGCTTTAATACTTTCCCGCAAGGCAAAATAGAAAATAGCTTTAAAAATGTGATGGATCTTCACAGGGCCGGTGTGGATATTCTGGTCGGGACGGATGTCGCCCCCGTCCCCGTTCCGAACCTTGGCGGCCTTGCTCATGGAGCCAGCGTACATCATGAATTGCAATTACTGGTTACAGCTGGGTTCACTCCAATAGAAGCACTTCAATCGGCTACCTCGAAACCGGCCCGCAGATTCGGTCTTAATGATCGTGGCCGTATTGCCGAAGGTGCGCGCGCAGACCTAGTGCTGGTCAATGGCGACCCGACTACCAATATCTCGGATACCCTATCTATAAAAGCTATATGGTTCAAAGGTGTACAAAAACAAAGTTAATTATCTCTACTTTTTTGTGTGGGCACTCTACTTCGAAGAGTACCTTGATATTCGACTTTGTAATTAACTGCCCGATAGCTTAACGAGGCCACCGCGTTAACCGGCAGCCTCGTTTCTGGTTGAGCTATAGTTCTCCGTTAGTTGAATTGTCATGCCGAATCTCCCGCAGCGTTAGGACTTTTTTTATTTACTGTATCCTATATAGTCACTTGCAAAAAATGTAACATCCTCAGTAAATTCTAATTGTTTGTTTACTCTTGTTTCACTTACTGTAACTCTCCAATTTAAACCATGTTCAGTAAATACCAACCTAGCGCTTTTAATTTCATATTTCCCCGCCCCCAAATGAGAGTACACTTTCTGCTTTGCTTCTCTTTGTAAGATAAGAATCCCCATGTAACAAACAACCATTAAAACAAACAAACTCCACATGATTCTCTTCATCATTACAACTCCTTGAATAATCTCAAATAATTAGACGGAGTTATATTTACAAATGTTTCAAATTCCTCATAATGCCCGCCATTTAGAAAGGAGTTTGTTCCATTATTCTGCCTGTTAGCGTAACGCGGCTGACATACCACTCGGTCTGTTATTAGCCCCCCTGCTCGTTAGCTCAACCAGCCAAGATTACATATCCATCCATATCAATTCGTGATGGGTCGGGAATGTCATAATGTTCTTGTCAAAATCGGGAATGTCCTCAAGTTCTTGTCATCTAATTTTGTTTTTTTGAAGGGCCGTGTAGAATTTGTTTCCATATGGTCTTTTCATTTGGAGGGTAACGCTATGATGGGTGTAGATAAGAACAAACAAGATCAATTGATGTATATAAGTCTGGATGATCTCGTGCCTAAAGAACACTTGCTTCGGGTGATCAAGAATAAAATCGACTTCTCATTCATTTATACAAAAGTTCAACACCTCTAATCGCCTAATGGACGTAAATCCATTGATCCTGTTCTTTTGATGATAATGTTGCTCATCGGATATTTGTTTGGAATTGCTTCGGAGAGGAAGTTAGAACAAGAAATCGTTGTAAATCTTGCTTATCGTTGGTTTCTTGGGCTGGAAGAATAATTCATGCAGAACACGATTACCTTGACTCGTCTTGACATGCTTGACCTTCCCTCCAGAGCCTACGTCAACAGGTGCAATCCCTGCAAACCGCGCAAGCTGATTGGCAGAAGCAAACCAATTAATGTCGCCAATTTCTGCAACGAATGAAGCAGATGCCACAAGGTCAATCCCTGTCATTGAATCAAGTTTATAGCCAAACAAGTACAACATTAGATCAATCTAGACCATGATGTGGACGACTTTGAGTTTTGGTATCACGACATATCAAGTGAACTTAAACAGAGTTAAACAGAGTAATGACAGGATGTATCATAGATTTAACATTTTCATTGAAAAGGATTTAAGTACCGCAAATAAAGTTATTCGTAATCTGGAAAAACTTACGTTGAATATAGAGGACTTTCATTTCTTGTGAATGATTTTGTATCATGATCTCACAACAATACCGAAAGAAAATAGAAAACAATTGGTAGATACAATTTCCAATTTAATGGCTAGTGCAATATAATACCGCATAACTCCGCCGCGGCACATTGTCGGCGGATATTTTTTTACAAGAAGAAACCACCCTACGATGGTTAGTCGCAAGGTGGTTAAGATTTATTCCTGTTTGAGAAGAGCTATCAGCTTTTCATTCCCTACCTGGTTGGCGAAATCAAGAGGGGATCTACCAGCTTTGTTTTTGGTCAAAACATCTGGTTTATACTGCATAAATAGCTCCACCATATCATAATACTTTCCTTTGCAATTAAAGACCGCAGTCCATAAGGCATTGTTTCCATATTTATCCCTTATGTTTATATCCCCACCTTTCTTTAAAATCTCTTGCGCTACAACAATCTCTGGAAAGGTACTGATGTAATGTAATGGGGTTTGACCGTCTGCGTTAGTCATAGAAACATCTATTCCGTTCTTTAAAAGAAACTCTGCAATATCAAAATTCCGACCAGCAATTGCAATATATATTTTTTATGCCACTCACTGTATTTGTAGTCTGGTATATGTCCCATATCCCATTGTCCTGCCCTTGATTTAGTTGTATCCCAAAATAATTCTTCCCCTGTATTTGGATCGTAAACTCTTCCATCAGCATCTTTAGCATTTTCCCAAACCTCATCAACCTGTCCATTTCCATATTTCGGTCTGTTTGTGGGGTCTGAATATGGCTTTCCGTTGCTCTTATAATATTGATATAAATCACTACTCTTATCATTCATTTCGGCTGCAAATGATCCTTCAAATCCAGCAAGTACCATTACACCAGCACTTCCAACTGCAACAACACAACCTCCACCTGCTGTTACCAAACAGCCTCCGCCGCCAACACCTGTTCCAGTCGCACCCAACGCTGCTAAAAAGGCTGATCCCGTCTCTGCAACTGAATAACCCCAGCTCTGAGCTGCAAAGTAATCAGGTTCTTCTTGAGTCCATCCCATGGCATCATCAACTTTATGGACTACATAGTCGTAGCCACCAAAGGTAATTGTGTTCGCCAATGCATCTAAAAAACCAGAGAGCTTATGATACCATTTGTGTCCAGTCGGGTCTGTAAACGTTAATGGATTATTCCCAACATAGGTATAAAGATTCATGGTTAGCGGATTATCAATCTGACCCTTATAACTATCCTGAATGATAAACCGCTACTCTACTTCTCAAAATTATACAGCATTTCCCTTTAGTGTTACAGGCGGCAATACATACGCCGTCTTGTTCTTCATCATTTTGAACACGATATTGACCAACTTCCTCATTATACAGACGATCGCTTGCCCCTTGGTCTTTCCTTCGGACTGCTTCTAAGCCGTTGTTTGCGTTGTTAGCGATACAGCGGCAGACAAAAAGAAACCACCCTAGGATGGTTAGTCGTAAGGTGGGTTTCCATTACATTCAGACCTTCTGCGTTTTGAGGCTCAACAAATAAAATTATTGATAAACCCTAATATCACTTGATAAATTCTTCATACTCTTGCGATTCTAAAATTCGTTCATGTCGTATCCAACTCATCTCTTCTATATCTAAAGCTTTCTTAAAATCATCCTTTATATGGAAAGCAGCTCCGATATCCTGTGCATTCTCTATATTTAAAAGTCTTTTCAAACTATTGATTTGGATTTCATCCAATCCAAACAAAGAAAACTTATCTACATTACTCCTATCAAAAATGTATTTATATTCTTCTTCAAATGTATTGTTGCTTTTTAACTCTTCTCTTAATCCATCTAGTATTCCACTAAATAATAGTTGTGAGAATTTCTTGTCAGGATTTCTTTCCATTGCAATCTCATGTAATATTTCCTCTTCAAACTCAAGTGAAATGTGGACATCTGCCACTTCCTCCCCTCCATAAAATAACCGATAACCCCAAAAGTGATCTTCAAAATTATAAAAATATAGAATTGGCGCTTGTTTGGATATGTTATATATGTATTCTGGAGCTTCGTAATCTTCCATGTAATTATCTTTAGTGAGAAGCAACATCCATTCTTTATTTAATTGCTTTAGTAAAGCTCCTGACGGGGCAAGTTGTTTAACTATTTCCCAATTTGTATTTAAAAATAAATTCCCAGAAGTAAATTCACTCATCTTTGACTTCTCCTTCATTTTAATAATTATGGGTGCGCAGAAGTACAGCAAAGCGGTTAATGTACTAAATTACAGCAATACAGCGGCAGATTAAAAAGAAAGCCGCCTTAGCACGGCGTCTAGTGCTGTTTGGGTTTAGGAAACTCTGTAAAACGCTACAATTCAAAGATAAACACGATTACAATAAAACATAATATTGAAAAATGTATAATGCGATACCACTTCAGTTTATTTGATATTATCAAAATAAAGTATGTAGTTGTTGAGCATATAACAGCACACATTACTGAGATTATCTTATTATATAAATCCATCTTAAAAAAAGTATTAGCATCTGGAACGACTTTTGGATTCAACAAGTTATACACGTTATATGTGATGAAATCATTTAGTAAAACATAAAAAAACAGACTAAATAAAACAAGGTTATAAAGAAAAAAGGGAATGCTTTTCAACACCTTAATAACCATACATCTCCTCCATAATTGATAAAAAAGGCCATAATACATAAGAGAATTATGGCCTTAAACACTTACAATTGCGTACTCATAAATCCTCAAGCTTCTTCTTAGTAGCAGCTAATTGGTCAAGGAAGTTTTGCTTTAATTCGTGATTTTTAGGGTTATTTTTGTCTCGGAAATCAACCTTCCCTTGATAACGGGTATACACTGATAAAATTGATCTCCTTATTTCAGTTTGTTCTCTAGATAACTCTAAATCGGCAAATAAATTTATTATCTTCTTGTTCTCGAGAGAAAATAGAATCAATGAACTAATTCCATTTTCTATTAAAGATACTACCTCATAAGCTCTTCGATTAAACTCAAGAGTTTCCATATACATTTTTCTCCCGTTTTATATTATTTTTTCTTTCTCTTTCCACCACTTCCACTTTTCTTCTTACCATTACCATCATCATCACCAAAATAATAGTTATCAATATAATTCTGGGCCCCTAAAGTCGTAATAAGGTTACCTGTTGTTTTGTTGTAAAATAAATATAATATTTTCCCGTCGTCTATTGAGTTACCTTGTTAAGAAAGAGGACAACGAGTTTGATCACTAACAACACAATGCCTACTAAAACGAATACATCAAATAGAAACTTTATTTTCGGGTAAGCCAATTGCTTGCTTTCTTTGATCACTGTTTTTGTCAACTCCTCGTCACTCCTTAGTAACTCATCGATAGTTAACCCAAACAGATCGCTTATTTTAATAATGATTTCAATGCCTGGGTAGTTTTGACAATTCCCCCATTTCGAAACCGACTGCCTAAGGCTGCACGTGGCAGCCCTTTTAGGTATGTTCAACTAGCTTGCTGCGTTAGTTAATAGATTGATTAGTCCTCATCTTTAATCCTGCCAAATTCAATTTTTGATGGTGTATCCTTATCTAAGTATTTATAAGCGTTTAGTATGTCAGGGGTGTACTTCTCGGTCAGTGCAATACCTTGAATCATTTTTTCTCGGTCAGAAGGACTCACCGCTAATAATTCATATTTACAGTTTTCGCAAAAAAGACGCCAGTAATCGATCTCCTCAACTAATCGAGTAATACTGTATTTCCCCTCATGAAGGCACTTAGAGCACATCAAATTCAAACTAAACATTATATCCCAACCTTTCATTCGAGTTGTGCGTACAACTATCATACCTATCATTTTAGTGTCACTCTCTTCCAAACAACATTATCCAATTCGTAATGAGGAATGCTCAGTTTATTTGATAGATTTCTGGCTATTTTTCTCGGGGCAAATTTGTCCAATTCAACCATTGAACCTACCCTTCGCTTAGATTTATAATAATCTATTCTTCCAACTTCCCCTAAAACCTCTATTAATACTAATACCTCAATCTCTGTGATTCAACTCCCATCATGGCGTGTAATGATTGGGTATACCCGCTTCATGGGCACTAGTGGCCTACGGGATCGCAATGTAATTTCATTTTCCAAAGGAGGCATACCCCTATGAGCAAAAAGGTCCAGTTGGAACAAGCTGCGAAACAAGTTGCTGAACAAAATAGTGCCCCGCCGTTTCTGCACGATCTGGGTCCTGAGAAGGGCCGCGAAACAGTCGATAAGGTGCAGTCCGAGCCTGTACACAAAGAGCCCGTGGATATCGAGGATTTGACAATTCCGGGTGGTCCGAAGGACGAGGTATCGATCCGTATCCTGAAACTGAAGAACGCACCGGAGCAACTGCCTGTTATCTTATACATTCATGGCGCTGGGTGGGTGTTCGGCAACTCGCACACGCACGATCGGCTAGTACGAGAATTGGCCATCGGCTCGCATTCGGCAATCTTGTTCGTTAATTACACGCGCTCGCCTGAAGTGAAGTACCCATTCGCGCTGGAGGAGATTTACGCGGTGCTGGAGTGGGTCTCCACCAGTGGGCAATCACACGGCCTCGACGCCAACCGCCTGACCGTTGCTGGCGACAGTGTTGGCGGCAATATGGCCGCCGCAATTACACTGGCCGCGAAGGAGCGCAGCGGGCCCGTCATTCACAAGCAACTGCTGTTTTACCCCGTCACAGATGCCTCATTTGAGACGGAGTCGTATCAGCAGTTTGCTGAAGGCTATTTCCTGCGCCGCGACGCGATGCAGTGGTTCTGGGAGCAGTACACGGCCGATCCGCGGCAGCGCAAAGAGGTCACGGCGTCGCCGCTGCGCGCCACGCTCGATCAGTTGAGCGGACTACCACCCGCGCTCATCATCACTGGAGAGGCGGATGTGCTGCGCGATGAGGGTGAAGCCTACGCGAATAAGCTGCGAGAAGCTGGCGTGCACGTGACGGCAGTGCGGTTTCAAGGCATCATCCATGATTTCGTGATGCTGCATGCCTTGGCGGATACCGCGGCGTGTCGCGGGGCGCTTTTGCTGGCGAATGCTTGGCTGAGGGAATGAACTTTATTTCACTATACACGGTTCATATCTGGGTATTTGGGGTAATTAACCGTATGCCGCAGTCGCCCAAGGCGGCTTGCCAACACTCAACTTTCCAGGAGGGATTGCCATGAGCAAACATATTATTGGCGTATTCAATACGGAAGAAGAAGCGATTCGCGTCATTAACCAATTGAAAGCAGCAGGATTTAATTCGGAGGAACTCTCGGTAGTGGGCCGCAACCATGATGATCTGGATCACGTTGAAGTAGCAACAGAGAGCAAAGCAGGAGAAGGTCTTGCAACAGGCGCGGCGACAGGCGGCGTGCTTGGTGGGGTAACGGGGCTGCTCGTGAGCATCGGCGCATTGGCGATTCCCGGAGTGGGTCCCATCATTGCAGCTGGTCCAATCGTGGCGATTTTAACAGGTGCAGCGGTTGGGGCAAGTGCAGGCGGACTGGTCGGCGGGTTGGTCGGACTCGGTATCCCCGAGGAAGAAGCAATTCAATATCACGAATATGTGCAAAACGGTAAAGTGCTCGTCCTCGTAAACAGCGACGCCGACCGCGCCAATCTGGCGTATCAGATTTTCCGCGACCACAAGTCGCTTAATGCGGATACGTACAGCCCGGACTACGGATACACAAGCAGTCCCTACGGCGCCAACGATCGCTATCGCAATAATTTTTAAATCTGCAGTGCGACATGCTCACAGCATGAAATACACAAAGTAACATAGATTGGAAAGCTGCCTGCTTATCCTGAGGGATAGGTGGGCGGCTTAGCAAGGAATCATGATGGCTTTATCCGATTGATTTTTTGACGAACAAGTATGACAAGGAATAACATCAGTGGAAGTCCAATCTGGAAAACTAAAAACCAGGGGGTTACCTTTTTTAATCCTAACCAAATATGATGGGTATACGTGGGAGATATAAGAGAGCATCCGAGGATGATGGCGCCGATCGGCACAACCCATTTTACGTAGCTAATGCCGGTTAACTTGTGTATACCAGTCACTGCGCCTACATAAAAAGCAGCCATTTTAATCCCCAAGCCCATAAACAAAATCAAAACAAAAAGGACGTCCATCCGTTCAAATACATCGATCAGCTCAATCAGCTGGATGATTTGCAGAAGTGGGATGGTGCTTTTTGCCACAAGTGTAGGCCCTAAAACAAGAAAGTTAAGTTGATTGATCATAATCAATAGACATACAACGAATGCATAAGCAAGTAAAATGGAGCGACGTATCTTTCTCCTTGATTTTAACATTGGTAAAAATACAAGAAAAAGAACAACCTGGCCAAACGGAAAGACTACAACCTCAGGAAATGCAGCATCCCATACAGGTTTCCAACCATATTCAAGAACAGGAAAAATTTGTTTGAAATCAATTAACCCTGTACCCCAAACCACTCCAACTAAAAATAAATAACTGAGGATCATTACCGGAAACAATGCAAGGCAGGTTAAGAATAGTACACGCGCCCCGTATCGCACCGTATTGCCTACAACAAGCAACCCAATTACTAATATAATAATAAGGGGAGTCCTATTCAATAAAACCAAAGTCGTTAATTCACCCAAATCACGTAAAACACGGGAAGCTTCATATGCAAAATAACAAGCAAAGGCTAGTCCGATGATCGTTCCGATCCATTTTCCGAAATAATGACGGCATAATTCAAAGAGATCCCGTTTCGAGTCTCTATAATAGATCGCCAAATGCAGGATAGTAAGTACTAGACCGACCGCCGCAGCAATCCCCAAAGCAATCCAAGCATCCTGTTTGGCTTTAGATCCGATCATAAACAACGTCGTGCTTCCAATTTCGAAAAGGATTAAAGTGCTCACAAGCTCCGGCAACTCGAGTGTCGTCTTATTCATTTACTTCCCTTCTTCCCCGTCTGGTAAGTCGTAGGAATTACTAATAAACCCAGGATGCTTAATTTTCACATTTACTTGAACATCAAGCTTTATCTCACCCAGCTCCTTTTCTTTCCAGTTTTCTTTGACTTCATTCCATTCTTTCGGATATTTCCGATGAACGTAGCCGGCAAAACCGGGAAGATCTGCCTTCAGCTTCCTTACCGCTTCCCAGCCAATATTGATATAGTTGTTTATTTCCTTCTCGATTTCATCTTCCAATTTCTCAATGAGCCTTGGTTCGGTAAGATCACCCTTGCAAGTTAATTCAGATAACCCCCCTTCTGCTTTTACCTTGATCTGCATCGTAAAGTGTTTCCCGTCTTTTATTGGCGTCACTTGCGTGCGGGCTGAAGAAATTCGGATTGACGCGTTTTTATTTTGCGGGTCGGACTCTGGGCAGCTAAATGTTATGCTGCTTCTCTTAATCTTGTCTGACAGCCAAGATACACCGTAGCTTTCTCGCCAGTTCATCCATCCCACTAAGCGGTCTCCTTCGAAAACACTCAAACGGGAAAGTTTTAACTTTTCTTTGGAGGAAGTTTTTTTAAAAATATCAAGAGACTCCAGTTCATTCCCTTCTTCACCAGCTATTACAATTTCGGGTACGCCTGCGGACTTTGAATCTGAACTTATTTGTTTAGCCAGCTCATACATTTTGATAGGCGGGAAGTATCCGGACAATCGCCCTTCCTTTTGCAGAATCTCCGATATGGCGGATCCAGGTAGGTTTTCGGGAGGAACAAGCTTCTTTAGAATGTCGCTAGCCTTGCCCTCGGAGATCACCACGTATACCGACTCTCGAGAATCGGTATTTCGAAAATAGAGATCAATAATGGGGCTTATCCCTTCCTTAGCAGCTTCTTGCCCGATAATCAGAACATTATTATGTGCAAAATATAAATAACGCGCATTTTCAAGATAGCTCCTATTAAGCGCATGACTAATCGTTTTTCCTTGCGTTGTGAACACATGAACCGCTGCTCCAGATCCTCCCGAACCACTAGTTGAACCAAGGGCAATAACTGACGGGACGATGACTTGGTAGGCCATCAGCCATTCCCCATTCGCTCGGTCAAAGCCTGTCGCAGACGTAATTCCAAGCTCATTCAATTCCATTCGATTCCAACAACCGGACAACAACGCCATACACATCAACATCATCATACAGAAGCAGAACCTGCGCATCTCACATCAATCTCCTTTATACATAATCCAATTAAAGCTCTTACTCTGTGGAATCCTGCTTTTTGGCGGTTTCTTCCTTAACGGAATTCTGTCTGACCCTATTTTGAACACTGATGGACGAAGGACGTGTCTTCATAGCCCGCCATGGCACCCGAATAAATGTATCTTTCAGGTTTGAGAGCCTCAGAGGAGCGAGCGGCGTCATATAAGGAACACCAAATGAACTCATCGAGATGAGATGAACAAGCAATGGCACGATTCCTGCCAAAATACCGAATATACCGAACATACCTGCAAGCAGCATGAGTAAGAAACGGACCAGCCGAACCGCAGATGACAAATTAATATTAGGCATTACGAAGCTCGCAATGGCCGTAAAGGATACGACTATAACCATCGCACCGGATACAAGCCCTGCCTGAACAGCAGCCTGGCCAAGCACAAGAGCACCTACTATTGAAATCGCAGGGCCGATTACCCTCGGCATTCGGACACCCGCTTCACGTATAACCTCAAATGTAACCTCCATTAGTAAGGCTTCAAGAAGTGCCGGCAGTGGGGTTCCTTCCCTTTGTGCTGCGAGACTGATCAATAATGTAGTAGGTAACATCTCCTGCTGGAAAGTCGTTACAGCAATATACATCGAGGGAAGCAGCAGAGCGATGATGAATGAAAACAAGCGGATGATTCGCAAAAAAGACGCGATATCATATCGTTGGTAATAATCTTCGCTGGATTGAAAAAACTTAAAAAAAGTAACTGGCGCTATTAATACGAATGGAGTCCCGTCAACCAATACCGCTACTTGGCCTTCTAACAGATTGCCTGCAACGGCATCTGGGCGTTCCGTATTGATCAAAGTCGGAAAGGGGGTGAACATTTTGTCCTGGATAAACTCCTCAATATAGCCGCTCTCCAGTACACCGTCGATTTCGATGGAATCGAGCCTTTTGAACATCTCATCCAATACTTCAGGATTCGCAAGTCCTTGAATATAGACAACAGACACCTTCGTCTGGGTATAACGGCCAATCAAGCGACTGTTAATTCGGAAATCCGGGGTTTGCAGTTTACGCCTCAACAAAGTAATATTCGTTGATATGTCTTCCGTGAAGCCTTCTTTGGGTCCACGAATAACTGTCTGTGAGGTAGGTTCCTCGACAGAACGCCTGACGCCACCCGATATGGTTACGGCAATCGCGCCATTTACACCATCGATGAGAACGACTGCTTCACCTCCCAAAATAGCCTGAAGGAGTGACTCCAAAGTAGTTACGTATCGGATGCCGCCGATCGGCAAATGCTGCTCTAAATTTTGTACAGGATTGGTCAAAAAGTCAGCGCTATTAGAACTTTGAGCTATTAATGCTTCCATTAATTCACTCAATTGCTCCTGATCAACCATCCCTTCAATGTAGCTGATTGCCATTAGGCTATTACAGGAAACAGCCTCCCCCAATTCCCGAATAATGAAATCAGAGCTGTAGCCGATGTTCGAACGCAGAACAGCAATCGTATCTGAGAGAGAGGAGCTCAGCGGTGCTTCACGGTTAGGCAAAGATTTCTGATCATGATCAATTCGGTCTGCTTTCATATGCAAAAGATTTTGAAGGAATACGAGAAATTTGCTCACACCAAGCCCCTCCCTGCTTATGACCGTTTTAGGTAATATTCTCCAATCTACTGTTTTTTATGCTGCACACAGAATAAACAAAGGCGACTTGGTTTCTTTATCCCAACTATAGGCTGGTTGGGCATGAATCCCGTAACACATGCGATAGTGTGCAAGACAAGAAGGTTAGAGGTTACCGGTGAGAATAATACAGGAGTGATGTCATGAGTCATTGGTGTGGATGTTTCAAAGAGAGAGAGCCATGCATAAACTTTTTTAGACCGTGGAGTACTTCATGGGGAGAGATTTAAAATCTTACTGGACGCGGCGAATCCGTTGTAGAACGACGAAACGGATCTCTGCGCAACCTTTCAAGTAATCAATTATGGCTTCCAAGTATTGTAAGTTCTGTTGTTCTGCCCATTAAGGGCCCTTGAACCTGACAAGAGCCTTACAATCGTTTAATTCCTACATACTTGCTATACAACCTGAAAATACAGTACCCCAGTAGGCCTCCAACACTATTCAGGATCAGATCATCCACATCAAAATTTCCCATGGAAAAAAAGACCTGCAGGCCTTCCAGGAGTAAGCTCAATCCAAGTGATTGCATAAATACTCCAATAAGCGAAATCATTTTTCTTTTAGACAACAATACAATAAAAATTCCATACGGCATGAAGGCCAAGATATTCCCGACTACATTGATTACTCCATGAATTGACGGAGTTAGAACGGTAACTGAAATTGTTCTAAACGGAATAAAATTACCATATAGCATTCGATGCATACTGTACACAGGGTTAGGGTTCTCTAGATTATTCTGTAGTCGATCCCACAGAAAGTCCGTATCAATCGAACCGTACTTAAATAAAATGATCCTAAATAAAGTAAGCATATACAAGGCAAATAGCACTGGCAGCACAATGCGATTCATTCGTTTCGTTAGTTTCATTTTTCTTGTCCTCACTTTTGAGCTTCAATTCAGTCATTTCAGTGTCACCCTTACTTCTTACTTCCAACTTAGTATAAGGAAAACTATTTAAATAAAAAGTGAGGTATTCTTAAAATTTTTCTTAAATCTCATAAATTCGAACTGACACGAAACCGGTTGACGGAGATTCTCCGGAGGAAATTGTCTATGTTCAACCTTTTCTAAATGTAAATCTTGAAAACAATCCTATTAAGAGAATACTAGACGAAAATAATACGCCAAGAAAATATATACTGAAACTATCAAATTTAACTGCGTATCCGACCCTAAAGGATTGAATTAACGGAAAATAATCCATAATGTCCAAGTACAGTTGAATTACAAATAACGAAAAAAAAGAAAATAGAGTACCAGTTACGATGGATACTACTACTATCCTTCCAATCTTCTCTGCCTTTAATTTTTGGTAAAACATAGAAGGCATAATCAAAACGATTGGGAGTGCACACCAAAAGTAATAAAGAACTGCGCCAATATAGGGGTTACCTAAATTATTAGAAAATAGTACGGCTCCAATAAATAATGATAGTAAGAGCGATATTATGACTGGGAAACAGCTTACAAGTAAAACAAAAAGTGTAACTTGAATGAATTTGCTTTTTTCAAAACCCATTAATTTTCATCTCCAGACACCTTGTTAATTCAATGATAAACGATTATTACGGACGTTTTAAATCAGGAGATAACGCTCTGCGTCACAAACTTCCCCCAACCTTATAATTCATACCCTCTATGATTTCTTTTTTCTGACTAGTTTGAAAATCAATACAATAAGTAGAATTAGGATGGCCACTGATATCAGTTGGAACATTGCCGTGCTCAATTCAAAGTGCAATAGAAACCCTCATTTCATAACAAATAATAATCAATTTTACCATAAACAGGGAAAATATCCCAATTTCCTTGTTCCACGCTCTACTTCACGCAAAAATATAGCTTCAGCAGATCTTGTTGTAAATTATTGTACATTAGGACGAGTTTCAAGAACGCGAGTTGCAGTCATGTATATGAATGGGATTGCCAATCCGCATGTAATCCGGACGATTGAACAGAGGATGAATAAGATTGATTTGGATAACGTGGAAGCTCCCGGTTTTATTCAGGAATATGTCCAAGAAAGTCGGTTTAGTTTATTTCCCCAAACAATGGTTACGGAAAGAGTTGACCGGACCCGAGCTTATTTAATGGAAGGGAAAGCCGCGATTCTCGCAGAAGGTTCACCTGAAGTAACAATTATGCCGGTATCCTTTTGGGCCTTTTTTCAATCACCGGATGATTATCAAATCAATTGGTTAATTGGCAGCGCTTATAGATTGCTGCGGATTTTTTGTTTTATTGTAGGTCTTGGTCTACCTTGGCTTTATGTATCACTTGTTTCCTTTCAAAATTATGTACTACCTCTTAATGTTGTTTTAACCTTTCAAGGCGCACTAAAGTATATCGCCTTGCAGCCGGCAGCTGAAGTGATTATTATGCTGTTTGCGCTTGAGATTTTACGGGAAGCAACGGTTAGACTTGCTTATCAAATTGGTCAAGCAATTGGTGTTGTTGGCGGCATCGTAATCGGAACGGCTGTCGTTCAATCGAATCTAGTTTCGAATACGGCCGTCATAGTGGCAGCGATAACTGGCTTGGCCTCGTTTATCATCCCTACCTATGAAATGAGCAGTTCCGTTAGATTCACTAGCTATATAATTCTACTGTTTTCCACGATTTTCGGGCTGGTCGGGTTCGTTTTTGCATTCTTCTGTCTAGCGATTTATTTATGTCGAATGCATACAATGGGACTTCCGTATTTTTATCCGTCCATGGTGGACAGTGATGTCAAAGACACGATATTCAGGGCGCCGACATGGCGATTACGTAAACTGCCTAAAGAAGCGGCACCAGTCAAACAACAGCGAGTGAGAAATTCTAGAAGGTGATATGGATGTTAAAAGAAGAATCGATTTCCAACCTGCAGCTCCTATATCTTGTAATGCTAACTCAAATCGGAACCCGAGTGTTGATTTTACCTTACGATGAGACAAAATATGCGGGGACTCATGGATGATTAGCCGTCCTTCTGGGAGGCTTAGCTGCTCAGTTTGGGATCATCCTACTCTGGTTGCTTGGGAAGAGGTATTCGAATCAAAACATTTTCCAATACCTCCAGAGCAGTCTTGGCAAAATGGATTGGCGGCGCGGTGACAGCCATATATGCCTTGTACTTTTTCTACTCGGCTTGCGTGGTGACGCTCATCTATTTGGATATTCTAAATCGTTGGGTGACACTTCGGACGCCATGGTGGGTACTGCTGCTCCTATTTCTTATTGCTAGCGGATATGCCGCCATGTCGTCATTGCGAGTACTTACATACATCAGCCAGCCGAAGAGTTGAAGTTACTAGGAAGAATTCCCAATTCCCCTTTAAACGCAAGTGTTGCTGTATTTGATGGTGCTACAGAAGAGCTATTAGCAAAAATGAAAATCGAAGGGAAAACGATCGCTAATTATTTAGTAGTCATGCTGAGGAGAGCGAAAGAACTAAACTATTTGCCGAAAGTAACGCTCTTCCGATTTATTATGGGCAAACAGGATCCCTATGTCGATTTTGCTTTGCCAATATTTAAAATGGAAGCTAACGATATTCAAACAGTTGGAACAGCCTTATTTCGGGAGGGCTCTTACTCAGGTGTTGATTTGAACTCCACGTTAACGAAATTAGCCGTCCTTTTTAACGAGGGTCGAGGGGCTGGCTCCTATATGATCATCGAGATCAACGGGGCTTCCTATCAGATCGTGGTTAAGAAACAAAACGGGATATTATCGTTAAGAAGGAAGGTAATACAATTAGCGAAATTAAACTGCCCTTAACCTTGCAAGTTTATTTAACTGATACAGGCAAAAGAAATAAGGCGCTGTCCGAAAATAAGCTAGACACCATTGAGAAAATGCTATCTGATGAATTAAATAAGCAAGCACTGGTAACCATTCAAACCTTACAAAAAGCAAACTGCGACTTCTTGGGTCTCGCACGGGAAATTCATGGTTATCATTATAAGGAATGGAATCAGATGAACTGGAGAGAGGAATATCCGAAACTAAACATTCGTCCGGAAATTAAGCTTAAAATCCTAAATTCAGGAGTTATGCTTTAGTAGGGTAAGACGAGGGATTACTCCCTCGGACTCCCCGTCAAACCGTGCATGCGGATTTCCCGCACACGGCTTTCCTTCGTCAGTTCCCCATCTTC
>NZ_LMSJ01000036.1 GCF_001428105.1 Paenibacillus sp. Soil766 | reverse complement strand
GGCTATTTGTCTCCAGATAAGTTTGAATCACAGTTTTACAAACAACAGAAACTGATTTCTTAGCTTTTTTTGTGTCCACTCTATTGACTCAGATACATTTTGGGCCTTAAAGCGGCGGAAGCCGCCGCGAAGGCAGCGAAGCTGAGCCAATAGCGCCCTAAATGGGCGCTATTGTGCGTACGCGTGCAGCGGGGCTGGCCGATAAGGCCCGTTTTGGGCCTTAAAGCGGCGGAAGCCGGTTGATGTGTTTGAAGGGACAGAGTTGTCATTGCCGGCACACAGTACCTCAGGTAGTTTTTACCGCCGCCATGCGTCGGCGACACAACGCGCGCCCAGGATTCGCGTGCGTTGGTACCTACATTCTCGCATGTCCATACCACACCACTGACCCACTCACGTGTTTAACAACCACCGCGTGGCATGCACCCACCGCGCGCTGGGAGTGCTTTTTCCGCACCGCACGCCCACTTAGCCGCCAGCCCCTTGCGCCTGAATCAGAAGATTTTCAACGTTTTTGAAGAGATTAATCCACTCTCATTCCAGCTTCTGGCAGGTAGAATGAATTCATGAACAAGGGACATGACGAACTGAGGTACGAGGTGAGATAGACGATGAGTGAGGAAGCTTTGCTCAGGATGGAAGGGATTGAGAAGCATTTTCCCGGCGTGCACGCGCTGCACCAATGCAGACTAACTTTAGCACCAGGTGAAGTACATGCGCTAGTTGGTGAGAATGGGGCAGGGAAATCCACGTTGATGAAAATAGCCACAGGGGTGTATCAGAAGGATGAGGGACGCATCTTCATCAAAGGCAGTGAAGTGAATCTTCCCCATACAAGAGCAGCGCAGCAGCTAGGTATTTCGATGATTCACCAAGAGCTGAACCTGATGCCGGATTTGACGATTGCACAGAATATTTATATCGGCCGGGAGCCGAGACACGGCATCAAGCTATTCGTTGATGAGCGCAAGCTGAACGAGCAAGCGCAGCGACTCCTCGATCAGATGAACCTACAGCTAGATCCGCGAACGATGGTAGCGGATTTGACCGTTGCCAAGCAGCAAATGGTGGAGATTGCGAAGGCGCTATCCTTCCAATCCGAGGTGCTGATCATGGATGAGCCGACAGCGGCTCTCACGCACGCAGAGATAGAGGAGTTGTTCCGCATCATCAACCAGCTCCGCAGCCGCGGTGTGGGCATCGTCTACATTTCTCACCGAATGGAAGAGTTGAAACGCATCAGCGACCGCATCACCGTCATGCGTGACGGCCGTTACATCGACACGGTGCAGACGCAGTCTACTTCCATCGATCAGATCATTGCGATGATGGTAGGACGCGAGCTCTACGTCAGCCCGAATCAACAAACAACGACCACCTCACCGACCAAGGTGCTGGAGGTATCCAAGCTAAACCGCGGCTCGGCGGTGAAGGATGTTTCCTTCCATCTGGCCAAAGGTGAAATCCTCGGCTTCGCTGGACTCATGGGAGCGGGGCGCACGGAGGTGGCGCGGGCGATTTTTGGCGCAGATGCCATCGATTCTGGAGAAATCCGCATCCACGGACAGCAGGTCCGTATCCAAGCGCCGCATGATGCGGTGAGACACGGGATCGGCTACTTGTCGGAGGACCGGAAGCGCTACGGGCTTATGGTGGAGATGGATGTGAAAATGAACATCGCACTCGCCTCCTATCGCAAAGCACGGCGGCTCGGCTGGATGCAAGATGGCATCATCGGCCAAACCGCGCAGCACTTTGTGGAAGCGCTTCAAATCAAAACGCCGAGCATTCACCAACAGGTGAAGTTCTTGTCAGGCGGCAACCAACAGAAGGTTGTTATCGGCAAATGGCTGCTGCGGGACTGCGATATTCTCATTTTTGATGAGCCGACGAGAGGCATCGATGTGGGAGCCAAAACCGAGATTTACAAGTTGCTTGATGATCTCGCGGCGCAGGGGAAATCGATCATTATGATCTCCTCAGAGCTGCCAGAAATATTACGTATGAGTCATCGCATCATGGTCATGTGCGAAGGGCGCATTACCGGTGAGCTCACGCAGCAAGAAGCCACACAGGAAGCCATTATGAAATTCGCCACAATGCGGATCAGTTAGGAGGAGTCTCATGTCAACAAGACTTGCACATGCCTACAAAAAAACCATACCCGCCTTGTCCCAACAAAGCGGGGCTGCACAGAAGCTATTGGCATTCGCTAGCTTAATTATGCTCGTTCTCATTTTTTCCATCTCGTCGAGCAACTTTTTTCAATTCGATAATCTCATCGCCATTATGCTCTCGACCGCTGTTATCGGGGTACTAGCCTTGGGCTCAACATTCGTTATCATCACCTCGGGGATCGATTTGGCCGTTGGTACCGTGATGACTTTCTCCTCTGTCATGGCCGGCGTCATCATTACGACGTGGCAGCTCCCGATGCCTCTCGGTATTGTTGGAGGCATTCTTACAGGGGCTGTCTGCGGACTCATTAGCGGGCTGCTTGTAGCTAAAATGAAAATCCCGCCCTTTATTGCAACGCTTGCCATGATGATGGTGACGAAGGGGTTATCGCTTGTCATATCGGGAACGAAGCCGATTTATTTTAACGACACGCCAGCATTCGCGAAGATTTCGATGGGCTCACTCATCAGCGATATTTTCCCAGGGGTGGAAATCCCGAACGCGATTCTCGTATTCTTCGGAGCAGCGATTATCGCGAGCCTCATCCTCACCAAAACGATCATCGGTCGCTATAACTTTGCCCTAGGCAGCAATGAAGAGTCCACCAGGCTCTCCGGTGTTAACGTGGACTACTGGAAAATCGTGATTTACACACTGACAGGTGTGTTCAGCGGGATTGCTGGCATCATGATGGCCTCTCGCCTCAACTCAGCGCAGCCTGCGCTTGGATCTGGTTATGAGCTGGAAGCCATCGCAGCCGTGGTCATTGGGGGGACGTCACTCAGCGGGGGTAAGGGTTCCATCCTTGGCACTGTCATCGGTGCCTTGATCATGAGTGTGCTGACGAATGGACTTCGTATTTTATCCGTGAAGCAGGAGTGGCAGACCGTCATTGTTGGGATCGTTATTGTGTTAGCTGTTTACGCAGACATGATGCGCCGCCGTAAGAAATAACCGTGGTATTCACTCCGTCAGGAGTCCTATACAACCAAAATTGAGAAGTAAGGGGCGAGGTACAGTGCTTAAACGGACAAAGAAATTTGCAGTAGCATCATCTTTGGTATTGCTGTCAGCCATTTTATTAAGTGCGTGCAGTTCCACAACGAAAACAGCGACATCCACATCGGGAACGACAACAACTGTAAAGTCAGATAAAATCTATATTCCGGTCATCTCCAAGGGCTTCCAGCATCAATTCTGGCAAGCGGTGAAGCAAGGAGCAGAGAAAGCAGCGAAAGAATTCAACGTAGAGATTACATTTGAAGGCCCTGAGACGGAGACGCAGGTGGATAAGCAAATTGAAATGCTGCAAGCTGCACTGGGCAAAAAGCCGCAGGCCATCGCGTTCGCTGCCCTTGACAGTAAAGCGGCGACGCCGCTGCTCGAGAAGGCCAAAGCAAGCAAAATCCCGGTTATCGGTTTCGACTCCGGTGTAGATAGCGACATTCCGGTAACGACGGCCGCTACAGATAATAAAGCGGCTGCTGCGCTCGCCGCCGACAAAATGGCTGCGCTTATCGGTAACGAAGGCGAAATCGCTCTCGTCGTCCATGACCAAACGAGCCGCACAGGGATTGATCGTCGAGATGGCTTCACGAATCAGATCAAAGCCAAATATCCGAACATCAAAATCGTCGATACCCAATACGGCGGCGGCGACCAGCTCAAATCAACAGACTTAGCTAAGGCGATTGTTCAAGCACACCCGAATATCAAGGGCTTCTTCGGTGCCAACGAAGGTTCAGCAATCGGTGTTCTGAATGCTGTGAGCGAGTTGAAGAAAGATAAAATCGTCGTCATCGGCTACGACTCTGGCAAGCAACAAATGGATGCCATCCGCAGCGGTAAAATGGCTGGGGCGATTACGCAAGATCCGATCGGCATCGGCTATTGGTCCGTTAAGGCGGCTGTGCAAGCGATCAAAGGTGAAACAGTTGCCAAGAACATCGATACCGGTTTCCACTGGTATGACAAAACGAACATTGATGCTGCGGATATCAAACCGCTATTATACGAGTAAAACGACAACATGCGACGTTTTATTTAAATGGGAATTGAACTAAAACACGATCTGCTGGAAGCATCGTTCACGTTAACATGGTGAATGATGCTTTTTTGCTGCGTTGTTAAGCTCTCGGGATGATTGTTGATTCATTCTTGTTAAAGTGTACAATTACATTTAAAATCTGACAGAGATCGTACATCGTTCAATCAACAAGTGGGAAGCTATGTATAGTCCACAAAGGAGTAAGTCATGGAGACATATTGCAAGGTATTAATTGTTGATGATGAGATGCTGGTCCGTCAAGGAATCAGACATCTTCTCGATTGGGAAAGCGAAGGCTTTCAAATTGTCGGCGAGGCATCTAACGGTAAGGATGCTCTTGATATGGTGAAACAACTCGAACCCAACATGATCCTAACGGATATCGTTATGCCGGTCATGAGTGGGGAGGAATTGGTTAGGGTTGTAAAAGGCTTATATCCGGAGATTGAAATTGTAGTTCTCAGCAGCTACGGTGAATTTGAGTATGTACGTTCTACGTTCCAGAGTGGTGTAGCTGATTATTTACTAAAGCCCAAATTAGATGCGAAGTCGCTGTTAGCCGTATTAAAAAAGACGGTAGAGGGGATGCCAGCCTTTCGACACTTGGACTTTACGAATGAAAAAGGGCAGTCCGTCGACTATGTGTTGGACAAGCTGATTTCCGGCTATGCCATGGAGTTGGATGGTGCAGAGATAAGCACCCATTTTCCGTATCCTTGTTTCGTACTATTAGTTGCAGATAGGCAGGATAATTCATCCTCTCTGAAGCGAAACGAGGAATGGATCGAAGCTTTTCTGAAAGGTATGGTTCAGGATGTGAAGGAACCATGCATCATTCACCGCCTTTCACATCAAGACAGCCATATCCGGTTTTTGCTGAATATAGAGGATGCTGGCCGAATGGATGTCATTCATTTAGCAGAGCAATTGGTAGAATCAGGCGTAAGGTCGGGTTTATCCTTTTATGTAGCACTTAGCAAGAATTTTACGAAAATTACAGAACTGCATGACGTGTATACGCATGATAGTCTCAAAGTGTTGGATCACCGTTTCTTCCTGTCGGATCAACAGCTGTTTTTTGCTGACGAACTGGTGGAACATGAAGGGAAAGGTGAAACATTTGATTCGGAGGCGTTTACTGCGGAGCTGAATCGTCAAGAATTTCAACAAGCTTTTGGGCGTCTCAGCCATTATGTAGAATCCATGCCTGACAGGCTGGATACGGATATGTTTGAGTTTAAATCTTTTTTAGGCCACAGCCTATTCAATATTATTGTTTCCTTACTGCATTTTCACTACGAGGCTAGAACGCTGGATGAAGCGAAGTATGAGTATTTCCGTGCCATTCATGAGACCAAACATATTGGGGAAGTCCGCGCACTTCTAGCCAAGTTTCTTAATGAGGCGACAGACTGTGTGACTGGAAATAAAACGAGTTCTCCGGGCATACAGAAGATTTTAATGTATCTGGATGAGCATTTTACGGAACCCCTCACACTGACAGAAGTAGCCAAACATTTTCATTTCAACCCATCGTATCTATCCAATTATTTTACTATTCATAATAAAGAAGGTTTTAATGAGTATTTGAATCGTATTCGAATCCAACGTGCGTGTGAATTATTAAGGGATAACGTGCATATATCGATTTCGGAAATCTCCTCTCTTGTTGGATACTCGGATCACAGTTATTTCACGAAAGTGTTTCGGAAGTTGATGGGGACTTCACCTAGCCACTATCGAAAAAAATAGAGAAGAAGGGAATCATCACTATGGGGGCGTGGCTTAGAAGGATCTCCGATCAAAGTTTATTTAGTAAATTGTTTCTTGTCATGGTGCTTAGCATGATTACGGTTACGGTGGCAACTTCTTGGGTTACCGTGCAAATGTCGGAGAAGCTTTTTGTGCAGACATTTAGTATCACCAATTCCAAAATCATCGAGCAAATTAAAAGCGGTCTGGAATCCATTCATTATTCAAATATAAATATTGTCGTCAACGCAGCGCAAAGCGGTGCGATTAAAAGCTTTCTGACCGAAGGAGATAGCGATTCGGTAACCAACTTCAAGGTGACCTTCGGGATGAGCGAACAGATGAAGCGAATCCAGTCGGGTATTGGAGCCAAGAACATTGGGATGATCATTTCGGGCATAAATGGTAAAAACTATACGAGCGATCGTACCTACTGGTCCGGTTCCTCGGCGGATTTAGGGCGAAATCCGATTACAAAAGCGTCGCGGGATGAGCCGGGGCGCTTGTTGTACAGCTATTTGGATGAAGGAACGCCAGGTTCTGGGGATCAAGGACTGGTTGCCGCCAAAGCGCTAACGGATTCTGGCAGTAAAGAATGGTATGGGACACTTTATATCATCTTGAAAGAAAGCGATTTGCGATCTATTTATACCAGCTTTACAAGTGATGGGAATGATGTGATGATCTTGGATCGTCAGGGGCTGATCGTTTCAAGTAACCGAGCCGAGCTGATCGGTACAACCTCGAAAGAGCTCTTAGGCAGTGCCCAGAGGATTCAGCAGCAGGGTCTGGCCAAGGATGAAATGAAGATGTTCGATAAGGACGTCATAGTGTTAGCGGGAGATTTGCCGTTGTATGACTTTTACATCATGAATGTCATTGATAAAAAGGTGACACTTGGTCAAATGCTCAACAGGAAAGCGATATTCTTCATTGTTGCGGGCATGGTAGCGGTTGCAGTGCTCATTGTGTATGTGATTACACGGAGGTTGACGCTCTCGTTAAGAAAGCTTGTTAAGAAAATGTCCACGGTGACGAAAGAGAATTTTCATAATTATATGGCGGTAACGGGCACCTATGAGACAAGGGAACTTAGTAGATCCTTCAATTTTATGCTCGATGAGTTGAATGACTACATTAGCCAGCTTGTGGATACGCAGAAAGAGCAGCGCAAGGCAGAATTAGCCGCGCTGCAGCAGCAGATTAATCCGCATTTTTTATATAATACGTTGGCTTCCGTTAACATCCTTGTCCAGCGAGGGAGCAAAGAGACCGCCACCCAAACGATTCATGCGCTTATTTCTCTCCTGCAGAATACGATTAGCAATGTCAAAGAAACGATTCCCGTCGTGCAAGAGTTGGTGAATTTAAAGCATTACGTGTTCATCAATCAGATTCGTTATGGCCAAGGGATTAAGGTTGATTACTTCGTATCTCCGGACTGCTTGCCTGCGCAAGTGCCTAATTTGATGCTGCAACCTTTTATCGAGAATGCTTTTTTTCATGCGTTTAATAAGAAGGGCACGGGATATATTTATGTCATCATCACGAAAGAGAGGGATACACTGCTCTGTGAAGTCGTTGACAATGGGGATGGCATGGAACTTTCGAATAAAGCGGATGAGATGCCGAATCCCACAAGTGCAAGGCAATTGTTCACAGGGATTGGTATTCGTAATGTTCATGATCGCCTAGTTCTTTTGTACGGAGAAGAATATGGAGTTGCGATAACAAGCACGTTGGGACAAGGCACGAAAATATCGATTACCCTTCCATGGCGTACAGAACAGATCACATAGAAGTATAAAAAACTAAAATAAATACAAAATATAAAAATAATACAAATGACCGAGGGAGGAAGGGATTTTAGACACAATAAAAACGCTAATTTCAGTAAATTTCGTTCTAACAAGACATTTAGCCCAAATGATATTATTTATAAGTAAGCACTTACAACAATATAAGATCATCAAGGGGGATCACATGAAGAAGAAAATTTCTACGGTTTTACTTGCAAGTTTTATGCTATTGACAGCATGTTCAAGTAACTCGCCAGACTCGACATCAACTACTACTCCTAGCGGCGGTGCTGCAAGCACTAGTAAGGAAATTACAGTTTGGGCATGGGATAAGAACTTTAATATCGCAGCGATGAACCTAGCGAAAGACGCGTATGCGAAAGACCATCCTGATGTGAAAATCAATGTTGTTGAATATGCACAAGATGACATTATTCAAAAGATGAACACGGGACTAAACTCCGGTTCAAAGTCAGGCCTGCCGAATGTTGTATTGATTGAAGATTACCGTGCACAAGGCTTTCTGAAAACATATCCAGATTCATTTGCAGACTTGTCCGCATCCATTAAGGCTTCGGATTTCGCTGAATACAAATTAGGTCCTACAAGCTTGAACGGTAAACAATACGGTGTACCATTCGACTCAGGCGTAACTGGTCTATACGTACGTAAAGATTATTTGGAACAAGCAGGCTATAAGGTCGATGATCTCAAAAATATTGACTGGCAGAAATTCATTGAAGTTGGTAAAGCGGTTAAAGCAAAAACGGGTAAAGATTTGCTGACACAGGATCCAAATGATCTTGGTCTAGTCCGTATGATGATTCAATCCGCTGGCGCTTGGTATCTGAAAAGTGACGGTACTACGCCGGATCTGAAAGACAACGCAGTGTTGAAGGAAGCTTTCGAGACTTACAAAGAAATCATGAACGCAAATATTGTTAAAATCAACTCGGATTGGAACTCTTTCCTAGCTGGTTTCAATAGCGGTGCTGTGGCTTCAGTTCCGACAGGTAACTGGATTACACCATCGATTAAATCACAAGCTGATCAATCTGGTAAATGGGCGGTAGTTCCTTTCCCTAAATTGAAAAACACAGCAACTTCGGTTAACGCATCTAACCTTGGAGGAAGCTCCTGGTATGTGTTAAACAGTACAGGTAAAGATACGGCTGCTGATTTCCTTGCAAAAACGCTCGGTTCTGATGTGAATTTGTATCAAAAATTAGTGACAGACGTAGGGGTTGTCGGAACATATAAACCTGCTGCGCAAGGTGAAGCTTACACGAAAGCCGATGATTTCTTCGGAGGTCAGAAGGTGATTTCTGATTTCGCAACATGGACGGCTCAAATTCCTAAAGTCAACTATGGTCTGCATACGTATGCGATTGAAGATATTCTCAAAGTTGAGATGCAAAATTACCTGAAAGGCAAAGACATTGCGAAAGTATTCGGCGATGCTCAGTCCCAAGCAGAGTCCCAACTTAAGTAAGTTTCTCTTCCCATTAACCTATGGAACGCTGACCTCTGAATTGCGATGTATGCAAAGCAGGGGACAGCGTTTCGATTTTTTATCGTAAATGATAGGAAGGATTTGAATCTAATGAACTACTCGATGCGTAGCCGTGCAAAGCTTACGGGATGGCTGTTTATCGCTATTGCTGTATTGATGATTTGTTTGTTTTACTTTTATCCAATGATTCAGGCATTGCTGCTTTCCTTTAAAACAGGCGCGGGTGCTAATCTACATTTCAATGGGATAAGCAACTATAAGCGGCTCTTTAGCGATAAGACATTCATCACTGCCGTTAAGAATACATTTATCTATTTGATTATTCAGGTGCCGGTCATGATCATTCTGTCGATGATGATTTCCGTCATGTTGAATGATAGCAAGCTTCGTTTCAAAGGGTTTTTCCGTACAGCTATTTTCTTGCCTTGCGTAACTTCACTTGTTGCCTACTCGGTTGTTTTCAAATACTTGTTTGGCAACGATGGTTTGATCAATATGGCTTTAATTAAGATTCACTTGATTTCACAGCCCATCGCATGGATTTCCGATCCTTTTTGGGCGAAAATTACGATTATCCTTGCCATTACATGGCGCTGGACAGGATATAATATGATTTTTTTCCTTTCCGCTTTGCAGAACATTGATAGCTCTATTTATGAAGCAGCACGTATTGACGGAGCATCTCCGATCAAACAGTTTTTCTTTATTACATTTCCAATGCTTAAGCCTATTGTTCTCTTCACGTCCATTACCTCGACGATTGGTACGCTGCAATTGTTCGATGAGATTATGAATATTACGAAGGGTGGCCCAGGTAATGCTACCCTCTCCATATCGCAATACATTTACAATCTTTCCTTTAAATACACACCTGATTTTGGCTATGCAGCAACAGTTTCCTACTCGGTTGTTGTCATGATCATTGTGTTATCTGTCCTTCAAATCAAATTGGCGGGTGATAAAAAATGATAGCTCTAAGACGTTCAATCATCTATATCTTCCTTGCGGCTGTGGCGATTATATCTATATTTCCATTCCTGTGGATGGTCATTAGTTCCACGAATCTATCTGTGGACGTTACGCAGGGCAGAATGTTACCAGGATCGCATTTTATGGATAATTTCCATAAATTGACAGAATCGATTAATCTCGTTCCCGCACTTTGGAATTCCTTGAAGATCTCGTTAACGACAACCATCTTGGCCTTGTTGGTAGCATCGCTGGCAGGATATGCCTTTGAAATTTATCAGAGCAAAGCCAAGGATATCGTGTTCAATCTACTGCTTGTCTCCATGATGATTCCGTTCGCAGCGTTGATGGTGCCGCTTTACCAAATGTTTTCCAGCCTATCGAGTGCGATTCCGGTAATCGGGATCAACACGATGAACGCGGTTGTTCTTCCGACATTTACGACAGCTTTTCTCATTTTCTTCTTCCGTCAAAGCACGAAAATGTTTGCGAGGGAGCTTCTAGAAGCTGGGCGGATCGATGGATTGACCGAATTAGGGTTGTTCTTCCGCGTATATATGCCGACGATGAAAACGACGTATTCAGCTGCCGCTATCATTACCTTTATGTCGAGCTGGAACAATTACTTGTGGCCGTTGATCGTCTTGCAAACACCGGAGAAACGAACAATTCCTTTGTTGATTTCCAATTTGGGCTCGAGTTATTCACCGGATTTTGGGGTGATCATGACGGCTATTGTCATCTCAACACTGCCGACAGCACTCGTATTTTTCTTAATGCAAAAACAATTTGTCGCCGGTATGGTAGGTTCTGTAAAATAGTGTGTAAATCAAGACCCTTCGTGGGTCTTATTTTTCGGGAGGCATATAAATGAAACATTCGGTACCTAGCCTGGATTGGCTTCAAGATGTACAGGTATTCAAAGTGAACCGGCTGGAAGCCCATTCGGATCATCGCTATTACGATGCTATGGCGTCTGCGGAGGCAGGCGCACCTATGGCTATGCGACATAGCTTGAACGGGCGATGGCAGTTCAACTACGCGGTTAATCCCGCAAGTCGTGTGCAGTCTTTTTATCAAATGGATTATAACTGCAGCGCTTGGCAGCATATCCAGGTGCCTGGTCATATCCAGCTTCAAGGCTGGGGACAACCGCAATATGTCAACACGATGTATCCGTGGGATGGGGTAGAGGCGCTTCGCCCTCCTCACATTTCGCAAGAGCATAATCCAGTTGGCTCCTATGTGAAAAATTTTGAATTGCCGGAAACGATGATTGGCAAGCCTGTCTATATTTCCTTTCAAGGCGTTGAAACGGCCTTCTATGTGTGGCTTAACGGCGAATTTATCGGTTACAGTGAAGATAGCTTTACGCCTGCCGAGTTTGACTTAACGCCGCATATTCGTGAAGGTGAGAATAAACTGGCTGTTGAAGTCTATCAGCGAAGCACAGGAAGCTGGTTGGAAGATCAGGATTTCTGGCGGATGTCGGGTATTTTCCGTGAGGTGTACTTGTATACGGTACCTAAAGTGCATGTATGGGATATGCGTGTGAAGGCAGATTTAGATGATACCTATGAGCAAGGGCTGCTTGAAATTGAGCTCAAGCTTCGCAATGAGTATGCCGAATCCATCCGCGCTAAGCTTGAATTAAAGGATGCTGAAGGGCTTATTATTCTCTCCGAAGAGGGTGAATTCAGCAAGGGTAATCTGATCTTCAACCTTTCTGCAGGTACTGTTCAGCCCTGGAGTGCGGAAAGCCCTTATCTATATGCCGCGTGTATCTCGATTTACGATGAGAGCGGAAATGTCGTGGAAGCCATCGTTCAGAAGACGGGGTTCCGCCGGTTTGAAATGAAAGACAAGCTGATGTGCATCAATGGGAAGCGCATTGTTTTCAAAGGTGTCAATCGACATGAATTTAACTCCCGCAGCGGACGTGCGATTACGAAGCAGGATATGTTGTGGGATATTCAAACGCTGAAGCGCAGTAACATTAATTCGGTCCGCACGTCTCATTATCCGAACCAGACGCTATGGTACGAACTTTGTGATGAGTACGGGGTCTATGTCATAGATGAAATGAATTTAGAGACGCATGGCTCATGGCAAAAGATGGGCGCTGTCGAACCTTCTTGGAATATTCCAGGTAATGATATGGGGTGGCAAGACATCGTCATGGACCGGGCGATTTCGATGGTGGAGCGGGATAAGAATCATCCGTCGATTCTCATTTGGTCTTGCGGGAATGAATCGTATGCTGGCCAAGTTATTCTAAATGTATCCAACTATTTCCGTGAGACGGATCCTACGCGACTCGTTCACTATGAAGGTGTTTTCTACGATCGCACTTATGGAGCGACTAGCGACATGGAAAGCCGCATGTATGCGAAGCCAGCGGATATTGAGGCGTATCTCAATAGCCAGCCGGATAAGCCGTACATTAGCTGCGAATACATGCACGCGATGGGGAATTCCGTCGGAGGCCTTCATAAATATACAGAGCTTGAGAACAAATATCCGATGTATCAAGGCGGCTTTATTTGGGATTATATCGATCAGGCAATTGTGAAAAAGGATCGAAATGGCCGTGAGTTTTTGGCGTACGGCGGGGATTTCAAAGATCGTCCAACCGATTACAGCTTCTGCGGCAATGGTCTAGTGTTTGCTGATCGTCAAATTACACCTAAAATGCAGGAAGTTAAATTCCTGTATCAAAATATCAAGCTGGAACCAACCCGAACTCATATTAACATCGTGAACGAGAATTTATTTGCGAACACAGATGATTTGGTGCTTGTGTACCGTCTGTACCATGAGGGGAAAGAAATTAGCGCTGGAGAAGCAAATATTGAAGTCGAGGCTCAGAGTGAATTCAGTCTGCCAATCGAATTGCCGAATGTAGATGGAACGCCAGGTGAGTACTGCATTCAAGCTTCTTTAGTTCTAAGAGAAGCTACATTATGGGCTGATGCTGGATTTGAGACTACGTTTGGTGAAATGACGTTCGTGGTACAAGCCAGCCGTCAGAATGAGCAGCCTGCTGGCGAAGTCGTCGTCGTTGAGGGCGATGTCAATATGAGCGTGACTGGTAAAGGCTTCACCGCTATTTTCTCGAAACAGGTAGGATCGCTCGTTTCGTTGAAATACGAGGGCCGCGAAATGATCGCTACGCCGCCTGCGCCTTTATTCTGGCGGGCTACCACGGATAATGACAAAGGGACGGCAATGAGCTTTACGGCCGGAGCTTGGTATGCCGCCAGCCTAGCGCGCAAATGCGTCAAATGGGAGCTGCTTCAAGATCAAGGTTCAGCAACGGTCATTTTTGATTACAAATTCAGCATTAGCGCTGATGTGACAGTTCGCATTGCTTATACGGTATTAGCGAATGGAACGATTTGTGTGAATACGCAGTACAAGGGTGCCGCGGGTCTGCCGAATTTGCCGATACTCGCTGTATCGTTCAAGATGTCTGCGGATTATAGTCAATCCGAGTGGTATGCGATGGGACCTGAAGAAAACTATATCGACCGCAATTTCGGTGCTCGCTTAGGCGTATTCAGCCGTCAGGTGGATCAATTGCCTACGCCTTATTTGGTTCCGCAGGAATCAGGCAACCGTACGGGCGTACGCCGTGTGAATGTGACAGATGAGTCTGGTATCGGTCTATCGATTCAGTCAGATCCACTAGCACCGGTAGAATGCAACTTGTCTCCATATACGGCATTTGAACTTGAACATGCGGACCATGCCTTTGAACTGCCAGATGTTCATTACACGGTTGTTACCGTTGCTGGGAAACAAATGGGTGTTGGTGGGGATGACAGCTGGGGGGCACCTGTTCATGAAGAATATCAGATTCCAGCGGATCAGGAGATTCAATTTGAATTCTTCTTGTCTAGTCATAACGTACCTTCCTAAGCATAGTAGAAGTTCTGGGAAATAAGTATACAAGCGATAGGGGCTGCCATTGTGCAGCCTCTTTTGTGTGCTTGTCAGTGCATCGACTAGGGAGCATGCATTGCCAGTTACTAGGACTGCTGTGTACAATATATATAGAGCCTAATTCGATTTCGCTAGAGGTGAACCGAGATGTATACAATCATCATGATCGATGATGAGGATGAAGTCAGAGAAGGCATCAAGAAGAAGACGAACTGGGAAGCTTGCGGCTTCCAGCTGGTTGGCGATTATGATAATGGCCGAGACGCTTATGAAGCGGTCGAGCGGTTGCAGCCAGATGTCGTCATTACGGATATTAATATGCCGTTCATGGACGGACTTCAGCTCACGGAGCGGATTGTCGCGAAGTATCGCACGATCAAAGTCGTCATTGTAACCGGTTACGAGGATTTTGACTATGCGAAGCAAGCGATTAAGCTGAAGGTCAAAGACTATTTGCTAAAGCCGATCAATAGTGCTGAATTCACGGAATTCCTGCAGAAGCTATGTCTTGAGCTGGATGAGGAGCGCAAGCAGCGTGAGGACATCACATTCCTTCGCCACCAATTTCAAGAGAGCATGCCTTTGCTGCGTGAGCGTTTTTTGGAACGGCTGGTCACATCCGGCATGCGGAAAGAAGAGATCGAGAGGAAGCTCCCGATGTTTGGCCTGCATTTAGAGGGCTCCGGATCGGGGCATACCGTGCTGGCACTCGATATTGATGATTTTGGGAGGGAGCTGTACAGCGACCAAGTGGCAGAAGAGGAGCTGCTGCGATTTGCGGCTTTTAATATTTTGCATGAAATTGTGGAGAAGGAGCATGGCGGTGCAGTTTTTCGGACTCGTGATGATAAGCTTGTCGGGCTTGTTTCGGGCACAGAGGAGCGGGGCGAGGTCATCTGTCAAACGCTGGCCGAACAGGCGAGATATAGTATTGAGAAGTATTTGGGCATGACGGTCACGGTCGGCATTAGCCGCATGTGTGAGGGACTGCAGGAGCTGCCGAAGGCATTTCAGGAAGCGCTTACGGCATTGGATTATCGCTTTATGCTGGGGAATAATCGCATCATAGCGATTGGAGATATGGAGTTCGGGAGCAGTCAAGATAACACGAGCTATTTGCGTACAGAGAAGAGACTGATCGCAGCGATCAAAATAGGTGAAAAGACAGCCATCACGAACACGCTACAGGAGTGGATTGACGATTTGAAGAAGTCGGCGTGCCCGATGGAATCTTGCTACGGCAAGCTGCACAAACTTCTCGTCGCCCTGATGAATGCCGGGGTGGAGACGGGGCTGGATGGGGATGACGTGCTAGGTGATCACTCGTTCATGGAACTCTACACGCGCAAAACATTAGACGATGTACGGCTTTGGCTAGAAGCCATTTGTTTAGCCTTCGTAGACCGGCTGGCAGAGAAGCGTACCCATGTGTCGGGGGCGCAGTTGGAGTCGGCTGTTGCCTATATCCATGAGCATTATGGCGATGAGCAGCTTTCGCTGCAGCAGGTATGCAGTCATATCTATATGAGCATGAGTTATTTCAGCGCCCTATTTAAGCCGCATACGGGGGAGACCTTCATTGAGTATGTGACCCGATACCGATTGGAAAAGGCCAAGGAAATGCTAGCCACCACACAGCTCAAAACATATGAGCTTGCCGCGAAGGTAGGTTATGGGGATCCGCAGTATTTTAGTGTCATCTTCAAAAGACATATAGGGATGACCCCGAAGGAGTTCAGAGCCGCTAACAAGGCTGGGCTGAGCTTATGAGAAGTCTATACAATGCCTTTCAATTCAAAAGCATTCATACGAAGTTCGCGTTGGCCTTTTCTTGTTTAATTTTATGTACAACCGCGATTCTCAGCTATAGCGCCTATCGTCTCTCGACGGTTGCTGTAACAGATGCCTCACTGACATATACGAATCAACTAATGGAGCAAGTGAATAAGAACATCCAAACTTACATTGGCAATATGGAGAGTATCTCTACCCTATCTTTGAGCAACACAGATCTGAAGCAATATCTCTCATGGAAAAATCCACAGGAAGCCGAAGCGCAGCAGTTGGAACACCAGATCAGCAGCTATTTCAGCACGATCGTTGCATCGCGAAATGATATCGCTTCCATTATGTTCATCGGTTCGAATGGTGCTGTTGTATCAGATCGAGTGTCACCCGAGTTTAAGCCCTATGCCGAGCTGATATCACAGGAATGGTACACACAAGCGAGCCGGAGCAAGGGGGATATCGTCATCTCCTCCTCTCATGTGCAGCATGTGTATCAAGATGAATATAAATGGGTCGTTTCGATCTCGAAACAGATGCCAAGTCCACAATCAGGCGGCGCAAGCGGGGTGCTGCTCGTTGACCTGAACTTTAACCTCATAAATGATTTGTGCAATCAAATTCAGTTGGGTCAGCGGGGGTACGTATTCATCCTCGATCAGAGCGGCGATCTTATTTATCATCCTCAGCAGCAACTGCTTTATTCGGGCTTGAAATCCGAGGATATCCGGGCATTGATGCAGTCTCAGGATAGCACTTTCGAGACGGTGGCCACGGATGAAAATAAGATTTATACCGTACGCACAACGAGCTTTGGTTGGAAAATGATTGGCGTAACCTATGCCGGTGACCTCAGCGGGAACAAAAAAGAGATGCAGCTGACCTCCGCCATGTGGGGAGGGATTGCGCTTATTATAGCGCTGGCGATTTCGATTTGGCTGTCGATCACGCTGACCAAACCGATCAAACAGCTCGAAGTGCACATGAAGCAAGTGGAGAAGGGGAACTTCGACATTCGTGTCGATGTGGAAGGTGCCAACGAGATCAGTAAACTGTCACGGACGTTTAATCTGATGATTAGCAAAATCAAAGAGCTGATGAGCCAGACCGTACTGGATCAGGAAGTCAAACGGATTAGCGAGCTGAAGGCTTTGCAGGCGCAGATTCAGCCTCATTTCTTATATAATACGCTGGATTCGATTATTTGGATGGCTGAGATGGGGAAAGTCGATGATGTGGTGACGATGACCTCTGCCTTGTCCAAGTTGCTGCGTTCAAGCATTAGCAAAGGGGAGGAACTCGTCCCTATCCGTGTGGAATTGGCCCATATTGAGAACTATTTAACGATACAAAATATCCGTTACCGCAATAAATTTACGTACGACATCGAGGTGGAATCGGATCTATTGGAGGATCGCAGCTTGAAAATCGTACTGCAGCCGCTCGTCGAAAATGCCATCTATCATGGCATGAAGCATTTGGCAGAAAGCGGGCATATCCGCATAACGGGGCGGAAGCGGGACGGTGTCATCGAGTTGAAGGTCATGGATAACGGCGTTGGCATGAGTGAGGAGCAGTTAAAAGCTGTAAGACAGAAGACGACGCATCAATCGCAATCAGGTAAAGGTTTCGGTTTGCACAATGTGAATCACCGCATTCAGCTGTATTTTGGGGAGCTGTACGGATTGCAATTTGAAAGCGAACTTGAAGAGGGGACGACAGTCACGCTTACGTTCCCAGTCATGCCGCCAGTTCCAGATCAAAGTGGAGGCTAGAAGTGAGGTGATTTTTATGAAAATTAGAGTGAGTGCTGTTGTGATTACATTTGCTGCTGCTGTTAGTCTAATCGGGGGATATCTGATCTATGTAAACCATTTCGGTGCTAAAAATAATTCGATTATTGTGATCCCTAAGACCATTGATCCACATGTGGAATTCTGGCAGGTACTGAATCAGGGCGTACTTGCAGCCGCGAAGGAGTATAATGCAGAGATTAAGATTATGGGAACCGCGGCGGAATCACAGATTGAGGAACAGATTAAGCTGGTGGAACAAGCGATAGCGGAGAAGCCGAAGGCAATTGTCCTGGCGGCGACCGACTACAATCGATTAGTTCCTGTTGCTCAGCGTGTGATAGATGCAGGGATTACGTTGATTACGGTCGATTCGGGTCTTGCGGGCGGCGTTTCAGAGAGCTTTATTGCAACGGATAATTACGCGGCAGGGCGCAAAGCGGTGGAAACGATGAAGGGCTATGTGAAGGGGCCTGCAACCTATGCCATCGTTAGCTTTGTGAAAACCTCGACCACCCAGATGGATCGCGAAAATGGGGTGCGGGATAGCTTGAAGAGTGATGCTTCCGTTAAACTGCTAGATTCGTTGTATAGTAACGGGTCGGAGGACAAGGCGTATGAGCAAACGAAGGAGCTGCTTAGTGAGCATTCCGACATCCGCGGCATATTCGGGTTAAATGAGGTGTCGACCATTGGTGCTGCGAGAGCTCTGAAGGAGTTGGACCCCGATCGCAACATTAAACTTGTAGGCTTCGACAGCTCGATGAATGAGATTTCCTTTCTCGAAGCGGGAATTCTGCAGGGGACGATTGTTCAGAAGCCTTTTAACATGGGATACCTCGCTGTCAAAACTGCCCTCCAAGCGCATCGCGGCGAAACGGTTAAACGGATGATGGATACGGGCTCTGAGGTCATCACCAAGGAGAATATGTATACGAATGAGAATCAGAAGTTGTTGTTTCCTTTTGTCGGGAAATAGGATGGGGACAACGAACGCTGAAGATCGATCATCAGTAAGTTCGAGGGTTTTAGACAAACGTTCACGCTCTTCTGCATAATTTCCCAGGAAATAGTAAGCGTTTTGTCGAAAGTTAAGCACATTAATGTTACATGGTAAAGGAAAATGGAGGTCACCTATGCCTGAAGTGGTACAAATCGGACCATTGCAATTGCAAGGGCAATTAGTCGCGTTGTTGTTGGCGTGTGTGCTTGGGTTTTGGCTGATGCGGCGAGTATTACGGCAATGGAATCGGGTAGAGTCGGAAGTGCCTGAAGTGCCGGCTGCTGGGGTAGCTGTTAAAGGAATGGATGATCTGATTCTGAGCGGTGTCCTCATCGTGTTCTTTACTTGGCGTTTGGGTAGTCTGCTGACGCAGCCATCCTTGCTATGGGAGAGCCCGATGAAGCTGCTTTTGACAGCAGGCTCCAAGATGGAGATCGTAGCAGGCATCGTACTAGCGTATATCTATTTATCGTATCAGGTGCGTAAGCATGGTATTGCTTGGCGAGTTTTACTGGACTTGCTCGCGATCGGTGCTGCGTCAGCGTTGTTCCTTTATGCGGCGTTGACGCCTTCTTTCGGGCTGCCAACCCAGTTGCCTTGGGGGATTGGCGTAGAAGGCACCGTGTCGAGGTTTCATCCCCATCACGCGTACCTAGCGATCTTATTGGTGCCATTACTGGTGTGGCAGCAGCTGTGGACAGCTCGCTCTACAACGGTTCTAGGAACCGGCATGCTGCTGAAATACTCCTTGTTTTATGGCGGTGCTGCGGGGATGGTTGCGAGCTTTTTTGCGTTGTCGGAGCATACCGCGGTGTATCTCACCCCTGGGCAGTTAGTGAATCTACTCATGTTGATTATTGGAATGAACCTCCCTATTTTGTCACATACTACGGGCAGAAGGGAGCTGATGGATATGAGTCAGAATGATTCTAAAACGCAAATCCAGCAAGAACAGCAAAACCAAGAACGTGCCAAATCACCTGCGGGTAAAGAGGGCTATGTCGATAAAAAACTGGACGGTCCCAACCGCCCATCCACATGAGTCAGGACAATAAGAAGTCGACCAAATCAGCCCAGGACCAGAGCGAGCTCGATCCGTTTGAGATTGATTTTCTGCCGCAATTTGAGCAGGGGCGAGGCCCGCGAACGCCGTTTGTGAATGAGTATGGGGTTACGATCGGTGATCATGATTATGAATCCGATAATTCCCCTCTGGAGCAATGGACGTCGGATACGAACCCCGAAGTCATGGCGGGAGACCAATGGGTGCATCCCTTTAAGGATGTCGGGTTCCAAAGTGCCCAGAATCGGGAGATTTTTGAAGAGGGCGTCGCGCCGCAAAGCGGGATTTTTACCCATGCGGATAAGAATGTGGCCGCTGTGACGGACGAAGCTACGACAAGTAAAAAGAATGATGAAGCGGAAGCCTAACAGCTTTCGCTTTATTTCTATGCCATGCAGCTGGGACATTGGACTTTGCTTTCATCGCCAACGGATGTATAATATAAGTTATAGTCATTACGTTTTAAGAGTAACTATTAAATCCTAAGGGGTGGCACATATGGCAATGTCTTTTGATTCATACATGAAAGATATGGTTAAACCGATGAGAGAAGATTTGACTCGTCTGGGTATTACGGAGCTTCTGACTCCTGAGCAAGTAGAGGAAGCAATTGAGAAATCCAAGGATGGCACGATGCTGCTTGTCGTGAACTCCGTTTGTGGCTGTGCAGCTGGTCAATGTCGTCCAGGTGTTGCGAAAGCCCTTCAGAACGAAATTGTACCAACGTACACATACACCGTGTTCGCGGGTCAAGAGAAGGATGCTACGGCCAAAGCGCGTGAATTCTTGGCGCCATACCCGCCATCATCCCCATCCATCGCGTTGTTCAAGAACGGTGAGCTAGCTCACTTCATTCAACGCCACCAAATCGAAGATCGTTCCGCGGATATGATCGCTGGCGATTTGATTGGTGCTTTTGAGCAATATTGCAAATAATATTGTTAGGCAACATAGAAGCCCTACCTGCCAATGAGCAGGTGGGCTTTTTATATTCGGCTTGCACGCTATTCCTAGCGAGATAAAGCAAGTCTCGAACACGCAAGTCGAAAAAATCGACTTACGGAGTGCGAAAGCCCAGGTCTCGTTAAGAGCAAGTCGAAAAAATCGACTTACGGACTGCAAGAGCCCAGGTCCCGCTCCCGCAAGTCGAAAAAATCGACTTACGGAGTGCGAAAGCCCAGGTCCCGCTCACGCAAGTCGAAAAAATCGACTTACGGASTGCGAAAGCCCAGGTCCCGCTCCCGCAAGTCGAAAAAATCGACTTACGGAGTGCGAAAGCCCAGGTCCCGCTCCCGCAAGTCGAAAAAATCGACTTACGGAGTGAGAAAGCCCAGGTCTCGCTCCCGCAAGTCGAAAAAATCGACTTACGGAGTGAGAAAGCCCAAGTCCTGCTCCCGCAAGTCGAAAAAATCGACTTACGGACTGCGAAAGCCCAGGGTCTCGCTCWCGCAAGTCGAAAAAATCGACTTACGGACTGCGAAAGCCCAGGTCTCGCTCCCGCAAGTCGAAAAAATCGACTTACAGACTGCGAAAGCCCAGGTCCCGCTCCCGCAAGTCGAAAAAATCGACTTAGAGAGTGCGAAAGCCCAGTTCACGCTCCCGCAAGTCGAAAAAATCGACTTACAGACTGCGAAAGCCCAGGTCCCGCTCCCGCAAGTCGAAAAAATCGACTTACGGACTGCGAAAGCCCAGGTCCCGCTCCCGCAAGTCGAAAAAATCGACTTACGGAGTGCGAAAGCCCAGGTCTCGTTAACGCAAGTCGAAAAAATCGACTTACGGACTGCGAAAGCCCTGTCGCCAATTTTCGGTGGGACCGTGGATTACACTTTGAAATTTAAAGGCTATAAGTCTATACTAATGCTTAAAGAAGGCATTATTCCAAAATTTAGATAAAAGGTGGAGAGTTGCATGAGCTTGCAAACAGAAATCATCGCGAAACTTGGCGTTAAACCTGAAATTGATATTGACGAAGAGATCCGTAAACGTGTGGATTTCCTGAAAAATTACGTGCTTGGCGCGCACGCGAACGGCCTGCTGATCGCGATCAGCGGCGGTATTGACAGTGCGGTAGCGGCAGGGCTATGTAAGCAAGCTACAGACGAGCTGACAGCGGAAAAAGGCAAAGAATACAAAACCGTCGGCGTGTTCCAGCCTTATGGGCAGCAAGTCGACATCGAGGATAGCTACGCTGTAGCGAAAGCCTTCGATTTGAAATATCAAATCGAGAACAACATCGAAGAGTCCGTCGACGAGATTGCCATCGAAGTCGAGTACGGACTCAAGCATATCGGCGTGCACCAGCACGTGAGCCGTGGCGGCAAAGGCAACATCAAGGCGCGTACACGCATGGTCATGCAGTATGCCTTGGCTTTCGAGCTGGGCTTGATCGTCGTAGGCACGGATCATGCCTCTGAAGCGATCACCGGCTTCTTCACGAAGTACGGTGACGGTGCCGTTGACATTACGCCGCTGAGCACGCTGAATAAGCGGCAAGTGCGTTCACTAGCGGCGAAGATCGGCGTGCCGCAAAGCGTGCTGGACAAAGCCCCGACAGCCGGGCTTTGGGATGGGCAAACCGACGAGGACGAGCTCGGTATCACCTACGGTGATAACAGCGACTACCTCGAAGGCAAGCAAATCGATCCAGCTGTGCAAGATAAGCTGGAGAAGCAGTACATGAAAACGGAGCATAAACGTATCCCGATTCCAGGGATTTAGGGTTTACGGCAAGTTGTAGGCAATCTGCCTGAGAAGAGACCATCCATGTTTAATGTGGATGGTCTTTTCTCTTTTCTCAAACGACGCAGCTTGACATATTTGGATTACAATTGTAATATTCAAGTTGTATTACAGTTGTAATCCAGTTGAAAGGAGGAAACGAAGTGAAGACGGTCCCTCATATTACGGATGCGGAATGGGAAGTTATGAAGGTACTCTGGAACGAATCACCACGCACGGCGAATGAGGTTATTGATGCCATGCAGGAGCGGACAGAGTGGAAGCCCAAGACGATTCGAACCTTATTGAACAGGTTAGCACAGAAAGATGCGATATCGTTTACGCAAGAGAACAGAGTGTACGCTTATTTCCCTTTGGTTTCTGAGGGAGAGTGTGTGAAGTCGGAGACGAACTCTTTTCTGAAAAGAATTTATGGCGGGGCATTTAAGCCGATGCTTGTTAATTTTTTGAAAGAGGAGCAGTTGTCAGAGGAAGACATCAAGGAGTTAAAAGACATGCTAGACGGTAAACGCAAATGAGTGAACTTCTTACGGGTTTTTTTGATTGGATCCTATCGGTATCGATCATGGCGACCATTACAGTTGTGTTCATCATGCTGATTCAGCGCATCTTGCATAAACGGATAAAACCTAGATGGCACTATCTCATGTGGTTGTTGGTGCTTGTAAGACTGCTCCTGCCTTGGCACCTCGAGAGCAATTTAAGTATTTATAATTGGTTATCCTACCCTGATACTATTCACGAACTCGATTCAGCAGTAGAAATAGGAACGCAAGAGGAATTGGCAGTTGGTGACTCATTGGCGAATATTTTATATAAATATGCCATGTACGTATGGGTGCTTGGAATCATTCTATTTGCGATATATACATTCGTGATCAACCGTAAATTTGCGCTGAAAGTAACGAAAGAAATAAGACCAATAACAGACATCGGCATAGTACAGTTATTCGCTCAGAGTAGGCAGCTAATGTCGATACATAAACCGGTCACATTAGTGATATCTGACAAATTGTCGATGCCAACATTATTTGGATTCAGGAATCCCTGTTTAATAATACCGCAGTCGGTAATTAATAGTTTAAATCATGAGCAATTACGGCATGTTTTTCTACATGAATTGGCACATTGCAAACGAAATGATATTGGCGTCAATTGGGTGATGCAATTTCTATTGATTATTCATTGGTTCAACCCTGTACTTTGGTACGCGCATCAACGGATGCGTGAAGACCAGGAGATTGCAAGCGATGCTTTAGCCCTTTCTTATATAGAGCCAGCAAAGAGAGAGGAGTACGGATATACCCTCATTCAATTATTAGAAAGCTATGTCCGTCCTGTAAGTGTGCCAGGCAATGTTCATTTATCTGGAAACAAGTCACAGTTAAAGAGGAGAATTATGATGATAAAACAGTTTCAATTTAATTCGTATCGCTGGTCGTTCCTTGGTTTGGCTGCCGTTGTCATTATTAGTGGTTGTTCATTGACGAATGCTAGTGTCGATAAGAAATCAGCATCTGAATCAAATCCACCAATTGTTGATCAAAAGACAACCGAGACAAGCTCGTTAACAACGGGCACGGATAAAAATAACACAGCAGCAACCGTAGATGAAACTAAGGTTGCTGACGTTGTCGTGACACCAACCACTCCGACGGTAGAGTCAAGTCCAGCGCCAACACTAACACCAGCGCCCGCCCAAGTAGTGGAGGGATCAAGGTCGGAAGCTGCAGCAGCCCAAGCAACGGAGGGATCAAGATTAGTACCTACGGCTGCACCAGCAGCTGAGAGGTCAAGATCAGCACCTGCGGCTGTCCCAGCAGCTGAGGGGTCAAGATTAGCACCTGCAGCTGCACCAGCAGTGGAGAGGTCAAGATCAGCACCAGCAGCAGCCCAAGCAGCTGAGGGCTCAAGATCAGCACCTGCTGCTGTCCCGGCAGTGAGAGAGTTAACAGCAACACCGACAGCTGCTCCTGTAGCGGAGTAAACCTAATTGAAGAAGACCCGAGGTGAAATTATGCCTTGGGTCTTTTTTCGTGTGGCACGCTGGTTGTTCATTGAGCCGGGGGCGTTGGTAGTAGAAGTTTGTTTGTTTGTTTGTTTGTTTGTTTGTTTGTTTGTCTGTCAGGATGCACCACACACCCAAAAAATAGTAACCATAGCTGAAATTTGAAGCCTTACATCAGCAAATGAGAACGCCTATAATGAGAAAAGTGAAAGTGCTTACAAGGAAGAAGACACAGGAGGTGCAGCCAGAAATGAAGACGGAGACGGACATCGCCACTCCGAATCACAAGTCAGTCCCCTTCCGCAGGTCAGCGTCAAGGCTGCTCCGCATCGCGTACGCACAGCGATATTTGCAGGTCATGGCACTGCTGGGCGTCGCATGGATGATCATTTTTCACTATGTCCCCATGTATGGGATTATCATTGCCTTTAAGGATTTCAATATTGTGAAACCCATATCCGCTGCACCTTGGGCGGGGCTGGAGCATTTCAAGGCTTTTCTGGAAGATGACAATTTGGCCAGCGTCATTAAGAATACCGTGGGGATGAGTGTTCTCAAGCTCGTCATAGGCTTTCCACTTCCCATCGTGTTCGCTTTATTTCTGAATGAACTCCGATCTATCCGTTTTAAGAAGCTGGTGCAAACCATTTCCTACTTACCCCACTTCTTATCTTGGGTTATTCTCGGTGGCATACTCGCCACTTGGTTAGCTGACGTTGGCCTAGTGAACAAGCTCCTCTTGGCACTCCATATCATCCAAGAGCCTATCAGCTACTTGGCAGAACCTTCGTATTTCTGGAGTATTATCGTCACCTCAGATATATGGAAGGAACTTGGCTGGTCGGCGATTATCTATCTCGCTGCGATGTCCGGTGTATCACCGGATATGTATGAGGCGGCAACGATCGATGGGGCAGGACGTTTTCAGAAAATGTTCTATGTAACGCTTCCTTCAATTAAAGGAACGATCACGATCCTGTTCATTCTGTCTGTGAGTGGTATTCTGAACTCCAACTTTGATCAAATTCTGGTACTCAAAAACCAACTGAACGCCAGTGCCAGCAACGTGATTGATGTGTATGTGTATGAAGTAGGTCTTCGTCAGAGCCGATTCTCCTATGCTACGGCGGTTGGTTTGATTAAGTCGCTCATTTCACTCCTGCTGCTGCTTTCGGCGAATTTCATTACCAAGCGGCTCAACAACACGTCGCTATTTTAAACCTAGGCTAGGAGGTAGCCAATCATGATCTCCCTGAATCGCAGAACCTACAAAGAGGCTGCATTCGATCATTTCAACTTTATATTCATGCTAGTCATCTGCTTCGTAACCATCTATCCGATCTGGTACGTGCTCGTCAACTCCTTCAATGAAGGGAATGACGCCATGCGAGGGGGGATCTACTGGTGGCCACGGGTGTTCAGCATCGACAGCTATAAGGCGGTTTTTGCGAATAATGGCATCATGCTAGCCATGGGAGTCACCGTAGCGAAAACGTTGATAGGCACTGTCGTTCACGTCCTTTTTACAGCGATGGTTGCCTACGCATTTTCCCGCAAAGAGTTAATCGGCCGCAACGTCTACATGCTGATCGGTACAGTTACCTTATTTTTCAGCGGAGGCTTAATTCCGTATTACTTGTTGATCCGAGATTTAGGGATGCTAGACAGCTTCCTGGTGTATATCATTCCGGCGATGTTCAGCTTTTTTGATCTTATTATATTCTTATCCTTCTTCAGAGAAATTCCAGACGCACTAGAGGAAGCCGCCAAAATTGATGGTGCGAATGATTTCAAAATCTTTTACCAAATTATTCTGCCGGTGTCCATGCCCGTCGTGGCTACGATTGCCCTCTTTCACGGCGTCTACCAATGGAATGACTACTTTACCGGGATGATTTATATTAACAAAAGCGAGCTTCAACCGATTCAGACGTATCTCTATCGGGTTGTTGCGCAGTCCAGCTCCAATCAAATGATGGCAGCAACGACGGGAAGTGTGGCGAAGACGGTATCTTCTCAGTCGATTAAGCTCGCAACGATGGTTGTGACCACATTGCCCATTGTGTTGGTCTATCCGTTCTTACAGAAGTATTTTGTAAAAGGTTTTATGATTGGCTCGATTAAAGGCTAGTCATACGAAGCATCACGCCATATAGGTGGCCAACTCTGTTCAAGACAGAGATTGCACATATGATAATGAATCCGAAAAGGGGAAACGCCAATGAGGAAACCACGCAAATCGCTAATGACCTTGCTTGCTTTATTTACAGCTTTTTCAATAACCGCCTGTACCACAGATAAAGAGACCAACAGCAGCACCACTAGCCCTGAGGCTACAAAAGCAGCTGAAACCGCTGCAGCACATTCCGCTGCTCCTGTGGCGAATGCGAATGATCCAGGTTGGAAATCCGATACGAAGCCGATTACGTTCGATTGGTACCTTAACTTTTCTTGGTTTCCTAATAAATGGGGCGTTGATGCCACTTCGCAATACATTACCAAGAAAACCGGTGTGAATATCAACTTTATCGTCCCTGCGGGCAATGAGAATGAGAAGCTGAATACGATGATCGCTTCTGGGAAGTTGCCTGATTTTATCACGCTGGGCTGGTATGAAGATGCTGTGAAAAAGATGATTGAAGGCAATATGGTGCTTCCACTGAATGAGCTTGCCAAACAGTATGATCCTTATTTTATTAAGGTGGCTGATCCGGCTAAAACATCGTGGTATACACAGAAAGATGGCAATTTCTACGGATATCCGAATGCTTCCTCCTCCTCCGAGGATTATAAGAAGTACGGGCAAAACTTCGTATCTAATCAAACATTCCTAGTTCGCAAAGATATGTATGAGGCGATCGGCAAGCCGGATATGAGAACACAAGAAGGGTTCTTGAACGCGCTCAAAGCTGCGAAAGAGAAGTTTCCTGATGTGAACGGTCAGCCGCTGATTCCGCTAGGTTTGCATGAGTTCGGAGACTTAGGGAATAGTTCACTTCTGGATGCTGGTCAAAATGGTTCCATGCTGCAGAATTTCTTAGCGATTCCGTACGAAAAAGATAATAAGCTCTACGATCGTTCCACAGATCCAGAGTTCGTAAGCTGGCTCAAAACGTTCCGTAAAGCCAATGAAATGGGCTTGCTGGCTAAAGATATTTTTATCGATAAGCGACCTCAAATGGAAGAAAAGATTGCGCAAGGCCGTTATTTTGCCATGTTGTATCAACGTTCTGACTTAGCGAATCAAAATATTTCCCTGTACCAAAAAGATCCGAACAAAGTTTACATTGCCGTAGATGGTCCAGCGAATGCTGCAAAAAGCCCGCCAACCCTAGCAGGTCCTGGTATCTCCGGTTGGACAGTAACCTTGATTTCCAAAGACGTCAAAGATAAAGCAAGAGCAATTAAATTCTTGAGCTATCTCATTAGTGAAGAAGGCAACAAAGATCTGTACCTGGGTGAAAAAGGCGTCAGCTATGACACGATCAATGGTAAGGATCAATTTAAGCCAGAAGTGCTGGATCTGATGAATAAAGACCGGGCTGCTTTTGATAAAAAATACGGCTCCTCCTACACCTTCTGGATGCTGATGGATACGAACATGAACTTGCAATGGGCGCCGCCTAGTGTGGAACCGATCAAACAACCTGAAGAGTGGACGAAAGGCAAGTCGAAGAGCTTCTCGCAGTACGATAACATTGTTCCTACAGGGACATCAGAAGAGGGAATTGCCAATACGAAAATTGCCCAGGCGTGGGGCAAAACACTTCCGAAGCTGCTGTTAGCCAAGACGGATGCTGAATTCGATCAGCTGTTTGATAAATACCAAAAAGATCGGCAGGCAGCTGGACTGGATAAAGTGAAGGCTTACCAACAAAAAGAATTTGAATCGAACACGAAGAAAATTGCCGCATCTGCGAAGTAATCCGATATGATGACCTGAGAGCCCGAATTTATCGGGTTTTCGGGTTTTTCGCTGCAAATAGTTCCCGCATGCTCTGTATTTTAGTTTAAAATAAGAGAACTACCACCGATAGAAAGACGGGATATAAGACCATGGGAACCATGTTGGGCAAAGGGAGAATGCGGTTTACGCAGATGACGAACCGGATTTCGATTCAAACGAAATTAATCGGTGCCTATATCATCATCATTTTGATTCCCATTATATTGATTTCTTGGTATTTATTTAATGAATTTTACCAAAATACGATCCAAGACACCGTGAACAATAATCAATACGCGTTAGAGAGCGAGAAGGCGAGTATTCTTAACAATATTGAAGCCATGGGACGCGCAGCGCAGTTTTCTATAACGGACAAAGAGGTTATTCAATATTTGCATAGCGCGCATGAGCTTGAAGTCTCTGAACTTGTTGATTTTAATATGAATACGTTCTCAAATTTGCAACGTCTCCTGTTTAACAACCCGAGTATCGCCAATGTTCGCCTGTTTACAGATAATCCGAATACCGAAGAGATTTGGCCCATTTTTCTCAAAGAGAGCCGGATTGCCGATCGATCCTGGTACAAGGATGTGCTTGCGCGTAAGGGTGAGGCTCGGTGGGAAATTTTGCAGAATGAGAAGGATATTATGAATCGCTACAACACGGATAATGAAGCTAGCTGGACCTATGTATCCCTGTTGAAGGAAATTTATTATCCCAAGGACACGCGCGTTGCCATACTTGAGGTCGATATGCTGATGGAGAATTTTTTCCAGAAGCTGTTCAGCCCCATTCAGGATGGTCAGTCGCATATGCTTGTGATCGATCGTCATGGCGGGATGTTCACGGGGAATGGCGATGTGTTTTTCAAAGGCATGAACATGGAGCAGCTGCGGCAAGCGTGGAACACTAACACGCATCCCGAAGGATCTAATTTCACGGTCACCATCGGGGATACGCCGTACCTGATCTTGGCGACGGCCATCGATAATCTGGATGCTCATTTGCTGAATGTAGTGTCCCTGAAAGAACCGGTGACGCAAATCCGTCATACCCGGAATTTATTTATCGCGGCAGCAGTTGTGTTGATTGCGCTTTTGTCAGCGATTACGTACTTCTTACAAGGGTTAATTCTGAAAAAATTGCATATCTTGCGAGACTCGATGAAAAAGGTGCGCAGAGGCGATCTCAATGTCCAGATTGATATGGATGCTGGGGGAGAAGTGGGCGAGCTTGCCCATCATTTCCGGCAAATGATGAAGAAGATGAATGAGCTCATCGTGGAGGCTGTGAACAAGCAAGCGGCGACGAAAGAGGCGGAGTTGAGTTCGCTCAAGAATCAAATCGACGCACATTTCCTGTACAACACGTTGGAAAATTTGAAAATGATGGCCGAAGTCGAAGCTCAGTATACGATTTCGAATGCGTTGACTTCACTTGGCGCCATGATGCGCTACAGTCTGAAGTGGTCCAGTGATCAGGTTCAGCTGCGCTATGAAATCCAGCATATTCAGAACTATATTGCGATTATGAACATTCGCTATGATGACAAATTAGAGCTGAAACTGGATATCCCGAGCAGCTATCTCGAGCAAGAGGTGTTGAAAATGTCGCTTCAACCCCTTGTAGAGAATGCGGTGAAGCATGGCATGAATATCGAGCGTGCCAGACGCGAGGGTGTGACGATCTGGATTCGTGCGAGCCAGAGCGAGGATGGCATGCTCATCGAGGTTGGGGATAACGGCGCAGGCATGTCCACGCATCAGCTAGAAGTGCTTCATGAGAAGATGCATATGGAGGACGCTTATTTTCATAACAAATATGGGAATAGGCCTGAGCGTGAGCAGGAAGGAAACGGCATCGGTATGCGTAATGTGATGCAGCGAATCCAAATGTACTATGGGAATGAGTATGGGATTTGGGTAGAGAGTGCGGAGGGGACGTATACCAAAGTATTCATGAAGCTGCCTTATTTGATATTATCTGGAGGAATGTCTACGGATGAGAAACATACTTATCGTTGACGATGAGAAAAATATCCGACTCGGCTTGAAAGCTATGATTGCCCGCGAATTTCCCGAAGCGTATACGTTCGAGTTTGCTGAGGACGGCGCAGAAGCGCTGCAGCTGTTGCAGAGTTCCACGGTAGACATTGTCATTACGGATATTCGTATGCCTGTGATGGACGGGATTACGCTGATCAATCGTATTCAGGAGTTAGTTCTGAAGCCTGCGGTTATTATTTTAAGCGGACACGACGACTTCCCGTATGCGAAGGAAGCGATCCGCTGCGAAGTGAAGGAATATCTCTTGAAGCCCATTATTCGGGAAGAGCTGTTTAGCGCCTTAGTTCGTTTGGAAAGTGATCTGAAGCTGAAGGAACAAATCTCCGAGCAATTGAGCAGTTCCTTCCAGCAGCGGGAAGCTTTCAAGGAGAGTCAATTGAGTTATCTGCTCAGGCATACGCATCTGGACGGGGAAACCATGAGGAGTAAGCTGGGGCAGATTGATATGGCTTGGGTAGAGGCGGGGTTTCAGGTTGGCGTGCTTCAGTATCGGGGAACGATAACGGGGATGAAGCATTCCGAATTTCCCGCTCGTATGCAAGATGAGCTGGCCCATGTGCCAGACCACTGCCGTGATCGGCATGCGATCGCGCTGGATAAAGAAAACCAACTAGTGCTCATCGCCGAGCAGGGGGATTTGTTTCCGTATTTGGTGGAGCGGATCGCGGGCGCGGGTTATTTCATGTACAGTATGGGGGTAAGTGACTACACGCGTGGCGTGGAGCGATTGCAGCCTGCGTATATGGAAGCGCTAGAGGCGTTGAAGTATGCGTTCTTGCAGTCGGGCCCAGGCAGTGTGAGCTATGAAACAATTTGTCATATAAATAAAGATTTCACTGTGCCTGTGGATAAGATTCAAAGAATCGCTAACATGCTCGGAACGGATCGCAACAAGGAAATGTCGGCGCTGCTATTGGACATATTGGACATGAAAACCGTGACTCGATTCGATATCGCCTATGTAGAGGCTGTGAGCAAGGCCTTGAACGAGCTTGTTTTTGATAAAGTGTTTCATGTGTATGGGGGAGAGTCTGTGGAGATCCTGCGGCTGTTCAAAAAGGTCGGTGATATCTCGAATTTCTACTATTTCTCCGATTACTTTCATAGTGTTGAGGGTCTGTTAGACCGACTCAATGCATATGTGCGCACGATGAAGACGTTCCATATCGATCACAGAGAGATGAAGATAGCCACGCAATACATACAGGAGAACTTTGATAAAGATTTGAATATGGCCATGGTATCGAATCATGTTTCTTTCAATTACTCCTATTTCAGTCAGGCCTTCAAGGAGTACACCGGTGAAAGCTTCGTTCATTATTTGAAAAGGCTGCGGATTGAGCGGGCACGCGAGCTGCTCGCAACAACGGATTTCAAGGTTTATGAGATCAGCGAGCGGGCTGGCTTCGAGAATGTGAAACATTTCAGCCGTGTATTCAAAGAGATGGAGGGGGTTAGTCCCCAGGAATATCGGGATCTGCGTGAAGTGATAAGCTGAATGTGAAAGAGGCCGTCTTGAAGTAGATTCTTCTACTTCAAGACGGCCTTATTCACTGATCTAACCCACCTCTAAACGCAGCTGAATTGCCTGGGACAAGGTGGCGAGAGGAACGTAGATGCTCTATTGCACCGAAAACATTCGAAATTTGCTCCGAGAGGAACGTAGATGCTCTATTTCTTCGATTTTCGCCATATTTGGCAACTTCTTGGTGAAATAGGACATTCTCGTTCCCTTCGACGTTTATTTTGCTTATTTCGTCGGAAATAGTATACCCTCGTTCCCTCTATGGGTGAGTCTACGGCATGCGCACGCCGCGGGAGCTCTCGAGCAGCGTGTACCACTCTTCGCGGCTCATGGTGTCCGCGATGCGAACTGCGTCTTCACAAGCGACGATACGCTTGGCAGAAGAAGTGCCGATGACCGGCTGAATGCGTGCCGGATGCTTCATGAGCCAGCCGAGCACGATGGCTTCGGGCGTCGTTTCTTTCTCAGTGGCCAGCTTCTGGACGAGTGCGGCCGTTTTCTTGACGGTTTCAGGCGCATCCGAGATATCGCTGCCGGAGAACTTGCCTTTGGCGAGTGGGCCCCAAGCCTGAATTTGAACGTCGTTCATTTGGCAATATTCAAGGATGCCATCTGCGAAATTAACGCCGGCGCCTACCTTCTGATTCACCAGAATACCTTGCTCAACCCAGTCCACGCGCGCCAAGCTCATCTCCAATTGGTTCACGACAAGTGGCTCAGGCAAGGAGTTTTGAATGAAGCGCATTTGCGCGGACGTCATGTTGGACACGCCGAAATGGCGCACCTTACCCGCAGAGCGCAATGTATTGAAAGCTTCCGCAATTTCTTCAGGCTCCATAAGCGGATCCGGGCGGTGCAGCAGCAAGATATCGATGTGCTCAACCCCAAGACGACCAAGAATGCCGTCAACGGAGCTAAGGATGTGACCTTTGCTAAAATCAAAACGCTGTGGGTTCTGATCATCTTGGAAACGAATCCCGCATTTCGATTGCAAAATGATTTGATCGCGCAAATCCCGTCTATTTTTGAGAACCTGACCGAAAACAGTCTCGGAATTCCCTCTTTTATAAATGTCGGCATGATCGAACATCGTAATTCCGATAGATAATGCGGCTTCTACAGCTTTTTCAGCGGTGATGTAATCTTCCTTGGTTAAGGCATTTCCAGCCCAATCTCCGCCTAATCCCATACATCCGAAAACAATTCGGCTGTTCGAAACTCCTCGTCTTTCCAGTGGCATGATTTTCACTATGATGGCCTCCCAGCTATAATTTCTACGCTTAGTATAACCCCTGAGAAAGATTGGCATAAGAGCTGAAAATAGTGTTACTTACTTACCTCAACGTAAGCTATGGTTACTCAAGGAAGGGTGATATGGCATATACGATGCAACCAACTAGATATGTTCCCTTGACCTTAAGCGAGGAATCAGTTAAATTGTACGCAAAAGGCTAGTTCTGGAAGAAGAGAGGATCGGCTAACGATGATCATTGGGGTCGGAACGGATTTACTTGAAATCGCGCGAGTGCGCAGCATGTTAGAGGGTTCTTCAGGTGATCGGTTTATGGAGCGGATTTTGACACCAGCGGAGCGGGATTTGGCACAGAAGCGCCGCGGACGGCTCGCGGAATTTGTGTCTGGTCGTTTTGCGGCGAAGGAAGCGATCGTCAAAGCAATTGGCTGCGGGATTGGTAAGCAGATTGGTTTTCAAGATGTAGAGGTGCTGCCGGACGCGCTGGGCAAACCGATCTGTACGGTGAAGGAAGATGCTCTGCTCCGGGCAGGACTATCAGGCAGTCATCGCATCCATATCAGCATTACGCACACGGAGTCCATGGCTGCTGCCTATGCGATTGTTGAGCAAGTCGTGTAAGCAGCGACTTCCACATATGCAGCAATCTCAGTAACTTGTTGCAACCCGCTGTAATTTGCGGCCGCCAGTGGCAGTCTGCGGCGACCAGCATCACAAATAACTGGATTTTCTACATCTAAATGGACGAAATATCGGCGTTTAAAGCAAATAGATGGATTTTCTGCTGTTAATTTCAGCCAAACCTAGCTAAAGTAGCTATTTTCGGCGAAAATAGATGCAGAAAATCCATCTAATCATTGAGGAACGCGTATTTGTCATAAAATAGCTGGAGGTTTTCCAGTTATTTTGGGTTCGTGTTCAACTAAGATCCCTACCGCGCCCAAACTCGCAGCATATACCCACTAACAAGCAGGCTGATGCCGCCCATTCCCTCAAGAACCATCCCAGAATAGCCCAAATACCACACGCTCATCAGCACGGTTAGCGCGAAAAGCCAGAACCCCACATAAATAAGTGATCTGCCGAGCAGCAGTCCAACTTGAACGAACCCGATCGCGAGTAGAAAAGCTCGCAAAATAGGAGCAAACAGCGGATTCACCGCACCGATCGCCTCTAATAAAGCCACTGCGGCAATGAGCATAGCGCCAGGCAGGACTAGGAATACCGGATGCCCCCAGCCACTTTTGACAGTATCATCAGTCGTACGCGTTTCCCCCGTGTTAAACAGTTTCCGCATTCCCCATATCTGAATCAAACTGGCCACCACGGCTGTAACGAAAGCCGCTTGCTTCAGCCAATCCAAGTCGCGCCAGTACAGCGCAAAATCAATGATTGCACTAAACACCCACTCAGCGCCCCAAATGAACAGAAGGGGAATTAGACCCTGGGCCTCGCGCAGCCAATCTTTTCTTTTATTTTCTAATTGTTGTTGTCCTGGTGTAGTCATATCAGCTTGTTTCGACGTTTGCATACATTCACCTCTAGTTTTATGTTCCGCACTTCTCGTATAATGGTACCATATCTATTCATCCATTATAACTTGAACGTGCCCCATAGAGAAGGAGTGCCCATGTACAGCGAAGAACAGAAGATGTATTTTTCTAAGAACCTCTTGGATTGGTACCAGACACATAAACGAGATTTACCTTGGCGTAGAAGTAAAAACCCTTATTATATATGGATATCCGAAGTGATGCTGCAGCAAACACGCGTAGATACAGTAATTCCGTATTTCCATCGGTTTGTGGATCAATTCCCAACTGTGGAGGCCTTAGCGACGGCACCGGAAGAAAATGTACTGAAAGCATGGGAAGGTCTCGGCTATTACTCACGTGCGAGGAATCTGCAAACTGCGGTTAGAGAAGTTCATGAACGTTACGAAGGTATTGTCCCGCAAAATAAAGCCGACATCTCCGCGCTCAAAGGCGTCGGTCCGTACACATCAGGGGCGATCTTGAGCATCGCCTATAACAAGCCGGAGCCAGCTGTCGATGGCAATGTGATGCGCGTGCTTTCGCGCTATTTTCTCATCGAAGAAGACATAATGAAGCCGTCGACGCGGACGATTATGGAGAAGCTCGCACGCGAGCTCATTCTGGAGGGGACCGCCAGCGATTTCAATCAAGCTCTCATGGAGCTGGGAGCTATGGTGTGTACGCCAAGGTCACCGCATTGCTTGACATGCCCTGTCATGGCGCACTGTTCGGCACGTGAAGCAGGCATGGAAGAAGCCCTGCCCATCAAAAAGAAAGCCAAACCGCCCCGTCCAGAACTGAGGGCCGTGGCTTTCATCGAAGGTACAGGTGAGCATGCAGGCAAATGGTTGATCAGACAGCGCCCGCAAGAGGGCTTGCTCGCCCGGATGTGGGAATTACCGCATGTCGAGTGGACGCAAGACGGCTGGCAGTCCGATGAGGACAACCAGACAATACTTCGCGAAGCCCTTGCTGAACAAGAGCAAATTGGTATTCAACCCGATGAGTGGTTCATGGATACGGAACATATTTTTAGCCATATTGTGTGGAAAATGAAGGTGTACCGTGCAAAGCTCGGTGACGCGAATCGTCCAAGTACCGGAGAAGAATGGATTCCGTTCCATTACCGTTGGGTAGGGCCGGAAGATCTCCAGAACTATGCGTTCCCCAATGTTTTTGTCCGAATCATCAAAGAATGGCAGGACCGTAATGTTGAGTAGCTGCAGTCAGAAGCCTACAATCTTAACGAATCTCGGCCTGAATCCCTTCGATATTTATTAAGGTGATGAGTTTTTTATCAATAAGAATCAGCTCATCATCAAGCAATTCCTGTAGTACCTTTGTGACGGACTCCCTTACTGTGCCAACCAAGTTGGCGAGCTGCTGATGAGTCAGCTTAACATCAATCAGAAGACCGTCAGGGGTAGAGATTCCGTGCTGCTCAGACAATCGAAGGATTGTTTTAATAATACGTGAGCGAACCCCAAGGAACGTCAAATCGTAGATTTGATCATTGGCATGGCGTAACCGTTGCATTGTCGTTTCCAGGAGCTTTAGGCATAGCCTAGGGCTCTTTTCCATGAACGTGGTGAAATCAGTGCGGTTGAGTACATAGAGGGTGCAAGAAGCCATCGTTTCAGCTGTTGCCGAACGCGTCATCCCGCTGCTGAGCAGTGACATCTCTCCGAAGAAGTCCCCATCACGAAATAAGGCCAGTGTGACCTCTCTCGCCTCGTCCAATCGGTAAATTTTTACTACGCCAGATTGGATCAGGAATAATTCCTCACCAATTTCGCCTTCTTCAAAAAGTATGGTTTCCTTCTTTACTTTCTTTTCTGTAAATAAAGGGGCAATCCCGATCAGATCTTCTTCCGAAAGCTCATGAAACAAGGGGACATGTTGAAGTAACGGTACGATGGTCAAGGGCTCGTCATCTCTTTCCGGTTGTAGAATTATTTACCATTATCGTACAACTTCGTTTTGTCTGCGTAAAGAGAAAAGCGAAAGAGAACCTAGCTGCGATGGAAAAGATGTATGAGATGCTCCAAACTGGAATATGAATGGGAGAAAGTTAACTATCCAAGACACTGTTCGGTGACTACATGAAAAGGAGTCGTTGCAGATGGAATGGTATTTAAAAGTGCTAACAAATTATGTAGGGTTTTCAGGCAGGGCAAGACGCAAGGAGTATTGGATGTTCGTTCTATTCAATATTATTATTTCTATTGGTCTTGCTATCGTTGAGTCCATCATCGGAGTAGATAAGTTCTTGTCAGGTATTTATTCGTTAGCAGTCCTTTTACCTTCTCTAGCCGTAGCCTTTCGAAGATTGCATGACACCGGTAAAAGCGGGTGGTGGTTGCTGATTAGCTTAATCCCCCTAATTGGCTCCATTATTTTGCTTATATTCTTCTGTCAAGACAGCGACGACAACGATAATCAATATGGACCAAATCCGAAGAGAGAATAAGAGATCCGAGGTAAAAGCGGTATGCAACAAAAAAGCGACCCCTCAGGGTCGCTTTTTCAATCATAATACAGGGATCTTTTAGCGGAGCTAAAAGTCTCTCAGATTACTTCGCTGCGTCGTAACGTTTGCCAACTTCGTTCCAGTTAACAACGTTCCAGAAAGCTGCGATGTAGTCAGGGCGTTTGTTTTGGTAGTTCAGGTAGTAAGCATGCTCCCAAACATCAAGACCAAGAACCGGCGTTTCGCCTTCCATGATCGGGCTGTCTTGGTTAGGCAAGCTGTATACTTTCAATTTACCAGCTTTGTCAACAGCTAGGAAAGCCCAGCCAGAGCCAAAACGTGTAGTTGCAGCAGCAGCGAAATCTGCTTTGAATTTATCAAAGCCGCCAAGCTCGCTGTCAATAGCAGCTGCTAGAGCGCCTGTAGGTGCGCCGCCAGCTTCTGGTCCGATTGTTTCCCAGAATAGGGAGTGGTTAGCGTGTCCGCCACCATTGTTACGAACTGCTGTGCGGATATCTTCAGGAAGGCTGTTAAGGTCAGCAATCAGGTCATTAAGGGATTTGTCATGCAGAGCTGGGTGTTTGTCCAATGCTGCATTCAAGTTAGTTACATAAGCGTTATGGTGACGATCATGGTGAATCTCCATCGTTTTTGCATCGATGTGCGGCTCAAGAGCCTCGTTAGCGTACGGAAGAGCTGGTAGTTGATGTGCCATTGAATAAATACCTCCTAAAAATTATGTAGTTTCAATCTCATTATGAATGAACCAAGCTAATAAAGCAACATTTGTGTTTACTAAGTCGGTCGTCCGAAGTAGTTACTAAGTAGTTACCCAATAGTTACCCAATCGTAACTCAATCGATAATCAAATGCCGCGACGTTCCATTTCCCGTGTGATTTGATTATGCAAGGCGGTATCTTGCTCGTGAAGGTAGGGGGATAAGTCGCTCATCGTACGGTGGAGCTGGAGCAGCTCGATCTCCGTCCATTCTTCTGGTTTTTTCGTGCTCATAAATTGAAAATCTGGAATTTCACGAGGATACTCATGTGCTGTAAGTTCATGATCCAATTCTTTATCGAACATAGGTTTCACCTCTTTCTTATCGGAATATCCTCCTATAAGATGGTGTTTTTTGATCGATCTCATACATGCCTTATAAGGTTTCGCCCATATTCTTTATTTTCGTCTTCACTTGTATACGGACCTCAGCTCGTGAAAACGCGTGTCCCCAATCATCCTGCACAGATTCCCAAGCCTTGAATTGATAGCCTCTCGCATATAAGCCTAGACCGATGGGATCAATTTCATGCTGTTGCATTTTCGTAACCAGAGCGTTCATTTTCGCTTCCAACTGCTCATTAATCTGAGTTTCCAATCGGGCTGCTTCCTGCCTGACATCAACGGCGAAATATTTTTCAGTCAATTGAACAGGGATCGATAGCTGAATATCAAAATGGAACTTCTGCTGGTCATACATAACCTTAATGTCTCTTTTCACACGCAAAGCGAAGAAGCTTATCGCCCCTGTGTCAAACAGCGAATCGCCTTTTTCCTCAGGGATCACGACAGTTAAGGTGAGAGAGCCCTGCCTGTCATTTTGCAACATTTGAAGGAATTGATTCTCTTCATTGTTGATCGGATAGGCATACTTGCCTTTCTTATCGAGCAGCAGCGTGCCTATAGCATCAATGTCCCCATCCTTGCGCAGGTTCGTTATATACGGCGTGATCCCTTTATCATACATTTGCCGATGGAGGTCGAATAAGTTTGTAGATTGTACAAGGCTGCGCATATGAGCGGTATCCACTAGTTTGGCTATATGCATCGACAATCTTCGTTTATCTCGTGGCGCGAAACGCATAACCTCTTCCACGGAGCCATCAACGGCGATGACGCGAGCAGTTTCCGACGTTTTGGGATCACGGTAGAAGACGTCCATGAGCTTAAACCAGTCATCATGAGCCAGAATCCGCTTGCTGATCAGCACATTTTGGATTTTACCTGCACTGATCAGCGCCGATACGCGTCCCTCGAGTTCGTTCCGTCCATCTTTGATGGTGATAGCCTTCACTTGCACCACTTCATTCTGCTCTTTGGCTTCCTTACTAAAGACCGGACTTGATGAATACATAACAAGATGATTGTCTTTATCCAAATCAAATCCTACCATGAGCACGAGTGTAACATTTTCTAAGGGCATCTGATCTTTGCAGCTGGACAGGCCGGCGATGACAGAGAATACGAGCAATAACACAAGGCTTGTGCGCATCGGCTTCATGAGGAAAACCTCCGTGAGAATCCGCGCAGGGCAGCTAGAACGGCCCACAACAGTGGCGGCATAACAAAGGCGATGCAGATGCCGATCGTTTGTATGAAGCTGCTCAATTGCAAGCTCTCATTCCAGCCAGGGTTCCATATCCAGGCCAAACCAATCATGGCAGTAAGAATGAACAGGATGTGCAAGCGTGGATCTCCCTTGATGCCAAGCTGCTGCGTACATAAGACCGTCGCAAACAACATGGGAATCCAGCATCTCATAATAATGAGCAGGTACATGGAGAGAACCATAATATCAAAACGTTCCAGAAAGCGAAATTCAACAAATTTGAATAGCGACATGAGTGTATTGTGGAATTGCGTGATTTCATCCGGACTGAAATTAACATAGGCAAGAATCGTTACTAACAGGTAAATGAAAAAAGTTAACCCATTTGCAAGAATGACGCCGATGGAGGCGGAGCTCTTTTTTTCCAAGTAAGGATAAAGAAAGAAGGTGATCTCAAAGCCGGTAAAGGCCAAAATCGTCGATCGCAAGGTTTCGAAGATCGGGATCCAGCCATGCTTGAGGACAGGCAACAAGTGAATCCAATGCGCATGCTTAAATAAATAAAGACTAATCAGCAGGAAGGTCAAAGAAAGAAAAATAAGGGCTTCCGAATAGCGGCCAATGTTGCGAAACCCTCCCCTTGTGATCATATAAGCAGGCAGGAAGAACAACAGCATGAGGACGGCGGTATTGGTCTGCTGCATAATCCAGTTCTGAATGAGAAGGGCCATGCGATTATAGATTAAAAAAATAAAGATGAGGAAGTAGCTGATAAACATCAGCATTCCGATTTTTCCAACCCAACGACCGAAATAGTGATTCAGCAAATCAATGACCGTGCCATCGGGGCGCCTTTTCATAATCTGAATGATCATCAAGCTGCTGGCTGTAGAGGCAAGCCAACCAATGACTAAAACAATCCACCCATCTGTACCGCAGCCTTTGGCGAGGTCGCCAGGCAGAGGAACGAGGCCAACACCCATCTGAACACTATGTATAAGCAAAATGTACTGAAATAGCGTAACCTGATTGCCTTTACCTGGAATCATGTAGTATCATCCCCTTTCTGATTCACCTTGCCGTATCGACGCTTTTGAAGAGAACGGACGCTTTTGGGCCGATACACCATATTTCTGAGAGGCAGGCGGATGAACACATCCTTCCAGTCTGATATTCGCAGCGGTGCAATGGGCGTACTATACGGTTCTCCGAGAGATTTTAAGGAGATGAGATGCGCTAGGATAACCATCGCGCCTGCGATCATCCCTATGATGCCGTACAGAGAAGCGAGCGTCATCATCGGAAAGCGAATTAATCGAACCGATGACGCCATGTCATAATTGGGGAGAATGAACGAAGCAACCGCCGTGGAGGCGACGACAACGACCATGAGATTGCTCACAATGCCTGCTTGAACCGCGGCTTGTCCAATGACAATCCCGCCTACAATGCCTACCGTTTGTCCAATTGGTGCAGGTAAGCGAACGCCGGCCTCCCGCAGCATCTCGAGCATAATCTCCATGATGAGTGCCTCTATAAAGGGAGGGAATGGGACCGCTGACCGAAATTCTCCGATCGACAAAATTAAATCTAGAGGAATCAGTTCATGGTTATAGGAGATGCAGGCAATGTAGAAGGCGGGTAGGAAGGCGGCGATCAAGCACGCAAAAAAACGAAGCAGTCGAAAGAAGGTAGCAACGGGCCACCGATTACTGTAATCATCGATGCCTTGAAAGAAGGCAGCTAAGCCTACTGGTGCGATAAGTACGCTTGATGAACGGTCCACGACAACACAATATCTGCCTTGCAGAAGTTGCGAAGCGGCAGTGTCTGGTCGCTCCGTAGTAATCATCTGAGGAAATAAGGAGAGGGGATTATCCTCAATCAGCTCTGCAAGCTCCCCTGTATTCAAAATACAGTCAACTTGCAAGCTCGTGATCCGGCGCGCCAATTCAAGGCGAATCTCGGGAAGTGCAACATCCTCTAAATACAAGATGGAAACCCTGCTTTTCGTTCGTTTTCCGACAAAAAACTCTTTAATCTTTAGCTCTCGGCTGGAGATGTAGCGGCGAATTAACGCAATATTTTGACTGCCTGTTTCGACAAAGCCTTGATGAGCGCCTTTCAGTGAGGCTTCAATTTGAGAATCAGAGATCGCTCGTTGAGGCCATCCTTGGGTTTCTAATGCAAAAGCATGCGCTTGCCCATCAATAAATAGAATGCTGTAGCCATGTAAAATCGATGCTTCAACCGCAGACCAAGCCATGTGGTTTTGGAGTTCGCCTAATGTGACAGGAACTTCATCCTGCTCATCGCCAGATGTGTGAAACATGAGATGATAAAGCACATTATTATTGATGGAGCTTTTATCCACCAACCCTTCTATAAAGGCAAGCGCGGCAGGGGCACCAGATTTTTTGTAAGTAAAAGTGCGAACGATTAAATCAGGTGTGTCGCTGAAAATCGTAGTGAGGTGGTCTATATTTTCCACGAGGCTAGGGCTAATATCGACGATTTCTGGCGCTTGGGCTTCTTGTTGATGGGCCGAGCCCTCTTCGAGCATGCGAGATGCGGCCTTGAGTAACCGACGGACCAATTCCATATGCAACCATCCCATATATTCTCAATTTCATAGTTCTGTTTTACATTGTTCCTTGGCGGTTCTCATTTTATGCGTCTTATGCGTCTAAAAGGCTAGGTCATAACGGATCGCAAAGAGGTAAAAAGAACTAGAATAATCAGCAAAGACGAAAATAATTTGTTGGAAACGCTTGCATTTAAGCGCTTTCAAGAGATATATCGAAAAAAACAAAGTTTTTTGTGAATTTCACCACATTTTCAGCAGGATTTCGTGTTTTTTTGTCGTATTTACTTCTTTACCAGAAAATTAATCTCTACAAATTAATATGGAATTGGGAGAGAACCGTATGCATGTTCGTTCATTTCAGCTTGGTGATACCTCGTCGGTTAAAGAACTTCTAGAAGACGTTCTGTCGGAAACCTGCTATGAGGAGACGATTGAAGCCTTCGCTCGTCAGCTATCGTGGGACACGGAGCTTGTTTTAATCGCTCAAGAAGAAGAGCAAGTCGTAGGCATGATTATCGGCACGATTGATAATAACAATGGCTACTACTATAGGATCGCAGTCGCAACAGCATATCAACGTAAAGGTATTGGCAAAGCTTTGATCGGGGCAATGAAGCAGCGGTTTCTCGGGCGGAATGTTAAGAAAATTATGGTAACAGTAGATGTACACAATGAAATGGTGCTGCCTGTGTATGAATCTGCTGGGTACAGTTCAGATGATTTTTCCAGAGCTGCTCATCGGCTTAGCATTGTCAAAAAAGTAAGCGTGTAGTCGTCACTTGTTGCTGATAGGGAAATAAATGAATTTGCTTATAGGGAGCATATCTGTGCCGCCATTGCAATTGGGGGTCAGATATGCTTTTCTAGTATAATAAGGTGACGTTTCGGCAGCAATTTACAGAGGAGCTTGGAATATGGATACTTTCACGCCGTATGTGATAAAAAGCTTCAAACACGACGGGCATCTCCATCGCATGTGGTTGACTAATTGGCGGGTTCCTTCAAGTATGCTCCATGAAGAGCATCAGAAACAGGGCATGCTTGTGTTCATTAATAGTCAAACTAAGATTCAAGAAGCGGATGGCAAGGAGTGGGTAAGCCGCATTCCCGGTGTTTCTTTTTTTATTCCGAAAATGTGGTTTAATATCGTTGCTCTTATTGAAGAGACAGGGGTGCGTTATTACTGCAATGTGGCCTCTCCTTTATATGTGAATCAGCAAATTTTAACGTATATCGATTATGACTTGGATGTTATTCGGTTGCCAGATCGATCTGTACATATTGTGGATCAAGACGAATACGAGCGTCATAAGCTAGGCTACCATTATTCGTCCCTTGTCGAAACGAAGGTGAAAGAAGGGCTCGCAGCGCTGCTGGCATTAGTGAATGAGGACAAGCCTCCTTTCCAGGATGATATGGTGATCTATTACTATGAGCAATGGGAAAAGTATAAGAGCGGAGGCGGTTAAGTGAGCTTCTTTGTAGGGCGAGAAGATTCGAAAAGGAAGGTTTCTGCACAAGGGTATGTTCATGAATCGAAAAGCTTCACGCACGAGCTGTGGGATTGGACGAAATCCATTCTCGTAGCTCTTCTTGTTGTTATTATTGTTCATCAATTCGGTTTCAATCTATCTACGGTGCGTGGTCACTCGATGGATCCGACCCTTCGAGAAGGGGAGTGGCTCTTCGTGAATAAAGCTATCACCTACTTGAAAGCACCGAGCCGAGGCGAAATTGTGATTCTTGAGGAGCCTGAGAAGTTAGCGTTACCTCAGCACCCCTTGTTGGTCAAAAGGGTCATTGCAATCGCAGGTGATGAAGTGCAGGGCCGCCAAGGGGCGCTTTATGTAAATGGCGATAAAGTATCAGAGACATATACGGATACGCTTATCCAGGATGGCGATTTCGGACCGACAGAAGTCGGACCGGGCCAGATCTTCGTCATGGGCGATAATCGGCATCTGGCAGCAAGTGCAGACAGCCGTATGTTCGGAGTCATACCGATCAGTCTCGTTCAAGGACGAGCTGACTTCGTGTTATGGCCGTTAGACATGGCGGGAAAGCTGTAAGTACAACCCATAGATGATGTGAAAGAGAGAGGTGAGCAGATTGGCGGTTTCCATTACAGACACAGCAGACTGGCGCAAGCTACAACAAGAGATCGTGGAAGCCGCACCCTCTCTTGGCATTGATAAGATCGGCTTCACTTCTGCGGAGCCGTTTCACGCATTGAAGGATATCCTTCTCCGCCACAGGGAGAAGGGCTTCGAATCCGGCTTCGAGGAGCCGGACATCGAGAAGCGGGTACATCCCGAGCTGAGCTTCGACGCGCCGCGGTCGATCATCTCGATCGCTGTCGCGTACCCGTCGAAGCTCCCGAACCCGCCCCGATCCGAGCCAGGGGCTTATCGGGGCATGATCTCGCGCTCCTCGTGGGGGAGCGACTACCACGACGTGCTTCGCGACAGACTCGCGAAACTGGAAGCCTTCATCGCCGAGCGCGTGCCGGAGGCGAGGCTGCAGAGCATGGTCGACACCGGTGCCCTCGTCGACCGGGCCGTCGCCGAACGGGCCGGCATCGGCTGGAGCGGCAAAAACTGCGCCGTCATCACCCCCGAATGGGGATCATGGGTATATTTGGGCGAAATGATCACGAACATCCCGTTCGAATCCGATATAGGTATTATGGACCAATGCGGTGACTGCACGATTTGTATCGATGCTTGTCCAACAGGGGCGCTAGTCGGCCCAGGGCAGCTGAATTCGAGCCGCTGCATCTCGTTCATCACACAGACCAAAGGGTACGTGGATGATGAATACAAACGCAAGATCGGCAACCGACTCTACGGCTGTGATACATGCCAGGTCGTCTGCCCGAAGAACAAGGGGATGAACTGGACGCATCATCCCGAGCTTACGCCTGACCCGGAGAAGGTCAAGCCGCTCCTTATTCCCTTGCTCACGATGTCGAACAAGGATTTCAAAGAGCAGTACGGGCGCATCGCGGCATCCTGGCGCGGCAAAAAACCGATCCAGCGCAACGCGATTATTGCGCTCGGCAATTTCAAGGACGCGTCAGCGGTGCCGGTCCTGACAGAGCTGCTGCGGAGCGATCCTCGCCCGGAGATCCGGGCTACCGCAGCTTGGGCATTAGGGCGCATCGGCGGCGAGGAAGCTATCGCTGCATTAAGTAAAGCTGCTGCGGCTGAGCAAGAGCCGCAGGTTCGGATGGATATCGAGAAGGTACTGGCTGCACTGAATAACCAAGTGATCATACAGGAGGAATAAACAGTAAACGAAATAGAAGACAAAGAAACATACTTAGTAATCATTGAACCGCACAAGGATAGAGTTATCCGCTTTGGATTTGATTGGTTTAGAGATTTTCTGGCTTCACAAGGTATGGAAATATTAGTTATAAACAATGATGAGGGTGTCACCAGAGGAAGAGATTGTTAAAGACTTAATTTCAATCATCCATGTATTTTCGTGTCGGATTTATGGATTAAGAAAAGATATAAAGGATGAGTTTAAATGAGATCATTTAAAACAGAACTTAAGCCGAGTATAGAACAAATTAAAATTATCAATCAAACGATTGGTGTAAGTAGATTCACTTATAACTTTTACTTAGCACACAATAAGGAAATTCACGAAAATGAGAAGCGCTTTGTTTCAGGTATTGAATTTTCAAAATGGCTAAACAATGAGTTCATCCCCAAGAATCCTGAGTATTGCTGGATGAAAGATGTTTACGCAAAAGCTACTAAACAATCGATCATGAACGCTGAAAAAGCATTTAAGAACTTCTTTAAGGGAGTAAGCAAATTCCCTAGATTCAAAAAGAAGAAAAATCAAGATGTAAAGATGTACTTTGTTAAAAATGATGCAAAGGTTATCATTCCATGCGAAAGACACAGAATTAAAATCCCTACACTTGGATGGGTTACATTAAAAGAATATGGATATATTCCAACAGATGCAATTATTAAAAGCGGTACCGTATCCATAAAGGCAGGAAGATATTTTGTATCTGTGTTGGTAGTTGACAATAGCTCACCTATTGTTCCTTCGAATCCGAACAATGGAATCGGTATTGATCTGGGTATTAAAGATTTTGCCAATATAAGCAATGTTGAAAAGCCAATTAAAAATATCAACAAGACTTCAAAAGTAAAAAAACTTGAAAAGTCATTGAAAAGGCAACAAAGAAAACTTTCGAAGAAATACGAGAGTTTGAAGGAAAATACACGAAAAGGAGATGCTACTAGGCGTAATATATCCAAACAGGTCTTAAAGGTACAGAAACTTCATTGCAGGCTATCTCATATTCGTGAAAATCATATTAATCAAACGATTAATACAATTATGAAGCAAAAACCAAGCTTCATTTCAATTGAAGATTTGAATGTTAGAGGAATGATGAAGAATAGGCATTTGTCAAAAGCAATAGCACAGCAATGCTTTAATCAATTCCGAATCAAGTTGACGACGAAATGCAAACTTACTGGAATTGAATTGAGAATTGTTGACCGGTTCTATCCCTCTAGTAAGACCTGTTCATCTTGCGGGAAAATTAAAGAAGATTTGAAATTATCAGATCGACTTTATGTCTGTGGATGTGGCATTGTGATGGATAGAGATAAAAATGCTAGTGTTAATTTGTTGAATGCTCTAACGTATAAAGTAGCATAATCAAGCTATTATACGTATGTACCGATGGCTAGTCGGGAATTTAAGCCTTTGGAGTGCTATATCAAATGTTAGTAGATATGAGTTATATCGAGAACAGGCACATTGAAGAAGGAATTTTCTTGATATGGATATTTTGTCCATATTTTAAGTAGCAGGATTAAGATGAAACAGCCGCCGCAAGAAACAGTCTTGCTCACCTATACCGAGATCGACTCGCCTATCGGTCCCCTCGTGCTTGTGGCATCCCCACAAGGACTCTGCAAAGTCGAGTTCGGTACCTATGAGAAGAATCGAGAACAACGTGAACAATGGGCAGGTCGTTGGTATGGGGCGTTTGAGCTGAGCGAAAATGCAGAGCAGCTAGCGCCCGTAGCTGAGCAGTTAACGCAGTATTTTCAGAGGGAACGAGAGAGCTTTGAAGGGGATATGGATCTACAAGGGACGGATTTCCAAAAGCGTGTGTGGCTGGCTTTGCAGACGATCCCTTATGGGGAGACAGCTTCCTATAAACATATAGCGGAAGTGATTGGCTCGCCTAAAGCGGTTAGAGCCGTAGGGGGAGCGAACAATCAGAATCCCATTCCTGTTATCATTCCTTGTCATCGGATTATTGGAGCTAGCGGGGATCTTGTGGGTTATGGCGGGGGCCTTCCGACCAAAGTGCACTTATTAGATTTGGAACAACGAACACTGTTCTCCTAGAAGTTCAACAATTACAACATGTGGAGTGAATCCTATGAAATATGTGCATTTGGATTCGGTGGAGGCTGGCCAATACCTGGGACGCACGATATACGCCAGCAATGGGGCTATTTTGCTTTCGGAGAATGTGCAGCTAACCGTATTTATGATTAATACACTGAATCGCATTGGTGTCACGATGATATATATCAAAGACCCGAACTTAGAAGATGTGGAGATCCCAGAAATCCTGTCGGATGAAACGAAGCGGCTTGTCATGACACAGATGGGGCAGACGTTCGCATCAATTCAGTCGGGTAAAGAGTTCAACTCGCGTAACGTCAGCATGTCGATCAATACATTGTTAGATGAGATTATGAAAAATCGGGATGTCCTCGTACAGCTGAATGATATTCGAACGCAGGACAACCAAATGTACATCCATGCCATGAACGTCTGTATGATGTCGGTGCTCATCGGGATGAATATGGGAATGAATGCAACCCAATTGAAGGATCTCGCCATGGGGGCGCTTCTGCATGATATAGGCAAAGTGGAGCTCCTCACAGACGATGAATCGGAGGATCCGCGAAGACATCATACGTGGCGCGGGTTTGAGCTTTTGAAGAATAAGCGCGAGTTCAATCTGCTTATTGCACATGTTGCCTTTCAGCATCATGAGGCCCTGAATGGAGAAGGCGTTCCGAGAGGGATCTTGAGTGAAGAGATTCATCTCTATGGCAAAATAACAGCCGTCGCCAATATGTACGATAATTTGCTCTTTGATATGTCTGCAGGACGCCGCAAGCTGCCGCATGAAGCCTGTGAATATATGCTGGCATTGGCGGAGACGAAGCTGGATCGCGATGTGTTGATTCAATTTCTGAAAATAGTTTCGATCTATCCGACAGGAACTTCCGTTCGGTTGACGAATCGGGAGACCGGCGTTGTCGTGGGTCAACACAGGGGGCTTCCAACGCGCCCGATTATTCGGATTGTGAAGCAAGATGCCACAGATAAAGTGCTGGAGATCAAAGAGATCGACCTGGCCAAAGAAACGACGTTATTCATTGAGCAAGTTCTTTAATTTGTAAACCGTGGAACAGTAATGATATGATAGAACAAGCATTCTATTCTAAATTTGTACAAGCAGGGGGCATAGGTTATGTGGAGTTATTTAATTCCCATTCTCACGTTGATTGTTGGTTTGGTTGGCGGTTTCTTTATTGGTGTATTCTATTTGAAGAGACAGCTGGAATCCATGCAGAACAATCCTGAAATGCTTGCCAAAATGGCGAAGCAAATGGGCTACAACATGAATAAGCAACAATTGAATAAAGCACAGCAAATGATGAAGAACCAAAATTTTAACCAAAAGCGGAAATAAAATACATTCTTAATTTTAAGAAACAGGGTGGAGTGGTAGAGAAGATGGCATCCATCGATTATAAAAATGCATTAGTCGCGGAGAATCGTGAGCAGATTGAAAGTCATGTCCGTGAAATTTTGCGACTGATTGGTGAAGATGTAGATCGGGAAGGTCTGTTGGATACGCCAGCTCGTGTAACGCGTATGTATGAAGAAATTTTTGCAGGGTATGCTGCGGATCCTCGCGAAGTACTTGGTGTAACTTTTGATGAACAGCATGAAGAGCTGGTTATTATCAAAGATATCGTTTACTACAGCCAGTGCGAGCACCATATGGCGCCTTTCTTCGGAAAAGTCCATGTTGGTTACTTGCCGAGCGGCAAAGTGGCTGGTCTGAGCAAATTTGCACGTTTGGTTGATGTTGTTACACGCAAGCTGCAGGTACAAGAACGAATTACCTCTGAAATTGCTGACATCCTATTCGATGTGCTTAAGCCGCATGGCGTCATGGTTGTCGTTGAAGGCGAACATATGTGTATGTGTGCCAGAGGCGTGAAGAAGTACGGCAGTCAGACGGTAACGTCCGCTGTACGCGGTTCCTTCCGTAAGGATGCAACACTGCGTTCGGAATTTCTTTCCTTATTAAAATAATAAGAGCACCGGGGAATGTGCATGGAGACAATGGTCTTGTGCATCATTCCCTTTTTTCAATTGTGCGCCATATTAGGCTTGTTGGGGCACGGAGAATATAGTATTCTTTTAAAAATATAATCCTTCTGCATCGTGAGGTCGAATGGTTACTATCGTACATGCTCTCGCATAAACTGATAATAGTGTGAGGAACGGCTTTAGGGGCAGGACACAGGTGAGAACGGCGCCCTACAAGCGCTAGAGGGCAAGAGGAGGCAAGCATATGAACAACATACGGAAATATCGGCCTGGTGAGGCAGCTTCCTCAAAATGGAGTGAAGAACGGGATGAATTTGAACGGGATTATGCAAGGTTGATTCAGTCACCGACTTTTCGTCGTTTACAAGGGAAATCTCAGGTGTTCGGAGCCGGCTCGGGCGATTACTATCGGACGCGTCTGACACATTCCTTGGAGGTTGCACAGATCGCGCGGGAAGTGGCGAAGCGATTAGAGCGGACGAATCCCTTTTTGAGCAAAAGAGAGCATCCAGGCCTGATCATCGATCCGACCGTGGTCGAGTGTGCATCCATTGCGCATGACTTCGGTCACCCGCCTTTTGGACATAAGGGCGAAGAAGTGCTCAACCATATCCTGATGAGGGATCACGGCTTGAAATATGAAGGCAATGCGCAAAATTTCCGGATTCTCATGTTTTTGGAAAAACGAGCGGGCAGCGAGAGCGGCTTGGATCTGACGGCAGCTGTGCTTCTCGGCATCAATAAGTATCCTTTTTTGATCGAGGAAGAGGGGCGATTGAAGGGTGTATACGGGGCAGAGTGGGAAGTCATTCAAGAGCTGCGTGATATTTGGAAAATGCCTGCCGGTTGTTCCACGCTGGAAGCGCAATTGATGGATTTATGCGATGATATTGCCTATTCCACACATGATATCGAAGATGGCATCCGCGCAGGCAAAATTCAAATGAACGCCACCTTCTTCGAGGATCAACGGTTGATCAGGCATCTCGTGATGGAGATATTAAACGATCCCAACCAACATAAATTCGGCTGGGAGCAGGTTGATATTGAGCAGATGGTGCGCCGGGTTCTCCATGATTATTTGGAGCAATGGCAGCTTATTTTTGCCGAGTGCAACGGCGAGGAGTCACGGACGCGCAGAGAGATGAAAGCGCGCTGGGTCAGCTCATTCGCCAGCCGCCTCGACATCATCGACGACACAGAACGCGGTTGGAAGAAGGTCGCTCTCGTCAAAGACGGCGCAGAGGACATGGACCTGCTGCGGACGATGGAGATCCTCAAGAAGCTGGCGTGGGTCACGCTGATCAAGGACTTCCGGGTCCTGCGCTTGCAGAAGCGCAGCGAGATCATCGTCGAGCGTCTCTGGGACAGCTTCATCGAGAAGGACAAAGGGCAGTGGATCATCCCGCCCGACTGGATCGATAGCTACGAGCGGCGCAGCAGCAACAGCAATTGGAGCTGGCCGCGCTTCATCGCGGACTACATCTCGGGCATGACCGACGCCTATGCGGAGAAGGTGTACGCGGAGCTGTTCGCGAGCAAATCCGGCTCGATCTACGAGATGGATTGAGTGGGCCTGCTGTAAGCCAGGGCTGACGTGATGCGGCGGCAATGCGTGCCGTCGCCGCCTGGCCGTCGTGGCGGCAACGCGGGCTGTCGTCGAGCGGGGCAGCCCATCGTGGCGGCAACGCGTACCGTCGCCGAGCCGTACAGCCCATCGTGGCGGCAATGCGTGCTGTCGTCGCCGAGCCGGGCAGCCCATCGTGGCGGCAACGCTTGCCGTCGTCGCCCCCGCGCAATCCACCCCGCCGCCCCCGCGCGAATAGATGGATTTTATACATCTAATTTAGCTAGTTTTTCAGAATTCAGAGGAATAGATGGATTTTCTGTAGTTAAATCAGCGAGTTTTGGGGATATCGGCGAAAATCGCTACATTTAGCTGTACTTTTTACAGTTAAACTCAAAAAACAATGAAATAGACAGAAATTAGCTGTATGTTTTCCAGTTAAGTTCGTGGAGCGGGCTGGCAGGCGTACGTGGGGGCTTGAATCGAGTTGTATTGGTGCGCTAATGCCCAAGAGCACAGTCAGGTACCGCGCGCTGGGAGTTGCGAGTACTGCGGAAAAAATTTAAGCTACTCAACTTACTTTCTCCAATAACCGCCCCTGACAGCACCCAACATTCAATCGTCGCAAACTAGCACTTCAAAGTAGCCATCACCCAACCCAACCCAACCCAACCCAACCCAACCCTCACCGTGCATAAACTAGCATTCAACAGAGGCCACGTAACACTTAGCACATACCATTACTTCAAAGTAGCCGTCATTCAATTAACTCTAACTAGACTCCAACAACACTTGTCGGATGAGTAACTCCAACTAGCCTCAAAGCAACCAGCGCTGCTTGCCTCTTTTTCGTTTAGGTTTCGAATAGGATGCAAGACTAGTAAACGGCAAAAAAATACCGACCTCATCAGAGGTCGATTTTATAGGGAGGAGGGAATACCAGCGTTAACATGCTCGGATGTGGCCGGTGGTTCAATGCTGCCTAGAAAGTCCATCGTGCGGCTCACATACGTTTTGGGCTCAGCTCGATACAGGAGTTCATGCTGTGCGTTAGGGAGAATCCATAGCTTAGAGGCGGTGTTATGTTGCTGCTTGAACATAGCTTCCACTAAAACATGAGGAGCTTTGTTGTCATTTGTGCCATGAATCATGAAGATCGGCATCTCATATGACGTTGTGGTCACTTTAGTGAAGGGTACGTCATGCAAGCTTACGCCATTAAGCAATGGGAAAAACAAACGAACAAGTGGCAGAGAAGGGTATTTAGGCAGGCGTACGATCTGATTCATATTTTGATAAAGGGTGTCCGAGTTCAGTAGAAATGTACTGTCCAGAATCATCCCTGAAATATCCCCGTTTTGCTGTAGAGCAGTCTGTAAGGCAGTACCTGCCCCCATGGAAAAGCCCCAAATAAAGATCGAACCGCCAGTGGACTGTTTGATGTAATCAATGGCCCCAAGCAGCTCTTGGGATTCCTGAACACCGCCGGTCATGAGGCGACTACTAGTGGGATTCACATAGCCATAGTCAAACATGAGAACGTTATACTGTTTTTTATGAAGCTCGCGGGCTAACGTATACAAAGGAACCCATTCTTCTTCACGATTACCACCATAGCCATGTGAGAAAATGACAGTTTTACTCGAGCCGGTAGCTGGGACGAACCAACCGTCTAAAGTGGAATTACCGTTGTGACTCGGGAAGGTAACGTTCGCATAAGGAAGTCGAACTGCCTTCATCGGATTCGAATGTAGAGGTTCAATATGCGGTCTAGCTAAGGTCCAAGCAATGTAAGCGTGGAAGATGAGAAGGATGGAAGTGCATACAATTAATAAGGCTAAAAGAGTCGTGATGATAAGCTTTTTCCTACGTAAAAAAGGTTGCGTAATGACTTGGTCGATTGTCGGTTGAAGCGAACCAGTTACGGGATTTAGAGTGGTTGTAGACATGCTTGAAGCCTCCCTCCGTGAAGATGTGTATGTGAAAAGCCGCTAGGTAGAGGTATTACATGGGAAGGAGAGTTAATTGTTTAAATATTCTGATAAGTGATACTGTACTTTAATAGTATTCTGAATGCGCTTTCAAGTCAATGTAGATGCGACATTTGTAAGCCTTTTGTAACGGTTCTGTAATAATGGGAAAAAGAGGTGTTTGACCTTTACGGTTCGATGTAGTTTCGTTATACTGGACATAACAAGGTTTCATATAGTGAAACAGTTTGGCTTATGAAGGTGGTGACTCTTCTATGGAAGATGGCAAGCTGACCGTGCGTGCTGTTGAGCGCGCTTTAGATATTATGCTTTGTTTCACGGGAGCGTCCGAATTGACGTTAACTGAAATTGCTACACGTGTGCAGCTTCATAAAAGTACAGTCCATCGCCTTCTAGCATCCCTAGAAGGCAAGGGCTTCATCATGCGTGATGAAGCGACGGATAAGTACAGACTGGGTTACCGGCTCTGGGAGCTTTCGGCTAACCTGTCCAAAGAGGGAGACCCCGGCATCATTCTGCTGCCGGAAATGGAACGGCTGCGCGATCAACTCGGCGAAACGATCTCGCTGTACGTACAGGACGGCCTAGTGCGCGTGCGCATCCAAGCCGTCCAGAGCAACCATGCCATTCGCCGAGTTGCCCCTGTGGGGGCGCGAATGCCGCTTTACGTCGGCGCCTCGAGCAAGGTGCTCGTCGCCTTCGCTGAGCCAGGGCTGCTGGAGCAGCTGCTAACCTCGGCCGATTGGCCGACTGGGTTAGACACGCACGCGTACCTGCAGCAGCTCAGCGACACAAGACGCGCGGGCTTCGCCACGAGCGTCGAAGAGCGCGAGCCCGGCGCGGCGGCTGTGTCCGCGCCGATTCTCGACCGCGGTGGCCGGCTAGTAGCCGCCCTCGCGGTTTCGGGTCCAGCGAACAGGCTCACGCTGGAGCTGATGCAAGAGCAGGCGCCGACGATTATGGAGGCGGCGCGGCGGATGGGCACCATGCTGAGCTAAGAGCGGGGCAATATTGGTCTTATTGCAACTGATAAGCACCTGCGGTGGTCGTATCTCACGATAAGACCTGACAAAGTGGCTGTCCCACTGCCGATTCGTGTTTAGATGGAAAAAGTACAGCTAATTTGCTCGTAACTGACTTGTTTTCGAGATTAGATGGAGAAACTACACTAGCGTTGCATCAAAGCTAACACGAAAAAATACTTCAATTATTTACTATTTATGTAATTTTATCTTATATTTTCATGGACAATGCATAAAAAAATCTCCAGTGTAGAGATGTAGGGACCTAATCCATACATCTCATACAAAGGAGAACACAGTTTCAGAGCCGGATCACGGTGAA
>NZ_LMSJ01000035.1 GCF_001428105.1 Paenibacillus sp. Soil766 | reverse complement strand
CGCGTTCCCATCTCGAACACGACCGTTAAGCCTTCCAGCGTCGATGGTACTTGAACCGCAGGGTTCTGGGAGAGTAGAACGTTGCCAAGCAGTTTCCCTAACGGGAACTTTAGTACTGACGCGGGGTGGAGCAGCCCGGTAGCTCGTCGGGCTCATAACCCGAAGGCCGCAGGTTCAAATCCTGCCCCCGCAACCAATCATTTGAGTCATTAGCTCAGTTGGTAGAGCACCTGACTTTTAATCAGGGTGTCGTAGGTTCGAATCCTACATGACTCACCATTTGCCTTATTTACAGCATGCGCGTATGGCGGAATTGGCAGACGCACTAGACTTAGGATCTAGCGGGTGACCGTGGGGGTTCAAGTCCCTCTACGCGCATCAAACATCCCCAAGTCGTAGATTACGGCTTGGGGATCCCTATGCGGAAGTGGCTCAGCGGTAGACTTCCGCTCCAAAGTTTTATGCGCCCTTAGCTCAGCTGGATAGAGTATTTGACTACGAATCAAAAGGTCGGGAGTTCGAATCTCTCAGGGCGCGCCATCTTATCACAATTGTATCGGGACGTAGCTCAGCTTGGTAGAGCACCTGCTTTGGGAGCAGGGGGTCGCATGTTCAAATCGTGTCGTCCCGATTCAGAAAGAAAGCATAGACTGTCAGCTTCGCGCTGATGTGTCTATGCTTTTTTTGTGCATCCGTGTCTACTAATAACAACTGGGATTCAAGTTTCTCTTGGTGTATAGTAGACAAGGAGGAGGGCTACAAGATGGAACTACGCTGGAGACGGAATCTATTTATTTTATGGATTGGGGCATTTTTTTGCGCGATGGCGTATACACTCTCGATCCCGTTTATCCCTATATTTTTGCAAGAGGACTTGGGTATACATAGTGGTTTGGAGGCATGGTCGGGGATCACGTTCTCTGTGAGCTTTCTCGCAAGTGCGGTTATCGCACCCTTTTGGGGGTCCTTAGCTGACAAATATGGCAGGAAACCGATGCTGCTTCGTTCAGGGCTGAGCTTAAGCGCAGTCTATTTTCTTAACTATTTCGTTAATGATCCGTATACGTTTATTGTTGTTCGTGTGCTGCAGGGACTTATGGCGGGCTATATCCCCGCATCAATGGCTTTAGTCAGTACGAACACACCTGAGAAGCACGTTGGTTATGCCTTAAGTGTCATGTCAACAGCGACGGCTGCTGGGAGCATTCTGGGCCCATTGTTCGGGGGTATGCTAAGCCATTGGGTAGGGACAAGAGAATGTTTTTTGGCATCTGGATTCGTCGTACTCATTTCGGCAGTAATCGCCGTAGTTGGCGTGAAGGAAGTACATCACAAGAAGGCGGGGGCGCGTCCAAGTGTGCTTCAGGATATTAAGCAAGCGACGGCTAATAAGCAGTTATTATCCATTTTTGGATTAACCATATTAGTGGCAACTTCGGTGATGATTTTGGAACCGCTTTTAACGATTTATGTCGTGGAAATCGGCGGAAGCGCCAAGGGGGCATCCTTGAGCTCGGGCATTATTTTCTCCGCTGCAGGTGTGGCGACTGTCATCATGGGCTCAAGATGGGGCATTATTGGGCAGCGAATAGGCTATGACAAAACACTGCTCATTGGCTTAATCGGTGGCGGTATTGGAAATCTGCTGCAGTTAGCTGCGCACAATTTGATCGCTTTTGGTGTGCTTCGTTTTAGTTATGGGTTATTTTTCGCGGCGGTCTATCCGGCGCTGAGTGCACTTATTGTGAAAGCGTCTGATGCTGACTTCCGAGGGAGGGCAATGAGTCTTAACCAAACGTCGAATCAATTAGGGATGATGATTGGTCCTTTAATTGGCGGATTCCTCGGGGGCTTAGTAGGGATTCATTCCGTATTTTTATTAACAGGGTGTGCGTTGCTGTCAGCAGCTGCAGTGTTACAGCTCAATATAAGAAAACAAATGAAACAGATATCTGCGGACTGAGGTTTTAATGTGATTAGATTTGTAAATAAAGAGTTATATATCTGATGACAGAAGGAGCAAATCTAAGGATGTTGAAGAGAACAGTAGGCCGATTGAATAGGGAAACCTCTGTGTTGATGTTTGGTGCAGCTAGTCTTGGACAGGTCACACAAGAGGAGGCTGATGCCTCGATCGCGTATGCGTTGGCACATGGCGTGGATCATTTTGATACGGCGGCGAGCTATGGAGACGCAGAAGTGCGGATGGGCCCGACGATAAGCCGGGTGCGAAATGATATCTTTTTAGCTACCAAAACAGGGCAAAGAACGAAAAAGGAAGCAAAGGAAGAAATCTATCGCTCCTTGGAGAGAATGAAGGTAGATTCCGTCGACTTGTTACAACTGCATGCGGTGGGATCGATGGAGGAATTAGACCGCTGCACGGCAAAGGGTGGATCACTGGAAGCGGCATTAGAAGCGCAACGCGAGGGCATTGTGAAGGAAATCGGGATCACAGGTCACGGGCATCAAGCGCCGGCGGTTCATTTGGAAGCGCTACGTCGGTTTCCTTTTGCCACCATACTCTTCCCACTGAATTACTATATGTATGGGTTGCCGGACTATCGTGAGGCTGTAGATGCACTGATGGAGGAAGCGAACAAGGGGCAGACGGCGATTCGGGTGATCAAAGCCATTGCGAAGGCACCTTGGATTGAAGGGGCGGAGCGGCCGTATGCGACGTGGTATGAGCCTTTTGATCAGCAGGAGATTATCGATGCCTGTGTGCACTTCGTGCTATCGTTCCCGAGCGTATGCGGTTTTGCGAGTGCGGGGGATGTGCATTTATTTCCCAAAATTGTGGATGCCGTTGAGCGCTATGGTACGATGAGCAACGAGGATATGGAACGAATTCTGAGCAGGATTAGTGGATATACGAGTGTTTTTGGAGCACCGACGTCGATTGCTTAATAGGATAAGCCTTCATCCTCCTTGTGGGTTGAAGGCTTTTTTGTGTCTTCCTGAGCTCATACGACACTTACTGGAGGTGCCATACGAATAACTATGAGATAGGTTAGGAGGCATGGTTATGTTTAAAATGAAGGCAGTACCTCGTAGGTTTTGGCAAGTTGGTGTTAGCGCAGTCTTATTGGTGAGTGTTGGCGCGGTGTTCATGAGCTATTTTTACATAAAAGGACTTGATGTATCTCTCTTGAATCAGCCGCTTCCAGAAGCATCCATTGTGCTCGATAAGAATGGTCAAATGGCCTCACAGTTGTCGGCGTCAAAGATCGATGCGGTGAGTTTTAAAGAAATCCCACAGGTGTTGGTTGATGCCATTGTCGCGGTAGAGGATAGACGGTTCTATGAGCATAAGGGGGTAGATATGAAGTCGATCTTCCGTGCTGTAGCCCGTGACGTGCTCAAAGGAAGCTACTCCGAAGGGGCCAGTACCATTACGCAGCAGTTAGCTCGTAACCTTTTTCTTACTGCGGATAAAACGGTGGGGCGTAAATTACGGGAAGCGGCTTATGCCATCCAAATCGAGAGCAGCTACAGTAAGGATGACATTCTGGAAATGTATCTGAACAAGATTTATTTCGGGGAAGGCAGTTGGGGGGTGCAGGGGGCTGCGAAAACGTATTTTAATAAAAATGTGTCAGACCTCACCTTGCCAGAAGCTGCGGTGTTAGCGGCTTTGCCGAAGGCACCTAGTCATTACTCTCCTTTTCAAAATGAAGATCAGGCGTTGGAGAGAAGGAATACTGTCCTAAAGCTGATGCAGAAGGAAGGTAAAATATCTCAAGAGGATTACGATAAAGCAGCTGCTTCAGCACTTGGAGCCGTGAAGACGGTCAATATAGATGAGGCCAAAGGGAGAAATCGGGCTTATGTGGATGCAGTGATTGATGAGGCTGTCACTCTCTACGGGTTTACGGAAGAACAATTGCTAACCGGTGGGTTGCGTATCACCACAGAGCTAGATCCTACGGTGCAGAAAGCAGTTATCGATGTGATGAACAATAACAGTCTGTTCCCAGAAAGCAAGCCAGATCAGCTTATACAGAGCGGTGCTGCTATTGTCGATCAGAAATCAGGTGGAGTTAGAGCGTTAGCCGGTGGACGTGGAGAGGGGGTATTCCGGGGCTTCAGTCGTGCGACGCAGTTAAAAAGGCAGCCAGGATCCTCTTTTAAGCCAGTTGCTGTGTATGGCCCTGCCCTGGAGGTAGGCTACAAGCCTTCAACCATGCTGTTTGATGGGCCGTTGAATATCGAAGGCTATCAGCCACAAGATTGGGATCACCAGTCAAGGGGGCAAGTATCAATGCAAGAGGCTATCACTTCATCCTGGAATATTCCTGCTGTATGGCTTTTACATGAGATTGGCATTGATAATGGCTTGAAGTTCGCGAAATCTTTGGGGATAACGCTGCCTGCACAAGACCGTCAGCTAGGGATCGCGCTTGGCGGGCTTTCTGAGGGTGTATCTCCGCTGCAGATGGCGCAAGCCTTTAGTGCTTTTGCTGCGAAGGGCATCTTAAATCCCGCGCATTTGATCACCAAAATCGAGACAAATGACGGACATCTGCTTGTACAAGCGAAAGGGAAGGGACAATCGGTGATGCGCGCTGAAACGGCTAATGCCATGACAGCGATGCTGCAGACGGCCGTAGTGCAAGGTACAGGGAAAAATGCGGCCATGAACCGTCCCGTTGCTGGAAAATCAGGTACGACGCAACTGCCGGCGACGAAGGAGTTTGAGGGGATTGGCAGCGGAAGTGCCAAGGATGCTTGGTTCGTTGGCTATACGCCGGAATTGACGGCAGCGGTATGGGTTGGTTATGACCGAACAGATGCGACGCATTATTTAACAACTTCAGGCGGGGCAGTGCCTGCTGTATTATTTCGTGAGATGTTGAGTCGTGCGTTAGCTCAAACAGCTGTTGTTCCTTTTGATATTCCGCCGTTGAGTGTCGAGCAGCCTCAGAAGGAAAGCTCTTCCTCGAATGAATCACCATCGAAGAAGGACAAAGAGAAGGAGAAGGAGAAGGAGAAGGAACAGCAGAAGCAAGCGGAGCAAGGGCATGGACATGGGAAAGACAAGCGAAAATGAACTCTGTAGGGCGTCCATCCCTCAAAGTGAATTCTCGGTACAGACACCTGCAAAAAAACCAGTTAGCATCCGCACAATCGGGTGCTAACTGGTTTTTCTTAATCGTCACGTTTATCGCTGTTACCGCGCTTTTTCTCATTCTTTTCTTTGTCGGCATTTTTATTTTTGACATGAAACTTCAACTTGCCAGCATCTAGATCGTATTGTTTGGCAAGTCGCTCGCTTAGTACTTGCTGAGCACCAGGTGCGCTGAGGTCAACAGATCCAAGGAGTTTGGAGATCCAAGCTTGGGCTTGAGAACCTGTAAGATGAATTCTGCCGGCATGAGGTGACTGGATGCTCAGATCAAACTGAGGACCATTTGCTCCCTTGGATTGCTTCAGATGAAAGTTGAAATGCTGCCCTTCTACGCTAACCTCCACATCCTTCAGGTCAGAACGACTATCTGGTGGGGAAGCTTCTGGTCTATTTGCTGCCTTCGTAGGAGAAGCGGTTGGCCCCACAGTTGGGCTGGGAGCTGCCAAATTAGGAACAGGTACAGGTGATTCGCTTGGTACGGGAGAGACGGGCTGTGGGGATTCAGAAGCGAGTGCGGTTTCTGAAGATCCCTTGACATAGGCGGCTTGCTTTTTGTTATTCAATATGACTTCAATCTCATCTCCAGTGTGTAACTCGCTTAACTGTGCTTTCTCGTCATTCATGTACACCCAGACGGATGAAGCCAAAGGAACGGTTTGATCACCAGTATCGGTATGTAAAGTAATCGAATCTGCTGTCAGGACCGTAAGCTTACCTTGGATGGATGTAGACGTTGTCTCACTGGATGAAGTTGTAGCATATGCAGTCCAACCACAGAGCATCAGGGTAGCTATGACAATAGCAATAATCGTTATTTTTTTTCTTTTGTGCATCCTAAACACCTCCGTTAACAGCTTTCGAGCCGAAGGGAGGTTTTAGGACGGTATACGTAAAACTACTTAGTGAGAGATAGCAGGCTAATCGGTGTCGGATTGCAGGCGTTGCATGAATTCTTCTGCTGCACTGTAGCCTTGTTGACGCAGATACCAGCTGTTGGCAGCGGCTTCGATAAGACCGGCTACATCGCGTCCGGGCTGTAGCTGAATCTCAATATGGGGAATTGAAATGTCCATATAATCGGTGAAAGTAGGCTCTAACTCTAAATCATTGTTAAGAGCATGTTCCTGCCACTTCGTCAGCTCGATATCGAGTACGATGCGTGTTTCATCTTGAAAAGCTTTGCGGCCATAAAGCCGTGAGACATTGATGAGTCCAACGCTGCGCAGCGCGAGGAATTCCTTCGTTTTGCCATTGTGCGTGCCAAGCAGCGTTTCAGGGCTAATCTTCTTGAGCACCACGATATCATCGGCGACTAAGCGATGCCCTCTGCGGATCAGTGTGTGGGCGGTCTCGCTCTTGCCAACACCGGATTTCCCACGCAGCAGGACGCCGATCCCCGAAACATTGACGCATACCCCGTGAACGGCGATCTCCTGAGCAAGAGATTTACTCAAAAATAAATCAACTAAGTCTTGGAATTTGCTCGTATGGGCACTCGTACGGAGAAGGGGGATCTTCTCTTCTTCGCAGTACTTCTTTAAGTATTTCAAGCCTTCTTGGTTTCTCGTTACGACGAAACAAGGCGGGTGATATTTGACGATATTACCAATGTGCAAATTTCTTTCAGTTTCGCTGAGCTTATGCAGATAGGTAATTTCTTTACGACCTAATAGCTGTACATGCGCTTGCGGGAAATATTCAAAATAGCCGACAAATTCCAAACCTGGGCGGTGCGCCTTTGTTTTGGTAATAGGACGGTGAAGCTCCGAATGGCCAGCAAGAATTTCGAGCGAGAAGCGTTCAACTAAATCTTTTACAGTGACGGACTTCAAACAGGTGATCCTCCTTCGAGTTGATCATAAGGTCGTTCACTACTAGATTCTCTTTCCTATAGGAACAATCCTTTAAATGATGGCGTATGAGCCTTCTGAACATTGGTTTTACAACGATTTCTATGGTTTCCATTGCTTTTGCAAGCTAAGTTGGTATGATTGTAGGAAAAGTGGTAAGGGGATCGAACGAACATGGATGTAACTTATAAGAACTGTCAAAGCTGCGGGATGCCTCTCGCTCGGGATGAGCAAGGCGGCGGTACGGAGAAAACGGGTATTAAAAGTAAGATGTACTGCAGTCATTGCTACCAGAACGGTGCTTTCACATCGCCTGATCTAACGGTTGAACAGATGAGAGAACTGGTAAAAGGGAAGTTAGTTGAGTTCGGTTTCCCGCGATTTCTAACAGGGCTATTCACGAAGAATATTCCCAAGTTGAAAAGATGGTCATCCAATAAGTAAAAAATAACGCTCTGCACCCAAGGTGTAGAGCGTTTTCTAATGACTTGCATTCCGTGTCTCTGTATGTAAAAGCAGCTATCTGTGAAAGCCGCATTTTTTGGCAAGTGTTGGCCATGTCGAGAGAAACATGCTTTCCCACCTGTCTTCAGGTAATACGAGGATCCATCTAGCGATTTGATCCAAGCCCATTTCGTAAAGCGTGTGAAGCACTTCTTCTTTTTCTGATCCGGTTTTTAATGCTAACATCTCAAAACCACCTCAATCGGTTGTATTCAAACAATTATGTATATGCGAAGTTTTGAAAATATGTGACGGTATTTTCAAAAAGCTTGTTCATTCGCCTAAGAATAAGCATATTGTTTATACCACTTAGCAATTAAGATGGAAGATTTAGGGTAGGCTTATCTCATTTCAACTGATTCCGAATGTTCGGATCAAGGCTTTGGAGCACCTGAGCAAGCTCCTCGTCTGTGACTGTCTCTCTTCCATATCGCACCCGATTATAAGCTGTGGTAAGCGCGTGAACGGAACCTTCTGCAAGTTGTGTTTGATTCGTGAGCTCCCAGCCTGTTTCGTTAGGGGTTAATGTGCGTTTGAAAGTGTAACCGCTTTTGCTCGCCTGCCTAATCAACACACGGTACAGATAGCGGATGCGTTCCTGATTGTTCGGCAGCTGTGACCAGGATAGCCCGCGTGCGGAAGAAGGCCACAGCTTGGAGCTTGCTTTGCGCCACCACAGATTAGGAAGCTCTCTCCAATCGAGCAGGGCTTCTTTCTCATCGGTATAACCGTCGTCAGAAGTATCCCCTTGCTCACGACGCAGCGATCGCTTCCAAAAGCGCCGAATGAAGGAGAGAAGCGCTGGTGCAAGCTTCATCAAGATTAGATAGAGGCAGCCGAGGATGAGTGCAATGATCAACACATATCCAACAATTTGCACAAGATATTGCATGAGAATCCCAAACCAACCTGGTTCATGCGGTTCAACTGGCGGAAGCACCATCGGAGGCGGTGCTGAAGGACTGGCTTCAGGAACTGCAGGCGGTTCTTCGGAAGACATCAATCCCAGCAGCCAAGCAAGGATGCCATGCAGAAGGCGCATAAGGGCTTGCTTGACTTGCTGAAAGTAAGCGACGGCTGCAATAACCCCAATAAAGCCGATTAACCAAATACGGCTAGAACGTTTCACGGTTTGAGACAGCGACGAGGCGGCAGCGCGATGATTCCCTGCTAAGGTAGCGACAAGAAGCTGCGAGCGATTCGTTATGAAGAAGAAGAGGATCAGGGTAGCGAATCCGAGTCCGTTTAAGGCTATTTTGTACGGATGCATAAGCTCTACTCGGGTCATAATGGGAACACCAATGAAGTACATCACACCAGAGATCACGAAAACCCCAGGTGGATAAAGGGAGAACCGTCCATCTTTGGTATACCGAATCCCCCGATAGACGAGTAGTGCACTAATGGCCGCACTTAAAGCAACCAGTAAGGGGTCCATTTGAAAAACAAAAGATAATCCGTAACCTGCGGCTACGCAGACAAGGACCTCGTAGCCTGTGCGAGAGAGCCACTTGAATTGTCCCACATAAACACCAATCACGAAGCAGAGTAACAATTGGATGCAAGTTAGCGCAAGTGCGCTATCGAACACATAAACTTGAGCTAATGTAACGAGCGGTGCAAAGATAACCAGTTCGACGAAGCTGAATAAGAGTGCAAGGCCGCATCCCCGTAGAAAGTAGGATAAACGAGAAGGCGGAGAATTCGTTTGATTAAGCAAGGGCTTGAGCATCGGATGGCGTCGCCTCCTTATCGCTGAGATCAAGAAGATTATGCTGCAAGGGGACTAGGAAGACGGAATGTCCGGATGCTTCAAGTCGTTCGATGCTGCGTGCCATCCCCTCAGATACGAAGGCAGTCAGCAGAATGATATCCAGCGCTTCACCTTCCACCTCGATGCCATAATCAAGAAAATCTTCACAAGAGCGGGCACAAGAGATCGCGAGCTTCGCCATCGTTTGAAAAAGATGTGTGAGCTGCCCCCAGCCGCCTTCAGGCGCACAGTACACGGGAGCACCAGGTTCATTCTGCAGCCAACCGTTGTAGCCAAAACCGACAGGAACACCTCGGCTAACGGCATGTTCGGCTAATGTTGCGGCGTAGGAAAGGGCTATTTCGACCAGTTCAGGGTCGGTTACGGCATCCCACATCGTTTCGGTGACTTGACTATTAACGATGATAAGTAAGCGAGGATCAGCCGTGAATTCTCGGTTGTACACCTGAAGCCGCTGGCTGCGCGCCGTTGCTTTCCAATGAATGCTATTCATCGTATCACCATAGCGGTACTCCCTTGCACCGGATACGAGAAAGGGATCAGGCATGATCCAGCGCTGGACGGTTACATCTCCTTGCCAACGGCTAGACAGGAGTGGAATGTCATCGCGATTCACCAGACGCGGGTAAACTAGAAGCTCTACGTGTATACGGTGCGTAGTAGAAGCTGCTTGCAATCCGACGAAATCACCCATCGTTGCAGCGATGGTTTCCAACTTGTACCAGCCGCGTTTCGCTGCATGAACACCATGGCGCCGCACGATGCGGGTATAGGGCATTAGACTGAATAAACTGCGATGATTTTGAAAAAGGGAGCCGCTGCTCACTTCCAGATTGTTCATTTGCGTGAAGTGGAGTCCCGCATGAATCGTTGACTCTAAGCGCAGCCAGGGAATCGGCGCAAGCTTACGATTCACGATAGTTTCAATCATGAGAATATCATCGCCGACATGGCAATGTGTCGTATTAAAGGTTCGTTCGATGCGAAGTCCGCGAAACCCCCAGCGGGCGAAAAACTGAAACTGGAGTAAGAACAGAGCGGCAGCGATAAGGACAATCCAGCTTATGCTCATCCGTCCGTTACCCCATCTTCACTTCCGTAGGAACGGGGGTAGCGGCAAGTACACTCGTCAGCAGTGCAAGCACCTGCTGATCTTGCTGGCGCGAGCGCGTGCGCAGCAGAATGCGATGCGCCCAGACGGGCGCTACCAGCGCCTTGACGTCGTCCGGCAGCACGTAATCGCGGCCGCGCAGCGCCGCATAGACCTGCGCCGCCTTCATCAAGGCGCGCACGCCGCGCGGGCTGACGCCGAGCGCGGCATCCGCATGCGTGCGCGTCGCTTCCGCGAGCTGCACGATGTAGCGCAGCAGGTCGTCGCTGACGCGCACCTGCGTGAACAGCCCCTGCGCTTCGAGCAGCTCAGCGCAGCTCACGACCGGCAGCAGCCGATCCAGCGGATCTTGCTGCTGGTAGCGCTGCAAGATCAAAACCTGCTCGGCTGTCGTCGGATAGCCGAGTGACAGCTTCATCAGGAAGCGGTCGAGCTGCGCTTCCGGCAAGGGAAAGGTCCCCTGATTCTCGACAGGGTTCTGCGTGGCTATGACGAGGAACGGTGCTTCCAGCTTGCGCGTTTCCCCGTCGATGCTGACCTGGCGCTCCTCCATGCTCTCCAGCAAGCTGGATTGTGTGCGCGGCGTCGCGCGGTTGATCTCATCCGCGAGCACGATGTGAGCGAAGAGCGGACCTGGGCGGAATTCGAACTCGCCCAGTTTCTGGTTGAAGAAATTGATGCCGCTTACATCGGAAGGCAGCAAGTCGGGGGTGAACTGGATGCGCTTCATCGAGCCGTCCAGGGAGCGGGCCAGTGCCTTCGCCAGCTGGGTTTTCCCTGTGCCAGGCACATCTTCAAGCAGCACGTGACCGGAGGCGATCAGTGCGATGACCAAGAGCTCGACGGTGTCGTCTTTGCCTATAATAACGTGACCAACGTTTTCTTTGATAAGGGATGCGATGCGTGCAATAGGTGCGATATTCAAATGATTAACCTCCTAAATAGTGAATGATGCGAATGATTGCTGTGGTTGGCTTGTGGCTTATAGGCTCCCTACGTAGTCAAAGTGGTTCACACGGGTAGCCGAAGTGTCAGGATTTACATATACGTCATCTAATTTTACCACCTGATAGGGGATATTTACCAACTTTTCATTTACGACTAGTAGCAGTGATAGAGTTGGAGTGACAATAGTCCGATTCCACCGAACTAAATGCCCACTTTTCGCGGGAGGATGTCGGTTGGGGCGATTTAGATCGGTCAATTCTGACTAATTGAGGATTGGTAATTTCGGACTATTTAAGAAATGATGGGTTGATCTCGATTTCTATTTGTATATTCGATGGGCAGTGAGTACAATGGTGGTGATTAATAGAAATACGATGAGCGATGTTTCTAAATTGGGGAGTCCTGGGAGGTCAGGCATGTACAAGCTGCTGTTAGTGGATGACGAAGAGGATGTACGCGAAGGTGTCGTCCGTGAAATAAATTGGGAAGCGATTGGCTTTGAAGTTGTCGACAAGGCAGAGAACGGGAAAGAAGCGCTAGAAATGGTCGAGCGTCTGCTGCCGGATGTGGTTGTAACGGATATTCAGATGCCTTTCATGAATGGCTTGCAGCTTGCTGAAGCAATTAGAGAGCGCTTTCCCACGATTAAGCTCATCATTCTGACAGGGCATGATGAATTTGAGTACGCCCAACGGGCGATTAAGCTGCATATTGATGAATATGTGCTGAAACCATTTTCCGCACAGGAGCTGGTGAATGCCCTTTTGAAGGTAAAAGGACACATCCAAGAAGAGGTTGCGCATCGTAAGGATGTGCAGCTGCTTAAGGAGCATTACCGCAAGAGCATGCCGGTGCTGAAGGAGAATTTCTTAGCGACATTAATGAATCGGAAGCTCCCGCGGGACGAGGTATTTGAGAAGGCAGCGAACTATGGGATTGCGCTTAGCGGAAATAGCTATGTAGTTGCCGTTTTGAGCATCGATGGGGTCTTTATTTCGGAAGAAGATTTGGAGAATCGGGAGGAACTGTCGAAGTCGATTTCTCTGAAATACTCTGAGGATCAGGCGTTGAAATATTTCGCCCTCTTAAATATTACCGAAGAAATCGCCAATAAGCGTGGACTAGGCCTCGTTTTCATGCATGATGATCAGGTTGTCTTGTTAGCGGCCAGAGAGAGTAAGGATAAGGAAGCGGCGCTGCAGGAAACGATGAGGGTTCTGGAAGAAATTCGGCAGAGTGTGGAAAAATATTTGAAATTCACCCTTACTGTTGGGGTGGGCAGTGTGATGAAGGACGTTACGAAAATCAGCTATTCGTATGAAGATGCCGTGCTTTCCCTCGACTATCGTCTCATTCTGGGCAGCAATCGCATGATTTACATTGATGATGTAGAGAAGCGCAACGTGGATAAGATTCGATTCGACGATGTGAAGGAACATGCGTTGACCCGTTGTATTAAGGTAGGCACGACGCAAGAGATCCGAGAGACGATTGATGAACTGTTTCAGGGCATCGAGGCCGGTGTGTCGGTGAAGGATTATCAGATTTATTTACTTGAAATTCTTACTTGTATTCTGAAAGCAGCCAAGGACTCGAACCTGAATGTTGACGAGGTATTTGGCGAGAGTTTCGTTCCTTTTACCGAGATTAATAAATTCACCTCATTGGAGGAAGCGAAGCATTGGTTGGCCGAGCTCTGTGCGAGCATGATGAGTCATATTGCAACGGATCGTCAATATACGTATAAAAACCTCGTGGATCTAGCCAAGGATTATACAAAGAGCCATTATCATGAGGGGGATATCAATATTAATAAGGTGTGCGGACATCTGCATATCAGTGCGGGTTATTTCAGCTCCATTTTCAAAAAAGAAACCAAAATGACCTTCGTTAACTATTTGAACCACATTCGGATGGAAGCAGCGAAAGAGCTCCTGCGTTCTACGGATATGAAGGCGCTGGAAATCGCTGAGAAGGTGGGCTATGCGGATGCGAATTATTTCAGCTTCTCCTTTCGCAAAAATGTGGGCGTTTCCCCGAAGGAGTATCGCAATAACAGCGTCAAGGGGCTGTAGGGACTAGAAGGGGGAGAGTTGCTTTGAAACGCAGAGTGAGTACGCTGCTGAAAGCTTTATATAACGTTATGCTCGATACGATGCGGGTAAAAAGTATTCAGTTTACAATAACGATGTCATTCATTCTTATTACCGTAACCGTCATGCTTGTCGTCTCCTTGGTGCTCTATAATAAATTTGCCAAAACAGCGGAGGAGAGCGCCTTTCTGAGTACAGCCCAAGTGATTGAGCAGGTGCAATTCAATCTGGAGCAGTACATCAATGGGATGGCGGATACGTTTGAAGTCGTAGATGCCAAAATTGCCAAAAGCCGCGGCATCCCGTCGGACAAGCTGCTCGAACAACTAGACACGATCGCGAGTACGCGTGAGGACATTGTATCTATTCATCTATTTACCGCGGATGGCGGGTTGGTTACCGGTGTGCCCAAAACAGAGATGCGCAAAAATACACGGCTGCTCGAGCAGCCGTGGTTTCGGTCTGCCCTTGATAACCCGAACCATCTGACCTTTTCCTTACCACATATCCAAAACCTATTCAAAGATCCCTATAAGTGGGTGGTATCCATGAGTAAAGGGGTCACGATCGAGCAGAATGGAAACTTGGTGGATGCGGTTATTTTGGTAGACATCAATTTCAAGACATTGGACGATGTGTTTCGTACGGTTTCTCTAGGTAAGAAGGGTTATGTCTATATCATTGACGATTCAGCAGGCAGTATTGTATATCATCCGCAGCAGCAGCTTATTTATATTGGTCTGAAATATGAGAATGTGGAGCAAGCGCTCAAATTTTCGTATGGCCGATATATGGATGAGAGCGAAGGGGAGTCGCGGTTAAACGTTGTGCGGACGGTCAATAACATCGGATGGAAAATTATCGGGGTCTCTTATCTCGATGAAATTATGACGACGCGCAAGGAAATTTCGACGTTCATGATTTGGTTGTTAGTGATCGTCCTGTTCTTCATTTTGTTGATTTCCTCGTTCATGTCCGCGCGTATTTCACAGCCGATTAAACGACTGAAGAAGTCGATGGAGATGGTGGAGAAAGGGCATTTCGACACGTATATTCATGTGCGTGGAGCTGATGAGGTCGAGCAGCTTTCGCGGCGCTTCAATCTGATGGTGTCGAGGGTTCGCGAGCTGATGGATCAGAGTATCGAGGAGCAAGAGATTAAGCGAAAGAACGAGCTGGAGGTTCTCCAATCGCAGATTAATCCGCATTTTTTATACAATACACTCAATTCGGTCGTTCGTATGGTTGGCAACGGGAGGAATGAGGAGGTCGTGACCACGATTACGTCTCTGTCGAAATTTTTCCGGATATCGCTGAGCAAAGGGAAGAGTATTATTACGATCGGGGAAGAGATCGAGCATATTCGTAACTATTTGATCATCCAGAAAATGCGCTATAAAGATAAATTTGAGTACGAGATTAACGTCTCAGAAGAGGTGCTTCCCTATAAAACACTCAAGCTTATTCTTCAGCCTTTTGTGGAGAATGCGCTTTATCACGGGATCGAATATATGGTGGATGAAGGGTTGATTGAGCTCATTGTCACGATGGATAAAGGAAAGATACTCTTCGAGATTCGAGATAATGGTGTCGGGATGTCAGAGGAAACACTGAAGAGTATTATGACCGGTCAGGTGAAAAGTGAAAAGGGCTCCGGTGTGGGACTACGAAATGTGCATGAGCGGATTCAGCTGTATTTTGGGATGGAGTATGGGGTCCACATTGATAGTGAGCTCGAGGAAGGAACGACCGTCCGCATTGCGATTCCAGCCTTATTAGATAACGAAGGGGGGAGTGAAGGGTGAGAATAAAACCGATGTTGATCGCCGTCCTGGTCGCTCTTCTCTCGCTGTCGTCCTGTACAGAGCGTGTGGAAACCTTGCCTACGGAGCAGAAGAAACACTTAGAGGTCGTTCTCCGCAGTCAAGAAGGTGACTATTGGAAAACAGTTAAGTTGGGGGCAGAGGTCGCGGCGAAGGAGTTTGATGTGACGTTGGACTTCCGAGCACCTGGTGATGAGGCCGACGTGAAGGGGCAGATAGCCTTGATGGAGCAGTCTATTGCAAGCTTGCCGGACGCGATTGTCTTAGCAGCTAATGACTATAAGGAGCTTTCTCCCATCGTGGATGAAGCCGGTAAAGCGCATATTCCCGTTATTACGGTTGATTCTGAGGTGGAGACGAAGAATGTGCGTAGTTTTATTGGAGCGGATAACTATGAAGCAGGTCAATTAGCAGGACGACAACTGATTAAACTGATTGGCAAGAGTGGGCAAATTGCTATTATGAGCTTCCGGAAAGGGGAGCGAAATACGGAGCTGAGGGAAAAAGGGCTATTGGACGAAATATCGAAGTTTCCCGACGTACAGGTGATTGATACGGTATACAGCCTAACGGATCGGGAGCTTTCTGCCCAACTCACGCATGATGTCATCGACAAACATCCCGAGCTGGATGGGATTGTGGCGCTGAATGAAATTTCATCGATTGGTGTTGCCAGTGCGGTACAGAGTCGGAATTTGAATGAAAAGGTGAAAATCATCACGTTTGACAGTACCTCTGAGGAGTTAGAGCTGCTCCAAGAGGGGGTCATTCAAGCAACGATTATTCAAAATCCGTTTAGCATCGGTTATTTGGGCGTGAAAAGTGCGGTAGACGCTCTTGAGGGAAAAACGGTGCCAAAGCGCGTGGAAACGGGGATTAAGGCGATTGATTTGACTAATATGTTCTGGTCAGACAATCAAAAATTGCTATTCCCATTTATTAAGTGATACAAAGTGATGAGAATTTCGATAGAAGACATGAGGATATTGCATTTGTTTATGTGCTTTGAACCATTATAGTAAGGAATGTAAACAAACAATATACCTTTTAGGGAGGGTCTTATCTTGAAAAAATTACTTACACTTGCCGTAGCAGGCGCTTTAGTTGCAACCGTTGCAGGTTGTGGAAATAAAACAGAAACACCAGCAGCTAGTACAGCTCCAGCAGCTTCCACAGGTGCAGCAGCAACGACAGCTCCAGCAGCTGGCAAAAAGCCAACAATCGGTGTTGCCATCTATAAATTCGACGATACGTTCATGTCTGGTGTTCGTGCAGCGATCGCAGATGCGGCGAAAGATAAAGCGAATGTTGATATCGTAGACAGCCAAAACTCCCAACCAACTCAAAACGATAAAGTTGACCTTTTCATCACGAAAAAAGTAAATGCACTTGCGATCAACGCAGTTGACCGTACAGCAGCTGGCGTTATCATCGATAAAGCCAAAACAGCGAACATTCCAGTTGTCTTCTTGAACCGTGAGCCGCTTGATACGGACATGAAGAAATGGGATAAAGTTTACTACGTAGGCGCTAAAGCTGAGCAATCCGGAACAATGGAAGGCCAACTATTGGTTGACTACTTCAAAGCTCACCCAGAAGCTGACAAAAACAAAGACGGTAAAATCCAATACGTTATGCTTAAAGGCGAGCCAGGACACCAAGATGCTGAGCTTCGTACGAAATTCTCTATCCAAGCCATCACGGATTCCGGTATGGGTGTAGAAAAAGTTGCAGAAGATACAGCAATGTGGGATCGCGTTAAAGGTCAAGAGAAAATGGCAGCATTCTTAGCTTCCAGCGAAAGCAAAATCGAAGCTGTTCTTGCGAACAACGATGATATGGCGCTTGGTGCAATCGAAGCTTTGAAAGCAAAAGGCTATTTCAAAGACAACAAATTCCTTCCAGTAGTTGGTGTAGATGCAACTGCTCCTGCTCTACAAGCACTTAGCGATGGAACGCTTCTTGGAACAGTTCTAAACGATGCGAAAAACCAAGGTGCTGCAACAACTAGCGTAGCAACAGCTCTTGCGAATGGTTTGGTACCAAGCAAAGAAACAACTGGCTATGATATCACTGATGGTAAATACGTTTGGATTTCCTACAAAAAAATCACAAAAGCTAACATGAACGAAGCGAAGTAATTGTGAGAATGGGCAAGAGATGCGATAACCGAGTAACAATCGCGCTTTTGCCTTCCTTTTTTGGAAACCCGTGAAGATAAAGAGAAATAAGCTTCGAATAAAGGCTTCACTTTGTGGGGATTATCGTGAGCTGTAGGGGGAGTTACCATGACTGTACATGACTATTTATTGGAAATGAATCAAATCTCCAAAGAGTTCCCCGGCGTCAAAGCGCTGGATAATGTCACCCTCAAAGTTCGTCCAGGAAGCGTACATGCGCTGATGGGAGAGAACGGTGCGGGAAAATCGACGCTTATGAAATGTTTATTCGGCATTTATAAGCCCGATGGTGGAGAAATTAAGCTAAATGGAGAAGTTGCTTCAATTACGAGCTCCAAAGATGCTTTAGCGAACGGTATTTCCATGATTCACCAAGAGCTTCACCCTGTTCCACATCGCAATGTGATGGAGAACATTTGGTTAGGTAGGTTTCCGCTAAAAGGTATCGGACCTTTGAAATTAGTGGATCACAAAAAAATGCGTACAGATACAGAAAGTTTGTTCAAACAACTCCAAATGGATATTAAGCCGGATACACTGGTCGGTACCTTATCAGTATCTAAAGTGCAATCTATTGAAATCGCCAAGGCTGTTTCTTTCAATTCGAAAGTCATTGTTATGGATGAGCCGACTTCATCGCTTACGGGTAACGAAGTTGAGCAGTTGTTTCGCATCATTCGCGATTTGAAGAGTCGCGGTGTTTCGATCATCTATATTTCACATAAAATGGAAGAGATTTTGGAAATTTCGGACGAAGTCACGATTATGCGCGATGGTACCAAAATTGGGACATGGGCATCTTCCGAGCTTACGACAGATATGATCATCTCAAAGATGGTTGGACGTGATTTGAAAGAGCGTTTCCCTGAGCGCAGTAATGTGCCAGAAGGCGTATTGATGAAGGTTGAGGACCTGACTTCGGTCGCTCCTAAATCATTCAAGAATGTGTCTTTTGAGCTGAAAAAGGGTGAGATTCTCGGTGTTGGCGGCCTTGTTGGGGCACAACGGACGGAGTTGATTGAATCCCTGTTCGGGATGAGAGGTATTGCTTCAGGAAGCATCTCCATTCACGGGAAACCTGTGAAGCTGAAATCGCCGATGGATGCGATCAAGCAGAAGATTGCTTTGCTGACAGAAGAGCGCCGCGTAACCGGTATTTTCCCAGTGTTATCGGTTTTGGAGAACACGGTCATCGCTAATTTGGGACGATACATGAATCCTTTAGGCTTCATTCAAGAAGCGAAACGTAAAGCAGAAGTGAAACAAAGCATCGAGATGCTACGCGTGAAAACGCCGAATATGCATGCGCTCATTAAGAACTTGTCCGGTGGTAATCAACAAAAGGTTTTGCTGGCCAGATGGCTGTTAACTGAACCTGAAGTACTTCTTCTCGATGAACCGACTCGGGGAATTGACGTAGGAGCGAAATTTGAGATTTACTCCATCATTGCTGACCTTGCGAAGCAGGGGAAAAGTATTATCATGATCTCTTCTGAAATGCCCGAGCTTCTTGGGATGTCAGACCGAATTATGGTTATGTGTGAGGGACGTCTTACGGGGATTGTAGAAGGAAATAAAGCAACAGAAGAAGAGATTATGCGCCTTGCTGCACAGCATATGGCATAATGGAGGGGGCCTAGAACATGACTACCAAAACAGAAACATTAAAATCCAGAGACCTTAGCGGGTTCATTACCAAATACGCCATCTACATCGTACTAGTTGTTCTAGTTATTGGAATCGCTATTTATGATCCACGCTTTTTATCGGTAAGTATCCTACGTGATATCTTATTGCAGTCTTCCACACGCGTCATTATCGCGTTAGGTGCCGCATTCATTCTGATCACGGGCGGAACGGATTTATCCGCAGGGCGAATCGTTGGTTTATCCGCGGTTATCTCCGCATCGATGCTCCAAACAGAGGAGTATGGCAGAAGATTTTTCCCAGACTTACCGCAATTGCCAATGTTTATTCCGATTCTAATTGCTGTTGTAGCGGGTTTAATCGTTGGGTTAATTAATGGGATTGTCGTTGCTAAATTCAAAGTCCCGCCATTCATTGCGACACTAGGAACGATGGTTGCCGTGTACGGTGCGAACTCCTTGTATTTCGATATGAAGCCAAACCAATCACAACCAATCGGTGGTCTTCGTCCGGATTTCAGCAGTCTGGGAACTGGCGCAATTGGATCTAGCTCAACGTACTCGATTCCTTATATCGTTATTTTCGCGATTGTCGTCTCGGTTATTGTGTGGATCGTATTTAATAAAACAAAGCTTGGCAAATATATGTACGCAATTGGCGGCAACATTCACGCCGCTGTCGTTTCAGGGATTAACGTAAATCGTTACTTGATCTACATTTATGCGATTGCGGGTGCGCTTTACGGACTTGCAGGGGTATTGGAAGCGGCAAGAACGGGTGGCGCAACGAATAACTATGGTAACATGTACGAGCTTGATGCGATCGCGGCTTGCGTTGTCGGCGGTGTATCCACTTCAGGCGGTATCGGTACGGTACCAGGTGTTCTTGCAGGGGTATTGATTTTCAGCGTTATCAACTACGGTCTGACGTTTATCGGGATTAGCCCATACTGGCAGTTAATTATCAAAGGTGTGATCATCGTTGCTGCGGTAGCGTTTGATATGCGCAAATATATGAATTCGAAGTAGGTTATGGAGGCTGTCGATATTCTCGGCAGCCTTTTATAGTCGAGACCGTTGTAAGCGTTTACGGAGTGGCTGAGGGGAGTAGAACAATGCATACAAATCATAATAAATCGGACTGGAAGAAGCGACTCCTATTTGTTTCGTTACAAACCAAGTTGGTGGGGGCCTTTGTTCTCGTTTCTTTGCTGGTTGGGATCACGAGCGGTTTATCTTACATGTATATAAAGAAAGTGGACAACTCCTACACGGAGTTGCTTGATAAGAATGTGAGATTACTTCAGGACGTTGCAGAAATCAAAGAAAAAACACAGATGCAAACAAGTTTATTATTTGGCTATGTGCTGGATCCGACGAAAGACAGGGAAAAACGTCTTGTCGAAATGAACACAACACTCTCCACGATCATTTCAAAGATGCAGGATAATGGAGGTAACGAGGATGAGAAATCCGCTGTTGGATCTATGCTGGAGGCGAATCAAACTTTTGCTAGGTTAGTTCAAAAGGTGGTTGCATACGGTGAAAAAGGCGATGCCACCTTGGCTAAGGCGGAAGCCATGCAGTGGGCAATTCCAACAACGGAAACATTGACGCAAGCGGCGGCTAAAATAGAAGAACTTGAAGCCATCATTCAGGCAGATGCTTCTGAACAGAATCATCAGACTGTTTCGACGACGATTAAGACATTGATTTGGGTGAGTGGAGCGGCATTAGTATTCGCGTTAGTAGTAGGTCTCTTGGTATCGCGAAGCATTGTTACGCCAGTGCGCTCCATGGTGAGAGCGTCAGAGCGAATCGCGAATTGCGATTTATCCGTAGGTGATATTGGGGTGAACAGCCGCGATGAACTGCAGGATTTGGCGACAGCCTTCAATCAAATGAAAGGCAATCTGCAGGGCTTGATTCGCCAGGTGGGCAGTAGCAGCGAGCAGGTTGCTGCGGCTTCGGAAGAGCTAAGTGCGAATTCCAATCAGGTTAGTGAGTTATCGGAGCGGATCACGGGAACGATTCAAATCATATCGCAGGGCACTGATGCACAGGTAGGCAGTGTGCATCAAGGTGTTGCGATCATGGAGGAAATGTCAGCGGCGGTTACGCAGATTGCTAGTGTCACGCAGACAGCGAATAAGCAGTCTTTGTTAGCGCAGCAGGAGGCGGGGGAAGGCACGGCGGCAATAGAGACTGCGATGCTGCAAATGAAGGCTATCCATCGGAAGATGGATGAGTTGGCCGTCTCGGTCGATCGCTTAAGCGGCCGTTCGGAGAAAATCGTGGACGCGAACGCGATGATCGCAGGTATTGCGCGGCAGACGAATATGCTGGCGCTCAATGCTTCGATTGAAGCGGCACGTGCAGGCGCCGCGGGCAAGGGGTTTGCTGTGGTTGCGGAGGAAGTCCGCAAGCTGTCCATGCAGACCGGCGCAGCGGCGGAGGAAGTGGCTTCTCTCGTGACGAGTATCCAGGAGGAGACGAGGGACGTTATGCGCTCCACCGAAGCGGGCAGCCGCGAGGTGGAGACGGGTCTTGAGGTCGTCAGCGAAGCGGGAGCGACGTTCCGGCGCATTCGTTCGGCGATGGACGAGGTCGCTCGGCAGATCGAGGAAGTAGCGGGCTGCTCGGAGGCGATCTCCGAGAAGACGCTCGTCGCCGTAGGCGTGATTCGCGCCATCGACGAGGTGGCGGGGCAGACGGCTGCGGGCGCGAAGAACGTCTCCGCCAACATCGAGGGGCAGTACGCGAGCATGGAGGAGATTGTCTCGTCCGCGACGGTGCTGAGCAGCATGGCTGCGGAGCTGCAGGGGTTGATTGGACGGTTTCGGGTGTGAAAAAATACTATCCATAATTTTTACATGTGTAGTATAGTGAAAGTAAGAAATTGGCGGTGAAGCACACCCCTGACTGGCAAGCGTAGTTTATACGCCTGCTGGTCAGGGGTTTTTGCATTCATCTGCCGAAATAAGGAGGAAGTAGAAAGTAAATGGTGTTTGTTTAATATTGTGTTATACTATTTGAGTTTTATGCCGAATATGATATAATAAATATCATATTCGGCATAATTTATTGCGTATAAGGAAATTGCAATAAAAGAGCCAAACCAACAAATGTACAAAGTAGAAATTTATGAAGATGAATATGGAGATTCAGAGTTGAAAGATTGGCTACGTGAACTCAAACGTCGAAAAAATCATGGAATAAAGGAAGCCAGAATCGTACTTAATCAGATACACTATTGCATTGAACGGATAAAATGGGAGGGAACATACGTCCCGGGGCAAATTGCCAAGCACATTGTTGATGACATTTGGGAACTGCGTCCAGATAAATATAGGGTCATGTTTTTCCAAGTCAAGGAGGGGAGATTTATTTTGTTGAATCACTTCCGCAAAGAAACACAGAAAACCCCGCCTAAACAAATAAGAAAAGCTATACAGTTAAGGGATGACTGGAATAAGCGTAATCATTGAATTATTCAAAAAAACTTGATGGTACCGTTGGGGAGGAAATTCGATGAAATTCGAAGATTTTATGCATGAGATTGGCGAAAATACAATTGAAACGGAAACTACACGACAGATTGCTCGGATGGTTTCTGACATTGTTAAGCGTCGAAAAATACTTGGATTAACTCAAATCGAAGTTGCGAAAAAGGCTGGTCTTTCTCAAGCACAGATCGCACGATTAGAAAACAGTACGCAAATTCCGAGAGTAGACACTTTGATCAAAGTAGCCATAGCCCTAGGCATGAACATGCAATTGAATGAGACCGATGAGCATGCAGTCACTGGAAATCAATTGGCACATGTTTAGCATATAATTACGGTACGGATATTAGTAGGAGGTGATGAGATGCGCTGGGAAGAAGTGCAAGAGAAGTTCCCAAATGAATGGGTTGTTTTAGAAGCAACAAAGGCACATTCTGAAGAAGGTAGTCGATTTATTGAAGCAGTTGTGGTAATTGACAAGTTCGATGACTCAATGGCAGCAATGCGTCGATATAGTGGATTGCACAAGCAAGATCCACAACGTGAGTACTGCTTTTTTCATACTTCTCGGTCAACACAATGCAAGTCTTCGCTTTTAATCATGCTAAAGAATAATTAATTAACCCTATAGGGGCTGTCCTCAAGTAGTCAATCTACTTCGTGGGACAGCCCGTTGTCATTTTAGTGACAATAAGCTGGCTCTGTGACATCTTTCCTTGCACTTTGACCAACAGAAAGCAGATATGTCCTATAGGTCCTGCATATAATTCTATATCAGCATTCTTAGCTCGGTAACGTAAACGAATAAAAATCACCTGTTGAATTCGGGGAGTTGAAATTGCGAAGAGAGGAGTTTGTCCCTTTGATGGAAGCCGCAGGTAAAATAATGAAATTAATTGCGCTAACGAGCGGTGTCGCATTGTTTGATATTGTCATGCTTTCACCGGGATTTCTAGGGATAGGAATCGGACACAGTGCGTTGCAAACGGCATTCACCGTTTCCATTCTGCTGGGGAGCACCCTAGTATTGCTATTTGGCATTTACAGCATAGTCATGAAGCCAAACCTTCGACTCCCAGCGAAACAGATGAAGAGCCCCGAAGATTTGGAGGGTGCTTTGAAACAATGCAAAGGCGTCAAATCCTTAGCACAGGAAATTACGCTTGGCCTGCACCAATTGGAGCGAATGCGCAAAAAACAAGAGACCATACGAAGTGTCCTCATCCAGAGATTTGAACCGAGCGGACTTAGCTTTCAGAAATTTGCTTCTACGACGCAAGAGGTGGAGAAGTTATTTTTTCACAATATACGGAGTATGATAAACCGTCTCCATGTATTCGATGAAGAGGAGTTTCAAAGTATCTCCAAACAGACTACGAGCCAGTTATCTCCCGAACTTTTGCAAGAAAAAAGAACTGTGTACAAGGCACATATGTCGTTTGTTAAAACCGCCTTACATATAAATGAAGAAATTTTGCTTAAATTGGATAGGTTGCTGTTAGAAATTTCTCAACTGGATAGCATGGCGATGGGTGATATTGGGCAAATGCCAGGTATGCAAGAGATTGATGCTTTGATCAAGCAAACACAATTCTACAAACCGTAGAGGTGGTGCTCTTAACATGAATAAAACGAAGTTTTTCTTTATCTCGCTTCTGATTGTGATTATTGTATTTATCGGTGTCTATGCTGGCGTTTCCTTCACCGCCAATTTGGGTAAATCCCAAAATCAAGTGACAGCGGAGAGTGCTGTAAAGCAGTTGAACAAGTTATACGAGAAAATCTCAGTTGTGAACGGAACACCAGTCAAAGGACAGATTGATATTAATCCAGCCGATGTCGCTTCATCGCTGCCTGATATTTCGAAATTTCCAATTACAGTGAATAATACGACGGATTATTTTGTAGAAATTTTCTCCTCGACGGAGAAGTCCGGCAGTGGCGTGGATGGTTGGCTAACGGATGTAGCAAATGAATTTAATAAAGCGCAGATTATGGTTAACGGGAAGACGGCCTCGGTGAAAATTCGCAATATTGCTTCTGGGACGGCGACGGACTATATCAAGTCAGGGAAATATGTGCCGGATGCTTTTACACCTTCGAATGAGTTATGGGGAGAGATGATCAAATCTGGCGGTCCGAAAGTACAGCTAGTCACCAAAAGTTTGGTAGGAAATGTCCCTGGTATTGTGATTGCGAAGAAAAAATATGATGCCCTTGTTGCCAAATATGGTTCCATCAATGTAAATACCGTAACGCAAGCGATTTCAAATAATGAATTTGCCATGGGCTATACCGACCCTTTCGCAAGTTCTACCGGTCTTAATTTCCTCGTTACAGCTTTAAGTACATGGGATAATAAAAACCCAATCAGTGAGAAGGCCGTTCTAGAATTTGAGAAATTCCAAACGAACGTGCCCTTTATCGCATCTACAACGATTCAAATGCGAGATGCTGCGAAGTCAGGGATGCTGGATGGCTTCGTGTTGGAATACCAGACATACCAGAATGCGGCGGAGCTTACGAATGACTATGTATTTACACCTTTTGGATATCGACATGACAGCCCACTCTATGCTCTTGGTGATTTGCCGATCGTGAAGCTTGATGTGATTAAGCGATTTGCAGAATTTGTTGCAGGGGCGAAATATCAACAAACAGCCAAGGATAAAGGGTTTAATGGGCTAGAAAATTACAAGAGTGAGCTCCCTGCGATAGATGGAAATACACTTTCTTCTGCTCAGAAGGTTTGGAAAGAAAAGAAGAATGGAAGCAAGCCTCTTGCCGCTGTTTTTGTTACGGATGTATCTGGCAGCATGGATGGTAAACCTCTTAGTCGATTGAAAGAATCCCTGCTCAAAGGTCAGAAATATCTTGGTAAAGAAAATAGAATTGGTCTCGTATCCTACTCGAACGGGGTGACGATCAATCTTCCCATTGCTAAGTATGATACCAATCAGCAATCGCTGTTTGTAGGTACCGTAGGTACGCTCCAAGCAGGGGGAGGCACAGCGACGTTTGATGCCATTGCAGTTGCCATGAAAATGCTGCAAGACTACATGGCAGGGGATCCGAATGTGAAACCGATCATCTTCGTATTGAGTGATGGAGAAACCAATGCAGGACATTCTTTGAAGGACATTCGAGGATTGATCGAAACGTTGCAGATTCCCGTCTATACGATTGGTTACAATGCGGATATTGCGGCGCTGCAGAGCATTTCGAGTATTAATGAGGCAGCGAGCATTAATGCGGACACGGATGATGTTGTTTATAAAATAAGTAATCTGCTTAACGTCCAGATGTAGGGTTAATTTACCTTTTGAGGGGGAGTTAGGATGTCATTTTCGTTGGAGATTGCTGGCGACGAGGTGCTTAAAGCCGTTGTAGAGGAACAAGTGAAGCCTGTTCCAGAGGAAGTTGTCAAGCTGAAGGCACAAGCGGAACAGAATGTACAGACGATCATGGAGATCGATCTCGATTCGCTGGAGAAACGCAAAAATATTCTAGCTGCGGTAGAAAACTTCGGCATCGAGACCATGCGAGCATCCTCCCAGAAAAATGCTTTACTCCAAGTAACGGTAGGGCAGCTATCGAGGGCGGGTGATGAGGGGGGAATCGTTGCCAAGGGACTCGGGGAGCTGCAACTCCAAATGAAGGACCTCGATCCCAGCGGGATCGACTTCGTCAAACGCGGGTTCCTGGGGAAGTTTTTTAACCCGCTAAGGTCCTACTTCCATCAGTTTGATAAAGCGGATATGGTCATTGCCGAAATTATCGAAACGCTGAATAAAGGCAAGTTAGGCTTGAAGGATGACAATACGACACTTCTTCTCGAACAGCATGCCCTGCGTGATCTTACCAAAAAACTTCGTAAAGAGATCCAGCTAGTTTCCTATATGGATGAATCCATCGAAGCACAAATCGCGCTTGCCAAAGCCCGAAATGATGATCCGGAGAAGATTCAATTCATAACCGAAGAGGTGCTTTTTCCACTTCGTCAGAGGACGCTCGATATGCAAGCAATGATGGCCGTCAATCAACAAGGCTTCATCACCTTCGAGGTTGTTATCCGGAATAATAAGGAACTTATTCGTGGGGTGGATCGGGCAAGTACCGTAACGGTTGCAGCTCTGCGTGTCGCTGTTACAGCGGCAAGTGCGCTAGCCAATCAGCGGGTGGTGCTGAAGCAACTGAATGCTTTGTATAATACGACCAATACGTTCATTGAGCATACGGGGCAGATGTTGAAGCAGCAAGGTGTGGAAATTCAAAAAGGGGCGATTGAGGCCAGCATTTCAGCAGATTCGCTCAAGAAAGCATTCGCTGACAGCTTTGAAGCCTTGCAGGCGATCAGTACCTATAAGCAAGAAGCGCTTCCCAAAATGCGCGAAACGATTACTCAATTCCGTGAGCTAGCGGAAACAGGTGAGAAGCAGATTCTGCGGCTGGAAAGAGGCGCGGCTGTGGGGTTATAAAGAAAGGAACCTTGGACTTAGTAAAGTCTGAGGTTCCTTTTGTTTGTGCGCCTCTTGCAATAAATAACTGTATTTCCTGTAGGTAAATCGGTGAGAATAGACCCCGGATGCCGAATAACTGTATTTCCTGCAGCTAAATACTAGGAATTTACGAAATTCGGGCACAAGAGGATAAATTAACTACCAATTTTCCATGTAAACTGAAATTTCGGGGAGTTTCCTCCAGAATAGATGTACATTTTCCAGTTAATTGGAATCAAGTGTTCGCGGAGCACTATACCTTGACTTAGTCGCGGATCTCAACGATCAATTCAATTTCCACAGGCGTGTGGAAAGGCAGATCGCTCGTGCCGATTGCGGAGCGGGCATGCTTGCCGTTTTCGCCAAAGATTTCAACGAGCAGGTTGGATGCACCGTTGATCACATACGGCTGGTCGCCAAAGCCGGATTCGCTGTTGACGAAGCCGAGCATTTTGACGATTTTGACAACACGGTCTAAATCGCCAAGATACCCTTTCATTACCGCTAGGCAGTTGATGATCGTTTGACGAGCTGCCTCTTGGCCTTGCTCAATCGTGACTTCACGGCCGAGTTTGCCTTCATACATAAGCTCTCCGTTGATACGACAATCTTGGCCGGACAAGTAGATCAAATTCCCTGTTTGATTACAAGGAATATATGTGAAACGCGGCTCTGGTGAAGGGGGAAGGGTGATACCAAGCTCTTGCAAACGTTGTTCAATAATGGACATATGAATGACCTCCAAGTCAAAAGTTAGGTTTAGGTTATATTAGAAAATTAGTGCTTGCAGCAATGCTGTGCGCGAATGAAGCTGCCTTCACGCGCTAGCGTATGTTGACCGCCGGTCAATGATAAAGCGCCATTCACCACGACATGAGAGATACCATCCGGATACAGCCTCGGATTCTCGAATGTCGCATGATCCTGAATGGTATCTGGATTGAACACCGTCACATCAGCGATGTAGCCAGGAACAATCAGCCCCCGCTTACCCAGCTTGAAGCGCTGAACAGGGAACGATGTCACTTTGCGTACCGCCTGTTCCAAGGTCAAAATGCGATGCTCGCGGACATACTTCGCAAATACACGAGGGAACGTCCCGTATAAGCGGGGGTGCGGCTTCCCCGTATCACAAGTGAGACTATCTGACGCGATGAGCGATTTATCGTAAGCAATAACCTGCTTCACATCCTCGTCAGACATATGGAAGTAGACGATGGAGATACGGCCTTCTTCTTCCAAAAGGAGATCCATCATACACTCCGCTGAATCCTGCCCGCGAATTTCGCTAATCTCGGCAAGGTGCTTGCCTTCGAGATGGCGATTGCGCTCCGTGTGCATGGCAGAAAGAAACACACTTTGCCAGCCTGTGGAACACACCAAGTTGTCCCATGTCGTCTGCTCGTGACTCAACTCTTCGCGAACACGGGCACGAAGCGAAGGGTCACGGAGCACCTCAAGCGCGCTTTCGATCCCGCCTTCAAGTACCCAAGGAGGAAGGATCGTCGTTAAGCTGGTAGAGCCCGCATTATACGGATACACATCGCAAGTGACATCCATGCCACGAGAGCGCGCATCCTCAATCAACTCCAGCGCATCATTGATTTGCCCCCAGTTGCGTTTGCCGGCAGCTTTGAGATGAGAGATATGCAGCGAAACGCCGGCCCTCTCCGCAATCCAGATGACTTCCTTGACGGACGGCAACAAATTGTTCCCCTCACCACGAATATGCGTAGAGAACAGGCCGTTATACTTTGGCAAAACGGAGCAGAGTTCCGCAATTTCTTCTTTGCTCGTATAGCTGCCTGGCGCATAGAGCAGCCCGATGGAGAAGCCAATCGCACCGGCCCGCAGGCCATCTTCAAGCATCACCTTCATCTGTGCGATTTCCGGCCCAGTGGCTGGACGATTGGCGAAGCCCATCACGGAAATTCGTAGTGCGCCATGAGCCACATAGGTTGCCATATGCTCAGAAGGACGCGAATTCGCGACGGCGTCCATATACTCAGCAACGGTTTCCCATGGCCATTGCCATTTGGTTTGACCAAGCACCGGCTGAACATAACTTTGGAGAAGTTCAGCTTGGGAAGGGACGAAGGGAGCAGGCGCAAGTCCGCAGTTGCCGACGACTTCGGCGGTTACACCTTGACGCATTTTGATTTCACTATGCGGATAATCGAAGATCATCAGATCGGAATGGCAATGACCGTCAATGAAGCCAGGCGAGATCACTTGCTTATTTACATCGATCACCTTCAATGCATCCTCATGGAGTTGACCAACAGCAACAATTTTGTTGCCTTGGATGCCGACATCACCAGCAAACCAAGGATTACCAGTGCCATCGACGATGCGTCCGTTTTTCAGTAGTAGATCCAACATGATGGGGCACCTCCCAAATTTATTTCAGCCATTTCAGCGATTCCAGCTATTCCAACATGCCTCGTGCAAGCACAGGCACGCGTTCAAATGTGTCTCCACGCTGCATCGCAACATGATTGTGCAGGTTAATCGTACTGCAAATATGATTCGGAATAATGCGCAGCTGGTCGCCGACTTTCAAATCAGCGGCTTGAGCTAGAGGGCCAAGTTCGACCATGCCGTGCTCCTCGGTCATCCGCACGAGAAGTGCATCTTCCAGGCCATGAATATGGCCGAAGCCGCGCAACTGCAAGGGATGTGTACCTGGCTGCACATCGGTCGCGAAGGTCTTGCTGCCGCCGTCGACGATCGCCAGATCCGCCGAAGTCCGGCTCACGACGGTGACCAGCACGCTGCCGGCACAGTCCTCGAGCTCGCAGACGCCTAGCTGCGCCTGCATCCGGTCTTGATAGACGTAGGTGCCGGGACGAACCTCCGTCACCCCTTCGACAGCCGCGGCATACAAAGCCGTCGGCGTCGAGCCCACGCTGACATCCGCGACAGCGATGCCAGCGGCTCTAAGGTGGTCAGCGAGGTCAACCATCAGCTGACCTTCTTCCCAGCCGGCGGCCGCCACGTCGAGCGTGGGCTTGCCGGCATGCAGGGCGCCGCGGAACGTGTAGATGCCGGTCAGCCGCAGATGCGGCATACCCGCAATCTCCGTGGCAAGCGCGGCGGCCTCTTCAAACGGTACACCGGTTCTGCGCAGCCCGGTGTCAATCTCTAACCGAACCTGCAGCGTATGCCCATGCTTGGCCGCGGTCTGCTCCATCAGCTTGGCGCCGGCCAAACTGTCCACGCCAACGATCAGCTCGATCTGCTCGCTGATGCGAATCGCACGTTCAATTTTGCTCGCGGTTACCAACGGATACGCGATAAAGATATTAGGAATCCCGTGCAAAGCCATCACTTCGGCTTCCGATACTTTGGCCACAGTGATGCCAACAGCACCCGCGTCGATTTGAAGCTGTGCAACAGAAGGGAGCTTATGTGTTTTGGCATGCGGACGCAGATTAACACCATTTTGTCGCACTCGTTCTGCCATACTTGCTATATTTCGAGCCATAATATCTGTATCAATGATGACGCAAGGCGTTTCTAAGGAGATGGTCATAGGGATTCACTCTCACTCTCTTTTGCGTTACTTTTGCCCTCTTCCAGATGGCTGTATAGGGTGTATTTGGAGATGTTGAGATATGTGCAAATTTTCTCGCCGCCTTTTTTAATGAGAAAAGCACCTTTGGCATCGAGAAGCTGAATCATTCGCATCTTATCTTCCTTGGTCATAACGGCAACGGGCTTGTCGATGAGCTCTTGCGCTTCTTGAATCAGAGCATCGAGGAGATCGCTTACACTCGTGACGAACGATTCCTTCACCTCAGTTTGCTCACCAGCCGGGTTAATGAGGTTTTTCAGTGTTTTCTCGGCGACCATGAGATCCGTGATGTCCGTGTTAATGCAGAGAGAACCGATAATTTTGCCAACTTTGTTTTTCATATAAATCGAGCTGGAGCGCAGAATGCGGCCGTCCTTCGTTTGGGTCAAATAGTTGAACTTGTTGCCGTTTACATGATTGCCTCGCAGCAGTTCAAGACCTAGATTTGTGCCAGGATCTCCGACTTTGCGTCCCGTGATGTGACCGTTGGCAATGGCGACGATGGTGCTCTCATATGACCCCGTCAAATCGTGCAGCACGACCTCGCAGTTCTCGCCGAATTGAGCAGCAAGGCCAGTCACCATATCGGTCAAAAATACGAATTCATCCTGAATGGATTCCATACCGGTTATCCCCCTCACAGCTTGTAGGTTATTCTGAGCAAAATGGTAACACAAACTTTTTGAATGTCAAACAAAAAGTTTGTTGAACTAAAAAAAAGTATGATTTTCCAGTATCCCTCATGATACTATGGTAAAAAGATCATGGTATGAGGAATGCTAAGTGTTGTCAGAAGATGGAACGGCAGAAGAATGGAGGAACTCCCATGAAGCGGTGGTTTGCCAAATCACTCAATCGCAAGCTCTCATTGCTCATTTTATTCGCAGTTGTATTACCTTTACTAACGATGGGAACCGTCTCTTATCGGATTGCAACCTCGGTCACGGAGGATAAAGCGAAGCAAGCAGGGATGAATACGCTGAAGCAGATGACAGATAAGCTTGATTTTGTCATTCAAGATGTTGAGAACATGTCGATCTTCCTGATCGGGCAGAAGGACGTACAATCTTACTTGGATAAAGAAGAAAGCGATATCAATCTATATTCACAGCTTATCGGGACCTTATGGAACTTATCCTATTCCAAAAAGTATATTGCCAACATCACGATCACACCTAAAAACAGCAATCCCGTATTATTTACAACGACAATAACGAATTCAGGCTTAGCGCCGCTTTTGCAGCAGTACGAAACTGTGTATAAATCAGCACCCAAATGGTGGTCACCGCTCTATGACATTCAAACCTCGGACGGTTTGCGCAAGGTGATTTCACTGGTCAGACCGATACGGGATTTCAGCCTATTTAAAACGTTGGGCATCTTATCTTTTTCCCTGGATCAATCAGAGATTGAGCATTATTTGACGGATGCAGGCTGGGAAACGAGCGGATTTGTCGTCTTGGTCGACGCGAATAATCGGATTATTGCTGGAGGCGATTCGAAGTGGCTGATGAAGGATATGTCCGAGGTATTCTCCAACCTGCAGGGACTTACAGAAACAAGCGGCGTGTCGAATGTGCTGCGAGGGATGCATCCCTATACCGTACTCTATAATGGACTTCCACGTGTAGGTTGGAAATTAGTCGGGTTCATTCCGACCGAGATTTATCAAAAGCAAAATGGATTCGTCCTGACCGTAACGGCTGTCACGATCCTCATTGCGCTCTTGCTGGCGATGGCGCTGGTCATTTATTTCTTGCGATGGGTCACGAATCCGCTCATGAAATTGACTAAATATCTTAAAGATCTGAATCCTGACGAGATGATTCCAACGTTTGAAGTGAAAAGCGTGGATGAGGTCGGCCTGCTCGTTCACAGTTACAATAAGCTGAGTGACCGAATCAGCCGTCTGAAGGATCAAGTTCAGCTGGGCGAAGCGATGAAGAAGGAAGCGGACATTATGGCGCTGCAAGCGCAGATTAATCCGCATTTTTTGTACAACACCTTGTCGTCTATCCACTGGATTGCTTTAATGAATAAGGATCGACAAATTGCCGAGATGGTCGGTGCGCTCAGTGATTTCTTGCGTTTTAGCTTAAATAAGGGGGAGGAGTTCTGCGTCGTTCAGCAGGAGGTTTCCCATGTACGCAACTATGCGTACATTCAGGCAATTCGATTTCCGGATCAGTTTGAGATTGAATTCTTTGTCGATCCTGAGATGATGCAAAGTGTCATGTTGAAGCTGCTGCTCCAACCTTTGATTGAAAATAGCTTGATTCACGGTATTCAGAAAAAGAAAAGCAAAGGGCACATTTATGTGCACGGCGAGCTGCGTGAGCATGATATGAAATTTATTGTAGAGGATACGGGGATCGGGATGGATGAAGTGAAGCTCAGAGATATTCATGGACAGTTGGCTTTGGCTAACCAGAAGCTGGGTATCCGAAGTGAAGCGGATGAAGAGAGGAAGAAGGTTGTGACCAGTTATGGACTCATTAATGTGCATCGCAGGTTGCTGCTGCATTACGGTGCAGGTTCTGGCCTTGTTCTGGAGAGTACGCTGGGTACAGGAACCCGTATTACATTCCTAATTCCACGTGAGAGGGGAGAGTCGTCGATATGAGAATTCTGATCGTGGATGATGAGGTTATTATACGAACGGGCTTATGTACCGTGATCGATTGGAAAGAGCTTGGCTTGGAGCTGCTGCCTGCCGCTTCGTCCGCAGAAGAGGCTTTGGAGCGCATTCCGCAGGAGAAGCCGCATATTGTTTTGACCGATATCCGGATGTCAGGGATGGACGGTATTGAACTTGCCCGGGAAATAAAGCTAATTCTACCAGATACGGAGATCGTTATTCTCACGGGATACGATGATTTCAACTATGCGCAGCAGGCTTTACGGGGTGGTGTGACAGATTATTTGCTCAAAACTAGCCGTCCGGAGGAGATCATCAAAGCGGCTTTGAAAGCGAAGCAGAACATCATGGATAAATGGGAGTCGGTTAAGCAGGATAATCGTAGACAGGCCGCGCTGCGTTCACAATTGCTCGACAGGGCTTTGAATCGTGGCTTACACGATGATGAGGAGGCTCGTACACAGCTTCATCTGTGGTTTTGTAATAATGGCGTCGACACCTCAGCGGAAGATGGTTCGGAGATTGCAAGACAGGTGCTTCTCGTATCCTGCTCGGGCTGGGTGACGTTCGCGGAGCTGCTGCAGGGAGCGGCTGAGAATATACTGTACGAGCTTTTGCCTTGTGTAACGCTGATGAATAAGGACCATTTCGTCATGGTCGTTCGATATGAAGCTGGGATTACGGATGCCGCGGGGCTCCATAAAGCGCTCCAACGTGTCACGGAAACATTGAAATGTGCGGTTTTTGCATCGCTAGGACCTGTTGCACACGATGATGAGGGGCTACGTATGTCCTATCGTGCTGCGAAGGAAGTGTTCGCCTACCAGGGGTTGCTCGGTTCAACGGGGCTATACACACTCCAGGATATCCAAGATCGAAGCGGGAGCCGCACGGTTTGCACGGAGAAAGAGGAGACAGAGCTTGCTGCGATCCTTATGAATGATAACGCGACAGATCTCAGACATTGGGTCAATCTAAAGGTTCGTACACAGCTTGAGGACACCGCGGCTACACCGCTTTCCGTCCAAGGATATTTACAATCGATGGTGGTGGCCGGACATCGTTGGTTAGAGAGAGCTAGTACTGCGCAGCAGGACTTGTCGGTACTAAGCGCATTGTCCAAGCTGGAAGGGGAGGGCCGGCCTGAAGAAGAGGTGTTCAAGGTGCTTTCAGCGATTATGAGCATTTTCCACCAGGGACTCGATCAGAATAAGTATGCGTACATCCATAAGGCGATTGCCTACATTCGGGATAACTTGCATCAACCTATTTCGCTCCAGCAAGTTGCAGGTTTCGTCCATATCAATCCCAATCATTTCAGTGAGGTGTTTAAGCGGGAGACTGGTTGTACATATCTGGAGTTCGTTACTCGGGAACGTATGAAGCTGGCAACAGATCTTGTGCAGAGTACGCAATTGAAAGTCAGCGATATAGCTAGACGCGTGGGTTATGAGGATATCAAATACTTTACTGGGCAGTTCAAAAAGCACACAGGAAGAACGCCGTCCGAGTTTCGACAAGGAAGTAAAGACTGACAAATGTCCCCCTTCGTGCCGAAGTCTCTCCCGTACCTCTGCAAAGGAATGTCCCCTATACTAAAGGAGTAACGAAGAACGCTTGCAAGTCGAGGAGCTAGTTGCTACGAAACTTTTAGGAGGTCCGAACGAATGAAAAAGTCATTTATCGTTACACTGGCGGCTGCGATGTCACTTTCGTTGATGGCAGGTTGTGGGTCGAGTGGAACTACAGATGGAGCGAAAGATAGCACCGCACCAGCTAAAACAGAGACAGCGAAGCCTGGTGAGAAAGTGAAACTTTCCATTTGGCATAACTACACAGGCGAAGATCTGCGTGCCAAAACCATGCGCGAATATATGGAAAAATTCAAGAAGGATCATCCGAATGTGGAGTTGGATATTCAAGGGATACCACCCGATGGGTACCGCCCTCGCCTTAAAACCGTAGCAGCAGCGAATGAAATGCCGGATCTGTTCGTTATGTGGCCAGGTGTCATGACGAAAGAGTTCGTCGGCGGTGACTTGATTCAACCGATTAATGAACTTCTAGACAGCAAAACAGAGTGGAAAAACAACTTTATGCCAGGGTCGTTTGATGATTTCTCTATCGCTGGCAAAACGTATGCAGCTCCAATGGCCTTATCGCCAACATCCATCCTTTATTACAACAAAGAAATCTTCAACAAATATAATGTACAGCCGCCAAAAACATGGGACGATATGATGAAGTTGGTGGACACGTTCAAAAAGAATAACGTAACGCCAATTGCGCTCGGTAACAAAGCGGCGTGGGTGGCACAATCCAGTATCTTAAGTTCATTGGCTGATCGTGTGACAGGAACGGAGTGGTTCTTGAAAGCAGTTGATCAAAATGGTGCGAAATTCACGGATCCAGAATTCGTTCAATCCTTGACGTACCTGCAACAGCTAGGTAAAGCCGGTGCTTTCCAAGAAGGCTTTAACAGCATTGATAACACGCAGATGGAGCAAATGTTTGCACAAGGTAAAGCAGCGATGATGATCGACGGGGGCTGGGCATTGCCTAACCTCGCAGCGAACGCTTCTAAAGAAGCTTTAGCGAACATGGCTGTTACGGTATTGCCTTCTGTACCGAATGGTAAGGGCGATCCGAATACCTTATCGGGTGTTGTTGGAACAGGGTTAGGCATGAGTAAAAAAGTAACTGGCGCACAAAAAGCAGCTGCTTATGAATTGATCTATGCCTTGTCAGGTCCAGACGCACAGAAAGCGATTCTGGAAAGCAATCAGCTTGTGAGCTATAAAGTTGCTTTGGATACAACGAAAGTATCCTCCTTGTTCGCAGAAGTTTACAAAATGATGGGCACCGTGAAAATGACGCCGGTATATGACGGCAGACTGAGCTCATCAAGCGCAGATGTCGTAAACAATGGACTTCAAGAGCTTCTGATGGGCGGTAAGCCAGAGGATATTGCTAAGAAAGTGCAAGAGGCGCAAGCGAAAGCGCTTGGCAAATAAGGTTATGCACAAAGGACTCCAGCCTCAGCTCGGCTGGAGCCTTTTTTCCAAAAAAAGCTTACAAGGAGGGGCATCATGAACGTGTCCGCAAGAATGAGAGGATTCATTACATTAGGTCTCCTTCCAGCCTTAATCATCTATTTGTTTTTTGTTGTTGTTCCACTGTTTTGGTCGGCGTACTACGGCTTTTTTGACTGGAAAGGCATTGGCGCAGCGAAGTTTATTGGGATGGATAACTATATCGAGGTATTTACAGATCCGATCTTTTGGAAAGCTTTTAAAAATAACATGCTTATCGTTGCCGCTTCCGTCTTCGGGCAGGTTCCGATCGCGATGATCCTAGCGCTTCTCTTGATGCGCAGCACACCTTTTCAACGTATCATTCGAGCTTCCGTCTTTATGCCCATGGTATTGTCATCTGTCGTTGTCGGGATTATCTGGGGATACATTTACCACCCGCAAATCGGTATTCTGAACTTCTTGCTAGATGGCGTTGGTCTTGACAGCTGGAAGAAAGCTTGGCTCTCCGATCCGAAAGTATCGATGTTCGCGCTGATGGTGCCGATCATCTGGAATTATATTGGTCCTTATATGATTATGTTTATTGCTGCCTTACAAAATATTTCTCCTGAAATTGAAGATGCTGCCCAACTGGATGGTGTCGGACCCGTGCGTAAACTATTTGCCGTCACATTGCCAATGATTTGGGATACGGTGAAGGTAGCGATCGTCCTCTGTATCTCGGGCTCATTGAAAGCATTCGATCTAATCTACGTCATGACAGGCGGCGGCCCTGCACATTCCACCGAATTGCTGGCTTCCTATATGTATAACAGTACCTTCAATGTGTATCGTTTCGGATTCGGTAGTGCGCTATCTACGGCGATTATTATTCTTAGCTTGCTGCTGATCGTGGGCAGTCAATATTTAATGAAACGAGACTATCGTTAGGCAGCACAAACAATTATCGTCATTCATCATTCATCTCATGTAGGAGGGACATCTATGAAGCAGGTTGTAGCGATGCCAACGGTTTTTCCCGTTGGAACCAAGCAGCGTAAAATATGGACGCGCGGTGCAATCAATGCCGTTCTTTCCTTATATGCACTCGTCACGTTGTATCCATTAATATGGTTATTTATTAGTGCCGTTAAATCCAATGAAGAATTTTTTTCCAGGCCTTTTCTATTGCCGAGCGTCTGGAAGTGGGATAACCTTACGCGCGCCTGGAAAGTTTCAGGTATGGGGCTCTCCTTGTGGAATTCCACAGTTGTCACGGTGGCTTCCTTAGTACTGACGCTGATTCTAGGCGCATTGGCGGCCTTTGTAATCGCGCGGTTTGAGTTTAAATTGAAGGCATTTTTTACTGGATTGTTCCTGCTAGGCATGCTCATTCCGATTCATAGCACACTCGTACCTCTATTTATTATCATGAAAAAAATAGGGCTGTTGAATACGTACGGCGCACTCATTTTGCCTTATGTCGCATTTGAGCTGCCATTAGCAATATTCATTGTAGCTGCGTACTTAGTCAGTATTCCAAAAGAAATCGAAGAAGCCGCGCTGATTGACGGTACGGGCTACTGGGGCATTTTCTTCCGCATGATGCTTCCGCTAAGCGTACCAGCGCTATCCACGGTAGCCATTCTCGGATTTCTCCGGTTCTGGAATGACTTCGCTTTCGCGCTTGTCTTCATTAGTAAGCCTGCACTCAAAACCGTACCGCTCAGCTTATCTGCCTTCGCCACAGGCTACATGACCGATTACGAACTGACGATGGCTGCACTAGCGATTGCGGTGCTTCCGACGATTGTTGTGTTCCTGCTGTTCCAAGAACAGATCATGAAGGGCATGACGGCGGGTGCTGTGAAGGGGTAGATGCTACCCATAGGGGGAATTCGTCAAAGGCGGAAGCACTAGCCTCCTGGTAAGTTTGGCAGTGTTCGGAGTCCCGTGGCCGGAGTCAGAGCAGCCCGAAAACCCGTCAACCCGTCAACTCAGCAACCCGTCAACTCAGCAACCCAGCAACCCAGCAACCCAGCAACCCAGCAACCCAGAACAACACTCCCTCGGCGTCAGCTCGACCAAACCTAAAAAACCAATTTAATGATGTGAAATAGACTTACAGGTGCAAGTTTTGCATCTGTAAGTCTATTTTTTGAAGAAGTGTGCAAATAAGTGGGAGGACATCAGTGGAGAAGAGTAGAGTAGAATAGAGTAGAGTAGATCCCCCATCAGCGGAATAGATGGAAAATATCCAGCTAATTCTACCTAATTCCATCGAAAAAGGAAGATAACTGGATTTTCTCCATCTATTTTTAACTATTTTCAAAGAAACTCTAATATTCCTCAAAATTAGATGTACATTTTCCATCTATTTCATCCCGATAGCCGAAATATATGAAATTAGATGTAGTTTTTCCAGTTAATCCATCAAGAGCGAGTTGCAGCAACACTCGCAGCTGCTTCCTGCTGATTAACGCTACGATTTCCCCTTGCGGGTCATCTCCGCAAGCGAAACCCACTGCTCATCGGTCACCTCGAGCAGGTCGTTGAACTGCCCGGCGCCTTGCAGCCACTCGCCGCCGTCAATCGTGATCACTTCGCCGTTAATATAGGCGGCGAAGTCCGAAATCAGATAAGCGGCGAGGTTCGCCAGCTCATCTTTCTCCCCGACGCGCCCCAGCGGGACGCGGTGCAAGAGCTTCTGCGACAGCTCGGGCGTGGGAGCCAGTCGGCTCCACGCGCCGTCGGTCGGGAACAGACCCGGCGCGATCGCGACTTGCCGGATCCCGTACCGCGCCCACTCGACGGCGAGCGAGCGGGTAAGGGCAAGCACGCCGGCCTTCGCGGCGGCGGAAGGCACAACAAAGGCGGATCCGGTGGAGGCGTAGGAGGTGACGATGTTCAGCATCGTACCGCCTACGCCTTGCTCGATCCACCTTTTGCCCAACTCCAACGTGGTGTAGAACGTCCCGTGGAGCACAATATTCAGCACCGCATCGACGGCTCGCGGTGATAGGTGCTCGGTCGGGCTGGCAAAGTTGCCCGCCGCATTATTGATCAGCACGTCGATGCGACCGAAGTGCTGCTCCACAGCCGTGATCATGGCAGCAACCTGCTGCGGATCACGCACATCGCAGGGATGGTAGAATACATCCCCGCCATTCACTCGTATTTCTGCTGCGGCTTTCGCTAGCACCTCTTCACGCCGACTCGTGATAGCCAACTTTGCGCCGAGCGACAGGAATTTCTCGCCCATTGCGCGGCCAAGTCCCGTGCCGCCACCAGTAATCAGTACGACTTTATCCTGGAGTAATGCGCCATCGAACATAGGATACACGCTCCCTTTTTACCTCATAGGTATGGATATTAATCTCATAAAATCTTTATGCCCTTAATGATATAGATAACGCTTACATGAATACGGATAACTCATGTTCTCATACCAGTAACCATGCTGTCTAGTACCTATAGATGCATTGTCACAGTGCACAATGAGTACTCTCCATGTTGTGCAGCATCCCAAGAGTGGTTGTAATTAACCGTTGTAATGTTGTATTCTAGTGATTAAAAATTAGAGACAGAGGAGAGGCCATTATGGAGATTAAAGTAGACGATTTATCCGGTCCTGAAGTGAGAACGCTCATTATGGAGCATCTTTTACATATGCAGTCATTATCCCCGCCTGAGAGTACACATGCCCTAAATCTGGATGGATTGAAGAAACCTGGTGTGACATTTTGGAGTGGTTGGGAACAAGGGGATTTAGTTGGTTGCGGAGCGCTCAAAGAGTTGGATAGTCAACATGGCGAGTTAAAATCCATGCGAACTTCCGCAGCACATCATAGGAAGGGCGTTGCGAAGCGAATTCTTGAACACATTATTAATGAAGCGAAGCAACGCGGCTATACACGAATCAGCTTGGAAACAGGCTCGATGGAAGCATTCGAACCCGCTCGAAAATTATATGAGAAATTTGGATTTACCTATTGTGAGCCGTTCGCGGATTACACGGATGACCCGCTAAGTTCATTTATGACGTTGGATTTATAAGATCAGTATTGTGGAGACCTTCAGGAAGGTTGTTGGAGGCCTCTTTTTCATTGTAAAGGAAACGATATACTGCTCGATATTGTGGTGTTCGGACTCTCCGCATTCCGAATAAAGCGATGGGGGAGCGCTATTTGCAAGAATGAATCATGTAGTGGGCAAATAAGGTGATACTATCAGCTTACGTCTTTGCTTCAGATGATGCCCTCTGCATATCTGAAAGATTATGTTCGTATATGGAGGCTCGATCTGATTTGTAACCTAAGGGTACCCATGAAATCCATCCCCTTTACCCGCAAAATGCAAAAAAGAGGTCCCCAGGGACCTCTTTATCTCATTCCTTTTTCCCATCCATTACTCCGCCAAAACAAACTTCTCCAACACATGCCTTACGCCATCCTCGTTATTGCTCTTCGTCACGAAGTTCGCTAACGCTTTGAGCTCAGGCAGAGCATTCTCCATGGCAACACCGAGGCCTGCGACTTCAAGCATTTCCCGATCATTCCATGCATCGCCTAGTGCAATTACTTCATCTAATGAGCATCCGATGTGCTCAGCAAGGAACGTGATCGCATGTCCCTTCGTACCTTCCTTATGCATAAACTCCAAATAGTGCGGCTTGGATTTCGTGATATGAAGCTTATCGCCTAGTAAAGGGAGCAGTTCCTCGCGAATTTGGTCACAAACCTCTGGTGTATCCACGATCAACAGCTTGGGCTGCGGAATATGGATCCATTGACGCAAATCACCAATGATATAAGGTGTCTTGGACAAGCTCACGTATTTTTTGATCTTATCGTTATCCTCAGCTGCATAAAGCTCATCCCCATGGTAAAGCTGAAGATGATAGTTGTTCTTTTCGCAGTAATCAAGCAGGAAGCGGGCACTTTCGACAGGGACAGTACGCTCGTAGAGGACTTTTTCGTCTAGCAAGTTTTTGATCAAAGCCCCTTGATACGTAATGATGGGAACGTTGAGTCCGATACGATTGGCAATTTTGGCAGCAGAAGGGAAGCTTCTTCCTGTGGCGATGGTGACCGTTACCCCTTTGGCAACAGCTTGATGCATAGCCTCAACCGTCTCTTGTGAAATCGTCAAATCATCACGCAACAGTGTATCATCCAAGTCAGCAGCAACTAATTTATACGTCATGTTTTCTCACCGATCCTATTCATCATCTCTATTAAAATTCTGCTAATAGCATACCCGAATTGCTAGCGAATTGCTACAATAAGTGCATATGAGTTAGCTAAAAGGAGGTACTTTCACGATGACATCCCCATACACGAATGACTTGGAGAAATGGCTTAGATCGCATGCGAACAAGGAAAATGCAATAAGCATGGAAGCTTATATGAAGAATCATTTTCCATTCCTCGGAGTTCGTAATCCAGAGCGCGTTGCGCTGACCAAACAATTCACGAAGGAGCATGGCTTCCCGAAAGGGGAGGAGGCAGTTCGCGTCGCCCAAGAGCTCTGGGCATTACCAGAGCGGGAGTTCCATTACACGGCCATTATGATGCTTCTGCAAGTTAGAAAAACAGTGAATGCTGAGCACATCGACGTGCTGGAGTCTTACATCGTAACCCAATCCTGGTGGGACACGGTTGATACGATTGCGGACCACTTGATCGGTTTCCATCTCCAGCGATTTCCCGAGCTAATTCCCGTTTATGTGGAGAAATGGTTAGTTTCTAATAACATGTGGCTGCAACGAACCGCTATTCTTTTTCAATTAAAGTACAAAAAGAACACTGACGTACCGCTGTTGTTTCACTGCATGACGACGATGGCTGATTCGAAGGAGTTCTTCATTCGCAAAGCGATTGGATGGGCATTGCGCGAGTATTCCAAGACGGATGCTGAAGCGGTACAATCTTATGTTGCTAGCCATGATTTATCCCCCCTAAGTGTAAGAGAGGCACTGAAGGTCATTCACAAAAAACAAACTATAACTGGGATCTAGTCGAAACTGTTGACATTGATAATCATTTTCATTATTATAAATGAGAATCAATATCATACATAAATAGATACTCAGGAGGGTCCACCGTGGCACGTTTCAATACAACTAAAACTACTAAAGTTACATTCACTGTCCTTTCCGTGTGTATGGCAGCGTTCCTCGCAACAGCTTGCGGAAGTAACCAAGATGGGGCAAGCACAACTACACCAGCAACTTCAACTGCTCCGGCAGCTACTGCAGCAGCGACAGCAACACCTGCGCCTGCTGTTGATAAAGTTATTAAAGATGGCATGGGTCATGACGTGAAAGTACCCGCTAGTCCGAAAGCAGTCATCGCTTCCTATTTGGAGGATCCGCTTCTCACACTAGGCATTAAACCGATTGTTCAATGGTCTGTTAAAGAAACAAGCGTGCAAGATTATTTGCAAACACAGCTAGCTGGTGTTCCTACCATTGCGTCCACGCTTCCTGTGGAATCCATATTGAAAGCTACCCCGGATTTCATGATCGTTGGCAATGAGTCAGCGGTTGAGAAAGGTCTATATGAGCAGTACTCCAAAGTTGTACCGACATTTGTGCTTGGCAGCGAAGTAATAGGGGACTACCGTAAGACGCTTTTGAAAATGGGCGAAATTCTTAATAAGACAGATGCGGCGAACGCAGCTCTAAAAAAATATGATCAAAAAGTAACAGATACAAAAGCAAAGCTTGCTCCAATTATTGGAGATAAAAAGGTTGCCATTCTGTGGGTAACGAATAAAAACTTTTATGTCGTTAACGGTAAAGTAGCAAGCGGCGCGGTTGCTTACGGAGATCTTGGTTTGAAATTGCCTAATATTTTGGCTGTATTACCGGAAGCCAAAGCCAATTGGGTGCCAATTTCTCTAGAAAAGCTTGCTCAATTAGACGCAGATTACATTTTCTTGGTTAACAGCGATAAAGGTCAAGCAGGCAACCTGGAAGATCCTCTGTGGAAGAACGTTCCCGCTGTGAAATCAGGTAAAGTATTTGAAATAGAGAAGTCAAGCAGCTGGTTGTACAACGGTGTCATCGCTGGCGAGCGCGTGATGGACGATATCGTTAAATTTATTAAATAATTGGGGGTTAGGGTATGACGGGGTCAAAAAGCCAAGTCCCCGCAATCCATCCTCCATTGAAATCCCGTCCTCTCACTGCATCAGCCATTATTTTTGGTGGGCTGGCTTTGTTGCTGATCAGCCTGATTGCCTCTATTTCGGTTGGGGCAGCTGATATCTCCTTCGGCGAGGTATGGCAAGCCATCTTTCAATTTAATGGGGATTCGACTCAGCATTTGATCATCCAACAATTAAGACTTCCACGAGCAATAGCTGGAGCTTTAGTGGGGGCTGCTTTTGCTGTGGCAGGGGCGATTATGCAAGGTGTTACACGCAATCCGTTATCGGACCCAGGTATTCTCGGTATCAACGCAGGTGCAGGCTTTATGCTTGCCCTGTGTTTTGCCTTTTTACCGCAACTGCCGTTTCATTATGTCATTCTATTCTCATTCCTCGGTGCTGCAATAGGAACGGGGCTTGTCTATGGCATTAGTGCGTTGGCTAAGGGTGGCGTAACACCTGTTCGAATCGTTCTGGCGGGGTCTGCTGTCAGTGCCTTACTTCTGGCGCTCAGTGAAGGGATTGCGATTTCCTACCATATTGGTCAGGATCTCGCTTTTTGGTTTGCGGGAGGAGTTGCGGGTACGAAGTGGTTGCAAGTTGATATTATGGCGCCTTGGATTATCGTTGCTTTACTCGGGGCAATGTTCATCTCACCTTGGATTACGCTGTTAAGCATGGGAGAAGATGTTGCAACAGGTCTCGGCTTACGGACGGGGCTCGTGAAGCTAGCGGCCTTTGTACTGGTTCTAGTCCTCGCAGGTGCAGCAGTGGCAACAGTAGGAGCTATTGGATTCATTGGTCTTATTATTCCGCACGTTGTTCGTTATCTCGTGGGTGTTGATTATCGTTGGATCATTCCGACATCTGCCGTATTAGGCGGGTTGTTGGTTGTATTGGCGGATATCGGAGCTCGCATGGTCAATCCACCATTTGAGACACCGATAGGTTCCATTATTGCTCTAATTGGCGTGCCCTTCTTCCTCTATCTAGCGCGTAAAAAGGGGAGGGATTAGGAAGTGGCATCCATGCAACCCGGAAGTATCAAGAAACCGAGATTGGCTAAAGCGATCGCGGTGATGTCGATTTTAATGGTCCTTATTATTATCGTTTTTATTATAAGTATGAACACTGGCGTAATTCGTTTGAGTCCGCTTGAAGTGCTACGAACATTTTTTGGAGGCGGGACTGCCAAACAAAGCATCATTCTATGGGATTTTCGACTTCCACGTATCGTGATTTCGATCCTGGTTGGAGCGGGGTTAGCGGTTTCTGGGGCCATCTTACAGGGGATTTCACGAAATATGCTAGCTGACCCAGGTATTCTGGGCATTAATGCAGGGGCAGGTCTTGCGATCATACTGGTCGTATCCTTTTATCCCAATAATGTCGGGGCACCGTTGTTCTTCATGCCGATGATCGCTATGGTAGGGGCTGGCTTGGCCGCTTTACTGATCTATACGCTTTCTTATGTCAAAGGAAAAGGGATTTCGTCATCCCGCCTGCTCCTTGTGGGTATCGCGGTTTCCGCAGGTATTGCTTCACTGATGATGGTTCTTAGCATTCGCTTGGATCCGACCGATTTTCAGTTCGTTCAGATCTGGTTAGCGGGAAGTATTTGGGGAACCAACTGGAAGTTTGTTCTCGCTTTATTACCGTGGATCGTCGTTCTCATTCCTTACGTCATGTTCAAAGCGAATGTACTGAATGTGCTGAATCTGGGGGAGATGACGTCCATTGGACTCGGGATAAGAATGGAACGGGAACGACTTGGATTGCTAGCCGCTGCTGTCGCGCTTGCAGGCGCATGTGTCGCAGTCGGTGGTGGAATTGGCTTCGTAGGATTGATAGGTCCACATTTGGCACGTAGGTTAGTTGGACCCAAGCATCAATACTTACTTCCAGCTTCGGCACTCACGGGAGGGCTGCTGCTGATCATCGCGGATACGATTTCTCGGGGAATGTTTCAGCCCACAGAGGTTCCGACGGGTATTGTGGCCGCTGTTATCGGAGCGCCATACTTTCTGTACTTATTAGTTCGAACGAGGGCCTCGTAAGAGGACAAATATAGAGATCCACAGTAGGCTTAGCGGCCTGTTGTGGATTTTTCTCATTTTACATGTAAAATAGGAAATGTTAGATAATATAACGCATATGCTAATAAATGAATGTAATTGTTATGTATATTGACATAATCATTACATTCGATTAAAGTAATTGAAATTCTTCTCTAGCGCGCTGGCGCCTACGAGAGGCAAAAGGAGAGATGGGAGATGGCTCACATGCGAACAAATGATTTGTTAGCACGATTACCGAAGGTGGATCTTCATTTGCATTTGGATGGAAGTGTGAAGCCCGAGACGATTTTGGAGCTCGCTCTCGAACAAGGCATTTCACTCCCTGTCTATGACAAGGATGGGCTGATCCCGCATATGCGAGTGACGGACAATTGCGGCAGTCTGATTGAATACTTAGGGAAATTCGATTTTACGACACGCTTCCTACAAACAGGTGCAGCCTTAGAACGTGTGGCTTATGAAGTCGTTGAGCAATCTGTGGAGCATAACTGTCGTTATGTGGAGGTCCGCTTTGCACCTCAACTGCATCGCAACATGGGGTTAACCTTGGAAGAGACGTTCCACTATGTCACGCAAGGATTAAAGCGTGCGAGGCGCGATTATGGAACGAGATTTGGTGTTATTGCCATTTGTATGCGGAATCACCCTTGTGCAGATAATTTGGAAGTCATTGAAGCAGCTGCCAAGTTCCTAGGGAAGGGTGTAGTTGCAGTTGATTTGGCTGGTGATGAAGCGAATTATCCGCCTGAGTTTTTCCGAGAAGTGTTTGCTAGATCACATAAGCTAGGCATACCGGTTACCATTCATGCCGGTGAGGCAGCTGGTGCGGTTAACGTCTACGAGGCGGTCACACATCTAGGTGCTACTCGAATCGGGCATGGGGTAAGGCTTCGGGAGGATGCCGCTATTCTGGAACTGATCAAAGATCGTCGTATTCCACTAGAAATGTGTCCAATCTCCAATATCCAAACGAAGGCTGTGGCTTCGTGGGAGACGTATCCGATTCGCGAATACTTGGATCAAGGTTTGATCGTCACGATCAACACCGATAATCCTAGTGTGTCGGGAACCGATATTACGAAGGAGTATCGCACAATTGCTGATCGATTCGCTTTTACAACACCAGAGCTAGTGAAGTTGATCATGAATGGCGTGGAGGCTGCTTTTATGGAAGAACACGATAAAGGGATATTCAGAGGAGAGATGGAAGCTGAACTTAACAGCTTAGGCGTGTATAATTAAATGAAGGTGGAGGAGGATCTGTTGCGAGTGTGCAGCAGATTTTTTTTGTTCACACGCCAGAATTTACACGTTTTTGGGTCAGTGAAGCATCCTGGTCAATCGAATAACTGGATTTTCTGCAGCTAATTCAAGCGAAATCTCAGCATTTTGCATAATAACTGGATTCCCTCCCGTTATTTTCAGGCTAATTTCGTCAAACGGGACATTTCGAGCAATATTAGATGTAGAAAATCCAGTTAAACTCCCCAAAGGCTAAATTTACCCAGAAATAGATGTAGGAAATCCAGTTAATCCCCCAAAAGCACCCCAGCCTGGGAACACAAAAGAAATCCAGCTTAGGAAGTTACTAATGTCCCTTCCCCCAACGAATAGCTGGAAGAAGGTGTAACAGCAACATGATTATTATGTTAAAATAAGGGATATTTTCAAATCCTTGCGGTCGGGGGTAAGCTTATCATGGAGTACTATAAGCAACTAAGACAGTTCGTTGGACATCGTCCCATCATTTTGCCTGGAGCTGTTGTGATTTTGGTTAACGAGAAGGGACAGGTTCTCCTCCAACAAAGGCCGAATGAGACCTGGGGCCTGCCAGGAGGACTTATGGACTTAGGTGAGTCCTTAGAGGATACAGCTCGACGCGAATTTCTGGAGGAAACGGGTCTGACAGTAGGTGCCTTGGTATTAGTGGGTGTGTTTTCTGGGCCTCAGTATCATTATACGCTTTCCAACGGAGATGAATTTTACGCAGTAACTACTGCATATTTGGCAAGTGAAGCTACAGGGGAGCTAGTCATGGAAACGGCTGAAACCCGAGATTTGCAATATGTTGATTTGCACGATCTACCAGAGACGATGGGTCAAGTATATAGGGATAGTATACAGGCTTATTTACAACGCATTTCAAAATGCTAGAAGGTGAACATCGTGATAGTTTCGTCCTAAATAAGATATTTTGCATTACTATATGGCTGATGGTAGAGTCGATCAATTCGAGATTTTCGTTAGCGGGAAGGTAGATGTACCGAGAATTACAGGCCATAAGCGAAAATTGGGGAGCTCGTTAGAGGAAGTTTTGGTAGAATGGAAGTCCATAGGGAGTATCGCCGTTCACAGAATATAAATAAAAAAGGGGTCTCATTCACATTATGAAAAAAATCGTCATTTCTGCTTTGTTCCTCTCGACGCTTGGGCTTGGTGTTGGTGTAGGAGGTTATGCCGCTGCGAATATCGAGCAAATTCAGGCGTTCCTTAATCATGAGATTAAGTTTACTTTAAATGGAAAATCATGGTCGCCGACAGATCCTGATGGCAAGGCATTAAGCCCGATTATTTACGATGGGTCTTCTTATGTTCCTTTGCGAGCGGTAGGTGAAGCGTCTGGACTTATGGTGGATTGGGATCAAACAAGTAAAACGATCGTTTTACAAAGCAAAACTACTGAAGTAAGCACGCCGGATGGTGTTCCATATAAAGATGCCAAGGATTATAGCAGTGTACCAACACAGGCACCCGCCTCTACGCCGAAACCAACCCCCCACCCAGTTAATGCTGTGCCTACACAAGCGAATGATTTAGAAACAAACTATTCTACCTATAATGTTCATACGAATACCACAACGGCTGAATATAAGGCGGAAATGGAAGAGGCTGCGCGAGAGGGGGCTGTTTATTTAACCGAATTACCGTATTCGAAAATCGTGGGTTCTAACGTGTTGAAACGTGTTCGCATTGATGCAAGTTCCGTGGATTCCGAAGTGTACCCGTTGCAAAGAGAGGGCAAGCTATACGCACATGGTATTGGTGCCAAATTAGATGGTCAACACTCACAGCAATCCATTACTTATGATTTAGGTGGAAGCTACAAAACGTTTGCATTCAACTATACATTTGATGATAAAAACAGTAATTTGTATCGCCCTGCTAAATTGACGGTTTACGGTGATGGGAAGCTGTTGGCGACTAAAACGGATTTTGTTGTAAATAATGGTAAACTCCCCTATGAAATCATGGATATCAGTGGTGTGAAACAGCTTCAAATCAATTTCGAGCTCGTTCTATATGAAGGCAAAGAGAATGGATACACATCCGTACTTGCCATCTATAAGCCTAAGCTTTTCAAAAATTAAAGCGAGGCTTTCACTTACACCTACTCTCACAGAGTAGCTATATATCTAAATAAGAGGGAGGCATACCATATGGATGATACATACATCATTACGGGCGGTTCCAAAGGCCTGGGCGCTGCCATCATCCGGCAGCTGCTAGAGCAAGGAGCTGCGGTTCACTGCATTTCCCGCAGCGAGAACGAGACCTTGCGCCAAGAGGCGCTGCGCATGGAAGGTCAACTGACCTTCCATGCTTACGACTTGGCGCAAACCGAAGGCATCGATTCGCTCATGGAGCGAATCCTCGCGCAACCAGATGGCGTGGCTTCCGTCACGCTCATCAATAACGCGGGCATGATCGAGCCGATGGTCTCGATCGGCCGAGCAGCCCCAGACGACCTGCAGCGCAGCCTGCAGGTCAATCTCGTCGCACCTGCGGCGCTGACGAACAGCTTCATTCGGCTCACGCAGGCGTGGCCGATTGTGAAGCGTGTCGTCGGCATCTCCTCTGGTGCGGGGCGTAAGCCCTACCCCGGCTGGGGTGCCTACTGCACCGCCAAAGCCGGGCTGGACATGCTGACGCGCTGCGTCGGCGTCGAGCAGGTGCAACAGCCACACCCGGTGCTGATCTGCAGCGTGGCACCGGGCGTGGTGGACACGGATATGCAGCGGGAGATTCGCGCTGCTTCGGAAGAGGACTTCCCGCAGGTGGGCCGTTTCGTCCAGCTCCAAGAACAGGGGGAGCTGCGCTCCCCTGAAGATACCGCGAAGCAGCTGTTGCACCTGCTGCAAGCGAATGCATTCGAGCAAGGCGAGGTCGCCGACTTGAGAACGAAAGAGCCCGTGTCGTAATCCGACACGGGCTCTTTCTATCACAACGATCTATTGAATGCTGCCGCTAACCTTACCCCCAGATGAAAGTTCAGAGGTACAGAACTTACAGCGTGAGGCTTGCGCGGGAATTTCAGATAAGCAATGAGGACAGTCTTTGGTTGTTACCGCTTTTTCCTTCGGTGCTTCCTTCTTACGGAACTTGCCGATTTGACGAACAACCATGAAGATCACGAATGCCACGATCAAGAAATCTAAGAAAGTTGATAGGAATTGTCCGTATCGAAAGACAGCGGTGCTCTTGGCAGCATCACTAAATGTTTCGTAATGCTTCCCATCCAAGGCAACATACAAATCATTGAAATTCACTTTGCCAATGAGCAAACCAACGAGTGGCATGACCAAATCATTTACAATGGAAGTAATGACTTTACCAAAAGCCCCTCCGATAATAACCCCGACTGCAAGGTCGAGCATGTTCCCTTTGAATGCAAAATCCTTGAATTCTTTTAACATGATGTACCCCCATGAGACTATGATTGATAGCATTGTACCATAGTTGATAGAACCCAAACAAATACGCTCTCATCAGCTAAGTGGATGTTTTTATCTATAGGCAGGGGGGCTTTATCTACAACGTATCTATGCCTTTACGACGATAATTTCCTTCAAAGCCTGAACAAGAACCGCATTCTCTTCGGAAGTTCCAATCGAAATCCGCACATGATTCGGAAGATTCCAACCTCCGCCATACCGAACGATAACTCCGCGACTCATTAAATTATCATAGATGGATTTAGCTTGTGTGCCTAGATCGACGAGTACGAAATTACTCATGCTTGGCGTAAAAGGGATGGCAAGCGTACGCAATTCGGTGTATAGCTCTTCCCGCACCTTCCCATTATTCGTACGTGTTGCTTCAAGATGCTGATCATCCTCGAGTGCTGCTGCGGCGCCAACTTGTGCGAGTGTGTTTACGTTGAAAGGTTCTTTGACCTGGCGAATTCGTTGCAGAATACGGGCATCTGCGATGCCGTATCCCACACGTATGCCTGCCAATCCATAAATTTTGGAAAATGTTTGCAATACGACAACAGGGTAGCCTTCTCGCACTAGTGTAAGAGCATCGCAGTAATCATCTGCTGTAACGAAATGGCTATAAGCACCATCGAAGATCACTAGCACATGTGAGGGGAGACTCTTCACAAGTCGATGTAAGTCTGTTTTCGGTATATATGTACCCGTTGGATTGTTTGGTGAGCAAATATAGAGCATTTTCGTGCGTTCCGTGACTGCCTCGAGAATAGCTTCTACTTCATAGCGATAGTTCTCCCCAAGCGGCACGCTAATGATGCTGGCTCCAAGTAAGTTAGCTCCGAATTCATATTCGCTAAACGTTGGAGAGGGCACGATGACATCATCACCAGGCTCTAAGTAAGTTTCGGAGAGCAGCGTAATCAGTTCATCACCGCCGTTAGTAACAAGGACTTGATCAGGCGAGAATCCGCGTTTCTCCGCAATAGCTTCTCTAAGATTTACGGTCTCTGCATCCGGATAGCGATGAATGTCAGATAAATAAGCTTGAATGGCCTCGATAGCAAGAGGGGAGGGGCCTAATGGGTTTTCATTGGATGCTAATTTGGTTACCGTTGTGAGCCCGAATTCACGTTGAACCTCCCAAATCGGTTTACCGGGTGTGTATGGCTTCATTCGTGATAAAATGCTGCGTGGATTGATATTTTCAACACCTGGACCTTTCATGTACACCACTCCTTATCTGAAAATGCTTTATTTAAATAATACATTAACTTGGTAAAGTGGTAAAGTAAAAAGTTTGCATATCTGTGAAAGACAGTTTGGTATATGATACAAATGATAGCGGTTTATTTAATAGAAGGGACGGCAGTAGGATGAAGAAAATGAGATTCGGTATTCGTGCCAAAATTATGATTGGATATGCGTTCATCATTTTCTGCTTAACCCTTTCTTTTGTGCTTGTTAATTATCAGTTAGCTGCCATGCAGCGAGATCGCAATTATGTCATTGAGCATGATTTTGCCGTCAATAGGGAGTCCAATCTTCTTGAGAAATACGTCATGGATATGGAAAACGGGCAAAGAGGGTACTTACTCACGGGGGAAGTTAAATACTTAGAACCCTATACGAGCGGACAGACCAAGTGGAGAGATTCCTTTAACCAACTGAGAGTGTTAACGAGTGATACGCCAGTCCAGGAGAAGAATTTGATCGCTCTCAAGGAATCTATCGAAAATTGGCTTATCCAAACAGGTGGGACCATACCGACAATGAGAAATGGTCTTGAGAATGAGAGTTATTTCAATTTCACTTTCTTTATTACTCATCAAAGTATTCTAGATATTCGTTCGCAATTGAGTCGATTTCGCAGTCTTGAAATGGGATTCGTGAAGGAGCGAGCGGCACACCTTGATGCTCAAAATGAAATGTTGACCAACTCCTTATTTGTCATGTTGGGAGTGGTGCTTATCTTTTCGTTGCTAGCAGCGCTACTTATTTCGAGATCCATTGTTGGGACGATTAAACAGGTTACTAAGAGCATCATCAAGTTGAACTCCATGAAGCGGGATCGTTCGAAGCGTATTCATGTCACGATGAATGATGAGGTGAAGGATCTGGCCGACGCAACCAATGCGTTGCTAGAGAGCCAAGAAGAGATCGAGTGGCAGCAACGGAAGTTGACTGAGGTGGTTCATATGCTGCAAGGTATTTCCGATTTGGGAACGCTAGGGACATCCTTTATTCGCAAAGCGGCGGAATTGTTTGGGGCTTCTTTCGGCGTTTTCTACATTCGAAGTGTACACGAAGCTAATGCTGGCATGATGAGGCTGGCAGCTTATGCGGCAATGGAGGAAAGGGCTGAAGCAGGTAAATCTTTTTTCCATATTGGCGAAGGCTTGATTGGTCAATGTGCGATTGAGAAGCGAATTGTTCATCTCACACATGTCCCTGAAACATATATCCGTTTAAAATCAGGGCTGGGGTCAGCGAGTGCACAAAGTGTCCTCATCGTTCCGATCATCCATAATCAAGAAGTCATTGCCATCATGGAGTTGGCTTCCTTTGATAAATTCACATCGCTTCAGCTGAGTCTGTTGGATGACATCTTAGAGGTATTAGGGACAATCGTGCACAGCGTGCAAACACGTGTCGAGGTTGAACGTCTCCTTCGAGAGTATCAGGCCATGACCGAAGAGCTTCAAAGTCAACAGGAAGAATTGCATCGGACTAATGAACAGCTAGAGGAAAGGAATCGATATGCGGACGAAAGGTCGAGGGAACTCGAATATATGAAAGTCTCCTTTGAGGAGCATGCCATTCAGTTGGAGCTGAGCTCGCGGTATAAATCGGAATTCTTGGCGAACATGTCTCACGAGCTGCGAACGCCGCTTAACAGCATATTGATCCTTTCCCAGATGCTTCAGGAAAACAATAGCAAGACCTTAACGCATGATGAGCAAGAGTATGCTCGTGTTATTCACTCATCGGGAAATGATTTACTACTTCTTATCAATGATATTTTGGATTTGTCCAAGGTTGAAGCGGGTAAATTGGATATTCATATCGGTGAGTTGCGTGCAGACTGGCTCCCCGAGCTCTTGCTAAGTCAGTTCGAGAAGGTGGCAGAACAACGAAAGCTTACTTTTCGGATTGAGATGGATACTCAAGTGCCGAAAATTTTCTACACGGACGAACAGAGGCTCAGTCAAATTATCAAAAATTTGCTTTCTAATGCTTTCAAATTCACGCATGCAGGCTCTGTTCACGTGGAATTTCGCTTGTGCAGCGTGGAACAAATTGTGGAGCTATTGCCTTCAACCAGGCACATGCAGGTTATGGCAATTTCCGTTAAAGATACGGGTATAGGTATACCAACTGACAAGCAAGAAGCCATCTTCGAGCCGTTCCTTCAGGCCGATGGTACAACGAATCGGAAATATGGAGGGACAGGGCTAGGGTTATCGATCAGTCGGGAATTAGCCAGACTCCTTGGAGGTTGTATCCAGATGCAGAGCGAGGAAGGCAAAGGAAGTACATTTACGTTATATGTGCCTTCGTTGCCTCCGTTGCTTGAAGGCGCTACTCATAAGGAGGTAGCAGCGGCAACGTCTAACACGTTCAGTGACTATTTTGTGCGAGAAAACGGTCCAACTATTTCTGCACTCGAGGATTGTAATAGCAATCGATTTAAAGATAGAAAAGTGCTTGTTGTTGATGATGACGTGCGTAACGTATTTGCACTTTGTAACGCATTTGAGCAAGAAGGTATCATTGTGAGCATTGCGCAGAATGGGCAAGAGTGTCTAGAGCTATTGGCGAAGGATTCTAGCGTTGAGCTTATCCTCATGGATATCATGATGCCCGTTATGGATGGCTATGAAGCAATGCGTCTCATTAGAAAAAATAGTCAATATGCGGATGTTCCGATCATTGCGCTCACTGCCAAAGCCATGAAACAGGACAGAGAAATCTGCTTGCAGGCTGGTGCGTCTGACTATATTAGCAAGCCGCTGCATATGAGCCAACTCCTCTCGCTTATGCATGTTTGGCTGAGTAAATAAATCAGAAAGACCTTTAACTTACCTTCCGAGTTATGGAAGTAGTCAAAGGTCTTTTGCTTTAATGGACATTTCGTTCGGTGTGTACTTCAAAATGATAAATCGTGTTGCGTGTCAACACACGGAAATCCAGTCCGTCTTGATCGATCGCTTGCACACGCGTTGTTTTAAATGGTGTATGTTGCCGAACCCCTGATAACGTCATTGGACATCCTACCTCGGTCGGGTTCACTTCACGAAATGTTTGCCCTTGAATCTCATCGAAATCGAATCGATCTGACCGATGCTTCGGGGTAATTCCATCCACCTCATAGATTTGCAGCAGCTTTAACAACCTCATTCTGGCCCCTCCCGTCCTTGGCTTTCGATTTTCATTATACACGGACACCTCATAATTGGCGAAGTCTACAAACCTAACATAAACCTAAAGAAGTCTTCATACTTTCCTAGTTTCCAAAATATACAATTGATCTATCTGAACCGGGGGTGTTGCAATGCTGCACACGAAAGTAATTATTGAGGAAAAAGAAGTTCTTATTTTTTTCGAATCCATATACCAAGAGTATTCATTCCGAGCAGTTGAAGCGATAACGAAGCATTTAAGTAATGCTCAGATCAGGGAAGTGTTTGATAACCTGGGACTCGTTCATGCCACGAATTCAGAGGTAACGCTTTTCTCGTTAAACGGGGAGATGGAGACAATTCCAATGTATTAATTGCTGACTAGCTCTTTCCTTTATTTTTAGCTAAAATGAAGAGATTAGCACAAGGAGGCAGATACATATGACCGTTAAGAAATTAGAGCATGTAGGCGTCATGGTTGCAAATTTAGAAGCGTCTATAGCATTTTATGTTTCTGTAATTGGACTTAAGCACAAAGGAACGCTGCTCCATACGAATGGTGTTATCCGACTTGGTTTTCTTGGCTTTGAAGCCGCGAATGAAACAGAGGTTGAATTAATCGAGGGTTACAATGCGAATTTGCCGCAGGAAGGCAAAGTGCATCACTTGGCTTTTACCGTAGATGATATTGATGCTGAATTCGCAAGAATTCAAGGACTTGAGGTCAAGCAATTGGATACGGAAATTACAACACTTCCGAACGGCTCTAAGTATTTCTTCTTTAACGGGCTAGATGGCGAGCGAATTGAATTCTTTCAATCAACACGTGGATAGGTTTAACATTTGCTAGACAAGGGCATCCTTTTACTAGAGTGATAGATTCTAGCAAAGAGGTGCTTTTTTTATGTCGAAGCGTTGGACACAGATGTTGATTGGCTTAACTATACTAGGCTTATTCTTCGGGTGGATTCGCCATGTGGATGCACAGGCTGAACAAGATGCACAGCTATTACTCAGTGTTGCAAAGCCTTATATGCAATCCAATGAACGCATTACCTTCAAATATACAGGCTATTTCGGTACATGTGACGGTGCGGATGCCAAAGTGATGGATGCGGGTGAACGTTTGTCCAACCAGCTTGGCTTTAAATCTTACACCAATGGGTCTCTTTCCTTAGAAAGCGGTATCTATATGATGAAGTCTGAGGTTGCTGGAAATGCACTCGCTACATTAACTGTTGCTAGTCCAGTGGGACAATCGGCTTGTTATGCGGTATTACGATTAGATGCGCCAGAAAACGCGGACCAAGCCCAGCTTCTGAAGTGGCAGGAGCATATGACCACGCAATTAAATAAACAGGGTATTCAAGGCATGTGGAACGTGATGATACAGGCGAATGCTGTTGGTGTATCACAGAACCCCAAGGAATTCTTAGCTGAGTTAGTTCGAGCGTATAAAGGAAAAGTTGTTGAGCGTTACGAAGATGATACGACTTTCAGCACATCGTTGGCATCATCTGAATTCGAAGCTTCTATACGTAGCGGCAATCAGAAGGTAAATGTTCAAATCGCCCTTCATCTAGACACGACTTCGGGTCTTTGGCGCTTAACGATAGGAACACCGATTATCACAATGGAATACTAAACGCTGAAAAGGGTGCATAATGCATTCTTTTTTTGTGTATTGCTTTTTAGGATGTACTTGTAGGAACAATTCGAAACAATTGCAATAGTGGAACTTTTCCAAAGGGGTTGTAATTGATTTCTTGGCATGGTACATTAGTCCTCGTTGTTCTGAAGCAAACAATCACGACANAATTGCAATAGTGGAACTTTTCCAAAGGGGTTGTAATTGATTTCTTGGCATGGTACATTAGTCCTCGTTGTTCTGAAGCAAACAATCACGACAAGCGAAATTGAAGTGGACTTGCTTTCAAACAATGAGGTATGGTAAGATGACTTTCCGACAGACACCGACATTAATTGACAAGAAAAAAAGTGCTTGCAATTAAGAAACGATCTGTGGTATATTACTTCTCGCTGCTTCGGTAACACGGCAGTGGACGAAAGAAATTGATCTTTGAAAACTGAACAACGAGTGAGTAAGCACAGTCGAGTA
>NZ_LMSJ01000034.1 GCF_001428105.1 Paenibacillus sp. Soil766 | reverse complement strand
TGAATTTAGACTTAGTAGTGGACACAACGAATTGGGGAGTTAGATAATAGACCTATCCAAATTACGAGGTGTCCGAGATGAGTGAATTCCGCCAACGTTACAATCAAAAGTTCAAAGAGGAAACGGTTAAGTACATTCAACAGCATAGTAAATCGATCCCAGATATTGCTAACGAACTGAACATTCCAGCGAAGACGTTGAGCAGCTGGGTAAGTAAATATCGCCAATTTCCAGATGAGCCCTTCGTGGGTAGTGGGAATCTGCGTAGCCATGATCAGATCGTGAAAGACCTGGAGCAGCGAAACCAAGACCTTGAGGAAGAACTCGCCATCTTAAAAAAGGCGCTGCACATCTTCAGCAAAGACCCGAAGTGAAATTCAAGTTCATTGATGATCACCGTTCAACATTTCGAGTTGAGAAGATGTGCAGCGTACTAGGTGTATCCAGGAGCGGCTATTACAAATGGCGAAACACACCTCCGAGTGAGCGGAAAAAGCGCAGAGAAGCATTGGCTAAAGAGGTGGAAACGGAGTACTTGGAATCGGATCGGAATTACGGGAGTCCTAAAATTACCGAGGAACTGAGAAAGAAAGGTTTCAAAGTCGCTGTCAAAACGGTTGGACGGATCATGAAAGAGAAGGGCTTACGCTCACAAGCTATAGCGAAATTCAAGGTTCAAACAACAGATTCAAATCATAGCCACCCGATTGCGCCTAATTGGTTGAATCAGCATTTTGATGTGTGTACAAAACCRAATCAAGTATGGGTTACCGACATCACGTACATCCACACGCGTCAAGGAAACCTATATTTAGCAAGCGTTCTTGACTTGTTTACCCGCAAAATCGTGGGCTGGCAGCTTGGCAATCGCATGACCGTGGAGCTGACGTTAGACGCCTTAAACCAAGCATACGAAGCTAAACGACCRCCTAAGGGCCTTATCCATCATTCAGACCGGGGATCGCAGTATGCGTCCAGTGAATATCGAAAACAGCTGAAAGAATACCATATGATTCGTAGTATGAGCCGTAAAGGCAACTGCTACGATAACGCTTGTATAGAGGCTTTTCACAGCATTCTCAAGCGGGAATTGGTGTACAGATATAAATTNCCATATGATTCGTAGTATGAGCCGTAAAGGCAACTGCTACGATAACGCTTGTATAGAGGCTTTTCACAGCATTCTCAAGCGGGAATTGGTGTACAGATATAAATTTCAAAGTCGCCAAGAAGCACTCCAACGAATCTACTGGTATATTGAGTTCTTCTACAACCGGAAGCGTACGCACAGCAAGCTCGGCTATTTGTCTCCAGATAAGTTTGAATCACAGTTTTACAAACAACAGAAACTGATTTCTTAGCTTTTTTTGTGTCCACTCTATTGACTCAGATACATGGCTATTTGTCTCCAGATAAGTTTGAATCACAGTTTTACAAACAACAGAAACTGATTTCTTAGCTTTTTTTGTGTCCACTCTATTGACTCAGATACAATAAGGCCCTTTTGGGGCCTTATGGCGACCGAAGGCTCGCGGATTTCGCTTCTTCGGGAACTTTAGCGCCTATTTAGGGCGCTAAAGTCCAGGTGCAACCTCGCGCGGCGAGCAATAAGGCCCTTTTGGGGCCTTATTGCGACCGAAGGCTCGCGGTTTGCTCCTCATCAGGTACTATTATGTGCCGAGTTGGCGCAAAGCTCGATGTGATGTATAAAACAAAAAAGAACCCCTGAGGATTCTTCTAAGTACTGCTGTTTGTTCCGCTATCACTGCCACCACCACCGCCGCTGTCAAATCCTCCGCTACTACCACTATCTGAACTCCAACTACTGCCACTGTCAGTACTCCCCGTAAAGCTATTGTTGGAATTATCACTTTGGTAGTCTGCAGATGTGCCATTCGAATCATAAGAAATTTCTGAATGATTGTTATCCAATTGATGCTGATTTTGGTTATCCATTTGAATGGCATTGATGCTGCTCGTATGGTTGTTAAAATTCGACTGCGAGCTGCGGCGCCCGCTACTTGAGCCTCCGCCACTTGTAACAAGTGAAACAATGATGCCTATAATGGCCACCAAGATAAATATCCCTAATATCATCGAGAACGTCCTTCCTCATCTACAGCATTTTTTACAATTATTGTATTCGATGTAAATGAGTAAAGTCCTTTGCAGATTAACTTCCTAATTACAAAGAAGTAGGCAGACCTTGCAGATACATGGAGATGCAATCAGTACTTTGTTTTAATGATTGAATGGTTTTTGGATTCGGAGCTGCATAAATGTGTAAATAATCAGTTTCACCATATTCATGACGAATTGGAAATGCCAACTTCTCTTCAGTTAATGAGAATTCCGCATGGATACCTGCTTTATTCCCACGTGCATCAAGACGGATCCATTTGCCAATTGCTTGTAAATAAACAGCATTTAATGCATGGACACAATAGCCACTATCAGGGGTATCTCCCAATGTAAGTCTCTGATAACAGAATCCCGTTGGTATACCTTTACTTCTTAAAATAGCACATAACAAATTCGATTTCGCATAACAGATGCCTTCGGCAAAATGGAGGACTTCTGAAGCATTACAAGTGATTCGAGAACTTTGAATATCCCAAGAATGCGCAATGCTATCACGGACAAAAGCAAAAGCTCGCTTCACAAAGTCAATCTCGTTTAGTGATCCCGCTTTTAATTCCTCGGCCTTTTCTTTAATTGTAAAGTGGCTATAATTTACTTCCTCCGATTCGACTAAATATTCTTCGATTACTGGCGTTTCACATAACAATTCCATTGTATATCCCCCTCAATAAAGTCATCTATTCTATAATAATTATGCAATATCATGTATAAAAATTCAATTCATCGAGCGGGCTATTTTATTCATTATTTGTGCAATTAACATAAGGGATGTCTTAAGCTCATCACGTATTGCATCCTTGCCGAAGTTTTATATCTGGAGCTAGAATAATATAATAAGCCTCCTCAAATGAGAGCGCTTTCTAGTTATCAAAACACCTTGACCTGCTGAATTCTAGGACGATTTGCGTTTTATATAGGAGTTGTTCACCAATTTGAAATATCTGCCTTTATAAATTTATTGTCAAAAGGTGTAGAATAATGTAATACGTTTTTTTCTACGCAAAGGAGGATAAGTCATATGTCACAGACATCAACTGTTCAAGAATTATCAGCTCCAATTGTAGCTGAACCCAAATCATTAGACGTACTTGACCAATTACTGAAACCCGAGGTGCAAGAATCATTAACACTTCTAGTGGATAATCTCCCTAAACTAGCGGAAATGGTTAATATGCTCACGAAAGCGTACGATTTCGCACAAAACGTGGCGACTGACAAAGTACTTATCAATGATTTTGCCCAAGGTATTGGGGAGTTCGTAAAACCTGTACAAGAAAAAGCAAAAAACATCGCGTCAGCAGCCATTGAAGCTGGTGAACGGTCACAGGCTGACGTTAGCACAACCATCGGTCTATTCGGTATGTTGAAAATGTTGAAGGACCCTGAAGTACAGAAAACACTTCGATTTGCTCAAGCATTCTTGAACGTACTCGCAGAACGAAAAAATTAATCCGGACAAGGGATGATAACGATGGCTAAACAAATACTAATTCTTGGCGGCGGATATGGCGGTCTCTTGACTGCGTTAACCGCACGTAAACATTTATCTTCTTCAGAAGCTAACATTACAATTATCAATAAATTCTCAACACACCAAATTATTACCGAGCTACATAGATTAGCTGGCGGCACGATTAAAGAGCAAGCCGTTGCACTCCCTCTTCAAAAACTGCTTGGTGACAAAAATGTCAATATCGTTGTTGACACGATCCAAGAAATTAAACCAAATGAAAAGCAAGTTCTAACTAGCAGCGGTGCCGTTCATAAATATGATGCGCTAGTTGTTGCACTAGGCAGTGAAACAAACTACTTCGGCATTCCTGGGCTGGAAGCAAACAGTTTAATACTGAAATCAGCTTCTGACGCAAACCGGATCCGTGCTCATGTTGAAGCTCGCTTGGACGCTTATAAAGCTTCTGGCCATAAAGCGGATGCAACGATCGTGGTCGGTGGTGGTGGTTTAACAGGTGTAGAGCTTGTAGGTGAATTCGCAGATAAGCTTCCTGAAGTGTGCCGCGCCAAAGGAATTGATTTCAATGACATCTCCATTTACTGTGTGGAAGCAGGTCTATCCATTCTTCCTGTATTCCCACCAGTTCTCATTGAGCGTGCTGTGTCGAGCCTTGAGAAGCGAGGAGTTACGTTCCTGACAGGTGTTGCGATCACAGAAGCTACGAATAATTCGGTTTCGTTGAAAAGCGGACAAACGATCGAAGCAAGTACGATTATTTGGACTGGCGGCGTTAAAGGTAACCAAGTAGTCGGCAGTTGCGGGATCGCAGAAGATCGCGGCCGTGCGACAGTAACCTCGACACTGCAATCCACATCGCACGCTGATATCTTCTTGGCAGGTGATTGCGCGGTTGTTTTCCCTGAAGGCAGCGAAAGACCATACCCCCCTACTGCACAGCTAGCTTGGCAAATGGGTGAAACGGTTGGTTACAATTTGTCCGTTCAACTTAAAGGCGGCGTTATGGAGAAATTCGTTCCTGTGTTCTCTGGAACACTTGGCAGCCTAGGACGTAAAGATGGCGTAGGAACAATCGGTGGTAAGAACACACAATTGAAGGGCTTACCTGCTACATTGATGAAAGAAGCAAGCAATGTTCGTTACCTTTCGCATATTCATGGCCTCTTCGCTTTAGCCTATTAAATAACTCAGATGTCTCACAGCCTATATGGTTTGTGGGGCATCTTTTGTTATGTCCACTTTCTCAAAGTTTTGTTGGCAGTTATAGTTTCAGATACGACTCAAGCATATATTGGGTCTTTTCCATTTCTTTTTGCAAGAGATCATTGATTTGGTTCACCGTCATACAGCTGAAATTGCCCCATATCAAATTGCGGCACAGATTATGAGGAAATGCTAAATCAAGATAGAGCAGTTTCATTTCTTGCTTAGATAACTTGTTCATTCTCAGATAAGCACGCATCACCTTTAGAAAAGCACGATGATTCCAAGCTCTCGACTTCTTTATCATGGCGTATAGCAATCGATTCAGATCCCTGGAAGGCAAATCAATTCGAACAAATTCCCAATCAATGAAATAAATCTCTCCTACTTCATCCAGTAATATATTCTGAGAATGAAAATCATGATGACTTAGCACGAGATGAGTGTGCACTTCCCTCCAGTCCATGCAACACGCCTGTTGCTTAACGTTTTCTTTTACAAATTCACCTGTTCTCATATAAAAATCAATATAGCTTAGCACAGCATTGCTCCACGGTTCTTCAGCGCATGATTGCTTATCTCTCCAGATTCCCATAAAATAAAGTGTTTCTTCATACTCTTGCTCCCACTTAGCTGCCCCACATCGAATTTGACCATGTGAAACTTGAAACGCTTTGGATATCACATGCATTCTGCCCAGTAAATCAGCTAACCGAATTACGTTGTCTAAGTTAATCAGTGGATAAGACACAGCGCAAATATATTGCTGAAGGACATAGAAACAACCTTTGTATTTCATGTAATTCTTGTGCTCATTTGTCTGGTAAATCGTTGGAATGTTGATTCCTCGGCACCTAAGAAAGTCTTCGGAATCCACCATAAACTGCAATCGGCACTCATCCATTTGCATCCTTTTCAAAATATAATTGCCTTGGCGTGCAGTGATTTTCATGACATAGGAACGTGAGGTGTTACGAATGAGTTCAACTTGTTGGATCGACAAATCATATTTGACCGCAACCTCTGCGAGAAGTCCTTTTCCCATCTGCACCACTCTCTCACTATAGTAGTTCTAGATAGTTTATGTTCCTTGTCCACAAAGTCATGGTATGAAAGCGGATCATTCTTGCCCAATTGAGAGATGCTAGGAACACAAAAAAGCAGACACCGCGGCGCCTGCTTTCCACATATTATCATATGGTTAGTGGGTGAAAAATACAATTTGAACAAAGAACAAAACCGCAAATAGATAGAATATAGGATGTACATCCTTTCTTTTGCCCCGAACAACTTTGAGAATTGGATATACAATGAATCCTATGCCAATACCCGTCGCAATACTGTAGGTCAGTGGCATCAGAACAACAATCAGAAATGCCGGAAACGCCTCTTCCAGGTCCTGCCACTCAATTTTTCGCAACAGTTCATCATGAGAAAACCAACATTGATTAATGTAGGAGCCGTAATTGCCGGTATACTTGCGAGAACTGCATTAATGGGCGAGAACAATAAAGTCAACGCCAATAGGAGACAAACGATAACGGCAGTAAGTCCTGTTCTTCCACCAACTGCAACACCTGAACTAGATTCGATATATGCTGAGGTTGGACTTGTACCCAATAAAGCCCCCGTTGTTGTACCAACCGCATCGGCCAAAAGAGCACCCCTGGAACGAGGAAATTTATTCGCTTTGAGTAGGCCCGCTTGCTCAGCTACACCGAGCATAGTACCAGTCGTATCGAATAAAGTGATCAATACGAATGTGAAAATTACTGCATATAGACCACTTGTAAATACACCCTTGATATCAAGTTAAAAAGCCGTCGCCGCCAAACCTGTTGGAGCCGCCAAGAAGGTATCTGGTAAAGCCAATAGACCATATATCCATGCAAGAACGGCTGTGATTAGCATGCCAAAGAATAAATATCCCCGCACCTGATAGGCTAATAATACAAGTGAAATGATGAGTCCGATCAGTGTAAGTGCCGTCATGGGCTCTCTCAAATTGCCTAACGTGACTAAGGTTGCTGGTGAGCTTACGATAATTTTTGCATTTTGTAATCCAATGAAGGTGATAAAGAGTCCAATTCCTGCGGTAATGGCATGTTTAAGGCTAGCGGGAATCGCGTCGAGCAATACATAACGAAAAGATGTGAGCGACAGCACAATGAACAACAGTCCTGCGATAAATACAGCTCCTAATGCTACTTGCCATGGAACCCCATTCCCTCCCACAACAGTAAAAGCGAAATAGGCGTTCAATCCCATTCCTGGTGCAATCACAATCGGATAATTGGCAAAGAGACCCATGATTAGTGTTGCTACTATACTCGCTAGCACAGTTGCCATGAATACACCATGGAATTCCATCCCCGTTGTGCTTAATATGCCTGGATTTACGATCACGATATAAACCATTGTGAGGAATGTCGTCACACCAGCCAATATTTCCGTTACTACGGAAGTCCCGCGCTCCTTTAATTTGAAAAGTTGATCCATGGTCGTCCTCCTGAGTTGCTTTTAATAAATTAGTGTCATGATTCCGGCAGTAACGATGGATCGTTCTGTTTTCCCTTCTTTCGTTTATCACGAAGATCTTGAAAATAAAATAAGATCAGCAACATGAAGGGAATCGAAATACTAAAAACAAAGTCGAACCAAAAATAGGAGGACTCTAGGATCGCATTATATTGTATAATATTAGGCGTACCTGCAACGGTTCCCACGAGTAGCAGCATGCCAATTGGTATTGTCAGCATATGGCTCTCCTTCAATTGAAACAGTTCTGCAATGCCTGAGGTTAACGAGAAAAAGAGGAGCAGTGTTTTATAAAACACTGATATGAACCATAGAAAAGCCATAACCGCCTCTAACCGTTCCAAAAAATGTCCTATCGTTATCTTCTGTGCGAGTACGAAAGTCGGATAATATTTCGATTCCATTAAATTGGGACCTAACACTAGCACACATAGAATGACAATGATGAATAAAATAGCACCTCCGATCGCATAACCTGTTAGAATGGGTTTGGTCAGAGATGTAGTACCGGTAACATTGGATACTAGCATGAGAAGTATAACCATTTCTGAAAATGCAGTTGCAAAAGCCAATAAAGCCCCGTTCCAAATTTTCCCAATTCCTTCTGATGCGATGGGTCGCAAGTTTGCATATTCCACTTGGGGCAGTAGTAAAACGAAGAGAATGAGGAATAACAGCATAAACACAGGAAATAGTAGCTCTCCCATTCGAGCAAATGCTTCAACACCATACTTATAAGCGATAATAATGACCAAAATGAATACAGCAATGATCGCATTAATTGGTGTTTCTGGCATCAATTGCGTTGTCATAAACTGACTCATCTCACTTAGCAAAGTTAGCGAACACATATAGAAATCGAACAGAAATAGTAGGATAATCAAACTTCCAATCCAAACGCCTAAATTTAGTCTAATTTGATTAAAAAGTCTCCGCCTGCGAAGCTTGTTCGCAATTCCAGCAAATATACCTCCTACTACGAATCCAAGGAAGATGGCTAACAATACAGACAACCATGCATCTTGTTTTGCAGATGTCGCAAGGATGGTAGGCATAATGAGAATTGAATCTCCAATAACCCCAAGAATGATCAAGATCGTAAACTGGCGTACAGAAATGGTAGCATTGTCAAATGTGTTCATTTGGACCTCCTTGTCTCTGCATCCAGCTTAATTTAAACAATCCAACCGACCATCCATTTAACAATTATGAATGGATTCGGTAAAACAACTTCTAATGTTAGCAAGACATACGAAGCGCTTGCTATCAGCAGGAGCATAGTGAAAATGATAAATTCACGTATATGATTGTGACGCAAGAGTTTTGGTGCTTCTAACCAGAACGTACCAGCAGTTAATGCAAGAACAGTAAGTACAGACGCCATCCATGAACAACCTCTCATTGCTTATTGCATAGTTGAATTTCCAATTGTACCCGTTTTTCTAATAAACAATTCAATCTTGTAATTAACTTTTGTTTGAAGAAACATATCATCATTCCAAGTATCTTTAACTTCTTTCCAATACGCAGGCTGATCCTTTCCGAGCTGACTACCAAAACCGATTATATCCGATTTCATTTTCATAGCCCGTGAAACGACCGCTTCCACATGTGATTGTATGATTTGTTTGGATTCTCCTTCCAGACGTTTGATCGCTTGAGGATCCTTCAAATCGATATCTCTGCATTGTCTGCTCACGATATTCGCTTCCGTTCGTATGGACACATTCATCACAGGTTTCCCATTCTGTACACTTGCTTTCAATTTAGCTTCCGAGGATGTAACTTCAATCCCCATATATTTCTGCTCACCGCAGGCAATTTCAATAGATGTACTATCCAAATTGTTTGTTATGTCGGTATAACCTTTACTTTCCTGCTCATCTAGCCAGCCAATTAATTTATCTTCTTTGAAAGCTGCGATACCCGTATAGCGGAATCGACTAGGCGGCTGAAAATATTCTACGTTCTTTTTCGAGTCGCCAATGCTAGTGTCCCCGATTAATTTGATACCTGTTAACGCTAGTTCGAAACCTTTGCCAGACAGCTTATTCAATGTTTCATCCAATGTCATAGCGACAGTAGGAGCCCATGACTTTTGTGAAGTTTGTAAGGATTGCTGCATGCTATAACTTGGTAATTTCTCAACTGGTGTATATAATTTCAAAATATTTTCCGCCAACATGCCTCTTGCGACAACGATATTAAAATCCATTCGCATTTCATTATCACGGAAAGAATTATCGAGAAAATCTTTAATCCCTCGCTTCGCCAATTCCTCTCCAATGACATACAATTGCAAATGTCCCATGTAGACTTTCCGCGGTGCTTCCGCTGTTAATGATCTCGCTGCCTCGAATAAAGTTTTCCCTCTCCCCTGATAAATGGTGCTAGGTGGGCGATCCCCGCCTCTTCGCTGGGCGGATATTTCACTTGGATTAACGACTTGGAAGGACATCAAATACTCGCCATCCTTCCAATCCACACCTACGCCAAGGACAATAAGCAGCTCATTTAATTCACGTCTGCTCCAACAGCCAGTCAGTATAAGTAAGCAAAGAATCATAACTGTTAATTTATATGTCAACCAAATGCGCCTCCTTGCTACCGCTTACGTATTCTATCACTGCCTTCATCGAGTGATGTCTCAGGACGTTTAAACATAAGCCATCTCGGTAAACGAACCAGCGTATCCTCTAAATCTGTTTTGCGGTATGGTGAAAATGGAGACATAAAAGGCTCTCCGAAAGAACGAAGAGCACACAAATGAAGCAATAACACAAACATCCCCATGGCAATACCGAACAACCCAAAACTTGCCGCCGCCCCCATGAATACAAACCGAAGTAGGCGCACTGGAATAGACATACTATACGCTGGCAACGTAAAGGTTGAAATCGCCGTTACTGAAACAACAATAACCATAGCTGCCGAGACAATTCCCGCTTCTACCGCAGCTTGCCCGATGACAAGTGTGCCAACGACAGATACGGCTTGTCCAATTGCTCGAGGCATGCGAAGACCCGCTTCTCGCAAAATTTCGAAGGTCACTTCCATGACAAGCGCTTCAACGAAAGCGGGCAACGGCACACCTTCACGTTGAGCAGCTAGTCCGATTAACAGTGAAGCTGGCAGCATATCACGATGAAAAGTCGTTATTGCGATATAAACGGAAGGCAACAGCAAGGAAATGAATACTGTGCTAAATCGCAGTAGACGAAGAAGGGTTGCATAGTAGGCTCGTTGATAATAGTCCTCCGCAGATTGAAAAAAAGTAACGAGTTGTGTTGGTACTAGTAAAATATTCGGTGTACCATCTACGAGAATCGCCACTTTACCCTCTAATAATTGGGCGGCCGTGGTGTCTGGGAGTTCCGTATTATAAATAGTTGGAAAAAGTGAAAATTTATTATCCTCGATTAATTCTTCGATATAACCGCTGTCCAGAATGCTATCGATATCAATTGCTCTTAATCTAGACCTTACGAGTTCGATTACGGATGGCTTGGCGATCCCATTCATGTACATAATCGTTACGTCAGTTTTCGTTATTCGACCGACGGAAATCGTCTCCAGCCACATTCTTGGATCTTTTATTTTACGTCTAATTAACGCGGTGTTGGTACGAAGAGTCTCTGTAAAACTTTCCCTTGGACCACGTACGGAAGTCTGGTTGGTGGATTCAGTCACATCACGCCCCTTCCATTGACGAATGTCTGCGCGGTAGGCGTGATACTGCTGATTAAATAAAATAATAGCCTCACCTGAGAGTAAATTTTCATACAGACTTGCCATATCTGCAACAGTTTGAATGCAGCCTAATCCCGTCAACAGTTCTTTGGCAAGAGTTTCTGTATTCATCCTGTCACCATGTGGTTCATAGGGGACATCCCTTAACATCATTTTCAACACATCAAAAATATATGTATTAATGGCAACCGTATCGGAAAGTCCATCGATATACACAACAGCGGCGGCTAAGATTAGTGTGCCATCATCCTGTATCTCTCGAATGACGACATCGTCGCTTCCACCTAAATCCATCATGATTCGTTCGAGGTTTATTTCAACATTCGGATCAATAGGAATCATTGCATCATCAGGCATGATGTGAGTCCCTCCTTATTCTCATCCCTTCCCCATTATGACCATTTGAATTAGGAGATAAACCGTGTTGAATGATTCGGCCAATTCTTGTTCGAAACAGCAAAAAGCCGTTACCAAAAGGTAACGACTAGAATTACATAGTAGAATAAGAACATATCTCGCTACATTCGCATTTCGTAGATAACTGCGAATATACTCAAGTAACAACTGAACGATTAGGAAAAGTACAGACAATTCCGCCAGCCGCCATGCGGCGGCGACCGAAGGAGAGGGCGATACTCATGATGATGACGTTGACTTCCGATGGAGATCTATTTACAGCCGCGCTATCTCAAACAACGGTATCCGTGTGGCAAACAGATGAGCATGGTGTTTACTGTGAAGTCGATCGTGGAATCATTGAAGAATTCACACGGAAAACCATTAGAATGAGTACGATTTCCGATGAGATTGCCTTTTATTTCCGCGACGATGGGACTGTGTTTCGAGCTGAAACCTAGAACCATTTCTTCCTAGTTACAGATAGCTAATTCGTTTACCTGATCTAGCAGATTCATACACATCCATAACGAGATTAAAAGCTTTAAAGCCCTCAGGCCCATTCAAACTATAACTGCGTTCCGATAATATATGATCATAGAAGTCAGCGATTTGGGTACCATGACTGATTCCCCAGTACGATTTGGCCCCTAGATTCGTCGTTTCCGGTGAAGTTATCATCGTTTGCTCACCATCAATCACGCGATACAACGTATCGCCAGAGAGTACGAGTTTTCCTTTTTCAAACACAAGCTCAATCTCAACAGGGGAATTCACCCCATAAGAGTTCGTTGCATAAAAGACAGCTGTTGCTCCACTTCGATACGTGAGGTGTGCATGAACAGTATCCTCTACTTCAATAATACCCTCAAGTGAATCTGTCGACATTGTTCCTTTAATACTAGTTACTTCGCCGCCTATCCATTGCAGTAAATCTAACGTATGAATGGATTGATTAATCAGGACGCCACCGCCTTCTGTGGCCCATTTCCCTTTCCATTCTGTTTGATAATAGGAGGCATCTCTGCTCCATGTGACAATGCCTTTAAGGCAAAGCAACTTCCCTAATTCACCTGATAGGGCCGTTTTCTTCATGATCTGGGAGGCAGGGTTATATCGATTTTGAAAAATAACACCAAGCTGTACATTCGGATTCGCTTCTGCTGCATGTAACATCGTTAGTGCAGCTTCTTTCGTTTCAGCCATCGGCTTCTCTGTTAGAACATGCTTACCAGCATGAAGCGCATCAACCGCCATTGGCGCGTGCTGGTAATGAGCCGTACATATATGAACGACGTCAATATCAGGATTTTGCAACATCTCGAGATAATCGGTGTAATACGCGCAGGAGTAAGTTTCAGCTGTTTGAGCAGCTAATTCGGCGTTCGTGTCAACTACGGCCACTAGTTTCGCTGTCGGAATTTGTGAAATGGCTTTCAAATGTACGCCAGAAATCGCCCCGCAACCAATAAGTGCAATGCCAATCTGTTTCATTGGAATCTCCTTTTCTGCTTCGAAATAATGGTTCAACTCGATGTTACAAGTGTATATAGTAGAGGTTCGCCCATCCCACACCAAATCCTTTAAGCATGTGCATGCGGAAATTGACTACTTATTGCTTTATCATGACTTTTCCACTTAGCCGCGTGGTTTCAATGCAATTTCCCACAACATCTTCTTATTCGTATATCGATCCATTTCATACTCCTCTATATGTAGGTAAGTCCACTTTTCTTTATCGAATAATCGTTCGATCTCCTCTCGATCAAAAAACCTTCGGTAAATCCCTTCCGATTCCAGAAGATATTTCTCTGACGTTTGCGTGACATTACCTTTATTCTCAATTTCATTGATTGAATTCAACCTGCAAAGTAAAATACCATCTTCTTTCAGCACATGAAGGAGATCTTGGATGACTACACGGGTAGTCGCTTCATCGAAATAATGAATACTGAGATCAGCGATCAAGACTTGTACAGAATGGTTAGGAAAAGGAAGCCCCTCCGTCATATCCAAACAAAGTGTTTGAACATCCGGTAGGAATGACTTCAATTTACGGATTGCCACTTCGGAGATATCACAAGCGATTGGCAATCGTCCATGTTCTACAAGGTACTTGGCGTTATTACCGACACCACATCCAAGATCAACGATAAGATCTGCGTTGCTAGTAGTCGACAGGTGAACTTGCCAATATTTATCCAACCAGTTATCGAATGTAGGTTTGAGGTCGGGCCTTTGATACGATTCATTCCAAAATTGTTCAAGTGACTTCATTTCTTCACTCCATCCCTTAATCATTTTTCATTCTTAATTCGCAAATTTCTTCAAATAACAAAAAGCCGTCCAGCGATGCAGCTCACGCTACCTCTGGACAGCCTTATGTTATCTCAGCCTAATCAATGAGTATCCTTCTGCTTATCTTTCGTCTCTTCCTCTTCTAACAAACCCTTGGTTCCTTGTCTAAACTCCTTGATTGTCGTTCCGAAGGCACGACCTAGCTGCGGAAGCTTCGTTGGACCGAATAACAGTAACGCAACACCTACGATTACAATAAGACCTGGTATGCCAATACCTGATAGCATGTGAGTCACCACCCTTCTTATCATTGAGAAACTTTAAAATTTCACCATTAACGCAGTTACGTACATGATTAATATGCCTGCTGTAAGTCCACTGAAGTTTAACCAAGATACCGGAGATAGACCTTTTTTCTCAGATTCTTTAAGAATCATTTTTGAAATAACATAAATGACCTGCAGAATCGCACCTGCACCGATACCGAAGAAGAGCGCTGCTAATGTATCGTTAAATATGAAGCCACCCGCCCATGTACCTATTATAGCAGGTCCACCGGCAATTAAGGCTAAGTTGACAAATGTTTTCCATGATGGCCGATCTTTCAGCAGTGGAGCTGCAATACCAACGCCCTCTGTAATGTTATGCAGGGTGAAACCAATGATGAGGAAAGTCCCTAATGCAGCCTCCCCAACTGCAAAAGCAGAACCAATTGCAAGACCTTCTCCAAAATTATGAAGTCCGATGCCTGTTGCGATTTTGTTGGCTACGCGTTTGCCAGCATAAGACTCACTGTTTAATTTGCGCTCATTCGATTGGTCGACAGCAATTAGGAATAAACAGCTCAGTAAGGCGCCGAACCACACTAACCCTGAGCCCTGGAAAACGCCTGGCGCTTCTGCAGCCATCTCGAAGCCCTCACCAAAGGTATCTATGACTAGGAAGAATAACAGACCAACCGTCAACGCAAGAATCGCGTGCATGCCTCTAACCGAGAATCTACGAAGAAATGGATACCATAATAGGCCGAGCCCTACCGGAATTACACCTACATAGAAGCCAATTAATGCGTATTGCCAGAAAAGTTTTCCATTCGCTACTGGCGTAGCGGCAGCGGCTGCCACTTCACCCAAGAAAATCAAACCATTCGACGTGATGAGCTTCACTTCATGCGGATCACCTTGTACCCACGGGTATGGGATATGGATCATGCCTTGTTCGAATCTTTTTAACGTATCACTAGGTGAGAATGATGCATTCCAGAATGCGCCATCAACGACTACTTGAGCGATGGTTATTTCTTCTGGCCCCGAGTTCAATACTCTCACTTGAATACCTTCATCATTTAATGTGATTTTCTCAACATTCAAGACTTCGATCGGAGCAGCCGGTTCGTTCTCAATCCCGGTACCTACTTTTGCAACTGTAGTAATAATGGCTACTAGCAGAATCAAGGGCAGAAGGCCCCAAAGAATAACTTTTATTTTAGAGGAAGATGATGGCTTAGTGGTTTGATCGTTGATACTCATATCGTGCGTCGCCTCCTTTCTTATTCAGCAATGAAGAATCCCATCCAACCTAGTTCAGCAAATTCGCTTTGATGCGCATGAAACATGTATCGCCCGGGTAGTGGAAACACAATTTCCAGAATCCCACGTTCACCTTGGCATTGCATGATGGTATCGGTATACGCTGGCCGAGCTTCAGGATCTGCCCCCGTTGCGTAATAGTTGAAAAAGTTCGCATGCAGATGAAACGAATTAATTAAATCAAATTCAGTCAGATTGCTTAAATAAATACGTACAAGCTCCCCTACCTTCACTTTAATCGGTTCCTGCTGATAGGCAAAAGCATAACCATTCACTGTGTAAATTTCATTCTCCCCGTCGAGATCCAGATCGTAACCATTCATCAGCATATTGAATTCCTTGGCAGCAGCTCTTGGCTTCTTCGGGTCAATGATGAAATTGCCATAGAGACCTTTATGAATATGCCTTGCCAAGGGAGCCACGTGGCAGTGATAGACGTGCATTCCAGCGGGTTTCGCTTCAAATTCATAAGTAAATGAATCTCCAGAAAGCACAGATTCAAGTCCATCCATATTCGTCGGGTGCATCCCATGAAAGTGAATCGAATGTGGATGAAGGGTTCCATTGGTAAATTTCACACGAAGGACATCCCCTTCTGTGCATCGGATTGTTGGACCAGGTATTGTCCCATTGAACGTCCATCCAGGAAATTTGATGCCCTTGGCAATCTCTACATTGGCCTCATAGGCCGCGATCTCATATTCCCTAAGCGTTCTACCATCAGGAAGCTTGCTCACTTTCCCATAATCAAATGCAGTCAATGCATGTTGCGCAGCTTTAAACCCTTCCGTTACTTCATTGCTCGGGACATAGCCATGCTTCATACCTTCATGCAATTGCTCTTTCATGGCATGGTGAATATCATGTTTATCTTGTGCTTTTGCGATCGGTGGTCTACCGAATAACGAGGAAGGATTTAACAATGCACTCCCTAACACAGCAAACGCTCCTGTCGTTCCTAGCTTCAAAAGATTTCGTCTCGATAGCTTTTTATCTGATTTCTGAAACATTGCTATGACCTCCTATTATAAATTGCTTGTTTACAATATTTTTTACCTAGGGAAACATTTCGGGCGAAAATAAAGTTTCCAGTGGGACAAAAAGTTTACCCAAGGAAACACCGTGATCTAAATATATGCTGAATGTAGGCGAAAGTAAACCTTTTTATTAAAATATTCTAACATTTCAAATAAACCCTGAGCCCATACGAAGAAGACAACTTCCATTTTCATAAACTCACATGCATTTTCGACAAAAGTAGCCTAATTCTCACCTACGGATTGACAAATATTTTCGCCTATTGAATTTATAATAAAGTTAGCGTTGATGAGGTTCTTAACTATTGTTCACACATTGGGAGGATGATCGACATGGACGAGCAGTTTATTAAAAGATTACACACGCTTAACCGCCGCGATTCATTAAGGTCTTTGCTGCTTATCGAAGGTGTTCGACTCACTCTCAGACGTAAAAAGCAAGTAAGCTTATTCCAAAAGCTCTTTAGCCGCAAAAAGCAAACCATAACCGCAAAAGGATGGAAATAACGAGCAGAATCATAGGGGAATTCTCGCATAACGCAGCCATTTATAGTAGAATAGTGTCTCAGCTACATGAAATGGATACGGGGTGTAGGAATGGCCATTAGCTTCACGAAACCAATTGTTACACAGTTAAAGAAAGACATTGCGGACCTTGAGAGCAAACAGGTTATCGAGAAAAAAAAGAAAGAAAAAGCGCAAGCCAAAATTAATCAGATTGGGCGAGATATGAAATTAAGCCAGTCGCACAGTGACTTGAGCAGTAAAATGTCACGCGTGAATAAACTAAACGAAGAGATTAAGACTAGTGATCGTTTACAAAAAGATATCGCCAAAGAATTAGCAGCAAAGAATGCTGCTTTGAAGCTGAATCTCGCAAAAGCGACTACTACTTTGGATGAATCCTCATCGTAATCGACAAAAAGCAAACCACCGCCCTCTTTAATAGAGCGGTGGTTTTAATTTTTCATGTAGATGACTTAATGAGAAGTTCGGGCATATTCGTTCTCATATGTTTTTTTATCATTTCATAGTGAGTTTTAGCATGAATAAGTTGATCATTATTTAACCTATCCATTGAAATAATTTGGAAGTTACGTCCACGCTGACTATATGTATAGGTTGGAAGGAAGCTGGGCTTCATCAGCTCAATCTTCTGGCTATTCTTCATTGTGGTTTTCAACACGTCAATCGTTGCCATGCCACCTACTTGCTTATACAAATTGATTTGCGCGGACAGAAAGTTGCCAAGAGAATACACAACAAACGTTCGATGTCCTTGCTTCCCTTCCACCCAAGCAGGCGGTTGTAAGACATGTGGATGGTTGCCAATGATGATATGAACTCCCATGTTAGCTAGCTTTTGGGCAAGACTAGTTTGATCGACATCTGGAAATCGTTGATATTCGTTCCCCCAGTGGACTGCAACCACAATAACATCCGACATTTGTTTGGCATGTTCCACATCTGTACGAATTTGCGAATCATCGATCCGATTTACTAAGAACGGTTTCCCCTTAGGTGTTGATATTCCATTCGTCCCATAGGTGTAACTTAAGAAAGAAAACGTAATCTCATTTCGTGTGACCGTCCTAATATGGTTGCGGTCATCTTGTGATTTAAATGCACCCGTGTAAGGAATGCCAAGGGTATCCCAGTAGGTGAGCGCACTTTGAATCACCTTCTCACCTCGGTCAAGCGCATGATTATTGGCAATCGTAACGACGTCCACTCCGGCTAATTTCAAAGCATCTCCAATTTCATGAGGGCTGTTAAATGCAGGGTAACTGGAAAGCCTTAGTTCCTTGCCACCAATCATCGTTTCTTGATTGGCAACAAGGATATCTGGAGCTTGTAAAATGTTCGTCACCCCTTCAAAAATACGATTAAAATTATACGTCCCATCCTTCTGCTTAGCGTCTATATAAACTTTATCATGGATGAGGATATCTCCGATCGCAGCAAGCGTAACCTGTGAGACTTTGGTTTCTGATTCTACTTGTTTCTTTGATGTTGAATGAAATGGCTGTATGGGGGGAGGAGTCATCTGAACAAGGGGTGTAGCACGTTTCGCATCCAAGCTTGTATCTTTAGGTGTAGCCGTACTTCCTAAGCATCCGCTTGCCAATAAAAATGTTGAAACAATTGCAGCAGCTCGCTTTAACACGACAAACCAGCTCCTTAAGGGTTAAACCTTGTATAGCCCAGTAGTATTCCCCTAAGAAAATCTCTCATGAATGAGGATTATTACCAATTCATTTCATGGAACTGCCATTAATTTATTTCATCAATGATTAATGTCATTAAATTTCGTGAGGCGCTTGTAACCCGATTAGCTTCAAGCCATTACGCAACGTAATTCGAACGCATTGGACCAGAGCTAGTCTTGTTTCACGCACCTGTGTTTCCTCCACTAAAATATAGCATGTATGGTAAAAGCGATTAAACGCTTGGGCGAGATCAATGAGATATCGCGATACGATCGAAGGTTCCAGCTTTACCATGGCCTGCTCTACTCTTTCCGTAAATAAATAGAGCATTTTCACAACCGCCATGGCCTCTTTGTCTTGCAAACGAGCTCCGTCCACCTCCGGTATTTGAACAACATCTCCATCAGGCAGCTGCGCTTTCTTCAACACACTGCAGGCTCTTGCATAGGTGTACTGCACGTAGGGCCCCGTTTCGCCTTCGAAATTAAGAGCTTCCTCCCACGAAAAGTCAATATCCTTAATACGATTTGCACTCAAATCGTTAAATATCACTGCGCCAATTCCAACCTGCTCAGCAACCTGAGCTTTATTCGCTAAACCTGGGTTTCTTGCTTCGATGACATCCCTTATTTTCTGAATGGATTGCTCAAGCACACTTTCCAGTCTAATCACATTGCCTTTGCGTGTTGATAAGCTCCCCCCTTCAATGCTTACGCGGCCAAATGCGACATGTTCTAGCTTGGATGACCACGCATAGCCCATTAATTCAACAACCTTAAATAACTGCTGGAAATGAAGATTTTGAGCATAATCCGTGACATAGAGCAATTTCTCAAATTCGTACTTATCCGCTCTATACACAGCTGCCGATAGGTCACGCGTATGATACAAGGAGCTGCCGTCTTTCTTTAGCATTAATGCCGGTGCCATGCCAAACGCATCTAACCTAACTAATGAAGCACCCTCATCCTCTTCCAAAAGCTGCTTCTCCTTCAACTCCTGAATGACGGGCTCCATCTTGTCATTGTAGAAGCTTTCCCCTTGATATAAGTCGAATTGGACGCCTAATAGCTTATAAATCTTTTGAAATTCTGTGAGGCTGATCTCAACAAACCACTGCCACAATGCCAGGGCTTCTTGATCACCTTGCTCCATTCTCGTAAACCAAGATCTAGCTTGATCCTCTAACGTTGGATCTTTCTCAGCTTCCTCATGAAATTTCACATACAAATCGAGAAGCTCATCAATAGCTCTTTGGTTGACAGCTTCCTTGCTGCCCCAGAGGTGGTAAGCAACAATCAGCTTCCCGAATTGTGTCCCCCAATCGCCTAAATGGTTAATGCCTACGCAGTTGTATCCAAGAAAAGCATGGATGTTATATAACGCATTCCCAATCACCGTGGATCTTAAATGGCCAACATGAAAAGGCTTCGCGATATTCGGAGAGGAATAGTCGATCACCACCGTCTTGCCTAGACCCAAACTCTGTGATCCATAGTGATCGCCAGCTTGACTTATATGACGGATAAGAGACTCTGCAAACATAGACTTCTTGAGAAAAATGTTTAGATAACCGGATACGGCTTCCAGTTCGTCGATGTGCTCATCTTCAAGCACTGCTTTTAACTCTTCAGCGATGTCTTGCGGAGATTTTTTAAGGGTTTTGCTTAAACGGAAACAAGGTAAAGATAGATCGCCTTGATCCGGATTCGCGGGGTATTCCATCCATGCCATAATGTCGTGAGCTTCGAAACCAGTGAGTAACGACGACAATTTCTTTGCAAAATACTGCTTATAATTTAACATAGCTTATCTCTCCAATCCTTTTCTAGAAAATATAAAAAGCCCCCGTCTCTATAAAAGAGACGAGAGCTGAAAATTCCCGCGGTACCACTCTAAGTGTTAAACCTTTGGTTTAACCCCTCTGTTTCGTAACGGTCGAGAGACCGGATTTACCTACTCCAATTTCGGCAAACCATTTCCTGGGTCCGTTTCATTCCTAACATCCGTACCGGCTTCCACTGACCCGGCTCGCTGCGACTGTCTGTTAAGAATTACTGTCCCAATCATTAATATTTCGATATGAATTTTTCAATATCTTACAAGGGTTCTGAGGGAATGTCAAGCCTATTTTCATCGACTTCTACTGAGTTTAAGAGTTACGCACTGATCTTGCATCCGAAGATCCATAACTAGTTGCCAAAAAAATCAGACTTCTTATCCTTTCAAAGCATTTACAATTGAACCATTCGCATATGGGCTTCCGGTGTTGAGGTAAGTTGTTTTCATACCTAAATAAGCAAAGATCGTCAGTGCGAATCTGTCTTTCACAAAGCTAGATAGTCGAATATTTCGACTATCTCACCACCAATGGCGCCGACAGACAACTAGATAGTCGATTATTTCGACTATCTCATCCCCAAAAGCGCCGGCTGACACATTGATAGTCGATTATTTCGACTATCTCATCCCCAAAAGCGCCGGCTGACACATTGATAGTCGATTATTTCGACTATCAATGTGTCAGCCGGCGATCACCAAGATAGTCGAATATTTCGACTATCTCACCCCGAAAGACGCCGATCTCCTACCTATTTTAGCAATAAGGTTACGCACGATCTTTCAAATCACCAATATAATAAGCGAACACTTGATCAATCGGTTTAAAATACAAATGTCCATCCTCTTCCCATGGCTGAAAATGCAGATCCATCCGCGAATCGCTCCAATTCTCGGGAGTCCCTTTCGTGCTTAGGCGTCCTCTCACCACAGGCTCCTCAATAACTTTGGGGAATTCCTGGTAACCGAATAGCAAGTTCTCATGCATCGCAATCATTTCATACTTTTCCCCGTGGAAAGCACGCTCCTCTTGCAGCTGGTAATGATAGTAGATGTAACTACTCATCATCTCCGGCTTCAAATGCGCAATCCTTCCCACCCGCGAAACCACGGGCTCTTTTCTCAACCAATGCTCCGCGCTTGCAGGCTCGTTAAAGTGAAACACATCAATCATTAAGATCCACTTCCGAGGTTCTGCGTGTCCTGGCCACTCTTTCAAAAAGGGTTCCGCAGCTCCTGCCACTTCATCAGGGAACACCTCTCGGCTCATGCACTCATAATAAAGAAAAAGATTTTCTCGCCAAACGAAGGCCGTTGCAGTCATTAGCTCTCCCTGAGCTACCAGCCGTTGAGCTTGTTTGTCTATCTCAATTGCTTTTAAACCCTGGTCCTTCATTCCTGTTTGCCATTCAGCACGATACATCTTTCTTAAGATCACGGTAACTTACCTCGACTTTCACAGTTGGTTTTATGTTTAATTAACAGAATCGCGACTGATTTGTACCCATACTAGAACTGTGCTAACATTAATACAGTTCTGTCAATGCGGTGTATTGGATCCATGGTATTACATAAGCTCTCCATAAATAAACCTATTAAGCTGTTCGTAGCTCTAATTACTGCCCTGCTAGGCGGTTACTTGTTCCAACTCATACATATTCCCATCCCATGGCTTCTTGGACCGATGATCGCGGTATTACTTGGTTCTAATGTGTTCAAAGAGCGATATACGTGGCCTACTCCGATTAGAGATGCGGGACTCATCATAGTCGGATACACGATTGGTCTCTCCATGACCGCAACAGCTTTGCATGAAATGGCGATTCAGCTACCTTCCATGCTGCTCATGACACTGCTCTTAATGTTGCTCTGCGTATCTCTTGCCTACTTCATATCCAAGCTATCTGGGATGAACTTCAAAACAGCATTGCTAGGTAGCATACCAGGCGGGCTTACACAAATGGTTATTTTGGCAGAAGAGACTGAGAGTATCAATCTAACCATTGTGACTGTCTTACAAGTCGTTCGCCTCATGATGATTGTTGTCTGTGTACCATTGCTGGTGTTTAGTCCAATCATGGGCAATCAGCATACAGTAGAACCTTTGATCCAAACGGTAACGACTTCGACTGCAAGCTGGGGTGCCTTGGTACCGAATATCTTTATATTCGCAGTAATCAGTGTCAGTTGTGCACTTCTAGGAAATAAAATCAAGTTTCCAACTGCCTTCTTGCTAGGGCCTGCCTTCAGTACAGCAATCATTCAACTCTTTGGACTTCATGGACCAGCGCTGCCAACAATGATGATTAATGCAGCCCAAATCATGATTGGTATCCAGGTTGGATTAATGCTAAAGCCAGCTCAACTCAACCACAAGCTCCAAATCATTTCGCTTGCAATTGGCAGTAGTCTAGTCCTTCTTATAGGCTCATTTGGGCTCAGTTTTATCTTTATGCAGCTGCATGCCATCTCCAAATCAACTGCTCTGCTCAGTCTCGCTCCTGGTGGAATGGATCAGATGGGGATCATCGCTCACGAAATCAATGCTAATTTATCCGTCGTTGTTGGCTATCAGTTGTTTCGTACCTTTTTCATATTCTTTGCGGTGCCACCACTTTTACGGATGATATTCAAATACAGCGCATCCAAAGAGATTATCAAAAATAGCCCCTCCTAATCAGGGAGTGGGCTATTCTTTATTCCCCTTTTACACGATAGGCCTTCTCATGATACTCGGTAATATAATCGAACAATTGTCTCCCGTCATACTGCTCGAACGTACCAAAGCTCATATACATAGCCCGATAGGTTTCCGGGACCCAAATATAGGTATGTACGTAATCAGTCAAATGAAATCCAGATCTTTCCCAGAAGCGAATCCGATCCGCATTTTCCTTGGAAGGTTCAGCCTCGACCTCGATAACGATCCCCAGACAGTTTGCTTCGCTCTCTGCCCAATTGCGAATGTCATGCATACAAGCCAATCCCACTCCATGACCACGCTGCTCTTGGCGAACCGCGATATAATCAATAATTAGCATACGTGCTTTAGTATTCATCGCGGTAAGAGCCATTGCAATCACATCTTCACCAATTCGCCACGTGTGCAGTTGGCAAATGCCTCTTTCGAACATGTTTCGAATGAGCGCACGATTCTTTCTGCCATGTTCCGGAAAAGCTTCATTGTATACTTGCTCTGCTTTCTTCCAAAGAGCTTCATCCCACCGCGTCGTTATCTCATAAATCATACGCAACATCCCTTAATGCAAAATCAACCGCATATTCAGCATGAATTTTCGTTGTATCGAATAATGGAACCGGCGCATCCTGTTGAGCTATTAACAACGTAATTTCCGTACAGCCCAAGATAACCGCTTCAGCCCCTTCATTCACTAAATCCTGGATAATCTCTATATAGGATTGCTTGGAATCCTCATTTATCGTTCCGAGACATAACTCCTCGTAAATAATATCATGAACAATTTTCCTCGATACTGCATTAGGGATAAGGACTTCAAGCTGATATTTATCTACAAGTCTACCTTTGTAGAAATCTTGTTCCATCGTAAAGGCTGTGCCGAGCAAAGCAACTTTCTTAATTCCTGCTTTTATGATCTCATTGGCAGTTGCATCAGCAATATGAAGTAACGGGATGGATACAGCATCTTCAACTTCTTTTGCCATCTTGTGCATCGTATTCGTACAAATGACTATGCAATCCGAACCGGCAGAAGCCAGCTTTTGAGCAGACTCGATCATGACTCTAGTCGCTTCCTCCCAATTTCCTTCATGCTGAAGCGTCTTAATCTCATGAAAATCCACTGAATACATCAGACTTTTGGCTGAATGATGCCCACCTAACTTTTCCTTTACTCGCTGATTGATGATTTGGTAATACAGCAAGGATGATTCCCAACTCATACCACCTATTAATCCAATTGTTTTCATTCTGATTTCCTTTCATTCTCTATACTCGTTCGAGTGGACGATAGGGCTCCACAGGTAAGATAACGCGGATTTCATCACCAACTCGGACTTCTCCACCAGTTAACACAATCCCCATCACTCCTGCTTTTCGGACGAGATTGCCTTGTTCATCATGATCTAATACGGCTTGCAGCAGCCCTGACTGGAATTTATCGATTTGCACACATGGATTGCGGAGTCCAGTAATTTCAATGACAGCATCCATGCCAATTGTTAGTTTTGTTCCGGTTGGCAGTCCGAGTAAATCTATGCCACGTGTTGTAATGTTTTCACCTAATTGTCCAGGCTCAACATGAAAACCTGAACCTTTTAATTCGTCAAATAACTCCGAATGAATGAGGTGAACCTGGCGAAGATTCGGTTGATTCGGATTTTGTGCAACACGTGAGCGATGCTTTACCGTCTCCCCCATGTGTGCATCTCCTTCAACGCCAAGTCCAGCCAGGAGCCTAATGCCCTCGACAGTCTGTTTACTAAAGGAATGTGTTGCATAAAGACTGGTTGACAGAACTTCTCCAATTTGAGATTCATGGTTTATGGCCATTCCTAACTCATCCTCTCCGATTTGAAAAACTCTTTTAACCCCATTTTACTTCCAATCCTCCACAAAGCCAACTTGTGTTGACAAGGCCTGATCTACTTCTAGTAGAATCGCGCTAAAATGAAAACAAGGAGCAACTGCTTACGCAGATCTGCTCCTTCTTATGACGTACACTTAAAAAACAAACGATGATCTCATCTTCTTCTCCATCATGGCTTTGATCTCATGCACCAATTGAATGGAAGCTTCAATTTCAACTTTTCGCGTGGAGACACTTTCGACACTGCATCCAATCGGAATCCCTTTTTCCAAGCCGAATTCGAAAATTTCTTCAAATATTTGTTGAGAAACCGATACTGATTTATCTAGGACATCATGCGAGTACTTCAAATCATTTTCCAACCATTTCGGTATGGAGATCCCTAGCCATTTCATGAATTCCAAGGTCTTCGTCGATCCGCACGGCGCAATATTCATGAGTATCGGCACCATGTCGAGCTTATTCTCTTTACAATGATAATAATAATCCGACAAGAAGTTCTTCGACGCTTCGACGTTATAGGTTGCTTGGGAAATGAAAAACCGACTACCACTCGCTATTTTGCTTATCATTCTAAGGTGTTCATCATCTTTTTTCATGTGTCTTTCGGGGATTACGACTGCCCCTAAGGTTAGATTGTCGTTCAGCTTTCTGCTTAACTCATACGCTTCTGGAAGACCGATTTGAACTTCTTGTTTACTAGAAGATGCCCCAACAAATACGGAGAATCGCTCCTCCTCCAGATCAGCTTGAATCCATTCCGCCAACTGTTCCTCTGTGTATTTCCCCACGCAACGATAAATAATTTTCGGGATATTTAACTTGCTCAAATACGTCTTACTGTACGTAGTCGGGTCAACTGTTTGTAAATAAGGAAAAGGCCGATCTTGATCTATGCGATCACTTTCCTCCTGGACATCATAGAGAATTAAACCATCTATTTGAAGCTTCTGAAGTCGCTCACATTGTTTTTGTGAAATTTCAGCCATTTTCTCTAGTGAATGTGTTTCCTTAGGAGGCGTCATACCATAAGTAATGATCCCCGATTCTCTACGGAGAATTTTGTTCTTTAACAATTGCGTCACAACCTTATCTGCCTAATTCCCGAAAAATAAATTCACACTCAATTACTCGGTATTGTATATTTCGACCCCTTTTTGCTAAACCCTTTTCAATTCGATAGGAACTCTACATAAACTTCTCTCTCATAAAAGCCAAACTTGCCGCAAATTCTTTCTCTGGATCATGAACGGTACACTCCGCTGAAATCATCCCAGCATAGCCTGATGCCTTAAGTGTTGCTGCGAATTGAACATAGGGATAATGCCCTGAACCAGGTGACAACCGCCCTGTATCCGCAAGATGGATATGTCGCAGCCAATCCTTATTTTCAATCAGGGTGGAAATCGGATCCTGCTCCTCATCCATATGATAGAAATCTGCCAAAACTCGAATCGACGGAAGATTAACCTGCTTGGCGGCGAAATCCGCCTCATCTTCTAAATTTAATGTTACGAGTGCGCATTCGATATAATCAAAGCCCAATTGTTTAAGTCTCTCCGCTTCTTGAATCCCACTGCACCATCCAAATGTGTACATGTGCATTCCTCCCTAACGGCTTATAAGTTCATTTCTTCTTACTTACTATAACAAGAAGTACCCAAGAAGTGGATCTTGAATTTGCCCAATGGCATGATTAAATTATGTAAATTACGTTGTTAAATCACAAAGAAGAGCTGCCATAGGCACCCCTCCTTGCAATTTATTCTGTTCATTTCAAATAAATAAATCGCTCTCCAGCAGACATCATATGAAACTTCTGTGCGGGATACGTGTGGAACAAGTAATCGACAAAATAAGATGGGTTATCACGATTATTGGAAAACATATCAAAATGGATAGGAATTAGAAGATCACTTCCAATCTCCACGCCGAAATCTACTGCATCACGAAAGTTCATGTTGCCAACAACACCTCTAGAGGTTCGCGCATAATCGCCTCCATTAATCGGCAAAAGTGTAACGTGTGGTTGGAATTTCTTGGCCGTCTCTATCAACTCTGGAGTGACAACCGTGTCTCCAGTATGGAAAATTCTCACCCCGTTTATTTCGATGAAATAACCCAAATAGTATTGGTTCCCATCCTGATCGGTCTCATACGAAGTGTGTGCTGCCGCTACTGGCGTAATGGATACGCCACGTCCGGCAATCACTTGTTCTTGCTTAGCAGCAATGACTCGGCTTGCATCCACTTCTATTTCTTGCAGCAAATTTACATGTGAAGCTGGAGCGACGAACTTCGTCTCTGGATGAGCCTCAGCAACGCCTTTGATCGTAGTTAAATCCATATGATCATTATGGAAATGCGTGAGCAATACGATGTTTACATCCAGCTCCTGCGGCGTGAGCGGCGGCGGAATTTCCCTTTTAAATTCCGTATCGGGATTTTCCAATTCAATCGAATAACTTAAATACGGGTCAATACAAATAACTTCGTCTGAGTTGCCGCCTTTAATCAATGCCCCAGCTTGACCCAAACTCCATATGGCTACCCCATCCATTGGCACATTCGTACGCTGAATTTCCTTCAACAGTGATTCCCCAGCATTGTAAATAGGTCTTAAACGCACTCTTCCCATGTTAGTTACACTCCAGTGATAGGCATATTTATTTGAAAATGAAAGCTTGAACCCAATGGCTGATATTGCCACGCTATCAATTATAAGCGCAAGAACAAGTAAAGCAAAGTTTCTAATCCGAAATAGTCTGTTTTCTTTGTATATAGAAAAAAGATCTCCAGCCACTTACATGGCTTTGGAGACCCCTCTTATCATTGAATAAACTAGTCAATCAGATGTATGGACAACAGTTTACCATCTACTTTAGATTCCGTATACGTAATAGGTATGGCGTCCACCGGGAACGGTACATCAAGTCGGTATACACCAATCTTCTCCTCATTCTTATCGGATAAGTCTGTCATTTCATAACCACCTTGAATGCCTGCTTTGGTCAGCAGCTCAAGGAACTTCTCCAAACTTACACCTTGATATCGGTTCTGTAAGTGATCCGTCCACGTCTGGATATCCCACTCTGGTGCTCTCACGTCTACGCCTGACTTACGCAAAACATCCCGAGTTCGTATCGCTTAGTCGATGACTTGCTTGTAAGCTTCTCCTTTGGGAGACCAGTATACATTCTCATCATAGGAATCTCCGCTTTCAATTCGTTAGTTAAACAAGCGTGATATTAAGATTGTAATCGTAGGACCAACTACCACGAACCCCAACAATATGGCCACAAACTTCATTGGCGTTGACAACCCTTTTGACGATTGTAATTGATCAAGTTTTTCGTTTATTTTCTTCAATTCTTCCAGTACCTCTTTGCTTAATTCGTCAGACATGCTCAATTGTACACACCTTCTATCTACATAAATGAAAAATCAAACTGTCTATTATTACCATAATTAGGAATATATTAAGTCAAGAATAATAATTCTATCAATGTCCTTCGAGGATGTGATCGAGGGGCAAGTACTCTCAATAATTTCTATTAACTGGAAAACACACAGCTATTTAAGTGAAATTCCCTCAAGAATTCGATTTAACTGATGTTCTCCTATTGATTTTTAATAATGTGATCTACATTTGCGTTAATCGCTGCTCTGCAAAGCCCATTCGACACATCGAATACTGAAAACTGGATTGCTGAATTTTATCAGATAAATCCCACAAATTTGGCAGTAGTCTGACTTCGATATTCCTTTTAAAGAGCTCACCGAATAGATCCTTGACTACAAATTGTCGGATTGGAACCTGTGATTTTTCGCTCACATAGTAACCCGCTCCAAGATCTTGCAAATAAAAATCTGATGAATCAAACTCATAAATATATAAGGTTGTATTCTTCATGATTTCAAACCATTTATGCTCAATCGCCACGACATGATTCATCGAAGTTGATGACAAATAATTGTTTTTATCTGCCTCTGTCGTTGCCTCATTAGCATGAAAAGTAACTCTCGGACAGTTCCGAGGCGTTAGGAAATTAGGGAAACATTTCTCGTTAATCGTCCACACTAATCCTTTGGTCTGGTCCAAATCTTTTCTTGAAGGTAGTCTAGGATTGAAAATGGAAATATCCGGTTCTTCACTGATGTGAAATAATTTCATCTTGCTCCCCTTTCCGACCTTAACTAAGCTAACTTTTCTGCTGCATCGACGGTGTGTTTCAACAAAGTGGCAATTGTGACGGGCCCGACTCCTGCTGGAACAGGGGTTATCGCTGACGCTCTATCCTTACAGGCCACATAATCAACATCTCCAATGTTGCCTTCGTTATACCCCGCATCTAACACGACGGCTTCAGGTTTAATCCAGTCACCTTGCACAAATTTCGGTTTTCCAACGGCTGCTACCACAATATCAGCTAACCGTACCATCTCTGCAACATTCGCAGTCTTCGAATGACAAATCGTTACTGTTGCATTCCGATTGAGTAACATCATGGACACGGGTTTTCCGAGAATGGGGCTACGACCAATGACAACAGCGTGCTTGCCTTCCATTGCAATCTGATAATAATCCATAATCGTAAGTATTGCCGCTGGGGTACATGAAGGGAAATTCGCGAAGCCGAAGGCATTTTGGGCAAATCCGAGCGTCGTTACGCCATCTACATCTTTCTCGATACCAATCGCTTCAAATGCAGCCCTTTCATCAATATGATGTGGTACAGGGTGTTGTAACAAAATCCCATGGACACTAGGTTCAACATTCAATTTCTGAATTTCAGCTATCAAATCTTCTGTCGAAGTATGCTCAGGGAGTTCAATTCGGATAGACCTGATTCCTAGTCGTTTACATGCATTTCCTTTCATTTTCACATAAGTAGCTGACGAGGGATCATCACCGACTAATATTGTGGCCAAGCAAGGAATGATCCCCTTCGCAACTAATTGATTAATTCTACCTTTCAACGCCTCTTTCATGTCTGTTGCCACTCGATTACCATCCAAGATTACGGTTTCCGCGGTCATCTTATCATTCCTCTCAAGTTAGGTGCAAACATAAAGAGGTAAGGGGATTTCCCCTTACCTCTTGCCCAGGCGTACGGCCGTTATCAATGTGCTCCCTCATGGTTCCCCATGTTCCGCCAGTCACACACCGTCTATTCGTACTTCTATCTTAACAATGAATGCCATTATTTTCAATTCCTTTTACGCGAACTTCTTTACAAGCTTGCAGGAGACATAAAAAACGAATACCACATATTCGTCATGAACACATCAAGAACTACGAAGTAAAACATCTCAAGTCCAACATTCCGTTCGGACAATCCTTTTCTCCATAAGCGGGTTAACACATACGAAATCCCAGCAATCACAAGAAGTAATATCAAGCTAACCCAAACCGATTGCAATAATTCTGGCATCACCTGTAGCGCAATCGGTTTACGGTAATCGCCAATAAATAACGTTTTGACACTAAGATACATCGCTATAGAAATTCTAAAATGTCGCTTGGCATGCTCGTCATAATGATATTGCCAAAATACACTGATAACGATTAGAAATAGACCAGGCAATAGAATCCATTTTAAACTAATCAGGGCAGTAAGTATGCCAATCCCCCAAAACAGCGGCAAATTCCCGGCAGCTTGTTGGAAGTCTTTAGCATGAAAGCTGTTCATTCGCTCCTTATATGGAAGCTGATCTGTAGCGTAGTAAACACGATACGTCTTGGCGTTCACAGCATCCAACCATATGGCTAATGAACTCCCTTTGTACGTATCGAAGGTCGGATATACGGCAAATCCACTGAATTGGCTGATCCGCGAAGCATTCAACATGCTGCCATCCTGAAAACCAATCTTGTACACCTCTTGACTTGTTTGACGCCTATTTTTCTCATAGACAGAAGAAACTACAAGCGTTGCTTCGCCAGAAGATGCCTGAATAAACGTCGGGTGCAGAATCGTATCGGAATTATTCCCCCTCATGTCAGGAAGGTTAATAACCTCATCTTGTATGTTATCCGGTTGATTCGCGAGGAAACTAAGCTTATGTAAGGTGCTCTTACCTGATTTGCGCGAGCTCGTTGTATACGCGGTAATCAATGAAGAACCATCTGCGCCTAGCGCCATATCATCCAAGCTGCTCGTTGCATCATCCACTTCCTTCAGCTTCATCTGCACAACTGGTTTCCAAGACGCTTTATCAAGCTTCACGTAGTGAAAGGCTTCGTTGCCATCTTTACTGACCGCATAAACAAGAGATAGGCTGCCGCCAGAAGTATCCCATACACCTTGTATTTGCTTCACATTCGGGATATCAAGTTTAGTCCAATTCAGGTTAGCTGTTGGATGGAATTCGCTGACATATAGCGATGTTTCATGATAAGCTAGCAGAACGGTTTCCCCATTGAGCCCAACGACCGTTTGCACATTAGCGATCTCGTTCTCAATAAGTGCGTTCTTCGAACGCCATGCATCATTCTTCCACTCACTCGCATACAGTTTATTCCCGTCCCCGATCCATATAACATGATCCTTGTCCATCATCTTATAGGATTGAAAAACGCCTGAATCTGGTAAGGGACGAGTCTCCGTGCTATTACGTCCCTCTTCATCGATGGTGATGAATTCAATTGTCTTTCCTGCTAGATACGTGAATATGCCTTCCTCAATCATTTGTACGGGGCCACCATAGGTTGCCAACTGAGGCAATTCTGTTGCACGTCCGAATGGTTCTGGATATGGCTTCACATTTTCATTGGCTAGCATGAACGTTTGAATCAAAGCGATAATGACTATTATTGCTAGAAAAGGCACATACGTAAGTAGCTTCCACCTTGAATTCTTCACTTCTTAATTCCTCCAAACCATATTTGAAAAACAGAAAATAATGCCCTAATTAATTATCCGTTGTTCAATAAATATATATGCCAATGATATCATTGATTCCATCATGCATCACTAAAAAATTAGAGCGGTGCCATCATGGATTCATCATGGACCGCTCCATATTTTAAAGAAAGCACGAATTCTCAATCTTCAATTTGAAAAATAGAATCCACAATAATCGGCAGATTATCTCTAATTGAAACAGCTCCGAAGACCGATCGGGCAGACTTCCCCTTTTCGCCGAACACATCCAACATCAGATCCGAACATCCATTTAGCACCACATGATGCTCCTCAAATTCAGGAATAGCATTCACAAACCCTTGCAATTTGACAACTTGTTTAACATGCGCCAGTGAACCTAACGCAGATTGCAGTACAGCAAGAATCTCGATACCAGTTAATCTAGCAAATTGATAACCTTCTTGTGTAGTGTACTCCTTACCCAATTTCCCTTTGGGACTGCCGGATGGGCCCTTGCCTGATACATACATAAACCCGTTCACTTTCACATAATTCACATATTTCGCTGCGGGTTCACTTGCCATAGGGAGTGTGATACCTAGTGCCTCTAATCTTTGTTCAATCGTAGGTTCTGGCATGGTTACATCCTCCTAATTGTATCTAATCTTTTGGCTCTTTCATGGCCCAGAACTCATGCTTTTAATTTGAAAGTCACCGTTTACTTCTTGAAGAGTAACATACCGCACACAGTTCTTGATCCAACCATCATCGGTTCGTTCACCGCCTCCTGCCAGTATGAATTCCAGGGAAGCCGGCAATATGTCATAAGTAACTATAAAGTAGGTATCCTCCTCTTTGGTTAAAATTTGAATTTCATGATGAATCTTATAGTTCATAATTCTTTTGCTTACAGAAACCGAAGCAGCCTCGTCCTTAGCTAATACAGTACTAAACAGCTTGATCACGACCGGCTTCAAGTCTTCTTGTTGCTGAATACTCACATCATGATGTACAGCATAGGCAGAACATCCAGCCAAACAACTAACACAACTAAGTAAGATAAGCGTTATCAACCATCTCATAGCATCGCCTCGTCTAATGAATTTATAGTTGTTTTCATACAACATAACTAGTATTACATTTCACCCAGTTTTTAACATCTTACTTCAATAGACGATGACAATACAAATAAGTTGCAATTATCTCCCCATTATTTACAAGCATTCATCGTATTCCTCAAAATGACAGGCCCTAACTTTCCAGTATTGGAATTCGATAAACGAACTTCCACCGTACTATTCGTTAAATCAGCCGTAATATCGTCAATCCTTCCAGTCCAAGTCGGACTGCCTTCTCCAGGTGTTGGAAACAGCTTGAAACGCCAGCTAATCTCATTTGGAATAAAAGTAAATCCCTCATACCCATCATACTCTCCCGCTGTAGAAGGCGCAGGTAAATGATTCGCATGGATGCTTACACTTGTTCGCGGAAAGCTTGGTGTTAGCTTTACTTTGTAAACGAGCGCTGCCCCTTTGGCATTCACATGATCGGCAAGGACTGATTCGAGAACGGCACTACAAGGCATTGGTACTTCGGCATCAATTTGTACAGGTTGAACCAAGATACTTCCAACCATTAAGACAACCACCAGCATTTTCTTCATAAGATCCCCCCTAAACTTGCATAGTGGTTATTTTTCCCATTCCTACAATTCCTATCACATTTTAGAAAAAAGCCACCTTGCGGTGGCAACAATATGACTAGCTGAAGCTAGCATGGAATAACTTGTTCGCGTCTGGGTCCAACGGAAACCGTTGATATCTTCACGCCGATAGCGGATTCAACGAATTGAATGTAGCTCTTTGCCGCTTCTGGGAGATCTTGCAAACATGTCATCTGTGAGATATCACATTTCCAACCTGGCAATCGCGACAAAACAGGCTTAGCCGAATCCAGCAAGGCGTTGACTGGAAAGCGATCAACAATTGTACCATCTGCCAATTCATAGCCGACACAGACTGGAATTTCATCCAAATAGCCTAACACGTCCAGATTGGTTAAAACGACACTTGTCGCTCCCTGTATCATACAGCCATATTTCGTTGCAACTGCATCGAACCAGCCCATACGTCTGGGACGCTTCGTGTTAACGCCGTATTCACCGGCATCGCCTCCGCGACGACGTAATTCTTCAGCTTCTCTTCCCGCAAGTTCAGTGACAAAAGGGCCAGCACCTACGCAACTAGAATAGGCTTTGACAATCGCGATGACCTGTGAAATCGATCTGGCTGGCATCCCTGCCCCCACAGATGCAAAACCAGCAAGAGTCGAAGACGATGTTGAATATGGATAAATCCCATGGTCCGGATCCCGTAGAGCACCCAGCTGTCCTTCCACCAATATGAGCTCTCCATTTGCATTGGCATTTTGAAGCATTGTTGTTGTGTCACACACATAAGGCGCTATTCGTTCTGCCTGGGTAAGCAGCTGGTTCAATAGTTCATCTGGCTCGATAGCTGAACGACCATATAGATGTTGGAGTAACACATTTTTGGCTGTAAGCAAATGTTCGAGTCGTTCCTTTAATCGTGTTTCATTGAATAAATCGGCAACTTGAATACCGAGCTTCGCATATTTGTCCGCATAAAATGGCGCGATCCCGCGCTTCGTTGATCCATAACTGCGTGCACCAAGCCGGTCTTCTTCGAGTTCGTCGAGGAGTCGATGTACCGACAATACGACTTGTGCCCGCTCCGAGATGAATAATTTCGGACTAGGTACATTTCTGTCTGCAAGTTCCTCTAGTTCGTTTATAACGATATCGATGTCGAGTGCCGTTCCCGGCCCTATTACATTCGTAACATGTGAATAAAACACACCCGATGGCAGCATGCGCAACGCAAACTTACCGTAGTTATTAATGATCGTATGCCCTGCATTGCTTCCTCCTTGGTATCGAACAACATAAGATGATTGTGCCGCTAATACATCCGTCATCTTCCCCTTACCTTCGTCTCCCCAATTTGCACCAACTATCGCAGTTACAGTCACATTTAACGCCTCCTACACTTGTTTTGCCTGACAAAGCTTATTATAATTGCATCAACAGCATTAGAATAATTGATATAAGTTATACCAGATATAAAGTGAGGTAATGCAATGGATGTTAATTTGGAGTGGTACCGCGTCTTTTATTGGACAACCCATACAGGAAGTTTATCGAAAGCGGCCGAAGTATTGCATATCACTCAACCCGCGGTGAGTCATACGATTAAGCAGTTGGAAACAGCACTAGGCGGACAACTCTTTTTTCGAACGGCAAAAGGTGTCACGCTTACCGTTGAAGGTGAAGTGTTATATCGGTACGTCGAGCAGGCTTTTAGCTTTATGAAAATAGGCGAAAAAGCCATCGCTGACATGCATAGCCTACATAGCGGGGAGATCAATATTGGGGCAAGTGATACGTTATGCAAGTATTATCTCCTTCCTTATCTGGAAGCTTTCCATGAACAATTTCCAGGTGTGCGAATCCGTGTTACGAACCGTACAACACCCGAAACTATCGCACTTCTTAAGGAGGGTAAAATCGACTTCGGCATCGTTAGCCTCCCCGCTGCGGACAAACAAATCGAATTTCGCGAAAGTACCGCGATTCAAGACTGCCTAGTTGGCGGTAAAACCTATACGCATCTAGCAGCAAATCCGTTAGCGCTTGTAGATTTACATAATTACCCCCTCTTATTATTGGAAAAAGGGGCAAGCACGCGCCGCTATATCGATGACTTCGCCACCTCTACTGGTGTATCCCTCACACCTGAGTTCGAGCTAGGCAGCATCGATCTCCTTGTACAATTCGCCAAACGGGGGTTTGGCCTTGCTTTCGTCATCGGCAATTATGTTGTCGAGGAACTTGCTGCTGGTGATTTAATTGAAATTCCGCTAGCTGCTCCACCACCTCCACGTCAAATAGGGATTGCCACACTACGGGGAGTTCCTCTTTCGGCGGCATCGAAGTCCTTTCTTGCGATGCTGCCTTAAATGATCTTGATTGCCCCTATCCACAGGCAAATAAATGGATTTCCTGTAGGCCTTTTGATTAACCAAAAATAGGTAGCCAAGAAAGGGCAGTCTGTTCACGAAGCAATATTCAATTTTCTTGTATACGTAGCATTTGCTCCTACACGTCATCCCTGAATGCGAAGGGCAAATGCAATCGAGCGGGTATATCTTCAGGAAATGGCGTAACAATCAGATGAATGCAGTATGCATCCAGCTTAAAGATAAGTTCACCTGTTAATTTCTCCTCAAACAAAATGTCTGCCTCCTCAAGCCTATCTTGCACTTGTTTGATGTATGCCCTACTACTCACTCCCAAGGTAACAACCATTGTCGGTTGTAAAGCCATCATTGCAATCGGGATCCACTTCCGTTTCTTCGAAGGAATCACAGCATGCGCGGTTCCACCAATTGCAAAGCTAAAGTTATCTGTCACTTTATCCAATTTAAAATCAAAGAGTCGTACGAACATCTCTCTACATGCCTTAACCTCATCTGCAGGAAAACCAATTTCACGCAAATATATGATTTTCAGATCGCCATATGCCTGCAAAATCCCTTCTTTTATATACGAATGAGCAATGATTTCTAGTAAATTCCCATCCCCATCACGGAAGTACACATTCTTTCCCGTTTCGAACTGATCAATGATTCGGCCATCAGGCCATTTTAAGAGAGTAACCTTAGCTGCCTCAAGTACGCTTACAACAACATCAAATTCAGAGAACGGCACTTCGAATGCAAAATGCGCTGGATGTAACCCTTCATCTGTTTCATTAAATGTAAGGGTGACAAAATCCGTTGGCTGGAACCTGATTTCATTTATGGATTCTGAGATCACTGGGAATTTTAATTGATCCTGATAAAATTGTTTCACACCTTGAATAGATACGGTAGCTAATTGCAATTGTGCAAAATGTGTTATCATGGTTTGCTCGCCTCCTTGATACATGTACCTTATCTACTTAGTATACATTTATGTTTACAAAGTACAAATTAGAAAAAATGATATCCCCTTCATATTCCATTGATATTCCCCGAACACTCCCTTGTTACGCTGAAGCTAAACTTGGAACTACAGGAGGGATTCATATGCGTCTCGCGTTGTTTACCGACACTTTTGTTCCTCAAATGAACGGCGTTGCACTTACACTTGGACGTTTAACGGATTATTTGAATCGACGGGGCATCGAACATCTTGTTTTTTCACCCAAAAGCACAGCTGATATGGTCTATTCGGATCCCATTCGGCCAGTAATGAGCGTCCCTTTTTTTCTGTATCCCGAATGTCGTCTAGCCTTACCAAATTTAGCTGCTATCCGTACTGAACTTGATCGCTTTCAACCTGATCTGCTCCACTTGGCAACCCCTTTTAACCTCGGATTATGTGGTCTGCATTACGCTCGCAAACACCGCATTTCACATGTAGCCTCTTATCATACTCACTTCGATCGGTACCTGACTTATTACCATATGAAGGCTGCAATCCCCCTCTATTGGAGTTATATGAAGTGGTTTCATCACTCCTGTGATGCGACCTTCGCTCCCTCTCGCGACACCTTAGACACCTTGCAAGAACAAGGAATAGATCGCTTGCTGCTGTGGACGAGAGGCGTAGACTGCTCCTTATATACACCTGAAAAGAAGAGTATCGACGTTCGCGAACGCTATGGAATCACTGCTCCCTATCTCCTCTTATATGTAGGTCGCATCGCGCCTGAGAAAGATATAGATACCCTATCTGCCATTATGAAACTGATGCCAGATTCTGTGAAATCGCGTGTCCACTGGCTCATAGTGGGCGATGGTCCGCAGCTTCAAGAGCTGCGTGAATCAGCACCTTCGAATGTCACATTTGCTGGATATAAAAGTGGTGAAGAGCTCGCTCAAATTTATGCTTCCGCTGATCTCTTTGTCTTTCCTTCGAGCACTGAAACATTTGGAAATGTCGTTCAAGAGGCTATGGCATCAGGGCTTCCCGTCGTGGCAGCCAATAGCGGCGGAGTGCGAGAAATGGTGAGTTCCGGGGAAAATGGCCTATTATGCGCTCCGCGTCAGCCGCAATCTTTCGTTCAAGAAATCTGCTCTATGGTAGATGACAGTGACCGCATGGCAAAGTTTCGTTTCAAAGCTAGGGAGTTCGCTCTCGGTCGCTCGTGGGACGCGATCTTTGATCAATTGCTTCATGATTATGAGATGATCATTGATTTTCGCCGTATCGGTAAGAAATCTGGCTTCTATTCGGCTTGAAGGAGGACTTCACATGAAATTAACGATTATTGGAACGGGATATGTTGGATTAGTTGCCGCAGTTTGCTTCGCCAAATTGGGTCATTACGTCACAGCCGTCGATCGGGAACATATCATTCAAGACCTTCGTGAGAATAAATTAGCCATCTGGGAGCCTACTCTGCAAGAAATGCTTGAGACGTGTCGGAGTGACGGTCGTTTGTTCTTTGAAACCGACGTAGCACACGCATCTAAGGGTGCTGATGCACTTATGATTGCAGTTGGAACCCCGGCAGGCGTGAGTGGTCGAACCGATTTGAGTCAAGTGGATCATGTCATTGCTCAATTAAAGCAAGCTGAAGACGTCTGTCCTCCGTTTATTATCATGAAAAGCACGGTTCCTGTGGGCACTTGTGATGAGCTGGAGGCTGATCTGCATGCTGCCGGACTCCGAACAGAAGTTGTGTTCAACCCGGAATTTCTGCGTCAAGGTAGCGCGATTAACGATTTTATGAACCCGGATCGCATTGTTTTCGGTTGCCGTTCGCACTTAGCCAAGGCAGCACTTCACCAACTTTACAGAGGGATTAATGCCCCTATTCAAGTCTGTGATCGTCGCAGCGCAGAGCTAATTAAATATGCCTCCAATGCTTTCTTAGCAATGAAGATTTCATTTGCCAATATGATAGCTGACGTTTGTGAAGACTACGGTGCAGACAATCGCCAGGTTATGCAGGGTGTAGGCGCGGATCGACGCATTGGCCCTCACTTTTTGCAAGCAGGAATTGGTTATGGGGGATCCTGCTTTTCCAAAGATTTGCAATCACTGCTGGCATCCGGCAATGCCATTGGCCGCTCGCTTCCCTTACTCGAAGCAACAGCTCAAATCAATGAAGAGCGAATCCCACAGTTGTTGGAGAAACTGATTTCAATCTGGGGAAATCCACGTGGAAAACGACTAGGTGTGTTGGGGATTTCCTTCAAACCCCATACGAATGATATCCGTGATGCGCCATTTCTCACTTTGCTGCGATTATGTTACCTGTATGGGATTGAGGTGCAAACCTATGATCCTGTCGTCCAACCCGCCACAATAGAAGGAGTGTGCCAGATGGACACGGCTTATGAGGCAGCTGCAGGTGCCCATGCGATTATTATCATGACCGAATGGCCGCAATTCGCGGAATTGGACTGGGTTCTCATGGCCCAGCTTATGTATCAGCCGATCTTACTTGATGGCCGCAATGTCTTATCCGAAGAGGTTATTTCGAGGTTAATGGCAGTAGAAAATGTCATCTATATCCCTGTGGGAAGACCGATGGAACAAACAACTCTTACGCTGAAGCGCGATACCTCTACGCTTCGCCATATTTACGGAACGTAGATCCCTTACGCCGCACCATTGTCCCACTCGCAGTGTTCCTCATTGAAGAATTCAACTTACTCCGTCCTAATGGAGCGGTCAATCCGAGAAAAACCGGCACACAAGGACTTGAACGAAATCGTTGTGTGCCGGTTCTTTTTACTTCTTGGCACCAGGATAAATAAATCTGATTGCACGAGGGAAATTAGCATTAAAATAGCTATGTAAATGCAAGCCTTCGGGATCTGTTTCTAAACGAATACAATCCCTTCCGCCTGGGATTTTCTGAGATAATAGGTCGTACGCTTTCCTTGTATTGGGTACCGTGAATTGCTGAATTATCGTTCTTCCTACTCCTTCTTGTTCCCCTACATACATATAGATCCGCATATCGGATTGTGTGAAGGCGTGCTGTTCAACGAAATCCATGATATTTTCATACCATAGTGAGGAGGACATGAGAGCAAATCTGCCGAAAAATTCAGGCTTTTGAAATGCTGCGTATAGTGAAATTAATCCCCCGAAGGAAGCGCCAGTTATACCTGTTTGAGCTGCATATTCTATGATCCGATAGCGCGCTCTTACATAGGGCATGATTCCCTCCGTAACCATGTTCAAGTACACATCACCTTCACCATCATAAAAACCACCGTCATTCATAAGATTATCCGCTCTCCAAGGCGTGTATTCTCGATTGTGCTCCAGCGGTTCAATTCCAATAAAAATGACTTCTTCCGTCACACCACTAGCAAAATCAGCTTCAAGTGCAGACATCGAATCCACAAAAAGATAGTTTCCATCTTGTACAATGACAGAAGGAAATCGACTTGATTCTTCCTTGCTGTAGGATGGTGGTGTATAAACATAGATCGTGCGATTTGCGAATGCTAACGTGTCCAAAGCTCCTTGCAACTTGATCATCTCCAATGGTGATTCATCAACCTGTTTTATCATTGATAATCATTATCATTAGATGTATGGTAGCATAGGAATGCTTTTCTGTAAATCTTAGGAATCAAATGTATTAAGTTTCTCTTTCAAATATCGAAACAACTGTTTGCTCGCATAACTTAATGGAGCCGATTTGTAAATGAACCCCGTCAACATATCAATGGATGTCCCTCTCACTGGAAGTGCCTTTGTCCCACGAGGGATCGGGTTTAGTACAATCTCTGGTACTAGTGCAAAGCCAAATCCACTTTCCACATAGGTTTTCAATGCTGTCATGCTGCCAATCTCCATCGTATCGATCGCCACATGCCCTAACTCTTGAAGAATCATTTCCAGCTTTTTACGATATGGACATGTTGCTGACGTTATCAAAAGGCGATGTCCTAGAAATAGACTCGGTTCAAGTTCTTCATACTGGCTAAGCGGATGATCTTCAGGCAATAAAGCAACAAATTTCTCCGCAAACAGTGGTTGAAAAAAAAGATCAGTTCGGAGCCGAACAGCACGCGAAGTCGAGATTACCTTGCTGGATGGACTCAACCAAAGCTGTTGTGCTAGCAATTTCAAGCGAAACACGGATTCGCGGATACATCGTCATGAACTCTTTTAACAATTGCGGTAATCGATAACTAGCTGTTGGCTCGGTCAACCCAACTCGCACGTTCCCAACTTCACCTGATTGCAGATCCGTTACATTCGCATGCAACCTCTCCATCCGCTTAACAATTTCCAAACTTTCCTCGTAAAATAGTCGGCCTGCTTCCGTTAATCGAATTTTCTTCCCGCGTTCTATGAGTTGAATGCCTAAATCAACTTCTAACTTTTGAATTTGCATCGTCACCGTCGATTGGGCATAGTTCATTTCCACTGCCGCTTGATGAAAACTGCCGTGTTTCACGATCATATGTAAAGTTTTTAGTGTTTTAATATCCATGTTGATCCCCACTCCATTAGTTCAATATATTTGAATTCAACATTCAATAACTTCAATTATACAGAACATAAATCAACCTTTACAATGAACGTATAGGAATAATACAGCATTAAGGAGGAGATTTGCATGCAATTAACTAATAAAGTAGCACTCGTTACAGGGGGCGGTACTGGCATTGGAAGAGCGGTCAGCTTCGCATTAGCTAAGCGAGGGGCTGCGGTTGCAGTGAACTATTCACGCTCAAAAGAGGATGCTGAGGAAACAGCTCAAAGGATTATAGAAGAAGGTGGACGTGCGATTGCCATACAAGCTGATGTCTCCAATAACAACGAAGTCAGCGAGATGGTACGATCTATTGAACACCTTTTGGGATACGTAGAAGTATTGGTCAATAATGCGAGTATTACACATCATATTCCTCTTCCTGATCTTGACGCTGTAACCGAAGACATCTGGGATGTATTGTTCGACGTGAATGTGAAAGGGATGTTTTACTGTGCAAGAGCCGTTGCGCCTATGATGAAAACAAGCGGACAAGGGGCGATTGTCAATGTGGGAAGTATTGCGGGTTTAACGGGAATTGGCTCTTCTCTGCCCTATGCGATATCCAAGTCGGCTGTCCATGGGTTAACCAAATCACTAGCACGCGCGCTAGCACCACATATTAGAGTTAACTGCGTCGCACCGGGAGCAGTGGCCACTCGTTGGTGGGCTGGAAGAGAAGAACAGATGCAGAAGCTAGCCCCTAACTTGCTGCTGAAGCAAATTTCAATACCCGAAGACATCGCTCAGTTTATATGTGCGGCTCTAGAACAGGAAGCCATGACTGGACAAATCATCACCGTTGATAGTGGTCAGACGTTGTAAATACAGCAAAAAAAACGTTCTTCGTCACATTGACGAGAACGTTTTTTCCTGTATCAATTCAAATAGCTGTTAATGCCAAGTGGTCGATCTGTTTCTTGACCTCCAACCAATTCGCAGCTCGATATACATATTCATTTGCAATGCTCAGATTATACGGCTGATCGAATAAGATAACGGGCTTCTGAGACGATGCTAACTCCTCGGCATAATGTGGAGCATCATCAATCAGTATATCGATTCCATAGTTCATACATGCTTGAAGCTTATCTTCAACTAATAAAATATGATGATAATCAATCTGATACTTCTCAAGCCAAGCCATCGTGACATTCTGAAATTGTTGCGGCCTAGCCGTTACGATTGTAATCTGATGTTGGTTAAATAATTCTTGTAATATCTCTACTGCCATCGGAAAAGGTACGGAGTTCCAATGGATGTCATGTCCGAAGCTATAATAGACTTCATCCCGTTTGGCTTTATCCCAACCATATAATCGGTATAAATAAAAATCATTGACATCCTTATGGGTTAGTTCCAACCCGGAAACTTTATTATAACAATGTAAATAAGCTGAAGTAGCATCTAGTACGGTGTTATCCAAATCTATGCCAATGTGCATCGCGTTTCATATCCCCTCTTACAATAGTTACCAATGTTTTTCCAAAGCTTCTTCATTATTATCCAACTTTTGGATATTGGAGATACAATTGGGGAAAATAATAAAGAATACATCTGTCCTAAAAAGGAGTTACATGAATTGCATTACTTGAATGAAATACTTTGGGCAGCTTCGTGTTTTGTAGTCATTACATCACTGTTAATTTTCAGTTTACCAAAACATCGATCCCGTGAGGCTTGGCTTGTTTTCTTGTTATATCAAATGATACTGTGGGGAGTTGGAACCGTTTTATTCTATAACCGCGGTTTGATAACCAGTCCCGTTCATCCTTTTCCACACGCAATTCAAGCATATTTTCTAGATGCTTACCTTTATTATCCAGCCATTGCTGTTATTTATTACTTCTTATGTGAAAGAGTCCATGCACGAATTCCTGTACTCATCACGACAATTACGTTCGCGATTCTGTATACGACAGTGGATTACGCTGAAACTCAACTAACAAAATTTAAGCAATATGAGTCCTGGATGACATCGATATACGTTTTCGTTGTTTCCATGGTTTGTTTATTAATAACACGGTGGTTTACAAGACTTTTTTTCAACATTGCCCAAGAGGGAGACCCGAATATTGAAACTTAACATGAACTCATTCATTGAAACAGGGGCATGGTGTATAGCGATTTCATTACTAATTTTTGCTTGTTTTATAAACTGGAGAAAGGCAACCGTAAGTTTTATATTTATACAACTACTAACCTGGCCCTTAGGAATATTTGCCGTTGAGTACGGCGCCCTAATGTACCCAGTAAGATTCTTCTCGAAATTAATGAGCACGAGCTTTACTTACGAGTTCATAGCACTCCCTGCTATAGGAACTATTTATTGCATGTATTTCCCTCAGGAGCAAAGGATGTTGGTGAAAGCACTTTATATCGTTGCCTTCCCAACGGCTTTAACTCTAGCAGAGGTAATTCTTTTAAAATACACTGATTTAATTCGTTACATTCACTGGAGCTGGTACTTGTCTTGGCTTACAATAGGAATCACTCTTCATCTTAACTACTTGTTCTTTAGGTGGTTTTTCAAAAAAGAAAACGCACACAATAGCGGGGGCATTCATAATTGAGCTACCGAGAGATATCTTTAGTTCTTTCCACTTCTACAATCCAATTTTGATAACAGCAATCTCTGGCGAGCAAGCAATGCGAATCGGAATCCGTGAGGTTCCCAGACCTCGATTGATATAGAAATGCTTTCTCTTATCGATACGCTTGAGCCCAACGTGATAGTTTTTATAAGCTCCAATCGTACGACCAAACAGTCTAATTTGCCCCCCATGTGTATGTCCTACGAGCAATAAATCAAATGGAATGTTGTGCTGAAGCGAAGTTTCAATAATACTCGGAGAATGAGCTAACATGATAATCACATCGTAGCTTTGTAGTTCTTCAACACGCATAGTCAACCGCTCTTTGCCAGATATCGAATTATCAAATCCGTATACAAGCCATTTCTTGCCACCATGGTTAATCGGAAATGCACGATTGGATAACACAGTAATATGTGCATCCTCAATCGTTTTCAGAATCGCTTCATAGTCTTGATCCGAATTTAGTTGGAACCGGGATTGGACTCCCCCATAACGTTCATGATTACCTGGCACAAAAAATAAATGATCACACTTTATTAAACGAAGTTCTTTCAGAACTTTGTCCAATTGCTCTTTGGTTGACGCTAAATCACCTGTAACCATAACAAGATCAGGGTTAATGATATTCACCATTTTGCTCAAGGAGCCATTGATGAAATGGGTTTGATCATGTAGGTCAGAAATTTGCACAACGGTGACTTTCTTACTAGATGGATCACCTAGCTGTATATGTGAAACCTTCACCCAATAGGTGCTATATACGATACATAGGGCAACAAGTACTACAATAACAACAATTCCGATAATCACCATCACACCGCATTAGACTCCCTTCATGAAGGTTATTTCTGCAAATATACAACTTTTTCAAAGTAAATTCTACTTTCACAGGACAACAACAACTTTCATGTCCCGCTTGAATGAGAAAAACCGCGCGAAGCGCGGTACCCTGTGTGTATTTTTCAATCCTTGTCGTCTTCATCAACATTTGAAATGTATAGTTCACAATGCTGCGTGATCCCGTGGAGAGAAAAAGCCAGCTGCGGCAGCAACTGGCTTTCATTCAAGATTTTAAAAACACGGTTTTGATATCCGTGTAGAACTCAATAGCTGCTTGACCTTGCTCTCGTGAGCCCGAGCTCGACATTTTCATGCCACCGAAAGGAGCTTGCAGCTCCACTCCAGCGCTTTCAGCATTGATGCGCACAAGGCCAGCGTCGATATCCTGTATGAAGGAGAGCATCTTCGAGAAGTCTCTTGTAAAAATCGATGCGCTTAATCCGAATTTCACATCATTTGCAATTTGAATCGCTTCCTCGAAGGAATCCACTTTTATCAAGACAAGAACAGGTCCGAAAATCTCTTCCTGCGCGATGGTCATCGAACTTGTAATATGTTCAAATACTGTGGGAGCAATGTAGTAGCCTGCATCTAGAGTCTCATCTTGCACTTTACCACCGCCACAAAGTAAGGTCCCACCCTCTTCGATTCCTTTGGCAATATAGGTTAGTACCGTATGATATTGCTTTTCGCTTGCGCATGGCCCCATCCATGTTGCCGCCTCCATGCCAGGGCCAACACGGATTTCCTCAATTCGCTGAAGCAGCTTCATTTTGAACGACTCATAGACTTCGCTTTGTATAATCACTCGACTGGTAGCTGTGCATTTCTGCCCCGTTGAACGTAAGCCGCCACTTACCGTTGCCTCAACAGCGAGGTCTAGATCCGCATCGTTGACGACGATGATTGGGTTTTTACCGCCCATCTCAAGCTGATACTTCGCCCCCTTCGCCAGTGCGCTCTGACCCACTATTTTCCCAATACGATCCGATCCTGTAAAGGTAATCCCGTGGATGTCCGGATGATCTGCAATTGCTTGACCAATCACATCTCCTTGACCAGTCACCATATTTACTACACCTGCTGGAATTCCAGCTTCTTGGAAGCATTCCATGACTAAGGCTGCTGTTACTGCGGTTTCCTGAGCAGGTTTGAATACAATCGTATTCCCGAAAATTAATGCGGGAGCGATTTTCCAAATCGGAATAGCTACGGGGAAATTCCAAGGTGTAATCACACCAACAACGCCTAAGGGTACGCGGGTAGTAAACATTAAAGCTGTACTGTCCGTTGAAGGAATTACGTCACCTGTTTTCCGCATGCCCTCGCCAGCATAATAGCGTAGAATTGCGATGCCCCTTGCCGTTTCACCTTTGGCCTCAGGGAATGTTTTTCCCATTTCAAGCGTCATCATTTCGGCAATTTCATCTAATCGGCTCTCAAGCATATCCGCAACCTTATACAGATAATCACCACGAGCTGATCCCGATAATTTCCGCCAACCTAATTTTGCAGCTTTAGCTGCGGCAACGGCTTCATTCACATCTGCAAGTGACGATTTCTGCACATACCCCACGATCTCATGCCGGTTCGCTGGGTTGATACTTCCCTCCACCTCGCCACTAGAAGAGGCCAGCCACACCCCGTTGATATAATTCAAATATGTTTTAATTTTCCCCATATTAATCTCTCCCGCCTCTAAACTCCGTTAATGCCGCCAAAAGAGCTTTTACATACCCAATTGCATAGGCCCAGCCAACCCAATTCATCTTGGTTTCAGCGCTTCGATACGGTGCACGATCCATTTCGAGTGAAGTGATATGATCTGGGTTTATACAGCCGTTATACCCAACCTTATGAAGCTCAAGCAATATTTTCGCCATATTCATATGACCATCGTCCAGCATCGCCTCTTCGAACGCACCGGCCGTTGCTAGACTACCTCGCACATTGCGGAAATGAACAAGAAAGATTTTATCCTTGCGTCCATACTGATAAATTTCATCAAGAACAAGCGGTGTTCCGCCTGCTTCTCCACGTGTGCCGACACAATAGACGAGGCCAACGTTTCTGCTGGGGAAACTATCTAACACCCGATTCAAGCCAAGCCCACCGAACGGGGTATTATGGTAGGGAGTGTCGGAAGGATGTACAGCTAATTTCATCTCATACTCTTCCGCAAGTGGGACTAGTTTCCCGAAAACTAAATCAAAGCGCTTCCACCACGCATTCAATTGTTCCACGGTTGGGGGTTGTTTGTCCGGATTGCGTTTCAGAGACTCCCCGCGAACTAGTGCACCGCCTCGGTGTACAGCTGTATATTCCTCTGCCATATAAGGAAATACATCGCCTGCAAAACGCTGACGAACGAGTGTAATCCCTGCTTCGCCGAAGGTTTTGATCGCGTTGCTAACGTGCTCTAATTGGATCTCTGAGCCTGGCTCTTCCAACATAAAGTTAGTCGACATATCAGGCAGCGTCACCCGATTTATTTCCATCCCATGGGAGCGAACTCTACGTTTTAGTTGTAAAAGTTTATCAAGTTCCGGAAACCCCTGCTCACGAACACCTGGGAAGGAACCTCCTTGCGTAAAATCAATACAATCAACCCCGAGTTGACACATTTGTCTCAAATCGCTATCAGACAATTCACATGTGGGAACTTGAATGGATACCTTCATCATGCTTTTTTCCTCCTAACCGTTATTGGCAACCGCGACCAGGTCTAAACTTCGTTTAATAATGGATTCCAATCGTACATAATGCTCGCGTTCCACTTGAACTAGCGGAGTTCGAACTTCAAGACCAACCGGCAATCCTACAATGTTCATGCCCGCTTTAATCAATGAAACTGCATATCCTTTGCGCAATTGACGAATACGGTGGATCGGTAATATGACTTCTTGATAAATGGAACTGACCGTCGCCTGATCTCCAGCAAGCAAGCTAGTATAGAAAGCTCTTGATACCTGTGGTATGTAATTCGAAATAGCGGATGAGTAGGATAAATAGCCTAGTGCCGAGTAAGCTGGCATCGTTAATTCAGCAAGCGGCATCCCATTCATCCACTGTAACCTCGAACCGATCGATTGTACGAATTCAATGTTGAGCTCAAAATTGCCTAAACCGTCCTTGAAACCAATGACGTTAGGTATGTTAGCCAATTTTTCTAATGTGCTTAAGGTAAAAATAGCGTTATCACGTTGATAAATAATGACGGGTAAGTTGGTGCTCTGTGCCAACGTCCGATAGTAGTTAAACAAGCCCTCCTGCTCGGGAATAATCAAATAAGGCGGAAGCAACAATAAACCATCTGCACCATGCTTTTCTGCCAGCTGGACGCGTTCCACCGCTTCTCTAATATTACCTCCAGCCCCTGCGAATACAGGCACTTTGCCTGCAACAGTCGCAACGCCAACAGTAACGACTCGCTCATATTCTTTGATTTCCAAGGATTGATATTCGCCTGAACCCGCGCAAACAAAGACGGAATCCAAACCATTTTCCACTAAAAAGTTAACATTAGCTTGTAACGCCTTCTCATCTACTTGCTCCTGAAGATCAAATGGTGTTACCGGAAAGCCCATGATGCCTGCGAGTGAAATGTTCACATGATTACCCACTTCTAACAGCCCCTTTTCAACTTCATACGTGCCTATGAATGTAAGTATAGAAAATGGAGGCGTTTTCGTCTTTGTAAAAACATGCCGCTTTTTTTCAAAAAATCCATGCTATAATGATCTTCAGTCTACTTGAAAGGAGCCCTCATGCGTGTTGAATCCATCCATTTACTCGCGTAGTAACCTGTATCTCAACCAAAACCTGGTTCAGCTGCAAGGTGCCTCCGCCTCTATATTCGTTCATTACTGGGGTGCGAAACCGCAGCATAAGGGCAATCGTCCGCATACACATTCCTTTTTTGAAATCTGCTATGTCGTCGAGGGAGAAGGCCACTATTTTCACGATGGTATCACCTATCCGCTTAGGCCAGGAACCCTTTATTGCTCGAAGCCTGAGAGTCGTCATTCCATCCAGAGCGATGGGGGCATGTTGTTGTTATTTGTTGCTCTAGAGCCGGTCGCGTCCGAGTCTAGTGAAGCTTTTATGCAGGATTTTAGCCTGTTGTGCGCTTATCCGCATCTTTTTATTCCAAATGCTGAGGGGACATCTCCTATGCTCATATGGCAGGCACTGCTCATCCAAGCTTCGGAGACAGGGGATCGCTACAAGGAAACGATTGAACAACTCGCGTATACACTGGTCATCAGCTGTATTTCCTTGTTTCTGCAGCATTGCCGCTCAGGTGTTACGGCTTCGACAACGTATGACAGGGAGCTTCAAGGCACGCTTAAGAAGGTCAAAGCCTATATCCAGGACCATCTTTCTCATAAAATGGCACTTAGTGACGTGGCGCAAAGCCTCCACTTATCTGAACGGCAGCTCTCCCGACTCATCTCGGATGAATTAGGACAAACCTTCCCGTCCATCGTCAAGACGGAAAGAATCAAAAGAGCCGCCTATCTACTCGGCTACACAGACATCCCATTGAAACAAATCGCCGAGGATACCGGCTTTGAAAGCATTCATTACTTCACCCAGGTATTCACCCGAGAAATGGGAACGCCCCCCAGTCACTTCCGTAAAAACTGTCTGAATTCCGAGGCAGTCGACGCTTGGATTCATACCTATCTCGCGCAGGTTGCAACGCGATATCAGAAGAATAGAATAGTGCAGGCGAGCGAAGGTAGTAGTTTAGAGTAGCATTATGCTTGCGGGGGACGGATGAAAACTCCCCCACCTTCCCTTTGAATAACTGTCCGTCTTCGAACAGCTTCATTTCTTTCTCCAACAATTCTGCGTGGAAGTTAGCAGTGAAGAAAGACTCGTCCCGCACCATTTCCCAAGGTTCAAGAAATACACGATTGCGTCGAAAGTAAGCAACAACCAATTCACAGGATGATGAGTCTAATTGAACGAGGGACATGCGATTTGTATTTCGTATGACTTTCATTTAAATGTTCCTTACCATGTAAAGTTAGGAAATATGAGCGTAAGGAGCCTTGTCCGAAACAAGATTTAAGCGGATGCCATGTTCCAGATACGCTTTCAATCCGCATAATACGATCGTAAATCCTTCGGTTGAATTTAGGGCTTGTTTGACTTTTTCATCAGCACTTCCCGTGAAACCCGAGTCAGTAATTGTTACAAAGGTTTCGTTTTCTGCTTGCTCAGCGAAGGTCCACTCGACCAAGGTTCCCCAATCCAGCAAAATTCGCTTGTTAACCTCAATTTCTTTGACCTCAACATCAGCAGTTGCCCCATACACGGCCCAATGCCATTGCACATGTGATCCAACCTCTAACCTGCCACTGCCCTGGGTAAACCAAAATTTCGATGTAATTTCAGGATCGATAAATGCTTCAAACACCTCTTGTACTGGTTTTCGAATCAGCATTTCTACTTTAACCTTCGGTTCTTGTACCTGCTCCGTCATCTTCCATGCCTCCCTTACTTTCCTATTTACGACTATCATAGCATAGGGAGATGACCAACCAAAAATAAAAGCAGTTCCCACAGAATCATTCTCTGTGAGAAACTGCTTTAACTCCTTACCAATCCAACTAATTAAACAAAATGATGGCCACAGGACGAACAGAATTTGGTATCTGCCGCAACGGTTTTACCACAGGTACATTCTTTTTCATTCCGAACCTCGGCAATCTTCTGCTCAAGCTCGCTTATCTCTTGATTGATTTGAGCAATACCTTGGCAATATTCCGAAACATTAGCTTCTACTTGCGTGTAATCACCCGAAAGATAGGATGTGTAAACCGATTCACCGATAACTTTGTAAATTTTATCAATTTCTCTTTCTTTCAATGAAACTTGCGTCTTGAATTTCGTTATTTCCACGGTTTGTTGTGCTTTTTTCGCCGCTTCTGATGCCCCTTGCTTCACTTTATCAAAAAAAGACATGCGCCTTCCACTCCCCAGCCCTTAAGTTATTCACTTCTTAACGAATCATATGCGAAAATGTCGGAAAGTAATACTTGAATAACAGCGTATCTTAGGTTCAATTGTACTACTTTTTTCAAAATTTTACAGTCTGTCCTACGCCATGCGTCGGAGAAATGGTCGAATATTTCGACCATCTCCTTGTATTCCGCGACTTCTACCTGCTTAATTCAAATCTTTCGCTTTATGCGGTTTGCTATAATGACTTACTCCACCAGAGCCGACGAGCACCTTCCCGCCTCGATCAAAAGTGATCAGTTTTCTTAACCCCGTGGTTAGTAAAACGATTATCTTTGCGTTGTTCTTAGTAGCTGTATACACAACGTATCCACTGCTCGACACACTTGTCTTCCAATTGTTATCGAATTCTGATCGAGCAACGCGATTCGAGTAGACTTGATTCTCCAATTTGGCAGTTTGTACTTTTTTCATCTAACATTCCCCCTTTACTTATTCTAGTTTCCCTATTATTTTATTCCATAATGCTAATTTGGTTTGGATACTAATAAAACAAGCAGAAAAAACCGCTCAAGTTTACGTAACCTTGAACGGTTCTGTCCCCGCTATACTCTTCCCCTCACGGAACTCGGAAGGAGTCCGGTTCGTGATCGTTTTGAACACCCGATTAAAATGTCTAATATTCGTAAATCCGGTAGAATCCGAGATGACTTGAATCTTTTCATCGGAATATAGCAGAAGTGACTTAGCCTTCTCAATCCGTTTCTCCGTTAGGAAGTCTATGAAAGACTGCCCTTGTTTGCTTTTGAACAAGGAGCTGAGATAGGACGGGCTGAGATAAACAATATCGGCCATCGTATTTAACGTGATAGATTCGGCATAATGCTCCTCTACGTAACGAACAACAATTTCGACGGGGCTTGTCACGATCTTTTTCTGACGGTTCACAATACAAACAGTAAGATCACCAAGCAGCTTCTGACATCGCTCAATTAATTCTTTACTGGACGAATAGGAGTAAATATCCACCAATACCTGCTTCACATCCGTGTTCTGCAGCCATTGCTTTACTACGGCTAAATTCACGGCCAACTCGTAGAAATGCAGCAGCATTTTGCAAATTTGTTGATGAATAATCTCAGGATCCTTCCATTGCTGGCATAGTTTCATCACATAAAGACTTGCTTGCTGCTGTACATTTGCCAAGTCACCCTCCTGGACGAACTGATTCAAGGAATGCCAGTCAGCAGCGTGCCAATCGTGCTTTTCCATTTTCATCTCGGCAACAATCTCGTTTGACAGCAAGCGATCCCCGCCAATAACTAGTCGATAAAGCAGCGCTAAACCAGCCTCTTTATAAGATTTGGAAATATATTCCAAGTCTTTAGCCGGACTACCTAACCCGAAGGTAAGGGTAAAATTGGATTGCACCCGAATTTCCTTCCGTATCCGATTCGTCAGACGCTCTATGTCGGTGTTAATAGACGCAACATCCTCATGATTAATCAAGGCAACAACTTCTGTCTCATGATGAATGAACACATATCCTTGGAAGCTCACATCGAGGCTCTCTTGTATAAATTGCTGAATATATATCGAAAATAAAGATGGATTCAACTGATAATAACGCTCATCGGTCACCGAATCACGATCCAACTTGGCAATTAGACAGGATATATAAGCATGCGGGAATTGAATGCCCACATTTTCAAGGAGCTCCTCCTCACCATGGTGAACATTTCCCGTGAGTAGACCTGCTAACATATGCTGACGCATCCCATTTTGAACTTGTTGATCCAAGCCATTCGATTTATTGGTTTTTTTCTCCGTTAGCCATTCATCCTGCAACTTCGCAAGCAACGCATACAGCTCTTCCCGCTGAAAAGGTTTCATCAGGTAGTCCTTAGCGCCCAAACGCAAGGATTCACGCGCATACTGGAAATCGTTATAACCGCTCATCACCACACAAGAAATATGCGGATACCGCTCTTTCACAATATATTGAAGTTGAATTCCGTCAATCCTGGGCATTTTGATATCCGTAATGATTAAGTCGGGCTGAAGCTCTTCAATCTTATCTAAAGCTTCTGCCCCATCCGTTGCTTCATCGATGACGCTCCACTCACTTTGCATGTCTGTAATCATCAAACGTATCCCTTTGCGGAAAATCGTTTCATCATCCACGATCAAAATACTAGGCATCCATGTTCCTCCTCTCGTGATGACCTTCAATCAGTGGTAAAGTTAATGTAATCGTCGTTCCTTGCTTCAAATTGCTCTCGATTCTCACCCCATACTGATTCCCATAGCGCAGGGCAATTCTACGATGAACATTCATTAAGCCAGTACCGCCAGTGCCCTCATCCGTTGTTGTCATCTGGAACTTTCGATCAAGCAAGCTCTGTAAATGCACTGCACTCATGCCAGCGCCGTCATCTTGGATTTGGATCAACATTTGGTTATCTTGCCTCTTCCCAATCAGGCTGATCGTCCCATAGCCATTCCCTTTATCAATGCCATGTACAATAGCGTTCTCAACGATGGGCTGTAAAATAAAGCGAATAACCGAATAGCTCAGCAATTCTGGTTCAATGCGAACATGGAACTTTATTTTATCCTCAAAACGAATTTGTTGAATCGCCATATAGCCCGTCACATGCTCGATTTCCATATGGAGAGGAACTTGGCTCTGATGACTATTAATACTGTAGCGTAAAAGTTTACTAAGATGATTCGTCATTTTCACAACTTCTTTATTACCTTGAATTTCAGCATACATACTAATCGAACCTAAAGTGTTATATAAAAAATGGGGGTTAATTTGGCTCTGGAGTGCCGATATTTGGGCATTTTTCTCCCTGATCTCCGACTCGTATAGTCGATAACCCAGATCACTGAGCTTTGAAACCATGATATTAAAGGATTGACTTAACTGACCAATCTCATCACGACTATGAATCGGAATAGACACGGCTAAATCACCTATTACAACTTTTTTCATGAGATTCCGCAATTCACTGATCGGATTCGTTATCCGAAGGGCAAATAAAGTAAAGATAATGATGGCTAACAGCAAACACGCCGCTCCAATGCCAATAATATAATTTCTCACATAAATTGTATCTTGTAACAAAACTGCAAGCGGAACCATCTCAATCATCGTCCAACCCGTTAATGGTGACGTATAGTAGGACACTAGCTCTGAATCGTTATCTTGTTTATAGACGACAGTCCCCGCGCCTTTAAATTGCTTGATTTGCTCCGCATCCGGGCCGTTTACCATGCTTTTATAAATCATCGAGCCTTCATTATCCACGATCATAATATTCTTCTTATCATTAGAGATCGCTTCAATCTTATTTCGAATGATATTTTTGTCCACATCAAGCACGAGATAAGCTAGAACAGCACCGGTATCTACACTTCGAATTCTTCTGGCAAAAGAATATACTTGATTCGTAATACCCATCCCATTTTTATTAAATGTTCCGAGATAAACCATTTTACCTGTCTGTGAAACTTTGTCGTACCAGACTTCATTCTTCACTTCGCGTGGTAAGTAATTGGCTTGTTCTTCTGACATCGCGGTATATGTATTACCGCCTCTCGTACGAAAAAGCGTCAACCCAGAAATGTCCACACGTCCATTGGCAAAAACGCGTTTTGCAAAATCCTCAATTGTTACGCGATCATTAAACGAAAGAGAAGCACTCGTCTGCTCACCAACCTCCAAATACCTTATGATTTGTGGCGATTGATAAGGTAATAATGTCAACAAATTAAGCTCATTTAAGTACGTATCGATATTAGCGGTCAGTTCCTTCACCACGTCCATCTGATATTTCCCTGTATTATTCTGAATCGATTCCGAATAGCTCGTAAACGTTAAATAACTGGCAATACCCAGTGGTACCGCTATAAAAACAGCACTGAGCGCAATCAGCTTCATCGCGATTGGCCAATCTTTGATTAATTTCAGCTTATTTCGCAATCGCATTTTGCTGGATTTGAAGATTTGTATTAATGATCTTTTGCGCATTGTGCAGCACCTCTTGTGGCGTGATTTGGCCCGCCATCATCTTCTCAAACTCACGCACGATCTCATCGTTAATCGTTCCCTGCCGCGGTTGATTCGGGAAATATTTCACATCATCAGCTGCACTGGCATAGTCCGGACGGTATTTCAACTTTTGAAACTCTTCAGACGCGACAGCTTTCTTCACAGCCGGGATATGTCCTGCCTTCGCCCAGCTAGCCCCATGAGCAGCTACCCAATTCGCGAATTTAAGCGCAGCGAGCTGCTTTTGTTTATCGGGCTTTTCATGATAGGGAAGTGAAAAGGTATGAGAATCTCCCCACGCCGCAGGATGATCGTAGATTTGTGGTATTTTGGTTACACCGAAATGTAAATCTGTCGCTTGCTCGAACGTTCCTGTTCCCCAAACCCCAGAAATTAACGTCGCTGCTGAACCTTTCACAAAGGTTTGAATCTGATCATTAATATTAGGCAAAATGAGCTTCTTCGTATATAAAGAATTGACGAATTCCAATGATTTCAGAGCAGAAGGATTGTCTATCGCAGCTGCTTTGCCATCGTCGGTGTAGAATCGACCGCCATCCTCGTTCATTTGATGATAGAAAGAATACCAAATCCAGAAGGAGTCAATTCGCACATTGGGTTCAGCTAAAGGTGTCACATTCGACGGCACACTAGCTCGGATTTTCTCCAGGAACTCTAAGTACCCTGCTTCTCCGCTCGCCATAATTGGTTTGTCTTTCTCGTCTAGGAGGTCCGCGAGTCTCAGCCAATCCTTGTTGTAGTACATGACTTCCAAGTGCGTATCCAGCGGGATACCTAGATGCTTATTGTCAGCTACTGTGCTTTGTAGAATCGTCGGGTTAAAATCATCCCAATGGACGCCAGCTTCAATCGCTAACGTATTCAAATCCGTCAGGAAACCTGCAGGTGCGTACTGCGAATACTTGGCCGAGTGAACGATTGCAATATCCGGCGCCTCTTCAGTAACAATCGCCGTGGACAGCTTGGTGTAGTAATCACCCGAGTTGTTATTGATTTGCTCTATTTTCACATGATCCAGATTCTCATTATTGTATTGCTGAATGAGCTCGGCCATAAACTGCCCATCTCCACCGCTGAATGGCGTCCAAAAAGTAATCCTTAGCTTACTCGCCGTAGGCTCATCGAGCATCGGATCCGATTTCGAATCGCAACCTAATGCACACGTGCTCAACAGGAGAAGAATACATAAAGCTTTTGCTGCTTGCTTACCTAGTCGTTGTCTACCGCTCAAATGAATCCCCTCCCTGCCTTCGAACTATGCCTTCATTATACAAACTTAAGCAGAAGCAAGCCAATGACCTATTTCCGTTAGTCATGGACATATTTTTGGATTTCTAGATGAAAAGAAGCTGAAAATGCCCCGAAAGGGGATTTCAGCTTCTTTATCGTGTGGGGCTGCGGCAATTCTCGGCCGTGCGGCGACTTTAGCGCCCCAGAAGGGCGCTATCTCTTCGCTGGCGCGGCTATCCTTGGCCGCGCGACGACTTTAGCGCCCCAATAGGGCGCTATTCCTTCGCTGACGCGGCAATCCTTGGCCGCGTGGCTACTTTAGCGCCCCAGAAGGGCGCTATTCCTTCACTGGCGCGGCAATTCTCGGCCGCGCGGCGACTTTAGCGCCCCAAAAGGGCGCTATCTCTTCGCTGGCGCGGCAATTCTCGGCCGCGCGATGGCTTTAGCGCCCAAAAAGGGCGCTATTCCTTCGCTGGCGCGGCAATCCACGGCCGCGCGACCACTTTAGCGCCCAAAAAGGGCGCTATCTCTTCGCTGGCGCGGCAATTCTCGGCCGCGCGACCACTTTAGCGCCCAAAAAGGGCGCTATCTCTTCGCTGGCGCGGCAATTCTCGGCCGCGCGGTCACTTTAGCGCCCCAAAAGGGCGCTATCTCTTCGCTGGCGCGGCAATTCTCGGCCGCGCGACCACTTTAGCGCCCAAAAAGGGCGCTATTCCTTCGCTGGCGCGGCAATTCTCGGCCGCGCACGACTTTAGCGCCCCAATAGGGCGCTATTCCTTCGCTGGCGCGGCTATCCTTGGCCGCGCGACCACTTTAGCGCCCCAAAAGGGCGCTATCTCTTCGCTGCCGCGGCTATCCTTGGCCGCGCGACCACTTTAGCGCCCAAAAAGGGCGCTATCTCTTCGCTGTCGCGGCAATTCTCGGCCGCGCACGACTTTAGCGCCCCAATAGGGCGCTATTCCTTCGCTGGCGCGGCTATTCTCGGCCGCGCGACCACTTTAGCGCCCCAAAAGGGCGCTATCTCTTCGCTGCCGCGGCTATCTTTGGCCGCGCGACCTCTTTAGCGCCCCAAAAGGGCGCTATTCCTTCGCTGGCGCGGCAATTCTCGGCCGCGCACGACTTTAGCGCCCCAATAGGGCGCTATCCCTTCGCTGACGCGGCATTCCTCGGCCGCGTGGCCACTTTAGCGCCCCAGAAGGGCGCTATCTCTTCGCTGGCGCGGCTATTCTCGGCCGCGCGACCACTTTAGCGCCCAAAAAGGGCGCTATCTCTTCGCTGCCGCGGCAATCCACGGCCGCGCGACGGCTTTAGCGCCCCAAAAGGGCGCTATTCCCTCACCCCGCGGCTATTCCCCGCTAGGCACCGGAATCGGCACGCCCTCCGCAATCGGCGTACCAAAGTTCGGTGTCCCATCCTTATTCCACTGGAATGGCTGCATTCGCACGTTGCGATTCCAGCCGGAGCCTTGTGTTTTCGCAGCGTGATACACAATCCAGTCCTCTTTGCCATCCACCGACTTCGTGAAGGAATTATGACCAGGTCCATATACTTGATCCGTCTTAGAAAATACGGCCTTCTCACCCTTCTTCCATGCAGTCGGATTGAGCACATCACTACTCATCTCCGTACTCAGGATGCCAAGACAATAGTCGTCCGTCCAGCTGCCGCTAGCCGAATAAATCACATGAATGCGATCACCATGCAGCAAAACCTGCGGTCCCTCATTGATCGTTGGATTACCGACCAATTCCCAATCGTACGTTGGACGTGAAATTTCAACAGGCTTGCCACTAATCGTATACGGATTGCTCATTGGCGCGATGTAGAGATGCTGGCTTACATTGACAGCGCCTTCCCAACCCGACCAAATGAAATAGAGCGATCCATCCTTTTTCTGCAGCGTAGTCCCGTCAATCGCCCAACGGCCAGCTGTGTCCATCATTCCTTTATCAACGTAAGCCCCTAGCGGATCATCCGTCACGGATTCTAACGCGAACATACGATGATTCTCATTCTTACCGTCATCAGCGGCATAGTAGATGTACCATTTTCCACTAATAAAATGTAATTCAGGTGCCCAAATATTGGACGTATTCGGTCCGGAAACAGGTGGGAACCAGACGTCTTTATACTCAGCTTCCGCTAACCCCGTCAGCGTCTTAGACTTCCACACGCGAATTGAATTTCCCGTTGTGTGTGTGTAATAGTAGATCCCATCTTTGGTCGTGACCCAAGGATCTGCTCCATTATCCATAATCGGATTAGTGAATGTTTTTACTTCCTTGATTGGTGAACCGGCAATTTCTGTTTCTTTCACTTTGGTCTCCGTGGCTCCCTTCGTACACCCTGCTGCTAGCATCATACATATCATGATCATACATAATTTCCACATGAAAAGCTTCACCTCTACCTATTCCCTATTGCTTAACCCCTGTTGCGGTAATCGATTGAATGAACTGTCGTTGACCAATGAGGAAAATAATTAAAGTTGGTATCGTAGATAACGTTGCAAGTGCCATTAATTTCCCATAGGATTGCACGAAGCTTCCTGTCGCCATAACCGCCACACCAGCCGTTAGCGTACGCATTTCGAGATCAGTCACCGTAAAGAATGGCCATACATAGTCATTAAATACACCCATAAATGTGAAAATCGCTAATGTTGTTACAATAGAAATGGATGAAGGCATCAATACAGACGTAAATACTTGCCATTTATTGGCCCCGTCAATTCGTGCTGCTTCAATAATTTCATTTGGGAATGATTGGAAGAATTGAATTAACATAAACACGCCGAGCGCTCCACCTGAGTAAGGCAAAATAAGCACATAATACGTATTAATCAGATTAAAATTACTGAAATTCAAATATTGCGGAAGAAAGGAAATGATGCCTGGCACCATCATCGATCCAACGAATAGGGCGAATAGCGTTCTTTTAAAAGGAACATCTAACTTCGCTAACGCGTATGCAGCCATGGCATCCAGTATAATGACTAGGAATGTCGCAGCAAAACCTACGAAAAAGGAGTTGAACATCCAACGGAAAATGGGAACCTCCACAGCACCACCAACAAAAATGGTATGGAAATTGTCCCATGTAAATTCTTGTGGAAATAAATGAAATACCGGTGACATGACTTCTATATCGGTCTTGAAGGAATTGGAAAACATCCATAAGATCGGCAATATGAAAATGATTCCTAGTACGGAAGCAAGCAGCACATAAAAGATTTTCAGTGATTTCAACGTCCTCTACTCCTTCCTGCTCGTGACTTTGAATTGAATAATAGACACAATCATGATCGTTAAACCCATCAGAATCGCCATAGCTGAAGCAGAACCGATTTCTCTAGCCGTGTAGGCTGTTTGCAAAATCCCCATTAAAAGCACCTTCGTCTCATCCCCTGCATTACTCATCAGATTAGGCTGCGCGAAGATGTTGTAAGAAGCAATTGTCGAGGTGATCAGAACGAAAATAAGCACCGGTCTAATGAATGGAAGTGTAATACTCTTCAGTCTGTCCCAACCGTTGGCACCATCTATTTTGGCTGCTTCATAGAGATCTTCAGGTACGCCATTGAGTGCATTGACGAAAATAATCATGTTGAAGCCGATCGTCCACCATAGTGTTGCGATAACTAGAGCAAACCACACGAAAGGCGTATCCAACAACCAGGGGACGGGATCGAACTCTCGAATACCCACTTTTGCAAGGAGAAGATTGATGAATCCACCTGTAACGTCGAACATCCGCTTCCAAATAACAGCCATGACCGTAGCAGAAACGGCATATGGGATGAAATATATGGAACGGAATAAGGAACGTAATTTCGCTGGAAGTGCATTCAATAATAAGGCAAATCCGAGTCCTACAATGACTAAAAATGGAACTGAAAACACAACGAATTTCAAGGTGGCTTTCATTCCGATGAAGAATAAGTCGTTCTCCTGGGTTCCATTCGTAAATATGTTCCGGTAATTGTCAAAGCCCACGAACGGATGCACAGGATCTAGCAGGTTGTATTGCTTCAAGCTAATGATGAACCCATATATAATGGGAATCAGCGTAAAGGCTAAGAAAGCAATCAGATAAGGTAATATGAATAAGCTTGATGTCAGCTTTGATTTCCAATGTGATGGGGTAGGCAACTGATTTCCTCCTCTGCTTTAAAAGGGAAGACGGGTACTGGGTACCCGCCTTTCCATGATGATGTGCTATGATTACTTCTTCATGGCAGCTGTTGATTTGGCTGCAGCATCATCTAGTGCAGCTTTTGGATCTTTTTTGCCTTGAAGAGCGTTTGCAAGCTCGCTCCAAATACTGTCAGAAATCGGACCCCAATTTAATACTTTTGGTGCAAATTTCACATACTCAAATTCCTTCGCTACTTCAGTTTGTTGTTGCGTCATCGCTTGGAAAGCTGCGCTATCACGTACGACTTTGGAAGCTACAGCTTGACCGGACTCAGCCCAATCAATGGAATTCGCATTCACATATTTTAAGAAATCGCCTACACCAGCAAGGATATTCGCATCTGTTGTTCCTTTTGGAATTACGAAGTTATGTGACCCGCCGAACACAGCTTGTTTCACAGTACCCAATTGTGGAACAGGTGCTACACCATAATTAATTTTCGCTTTATCGAAGGCATCCTTCGACCATGGACCATTGAAGTGCATCGCGCTTTTTCCTTGTTGGAACAAGTTGAAATCGCCATCTGCTGCAACCGTAGGAGGTGAAACCTTCATCGTAGTCAGGCTTCTCATGAAGGTAACCGCTTCTACACCCGCAGGTGAGTTGTACGCAATGTTGCCTTTATCGTCTAAGAAATCGCCGCCATTTTGGAACAATACCGTCGGGAACAAGAAATTCTGGATCCAGAAGGTTGGCATTGCAGCTCCCCAAATACCTTTGGAAGCATCTGTTAACTTGACTGCTGCATCAACGAACTCTTGACGATTCGTAGGAACCTTCGTAATACCGGCAGCTTTAAACAAATCTTTATTGTAATACATAACTAATGGGTGGATATCAAGCGGAATGCTGTACCAGTTATTGTCCTTCGTCGAATATTCCACTGTTGCTGGAGGGAAGTTGCTTTTCTCAACGCCAACAGCTTTGGCAATGGCATCTAGTGGTTGCAGCTGATCCTTAGCAATGTACGTTGGTGTTTGGTCAAGATGCATAATCGCGACATCCGGTACACCTTTTTTCGTAGCAATCGCAGTATCGAGCAGCTTATAGTAGTCACCATTCGGTTGAATCGTCATTTTTACCGTATATTTATCTTGTGATTTATTATAGTTATCCACGATTTTCTTCATGAAAGGACCATCATTCCCCGAGAAAGGATTCCAGAAGTTAACGGTAACTTTCTCTCCACTCTTCGCTGGCTCAGGCGCTTTCGTTGCCGTTGCGGCTTGTGTTGCTGCTGGTGAAACCGCAGCCGGAGAAGTTTCTGCCGTTTTTGTAGACGAACATCCTGCCAGAACTAAAGCCATCGACAAACCTGCTGCACCCATCATCTGTAAGCTTTTCATTTTTCCCATCGTCGTTAACTCCCTTCAATTTTAAACACATCATTTGTGCTTGCTTATTCAACTGAATTTGTGTCAAAATTGTAGTGAGCTGTGAATTTCGGGCAGAAATTCATTCTCACTACCGAGAGCGATTCTAAGGAGTTCCCACGCCAATGGACCTTAGATCGCTCTTTCCTTTGCTTTCCATCCCCGTACCTTCATCTTTTGGTTTCTCCACTTGCCAATTCGGATAACTGCGCCCTCCTCCACTCGTCTAAGTTAACCACAATTTAACTATACTGATTTCTAGAAAACGTTACCATGACGATATTCATGAACCATTGGACATATTTTCAGGAATCCCATTTTCTGTCGTCTCTTAATTTGAATCCCTATATTGCACGTGAAATGACATCCGTTATAAAATGGCTATTAACTAAGGATGACAATGGACTTCGGAAAGAGGGGCGTGTGCACCAATGATTTTTATGAAGAAATATGTCAAGAAACACTGGAAACTTTTTCTAGTTGCTGTGTTTTTCGTCATGCTGGAAGCGCTTGCGGATTTACTACAACCAACGATTATGTCCCACATTTTGGACGTTGGCGTTGCGGAAAAACGACTTGATTATGTGCTTCGCATGGGCGGTTTGATGCTTATTATCACTGCATTTGGCGCCGTTTCAGCCTCTATTCGGAATATCGTAGCCAGCCATGTTTCGCAGAAATTCGGTACAGAGCTTCGAGCCGATTTATTTGAAAAGATACAATCACTTTCTTTCTCCAATATTGAGCGATTCGAACGTGCCTCATTAATTACACGCCTAACGAATGATGTGACACAGGTGCAGAATTTTGTGAATGGTCTCATGCGCATTTTTGTTAAAGCACCTCTCCTATGTATTGGTAGTCTAATTATGGCAGTCAGGCTCAACATGTATCTCTCCGTTGTGTTACTTATCGTGGTTCCGCTCGTTGGCGTGCTTGTGGCATTGAACTTGAAGGTCGGTTTTGCCAGGTACGTGAACGTGCAGAAAGCGCTGGACAACGTCAACCGGGTCATTCGGGAATATTTGTCCGGCATTCGTGTCGTGAAAGCTTTTAATCGGTTTGATCATGAAGCTGGGAAGTTTCAGAAAGCCAATACCGATTATCAGGACAAGTCGATCCAGGTAACAAGATTACTGGCGATCTTTAACCCTTCCATCCTGCTCACTGTCAATTTTGGGATTGTTGCCGTTCTTTGGCTAGGTGCTTGGCGGGTAAATCAGCATCAAATGCAAGTAGGTCATATTGTAGCGTTCGTCAATTATATGACACAAATTTTGTTTGCTCTACTGACGATTTCAATGGTATTTAATATGTTCGTTCGGGCCAAAGCCTCAGCCACTCGGATCGGTGAAGTTTTTAATCAGATCAATGAAATGACTTGGGATGATAGTGCTGCCCTACCTGTTCATCGTCCTGGAGGCCGCATTGACTTCAAGGATGTTACATTTGCCTATGATGGAGCTGTTGGTGATCCTATTTTGAAGCATATTAACTTGACATGCCTTCCAGGAGAAACAATCGGTATCATTGGCTCCACAGGGTCTGGGAAAAGCAGCCTTGTAAGTCTCGTTCCCCGCTTCTATGATCCGAGCTCCGGCTCGATCCGTGTGGATGGTGTAGATATTCGAGAGTTGGACCCTTCCAAATTACGGGATCGCATTGCCATCGTGCCTCAGAACACCATTCTGTTCAGCGGCACCATTGAAGAGAATTTGCGTTGGGGACATGAGCTAGCTACACGTGAAGAAATTGAACAAGCCGCTACTATGGCAGAAGCGGATAGCTTTATTGCTGCATTCCCCGAAGGCTATGAAACTAGGCTGGGTCAAAAAGGCGTGAACTTGTCCGGCGGACAGAAACAGCGGCTATCCATAGCTCGTGCACTTATTCGTAAACCTGACATTCTAATTCTCGATGATTGCACTAGCGCATTAGATACCGCGACGGAGACTAAAATCAAAAAATCACTCAAGGAATTTGCCACAGGAGTTACTTGTTTGATCATTGCACAGCGGATTACCTCCGTCATGGATGCGGATAAAATCGTCGTCATGGATGATGGTGAAATCGTGGGCATCGGAACACATGACATGTTAATGACGAATTGTCGTATTTATATGGAAATATGTCAATCTCAATTCGGAAAGGAGCTGCCGCATGTCAACGCCGAATGAAAGCTCGCGTCAACAAGCCCCTGACGTACCGATGATCACCGGACCATTGGGTCGCGGCGGGCGTGCACCTAAGGTAAAGCCCAGAAATTTTAAAAACACCTTACGCCGCCTATGGTCCTATATGGGTACAGAACGAAAGTGGTTGACCATCGTCTTTCTGTTTATTCTAGCTGACGCTGCCTTAACCTTAGCTGGCCCCTATCTCATTGGTGTCGCTGTTGATGCCATGGCTGGGGGACAAGTTGATTATAGGGTTCTCGATGTGGTGATGATTGTTCTGATTGCCTCTTACATTGCTGACGGCGGACTTACTTTTATGCAGAGCTGGGTCATGGCGGGACTCGCACAACGTGTCGTGAGGAGACTTCGACAAACGATGTTTGCGAAGCTGCAAAAGCTGCCCCTTGCTTATTTCGACGGACGCACCCATGGTGATGTCATGAGCCGACTGTCGAACGATATCGACAATGTAAGCAACTCGATTTCGCAAGCAACAACACAGCTAATGACAGGTTCAATAGCGATTGTCGGCTCCTTCATCATGATGCTCATTCTAAGTCCCACCTTAACGTTAGCTACCCTTATTACGGTTCCATTAGTGTTCTTGCTGGCCAAAACAATCACCAAACGTACCAGCGTGTTATTCAAAGAGCAACAGGCACAGCTTGGCAAGCTGAACGGTCATATTGAAGAAACGATATCCGGTCTACTTGTCGTTAAAGCCTTTAATCGTGAGCAGAAAGCGATCCATGAGTTCAACAGCGTAAATGGCCAATTGTATGAGGTTGGGTTAAAAGCGCAAATTTGGTCCGGTTTTCTAATGCCTATCCTTGGTGTCATCAACAATATCGGATTCTCATCCGTTGCAATCGTTGGCGGTGTGTTAGCTGTCAAAGGTCATATTACAGTCGGAGTTATTGCAAGCTTTCTGAGCTATTCGCGCCAGTTCGTTAGACCGCTTAATGAGATTGCGAACACCTATAATGTGCTGCAATCTGGTGTTGCAGGGGCAGAACGTGCTTTTGAAGTGCTAGATGAAAAGGAAGAAGCAGCGGATGAACCAGGAGCAGTTGATCTGGTGAAGCCTATTGGTCACGTTACCTTCCAAGACGTAACCTTCGGATATCGGCCGGATCGACCGATTATTAAACAGGTTAGCTTTGAGACAGCGGCGGGCAGCAGCTTAGCGCTGGTAGGACCTACTGGTGCAGGCAAGACGACAATCGTAAATCTCGTGACTCGGTTCTACGATGCGACAAGCGGTACGATCTTAATTGACGGTCGAGATATCAAAACGTATACTCGCAGTTCGCTTCGCCGCAGTTTTGGCATTGTGCTGCAGGATACTTATTTATTCTCCGGCACGATTAAGGAAAACATCAAATACGGCAACCCTGAAGCGACAGATGCCGAGGTGGTCGCAGCTGCCCAATTGGCGAATGCCGACACCTTCATTAGTCGTCTGCCCAAGCGCTACGATACGCCTCTCTCGGAGAATGGCGGTAATTTAAGTCAAGGCCAGCGGCAATTGCTTGCGATCGCTCGCGTTATTCTAGCCGACCCATCGATTCTCATCCTTGATGAGGCAACAAGCAGTATTGATACGCGGACAGAGCTTCATATTCAAGAAGCACTTCTCTCCATCATGAAGGGGCGCACAAGCTTCATCATTGCTCATCGTCTGAATACGATCCGGAATGCGGATACGATCATGGTCATCGATCAAGGTGAGATCGCCGAGCAAGGGAATCACCACACATTAATGGGCCAAAAAGGGACGTATTCTCGAATGTTTTCTAATCAATTCGTGCAATCTAGCCATACATCCGAATAATCAGCATGAAGAGGCTGTCTCGTTAGAGACAGCCTCTTTGTAGAAAGGGAATCAGGATACACTATTTACGGATAAATGTCGTTTTATTCCTTCTCATTCAATCTCCTCGCCATCAAATCCTCATCATAATACTGACCATTGAATTTCAAAGCGTTTCGCTCCACACCATAAACGATGAATCCAAGTGATTCATATAGTTTCTTCGCCGCTTCATTCGTTGACATGACAGCTAGATTAATTTGCTCAACACCGTCGATTTCAGCAGCTTTCCGAATAAGTTCACTCAGTAGCTTTTTCCCCAACCCTTGACCACGCCCATCCTGAGCAACATACATCGCATAAACATTGCCTTTATGAGCTGTCTTCAGACTGCTCTCCCTCACAAAAGAGACAGATCCAATCAGCGCACCACTTTCATCCACTGCTCCAAGTACAAACGTATCCTTCTTCGGTTTAATACGCTCAGCTACCATATCCAACGTAAATTGAACTTCCCGCTCATACGTCGATCCAAATGCTTCTGGATTATTCTGCAGAGCGCTTAATCTTAATTCATGATAGATCTTTGCATCTTGTTCATCTAGAACTCGAATATACAACGGCTTCTCCTCCAATAAGGTCATGTTATTCCGTAAAATGCCAGAGCACCCCCGCGGGGTCGATTAGATGAATGGCACGTTTTCCATAGGGCTGCATCATTGGTTGCAATTCTACGTTATGATAATTTTGCAAATGAAATTCCGTTTCGTCAACTTTGAAAATGGCACCCTGATGATTTCCATATATGTTTTCAAATCCGAGATCGGTATAAAACTGTACAGCAAGAGCGAAATCCTCACCAGATGGAACAAATGGACGTAATTGGTGAGCTCTCATGTAAATAACTCCTTTTAGCTGGATTCGTGGTTATTTAGAATCAATTACACATCACATTCGATGCCAGCTCCATGACTTCCTGCATGACACATCCAACCTCCGAAGAGTCCAGTTACAAAGAATTTCGTTATACGCGTAAAGCCGGATTCCTGCAATAACCCTTCGATTTGCTCCTCAGGCATGAAGGATATTTTCATAATCCCTGTATTCACCATCTCGTTGACCGTGGAAGGCGATCTCCCCGCATCCAACCAGAAGCTTCTCCAAACATGCAGTCTGTCCTTTAGTTCGGAACTCTCGCGATCTCCGTACGCAGTTACAAGTACAAATGGAGCTCCTGGTTTTAATCGCGCATGAATGCTCTTAAGCAGTTCCAGCTTTTCTTGGACATTGTCGATGAAATGCAGAACCAAAATGCAGCTTGCTGCATCGAATACCGCATCAGCTTCCGACACAACGTTTATCGTTCCATGAAAGAGATTAACGCGATCGGACAATCCCAGTTGATTTGTTTTATACTTTGCAATCTTAAGCATTTCTTCTGAAATGTCCACGCCTGTGAATGTCCATGCAGGATTAGCCGGTCCCCAAGCGGATAGTTCATTTCCTCCTCCTGCTCCGATGACTAACACCGAAGCCCCTTCACCACTTAGTTCCGCTCGGAAATAGGATTGCACCATCCCAAATAACGCGTCATACGACGGTATCGAGATTCGAGCGTTGGTTTCATAATGATGAGCCATTTCTGAATTATGAGTAAAGTTATCGTTCATATAAGGCATTCTCCATTCATACTACTCCTATTTACTGCAAACTCGCCTTTTCCCAATTCTCCATGAGCAATTCACTGTTTATTGCGATACCTGCTAATGCGCCTAACGAGGCAGCCATAATAAGTTGTTGCATCTCTGAAGCGGCATCTCCAGCACTATAGATCCCAGGAACATTCGTCTTTCCTAGATTATCAACAACAACGGTCCCTAACTCCGTCATCTCACAACCTACGGTTTGCGGCAAATCAGATCCGATTACAAGCTTCGGGCCAAAGAAAATCCCCGTACAAGGAAGCTGGGTTCCGTCCACTAGCTCGACATGTTGAACCTGGCCCTCGTTCGAAACAATCGTACGAATAGGTGCATCATAGACCGGTACGTTATGTTGATGAAGTTCCTCACGCTCAGCATCTGACAAGCCGTCCCATCCATTCGTGCAAATGGTGAAGCGACTCGTCCAACCTGAGATCACTTTCGCGAAGTGAAACGCCTTGGCTCCATTCACAATGACCACGAGTGACTGATCCCTCAACTCCCAACCATCACAATATGGACATACGAAAGCGCTCTTGCCATACACCTCAGCCAAACCGTTAATATCCAAAGGAGCATCTTTTTTACCTATTGCAAAAAGCACCTTCTTCCCTTGGTATCTCAACCCCTGCGCTGTTGAAATATGAAAATCCCCATCGCTTCCTGTTAAGGATACAGACGTATCGGACGCAAAATCGACTGATGGATATGCGCGAATCTGTTCGATTGCAATCCGCCGAAACTCGCTTGGCTTGATCCCATCTCGTGTAAGAAAACCATGCGATTCACGTGTAACCTGATTACGAGGTTGCCCCTCATCTATGAGCAGCACATTCTTTCTAGCTCTACCTAGTACTAAAGCAGCATTAAGACCTGCAGGGCCTCCACCGATAATCACACAATCATAGTTCATCGTCATTTTCATTATTTACATTCTCTCCCTTATTTTTATTAGAGACTTAATAGACTCTCAATATCCTTAATATACTTAAAAAAAGGACGGATCTATTCCGTCTCCCCCGGCTTAACCAAATCCGCAATTTTCTTATTACCCAAATATTGTTCCAACTGTCGTTCAGCATCCATAACAACTTGTTGAATCTGACATTCACTCCCGTGATTAAAGCTGCATTCGAATAGCGAAGCGGTTCCTTCAATAGCACGAATAATATCAAGAAAGGAGATGTCCTGTTGATTATGCTTGATGCGATATCCACCGTTAGCTCCTGGTGAGGACTGAATCAATCCTGCTTTGACAAGCTTCGTCATCAATTTAGACAAATACGTCTGTGAAACGTTTAGCTTCTCAGCAAGTACTTGCACACCAACAGGTTTATCAGGCCCGGAGTGTACCAGATAGAGCATCGCATGAAGGGCATAATCGGTTGCCTGTGAGTACTTCATTTCATCTTCACACCTTAATTAAGGACTTTATGAGTCTATAATAGCGTTAATTCAAAGGAATTGCAAGCGCTCATGTAGTTTGAAAGTAACCCTTTATCTAATACCCATATCGAGCAAGTAACTCGGGAATATCCGATTGCAAAATGACTTTCGTATAATTGGTTCAATTTCGTAATCTCCATATATAGAATCCGTAACGATCAAGTCAAAAACTCCTTATGAACGTTTTGAAATTGTAAACTGCGCTACCGCAAACTTATAAAAAGCGAAAGCATCCTCACCACAGGAGAACCCGGCTTGCGCTAATTTATCACTGCCGCCGCCTTTGCCGTTGTAGCTTCCTAGATGAGCTTTGAAGAAGGCACCGCAGGCTTGTGCATATTGGCCGCTGTGTGCAAAAACGACTTTACTCTCAGAAGTACTCAGAAACAAGATTGGCAAATCTGTCTTTGAAGCAACCTTCATTGCTAAATTCTGCATGTCTTTCAATGATTTATCCTCGAACTGTTGAGCAATGACATCCTGACTTTCTACCAACAACTCCTGCGCCAAGTACTCATCTAGTTTCTCTTTAAGCCCGGTTAACTCAGTTTGAACAAGCTTATGCTCATGCTCCCACTTCGCAATGCGATCCATAATTTCATCTTTGCCCGTATTGAATTTGCCAGATAATGCCCCTAGAATTCTCACATTCTCGTTAAATTCAACTAACGCTCGAAAACCACAGAGGAAATATAATCGGGTATTCCCCTTTTGCTTCTCCGTTTTCACAATCTTAATGATCCCGATTTCGCCCGTTGACAAAACATGCGTACCTCCGCAAGCGTTAACCTCTACGCATTTGATCTCAACAATCCGAATGTCCTTCGTCACCTTAGGTTGTTTGACAAGCGGCAGCTGCGCTAACTCCTCTGGCGTTACGTAATAGCTGCTGATCGCGCGATTCTCGTAAATCTTGCGGTTTACCTCTGTCTCTATCGCTGCCAACTTCAGCGGATCCAAATCGAGCGTCTCCACATCAATGGTGCAGTAATCCGTCCCCATATGAAAACTCACGGTATTGGCCCCATACAGATCGCGGCATACGGCTGAAAGTAAATGCTGACCACTATGTTGCTGCATATGATCGAATCGGAGTTGCCAGTCTACTTTGCAAGTCGCGTTCATTCCTTCTGGCATGCGTTCTAGCTTATGTAGGACTTCGTCCTCCTCCAGTAGCACATCTAGGACAGGAATACCGTTGATTTCACCGGCATCACATGGTTGTCCACCTCCGTGCGGATAAAACGCAGTCTCCTCCAATAGGACATAGATTCCATCCTCGCGTACGCTCTTTTCAAGGATCGTAGTTTGCCATTCCTGCTGATAAGCAGAATCGTAATATAGCTTATGCGTCATGATGTTCGTTTTCCTCTCCGTTTATCTGAATCTAAGTCTATGGATAAATCTTTTCCCCATTTTCAAGCATCCCAATAAACTCTTGGATCCGCTTCACACGTGTTTCTGGCTTCTTAGCCGTATGAATTCGGAACGTGATGGCATATTTATTTTGCCGATCCAGTGTATCATAGAAGGCCTTCGCTTCACTATTCCTCTCCAATTGCAGGGCAAAATCCTCTGGGATCGTGGCATGACTTTGCGGTTCATAAGCTTTCTCCCATTGCCCATTCTTCTTAGCAGCCTCAATCGCCTTCATGCCGGAAGGTTTCATTCGTCCATTTGCAATCAGCGTCTCTGCCTTATCTTTATTTACTTTGGACCAAATACTCCTGACACCGCGAGGTGTAAACCGTTGAAGCCAAATCTGCTCGTCCGCCTTTTCTTTCTGGCTATCAATCCACCCATAACATAACGCACTCTCCAGCGCCTGATCATAAGAAACCGTTTGGATACGAGCACCTTTCTTGGCGATTTGCAATCGTATGCCAGGAGATGTGCTGTGATTTATCGCAAGCCACTGTTCAAAAGCTAGTTGATCTTCGAAATGCAGCTGTGGTAATTCGTTTTTAGTACTCAAAGTTTCGCCCCCTAGTTGTTCAATCATAACCTCGACCACAATGATCCCTTTTTCGTATCGAGCTTCCTTCTTCACATTCAGCTAAGTTTTTCTTTTCATAAATACACCATACAAATAGACTCCAACAAAATAAAGCGGAAAGAGAATAAGCCCCAATCCCGTAATCGTTATAATCTGAAACATTTTATTCTCATCAACATCGTTATATTTGTTAAAACCATAGAACATCCAAATCAGCCAAATGGTCACCAACACATAACCAAATCTATACGCTTTCATTATACCGTCATCTCATCCTCTTCACCTAGAAATCCCAAGATTTCAAGCGCCATTCTCAAAATTCCCCGATTATTTTCATAACCGTTCAGATTGTGTTCAGCCCAAACGTCCGCCGCGTTGTGCCACTTGACTCCCCGAATTTCCTCTGTTTGAGCTTTGAGTTCATCACTGAGCGCTTCGACCAAATAATAATGTGTTTCCTTCTCAACTTGTCCATGTTCCGTGTGCTCGAACTGATAATAATTGATTATCAAAGGCTGAATGATCTTGCCATCAATATTGGTCTCTTCTTTAATTTCCCGAAGCGCTGCCTGTTCAATCGTCTCCCCAGCCTCCATGCGACCTTTCGCAAAAGCCAGTTTCCGGTAGCGATCCTCGATTAGCAAAATTTGAAAATCATCGCCATTTTGTCGGTAAACGACACCGCCTGCTGAGATTTCTTTTTTCATTTGTGCAATTACCTCCAATCGAACGAAGCTCATCTCTTCTATTTTACAAATAGTGCCAACAAAAAAGCAACCAAAGCGGTTAGCTTTAGTTGCTCGGAATCCATTATTTCGTTTCTTGCAGCCATAAAATGCTTGTAACACCGCGCGGATAATACTTACTTCCTGTAATTTCACCAGAAATAATTTGATCACTCCAGCTCCAGATAGACAAGGTTGGGTGCGTCAACCAAGCTACATGGGCTGCGTCCGCTGCAGCTCCCGTTTCATCCCAAGCCAAATTCAGGATTTCACGTGCTACGAATTGGCACAAATATATTTTGCTTAACCAGGAGTTATTACTCGTCGAGGAAAGCTTCCAGCCACCATCTGCGAATAGGCACGTGCCTTCAACAAGCACTACATCTAGATGTTTTTTCAATGCTTCGATATAAAAGCCGTAACGACCATTGGCATCTAACGCAGACTTGTTACCTGTGAAGTAAGGAAATACTAAGCCTTCGATCGCTGGAATGATTTTGGAATCATTGCCTTCACCAACTACAGCTGGTATGTAACCTTCAGCAGTGACGAACGACGTTACTGTTTGTGCACTCTTCATAGCCTGCTCACTTGCAATCAGAGCTAGATCTTCTCTGCCATTTTGAGCAAAAATAGTTTCCATCGCCACATAAGCCGCCCAACATTTACCCGCCATATAAATATTATTACGGGATTGTCCCAACGAGACATCTAAACTGTCATACGTCGTGATTTCTGCTCCGCCCATCGTACGCGTGCTATCTAATGACATGATCCCATTGCGCAGTTCTGGATTCGGGTGATCGCGATGGAGCATACTCGTTAAACATTTTTCGAAAATCGTAAGATTCGCTTGCAGCCACGCCTGATCATCGGTATGTGCCACATAGGTTGCTCCGCATAATGTCCAATTCACCAACTGCTCGTGTGTCATATGCGAGAAGCAATCGTCCAAACCATATAGCTCATAAGCCGAGTAACCTGGTCGAGAAAGTGTATTCGCTACACCCATATCATGCGTAAACGAAATTCCACCCGGGTACTCCGTAGGATCATCTGGGAAACTAACCATGTCCTCATAGCTATACCGTTTCACGAACATATCTAGTTCATTCCGAACCGTCCAAGGATTCACTGCCAGCTCATAGAATAATTGATCAACTGTCAAATCGAACGTGTTCATCATCCGATATTCGCCTTCATTCACAATCCAGAATGGCTCATCATCCATATCCAAAAGCTGCGTATTTCCATTATAGCTGCGGATTGCGTGGGCAAGCATAAACTTCTGATCAGCCGACAAGCGAGAATTTGCGATGTTAGCGTCTGAACTTTGAGCTAGTGCTGTTAACTTATCGAAATTGCCTAAAGCGTACTCAGCTACAGCTTCAATATTCTTGAATAAACGAGCGTACGTATAGGAAGCATCACGACCCGCAGTTACTATACCTCCACGATAGAAACAAATTGCGAATTCATACGAGCGTTTTTCACCAGGGGGTGTGTCTGCGAATAAAGCTCCGACGGTACCAAGTCCGAAGGTCAAGTTTTCTACAATTTTCATTTTCAAAATATCTTCGATGCTAAAATAGAGACCTGAACGTACTTCAGGATCTTTGGAAACGATCCCCGTAATTCGGCCTTGACCTATCCCCGCGGCGCCATCCATCGTATCATCCAACCTACGCATTGCGCTGTAAGGATCTGATCCTTGATAACCGAAGAAAACTCTTCTAGATGCCGTACCTTTCGTATTGTCGACAGTTATCTTAGCAAGAATGGCAGGGACGAGCGCTAAACGTAACTCTTCATCACTCGCTGTCGTTGGATCAGGTACAGACTGTGCAGGAGAAATAAGACTGAATTCCAAATCGCCAGCTTTCCACGTATCTGTGCTGACATTGAATTCTCGTTGAATCTCTTCTTGTGCAAAAGGGAACACCGTTTTCTTTTTCTTCGGCTTTGGATCCGGATTTTCGATATCATATCGAAGGCTTTCGTCCTCACTAACATACTCGAAGAAAGGCAATGCGTCATAAGTGCCGCCTTGGATCGTTTCTAGCCCAATATATATATTTTGCTTTGGCGGACGCGCCTGTTCGAGATCAAAACCTCCGCTTTTGCCTGGAAATCCAAGAGTAAAGCTTGCAAATGCGCCAATAGGCGAATGGTGTGCGTTGAAAAATCGATTCTTCATATCAAGATGTTGCTCCTCTCAGTCATTTGCCCTTATTATACAATGTACGAAACCCTGAACCCATGGGCAATACGATCTTTCATTTGGACAAAAGAAACATTTGATTTCACACTATTTAAGTGAGATAGTAATCGTATCAGACACATCATAACCTTTGCCAAAGGAGTCATTAGATATGAAAGTCTTTCAACAAGAATCCTTACCCGCTGGTCTCGACAATGTCGTTTATGGCGGTATGCTGCCTGATGTTCAGGCATCCTTCAGGATTTTTGCGGCACATCTTCGCAAGGTTAACGCGCAGTGGTCATTCCCCGAGCATCAACATCCGATGTTTGAGCTGAATCTTGTCATAGACGGCTCCCAGCGTATGCGTGTTGGGGACAAGCAGTTTGTACAAAAACAAGGCGATTTGGTCTGGATACTACCGAATGACGTACATGCAAGCTTAGGGGCAGTCGATGGCCATATGATGGAGTACGTGTGTGTACATTTAGAGGTAACTGATCCTTGGTTTCGTCAGCAAATAAGTCAAATTGGGCAAATCGTTCACCCGTCTGGCAGCAAAATGGAGAGCTTACTCCGCCCCATTCTTATGGATCTCGCACAAATAGCCAGAGAGAATACCTCCAGCGGATTAAATCTGAAGCTACAGACGATGCATGCTTCATTTCGTATATTCACCGCTTTAAGCGAGGTACTACTCGATGAGGCTGTGGTTTCTAATCAGCAAACAGGAGATTCTGGCTTAGCTGCACAACTAGCCCAATTAATTGAGCACCAAGCATCTACGACAGTCAAAGGACAGGAACCTTTCCGAATAACGCACATCGCCAAGCAGCTCGGTTATAGCCCTGCACATTGTAATCGGGTTTTTCACAAAGCTTATGGGGTCTCGCCACGGCATTACTTAAGCACAGTGAAACTACGTCAAGCCAAGCTCATGCTCATGGACCCCTCTCATTCTATCGAACATATCGCCGAACAACTGGGATACAAGGATTTGTCTCAATTCAGTAAACAATTCAAACGATGGACGAATTTATCTCCAACCGCCTATAGACATCTTTCTTGGTGAAAATACGTTAGGGTTTTTCTGAAGATAGCATAAGTCTTTAAACCATCCTCTGTCCTATACTCATAGATATGTCTTTGGACTATGGATGAGGAGCAATGGCAATGAAATTACTTGGATATAAATCCTTATGGGAGTGGGATGGATTGTGGGCGGGGAAATTAGAGCAAATCGCAGAGGCCGGTTATTACGGTGTCGAGTAAACACGCCCCCTTCCGAGGCTAAGCAGTATCGTCAGTTTCGAAAGGATTTGGACGACATGAACTTGTCGTTCATCGCACAAGTGGTGACGCGGGGCACGGATCACATGCAATCTTTCCGTGAACAGGTGCTTCGCGCAGCGGAACTGCAACCTGCTCTGATCAATTCGCACAGCGCTGCTGATCGTATGCCTGCTGACGAGCAGTTGCGTTTTTTTGAAGCCGCGCTGCGTCTAGAGCAAGAGATCGGGATTCCGATCGCGCATGAAACGCATCGCGGGAGGGCTTTTTTCACGCCGTGGCAAACGGCCGCCGTGTTGAAGCAGCTGCCGGAGCTCACTATTGGCGCCGATTTCAGCCACTGGTGCGCAGCCTGTGAAAGCATGCCGAGTCTGGAGGATGAGGATGTCCAGCTAAGCTTAGCGCGCGCCATCCATATTCACGGGCGCGTCGGCTACCCGGAAGGCCCGCAGGTGTCGGACCCCAGGGCACCTGAATTTGCTGCGCATGTGGAAACCTTCATCGGCTTATGGTTGACGATCTGTCAACACCGATTCGATGCCGGAGCGGATACGATGACCTTCACACCAGAATTCGGACCACCCCCGTATTTACAGGTGCTTCCACTCACACAACAACCCGTGGCGGACTTGTGGGATGTGAATTTGTGGATGTTTCAGACGTTTAAACAGCGATTCGAAGCCAAGTTTCTAATTGAAAGGGAGCCGATGAGGTAGAGACACCTCATGGCTTCCTTTTACTGTTTCCATTTTAATGACCTACAAAATCTTGCTAATAAGGGAACTAGGGTAGGCAATTGCGGCTCCCCGTGTTAGTTTGCCTGCTACTTTGAATGATCGTTGTAACCAAATCGTCTATCGTTCCTATGATTTGATGTACCTCCGGCAGCTGATAAAACGTACTCGTTGTTTCAATATCATTGAACGCATCGTTAGCAGAATACATAATAATTGTCTTCCCTGCTCCTAAAGCAAGTCCCAACTCGACATGGCTTCCCTTTCCCGCTGGCAGCATCATGATGAATAGCTCTGCACGCAACACAGCATCTTTCTCTTTGGCACCGATCGCCGCGAGCTCTTGAAGTGAATCGATACCTGTATGCGTCGTCCAATCGTACGTTTGCTTATATCCCGCTATCTTCAACTCCTGCGCGACAACTCGAACATTGTCGATGTTTTTGAAACTGGAGGCAAGATAGAAATTCAAATAAATGCCCTCCCTTCTTTTCTTTGCTCTCGTTCAGCTACAATCTTCAATTGTTCATTCCGATAATTCAAAAATCGCATCATATATCTTCGTAGAATAACCCTTTCAACTATCCATCCGAGCCAGCCTAGTGGGGCCTCAAAGCTTAATGTATCTTTCATCAAGGTTCTATGTCCTAAATCAATAAATTCATGTTCATGCCTCATACTTTTGAATGTCCCCTGCAACATTTCATCAACAAAGCGGTAAGGTCGAACATAATTCGAAATGAGTGAAGTGTGTTTTTGCCTAATTAAGAAATGTCTCGCCTCAAACGTAACTGTTTCCCCTACTCTAATCATGCCAGTTGTTGTTCCAGCTATCGCTCGTTCCTTGGTATGAGGCCACACAGTTTGCGTATGTATCTCAATATTCGTTGCCATGTCAAAACAAACAGTAATCGAAGCTTCAATTTCTATTTCTGTGAATATCGTAATCACTGGAGCACCTCTTCATATTCACTATAATCATTTTGATTTTTTAGTTCACAAACGTTTCTTTAATTCTCTTAGATTTCAGAAAATACAAGATCCAAACCACACTTACCAATCCGAAAAACATAGATACATAATACGAATTCGGCATCACATGATAACGAAAGATCACGTCTGAAAGTGAAATCAACCTTATCAAAATACAAAAAAGTTCATATCCTATGATGATCTTTGGAGTTACATTCGCCTTAGTTATAAGTAAGTAAAAAATCAGAGCAGAGGTGAATAATTTAACAATAGTTCCGATATTAATTATGATTAGCATCGAATTCCATTCTTTAAATTCACTCATAAATTGACCAAATACGTTTATCGTTCCCATCCCATATAAAGCGGCGCTTACTAACAGCGTCAATACATAAATGAGTAACCATCCGCCGATTGGTTTTGGGTAGTTTTCTTCCCCTGATTTAGTCATCCTGTCATCTCCACCATTTTCTAATTAAATTCATACATATATAACTTCTGTTAAATCACAGAGCTTCGGTTCTCTCCATCTTTTCAACACTCAATTCGACATTTACAACCTATCTCCTTCGACTTAAACAAAAAAGACAGCCTCCCCAAGGGAGACTGCCACGTTCCACGATTTTCACTTAGTTACTAATAAATTCCTGAACCCACTCACCGTTATAATAGGCGACGCCTATTTGAGTGAAGTTCGGGCTTAAAATGTTCTGACGGTGACCTGAACTGTTCATCCAAGCCGTCATAACGGCTTCAGGTGTTTGTTGACCTTTCGCGATGTTTTCACCTGCATAGGAATAATGAATGCCATAAGAGCTCATCATATCAAAAGGTGACCCGTACGTAGGCGAAGTATGATCGAAATATCCCTTATTGTACATATCTTTCGCTTTATCCAGCGCCATCGCGGTAAGTGCGCTATTGCTGGTCAAAGGCTTCAATCCAGCCTTCGTTCGTTCCTGGTTTACTAAGGTAACCACTTGGCTTGCAAAAGTGGATTGCGTCGGTGCTGGCGTAACCTGCGGTTTAGTCACAACAGTTGTACCCGTGCTTCCAGGAATGTTAAGCTTCATCCCCGACCAAATCACGTTCGGATTGGCTACTTGTGGATTCGCTTTGATCAGCGAAGTAAGGCTGACGCCATATTTTTTAGAGATTAACCACATCGTATCGTTGCCTGCTACCGTATGAGTTCCCGTTGCAGCCCATACTGCGTTGGCACCCATAAGGACACTTAAACCTAATGCACCTGTAACGATTAGCTTTTTGTAACGCTTCAAATTATACCTCTCCTTTTTGCGGCCTGCGAGGTTAGCTGTCGGATTCGGATCAAAGAGTAATCACCCGGCCGCGCGAAACGCGACTTCACCCCATAGATTGGTTCCCCCGTGCTTCAAAAAAGCTTCGGCCTTCTAAGTTTTGGACCCAGAATGGATCTCAACGATTGTAACATGGGAAATCAGTGAGATCATGACTCAAAATTTACCAACTCAAATCGGATCTAGATAAATAGGTCATCTAGTTCCCCGATTCTGGTATAACAAAGCTAAACGTCTGACCAATCGAGTCATCCTTACAACCATCCAGTGAATAAGAAATTCCCCGTTCCACTTTCGCTGAGCTCATACGTGTACATTCCGTTCTCAGTCTCTTGCCATCCCCATGTTTATCTGCTTTATTATTATACGTGTAGGAAAGCTTATCTTCGTTGTACGCCAAATCATAATAAATAGGATCCCCTTCAATTGTCATTTGCGTTATCCGAATTTGACTCTTCGTCTGGCCTTCCACGTTCTTCAAAAATTGATTGAACCGATCTACATTGATGATTCTTCCGTGTATATTAATGACGTCTCCTTTCGCAGTCGCTTTATCGACGTCGTATTTCTCATTTGAACATGAACTTAGGACGAGTATACTTATAAGTAAGACAATGCCACGTTTTATCACCTTCAAGTCCCCCTAACCGTTCATCTACTTATTTGACGTTAGAAAAACTGGAAATGTTGTGCAATTCAGCAAAAAAACTTGAAATCTCAAGCTTGTCATCGTATGTTCCTATTTTAAAACTTGCCTACAGATAGCGCTTGGTATTCCCACAACACATGCTGTACTTCTTGACATCGTTCCTCATGACATTGGATAATAACAGCCAGCTCCGGTAATCTTTCCTTTTTTCGAATGACGTGTTTAAATACCTTGATTTGTAATACTCGCGTCGTACAATACCCTGTAATAAATCCGCAAATTGCGAAAATGATTCCCCAAATAATAGGCCCCCAATATAGTATGAAGCCCAAACTAACTCCAATCACCGTTAAACCGGTAGATGTCGCCATACCTACCTCAAACGCCAGCGATTTTTTATTCGGATTCGAGTTGTAATTATGATCTGATATTTCCATATAATTATCCATCATTACGGTCATGATTTCATTGCGAGGTAGACCCATCTGTTCCAATACAGCTAGTGCTTCCTCCACTTCTATTGAGTGCTCAAAAGTACTAATGATCAACATACGGGTCATTCTCCTTTTCAAACAGACGTAATGGGAAATGTGGATACTTTTCAGCGAAATATTGCTTCTGCTCGATTTTAAAAAGCCGATTATGATCTTGCGCTGTCATATAGGCGTCATACATAGCGCCACCGAGTACAGATGGCATAAATAAAAGCCAATGTGGGCTTAGTAGTGCTGTCGATTTGGACAATTTACCAATCATCAGATAGAGGATGGCTTCATGTGATCGCGACATGGTCATATAAATAAACCACCAGAATACCCCATAGAATCCTAATGCGATACGGTTATTGTACAGTTGGCCGAGTCCAGGGAAAATAAAGGAACAGACCATAGCAGCACTAGGTCTTTTAAAACTAATATTCGTAATCGTCCAAGGCTTAAGTAGATTAGACACCACCCTCGCACCTTCCAATTTCGCTAGATGGTACTGCTTATTCGCATCGCTCGCTTTGATATAACTATCCCATATCGCGAATAGGTATACGATGGCGTAGGCAAATGCCCATCTGGGTTCGACGACTTGCTTAGCTAATTCAAATTGCCCCGTGAAAGAGTAGTAGATCGCTTCATTGATTCTTGCAAATGTATTGATGGCCACTTCCCATGCTGACAGCAAAAATCCGCGAATAAATTGATGAAGTAAGAAATGACCGAATCCTGGGAAGGATGCTGACCACCACGCTATAATCTTCGGATCCTGCCAGCGCAGACTACTTAATCCGTCCTGGCTTAATAAAGCTTGCGGTCTCCGTGGGGACTGGTCTTGGAAAGAGCTCAAGTTCGATTGATTCTCCTTATCGAATGGTTTTTTTGATCAATCCAATGCTGTTTCATCTTTGACATATTTCCCATGCATGTAGCAACCATTGTCGCTTTCATCAAGATGTATATTTAACAAATATGCCCAAAATATCCTTCATTTAATACTAATTTGATAAAGCACGAAGAGCCATCCAACTTGTTAGTATAGAAATCATGGTATACTAGATCTTATTGTTTCCGTTATCCCTATAGAAAAGTAAGGAGTGATGACATATGTTTAAAACAGAAGTACGGATTGCATTAGGCACGAATAATCATGCCAAGCGAGATGCCGTGGTGTCTGCTACTGGCGTGGAGCCGATTTGTCATGCTGTTCCTTCCGGTGTATCTGACCAGCCTTTGACAGAAGATGAAACCATTCTTGGAGCGATCACGCGTGCCAAAAATGTACTTATAGCAGTTCCGGATGCAGATTTCGGTCTCGGACTCGAAGGCGGGCTCACTTATGACAGCATCCATACGCAGCAATGGTATCTCTTCTCTGTTTGTGCAGCTTGGGACGGGAAACAGCTTTACGTTGGCAAAGGGCTTTATTTCCCAATCCCTCATGAAATTGGCGAGAGATTATTACAAGGCGGAACTGAGTTGCGCCACATCATAGATGAACTGGGCAGCACAGTCGGAAGCAATCACAAAGAAGGTGCTTATGGCTTATTTACGAATGGTCGAATTACCCGAAGCGATGTTTTTCGGGATGCGGTCATTGCAGCGCTGACTCCTTTTCATTCCGCATTGTATAAGTAACATATGATTAATGGGACAAAGAAAAGAAGGCCGCCTACAAGTAGATGTATCTACTTGCAGGTGCCTTCTTTCTATTGCTTATATAGGGGGGCAATGCGGTCAATCCGATTCGTCCATATGCCACCTGAATATGATGCCGGAAGCCGCTCCAAATCCTGCGGCGTATCAAACCCAGTTGAAAACTCCGAGCCATTTCCACCAACAACAATTACTCTGGTATCCACTTTATCCATTCGATTTAAAAATTTGTTCGGCCATCCCCACAACAGCGGAGCCAATTTGTCCGGAATATGAATCTGTATATGTTCACATGCAGCAGGTATAATGCCTGTCCATCCATAAGCGAGGTACGGGAGCAGGCAGCTTTTCATCGAATCAACAGAAATGACGCGCATATCTGGCAGCTTTTCTTTCACAATTGATACGGGTAAATTCCCGCCATATATGGTCAATTGGCCCCTCCGTTCCGGTGAGAGCTTTGCTAGTATCTCTACCAATAAGTTGCCCTCGTTGGGATCATTTGTTTTAATATGAATGAGGAGCAATTTGTCCGAAAACTGCGTGAGAACTTCATGTAAAGAGGGCATTAATCCAATGCCTTTCCCTCGAAAAGGGTAGGACTTCCCATTGTCAGCCGTGTAGCCGTAGCCAATATCTACCTTTTTTAATTCAGCCATTGTGTAGTCCTTTGACTGCCCTTTGACATTCGTCCGACAGTCTAGGGTCCAATCATGAAATACGGCAAATTGCTCATCTTTGGTTATATGAATATCGAGTTCAACCTCATCGGCACCTGCGTCAAATGCAGCTTGCATGGAAGGGATTGTATTCTCCAGATATGGATGTTCCGGTTCAAAGATTCGTTCCGCTGTACAGGTATCGTTCTCCAAATTCTCAGTGTGGAACGTTTGCGCCAGACCTCGATGGGCCATGAGAAATGGATCACTACGCCGTTCTTTGGCAAGCAATGAGGTGTTATTCATATAGATAAAAACAATGAGAACAAGCAAAGCCCAGACTAGTTTTCTTGTGAAAAGTTTTCTTGATCGTTTCATAAGTCCTCCGTTTTGATCATGTCCGCTCTAGAGCCTTCTTCAAGTTCATCAACTAAACTATGGATTGTGAGCAAAGCACTAGTCCGTTTGGCCACAAGTAATTCGACTGTTTGATCGATATGAAAGTGTTTATATTCTTCGGCTTTTACACGCACTTTCAATAATTTCCCATTCGGTTTTCGAATATGAATCCGGAATTCTTCGATAAATTCTACTTTAGCCTTTAGTTTCTCTGCGTCATTTTGGACGAGATCTATGCAAATAATGAGCGCTAGGATGAGAAAACCACCAAGACAAACACTGAAAACAACTACAAAACCAACAGGTAGATTGGCACTAATATTGACAATAAGTTGGATCACACATATGAAAATAAACAAAGCAGCGACTACCATCTGAGACGTTAATGATCGTTCGTATAGCTTCACCATTATCCCCTCCATAACTAAGGTATTCGTTAAAGCTGTCCTATTCCCTTTTTATGCTTGAGATGGAACAATCAATTCAATCAATAAAAGCCCGCAAGAGCTTCATCAGCACTAGCGGGCAACTATCAAATTATTAATTTTAGCGAGCTTTCCTTTTTCGCTTATGAAATACAAACCAAGCGACTCCGATCGTTCCTGCCGCGAGCACAGCGCTAAACAAGAGAATGTAACTAAAGTGAAATAATTGCAACGGATCCCCTCCTTTGTCGATCACCCTTTTCCTTTCTTCTACATGTAGGATGAGTCACACGAAGTTAAAATATCCTCTATAACAGAAAAAGACCCGTGCGTCGCACGGATCCTCACTTAAATCTTTTTAACAAATTCAGACTTTAACTTCATCGCCCCGAAATCATCGATTTTACAATCAATATCATGATCGCCTTCGACTAAGCGTATGTTCTTCACTTTAGTGCCAATTTTGATAACGGATGAAGTCCCTTTGACTTTCAAATCTTTGATGACCGTAACAGAATCACCATCTTGCAGCACATTACCGTTCGCATCTTTGACCACTTTCACATCATCGCCGTTCTCATCCTCGCTTAAAGATGTTGACCACTCATGCGCGCACTCCGGGCACACCAGTAAACTTCCATCTTCATACGTATAGGCAGATTGGCATTTCGGGCAGTTAGGCAACTCTTCCATGTTGTCAATTCCTCCATTCAATAGTGCTAATAGTGCCACAATCATTGAGAAATGACAAGGCATGGTTTGCCTTTATTATCTGATATCCACCATAGGAAGAGCCCGTTTCTTCGCCCTTAATGCCAAATAACAAGCCGTCAGAATCGCCCCTGATGTTCCGCAAATAATGTCTGTCATCGTATCAAGCAGGCTTCCATTCTGAGAATTCAGCCCGAAGAGGTGATCCGTCGCGAACTCATATATCTCCCAAACTCCCGCCATCGCGATGGAAAAGAATAAGCATAGCCACACCGCGATGTTCGATGTAGATGAACCAGCCCCTTCTTGCGGATCAGCCGCTTTACTATAAACTAATAAACCAATGAAACATAGAATTACGCCAGAGAACAGATGCTCGATTTTATCCAAATATGGGATGACACCATAGTAGCCGAATTCGTTCGCGAGGAACATCGTGACAAAAATAAACATCAGCACACAGAAACGCAGCGATGTAAACATCGTCGTCTTCGTCCATTTGACAACGAGTCGAATGAGCTGGAGTACGGCCACAATGAGCACCGCTTGAAACATTTTCGCCCCGTTACCCTTCACGAGAAAGTAAACAAAGCAACCTCCTGCCAAAACATACATCGCCAGCTCAAATAGATCATTCCACCGATCTTTGCCCTTCATTTGGTTCATCTCCCTGTTGCATGATGAGTAAAGGAAGCACCTTTTTCCTGTATTTTGCCAATTACATAACTATACTATGCCTATTTAAGAACGAAGTGAATGTTCGTTTATACTCCAAAAAAATCCCGCCTAACCGATTTTCATCGAATGGCGGGTTCATTGCTGACTATTTTTTGTCTGCAAGCCATGTAGATAACGAACTAATTTCATCATCGGATAGCTTTCCTTTAAAACCAGGCATTGCACCCTTCCCGTTCGTAATAAGCGCGGTGAGCTGTTCCTTTGAGTGCTTTCCGCCAACCTTCTGAAGATTGGGCCCGACTAAGCCCTCCAAATTGGCGCCATGACAACTGACACAATTGGCCTTAAACACCGTCTGCGCATCAGCTTTGGTTGTTGTTCCGGTACTTGCTGATGCAGTTGGCGCTGTTGTTGTGCCTGCACTTGGACTAGGTGTGGTTTCACTCTTTCCACAGGCCGATAAAGCTCCAGCAAGTAAAAGAGTGAGGACTACTATCTTTCTGTTCATGCGTATGCTTCTCCTCACATTCCTAGATTCATAACCATGTATAGAAATCGAAAACCTACCTCTACATTGCCCCCATTTCCATATTTTCATGCAAGTCATGCATAGGAAATACGTTAACAGATCAACATATCCATAACTACCCAGAAGTACATATAATTCCATGGAGGTATGACAATTGGCTGACAAAAACACACATCAACATACGCCCGATCACTCACGTCGCCGTTTTCTCAAATACACCGGAACTGCCATAGGTGGCGTCGTGGTGGGTGGCGTTATCGGAAGTGCAGTATCTGGAGGGTTTAAGAAAGATGCCACCCAGACCTCTCCAACGCCTACGATAAGCCCGAAACCACAACAAGTCACGGCTGATTACAATCAAGCACCAATGTTCTTCAATCAATCTCAACTGCAAATCGCCGAAGCCGCAGCTGAGCGTATCTTTCCTAAGGACGACAGTGGACCTGGAGCGGCAGAGCTTGGCGTTGCTTTTTACATTGACCATCAGCTAGCAAGCCCCTGGGGGGTGAATGCCCGCACTTATCGGATGGGTCCGTTTGTGAAAGGAGAAGTCACTCAAGGAGATTACCTCAGCATTCTACGCCATGAACTCATTACCATGGGACTACATAGCCTTGAAGAAACGGCCAAAACGAAGTACACGAAAGGCTTTGTGGACATTAAACCTGAGGAACAAGATGCGATTCTAACCTCCATGGAAAAAGGTGAAATCAGCGTCGTAAACGGGATAACAGGTAAAACGTTTTTCAACCAATTTCGCGTACTCGTTATGGAAGGTGTGTACTCCGATCCGTTATACGGCGGGAATAAGAATATGGCTGGCTGGAAAATGCGTAAGTACCCAGGCAACCAGATGACATACACGAACATGATTGAGAAAGATCAATTCGTCGTCATGGAACCTCGCAGCTTGCATGATCATTTCGTTCATTAAGGTCCATATCTCACGAAGGAAGGAATACACTTATGGCTACTAAAATGCCGAAAGTCCCCGTTGTCATTGTAGGTATGGGATGGGTCGGGGGAATTATCGCCGCAGAATTAACGAAACAAGGTGTCAAGGTTGTTGGCTTAGAGCGCGGAAAGCCGCGTAGCACAGCAGATTACTACATGGTACATGATGAACTGCGTTACGCTTCTCGTTATGATCTCATGCAGGATTTATCCAAAGAAACCGTCACCTTCCGCAATACGGAGAAAATGGCCGCTGTACCAATGCGGGAGTACGGCTCTTTCCTACTTGGGGAAGGTCTAGGCGGTGCGAGTGTGCATTGGAATGGACAAACACTTAGGTTCCTCCCGTACGACTTCGAGATTTACAGTAAAACGGTTGAACGTTATGGAAAGCAGAAAATTCCTGAAGGCATGACAATTCAGGATTGGGGCATCACTTATGACACGTTAGAGCCCTATTTCGATAAATTCGAGAAATTGGCTGGTATTTCTGGTGAAGCTGAGCAGAATCCACTTGTAGGCAAGCGTTCTGCTCCTTTCCCGACCAAACCCATGGTGAAAACGCCAATTTTGAAATTGTTCGAGGATGCAACCAAAAAACTCGGCTACCATCCCTATATGATGCCTTCGGCAAACTTGTCGGAACAATATACGAACCCTGACGGCATTACGCGTGCAGCCTGCCAATATTGTGGCTATTGTGAACGTTTTGGTTGCGAATACGGGGCAAAAGCGGATGTGATCGTGACCGCTCTCCCTGTTGCACAGAAATCCGGCAATTTCGAGCTGCGCTCATACTCCAACGTAATTCAAGTGCTGAATGACGGCAAAAAAGCGAGCGGAGTTGTGTATGTGAACACCGTTACGGGTGAGCAATTCGAGCAGCCGGCGGATGTCGTCATCATGGCCAGCTATGTATTTAACAACATTAAACTTTTGCTCACATCCAAATTGGGTAAACCCTACGATCCAGCCTCAGGTAAGGGGGTTATCGGTAAAAATTACTGCTACCAAACGAACGGCGGGAGTGCGACAGGCTTTTTCGATGAAAAGCAGTTCAACTTGTACGCGGGGGCTGGTTCCCTCGGCATGGAAATTCCTGATTTCAATGGCGATAATTTCGACCACACGAATCTGAATTTCATCCATGGCGCTGGTATTCGGATTTCGCAAACCGGCCAACGTCCAATTGCAACAAACTCCGTTCCCAAAGGTACACCTGGTTGGGGGAAAGATTTCAAACAGAAGTCGCTGAAATATGCGAATAGTGTTCTGTCGGTTTCACCGCAGGGCAGCAGCTTGCCATGGAAACATCACTATGTGGATTTGGATCCGACATATAAGGATGCCTATGGCTTGCCACTGCCTCGGATCACCTTCGATTTTGAAGAGCAGGATCGACAAATGATCAAATTCGTTTCTGGTAAAGCGGCAGAAATTATGAAAGAAATGAACCCAACGACCATCGGGTCTTCGGATACGTTAGCAGCGTACAATATTGTTCCGTATCAATCGACCCACAATACTGGCGGTGTCATTATGGGGGCAGATCCCTCCACCTCTGCGGTTAACTCGTATTTGCAAATGTGGGATGCCGAAAATGTGTTCGTCGTAGGCGCATCCGCATTCGCTCATAACAGTGGCTACAATCCGACAGGTACGGTTGGCGCACTAGCTTACCGCGCCGTGGACGGCATTGCGAAATATTTGAAACAAGGTGGAATTGTCGTTTAATGCGGGTAGCCCACGTGTCTCATGATAAAGGAGGAATGATATGGAGCAAGAAGATTGGATCTTACATTTAACAGAGGTTCGCAAGCGATTGCTCATTGTATTCGCCTGGTTCATCGTCACGCTGTGTGTGGGCTTGTACCTCTCGTCCGATATCCTTCTGTATTTGAAATCACAACCATTGATTGGAGAAATCAAGTGGAATGTATTTTCGTTTACAGATGGGCTAATGATTTATATGAAATGTGCGTTTCTGTTCGCCTCTTTATTTACGGTGCCCGTCGTGCTCTACCAAGCATGGGTGTTCGTGAAGCCAGGTCTAACTGAAACCGAATCCAGGAACGCGCTTCCTTACATACCAGTCGCTTTTGCGTTATTCATCATCGGTGTGTCCTTCAGTTATTGGGTCGTATTCCCGATGATGATGCGCTTTATGATCCGAATGAATCAATCGATTGGCGCAGTAGAGACGTATGGAATTGATCGATATTTTGCATTCTTGTTTCAAATTGTCATTCCGATGGCGATCGCGTTTGAGCTGCCTGTGGTTCTCCTGTTTTTAACGAAAATCGGGCTCTTAACGCCTCAGATTCTGAAAATGTCCAGGAAATATGCCTATATCGCGCTCACCATCACCGGCTCGTGCATCTCGCCGCCTGATATGATTTCACACTTATCGGTCACGGTACCGCTAATTCTCCTGTTTGAAATCAGCGTATTGGTTGCCGGCTGGCAATGGAGAGCTATGCAACGCGTTGCGAAATTGAATTTAATTGAAGATTGAAAAGAAAAAAAAGAACAGAAAAGAACAGAACAGAAAAGAGGATGAACGCAATGTTCAACAATATTGGAGTATCCGGATTAATATTAATTCTGGCCATCGCATTAATTGTCTTCGGTCCTTCCAAGCTGCCACAGCTTGGCCGTGCATTCGGGGATACCCTTCGTGAGTTCCGTAACTCAACTCGGAATATCATGGACGATGGTGAACATGACCATTTGATCGAAAATGAAGGCAAGAAGCCTCTTTAGAGAGGCACACTACTGGCGCTGAAATCAGGCTGGATTTGAAGCTGAAACCAAGCTGCGCACTGCTTACTTCGATCATTAGTGATGTTTTTCATCACTAATGGTGCCGAATTCATGCTCCGCACTGCTTACTTCGGTCATTAGTGATGTTTTTCATCACTAATGAGGCTGAAATCAAGCTGCGCACTGCTTACTTCAGTCATTAGTGATGTTTTTCATCACTAATGAGGCTGAAATCAAGCTGCGCACTGCTTACTTCGATCATTAGTAATGTTTTTCATCACTATGAACGCTGAAATCTGGCTGAGCCCAGATTTATCCATCTGCAACGATGCTTTTCATCACAACAGCGAAAAGCCGTCACTCAAGGTCAAACTTGTGTGACGGCTCTTTCTTTATTCACACACACTTGCCAGTTCAATAAAGTACTGCAACTGTTCGGCGGGACGCACCCTTACAGACTTAGTAGAGACTCTCCGCGATCAAAATGCTCGTATCGGTATATTGAATCTCATGGTCGGGCTTCTTCCCAGTAAAAATTAGATCGTACAATATTCTCAGGGACCGGTAGCCTTGCTGCATCGGATTTTGCATAATGGTAAAATCAATCAAACCCTCCCGCAATCCCTGCTCAACTTCAGGAATCAAATCATTGCACACGATGCGGAGCTGACCTCCTTTGCCTGCCATTTTCACCGCATCCATGCAAGCACCTGCATGTCCAATTGATAAATAGAGGCCATCTAAATCAGGATAAGTCTTTAATGCACTCTCCATTTTCCGAAACGTATCCTCATAGCGATCATAACCCTCAATCACATCAACAACTTCGATCTCACTGTGAGCTAAATGCGCTTTAAAGTGCTGATATCTCATCCGTTGGGCATGAAATTTCAAATTGGATACGACAACTAGCACCTTGGCTTTGCCTTTGAAAATTCGAGACATGAGACCTGCAGCAATTTCACCGCTTTTCCCCAGATCCTGACCTACAAAACAGCTCCGCCTCGAGTTCTCAACATCGGAATTAAATGTAACCACTGGAATACCTTGTTCAACCGCCTTATTTATGCTTGCTCGGTTAACTTCATCATCAATAGATGAGAATAGAATGCCGCTTGCTCCACTCGCAATCAACGTCTGAATGGCTCTCGCTCCATCATCTGGCAGTTGATTATTGATATACACATATTCTAAGCGAATACCTAGCCCCTTTAGCTCATCTTCTGCAGCGTGAATACCTTTGCGGATGTCATCAAAGAATGATATTTCTTTCGGAGGCATCACAATACCTATTTGAATCGGTTTTCTATTGTAAGCAAGTGCCTTCGCAGCTACATTGGGCACATACTGAAGTTCCTCAGCGATCGTAAGAATACGTTGTCTGATTTCTGGCTTTACGCCTGATCTACCATTCAGCACACGATCAACTGTACCTCTGGACACACCAGCTTGCAGGGCAATCTCCCGAATTGTAACGCTCATATGGTTCTCCATTCATAAGGAATTGTGCGCGGGCACGTTACAAGTATGATTGAAATGAAGCTCGATATCAAGTCCGCGCATGCGTTCCTTATGTTTTTTCGTACACTTAGACCAATTGAATATACACCTTTCCTGCTTCAACCTTCGTTGCATAGGTGCTCAGTTTCTTACAAACGGGAACTCGCTTCGCTTCTCCTGTCGTGATATCGAATCGACCGTTATGCTTGGGACATTCAATGAGGTTTCCCATGACAAGACCTTTGGACAGATGAATTTTCTCATGTGTACAATAACCGTCTGATGCGAAAAATTGCCCCTGTGCGTTCCGATAAATAGCAAACGTCGCGTCTCCGTGATCAAATCGAATAACATCTTCCTCTTCTAACTCATCGGTTGCGCATACTTCAATCCATTCGTTCATCATGATGGTTGTCTCCTTAGCGTAGATTGTTCTTCTTCGCGGCTGCCGCCAAAATAATAAGGTTGAGCGGTTACGGGTAACGGCTTCACAACCACGTAGGAAGGATCATTTTTTTGTAACCGAAGCGCTGTAACGACTTCTTTCAATGCCGCCCATAAGCTCGTACGTGGAGCTGGGCAGTCAGCCAACATCTCTTGATGCAGCCTTGGTAACGCATGGTATGGCACCATTGGAAACATATGATGTTCGGTATGATAGTTCATGTTCCAGTACAAAAATCGAAAGATCGGATTCATTCGAATCGTACGTGAATTCAACCGATGATCCAATACATCCTCATAAAGTCCAAGGTGCTGTGTCATTCCAAAAAGAAGTACGAACAGATTGCCATAAAAGGATGGCAAGAAAATAAACATAGCTGGAAGCAGGCTCCCCGTGTATACACATGCCGCCACAACGGCAAAAATAATCAGCATATAGATGCGTGCTTCTCGAAATACTTTCGGAAATTCCGAAGCAGGAATATAATCCTTCTCTTGTGTCTCCAATCGACCTATTGTGTGTAGAACAAATCGCTTGATTTCGATCGGACCACCATATAAATGAAATATTTGCATGACGATGATTTTCCAGATTGGAGGTCTCTCCGTCAAAATTTCAGGGTCTCTGCCAACAATAATGGTATCCGTATGATGCCGTGCGTGGCTCCAACGCCATGGTGTAGCTGAACGCAAAACGAAAAACGACGCAATCTGATATACCACATCGTTCATCCATGGTGTCTTAAATGCTGTACCATGGCCGCATTCATGCCATCTTGAGTCGCCAGGTGATGCGTAGATCACCCCGTAGACGAAAAAAGCGGGAACAGCCCACCAAGTCCCCCATGACAAATAGGCCAAGTAGCCGAATATCAGCAAGGCACTAAACCAAATTAGGGTATCCCGGATCGCAGGACCATCCTTACGTTTCATTAATTCCTTCATTTTAGAGCGGGGAATGGGGCTGGCATACCATTCTGCACTTGCTAACCCGCGTTCTTGCGCTCTAGTGCTTTCTTGGCCCGTAATACTGTAATCTCTTTTCTGAACAACAATGGCCACATCAACGCCTCCTTTTTGAATGAAACGGATTGGAATTTAGAATTTCGTGCTCGGGCACGCAAACTCCCAAAAAATATAGCCTCTATGGCTATATACGAATTACTTTCACGTTCTATTCCAATTTCGTGCTCGGGCACAATTTCATTCTAAAACATCCTCCCCCATTTTTCAAGTAGAAAAAAAGCCATGAATAGGGAATTTCCCCTCCATGACTCTGAATCGAACACTATTACATACACCCTGGAAACATGCCTGTCGAAATGGCTATACGGTTCCATGAATTAATCGTATTGATCGCCATAATTAATGTAACAAACTCACGCTCATCGAAATGTTTGCGAACACGATCAAACAACTCTTGTGGAACACCGGCAGCCGAAATCGTCGTAACTGCCTCTGTTAGTTCCAACACTGCTCGTTCCTTCTCGGAATAGATGGGTGCTTCACGCCAAGCACTCAACAAGTAGATGCGTTGCTCCGTCTCCCCCATTTTGCGAAGATCACGTGTATGCATATCTAGACAAAATGCACATCCATTGATTTGAGACGTTCGAATCTTAATAAACTCATATAGGGTTTCATCTAATCCGCTTTCTTTCACAAATCCTTCTAACTTCATCATTGTTTGGTAAGCCGCAGGGTTTACCTTACCGTGTTGAATTCGAACTTCCATATGAAATCTCCTCCACATACCTCTAATTTTGTTTCTTCGCTTATAAGACAAATGAGGCTGTAGTTTTGTGACATTACAGATCAGAATATATTTGGTTTAATTTATCGGGATTTCGGATCACATAGACATGGTTTGATTGTTGCCTGCTCGAAGCAAGCTCAAACAAGATCACCATCAAAGGCAATTGATCCTTCACAAGCATCAGCCCGGATTGGCCATTGAACTGCATAGTCAACCAGTCTCCCTCCAGTGCACCTTTGGCTTGAACACCTTCGAAAAATGCTGCGATTCGCTCTTTCCCGTAGATCGGATGAATAGCAGCGCGAGCCTTCCCACCACCATCGGATACCATTACCGCATCTTCCATTAACAGTTGTACAAAATCTTGAAAATCTCCCGAACCCACTGCGTGTAGAAACTTCTTGACCAGTGGCTCTGTCTCGCCTAATGATCGCTCATCTTCTTCGTCAGAAGTTTCATTGATTTTACTCTTGGCGCGGCTATAAATTTTGCGACAATTCGCTTCCGTTTTCTGAAGCATATCCGCAACCTCTTCATACTCGTAACCAAGCACTTCTCTTAACACGAAGACCGCTCGCTCTACTGCGGACAGCTCTTGCAGTAAAACTAAAAACGCATACGAAATCGTTTCATCTTGGACAAGACTTCCCATCGGATCTTCGCGGGATGACGTCACTTGAGGCTCAGGAAGCCATGTGCCTATGTACGTTTCTCTTTGTTTGCTAGCTGAATTCAAGTAATTCAAGCAGCGATTCGTGACCATTTTGACTAGATACGATTTCAAATTAGTTACATGCCCGGTGTCTGTCTTCTGCAGTGTAATAAACATGTCTTGCAGCATATCTTCTGCATCGGAAACAGAGCCTAACATGCGATACGCAACAGAGAATAAAAGCTGTTTGTATGTCAGATAGACGGTTTCCAACTCCATTGGATGAAGCTCCTTTCCCCTTTGTAGTGTAACCGCAGGGGGCTAACACATACATATCATGAGTATATTCCCATCGGGATCCTTGAAATTAAACCAGTGTCCATGTTCGATACCTGTAACTAGCTCGACGTTCTTCTCCTGCATATAAGCATAAGCAGCCTCGATATCTTTCGTATTCAGATGAAAAGCTGGTACTTTGAAAAGATGTTCTTCAGCAAATATTTTACTATCTAGAACAATGCTAGTCCCCTTCATTGGCAAGACATATAAATGTCCATGCAAAATCTCACCATCTTGGGGAACACCAAGCAGCTCACAATACCAATCACGTGCTTTAACAATGTCTCGAACAGGAATAAATACGGTACCAATTTCGTTGAGAATCGGGGGCATATTAGGTATCTCCTTTTATTTTTCTAACGACATAAGTCATGCAATCCGTCTTCAAATCAATCTGTCTATCATTACGCTCTATGTTAAAAGATAATTGCTTAACTGTCGTAAATAAAATGTCCCATCCTTCATATTGTTTGTTCAAAATGTCCGTCAAGTGGTCTGTCGTGAGATTAAGTTCGATAAGAGGCACTAATTCCTCACCTGTTAGCTTATCAATTTCTTGTAGATTCGAATTCACGATCAAACAATTAATCCCATTAACTTTCGTACCAAGTGCAATTTTATCCAGAACCTGTTCGAATGTTTGCTCAGAGTCAACATGCTCAAGCGAAGATACAGCGACGATATAGTCAAAGGTATCCTCCGCAATTTCATAATCTCCAATGTCGGAGAGGTGAGTTTCAATGTGACCATGAACACCGAATCGATCACTGTAAGCCAGCAACTTGGAAAGCGCGGATTGCATAATGTCAACACAGACAACTTTACCTCCTCTGTGTTTCAATACTTCCGCTATTGGTATACTATTTCGCCCAACACCACTACCAAGATCCAAAACAATTACATCGTCATATGCGTCAAAATAGGATAATGTATCCATAACCGTTTTCACTGGTTTTGACAGCCATGAGCCTTCTTCAAATAACTTATAGTTTTCGTAACAGGCATCATGATATTTTCTTTCTTCTTCCCTTATCTTCGTTATCCGCGAGTACTCCATCAATCACAACCATCCAAATGCGCAATACAATTGTATTGTAAGCATTCCCAACGGCTATCGTTGTGGCGGATTTTCGTCACAGAAGTGTTATGTAAATGTTCCTCGATATCTTCATGTGGGATCAAATCCATTAAAGTAAGACTAAGTAAGGCACCATGACTGACGATTAACACCTTCTGATTCGGATGTCTCTCAAGTACTTCTTGGATGAAACTCACACCGCGAGCCGCAATTTGTTGATGTGTTTCGACCCCTAAATCCAATTGCGACCAGTCTTCCCCCCATTTTGCCACACGTTCCTCGATCGTTGTTCCTTCAATCTGACCACAATACATCTCTCTTAATCGCTGATCCGTTTTCACTTCCATTTGCTTCACATTTCCAATACATGCCGCTGTTTCTATAGCTCGACCCAGATCACTCGCATAAATGTAATCCCAGTCTTCATCCTTCATTCGCTGGGATAGTAATTCGGCTTGTTTGCGCCCAAGTTCATTGAGTGGAATATCCGTTTGTCCTTGTATGCGCCGTTCGGTGTTCCAATCTGTTAACCCGTGCCGTATAAGTCCAATCACTGTCATGCTAATTCATCCTCCATATAAAAGATCTAGTACCGTGTCTTTTAAGTATACTTTTTCTTAACGTCTTAACTAATAATAAATACTTTTTTTACTATTCCATACATATTTCCATTTCCCTGCCTTTCGTCAAAAATGAAAAAAATAGCTGGAAAATTCCCAGCTATTTCTCATTTCCACCTATAGAAATTGTTCCACGCCATTCTCGGCAGACCGATACACAGCCTCAAGCGCGGCTATGACACCTCGCGCATATTCAGGTGGACAACTCGTTTCACTTTTCGCCTCAATCGCGATCAACAGATCCTTATATTGCAGCTCGAATGGCGTATCCATCGGAGGCACATCAACCTGTTCATAAGCTCCGCCACGACTGATCCACAAGCTAGCTCCCGTAACCAGCTTCAACATCCCTAATGTTCCAATAATCTCGGTTTCATTCCGCGTAGCCCCTGGATAGCCGGACTGTGAAATCGACGCGGGCAGCCCTGAGGCTAGCTCCATATAGATGATGCCGCTTCCTTCAACATTTCCTCGTTTGCCATGATGACTCACTGAGGCGCTCACTTTGCGGACCGAACTGTCCATCAACCACTGAATCTTATCGATGGAATGTGTGCCTAGATTGGCAAGTATGCCCCCGCCAGATTTATCTTTTTCCAGAAACCACTGCGGTCTTGTATCTCTATAGTAATTCAGATGCCTGACATCATTGATCATGACAATTTCACCTAATTCGCCGCTTTCAATGATCCGCTTCGCAAGAATATTCTCCGCTATATAATGCTGTGTATGACCAATTAAGATGCGAATACCCGCTTTGTTGGCGGCTTCTATAATATCATCACATTCTGCAACGTTCAGAGCCATCGGCTTCTCCAGCATCAAATGACACCCATGCTCAGCAGCGAAAATAGCTGTTTCTCTATGTAAAAAATGTGGCAATGCAATGACCACGACGTCTGGTCGTTCTTGCCGAATGAGTTCTTGATAATCACTGTAGGCAGCAATACCATAGGTATCTGCAATAGCTTGAGCTCTCTCTAATTGAATATCCGCAACAGCACAAGCTGCAAATCCGTCCGTGCTACGAATCGCGTCGAAATGCTGACCAGCAATTGCCCCCGCGCCTAAAACAGCTACCTTCAAATCTGCTTTGATCATCGTTGTAATCCTCTCCTTCAACTCCTACGCTTATCCATCTATAGATTCACTGTAAGCCCTGTTTCCCGACTCTCATTAGCCGCTTCCATAAAACGAATGATTTGCAATGTCTCTTCCTCATCGATATCAGGAGTTCCATCAACAAACATCGTCATAATTTTCTCCAAAAGGCTCGCATAATAAGGCTTCGGATGTTTGTTCACATCAACAAATTGCGTATGTGATTCGCGATGTAGAAGTGCACCAAATTGCCCGTTGCCCTTTCGATTGCCACGAATAGTGCCAATAACACCATTGTCCCATACGCCAGTTATCAGATCATGATCTTCAGTTGTAGCAGCAGTCACGTGCAAGCAACCCTTGCCAAGTACTCTAAAAAGCATTTCTACCGTATGCACACCATACCAAAACAATCCTGGCTGTGTCGATTGCAAAGCCATTGGACCGTAGCAGTCCATCCCGATAATACCACTACTAGTCTCTGAATCTTCTAAGGCAATCGTCAGTTCCTCTGCATATCTTAACGAAGAACAACTCATAATTGGAATGTTATGCTCCTGAGCCAAGGCCATTATTTCACGAGCTTCGGCAGACGAAACCGTCATAGGCTTATCAATAAATATGGGACGGCGATACGACGATACATGGCGGAACTGCTCCAAATGAATGCGACCATCCACCGATGTCATCAGTATGCCATCGCAATTCGCTGCTACTTCTTCCGCTGAATCAACGATTTCCACACCTGCATCGCGAAGCTGCGCAGTGAATCCTTCAATACGAGAATAACTCATTTCAAAATCCGGTGAACCACCCGGATAAGCAATGGTGACCTTACCTCCAGCAACATGAAAAGGATGATCCTTATTGTTTAACATTTGTGTAAATACAGGCGCATGTGAGGAATCAATGCCAATGATACCAATTCGAAATGTAGACTGATTCATAAATGGAACAACCTCCAAGCAAGTTTAAATTAATTTGAACTTTCATGTGTGATCCGCTTGATTGAAAATCCCTTCATACTCATCATAATGAAATTACACATAAGAGACAAGTCTTTAAATAGTCTATATAATACCCTCACTTGAAGACTTTACATAAATGAGAAAAAGCTTCCCTCTTGGGAAGCTTTACCTTGTAACTCATGGAGCACAATACCAACCTCAACCTATAAACTGTGTTAGGACATAATTAAAGCGATCTCTTTCCTCCCAAAATGCACCATGTCCGCTGTAATGAAACGGAATTAGCTGCGAATTCGGAATCCGTTTATTCATTTCCACCGCTTGTTGGTAAGGAATCACTTTGTCATGTATGCCGTGTACAATTAAGGTAGGTGCTTCAATTCGACCAAGATCAGCTGCCACATTCTCATCTCTCAGCAATCGAATGACTGCCGCTGTTGACCAACTAGCTGCTTCCAAGCCCATTTGAAAGAACCAATCTGAGAATCGTCCCGTTATATATTGGAAAAAGAACGAATCCGTTACATTTTGCAGCATATTTGCACGATCGTTGGCATTCTCTTGCAAGAACTTAGCTGCGGTTTCGTTCGTAAAGCCCGTTGGTGCAGCTGCATCAATCAGCACAAGTTTCGCTACACCTTGGCCATGATGTCTGGCCATATAACGGATTGCGATAGCACCGCCTGTTGAATGTCCAGCAAGTGAAATGCCTTCCAGCTTCAAGGACTGGATCACCACATGCAGGTCATCTGCAAGCCGATCGTACGTATAGCCATCCATCGGTTTATCCGATTGGCCGAATCCACGCCAGTCCACACCAATACAGCGATACCCTAGACCTGGCAGCACATTGAATTGATACTCAAATTGTGTATGTGACAAAGGCCATCCATGAATGAATAGGATGGTCTTCGTCCCTTTTGGATTGACATCTTCGATAAACAATTTCACACCATTTTCCACTTGAACATAGTATCCCACGCTTGACGCCTCCGTTATGGAAATCACTTCTGTCCATTACGATATTCAACTAGGCAAATATCGGTGTCAATGGGCTTAGCCTTGTGGTGAATTATTCAGTTTTTTGATGGTTCGTGTAGACCCCAATGACAGAAAGAAGCGCAGCAACACCATTGGCAATGGCATTCGCTGTCTCATCTGTAATGATATCCATGCCAAATGCATCCAAAATTAATTTGGCTGCACCTAACAAACCTAATGCTAACGTGTAATAGTTGATTGTTTTCATATCTCTCACCACCCATCTGATAGAGGATGCTATATGCTATGTGAGAGAGTACGAGCCTGCACTAACCGAATAAAAGGTGGTAAACGTACAAAAAAATGCCACTATCCTCAACGGATAGCAGCATTGCTCCCTATTATTTCGTTCCGCTAACTTCAGCTTTCACGACATACTTCGAAGATACATAGGTCTCCGCTTTTGCCTCCGTCATGACTTGTGCATACATTTTGTCAGGTTGCGGCTCAGTCAACGAATACTTCACAATGGCTTGACCACCGGGCTCAAACTGGATGCTGTCAATGTTAATCCCATAGCCAGGATTCGGCTTGACACCTCTGGAAAGTGTCACTTTGTTCACATCATCGTTCACTTTCTCAACCGATACCGTGACTTCTTCTACTTGTGGTGGTTTCTGCACATGCGTCTCTAGCATACGAATGGCGTTATACAGCCAAGTCGCAGCTTCTCCTCTAGTAAGCTCGCTCTTGGGATGGAAATTACCGTCCCCATCGAGAGTTGTGATTTTGTATAACAATAATCTCTGAATGGTGCCTTGATAGTCTACAGTAAGCTGATCTTCATCTTGGATTTGGATAAACATTTTCACCAGTGGAAATTGTCCCTTGGTTTCGAGCGCTTTAACCAATAGATTTCCGAATTGTTCACGTGTGATCGTTGCATTCGGATTCACATCCTTCGGGATGTCCAGGTTGTGGTAATGCGCAATGATGAACGCATCTGCATACCAAGCATCATTCGGAATGTTCGAATAGCTATCAGATGCTAGTGGTTGCTTAATGAATCGCAAATGATCCAAGTTAAGGTCCAAGCCTTTGACGATCATTTGGACACTTTGTGCATAGCTGATTTTACCTCTTGGAACAAAATGCTCGTTATCAAAACCACTCACAATACCTCGATCTTTCAGAGCTAGAACTGCTGTTGCTTGTCCTTCTTCTAAGTCTGAGAAAGCGTATGCGGAACCAAAGGTCAAACTACTGCCCAGCAAAACAGTTAAACTTAATGCTGCTATTTTTTTCATGCGAGTGCTCCTCTCAATTGAAATTGGTATTTAGCACCATACAAGTAATGGATACTTTCCTAACGTCAGGAGCACCGATATTGTTGCAGCTTCAGCCATTTTGTTAACGCATTGAAAACAATAGCTCCCGTAAAGCAATTGCTTCTTCATGCGCAGGGGATTGCGAAATTGTACGTTCTACATACCGTCTGGCCGCATCATCTTGTCCCAGCTCGTAGTAGCATACCGCCATCTCATAGAGAACAGTCGCATCATTGTCCAGATTCGGCTGTGTACGTTCAAAATACGGGATTGCTTCCTGATACATGTCCATTTGATACAATAGAATTCCACAAGCTAGCGCAACATCCGTGTTACCATCCATTGGATAATAATGTGCCCACATGTGATCAATTCCTTGCTGAAGCGCGCTCCATTCATGATCCATACTATCTGGAATCAGCTCAATCAGACGTTTGGTACAGGGCAGTAAAAACTGTGTATCGTAGCCGCTCAAGCGCCATAAGGCCAAAAGCTGCGGCATCGTCTTCTGCTCCACCTGTGTATCAAAAGCTTCCTTTAGATTAAAGAAATCATCAGGACCAAATCGTTCCACAAACCTATCATAAGCTAATCTGGTGAGTCCATACTGGTTAGGTTCAGAAAGATTGAGCATACAACCGATGTTTAAGTACGTATAGGGATGCTTCGTGAACAAAGCCTGTCCACCCTGAGCTTCGCAAATATAGCTAATCGCATGATAATTGGCCGTTAATGAAATACTGCCGTGATGAATGAGCTTAGGAGGTTCGTTATATTCCCAGCTTTCTAAGCGATGATCTCCTTTATCAGCGGTTAGCAGCAGGAAACCCTCCCGCGATAATGCTTTCAAACGATTTAAACATGCCAAGCCTACTTCAGGCATAAGAACATGAGAATCTGAAATATGCTGACGATACACATGTAATAGCTCACGGTATGGATATGACTCGTCATCATATCTGTTTTCCCTTTGATAGTGATAGCTCCCTACCACCTCTTTCAACTGCTGAGAAACACTCAGTTCATGAGCCCTGTCCGGAAATTGTAATGAAATTTGGCAATCATACACCTGATGATCTTCAATATAAATTAATTCCTGTGGCAGGCTGTCAAAAAAATAATTCGCCATAATAACTAACGGCTGCGTAAGATCACCAGATACAATGCGTTCGCCGGCATGTTGCAAATAAATTTCACTATGATGTACCGCATCAAATTTCGCAAAATCCAACACACCTTGCTCCACATATGGCCTTAAGCAGGTATGTTGCCTCCAGAACGCTATGTTCTTCTCTGCCAAATCGCTCATCACATATCGAAACGGCGGGAGCAGGATTCTAGCCTGTTGCGTTAGTTTCGTTAACTCCTGCAACACATAAAACGCGAATTGACCTGAACCCGCTCCTAGTTCTAGGATCATCACGGAAGCTGTCAGCTGGCCAATTCTAGCTCTATCCTGCAAGAAACCAAATACCGTTTCCGCATAAGAAATGGCCATCACCCGATTACTTGTTATGTACTGTGGCACATCTCCGCTCTGCCAAGCTGTAATACCCTGTTCCTCGTAATACGCCCGTTGCAGTTCCCAGATTGGTGCTTCACTAAACCTATACATCTTGTGCTCCCTATGTGTCATTCTGTGATCCGTTTCCCTTCCAATTCAATTTCCAATCGCACAAACGTCATCTGGGCATATAGTAAGATATCACTACGCGAGAGGAAGACCACAATGACTTATCCCAATGAGAATTACCAGAATCCTGGCCCATCATGGCCACACCCTTATCCATCCAATCCCATGCCCACTAACTGGCCCTATATGCCAACTCCTTGGATCCAAGAGAATGATTCCTCCTACCGTGCCAAAGAGCAGCCCCTTACTTTCGTCCTTGTCCATGGCTCTTGGGCGGATACCAGCTTCTGGGCCGGTATAGCTTCAGAGTTAAGCAAAAAAGGTCATACCGTCTACGTCCCTGAATTCCCAGGACATGGCGCTGACCCGAATAAAAATGTGACGCATGCGATGATGTCCAAATCGATCGCCGATTTCATTATTTCTCATAACCTGCATAATATTATTCTAGTTGCGCACAGCTTTGGAGGTACTTTGATCCAAAAAGTAGCAGAACTCGTTCCTGATCGCTTGAAGCGACTCGTATTTCTGAACGCCTTCGTCCTCAAAGACGGCGGAATGGCCGCAGATGAGTTCCCTCCTCACATCACAGAGCAATTCAAACAGCTCGTTGCGAGTTCCAAAAACAACACGCTTACGCTGCCTTTCGAACTATTTAGAGAAACATTTACCAATCTGGCAACGCTCGAGCAAGCCAAACGCATTTATAGCAAAGCTTCACCAGAGCCAGCTGGTCCGTTATTTGAAAAGTTAGATTTGAAGAAATTTTACAGCCTTCCGATCCCCAAAAGCTACGTATACATCATGGAAGACAATGTGATTCCATTCGGTGATCCGAACTATGGCTGGCATCCGCATATGTCAAGTCGACTGGGCATCTTCCGCTTCCTGCAACTCCATGGCGATCATATGACAACTCCGCAATATGAGCCCAAGCTTGTTGCCAGCAAGTTATATGAAGCGGCCCGAGATTAACTCGAACCTATGAAGAAGAGCAAGCGGGTGCACCAGCTTTGGGATTAACTTTCAACCAATTCAAGATATCATCTAACGTTCGCACGGGTACGATAAGTAAGTCACCAGCACCTTTCCTCGCTTCAGCTTCATTAGACACAGGAACGAAAAACACATCCGCATTCGTACGGCTCACGGTGTAGGCTTTCTGCACGAGCCCACCGACAGGACCAACGGAGCCATCGGGCTCAATAGTCCCTGTCCCGGCAACGTGATGACCATACGTCACACCGCAGGGTGTTAGCTGGTCTATTAGTGTTAAGGCCAGCATCGCTCCATGTGACGGTCCACCTTCATGCAACAAATAGGTATGATAAGTCACAAGCTCAGGGATATCGTAGCGGAGTTCATTCGCAATCATAATACCGATGGAAGCACGGGCTGGATCGTCTGTACTGGCACGTGTAGCTACCATCAACTCGACTTTCGCTTTATTCCGTATGACCGATAGTCGGATGGATTCCCCAGGTTTGATTCCCTGCATCCGCTCGCTGAGCTCCTGAGTCATGGTAATCGGCTGTCCATTCAGCGCTGTAATGACATCGCTTGGTTGAAGCACCTCAGCGGCTTTCGTATTTTGCAAAACGGCCGTAATCCGAACACCATCCGCTAGGATGCCTTTGCCTATCCCCACTTTATGGAAGGCAATCGCGCTTCCCGCGGCGTTCGCGTCTTCCTTCATTGTACGAACTTCCTGATTATATTCGCCAAGCGACATCCCTAACGATTCGATCTTCTCAAACGTGTAATCTTTAAAAAGCTTCGCATACAACCAGTCCATTGGAAATGCCGGCCGTTCGAAAATAAGAACTCCCGAAATATCGCCATGTTTAGAGCCACTTTCAGCTTGCGCATATCGATTCATATTGAGCGTAATACCCGGATAGGTTACCAAATAGGAAGTTGGCCACAGCATCAACGCCAAGAGACCGAGTGTCACACCAAAAAAGAGTACACTTTGGCGTGGCACTTTGCGTTTCTTCCTTTCGTCTAGGATCATATCCGTTGCGATTAGAAGCAGACTAAGGATCATTGCAGAAGCAGAGAACTCTAGCTTTTTGGGCATGGTAACTACAATAACAGCACTTAGTAAACAAACAAAACAGATGAGGCCACGAAATACTTTCATGCTCCGTGTTTGCGATTGTACAAGGTGCAGAAGTGCAGCCACCATCCAGATCAAAGGAACAATTGCAATCGCATAAATCAGCCCATCAATCAGATCTATCCAGTAAAAGCGTGTCCCCCATCTTAACGGATCTGGCAACCAAACTAGCTCTCCAATCATGATTAACAGTAGGATAATGCCAATTCCCCACACATACAGCTTGTGCCAAAGTACCATCGCACACATCCTTTTTACAAACAAAAACTATTGTTACAACGCGATGCTTAACTGCTGGACAACCTCATCATACGAGAGCTTCCCGCCGAAAATATCAAGAGCACTGCCTACCGTAATATCTAATTTCCCTTGGGAAAGCTGTCTAAATAACGCCAAATCCTCAAATGATCTAGCACCGCCAGCATAGGTAGTTGGAATAGTGACCCACTCTGCCAAAGAACTTACCAGACTCTCTTGGATCCCACTCTGCTTCCCTTCCACATCAACCGCATGTATCAGAAATTCATCGCAATACTGTTCAAAGAATCGTATAGTCTCTTGATTCAATTCCACATCACTTAACTGTTTCCATTGATTCGTTGCTACATACCACTTGCCATCTTTTTCTTTGCAGCTAAGATCAATAACTAATTTCTCTTTGCCAATCGCTTCAACGATCCGTGTCAGATTATCCATATTCAGCTGTCCATCGCGAAAAATATAAGACGTTACAATCACGTGTGAGGCCCCTTGCTCCAAATAAAAGCTAGCGTTCTCCGCATGTATGCCTCCACCGATTTGCAGTCCCCCAGGATACGCAGCAAGTGCTTTAATCGCTTCTTCCTGATTCCCATCGCCAAGCATAATAACATGCCCGCCGGTTAAACGATCTCTTTTGAACATTTCCGCATAATAAGTTGAGTCGTGCGAAGATACGAAATTCTCAACTACTGCCTGCCCCACGCCACCTAGGGTTTCACCGACAATTTGTTTCACTTTACCGTTATGTAGATCAATACATGGTCTGAATTTCATTATGTTATGTTCCCCTTTGACATTCGTAGTACTTGAACGATTACCATACATTATAACATAAAATAGCCGCTTGAACCGGAAACGAGTGCGATGCATGCTACGTATAGTGGCGGGTGGCGTCAATGGCCTTGCGCACATTTTTTGTGCGCTAGCCTACGGTGGCCGGCGGTTCCTTTGGCCTTGCGCACTTTTTTTGTGCGCTAGCGTACGGTAGCCRGCGGCTCCWTTGGCCTTGCGCACTTTTTTTGTGCGCTAGCCTACGGTGRCCRGCGGCTCCTTTGGCCTTGCGCACTTTTTTTGTGCGCTAGCCTACGGTGRCCRGCGGCTCCTTTGGCCTTGCGCACTTTTTTTGTGCGCAAATCCAGCCGTGGGCAGTGCCTGCAAGCCTGCCACACTTCATTGAATTTTATTCTTTATAAATTACACAAAAAAGCCCTCCAAGGAGGGCTGATCTCTCTGATCCATCTTATCACTGAATCTCTCTGATCCATCTTACCACTGAATCCATCTGATCTCTGATCCATCTGATCTCACTTCTTATCGAAGCCTTCTTCTTCCAAATACTCTTGGACTTCTTCATACGTTTCAAAGGCGCAATCGAGGTTTTCCCCGGCGTAGATATACCATAAATCTTCCACAAAAGTTACGCTCAACGTGTTGCCATCTTCATCTACCCAAATCCAAATCTCTTCTTGAGGGTCTTGGACTTCCTCGACCTTCGAAACCTTGGGACTACCGCTACGAGTTAAAGACTGAATCGACTTCATAATAATCTTACGAAGCTCGTCTTCACTATAATCCCGAATGTTAATTAAACCTTTGGCATCCACCGTACAACCTGGGATGTATTCGGCATACACGAATCCATTTCCATTCGGGTGAAGATGATAAAGAACTGTTGTCTTCTCATAGTCACTTTCTAAATAATGAAAATTAATTCGCCCCAGTGAAACATCCTTACGCTGCAGTTCAGGGAAGGATGCTGCTATTGCTAACTTCTCGTCTAAACTAAGCATACAAGCCCCCGCAACTTAATCAATCACTTGAATTTTAAACACGTTCTCGAGCTTACCGTCCGCTCTCTTCTTCAGAGGAACTTTAATATCTCTCCCGAGCTCTTTGAAAAAAGTCTCAACATCACATTGTACATTTGAAAGAACAACTTTAAATGAACCATCTTGGACGATATTCTGATTTGCTTCAGCAGGTACCGTAATATCAACTGCGTACTTCTTCGTTAACGTGTTAATATAACGACTAAAAATTTCAATGAGCTCCTCATTATTGAAATTTTCGATTACCACTTTGCCCTTGTTTGTAAAATTTAAATGAACGTTCACCTTTAAATGTCCCCTTTTCCTGTACACCCTGTATTTGCTTGTGGGTAAAAGCCTACATCGAACGAATAATGCTTCACTTCTATTTTACTTGTTTATAGGGGTATGAAGCAACACAAAAGCCAAATTCATTTTCTGTACACAAAAAGAAGCAGGTATTTCCCTGCCTCTACGGGTATTGCTTCTATACTAATTATGCCACATTCACCTAAATTCTACCCACAAATGGCATTAAGCTTTTTCCGGAATTCGCCTTATACGTGTCTGCATACGATTAATCGAGACCATTCGAAATTCGCCAAACGTCTGGATACGCTGACGAACAGCTTCGGGAAAGGTTGGATGATACACTTCCAAACGATCGTCAAGCTCGTTGTACCATGGCAATAAATTCATTTTAATGACGAGAACACGTTCACTCACATCCCCACTCCACCTTTTCACGCAGGTTTACTTGCTCAATAAATATTTGGCATAAAGCATCGGTGTTTCATATGTGCGATAAAAAGTCTTGTTCAAATTCAAATGCTTATATTGATATCGCTGGTCGCGGCCATTCACTTCGATTAACCATATTGCACCTTGATGATCAATACCAATATCCATCCCTACATCCGAAATCGAGGGAATTTGCTGACTCAAGCTCTCTGCGATCTGTAGTGCTGCTTTTTCAACCTGTTCCCTTTTTACTACAGGGTCAAAGCCGTTGCTGAGAAATAACTTTTCACAAATTACAGCTTCACCGCCCTTGGCCAAATTCGTGACATGGCGACCATCTGCAGCGACCTTTCCAGCAATCCCTGTAACTCCCCATTGTCCTCTAGCGCCGCGTTGTACCGATACCCTTAAGTCGTAAGGGCGTCCTTCATACATCGAAAGTGGAATCGTTTTTTGAATCAAATAGGATTGGCCATTGACTTTCTCATCTATAAAATCAATCATTTGCTGTTCAACAAGCTGCCTAGGTAATTGATTACTCCACCAGACTTGCCATGTTCGATCTGGCATCGCAGTAACTTTTATAATTCCTTTTCCCACAGAACTATTCGTTGGCTTGACAAAAAAGGAATCCTCTCGGTGAATCGCTTTAATCAAATTTTCACGTGAATACTTCATGGTATGTGGAAGAAATTCAGAGCTATTCGCACTCGCGCGTAACAATCGATGAATATGAAGCTTATCATGTCTATTTTGACCATTGAAAACGTGGCTTATCTTAGCTATCGCTTTTAATTTCTGCTGCGAAGTCGGGGAGAGAGTCATGGCACGATTGTGAATCACCTTCGGGATCGGCAGGCGTTTCAGCGTATACTTCTTACTCTCATAACTCAAGCCAAGCGCTGACTTCGAGTTAACATGCTTTAAGCACGTGTAGAAAGGGATCAACCCTAGCTCAACTGCTGCTTGATTATAGTAGTCAATATGTTCATATCCGGTTTGTTTTCGAAGGATGCCGAGATAAGTTTTACGATCTAGGAGAATGCCAATCACACTGCTCACAGTTTCACCTCTCCTACTTGGGTTCATCTTATTAATGTATGCACTATTGGCCTAATTGGTCCAAATTCACGATAGGAAATCCCGATAACAGGTTTCGTACACATCGGAGTTTGACTCATTCGAGATGAAGTGCTACAATTCAAGCAAATTTGGATTCATATTGTCTGGAGGGGATGGTTGTGAACCCTTTAACACGCAAATGCTGTTGGACAATCATGGTCTGGCTGATTCTCGGACTTTTCGTCTTCCCATTAACACCCCCCATATCCAATCACGCTGCAGCCGATACCGATGTTCTCATTTCAGCCAACACCACTCAGGTCTTGACTAGTCAACAGCAATCGCCTAATAAGGAATTCATTCACGTTTACGAAAATAAAATTCAACTGCATGATCAGTTTCACAAGCACTATGAAATGACCGTTTTTGTTGTATTCATCGTTTTTTTGACACATTTAATCTGGAAAAAGCTGAAAGTTATCTTACTTGCTTTCCTCAAATTCACCTCACGTTATACGGGCCTTATTCCTTCTTACTCATAAGTAACGAAAATGAATGATTGAGGAAAAGAGGAACTTTCATGGCTAATTCACTGGCACAAGCTCAAGCTCATACTCATGCACAACATCAAAAATTAACAAGATTGAAATTTGCACGCAGAATCTTTTTTATGATCATCGGTGCCGCTCTCGTTTCCATCGGATTAGAAATTTTCTTAGTTCCAAATCATATTATCGATGGTGGCATAGTAGGGATTTCCATCATTGCATCTCATTTATCTGGCTTCCCTCTCGGTATATTTCTCGTTCTGCTCAACCTGCCTTTCGTCTTACTCGGATATAAACAAATTGGCAAAACCTTTGCTATCTCAACCACCTTCTCTGTTATTATCATGTCGATTGGCACATCTTTACTTCACCCTGTTAAAGCCATCACCATGGATCCTTTGTTAGCAGCTGTATTCGGTGGGATTATCCTTGGGATTGGCGTCGGGCTCGTTATTCGATCAGGAGGATCGTTAGACGGCACTGAAATTGTAGCTATTTTATTTAGTAAAAAGACAGCCTTCTCGGTAGGCGAAATTGTTATGTTCTTCAACTTGTTTATTCTTGCCAGTGCAGGCTTTGTATTCGGTTGGGATCGTGCGATGTATTCTCTGATTGCCTATTTTATTGCTTATAAAATGATTGATATCACGATTGAAGGTCTTGATCAATCCAAATCCGTTTGGATTATTAGCGATGAATACGAGAAAATCGGGGATTCGATTACGAATCGGTTAGGTCGAGGCGTCACGTACCTCAAAGGCGAAGGTGCCTTTACGGGTGATGATAAAAAGGTCATCTTCAGCGTCATTACACGACTCGAAGAAGCGAAGCTCAAATCCATTGTCGACGACTTGGATCCAAAAGCCTTTCTTGCCATCGGGAATATCCATGATGTTAAAGGTGGACGATTCAAGAAGAAAGATATTCATTAATCGCCGCTTGGAGTGGGGTTTACCGCTCGTTCGAGCTTCTAAATTAGGCAATAACTGGATTACTTACAGCTAATTTCACTCCTATCTTGCGAAAATCACACATAACTGGATTTCATGTATCTAATTGGCCTCGATTCACTCACAAGTGTCGAATTTGGCAAAATTAGCTGTATGAAATCCATCTATCGTGTGTTTTCGGCCGGACGGCGTGAAATTAGCTGTATTTTTTCCATTTAGTTGGATAGGCGAAGCTTAAAATTGATGCTACATACAGAAAAGCCAACAATCCCACACGTCGTGTGAATTGTTGGCTTTTTGAGTACCTAATACCATTGCCATTGTCGCGGCAATCGGACTCCGCCCGGCGGCCACAACCTCGGCAAGTGGCTCACCCGCTCCGTCCCACAGAGCCGTGCCCTGCTCGCCCGTCACGCGCCAGCCCGCCTCCCAGGAGGTCTGTGCACCTTCCGCGCATCAGGAGCCGCGGTAGCCGTACACAGAGCCTTCTGACATCTCGTAGATGCAGAACCAATTGCATCGAATTGAATCAACTTACCAAAAGTGCGGATGTTCGCGTCATACCGGCGATTTTGCATAATCTATCATGTCACAGCTCTATTTAATCTTGTCGAGCTAATACAATTAAATTCAGTCTTCTGAAAGCGCATACGAGCTTGCAGTTAACAAAAAATCCGAAATAAATCAAAAATAAAATGCATTGCCTCTTCCTCATCTTTTCCTCTCGTAAGCAAACGCAGCGTTGTGCCTGCTTTAATCGGAACTAACAGCATGCCCAAGACACTTTTCACGTCAACTTTATGGTGCTTATCATCAAACTGAAAGTCGAGTGTGATATCCGAAATAAAATGAGATGATTTCGTAGAAATACCTGATAAATCGCTTCGCTCTAAATCCTTCGTAACCATAAATTCGTGTACGCGCATGCCTCTCGACTTCCTTTCCATGACATTTGGAGGTTTGTGATTTCTCATTATGTGTGGTATTATACAAAGATATTTGTGAAAAGTGAAGTGTTGAATATGACGAATTTTGATAGTTTAGTAGTTTTATATAAAAAAAACAGCCCAATCCCCCGACCTTAGGTCGAGGGATTTTTTTTCCTTCGGGAAACACTTCTGTAGGAGGTCATCATTCATGCACGTCAACAACAAGTCATCCGTCTGGGCCATCTGGCTCTCCCTCATCAGTAACATTTTATTAACGTTTATCAAAATTATTATTGGTCTCATTTTTAACAGCGAAGTACTTCTAGCAGACGGAGTTCATAACGCAGGAGACATCATTGCAACCATTGCCGCACTTAGCGCTATGCGTATTTCCAAGCTCCCCGCGGATGAAGATCATCCCTATGGCCATGGAAAAGCCGAAGTTCTGGGATCGGGCTTTGTTGCTTTCATTCTTGTGGTAGCAGCCATGTATATCGGGTACCACGCGGTTACAGCGCTATTCCACGAGCCAAGTGCGCCTAGCCTCATTGCTTTAATCGCTTCTGCGGTTTCTGTTGTATGGAAATATCTTCTTTATATATACACCATCCGGATCGGGCGCAGTACCAATAGTAAAAGCTTGATTGCAACTGCACATGATCATTTAGCCGATGTGTATGCCTCACTTGCTGCTGTTATAGGTATTGGTTTGGCTTTCATAGGTAAAGCTTATGACATTCACTGGTTAGCCTATGGCGATGCAGCCGCTGGGGTCATTGTATCCCTCTTAGTTCTGAAGTTAGGCATTGAAATGGCCAAAGAATCCTTCGATATCCTCATGGAAAAAACCGTCGATCAACACATGCTTTCGCAATACACTGCGTTGATCGAAGCGGTTCCTGGCGTGAAACGTATTGATCGTGTACGTGCAAGAGAGCACGGTCATTATATTCTGGTAGATGCGCGAATTTCCGTACCAGGAGAGCTTACGATTCAACAAGGGCACGACATCTCACGTGCCATCAAGAAATCCATTATGGATCACCATAGTGACGTAGATGAGGTACTTATACACTTGAATCCGTGGTATGACAAATAATCTCGCTATTCGAGGATGAACGCGCGGGAGCAATTCGAGGTTATTGCTTTGCCGCAATTTCTGAAATGATTTGCTCCATAATTTCCGAAAGCGATCTAATTCCTAGATCACCCTCTCCCCGTTTTCTGATGGAGACTCCGCGGGAGATTTGTTCTTTTTCACCAAGAATGAGCATGTACTTGACTTTGTCTAACTGGGCTTCGCGGATTTTATAGCCTAATTTCTCTGCACGTGCATCCATTTCCACGCGTATCCCTGCCTCTTCAAGCGATTTCTTCACTTGGAAGGCATAATCCAAATAGTGATCTGAAACTGGCAGCAATTTAACTTGAACAGGTGCTAACCACAACGGGAAAGCTCCAGCAAAATGCTCTGTTAAAATCCCGATAAAGCGATCAATAGATCCATATACAGCTCGATGAATCACGACTGGCCGATGCTTGAGACTGTCATCCCCGATATAAGTTAAATCGAATTTCTCTGGCATTTGGAAATCCAATTGAATCGTTCCGCACTGCCAGCTCCGCTTCAGCGCATCAAGGATGTGAAAATCTATTTTGGGCCCGTAGAAAGCGCCATCCCCTTCATTAATGCGGTACGCGATCCCTCTTTTATCCAAGACATTCTTCAACGATTGTTCCGCTTGATCCCAGAGTTCACTCGAACCCATATAATCAACCGGTCGTGTTGACAGCTCGATTCGATACTGAAAGCCAAACACTTGATATACATGCGAGATCAGCTCAATGACCCGACCGATTTCATCCTCAATTTGTTCTGGCAACACGAAGAGATGGGCATCATCCTGACAAAAAGTACGCACGCGCATCATCCCATTCAGAGCACCTGAATATTCATGACGATGCACCTGACCAAATTCCGCAAGGCGAATCGGCAATTCCCTGTAGGAGTGTAAGCTATTTTTATAGATCAGCATGTGACCTGGGCAATTCATCGGTTTAAGCGCGCACTTCGTTTCGTCTACATGCGTGAAGTACATATTGTCTTTATAATGATCCCAGTGTCCCGATTCCTCCCAAATGCGATTATTCATCATCAGAGGTGTACGCACTTCGTCATATTCTCTCAGGCGCTGTAACTCTCGAGCGAAATTCTCAAGCTCATTCCGCAGGATCATCCCCTTCGGCAAATAAAAAGGCATGCCCGGCGCTTCTTCCGAGAACATAAAGAGTTCAAGCTCTTTGCCAAGCTTACGATGATCACGTTGCTTCGCTTCTTCGAGCCTATGCAGATGTTCATCAAGCTGTGCTTTCTTCAGAAATGCAGTGCCATAAATCCTTTGCAGCATGGGGTTCTTCGCATCACCTCGCCAGTACGCCCCTGCTACATGGAGCAGTTTAAAAGCTTTAATTCTTCCTGTCGAAGGAATATGAGGCCCTCGGCAGAGGTCGAAGAATTCACCTTGGTCATAGATCGAAATCAACACGTCTTCCGGCAGATCTCGGATAAGCTCAAGTTTATAGGACTCATTCAACTTCGCAAAAATGTCCAATGCTTCTTCTCGGCTGACAACTCGCCGTACAATCGGCAAGTTTTCTTGTATAATTTTACCCATCTCATCTTCGATTGCTCGCAAATCATCACTTGATAATGGTTTATCAATATCGATATCATAATAGAAACCATCTTCGATGACCGGCCCTATTCCCAGCTTAATGGCCTGAAAACCATAGATGCGTTTAAGCGCTTGAGCTAGTACATGTGCTGTGCTGTGTCGATAAATCGCTAACCCTTCTTCACTTTCCCAAGTGACGATTTCAATGTGGCCATCCGCATCAACTTGTTGCTGTAAATCAACCAATTGTCCTTTCATTTTGCCAGCAATAGCTTGCTTCCTCAGTCCCACACTAATCGATTCAGCAACTTGTTCAATTGTCGTACCTTGTTCGTACCTCCTACTTGTTCCATCTGGCAAAATCACTTGAATATCCATGCCTTCTTACCTCCCTTTCCTTGTAGTTGTGAACGCAAAAAAACGCATCTCGCCCAGAAAGGGACGAGTGCGTTCAGCTCGTGGTTCCACCCTAATTCGACTTGCCTAGCGCAAGTCCTTATTAGTATCCGTTATCGGGGATAAGACGGTGTCACTTACTTCCATGCTTCAATTCCCATAGGTTCAGCGTCACAGCTACAAAGGGGTAATTTTCAACCGGCAACAGGAGAAGATTTCAGCTAGTACTTCTCTCTCTGGGCAGTTCGTGAAGAAAATCATGTCTTTGATCATAACTTCGTATGTGATTATGGAATTCATATTACCTACTACAGCAGGTCAACGTCAAGGGGCATTCGAGGATAAAATAACTATACCCATTCTCTCCTAGACATACTGTACGACCGTGAACATGCCACCTGTTGGCTTCGTCATATTATTCGAGGTATGATACGGCACATGACATTGAAGCGACCAGAACACCGTCCATACGATTCGGCGCATCAATTACTTCCGATCGAAGAATTGGAGGTAAGCGCCGTAGCCTTCCTTCTTCATGTCAGCCAGTGGAATGAATCGCAAAGAAGCCGAATTGATGCAATAACGAAGACCATTTGGACCTGGACCATCATTAAAAACATGACCCAAATGCGAATCCCCCTCTGTGCTCCGCACTTCTGTACGCACCATGAAATGACTCGTATCTGTTACTTCTTTCACATGTCCTTCGAATAATGGCTTGGTGAAACTTGGCCAGCCGCAGCCTGAGTCGAATTTATCATAAGAGGTAAATAAGGGCTCGCCTGAGACGATATCCACGTAGAGACCTATTTCTTTGTAATCGTGGAACTCATTCTGGAAGGGACGCTCTGTTGCATTGTTTTGCGTAACTTCGTATTGCAAAGGGGTAAGTGATTTCTTGCGCTCTTCTTTATCCTTCGCTGTGTTCCAAAATTGTGAGATATAAGCGTCGCGACCTGAGCCTTTGCGGTAGGCTTTGTAGTGAAGCGGATTTTTGTGATGATAATCCTGATGATACTCTTCCCCTGGATAAAAGGCTTCCGCATCTATTCGCTCGATTTCCGTCACGATGGGGCGATCGAATCGACCGCTGTCCTGCAGCGCTTGTTTGGATGCCTCTGCTTTAGCGAGCTGCTCGTCGCTATGGGCAAATATCGCCGTCCGATAAGAGGATCCCCGATCATGAAATTGTCCGCCAGCATCGGTCGGATCAATTTGACGCCAAAATGTATCAAGCAATTTATCGTAAGGGTACAATTCAGGGTCAAATGTAATTTGCACAGCTTCCGCATGCCCTGTCGTTTCAGAACAAACCTCTTTATATGTCGGATTGGTCGTGTGCCCGCCAATATATCCGGAAACAACTGAAATAATGCCTGGCAGTGACTCGAAAGGCGTCACCATACACCAGAAACAACCTCCTGCAAACGTCGCTTTATCTAAATGAACTCCATGGATTGAATCTGTCATGTTTATCTCCACCTCTTTCTCAAAGTATTCTCTTATCATACCAAAAGTTAGCGGTATAACCAAAAAACACCGTCCAATGATATGAACGGTGCTCATTAATGCGCTAATGTATGTATCCTACAGGTTGTTGAAAATATCTGTAAGCACAGGTACAATTTGTGATTTACGTGAAACAACGCCTTTAAGTAAGGCTTTGTTATCAACAAGAGAAACGTTGTAAGCTTTCTCAACTGCGTCTGCTTTACGTCCAAGAGCAAGACCTACGGAGTCATTGTTCAGAATGTCCGTAACAACGAACAAGAACAAGTCTAGGTTTTTCTCTGCAATAATCGCTCCAAGCGCTGCTTCGATTTCTGCTTGCCCAGAAAGTACATCGTTCACATCAACCGCATTGACTTGTGCGATCTCTGCTTTGTAGCCCCCTAATTGGAATTCTTTGGCATCCAAAGAAATCAATTGCGCTACAGTTTTGTCGCTAAGATCCGCACCTGCTTTAAGCATGTTCAGACCATAAACTTCAGCGTCTACACCAGCGATTGCAGCTAGCTCACGAGCAGCCGCAACATCTTGCTCAGTGCACGTTGGAGATTTGAATAGTAAGGAATCAGAAATGATGGCAGAAAGCATCAAACCAGCGATATCAGCATCGATGGAAACACCGTTTTCTTTGTACAATTTATTTAAAATCGTTGCTGTGCAACCAACTGGCTCCGCGCGGTAGTAAAGCGGGTGACTCGTCTCGAAGTTAGCAATACGGTGGTGGTCAATAACTTCCACAACACGTACTTGATCGATGTCGCTAGCGCTTTGTTGGCGCTCAACGTGGTCAACCAAGATGACATTGGCTGCTTCGTTAGCAACGGTTTGAACTTCACGTGGAGAAGCTACTTTAAAAGTATCAAGTGCGAATTGCGTTTCACCGTTAACGGAACCTAGGCGAACCGCTTCTACTTCTTGACCTAATTTTGTTTTCAGTGCTGCATAAGCAATTGCGGATGTGATTGAATCCGTGTCTGGGTTTTTATGACCGAAAATAAGTGTTTTTGACATTGTACGACTCCTTAAACGACACATTTTAGTGAGAGTGGCTATCATCTCTATATACGATTATACTCAAAAATTTGGGTAAATCCACTATTAAACTTGGCGTGTTCCTAAATCCACTAGTAGACTGTCAAAATACTAAATTGAATCTCGCCTACTGTGGCGTCGGTTTGGTTAATTGCTGCACCCACTCTTCGAATGGTTGTTGGCTGTCTACGACGATGCGATGCAGCTCTAGCGGAGATTGATCTGACGAAGCCCAACCTGGGTGCGTGGTGAAGGCATACGAAAAGTTTGCCTTGCGTAAAACCCTTAAAGTCGTACGGTTGTAATCACCGTACGGATAAGCGAAGGTATTCGCTGGTTTCCCCAGCTCTTGCTCGATCTCGGCGCGCGCAGCGTGTATCTCCTCTCGCTGCGCTTTCTTGCTGAGCTTGGGCAGATGCGGGTGCGTCACCGTGTGTGACGCAATATCCCAGCCTGCTCCGCTCAGCTCCTTCACCTGCGGCCAGGTAAGGTACCCTGGCGTATTGATGAGACCCGTCGACACGTACAGCGTCGCCGGGAAGTTGTGTTGCTGGAGGATAGGCAACGCCACCTCCGCATTATTGGCATAGGCGTCATCGAACGTGAGCAGCACGGGGTGAGCCGGTGACGGCATCTTGTGTGAGAGGACGCTGGCGAACTCGTCCAGCGTCAACGGGGTGTAGTGATGCGCGGCCAAATAGTCCATTTGGCGCGCGAACGTATCGGGGTGGAGCACGTACGTGTTCCCCGGGGCCACCCCGATGCTGTGGTAGTTCAGCACGGGGATGGCCACCCCGTGCTTGGCCGCCGCTGGCGTGGCGAAGCACGCCAGGAGGAGTGCCGCGAGCAGCAAGGCTGCGCGCTGCGGCGGCAAGAGCCATAAGCGCAATCTCTTGGTATTCTTGGTATTCATGTTCCAAAGGTTCATCTTGGGTCGCCTGCCTCTACTGAACACGCATGTCCATTGATTGAACTGACTGATCTCCTAAGCCTCCCCTATCGACTCGTCGAATATGCAAAAAATCCCAAGTACATTAGCTACTTATCTAAGTCGGTTTTTTCGACTTACACAGCCGCTGCTCGGCGTCCGGAGCAGCAACCTATTTCCCCGCTTCGGCTTCCCCCGCCAACTGAATCAACTTATTCACCGTTTCCCAATTTCGCGTGGTAGCTGATACCCCTAGCTTCTTCTCAATGAAGTTGTTACTGAATTTGGAGTCGCCGTAGTTTTTCCGGATGAGCAGGTACACGGTTAAACCCTTAACGTGGTACTCGTCTACTTCACTTTGCGCTGCATCTAGCTTAGCAAGTGCCACTTCTGTTGGCGCTTGCGATAAGAATGTGACGTATCGCTGCTCATTCTCATCCACACGCGGATAAGGAGTGTCCTGTACCACCTCTTGCAGCTCCGCAGGTGTGCGAATAATAACGGGGATATCAAACGTCAGCTGCTCCTTCAACTCATGAACGATCCGATCTCGAAGGATCGCAATATCTACCTCCGCAGCATCAAAAATCACATTTCCACTCTGAATATAAGTACTTACATTTGTGAAATCCATCGATTCGAACAGCTGTCTCAGCCTGTCCATTTTAATAATTTTCTGACCACTCACATTGATTCCACGCAACATAGCGACGTACCGAGCCATAGAATTCCCTCCCTAATCACTCATTCTACATATCAATTCCCCACAACTTACCCTACCTCGTTTGCCTGCATACGAGCCATACAGCCTGCGATATATACAGCTACGCCATTCTCATCATTACTCACGACAATTTCATCCGCCAGTTGCACAATTTCTGGATGCGCATTAGCCACAGCAATTTTACGACCTGCTTCAAGGAACATACCGGTATCGTTCAAATTATCACCAAATACCGTCACATCATCGGACGTACATCCAACGAGCTCCGCCCATAACCGCAGACCCATCTGCTTATTGGCTTCCGGATGACTGAATTCAAGGAAATAATGACCAGCAATGTAATTATCCTTCATCAAATGTACATGGACCTCTGATCCCATGACTTCCTGAACCGCTGTTTTCAAAGGGAGAAGCTCCTCCACCAACCCGATGTACGTCAGAATTAACGTTCGTAATGCTGCCGTACTGCACACCTCATCGACCTCTTGAAATCTCGGATCATTCGGCCGACTAGCCCTAAATTGAAGATCCCCCGAACGAACCAACTTTTCATGATGTACCCGCTCGTTATCCTGATCATCGAGTGCAAACAGCAGCGGTGTGATCCCAAAACTTTTGCCCAATTGAATAATCGTATTACTCAGCTCACAATCCAACCAACGCCCGCCAAGGACCCGCTTCTCTACAGGATCAAACAACATCGCCCCATTATATAATACAAGTGGATATCGCCACGGTATTGCCGAAACGACTGCCTGCGAGCTCTGATAACTACGTGCAGTTGCGTAACTAATGACCATTCCCCGCTCAAGCGCTGAAGTTATGACACTTATCGTATAGTCCGATGGCTTCGCATGAGAGTTCAACAAAGTTCCGTCCAAGTCGGTTAAGAAATAGTTTATATTCATCCGATTTTTTTCTCAAAGCATAGACTGCTCTTGCTTCCTATGTATTCTCCAAAGCAAGCGATAGGGTAATATCCACATTTGGTATAGAACGCTACGGCTTCAGGTTGGGCTTCGCCAGCTTCCAATCGAATCGTATGATGACCAAGTCTCAAAGCCTCTTTTTCCAAAAATGCAAGTAAATCCGTCGCTATTCCCTGTTTGCGATACGTCGAGTCAACGAAGAAACGCTTCAACTCCGTATAATCCTGATTAATCGGACGTAAAGCACCACAACCAACCGGAATCCCTTCCAATAGCGCAATCGCAAATGTTATCTGCTCAATAGAAGGATCGTCAAAATCAACAAAATAAATCTCCTCTATGGGGTATCTAGCCATTAAATCTTGATCCAACTTCGCAATTAAGTCATGTAAAATAGGATCTGAATGTTGAACGAATTTAATTTCTAAGCTCACAAATAATCCTCCATGTTCCATGTTTAACTGTCTTCTTCCTTGCTCATAATTGTTTTCATTTTTATTCAAGCATTATATCATAAACGCATGGAAAATTTGCCTATGCCTCATTTCTCCCGCTCATTTTCAAAAGTTAACAATATGATCTATACTAAGGTCAATTATTCCAAAACAGAAAGGATACGGATCACATGGCGCACCTGCCTGCAGCGACGAACTATGAAATCGCACAAGTGTGTTTACTCGCCGGTAAAATCATGCTGGAAAACGGCGGCGAAACCTATCGGGTTGAAGATACGATGACCCATGTGGCCGAAGCCTTTGGTATTCCTAATTCTCATAGCTTTGTCACGCCTACTGGCATCATTTTCTCGATTGATGGGCCTGAGCAGACGACCCGCCTCATTCGCATTTCTTCGCGATCAACGGATTTGCGGAAAGTAACTGTCGTGAATGCTATTTCTCGCAGAATCAGTCAAGGTGAATTATCACCTTCAGCGGCGTATCAGGAGCTTGAGGCGCTCAGTACCGATACGCGCAGATATCCCGCTTGGCTGCAGGCCTCGGCCGCTGCAGTTGCGAGTGGTTGTTTTCTCATCATGTTTCAAGGTACATGGTCCGATTTCTTCCCCGCTTTCCTTGCTGGTGGAGTGGGTACGATCTCGGTGACTTTTCTCCATCGTTTAGTTCCGATTAAATTTTTCTCGGAATTTCTCGCATCATTAATTATTGGACTTATTGCCTATTTAACAGTCATAACAGGACTCGGCCATAATCTGGATAAGATTATCATTGGCTCTGTCATGCCGCTCGTACCTGGGCTGCTAATCACCAATGCTGTGCGTGATTTGATGGCCGGCCATTTCGTATCTGGCGTGTCCAAAGGCGCGGAAGCCTTCTTGACCGCATTCGCCATCGGCGCTGGAATAGCATTTGTCTTAACATTTTATCCAGGGAAGGGGTTCTAGTATGGATATGTTGGAGCAGCTCGTAACAAGCTTCATTGCGACGTCCGCTTTCGGCATCATATTCAATGTCCCTCGAAGAACGCTTGTACAATGCGGGTTTGTAGGGATGATTGGTTGGATGCTCTATTTCTCTTTTCAAAAAGCGTATCTGGATCCCATCTTGGCTACACTTATTGCGTCCTTTGTTGTCACGATTATTTCTCAATTTTTCGCGAAAATATATAAAACACCCGTCATCGTTTTCAGTGTCTCCGGGATCATCCCCTTAGTCCCTGGTGGACTAGCCTATGACGCCATGCGCAATGTCGTACAAAATCATTACGACGTCGCTGTGCAGCTCGCTGCGAAAGCTTTTCTACTTTCTGGAGCAATCGCCATTGGACTGGTGTTCTCAGAAGTCATAAACGTGTTGTTGAGACGAACTCGAGCCTAATTCATATAAAAATGAATAAGACTCTATTGTTTAATAGTTTATTCCTATAGGTCTATGTGATTTATGTCTTGGATTTTTTACCAACAGCCCTTTACACTTAGGGTATCAAACAATTATGCCAAGGATTGGAAATGGAGCTGAAGATACATGACTGACAATGACAACCATAATATTTTAACGAAATTCGATGAAATTGCTCAAAAGTACGACAGCCAACGCAGAAAGTTGATTCCTTGCTTCGATGATTTTTACAACACGGCCGCTTCTTTGGTCCAATTAGACCAACAAACACCGCGAATTCTTGATTTAGGGGCAGGGACGGGACTTTTCTCCTCCTATATGCTGCGATCGTACCCGCATGCACGGTTAACCTTGATTGATCTGTCGACGGGGATGCTTGATATAGCCAAAGAAAGATTTGCTGATGCTGGAGCTTCGGAAGTGACTTACCAAGTTGGGGATTATTCGTCCTTTGAGGATGGGGAGCCTTATGATGCCATTATCTCCTCCCTCTCCATTCATCATTTGGAAGATGAGGCTAAACAAGCACTGTATGCACGCATTTTCCACTTATTGAAACCAGGTGGGGTGTTCGTAAATGCGGATCAAGTCTTAGGAAAGACTCCCTTCCTTGATGGCTTATACCGTTCGGATTGGGTCGCTAAAATAGAAGCCACAGATCTATCTCCAGAAGCGCTACAAGCCGCCTACGAGCGTACGAAGCTGGACAGAATGGCTCCACTAGATACGCAGCTTGGCTGGCTTAGCGACTCCGGGTTTACGGATGTGGACTGCGTTTACAAATCCTATAATTTTGTCGTGATGTTTGCTAGAAAGCTTTAATAAGTTTCACTAAGCTTTACCAGATCGTCGGTTTGGATACCATGAACCACATCATTGCAAGCGTAATGATCACATACAAGATCAAAGCTTTACGCAGCTTGTTTACAAGTAAATTACGATCTTCATGCGGAGCTTTGAGTTGGCGCAACAGTGGAGAGAAGGCACGTGCAATGAAGTAAAGCGAAGCGACCATAATCAGGACTGTTGCGACAATCCAGGAGGTTTTCCAACTCCAAGCCGTAATCCATGTTAGAAGAATACCAGTGGCGACCAACACATGTCCTGCATGCTTCGTCAGTCGAACGGTAATCCGAAAAGGCTCTAAGTAATCAGACAGCGACTCGAATGGTGCTCTACGGATAAGGGCTAATAAAGGAAATAGTACGAAATAAGGACCGATGCTTAACACAACGCTGAAAATATGTATATAAAGCATGATAATATACCAAGACAAGTTGATCATCCATTCTGTCAATAATGTGAATAAACCGTGTGAATCCAATGATCCACACGGTTCTTTGTCTTATTCGGCTTTTTTGAATTCGTGTACCCAGACTTTCATCTGTGGCAGCCAAGGCATACCAGGATGCATGGCAAGAATACTGTCGCGATACTCATCAACGGTTTCGTGACCTTCTTGTTTCGCATGCTCAGCTGTAAGTTCACCCAATGCTTGTTGGTACACGTTGGTTACCGTAAAGGATGTGCCTTGCAAATCCATGGTTTCACCAATATCCGCATAACGACCATTGCGACGACAAGCCGTCTTTTGGCCAGCAAGCACTTTGCTTACTTCTGCTTCTTTCGTAACTAGTCGATCAATGGAACACGTTTTTGGTGGTAATGTCTCATTTACATTCGTTTCACTCATGTTGTTCCCTCCTTTTGCCAGTTTTCATTATAGCGAATCCGTTTCGCTTTGTCGAACTGACCAATTCCTTTAGATCCACATCAGAAGCAGAAATTACTCCCTCAAAGCTTCCTTCAGCTTCGTTGACATACTCTCCATGAAACCCGACGCAGGTGGCTTAATACCGCGCAGACGCGCGATTTCCGCCTTTAATCTCTCATTTTCAGAATACAATGCCTCAACTTTGGCGATCATCTGATCTCGATCTAAGTGATCCCACTTCCCCATCCTTACCCCTCCTAGACTCAAAAACACCCCCTCCTCGCAAATCGATCATCCCATCGGATTCTCTCGATGCATCAAAGGGGGTGGTTCCTATTGCTAATTATTTAACGATTATTTCGTGATTTTGATCGCATATAGTCTTGCGGTTTCTTCCCAAACTTCACCTGGTTCTAAGGAGACAAGTCCAATTTGATCGGCAGGTAGATCCATATTCGGCGCATTAACCAAATTCATTTGAGGTTCAGGGCAGAAGAAGCCTTCTGTTTTGCCATTGTTCCAGATCATCCATTGCTTATAGGAAGTCCCTACATCATAAACAAGTTTGATGCCTTCACGCGCATCAGTCAGTGCCATGAAGTTACGGCTATTTTGCGGTACACTCGTATAATGATTATCCATACCTTCAAAGAATGGCGATAGACCGCCAACTTTCATTTTCTCTTCATCTGCAGAAAGTGCTTGGTACTCGCCAGTTGGCAGCATACGCTCGTTCAACGCCCAACGCTCACCGATCGTCATTTGGAACGTGTAATCGGAAGGCTGGCTGTTGACGGCAAAAGGTGCGTTAATCGTTGTATGGAACGCCAACAAGCAAGGCATCGCTTCATTGCCTTCATTATGTACGGAAATCTGTTGATGCAAACCTTGCTCATTCAAGGTATAGATCAAGCGGATTGTAAAGTCAAAAGGTAAGAATTCATGAACGGAATGTCCCTCACGCACTCGCAAAGCTAATGCGACACGACTTTCATTGGCATCACTGCTGAAATTCTCAACAGCCCATGGAATATTGTGTACAAATCCGTGCAGATGATTACCTGTCTTAGGCTCATTGACTGGGAATTGGAATACGTTCCCTTTCCAAGGGAATTTGCCATCCTCATAACGGTTCGGCGGGAATAGCACAGGAATTCCATGAACGATCGGACGTTCTTTAAACGCTTCCATCTCCTCTAGTGCTGGCTCGCGCAAGAAACGGTATTCTTTCTCTATATCACGGAATGCAATCAGATTTGCACCAACATCTGGCAAAACTACCGCTTCATAACGCCCAGCTTGCAGCCAAATCGCTTGTTCTCCGTTGTACGTTCCTTCATATGCTTTGGTCGACATCTCTACATTCTCCTCCTAAATAACTGCTTGTCTTCTGTCCAATATGTGGATGGACACATTAAATTCACTTTAGCCCATGTGAGCAAAAAAAGTCAATGGACGTAAAAAATTAGTGTCGCTTCATCTTTGTATGAAACGACGTTAATGTGTCAAATAGTTGCTATTCAACTAATTTGCTCATCAGCAGTCTAATCTTCGTATCCGTATCAGATCCGATAGATGGCGTATATACACTGCATCTTAGATCCGTTCTTCCTTGCACCTGCAAGGTCGTTAGATCGAACAACATTTTCCCCACCTTGGCATGTCGAAATTCAATGAAAACTTCAGGGGCAGTGCTGACATCACTCTCGTTCCAAAAGACACGAAAATCCTTGCTCCTCTCACTCAGTTCCTCAATAAACTCGCTATACCAGTTGTCTCCCACATATTGACCATAATAGGAACGAAACATCGACAAGAAGCCTTTAGCGAAGTCGCTCCAATTCACAGCCAGTGATTTCAATTCTTTCCGGGTAAAAAGCAGCCATATCATATTCCGCTCCCCCTCTGGCAGTTTAGCAAAGTCAAGAAAGACTGCCGCAGCCGCTTGATTCCAACCAACAATGTGACATCGGCGATCCGAAACAATCGTGGGGCAATCATGAAGCTCAGTTAATATCCGATTCAAAGCCGGACTTATCGTCGGTATTTGATCAACAAAGCTCGCTGGCGCTGGTTGTTCCAACGCTAAACTGAACAAATATTGACGCTCATCCTCATTCAATTGTAAGGCAAATGCAATGCGATCAAGTACTTGTACGGACATTTTGATATCTCTTCCTTGTTCCAGCCATGTATACCAAGTCGTACTTACACCAGCAATCGTTGCGACTTCTTCTCGGCGCAAACCCGGCGTCCGACGCCTGCTTCCGCCTAACAGACCAACTTCATGCGGCTGGATACGTGACCGATGTGCCGTTAGAAAGTTAGATAATTCTTGAAGCCTCTCCTTCGTGTTCATGCTTGTGTTTCCTCCTCAGCCTAGTATCATAGAAGCAATTATACCAGTATAAACGATAACTTGTAATAGGATAAACAGTGTGACATTCTAATAAAAAAAAGGAGGACGACACGATGAAACGGGTAGTTATAACAGGAATGGGAGTTATTTCGCCGATAGGAAATAATGTGGATACATTCTGGGGGAATTTGACGACAGGGCAATCTGGTATTTCTAAAATAGAGCATTTCGACACATCGGATTACAAAGCGAACTTCGCTGGCGTTGTGCGGGATTTCGATGCCGAAGCCGCCGTTGGACGTCGGGAGGTTCGACGTATGGATCGCTACTGCCAGTTCGCCGTTGCGGCAGCTAAACAAGCCCTCGATGACGCTAATCTCGTGATAGATGCCTCCAACGAAGAACGTATTGGCGTCTATATCGGCTCTGGCATTGGCGGCATCCAAACAATCTTAGACAACTATAGAACGCTGCTGGCTCGAGGGCCAAGCCGAGTCAGTCCGACTGTTGTTCCGATGATGATTGCCAACATGGCGGCTGCACAGGTTAGCATTTTGTACGGCGCCAAAGGGCCTACCCTGGCTCCCGTTACCGCCTGCGCAACGGGAAATAACGCCATTGGCGAGGCCTTCAAGCTCATCCAGCGCGGAGGCGCAGATGCCGTTATTGCCGGCGGCGCCGAAGCGACGGTCACCGACCTCGCGCTCGCAGGCTTCGGCAATGCAACCGCGTTGTCGACGCGCTGCGACGCGCCGGAGCAGGCGAGCCGCCCGTTCGACGCGCAGCGCGACGGGTTCGTCGCCGCCGAAGGCGCCGGCGTCTTGGTCTTAGAGTCGCTCGAGCATGCGGAGCGACGCGGGGCTCGGATCCATGCCGAGATCGTCGGCTATGGATCCACCTCGGACGCCTACCACATCGTGGCGACCGATCCTGAGGGCTCGGGGGCTTACCGAGCCATGCGCGAAGCGCTGGTTGATGCGAGGATCGACGCATCGGAGATCAGCACCATCAACGCGCACGCGACGAGCACCGTCGCGGGTGATCTCTCGGAGACGCTCGCGATCAAGCGTCTGCTTGGCCGCAGCGCTTACGATGTGCCGATCAGCGCCAACAAATCCATGATCGGCCACATGCTTGGCGCCGCCGGCGGTGTCGAGGCCGTTGCCCTGATCAAAACCTTACAAGACAGCCTCATCCCTCCGACTATCAACTTGGATAATCCCGATCCACAGTGTGATCTTGATTATGTGCCACATGTGGCGAGGTGCGCTGAGCTAAGGTATGGGTTATCAAGCTCATTTGGTTTTGGCGGGCATAATGCCGTGTTGATATTGAAACGGTTTGAGTGAAGCGTGGTAACGGCACATCTCTTCACTGTTCTGCAAAGCGGAGAATGACAATTTTCAAATAATGTCAGTTGTTAGATGTTATTTCGCTGGGTGGCGTAACGATAGTAACTAACCTGAGAGCATCACATCACTATTCTGCAAAGTCAAGAATGACAATTTTCAAATAATGTCAGTTGATATTTGTAATTTGGCAGTTCTGAAAAAGGTTGTATCCCCCTAACGCACATCACATCATTGTTTCAACTATGAAAAGTGACAAAATTCAATTAATGTCATTTGTAAGAGGTAACATGACTAATACTTCTGTTTAATAATTCGGCCAAGTTGTTACCGGTAAATATCACCAACCGCTAACCACGACAAAAACCCGCGCAATAAGCGCGGGTTTACGTGTGTTAACTTTCTGAGTGTGGGGATGACTTATTTCGCTAATGTTTCTCTTGCTGCGTTCACGAGTAAATCGAAATGCTCGTCTTCTTCTAACAATTCTTCAACAGCCTCAATATCCTCTTCTTTGCCGGATTCACGTAGGAAGTGAAGGGCGTAGCTCCAGTCGTTCTTGCCTCTTGTACTTTGGAGTGTGATTTCGTACGGAATCTCATGACCTTCGACTTTGAATTCCACATGCCCGAGGTAGCCATCTTCTTTGCTGTGTTCCATACTTGCTTTTAAAATTTCAATCATATTCAACATCCTTTTCGAGTGTTTGCAGCCATGTCCAAATCGCGTTCATGGTAGTTTGTAAATTGGACACATTTTCCCATAGATAGGGATTGTGATCTCTAAAATAATCAGCATGACTCCCGATAATTGGGAGCATGAGCTGGTGAATCGGCGCATGTTTCACACGGTTCCAGCCGTAAATGCCAAATCGTGTTCGACTCCACCCACCCCATGTTCCAAGCCTTGGAATGGGATCGCGTGATTGATTCTGCGGATTCATAGCATGTACGTACAACACTTTGTTTTTTAATGATGCTGGAATTGCACATCTCGGCGATCCAATTTGGATGACAGCAAGGATGTTCTGCCCATCAAGAGCACATTCCTCCGCCGCCATTATCGAGGCCACCGCACCAGCGCTATGTCCGATAAATATGAGCTTTTGACCGTGCCCCCTAGTCGATTCCACGAGCTCGCGCAAGCTTTTGCCGCCATATACAGATTTCTTACGATGCGCATTATGCCACATATCACGTATGATTTCGGTCAGCTGCCCATGTTTCGTTCGGTCCCAATCACCGTATGGAAAGTGAACATGAACACGCACACGTCTGCCTGCTTGCTCATATCGCGAAACAAGTTTTGAAGCAAAGTCATCTAAGAAGTTAGACGCGGTTGCAAATCCAGCTGAAACATAGATAGCAATGTCTGTGGTATCAGCGTGAATGTTCATGACTTGCTCCGTTCCTTTCTAAGTTAAATGGGGTCAGGTTCTAGGTTTTGCACGGTTCGTCGGGATCGCTGCCATGGGATCATCAGGCCAGTAGTGCTTGGGGTAGCGGCCTTTTAGATCTTTTTTCACTTCGAAGTAGGCTTCACGCCAAAAGCTAGCCAAATCCTTCGTCACTTGCATCGGACGGTGTGCTGGCGACAGCAAGTGCAAAGTGATAGGTACCCTTCCTTTGGCAATTCGAGGCGTGTCTGCTAATCCAAACATCTCTTGCAAACGTACAGATAGCGTCGGTGATTCCATGTTGCTATAGTCAACTGGGATTCGTGACCCACTCGGCACTTGAATGTGTGTAGGCGCCCATTCGTCTAACGAACGTCGCTGCTCCCATGTTAGCATTTCTTCTAATAGGCTTGTCAAGTTAAGGCGGCTCAAAGCTCCTTTACTTTTCAGTCCATACAGATGCGGACCTGCCCATTCTTCAATGGTTTCCAGCAGTGTTTCATCACGAAGATCAGGCCAATTGTCCGTAAAACGGTATAGAAAGATGCTGCGTTCTTGAAGTTGACGTGCCGTTCGGGTCCAAGGTAGGATTTCTAAGGATTCTGATCGTATCCCTGCAAGTAAGGCCTGTAATACGAGATCTGGATCGGGTTCGTGAAGCGGCTTATCTTTGAGTGTGAGCGAACCAAGCTGCCACCGTTCTCTCGCTCGCACTGACCCCACCTCACGATCCCACTCTACAACCTGTTCCTTGCGGATGTGAGTTTCAAAAGCGGTGAACACCTGCTCCTCTTCGAGTGGAGCAGCAAGATAGATGCGGCTCTCGACCCCGTTATCGTCCAGCTCTGCTGCGACGATATATCGCTCGTTCGAGAGCGGCTGCAGCTCCGGCAGCACGGCCCCGCGGCCGTTCGCGAGCGTAAACCGCCCCGCCGACCGTCGCTGCGCGACACGGTCGGGGAAAGCGAAGGCGAGCAGCAGCCCGCTCGCCTCTGCAGGGCTCACGCTCGGCCGGATGCCGAGCGACTGCATCAAGACCTTTGCCTCCGCCGTTATACGGCGGCAAAGGTCAAGGTCCACCCCCTCGCGCGCGTCGCCACGCAGCGCGCGCCAGAGCTCTTCGATGCGGCTGCGCACATCCGCATCCCGACTAGCGGCGCGCATGAAATCGCGCTCGCTGAGCATGACCGCGAGCTCGCACGCCAGTGCGCCGAGCTCGAGCGGGATGGCTTGCAGCACCATGTGCGCAAGCCGCGGGTGCAGGCCTAACGCCGCGACACGCTTGCCGTGCGGCGTTAGGCCTCCGTCCTCGTGCAGCGTGCCTAGCTGCACGAGCAGTTCCCGCGCCTGCTGATAGGCTGCAGCAGGCGGTGGATCTAGCCAGACCAGCGCAGCGGGGTCTGGCGCGCCCCAGGCGGCAAGCTCCAGCGCCAGCGGAGCGAGATCAGCTTCGCGGATCTCGGGCGTTGAGCTCGGCGGGAGCTGCCGGTGCTCGGTCTCGGTCCACAGGCGGTAACACACGCCTGGACCGAGACGCCCTGCTCGGCCTCTGCGTTGATCGGCAGAGGCAACGGAAACTGGCACTGTCGTCAGACGGGTCATGCCGGTGCGAGGCGAGAACCGCGGCACACGCATGAGGCCGCTGTCGATCACAACCGTGATCCCCTCGACTGTCAGGCTGGTCTCGGCGATCGAGGTGGCCAGCACGATTTTGCGATGGCCAGGCGTGCGGACAGCCGCCAGCGCTTGGTCTTGTGCTTCTATAGAGAGATTCGCATACAGCGGTGCGATCTCCACTGTGGGTCCTAATCGCAATGCCGCAAGTCCATTGGCGACACGATGGATTTCCGCCGCACCTGGCAGAAATACGAGTAGACTGCCAGCGTGCTCACGTAATGCTTGCCCAATGCTTGCGACTATTGCAGGTTCTATTCTCCCTACTACTTTCTGTTGGAGATAGTGAGTTGCAACGGGATACGTTCGGCCCTCACTCTCAATAATCGGCGCATCATCTAGAAGTGCAGAAATCTCTTTTGCTTCCAGAGTTGCGGACATCAGCAAGATTCTTAAGTCTTCCCGAAGTAATAGTTGTGATTGACGACAGAGAGCAAGCCCAATATCTGCATGCAGGCTGCGCTCATGAAACTCATCAAATATGACGATGCCAACCCCATCCAAGGCAGGATCCTGCTGCAGCATACGGGTTAGAACGCCTTCCGTGATAACTTCAATCCGAGTTTTCGGTCCAACACGTGTATCATTTTTCACCCGATAACCAATCGTCTGACCGACTTCCTCACCTAACAGCTTAGCCATGAAACGTGCTGCTGCGCGGGCTGCAAGTCTTCTTGGCTCGAGCATGAGGATCTTTTGGCCTTGCAGCCACGCCGCCTCCAATAAAGCTAATGGAACCTGCGTTGTTTTGCCCGCCCCAGGCTGCGCGACTACGATTGCACAGGTTCGTTCTTGTAAGGTATGTACGAGTTGTGGAAGTATTGCTTTTATAGGTAACACGTTCATGGGGATCACTCCGAGCTATCTATCTTATTAATGCCATTACATGTTCATGCAATGAATGAAAAATCACGATTTGTTCATCTGTTTTCTATGTGCAAACCTGTTCCTTGGCTTTTCTATCGTGTATACTAGAAGACAATCTAGTCACTAAAGGAGAACTTTAACATGAATGTACATGAAGCGATTTCCAAACATTCGAATGCACAGCATTTGCATCTCGTTCGATTTGCTGAGCTTGATGCGCAGCGTGAGCACGCCATTGATGCGGCTGTCGATCTGTGCAAACGCGGGCTGCCATTTAACGTTGATGCCATCAACGCGGTTACGGCCCAAATTATCGCCCATGCCCAAAAAGGTATTTCTCCACTCCGTTCCCTTGTTACTGAGGATATGGTTCGTGATTACGTAAACAAAGGGTAAGGAGATACATTTCCATGGGTGTACTAACTTTTATTTCAATGCTTATCATGGGATCTGCCTTCAGCGCAGGATTTTTGCTCTTGTTTAAGCAAAAAATTGCATGGGGAATCACCTGCATCGGCCTCTCCATCGTATGTTACATCGCGTATGTCTACGTTGCGAATGCTTATTTCGTCTAAAGATACTACGCACGAGAACCGATCAGATCAACTGATCGGTTCTTTTCCGTTCCTATCTGCAGGTCTTCATATATGGCTTCAGTGTTAACATCCTCACTTCCAACCATGTTCCCCCATCTTTTGAAAAAGCAGCTCAAAATATTCCGTTGGATGAGGAACCACTTCCTTTAACGAAATCTGCCGTATGACATCTTTGTACTCGCCGTTACTTCCTCTTTTGATCCCATTTGCCGTAATCTCCACCCGTTCACCGCTAACAAGTTGTTTAAAATCCGAAACAGTCACAGCGAATAGTCCAGTCACCTCATCGGGTTGGAGTTCATAGCTCCGCAGCGGTTGATTGCAGTGGTAAAGGAAGACATGACAGAACTCACGATCAATCAGCGTGTCCGAAATCACATCTTCCTCCGCATAGACACCGCAGGGAATTAAGTCCTCGAATGAAACGGAGAGCCCTAGCTCTTCCTCTAACTCCCTTGTCCCTTCTTCGACAGTTTCACCAGCAGCTAGATGCCCTGCACAGGAGATATCCAATAAATCTGGGAACAGATCTTTGTCAGGATGCCTTAACTGAAGCAGAAGCTTCGGTACATCCTCTTCCAAGCTGACGATCCAGCATTGGAAGGTCTGGTGCCATAGTCCCTTGGCATGAACCTCGGAGCGAGGCGCCACGCCGAGCCAATTCCTTTTCGCATCAAACACATCAAAATGCTCTTCCGACTTCTTCATAACGTTTTCCCACTCCAATCAGGCTCTTACACGAGTCAATGGACATTATCTCCGAGTAAGTTTGGTTACTTTCATCGCATAGAGATCGTCCTCTAGTACTGTCATTCGGTCTCTAACGCCTTTAATTGCATCCTCGATCGCTAGGTTATAAATAGGGGCCGTCAGTTGTTGAAGCATGTAGTCAATCAATTGCTCTGCTGCAATTTGACCTACGGTTACCCCGAGCTCGACATCTAAATGTTCCTGCAAATCACTAATGATGGCGTCTTTTTCATCCTTGGGTAATTTCAACACTTTCATCTAGACGTCCCTCCTATTATTCGAAAATTTGAAAATCGATTTCCTGAAAGGAGCTAACTTCTTTCATCCAACGCTCAGCCACATACTGGGTATGTACGGGGTGATTATTATAAGCCTCATAAGCGGCTTGATTTGCAAAAACCATAGAGAAACCATAGTCGTAATCCGCTTTAACACTTACTTGGCGCAACACTTCAAATTGCTCAACACCAGGTATGGTTGTTAGCTCTTCGGCGCTGATCTTCAGGAATTGCTCGGCATTTGCGTTGTTCTTACCCCCATGCAACTTGAAAACGACCATATGTTTAATGTTTGATGTGTTCATTTGTATTTCTCTCCTTTTCCATGCCATCTTCGCTTATTATAGCGGATTTTGCCGTAAGGAACTATATGCACTCACACTCCTAATCCACTCTGTCTAAAAAAGGGAATAAAATCCTTCTCTTTAGAACACATTAACCACGTACTGTAAATCAGAAGAAAAGGAAGTGCTCCTATGGTGGAAAATAAGAAACATGAAGGCAACTATACAGGTACTACGAACATGAATGCGGAGAATCAAGATATGGCTTTCGTCAATGATACGTTGGAAAACGCGCCAAGCACATCTTCTATCAATCTTGCCAAAGACGATATTAGTGAAGAAAATGAAGAAGAGCAGCTAAACCAAAAATAATCGGCTTCTTACGTTAGAGCAGTCCATCCATGCCCTCTTTAGGAGCAGGTGGCTGCTCTATTTTTCGTTAATTCGACTTATTTGCAAAGGTATTCAAACTTGGCATCTCCTACCTCGTGCGCTACTATAGACTAAGAAGCATGTATTGGAGGAGGTAGTTACGTTGGAACAAGTCATTGTTATTGGTGCGGGTCCTTGCGGATTATCGGCAGCTGTTGCCTTAGGGCGCGCTGGTCTGTCGCCATTACTTATAGAGAAAAGCTGTATCGTGAATGCCATTTATTTATACCCTACGTATTTACAATTTTTCAGTACACCGGAATTGCTAGAGATTGGCGGTTACTCTTTTACGACCCCGCATGATAAACCTTACCGCCAAGAGGCGCTGGTTTACTATCGTGAAGTCGCTCGCCGTGAGCAGCTGCGCATTCGATCTTATGAAGAAGCTATTCGAATTGAGCAAGTAGAAACTGGTTTCAAGGTTCATACGTCCGATCAATTTGGCAATAAAGCTACTTATGATACGCTTAAAGTCGTTGTCGCTACTGGATATTTCGATCATCCCAACTTGCTGGGTATTCCTGGGGAAGACCTTCCGAAAACGACGCATTACTACAAAGAAGCGCATCCATATGCCGGAGCGAAGGTTGCGATCATCGGCGGTAACAATTCAGCAGTCGATGCTGCCATGGATTTGCTCCGCGTTGGTGCTGATGTGACAGTCGTCTATCGAGGGAAAGATTTCTCTGCCAATATCAAACCCTGGGTCCGCCCCTTATTTGAAAGCATGGTGAACAAAGGGCGCATCCGAATGTGGTTCGACGCTCAGGTTGAACGAATAGACGAACATATCGTTTATGTGCGAAAAGGAAGCGAACACGTCACTCTGGAGAATGACTTCGTACTTGCCCTAACCGGCTTTCGGCCGGATCGGTTCCTGCTTACGGATATTGGCGTTCAGTTTCATGAAGAAACGAACGCACCGTTGGTCAACCCAGAGACCATGGAAACGAACATTCCTGGCTTATATGTCGCAGGTGTCGTCGCTTCTTCCAAATATGATGCGAACGAGATCTTCATCGAAACAGGCCGTTTGCACGGACTTTCCATTACCGAACATATCGTTAACGGGCAGAGCCATCAATCTTAGAGATTGGCGGCTTTTTTCATGTCAATTCTATGAAAATATTTCCTTTTTTTCATAGTTCCCTCTTCCATTACGAACACTTGTTTGCTATAATGAAAACAAGAACAAATGTTCTAAATAGATGAGGAGGTTGTTAACATGATGAACCCCAGTCACAATTTCCGTTTTATCGAGAGAGATTATTGGTATCAGAAGGCATTGTGTGACACTGACCATCTTTTACCTGCACAGATCGATGACATGCTTGATGAAGCGCACACCTACTATGCCGATTACACGTTCAAGTTTTATGATGATGGATCGGTGACAATCATAGATAATGACACGAACAACCGCATTAAACCAAAGGAACTTACAGGCGCTGTTTATGATTTCTACATCCGCAAACGGATTTATATGATCAAAGCTAATTTAATAGAGAAACAACTCCAACATGCCAATTGAAGTACAATAAGGCCATCTGATTCGGACAATTCGTCCTTCAGATGGCCTTATGTATTACTTCTTGTTATTCGTTGTGATAACGGAAGCAAGCTTGGCTGTGATCATTCACCATGCCCACTGCCTGCATGTACGCATAACAAATCGTTGAACCGACGAATTTGAAACCGCGTTTCTTCAAGTCTTTGCTCATACGATCTGATATGTCCGTACTGGCAGGCAATTGACGACTGTCTTCCCAATTATTCTTAATGGTCTCGCCGCCTACGAAGCTCCATATGTACGAATCAAACGTGCCGAATTCTTGTTGAACTTTCAGAAAGGATTTCGCGTTCTGAACAACGGAAGCTATTTTCAAACGATTGCGCACGATGCCGGGATTTTGGAGTAAATCCTGCAGCTTCGCCTCATCATAATTCACTATAACGTGCGGATCAAAGCCATCGAAAGCTTCCCGATAGTTATCTCGCTTCTTCAAAATCGTATACCAGCTTAAACCAGCTTGAGCGCCTTCCAAATTCAGCATCTCAAACAAGACGCGATCATCATGCACGGGAACTCCCCACTCATGGTCATGGTAATCTTGATATAAAGGGTCTTCGTTAACCCAACCGCATCGGATTGTCATGTTATTCTTCCACCTCATCCAAATATCGAACATGTGTTCTATTTCATTATAGATCCAATACGAACACTTGTCCAGTTGGATTTATTCGCGGCCTCATGACAACTGATAAAAGCGACAGGTGTTTTGGAGTAAAATTGCTGCCGTATCTTGTACGGATTTCCCCTTCAAATCAGCGATTTGACCAATTACTTCGTGAATCATACGCGGATGTGTCTCTTCACAAGCAAACGGCCCTTCAAATGGCCAAGGCCCGTCTGTCTCCACCATCATAAGCTCCAAGGGATATTTTCGAACAAGCGTTCTTATTTCATCTTCATAGAGAACATCTGGCGTAATTGATATGACATAACCAGCTTCAATCATTCGTTCGACTGTCTGACTAGGTCCTTTAAACCAATGAAAATGCGCTCGTTTAAGCCCATATTTGGCTAGAAGGTCACATACAATCTCCGCATCCTCATATACGGCATGAAGCACAACAGGCTTGTCCCACTGGGCAGCAAGCTGCAAGAAGCGCTCCAGCAGTTGAATATAAGGAGCTACGTCAAACGCCTTACCCGCCTCTTCCACTTCGTGTCGACTGTAATATGGAAGTCCAATTTCACCGACTGCGACCATTTCACTTACGTGTTCACTCATCCAACCGATTAATGTCTCCACCTGTGTTTCTGTGGGTAACTCTTGCTCTGGATGAAACCCGTAAGCCGCAAATATGCGATCTGGCGCAAGAGACTTCAATTGTTGCGTTGCTTTGCAGGAATCCAGATGTCTGGATACCACGATCAAGGCCTGCACCTGTGAAGCTTCCAGATCTGCAATAATTGACTTCGCTGACGCTTCGTTATACATATCGAGATGAATATGCGCATCAATGGCTGACATTGTTTGTTTTCTCCCGTCGCAAAAGTCCTTGAATATGCTGTCTTAATGCTACAAACTCCTGTTCCTGCATAACAGCTTCCTGACGCGGTCTTGCAAATGGTACTTTCAACTCTTCCAAGATACATGCAGGCTTATTGGAAAGGACATAGATACGATCAGACAGATAGAGTGCTTCCTCGATACTATGTGTCACAAATAGTATAGATCGTTTATTTTGCTCCCAAATGTCTAAGAGCCAAGCCTGCATTTCCAACCGCGTTAACGCATCTAAGGAGCCAAATGGTTCATCTAAGCACATAAGCTCCTGTGGACTTAACAAAGCTCGTAGAAACGATACACGCTGCTGCATCCCGCCTGATAACACATGTGGAAGTTCCCTTTCATAGCCGTCTAAACCAACTTTGGGCAGCCATTCTCTGGCTTTGTCGATCGCCGAAGCGCGCGACTCCCCTGCCACTTCCTGCCCAAGTGCCACATTTTCCTCAATGGAGCGCCATGGAAACAATGCCGGTTGTTGTGGCATGTAAGAAATAAGTCCCTTTTTACCCGTCACCTTCTCACCATCTAGCCAAACTTCGCCAGATGTCGGCTGCACGAGTCCACCAATGATATGAAATAAAGTACTCTTACCGCTGCCAGAAGGTCCAATAATGGAAACGAATTCACCTTGCTCGACATGAAGATGTATATCGGCAAGCACAGAAACTAGCCCTTTCTTATTTGGAAAGACATGGTGAATCCCCGTAAGCATTAATTTGCTCATAGTCACAGCTCCTCCCCTCTTACGAAGAACGTTTGACGTTCCAACGAATGATGAGCTTCTCAAGCCCTGCGATTAGCCAGAAAAAGAGTAAACTCAGAATCACGATGATCCCGATCGCCACAAATTCCCGATCCGCACGGAAGGCTGATTTTTGTAGGATCATATAATAGCCAAGCCCCACATTTCCGCCTAACCATTCGGCAATAACAGCCCCCATCACACTGTAGGTCGCTGATATTTTGAGTCCCGTGAACAGAAATGGCAGTGCGTGAGGCAGCTCTAATTTATAGAAAATTTGGCGTTTCGATGCACCAATCATTTGCATGTAGTTGTACATGCTGCGATCCGTCTGCATAAAGCCATCTAGCGTTGACATCGTCACTGGGAAGAAACAGACAAGTGAAATCAATATAAGTTTAGGTAAAAGGCCGAAACCAAATAAAATAATCAACAGCGGACCCAGTGCGATGACAGGGATATTTTGAGATAAGATTAACAGCGGATAGAAACCTGCCTTAACGAATGGAAGCCTATGTAATAAACTGGCAACAAGTACACCACCGATGGCTCCCACACTAAAACCAATGCACATCAAACGCACAGTAGCCCACATATGCATCCACACACGCGGCATATCTGTGGTACCGTCTCGCCATATTTTGAGCGGGCTCGGAAGCAGCCAATCTGCCGTTCCACCCCAAGTGACAGCAAGCTGCCAAATAAACAACAGAAGGATGACTACCACAAGTGGCGGCCATCCTCCTTTGATCCAGCGAAGGATGTTCATTATCTGTACTTCTCCGTTAACTTGTCCATCGAAGCTCCCGATGGATTGAAGTAAATTTTCACCTGAGAAATGACGTTCGGGCTACCCATGTCAATCATCGCCGTATTCATATCTTGAATAATGAGAAGGAGTTGATCCAACTCACCCTCCATCGTCGTTTCAAGCGGAGATACGAAATATTTGACACCTGACTTTGCAATGACTTCGATTGCACGGTCTACATAAGGAATGACGTCTTCGCCATTCACTGTTTTCGGTATAATTTGAATACTAACAAGTGCATTTGCCATGATTGGAATTTACCTCTTTTCGGACTTGGAATTATATCTCACTTGCCTGGTAAAAATGTATTCGTAAAGGCCGCATCTACATCTAGCTTTTTCTCTAAAAGCTTGTGATCCAGCATCCACGTGGCGTAATTTTCCCACACGGATTTCTTTTGCTCACCCCAACGCGCAGCATCATCCTGATAGCGTGGGCTTAACCATTTTTGACTAGCAACAACCAGCTTAGGATCCAGATCTGGGACTGCTTTAATCAAAATATTCGCCGCATCTTCCGGTTTCGATATGGCGAATTGATACCCTTTGGAAGCAGCAGCTACGAACGCCTTCACGATTTCCGGATTCGATGAGATCATCTTCTCATTTGTCGCCAATACCGGTGTATAATAATCCAGTTTATCCGAATACTTGTTCAAATAAATCATGTTGAGCGGCTCACCACGCAGTTCTGCATCTACGCCTGTCCAAGCATAGTAAATCCATGCAAAATCAATATCGCGTTTGACTGCTGTAAAATAATCCGCATCGCCGATATTAACCATTTTCACTTTCGTCGCATCCGCCTTCTCCGATTGCATCAAAGATTCAATCATCGCACTTTCCGAAGGGGCACCCCAACCGCCATATGATTTGTTCTCAAAATCCTTCGGTGTTCGGATATTCTTCGCGACTGGTGAAGCAAAGCCAGATGTATTATGTTGAATAACTGCAGCAATCGAGACTAACGGCACTCCTTGAATACGGCCTTGCGTAATGCTTTCTTGATAGCTCACACCAAACTCCGCTGCACCAGAAGCGATCATCGTATCCGCCCCGCCTTCGCCGGGCGCTATGATTTGCACATTCAAGCCCTCTTGCTCAAAAAAACCTTGTTCCTTTGCGACATATAGCCCCGTGTGATTCGTATTTGGCGTCCAGTCTAGGACAACCTTTACGTCGGTTAGCTTCTTGGTGCCATCTGTCGGTTGAGCCGATTTTCCTGTGTCGTTGCCGCAGCCTGCCATTAAGACTGTAAAACCAATGAGTACTACTGGTGCTATTTTGTTCCATTTCATGTTCTTCTTTCCCCTCTCTGTGTCTCTTGTTGCAACCATAAGAAAAAGCCCCCGTTATCCGGGAGCGCCAGTGCATTTCTATCAGATCTCTACGCTGGCATTACCCAGGAGTTAATAGATATCAAAAAGCCGCAAAAGACAAATGGTCTCTCGCGGCGTATACGTTGACATTCGCACACTATTGGTAGTGTACAATCATTCTCTGCACTAGCATTATCTAGATCAGATCGAACGGTCAGCGGTATATCCCGCACTCTCAGCCTGACTACTCAAGCTCCCGGAAGGTTGCTATTCAATTTACATTAATATACCCCTAGTTAAATAAATAAGCAAGTTATCCCTGTTCACTGTTGTCTGGGTATACTTTCCATATTCAGATGCATAATAAGGGTGAAGAATTTTAGGGTAAGGAGCTGCTCCAAATTTCCACAACATATTCACACTATTTTGAAGGATATAATTAGATCCAATGATTTGATACAATCTGTTCACATGATCCAGGATACACGTATTCATTTCACATATTGCAATGCCATTGTAGACCAGAAAATCCTTCAACATGAAGTGCTTCACCGAATTCAAATTGCACCAACACAGATTACTAATCTACTTGAGTTACAACAACTCATTCCACTTGAGAAGATCAGCTTATCATCCAATTTGGAGGAGATTTCACAAAGTTTGATTAAAGGCTCGATTTATATTCAGTTGGAACCTGATTTCAATGAAGGGCTTTTAGTTGTATATATGGATGGTATTTGCAACCCCCAACATGTAAACACGGTTAGACAAAGACTCTTAGAGCTTAATTTTGACGTGATATTTGATAGTTCTATTCTCGACCAAGTCCTAGCAGATAACGCAAATTCACCCTTCCCATTATTCATGTCTTCGGAACGTGTGGACAGGACCGAATTCAACCTATTAAATGGTCAAGTGGCTCTACTAAGCAACGGCTCCCCTTATGTGATCTCGGGACCTACCACCGTATTCGATTTTTTCATCTCACCAGAAGATTATTATTCACCTTGGGTTTTAGGTTCCTTTTTCCGATGTATACGATATTTCGGAGTTGCCTTTTCCATACTTGCTTCTCCCGTCTATGTTGCGGTGCTAACCTTTCATTATTCCGTTATCCCGCAATCACTTCTAACCCCGAATATTGAATCTAGAGCTAACGTCCCTTTTGCACCGATCTTCGAAGTCTTACTGTTGGAATTAACGGTAGAGTTATTACGTGAAGCAGGGGCTAGATTGCCAACCAAAGTCAGACAAACTCTGGGAATTGTAGGCGGTATCGTACTAGGTGAAGCAGCCGTGCAAGCAGGTCTCACCAGCAACATATTAATTATCATTGTGTCTCTTTCTGCGCTATCATCTTTTGCCACACCTATTTTCAAAATGTCTAACACGATTCGTTTTTTGAGATTTCCACTCATGTGCTTGGCTGCTGCTTGGGGTGGTTTAGGCGTAATTATGGGGTTGGTCATTCTTTTAGGCCATTTGTTGCGATTAAAATCCTTGGGTACCCCCTACATCGTTCCCATGTTCCCTTTTCGTTTCCGCGAATTCAACTCCTCTATAGATCGTTAGTTGGGGTTGGTACTTTAAGTTTTCAACATTTCATTTTTGAATCTGCTGGAAACGATGCTTGGATAACTGTTCTACTTATGGGAATGAGTTTGCACGTCATCATCTGGATGATATTTAAGATGCTTGGCAATCCAGCCAAAGATGATAGACTTACATCGCATCTTACTTGGTAAATACGTAGGGAATATTATTTCACTCGTTATGGTCGGGTACTATTTCATTATGGCTCTAACGTTATTTCGCAGCTATATCGAGATACTCCAAGTTTGGATGTTCCAACACTTCGCACTTGGATTATGGCTCTCATAATCATAGGTATTGTCTTTTACATCGTTTCCGGAGGATTCCGGGTTTTAGCTGGCTATTGTTTTTTCGGTGTTATTTTCTCTACAGCGCTGCCACTGTTCATGTACTTCAATATCAAATATGGGCACCTCACAAATCTATTGCCAGTGTGGAAATATACGAGTAAAGACTTGCTCACGTCAATGAAATACGAAGGTATCATGTTTATGGGATTCGAAACGATACTAATCTACTTCCCTTTTTAAAACTACCTAAAAAAACTTAAAGTGGGCACAATCAGCTGTACTCTTGACTACTCTCAAGTACACCATTTTAACGATAATAACACTCATGTATTATAGCCAAGGACTAATGATGCACACGTACTGGCCAACTTTGGTGATGATAAAAGTACTTGAATTTTCTCTTATCGCAAGAGTTGAATTCATTTTCATAAGTATTTGGCTCTTTATTATCATCCCTTCACTTTGTATCTCGATTTGGAGCTGTACCCGAATTATCAAAAGGGTCACCACGCTTAAACCGACCTACTCACTTACAATTACACTGATAGTACTCTATGTAACCTCACTTCCCATTAACGATCGCGTTAAGATCAACTGGTTAGGCAAACATGTTGCTGAAATTGGCTTTTATTTTATTTACGCTTATATCCCGTTACTCTTTATTCTTTATCTGTTTCGTCGAAAGACCTTTCAGCATTGATTGTAGATAGCACAAATACCACCTCCCATGATAGGAAAGTGGTTTTATCTACGCTTCATATGCAACTATAGATCTGCTATTTTTCAAGACTCAACTGCCACGTTACACCAAAGCGGTCGCCTACCCAACCGAATCTTTCGCTAAAAGGATAAGCATCTAAGCCCATATAGACTTTGCCATCTTGTGATAAGGCTTCGAATACGCGATTAATTTCTTCGACCGTATCACACGTCACAAACAAGGATATCGATGGTGTAAAGGTAAATGCGTGCTTAACCGGACTATCACTGCACATCAATTGTTGCCCATGAATAGAAAAGGTCGCATTTACAACACTTCCTTCAGGTCCAGGTCCTTCAGGGCCATAGCGCTGAATTCTGACGATCTCCGATTGATCAAATATCGAGGTATAGAAATTCATTGCTTCCTCTGCCTGACCCTCAAACATCAAAAATGGCTTAACCTTCGGCTTCCCTTCATTCACTACTTACAACCCCCTAGTGTAGTAACCAATCTTTTAACTGTGGTCCAAGTCTCTTCGCATCTTCATAACCTAGCTCATGTAACTTCTCAAGTTTGCGCGGGTCCTTCTCCATCCGTCCAACTTCCACTTTGGTTGAAGGTCGGATAATGATTGCACTTCCATCCACTTCCATGCGCGAAATTGTTTCTAAAGTGTTATTGTAAATTTCGCTGCGATTCACAAGCACATCCACTAGACCCTTATATTTCGGATAAAAGCTCTTCGCTAACCAGCGTTGCTTGAACGGCCGTTTGCGGTAGCCTAGCTCCTTCGTTAATACAATGATGTGCTTTTTGTTGCCATCTGCAACTGATTTCTGAACGGGAATCGGATCGACCAACCCACCATCGAATAAGGTTCTCCCTTCAAACTGGATCGGCGTAGCTACAAAAGGCAACGAGCTCGAAGCTTGAACGATAGGCATCGTTTGTTGCTGAAGCTGATGCTTCGTGAAATAAATTGGCTCCCCTGTATGCGCATCTGTTGTACCTATTGCAAATTGCTGTGAAGAGGCATAGAACGTGTCATAGTCAAATGGCACAAGCCTATTCGGCAGCTCATTAAAAATAAAATCCATACCAAATATGCTTTTACTGCGCAATAAATTTCGATAACTTAGATATCGATGATCTGCAACATAGTCAATCGTTACTTTCTTATTCCGCCCAGGTTGTTTAGAAATGTAAGAAACGGCATTGCACGCTCCTGCTGAAACACCCACCACATAGGGGAAATATAAATCCTGCTCCATAAAGTATTCCAAGACTCCCGCGGTGTATACCCCTCGCATACCTCCGCCTTCCAGTACGAGTCCAATCCCTTCCATGGTGACACCTTCTTTCTGTCTGTCTCAAGCCCCTTTCTAGCATACAGGAATTGTAAATTAAAAGAAATGGGCTTCCCTCTTCGAAAATGAGACGAAGACGAAGATTTCCTCCTACTTTCTAAGACAAATTAGGGGAAATCCCAGTTCAACCGTATTTTTGCCGAAATATAACGTGAACGTCAACTATTCGAAAATCGAATCCTGTGGTTCATGTTCATGAAATTGCCAAAAACCCTTGCTCCGAAGAACAAGGGTTTACAAGCTTTTGAAACAATTAAGATTTGTTTTTACTAATGTTATTCAGGCTTGGAGGAAACTCAGCTGCATTCTGCTCCTTTAGCGTCTGTGCTTCTTCTGTGAAGTGCGCAGCATTTTGTTGGTTATTTTTTTTATCAGGTCGATTAACTTTAGGCATTTCTTTCACCTCCATCATCTCAACCGTAGTATGAGAAGGTGATCCTTATCTTATCCCATGAAACAAATTCCCTTAAGGTAATTAACGATTTTCTTTATATAATTCCTTGATAACCATAAATTCGTCCAGGTTGTTTAGGAAGAGATCCACAATGGCAGGGTCAAAATGCTTACCTCGTTCAGATTTCAATAAATCCAATACGCGATCTAATTCCCATGCCTTCTTATATACCCGATCGCTGCACAGCGCATCGAATACGTCTGCTAAAGCTGTTATCCGGCCATAAATGTGAATGTTTTCTCCACTTAGCCCTTGTGGATAACCGGTTCCGTCGAATCGTTCATGATGCTGATGAGCAATAATCGCCGCGGCGTGCAGCACCTTTTTATTCGAATGCTTGAGCATTTCATAACCTAAATTAGAATGTGTTTTCATGATTTCAAATTCATCTGTAGTTAAGGAGCCTGGTTTATTGAGTATGGCATCTGGAATCCCCACTTTGCCTACATCGTGCATCGGTGTTGCTAGTCGAATCGTTTCAGCTTCCTGTTCAGACAAGCCATATTTCAGAGCTAACAGTCGTGAATATTCGGCCACGCGCTTCACGTGATGCCCCGTTTCCTGTGAACGTGTTTCTGTGATCTCACCCATGGTATAAATGATTTCCTGTTGCGTGCTCTCAAGCTCGTTGTTTAAATATATATTCTCGAAAGCAACCGAAACGTTCGCACAATAAATATCCACCAGGTAATGTTCCCATTCGCTCAGCGCATTAAAACCGTTCATATAAATTACGTTTTCCATTCCCATCTTACTCTGAAAATAGATGATGAAGCGATCCGCAGCAAAGCTGCTTTTACGTGTATGGAATGCCAATTCAATTTCCTTCAGAACCTCTGTGGGAACCACATCCCGTGCTCTCGCATCTTGATTCGCTGCATAATCGCCGCTTGCTGCGAGAATGTAGATGTCCTCGATCCCCTTCGTCACTGCGAAACTGCAGTGTATGGCATTCTTATGTAAATTAACGATGGAGGTCATTTGAGTAAGTACGCCTGAAGCAAATTTCTTCATGGACTGTAATTCAAACAAGGTCGCCGATGACTTAATAATTTCTTCCAGGCCAACTCTACTTTTCTCAATCGTTTTAATATCACGGAAAGAGCGCAGCGCCGTGACTACCGTAGTAAACAATTTCTGCGACGTTAACTCCGTCTTTTCTTTATAATCATTAATGTCATAATCCATGATTACCGTTCGCTCAGGGGCTTGTCCTGGCTGGCCAGTCCGCAAAATAATACGTACAGCTTGATTATTCAATTCTTCGCGAATGTATTTAACAATTTGCAAACCCGCATCCTCGTATTCCATAACAACATCTAATAAGATAAGGGCGGTTTGCGGCTGTTCTTTCAAAAGTTGCTTCGCTTCAAAAGCAGAGAATGCACTATGAAACTCCAATTTCCTTCCAGCAAATTCGAAATCCTGCAACACCATTTTCGTTACTTGGTGTATTTGCTTCTCATCATCGACAATAAGTACGATCCACGGGTCTTGTTCCACAGTCCTTAGATTTGCTGCACCATCATCTTCCTCAGCAGCAAAAAGAAGCTCATCCTGATCGACAGATTCCACTATATTTGTCATATCTCAGCTTCCTCCTCTTTGGGGATTGTAATTGCAAATAAACTTCCCTGTCCTCGTACGCTTGAACATTGAATCGTTCCATTTAAGGATTCTTTTACAAGATTATAAACAATATTCATTCCTAAGCCTGTCCCGCCTTGTCCGCGGCTGGTTGTGAAGAATGGATCAAATATATGATCCAACACTTCCTCAGACATCCCTTTTCCATCGTCAGAGTAGGCAATCAAGACGTGATCGGGGTAGTCTAGAACTCGGATACTTAAGTACCCTTCATCTTCCGAATCGTAAGCATGATTCAGTGAGTTCATAACTAAATTTGTAATGATTTGAGATAATGCACCAGGGTAGGTATACAAATGGAGCTGCTCATCGCAGTAAACGTCCAGTTGAATATGTGTTTTCTTGAGTGCTGGCTTCAAACTTGCAATAATCCCCTGCACATATTCTTTGAAAAGGAAGGTTCGCTTCATCTCTACACTTTGATCCACAGAAATTTGTTTAAAGCTTTTTATTAATGTAGAAGCGCGCTCCAAGTTAGATTGAACCATTACTATACTCTCATGGGATGTGGATAGAAATTGCTCCAAATCGGACTTCTTCATTTTCCCTGCATCATACAACGCTTGGAACTGTTTGGCTTTCTGATCCAAGTAACTTATGGCCGTTACGCCAATGCCAATTGGGGTGTTAATTTCATGCGACACGCCAGCAACCAAATTACCAAGTGCCCCCATTTTCTCCGAATGGACAAGCTGATCTTGCGTAACTTGCAACGTATTCAAAGCCTGCTGCAGCTCTTGGTAGCGTTCATCCAAATTATTGACCATATCATTAAAAGCCTCTGAAACCTCGGCAATTTCGGGAGAAGCCTTGAATTGCAATTTAGGCAGTTCTCCACCTTGTTTCACAATGACAGCTGCTTCCCGCAACCGGCTTAATGGCCGGATAACAATAACTCGCAGAATTAGCCATAATAAAATTGAAAGTATAATTGCGATGCTAAGTCCTACGAACAGAATCAGCTTCGTTCTTTTTTGGAGCAGCAGTTCTTCTTCCGAGGAGTCAAAAATAACCTCAACTGCCCCGACAACAGAGCCATCTTCTTGCAAAGGTGCTGTCAATCGAACGATCGGTTTATCATTCTCTGCAATTGGAATTCGGTCTACAATCGTATTGTCTTGTTTGGGAACAACAATTTTTGATGAATGCAGGGTCGTTCCTATTTCTCTACGATTTGAGGAAGCTAAGACTTTTCCTTGTTTGTCATACAACTTCATATCCAGAACGCGATTATTTTTATACTGAATATAATCAAAAATCTGCTGGATATCTGCAATCGATCTCGATTCTTCATAACGACCGTTGATTGCAATCGTCATACCGCTGATTTGACTTACGTAGGCTTCGCGAATCGATTGATTCAAGCTGATCGTATCGAAGACCATCATTGTCGAAATCATGCCCGCCGTGACAGCTGTGACGAGGAAAACAATCCGTTTTTGCAAGCTTAATTTCTTTTGACGAAAAGACATCAACAACACCTACTTCACATCGAACGTGACTGTTTTACTAACATCGTAAGGCGTGTGGTCGTTATTATGTAAGGAAATCTTCACTTCATGTGATCCTTTACTTAAATGATCCAATACCTTTTGTTTCGTAGTGACAACGATCTTCTCACCCTTATCTAACGAAATGTGAAAATGACCTTCACCTTCCACACGTTGTTGATCATAATGTTCCTTCGAAATCTTCAGATCCGTTGTAAGATCTAAAGTTACGGTATCATCTTTAACAACATAGGCGACCTCTAACGTAGGTGTATAAGTCGTTTTGGATGTTGTCGTCGATTGGGCTTTCCCACAACCGGAAATTACGATTGTTAATGCTGCTAACAAATAAAAACCTTTGAATTTATTCATTTGTCATCCCCCATGAAGATGTTTTTAGTCTATATAAGTCTAAAAAGCTATCCTCTCTAGCTTAAGAATAATCAGTTAATTTGTCTACTTTTATTTTGGTAACATGTGTAAGGCTAACTCTCCTCCTGCAAATAGTTAATTTATTCGAAATTGTCTGACAATTGATGTCGAATCCACATGATAACGCTCACATTTTGCGCTTACCCAGGAAATATTTTCATTTCCCGGATCCGAATTATTTCCCCAATTTTGGTGCAATGTAGTAAAGTCGCTTTTCATAGCTTCTCCCTTGAATTAACCCTAAGGAGGTTTTCCCCCATGACAGGAACCAATCAGCATCAACAGCCGGTTCAGCATGCCATCGACGCAGCTGATCATGCCATTCTTCAAGCACAAGACGCCCAGCACAAGCTGCAAGTCGCCATTACCGAAGCCAATCCGAATGCGATTCAATCCGCTCAAGCGGCGCTTGTTCAAGCAGATCAACAGGTTTCACAAGCTCAAAGGCAATTAGCTGAATTTGCAAACGAACAGTTTGGACAGCAAATCCAACAAACTTTCGAACAATTGAATCAAGCCGCTCAGGATATTGAAGCCAATCAAGAGAAGTTTCATACACCAAAACAGGTTCGATAGCCGTTTTTACCCCTAACGGTAAGATCAAATCTCTCGTAAAAGGAGCTAAGCGCAGAAATTGTGCTTAGTTCCTTTTGTTATTTGTGCTTACAGAGGCAAGATAGGCCAGATTCGTATGCCGCTCCTCGCTATAACGAGGAAATACACCCATACAACAGGGCCCCACCGCCACTTCGACAGCCTTCTTGACTCCATCTTTTCATTTTAGGTGCACATTATGTTAAACTACGTAGGAAGGTTTTTAAGTTATTTGGGGAGGCACTACATACATGCTCGTGATTGGAATTGCCGGAGGTACCGGTTCAGGTAAAACAACAGTAGCTAAATCGATTATTACAAAACTCGGATCCACAAATGTGACTTTAATTTCACAAGATAATTATTATCTTCATCATAGCGGACTGACCTTTGAAGAGCGGGAACGCATCAATTATGATCATCCTCGTGCTTTTGAAAATACATTGCTCCTTCAGCATTTGAATATGTTGAAAAGCGGCCAGCCAGTCGACATTCCTGTCTACGATTTTTCTACGCATGCTCGCTCCCAAGAAACGATCCGCATCGAAGTTAAACCGATTGTGTTGCTGGAAGGCATTCACGTTCTAACGGATGAAGATCTCCGCGGAGCATTAAATATTAAGGTTTTCGTGGATACAGACCCTGATGTCCGTATTCTCCGCCGTTTAACTCGCGACATTAATGAACGCGGCCGCTCCTTACAGTCCGTATTTGACCAATACTTAACGACAGTAAAGCCCATGCATGATGCATTTATCGAGCCTTCTAAGAAATATGCGGACATCATCATTCCAGAAGGTGGCGAGAATCAAATCGGTATCTCACTACTTACGATTTTGACTGAACGCTACATGACGGATCAAGCGGCCAATTATGAAATCGGCTAACATCCATGCAACACCAAAGCCACCTTCCTTGATCAAGGGAAAGTGGCTTTTGTCATACCGTACGCCTTTTGAAAATAAACCCTGAGAGGCCAAACAACAAGTACACAAGGCCAAGAAAGTAGAAAATACTGTACACACTCAAATGGTGAAGTGCCATCCCGCCAACTAAAGGACCGATGATACTCCCCACACTATATTGGATGGAGGCAATGATATTTGCTGTTGGCAGCAAATGACGCGGCAAAATATCTGCCGCATAGGCCAACCCTAGCGAAAAAAAGGATCCTACCATGCCCCCTGCTACGCCTAAACAGATTCCGAGCCCCCATAAGTTCGTCCCAACGAAAGGCACACAGCTGAACGCTAAAGCCCCTACTATGGCTGTCCCCATGAGAATTGGCTTACGACCTACGCGATCACTCCATATTCCGAGCGGCAGCTGCATGATGAGTCCACCAATCCCCGTTACGGGAAGTAAAAGCCCAATCGTAGACTCCGAAATGCCTATCCGAAGGCCATAGAGCGGAAAGTTGCTATTCATCGCTGCTTCCATGTAGCCAAAAAGCAAGGAAGTTATCAGTGGGAACCACGCTAATGAAATGACAGTTGTTGCCCGTTTATGAGCGGCTTCCGCGCGTTCGGCTCGTTCTGGCTTCTCATTTTTGAGCCTCGTTAATAGCAATAGGATTAAGAGAAAGAATGCACTTGTCACCATAAAAGGCACCCAAATCCCCGCCTTAAGCAATATTATGCCTAATGGACCGAGACTAAACCCTACCCCGTATGCCATTCCGTAGAGGGAGATATTACGTCCTCTCTTCTCTTTGGGACTGGAGGCTACTATCCAGAGTTGTGTAGCAAAATGTAAGGCGCTATCGCCAATCCCCACTAAAAGCCGCAGCATAAACCAGAGACCAGCCTGCTGCCAAACCGGAAATAGACAATTGGCAATAATAATTAAGCTCATTCCGATCATTATAACGGGTTTGTAGCCGTAACGCCGAACTGGTTTCTCGATGAAGAACATCGTAGCGAAAATGCCAATATATAGGGCGGCTGCGTTTACACCGTTTGCATCTGTTGATACACCAGAACGATCGAGTAAGATCGTAAGTAAGGGCAAGAGCATCCCTTGACTCATGCCCGCCACAATGATGACCATAATTAATGTGGTTAATTGATAATGGGATCGCAGTAATTTAAACGCCATTCCCGAAATCCACCGTTTCCCATCTCTCGGCACAGTCATTTAGTTTGCCATGAAGGGGAACACGGAACTGCGTAAATATGACGAGTCTTGCTTTTTTTATCCATTCTTTGAAAGATGGGTAGGTAACGAAGAGGTTCGCATAACGATCGCTCATACAAATAAAGTGAGGTCCAGGGGATTTCTCCGTTAAAAAGTTAAGAGAAGTATCAAGCGGTGTATATTTCTTGCGCTTCCCTTCCCATTTGTCCACTTCAATTTGAAGACTAGTATCTACTTCCTCCAGCAGCTGTTCCAGATGCTTCAGACGGGCATAATAGGGCATTTCCGATCGAATATCCATTCTGCGGAGCGTTTCCTCATGCTGTGGATAGAAGATCACACGAACGAATTTCCGTTCTTCTGCCCAAGCGATACAAGCAGTCATTTCGCGCTCTGTCCAGTCTTCGAACGTCTCGAAAACGAGGACTGTTCCCTTGTCTGAATTTGCCGGGGGTTCGTACCCGTAAGGTACTTTGATTTGATCTCGTGCCATAGCTTCCTCCTCTAGTTGATCTTGCATATCATTGGTATGATGGAATTACTTACACATATACCTAGTATACCCCTTCCATCCCCATGAAACCATTGCACAGATTGGATTACAGGTTCACGTTACGCTATAATTTGGGGGTACGTATTTTTTATTAAGGGAGACCTACAGGATGAGAGATCCAAGATTAGTAACTTTTGCCCGAAACATTATTCGGTATTCCGTGAGCCTGCAGCCCGGTGAGAACATATTGATTGAAATGATTGGTGTTAAAGATCCAGAACTTGCGAAATGCTTAATCGAAGAGGTTTATGCAGCTGGAGGGAACCCATTCATTGAATTGCGTGATCCTGCCATTACGCGGAGCTTGCAAATGAAAGGAACACAAGAACAATTCAGCGCCTGGTCTGCTATTGAGCTTGCTCGAATGAAACAAATGGATGCCTATGTAGCTGTTCGCAGTGGAGATAACATCACAGAATCTTCGGATGTACCTGACGAACAAATGAAGCTGTTCCTAAAGTACTTCCAACGTCCAATCTTCGATGAGCGTATTAACAATACCAAATGGGTCGTTATGCGCTACCCGAATCCGTCAATGGCCCAGCTGGCTGGCAAAAGTACAGAAGCTTTCGAGGATTTCTACTTTAACGTCTGCAACCTTGATTACAGTAAAATGGCAAAAGCAATGGAATCCCTCGTTGATTTGATGAAGTGCACGGATCGTGTCCGTTTGGTCGCCAAAGGCACCGATCTCAGCTTCTCGATCAAAGACATTGGCGCTGTCCCTTGCTCAGGACTTCGAAATATCCCGGACGGCGAGGTTTACACGGCACCTGTGAAAAATTCCGTTAATGGTACGATCAGTTACAACACACCGACGATTTACTCGGGCACTTCTTTTGAGAACATTGTCCTTACCTTCGAAAATGGCCGTATTGTGAACGCGACAAGCAACGATTCCAATAAGTTGAATGAGATATTAGATACGGATGACGGCGCACGCTATATCGGTGAGTTCGCGATTGGTGTGAACCCCTACATTCAACATCCGATGAAAGATATCTTATTTGATGAGAAAATTGACGGCAGCATCCATTTCACGCCCGGCCAGGCCTATGAAACTGCGGATAACACCAATCGCTCCTCTGTCCACTGGGACATGGTTTTGATTCAACGTCCTGAGTATGGCGGAGGCGAAATTTATTTCGACGATGTGCTCATTCGCAAAGATGGCCGTTTCGTCATTCCCGAGCTTGAAAAGCTTAATCCTGAGAACTTAATGTAGTTAACGATAGTAATAGGCGACAACGTAAAAAGCAGTTGAGACTTCCGAGCAGATTCACTCGGAAAGCTTCAGCTGCTTTTTAGCCTAACCAATGAAAAATGACATTTCCCGCGGATTCTGAATGTTGAGGCAGGCTCGTTGGGATCAGCTTTGACATTTGGCTCACTTGCCCGTTTAGATTAGGTCCATTTTCACTTGAAAGTATCCGCACCTCAGCTCCTCTAGGTACGAAAGGAAATAGTTGCTGTATGTTGTCATTTGTTAATCGAATACAACCTAAAGACTTCGCTTCTCCAATCGAGCTCTCATCATACGTGCCGTGTAAAGCGATTGAGCCTAGCCCTAAGCCTGCAACACCATAACTCTGACTTGTCTTACCTTTGGGCTGCTGTACCCGCTCTATGACCTTATAAACGCCGTCAGGAGTGCTCCCATCAGCACCGAGTCCAATTTCTTTATCCCATAGCAAGTAAGAGCCGCTAACCAGCTGTAACTGATAGGCACTCTTATTGACTTCGAGATAAACGGGTTCATAGGGAACTGAATCTCCTCCAGCTACATTCGCATAAAACATATGCGCAACATCAGCTGCTTTGGGGTTAAATACCCATCCCCCATCACCCTCAAAGGCTGCATTGATCTCATTCGAACCCGAAACAGCTTCAATCGGGATGAAGCTCAAATAATTTAGCGGATAATCCTGAAGGAGTTCATCTATTCGAGCGGGGGCATGTCCCACATTCTCGCGATAAGATGCCAAAGCAGTTCGAACTAAATTAGCACCAATCGCGCTAAGCGGTTGGTGCTCTTCAAATTCAGCGTTCAGAAATCGGATGTGAACCAACGCGTCTGCCTCTGGCTGATACGTTGCGATAACCATCGCACGCTTCATATCATCCCTATTAGTCAGCAGCATCGTTTTCCCTTGGTCCCTACTATCCTCTGTGACAATCCCGTACAGGAGAATCGTCGCCTTCGGAATTTCCTTGGCCAAAACTAAGGCTTGCGCATGCAGCTTCTTCTCGATTTCTGCATGTGACATCTCGGGTGAGAGGTACAGAATGAAAGGCTTGTCTACCGATACGTAAGTGACTTGCGTACCTGCACTCCACATTTTCATTAGACTAATCGTTCGTGAAATGGCATTGTCTCCAGTAAAGAACAAAACTAAAATGACATTAAGAATTAGAAGTACCAGCAACAACATTTTCATAAATGGGGGTAATACAGGCTTACGTTTCTCGGGAAGTGTCTGTTCTAAATTCGCAACGTGTGTGGCTTGCTGCTGATCAAGAAGGTGAATCGCACGATTTGCAGCAGAATAGAATGGCGAGGGATAGGTTTTGAGCACTTCCTTGTAATGAAACCGTGCCCTCTTCCAATTCCCTTTCTCATAAAATTTCTGCCCAAGATTGAAATGGGCTTCAGGCGAATTCGCATCCAAATAACGAATAACCTTCTCATGGTAAAGTGGATCCGCATGACTAATGAACAAATTCTTGTGCAAATGGACGAGGTGATCATCGAGTTGATTCCGGAATCGTTGGTTTCGTCGGATCATGTGGCTCCTCTCCGTTCATAAATTTAGCTTGTCACACAAGTTGAATGATACATTAAGTATCTCTGATACATAATGTATCATGCGCGAAATAGAAAGACAACCCTTTTTACGACATCCCAATCGACGATCGCCATCAACTGAAAAAAGACGCCCTCAGCCCCTATAATAAGGCAAAGAACGTCTTCTATTTTATGCTATTTATACTTAATGGGCTACTGTGTTATAGGTCATGATCCAGATAGAACCGCCTACGATGGTTACTAGAATTACTAATCCAAATAGCAGCGCCATAATATTCCACCGTGCATTCTCGCCTTCTTTGACATGCATGAAGAAGAACAACTGAACAGCAAATTGGAGAACGGCCATGAGTAAGATTAAAAACAATGTACCTGTTCTTCCAAGCATATCGTTCATTACAACAACAAGTGGAATGATGGTCAAAAGGATCGATAACGCAAAACCGATGATATACGATTTCAATGATCCATGAGATTCATGATTGTTATGAGATTCTGTATGCGGTTTGCTCACTTACATCACCCCCATGAGGTAGACAACCGTAAATACGAAGATCCACACGACGTCCAAGAAATGCCAGTACAAGGAAATGATCGTAACTTTACGTTTTGTTACCGTCGTGATACCGCGGCGTTTCAATTGAAAGATCAATCCAATCATCCAAATAAGACCAACGGAAACGTGTAATCCGTGTGTACCTACCAAAGTGAAGAATGCAGATAAAAAGGCACTTGTGGAGATTGTTGCTCCTTCATGATTAACCATGGTAATGAATTCTGAGAGCTCCAACCCAATGAAAGAAGCCCCTAATAACACGGTTACTATCAACCAGCCGATCAATTGTTTCATGTTCCCTTTATGCATACCAAGCAAAGCTAATCCACTCGTAAAGCTGCTTGTCAGCAAGATGAAGGTTTCTGCGATAATGCCCGGCATTTTGAATAATTCTTCCGGTGTTGGTCCTCCATTCGTATTCTGGTGAAGGACGATATAGGTAGCAAATAATGAACCGAATAAGATAACGTCTGTGATTAGAAATATCCAGAATCCGAACGTTTTGAGCGATTCGTGATCATGTTCATGATCGTGTTCATGACCATGACTACTATGTGCAGCTGTGTGCGCCATTACACCTTCACTCCTTTCCATGCGTCTTCCGTGGCTTTCACTTCATCCGCTGGAATATAGTAATCTGTATCATAACTGAACGAACGAGCTATCATACAGATGGCAACACCGATTAAGGATGGAATCGTGAGCCACATCCAATCCCAGACGAAACCGAAGCCCGCGAAGAACCACAGCGTCGACATGATGAATGGAATCGACGAATTTTTTGGCATATGAATCGGTTCATAGCTGGTTGGTACGGGTTGCTTTTTAACTGTACCTTGTTTCTCTTCCCACCAAGAATCAGCAACATCCGCTTTAGGAAGCACGGCAAAATTGTAGATCGGAGCAGGTGAAGCAATCGACCATTCCAATGTCCGACCATCCCAAGGATCCCCAGACACTTTGTGCTCTTTAATGAATTTAATGGAGTGCGCGATTTGCCAAACTTGGAATAAGAAAGCTATCCCCATTAAGAAGCCGCCGACAGTAGAAACGACGTTTAGCGGTCCCCAGCCCATATCCCAGCTATAAGTGTACGTACGACGAGTCATACCGTCTAATCCAAGGAAATATTGCGGCATGAAACAGACATAGAAGCCAATGTTCCACAACCAGAATGCCCATTTGCCCAAGTGTTCATTGAGCTTAAAGCCGAACATCTTCGGCCACCAGTAATAGAGACCTGCAAAATAACCGAAGGCGACACCGCCGATTAATACTTGATGGAAATGTGCAATCAGGAAGTAACTATTGTGGAACTGGAAATCAGCAGGCGCTACAGATAGCAAGACCCCAGTCATCCCCCCAACAACGAAACATGGAATAAAAGCAATCGTCCATAACATCGGTGTTGTGAAACGAATTTTACCCCTGAACATGGTGAACAACCAGTTAAAGACTTTGGCCCCGGTAGGTATAGCAATTAGCATCGTACTGATGGCGAAGAAGGCATTCACATCTGCGCCAGAACCCATCGTGAAGAAGTGATGTGCCCATGTGAAGAAGGACAATAAGCTGATAATCAGCATGGCGAAGACCATTGATTTGTAGCCGAATAGTTTCTTCTTCGAGAAAGTTGCCACAATTTCCGAGAAAATACCGAATGCGGGCAGAACCACAATATAAACCTCAGGATGCCCCCACATCCATATTAAGTTGATATACATCATCGGATTTCCGCCGCCGTCTAAAGTGAAGAAGTGCGCACCTAAGAAGCGATCTAGGAAAAGGAGAGCAAGTGTAACGGTTAAGATCGGAAATGCAAAAATAATAATTACACAGCTAGAAAAAACGGACCAGGTAAACATCGGCATATTCATCAACTTCATGCCTGGTGTACGCATTTTCAAAATCGTTACGATGAAGTTAATCCCCGTTGCCAAGCTTCCGATACCGGAAATTTGAATACCCCAAATATAGAAGTTCTGTCCAACACCTGGGCTATGCGACAATTCCGAGAGCGGTGGATAGCTTAACCAACCTGCATCTGGTGAACCGCCGATCACGAAGGAAACGTTGAATAACATAGCGCCCCAGAAGAACATCCAGAAGCTTAGTGAGTTCAAGAATGGATATGCGACATCGCGTGCTCCAATTTGTAAGGGAACGATAATGTTAAATAACCCGAACATAAGCGGCATCGCCATGAATAGAATCATGATAACGCCATGTGTTGTGAAAATTTGATTATAATGATCAGGCTGCAAGAACTGACTATCCGGAATGGCGAGCTGTACGCGCATGAGAAGCGCATCCACACCACCTCGGAATAACATCAGAATTGAACAGATGATGTACATGATGCCGATTCGTTTATGATCAACACTTGTCAACCATTCGCGCCAGAGCCACCCCCATTTTCTGAAGAAGGTGAGCACGAATACCATGGCTACTAATGAGAGCCCAATACTAACTTGAGCTCCCAGAATCATTGGATCGCCCGTTACGAAAAACTCGGATGCAAATTCTTTTATTTTATCCAGCATGAGCAGATCTCCCTTTCATGAAACTTTAATCTATATCCAACTACTTCGACATATTCATCTGACTATGATCCATTTGCATTTGCGAATGGTCCATGGAGCTTTCTTTCTTTGTATCCTTATTCTCATGACCAGCACTGTGACCATTGTGTACGGACTGACCATTCGTATATTTGTTTACCACTTGTTCAAAAAGTCCGTCAGGAACCTCAGAGAAATATTTCACACCAGATTTACCTGGCATTGCTAACTCATCGTAGCCTTCTTTGGTCAATTTCGTAGGGACTTTCTTGGTCTTCGCAATAAATGCATCAAAATCTTCTCGCGAAGTAGCATTCACGTCAAACGTCATGTCAGCGAAATGTTCCCCACTGAAATTCGCTCCTGTACCGAAATAATGTCCGATCTCATCTGCTTGCAAATACAGCGTCATCGCCATGCCTGACATTGTATAAATTTGACCACCTAATTGCGGAATCCAGAATGAGTTCATCGGTGCATCCGAAGTTAGTTCGAATTTAATAGGTGTATCTTCTGGAATTTGCAAATAATTCACAGTAGCAACCCCTTGCTCCGGATAGGTAAACAACCATTTCCAATCTAGTGATGTTACTTGAATAGTAATCGGTTCTTTATCCGACTTCAATGGTTTTGACGGCTCCAAAGCGTACGTGTACTTCAGCGTAATCACAGCCAATGTGACAATAATGATGATCGGCACAGCCCACCAAACGATTTCAAGTGAAGTACTGTGAGACCAATTTGGTTTATACGATGCCTTATTGCCTTTGCTATCGCGATATCGCCACACAATCCAACCCGTAAGCACAAGAACTGGAACGAGGATTACCCCGCACAAAATAGTTGCAATCACGATTAAATCTCTCTGCTCTGCACCAACGGGTCCTTTCGGATCCAACACCATAGCTTGGCTGCAGCCAGAAAGTACTAGGATGATGGCGACCATCATGAAGAGCATTCCTGCTTGTACAAGCTTTCTCATCTTCATCCACTTTAACCTCCCAAATCAACAAATCCTACCTGTTATCACCATATCATCTTGTTCATGAAAGTTCACCATCACAAAGTCAACTTAACAAATACGTCAACGGTTCGACGTAGTAATGTAAAACAAATGTCACAGAACGTTTGTTGACTCTGCTGTAAAAATATGAACAGTAAAAAGCCTTTCAAGTAGTAAACTTGAAAGGCTTGCATAGTATTCCTTCGTACCCTTGTTCTCATTCACCTTTGGAAACATTGCGAGAATGTACCAAGTGAATTGCTGTACGAATCACGTAAATATGGACACTACCGACCATGAACCCAATACCCACCATTAAAGTTGTATTGCGATCGCTGAAGCTTTCTAAACTAAACAAGCTAAGTACTAAACCTATAGCAAGCAACGCCCACGCAGCAAAAGTCATTAATTTCACTAACGGCATCACATCTCGTTCAACACGCTCTACGGAATTTACGGACACGGCTCTATTTGACATTATCATCACAACTCCTGACTTAAATGTAAGTGCTTTAAAACTAGTATAACACAAAAATCTGTTTTTGTTCATATTTTATTCACACGATGATCAAAATTTGGACAAAATTATATAGGTTCATATTGATTTTGAATTTATCATTGACTTTTCGCCATTAATGTGTTATAATAAAATATTTTATTGACACAAAACAACCCAGTGGATATGATATTTCCATGCCTTATCACACTTATCATTCCAATTTGGAGGGTTCCGCATGCAAATTTCAGAAGGACTTTATTCGCTTGAATTATCTGTCACCATCATGGGCCGACCCAATGTCATACACCCTGCACTAATTGAAGATGAGCATGGCGCTATTCTCGTGGATACCGGATATCCTGGCACTCTTTCACTCCTGCATCAGTCATTTGATAACATAGGCATTGCTGCATCAGCTTTGGATTCTGTCATCCTTACGCATCAGGACATCGATCATATCGGAGGCTTGCCTTCACTTCTCGAAGAATCTTCTCAGTACATTGAAGTTTTTGCTACAGAACAGGAAAAACCATATATTCAAGGTGATACGATGTTGATTAAAATAACACCCGCATCTATCGAACTCGCCATGGCGAATTTACCTGAGGACACAGCCCCAGAGTGGCGCGATGCATTTCGACGTAACCTCGAGAATCCACCTAAAGCACCGGTTAACACCCTTCTTGAAGATGGACAGGTGATTGACAGATGTGGCGGGATTGTTGTGATCCTTACACCTGGGCATACGCCAGGACATATGAGTCTCTATCATAAAAAAAGTAAAACTTTAATCGCCGCGGATTCCATGGTTGTCGCTAACGGTCAGCTCCAAGGACCAATCCCTGCTTATTGCTCTGATTATCCATTGGCTTTGCAGTCATTGCGTAAATTTTTGCAATTCGATATTGAAAAAGTGCTTTGCTACCACGGCGGCTTAATCACCGACAACGTGAATCAACGGATTGCTGAAATCATCAATGCTATGGAAGCTTAACAATAACAAAAGGCTGACTAACCGTAGATGATCTAACGGTAGTCAGCCCTTATTATTATGTAAGTACTACTTAAGAAGTGTATAACTGCCGATAATGGGAAGAGGTTTAACTTGGCCTTGCGCTGCCGCGACAATACCCAGCACGGCCAAAACCACCAAAGCCAAGTTAGCAATAGGCTGAAGAATCCAACCAATGAACGGGATAATACCTAGCACGACATTCACAATGACCCAAGCCAAAAACAAAGTGAGTCCTTGATTAGCATGGTACCAAGCATATTTGGACTCCTTTGCCGCAATCAGCGGGATGAAAAATAGAATGTACGCAAGAATAGCCATTCCCTTGTTACTTTGAATATCTGTGGAATCATACATAGACAGCACCTCATCTTCTCAGAGTTTACTCTTACATTATATTCAAAATCTCGCAGCTATGCATCCGCCTATTGGACAAAACTCAAATTATTTTTGACCAGCCAACCACTCCTGCCATGCCAGCAGCAGTTGCTCCTCCCTCTCAGGGTCCAGCCCTGCTACCCGTTTAACATCGGGGTCACGACTTTGATCCCATGCTCTTGTATCCTTCACCGTGTCAACGAGAGCTCTCGTCGTTAAACCCGAATTGAACGCTTTCGCATTGTTTAATTGCAACATACCTACCCAGCTGTCGCTCGGCAGCCACAGTGGAAGCTCCATCCAACCACCTACATTGTGATGCAGCAAAAACTCTTCAGTCACCCAAGTAAGCGTCGATTCTATGTCCTTGGTTCTACATGCCTCAACGACCTCTTCCATCGTATAATCGCTTCCACTCGCATGAATCGTTCCTGTTATGCCCTGTTCAATCAAGCTTATCGTCCATGAGGCTAAGTCACGTACGTCAATGAATTGAAGCTTGCGCTCTTTGGGCAGCGGAACTAACACCTCACCGCCTCGTCGTAACCGTGCTGGCCAGTAGGTGAATCGGTCTGAAGCGTCATAAGGCCCAACGATGAGTCCAGGACGAATGATAAGCGCTCCATTCGAAAATGCCGTTTGGACAACCTTTTCACATTCCACTTTTTGCGCCCCATAGCGCTGTCCAGGATCCGCTGCCTCTTCAAGCTGTAACACGGCTGCCGTTTCATCTAATTGAACCTGCTTTAGATCCGCATACGCAGATATGGTAGAAATGAATGTGTAGTGCTTCGCTTGTCTTTTCAACATATCGGTTGCTGCCATTACAGACTCCGGCTCATAACCACTCGTATCAATTACCGCATCCCACTCCCTGTCCTGCAGTTTAGCCAGGTCGCCATTACGATCACCTAGAATGTGATGTACTTGAGGGAATGCAGCAGCATTATGAAGACCGCGATGGAACAATGTCACTTCGTGCCCATTGACCATTGCCGCTTCCGTCAGTGCTCTACCTAGAAATTTGGTGCCGCCAAGGATCAGAATGTTCATTCGTGACCTCCACCTCCCTCCGGATATTCTTGAATGAGTTCATCTAATATGGTTCTCGCTTGTCTTACTCTCTCTTCCTCCACTGGCCCGCTCACAGTTCCATTTTCTCTAACAGCTGTGCCTAGGTGGACGCTTTGTACCCCTGTTGCCTGGACAAATGAAGCCAAACTGTCAAGCGTAAGTCCACCGCCTGGCAAGACGCTTAATTGACTACCGCGGGTAAGAGCTGTTAGTAACCGTATCTGTTCCACAGCATGAAGTGCACTTGCGGCGCCTCCAGATGTGAGGACGGAATGAATTTGTTGATATGACATCAGCAGTGCCAAAGCTTCTGCTTGTTGTTTAATTTCGTCGAAGGCCCGATGAAACGTAATCGGTAAAGTAGTAGCCGCCAACAAGATCTCAAGATGAAGGCGATCTATCTTCAAATCCGGTGACAGCATGCCGAATACAAGAGCGTTGGCACCTGCTTGCTCCGCACTTTGGATCGAAGCGAGCATGGTTGATATATCAGCCTCAGACATATGAAATGAGCGAGCATGCGGACGAATCATAACGTGCACTGGTATTTGCACGGAAGCTATAATTTGCTTAACGAGCTCTGTATCGGGCGTTAACCCCCCTTGTTGCAAATCTGCAACAAGTTCAATCCGATCTGCGCCGCCAGCTTCAGCCCTTAAGGCATCTTGCAACGTAGTCGCGATAACTTCCAGTAGCATGTTTCGAACTACCTCCACTTTCTAATATAATTCCCACTCTAAATGTAACACAAAGCGGACAACACAAAAACTCCTTAATCTATTGATTAAGGAGTTTTGAATACGCAATGGGATATATAGGGTCCTAAATATTCGCAGCTGTTTGCCATTGTTGTTGATGCACTTCGACGAGCTCAAGATTGGCAAATGAACGACTAAGCTTCAACATTTTCTCCGTTGCTGCTAATTTCGGCAGTGGTGCACTCATAGGCTTGCCTTTGTAACATACAATAAACAACAATATCATCACCTTCGCTTTCTAGGATTACACTGTAGAATTAAAATTTCTATTATATAATTCGAAAGACCCCCTCAGGTTTGAGGGGGTCTTTTCTACATTTCGACAAATTTCGCTTACTGCATTTATACGATTGCCAAATCAGATAATTTCGCACGAACCTCTTGGACCAACTGCGCTGCATCTGCCGCGCGGTTAACAACATCTACCCGGTCCATATCAACGATGAGAACTTCAGATGCATGGTAGTGATTCATGACCCAGTCATCGTATCCAGACCAAAGCTTGCGATAATAATCAACCAACGATTGATCCTGCTCAAAGCTGCGGCCACGGAGACCAATGCGGTACATAACAGTTTCGAATGAAGCTTTCAAATAGACCATCAGATCAGGCGCCTTCTTAGGCAGCTCCGCCAACTCTGACATCATGTTATCAGCCAAACCTTCATATACATCAAATTCTAATTGTGAAATACGCCCTAACTCACGGTTCACCTTGGCAAAATACCAATCCTCATAAATACTTCTATCCAGTACATTTCGGTTATGTACTAATGCCTGTTTAATGGCCTTAAATCGCGTATTCAAGAAGTGTAATTGCAGCAAGAACGGATACCGATGCTTTTCGATTTCTTCCGGTGATGCTGTGTAAAAAAGCGGTAATATCGGATTATCATCAACACTCTCATAGTAAACATTCGAATTTAGTTCTTGTCCAAGTAAAGTGGATACAGATGTCTTACCAAGACCGATCATTCCCCCAACCACAATCACTGCCATTGACCCCTTTCCCCTTCTACCCAATCATAATTTACCTACTGTCAATTCAGCAAAGCTTTCCTATTATACAAGGAATTCAAACGCTAGGGAACCCTCTTTTTTTCCTTTATCGTTCATCTTCGATATCACTGGTAATTCGCTCAATCACATCACATGTAAAATTTCGGGCATCGAATGCTCATATTCTACATAATTTAGGAAATCCTCAAAGTAACGAATTGAAATAAGACAATCTTGATTCTACTTGGAAAGAAATCAGAACGCCACAAAAAAAATTATAAACACAGTGTGATGATTTCATTTGCCATACTGTCCCTATTAATAAGTGCCTTACAACTAACCATATGACAGAGGTGTATTGATGATTTACGGAACAAAGCTACTAGATACAGATTCAGAATTATTTACTGCTGCCCTAACGAAAACACCTGTGTTCGTATGGTCACTCGATCAACTAGGCGTTTATTACCAAGTAACTACAGGGATTATCATCAAATACACGCCAGATCATGTTCTTGTTTACAATGAAAATAACACCACTATTTCAACTTGGTATTCGAGAGAAACTTCGGAATTTAGTATTGCATTCTAGAAATAAGAAAACCGCCGTTCTCGGTTCAACCCGACGGCGGTTTTCAACATCTCAACGTACATAACGCAAGGAAGTCAACTATGATCCCTTGTATAAGTAGGCAAGAACACATCGATTGTCGTCCCAAACCCCACTTGGCTCTGGATATTCATGGTTCCTTTGTGCGCTTCTACAATCTTGAAGCACATCATTAAACCTAAGCCAGTTCCCTTCTCTTTCGTCGTATAGAAGGGCTCCCCTAGCTGTTTCAATCGTTCCTCAGGTATCCCGCATCCGTTATCTTGTGTCCGAACTCTAATCTGATCAATCCCATGTAAAGAAACGATTAATTTGATTTGACCGTCCTTTGGAATAGCTTCCATCGCATTTTTGATCAAATTAATGAACAATTGCTTCAAATGCATCTCCGAGCACGTTATTTCTGGTATCTCCGATTGGAATTCCAACACAAGTTGAACGTTACAGAGTACGGCTTGCGTATCCAGAAGGGCAATGACCGATTGCAATATCGTCACTAGATCGCTCTTTTTATACGTTATAGCTTCCGGCTTAGCGATCACTAGAAATTCACTAACAATGAAATTGATGCGATCCAACTCAGATAACATGATGTCAAAATAATGCTTCTTATCTTTGAGATCATGTTGAAGTAGCTGTAAGAAACCGCGAAGCGAGGTAAGAGGGTTCCTAATTTCATGTGCAAGTCCCGCCGCGAGCTGTCCTGCAACGGAAAGCTTGTCTGATTTTCGGAGAAGCTCTTCCGTTTGCTTACGTTCAGTAATATCTCGCGTGATACCTGCAAATCCGAAAATATCACCCTTTTCGTTCCGAATTGGTGTTTTCGTTATACTCACGTGAATCAATTGACCATCTTTGCGAAGTCGAACCGATTCCATTCCTGATATCCGCTTACCTAATCGTAGCTCGTTATATATCTCATTGCGTTCATTTTCCAAGTAGTCAGGATAAATCGGTAATATTCGACCCGCTAACTCCGCTTGACTCCAACCAAAAATATGCTCATGTGCCGCATTGACTGAGATCACTCGCTCATTCAAGTCAAGCACACTAATGGCGTCTGAGGTGTTATTAATAACAGATTCCAGAAGCTCCTTCGTTTCTCTGAGCTCTGTTTCCATCCGCTTACGTTCCGTAATATCAACACACGAGCCGATAACCTCCACCATGCGCTCATTCTCCATAATGGGTCGCAAGGAAGTGAGGTAGGTAATCCCCCTGAAAGTTGCTTCAAACATCACATTTTCTTCGCCATTCCATGCTCGATGGTAATAAGCTTCTATAGAACTGGCCAAAAAGGCCGGCCAAATATCATGCAGTGTATTCCCTATAATGTGTGTTGGTTTAAAACCCAAACGATACAACAGCTCACCATCACATAATGTATGGATGAAATTACCATTTATTTTTCTGAACTTTAAAGTCATCCCCTGTTGTCTTCGTACGGTATCATGAAGATCCTGTTGAGCGACTCGCAATGATTCTCGATCACGATTGAATCGCGTGATATCTTTAGCAATTAAATACACGCCATCCAATTTATCATTGACAATGATCGGAACATTTTTGACACCTAATTCAATTTGTTCGCCATTCTCTTGTTGAAACACTACCATATAATTATCACTTTGCAACAGCATCTCTGCTGCATCAGCTATTCTCGTGTTATTTTGCATAAAAATATGATGAATAAATTGAGAGATCAATTCATCTTTAGAGTAACCTAGAATCCTTTCCATGGCTGGATTAACACCTTGAATGCGTCCATGAATGTCACAAGTCAGAATACCTGCGGGGTTATGTTCAATCAAAGATTTATAGCGCTGTTCGCTTTCCGCCAGTTTTCGTTCCATCTCGGACTGTTGGGAGACGACGTTCATTTGAACAATGAATGCCTGTGGCTTGCTCTCCGAATCTCGTATGATTGACATCCGCCAGTCAACGTATAGTAAAGTTGAATTCTTATGAATAATACGAATCGCTTCTTGAGATTTAGGTAACTCTCCATTAAGTAAGTTCTTCATGATACGATCTATGTGACGCACTTGATTAGGTTCTACTAACAACTTCATTTGCGTAGTAAGGAGCTCCCGCTCTGTATAGCCAACGATGTCGCACAAACTGCGATTCATTCTCAACCAATGACCCTCAAGCGAAATCAGAGCCATTCCCATTGTGGTGAATTCAAAAATCGCATCGAACGATGGCTCCATTTCCGAATGTTTATTCATATTTTTTCCCCCAGGGTACATGCTTAGATGGTAATCCACACCGTTTGATAGATTCGACAATCCTACAAACAATCCTGCAATTAAAACCTTATGGTTTGAAATTGTTCACGAAATATGCCCTTACTTTCCGTCAATATGTTAGAATGAAAACGTTCATTATTCTTCATCTCGAGTTATAGGAGGATGCTCCCTTGCCTAATATTTGGACACATTTAATTTTCGGTCAAAAAGCTATGAACCAACTCGGTCATACTTCGGTTCTTAATGATAAACAGCAGCGTCACATTTTTTCACTTGGCTGCCAAGGACCTGATTTTCTTTTTTATCACAACTTCCTACCTTGGCAAAAAGATAAGAAGTTAAATGCACTCGGTAGTCTCATGCACAAAGATTCCTGTGGACCTTTCTTACTTGATCTAGTTCGACAGGTGCGAGGCCGCGGCCTATATAATCCTGCGGTTCTCTATGTTCTCGGATTTCTGACACACCATGTTTTGGATCGCAATTTACATCCATATGTATTCTATAAATCCGGCTTCAAGAAATGGGATCATCAACGATTTGAAATCATCATGGATACCCTTTACGCCAAGCATGAGCGAGATATCCAAACGTGGAAAACACCCGTATGGAAAGAAATATATGTAGGTGAAAAATTCCCCTTAGGCATCGTTCCGGCTCTCACCGCTGCAACCGCAATCCATTATCCCGGAATCGCCTCACAAATGAAAGATTCCGATTGGGATGATGCCTACTATGACATGATCCGTGCACAACGGTTATTTCATGATCCGCATGGTATCAAGCGAATATTGACAGTAGGTCAAATATCGCCATTGGTTTACACGAAGCATCCCGCTCCACGCGATTATTTCAATGAAGCCAAGACGACTTGGAACTGTCCAACGGATCTGAATGAAACCTATACCTTCAGTGTATGGGAGTTGTTGGAGACAGCGATGGAGGATGCCGTCACTGTGCTTGAAGCAGCCATCCAAGTCTTGCAGCGAGGTACCGAAGCTGATTACGACGCATTTCGCGAAGTTCTCGGAAACCGCTCCTACGAATCAGGTAAAAATTGCGAGCTGAACTTGCCGATTACCTATGTACAACCTATATTATAGAAGAGCTAGGCAATCTTTACATAGTCTATACATACTATTCGTTTCGGAACGTAGGTTTCGGTCGATACATAATGAAAAAAACCACGAATGTTGTCATTCATGGTTTTTGTTATGCTTATTATTCGGGATTTCCCAGTCGATCTCTGTCATTTGAAGTCGATTCAATACGGCATTAACGTTAGAAAAAGGCTTGCTGCCAAAGAATCCGCGATATGCCGATAACGGACTAGGATGAGCCGATGTTATGATGACATGTCGCGTGGTGTCGATCACAGATCGTTTGGCTAGTGCATGGCTTCCCCAGAGTAGAAAAATGACGGGTTGCTCACGCGCACTTAATGCTTGGATGATTCGATCCGTGAATCTCTCCCAGCCCTTTCCTTTGTGTGAGTTAGGTAATGCCTCTCGTACGGTTAAAACCGTATTAAGTAACAGAACACCTTGATCTGCCCACGCCTTTAAATAGCCATGATCAGGAATAGGACAGTCGAGATCTGAGACTAGTTCCTTATACATATTTCTAAGCGAAGGCGGGATTGCAGTCCCAAGCTTCACAGAGAAACTTAGCCCATGGGCTTGTCCGCTTCCATGATAGGGGTCTTGTCCAAGTATTACTACCTTCGTATCCGCAAATGAGGTCCACTCCAACGCACGAAACACTTCATCCACAGGTGGATAGATCGTATGCTGGGAATACTCTTGCTGCAGAAACTGTTCTAGTTCCTTATAATAAGGTGCTTGAAATTCCTCTGCCAAAACCGTCAACCAATCATTCGTAACAGGTTTCACTCCATAGTTCCCCCATTTACTCATTCCGTTCCGAGTGCTCCCGTAGCAACGTCCATCAGCACAATCTTCCCGTCTGTTTCTGTCCCATCAGCTAAAACCAGCTTCAGCTTCGTCGTTTTCCCTTTCTGAACGAGTGCTTGCACTTGCGTGTCTGTTAAGCTTCGTCCGAAGCTTTCCTTCCAAATGACGAAGCTGCAGCCTTCCTTATAATGCGAGCAGCCATAGCCCTTACGCCCCATAAAAAGTGAGCCGCCGCAGCCAGGTCTCGGACACGTTGCAATGAACGTGTTAGCTCCGTCCGCTGCAGGTTTCGCAGCAGATGCTTTCTTCTTCGCAGGAGCTTTCGCAGAGCCGTCCCCACGAGACACCGTCTTCGTCGAAGCTGCGCCACGCTTGCCGCTGGTTTCCGGTGCAATCTCCCCTTCGAAATCCGTTTTCGAAGCTCTAGCTTGCTTGCGCACCTTATCGACGATCAGCGTCGCAAACCGCTTCACATTGTGCATAAACTGGTCGTCCGATGCTGTGCCACGGGAAATTTCGTTCAACCTACGCTCCCATTGCCCTGTCATCTCAGGAGACGTCAATAGCTCAATACCCGCTCCGCGAATCAATTCAACAACCATTCTACCCTTCTGAGTCAAAATGATTTTCTTACCCTGCATGTCGATATAGCCGACCTTCTTCAAGCGTTCAATCGTTGCTGCACGAGTCGCAGGCGTGCCGAGGCCAGAGTCTTTCATCGCATCGCGAAGCTCTTCATCCTCAATCTGCTTCCCCGCGCTTTCCATCGCTTTCAGTAACGTTCCTTCATTAAAGTGCTTAGGCGGCTGTGTATCTTTCTCCTTCACAATCGCATCCGTACACACCACGTCCCCATTCGCATCGATGGAGAACGGTTCGTTGACTTCGACCTCTTCGTCTTCTTCAGTGTCTTCTTTCTCTTTCCCCTTGGTTGCCTTGGCCTTTTCCTTCTTCTGATCAGCGTAAATAACCTTCCAGCCTAGCGACAACAATTCTTTGACGGTTGTCTTGAACAGTTCTTGTTCCACTTCCGTCATGACCGTATGTACCTTGTAAGCAGCAGGAGGATAAAACTGAGAAAGAAAACGTCTGACAATGAGATCATACAATTTCTGTTCATCCGGACTTAGTCCTGATGCCTTCTTATTCGTCGGCAAAATAGCGTGGTGATCCTCAACCTTGGTTGGATTACAAATAAATTTATTATTGATATGAACAAGATTGCGATTAGCGCCTTGTACTAGCTCATGATAAGCCGTTCCTTGCAAAGCGTTGAGCGCTTTATGCATGTCCGGAATATTTTGCTCTGTCACATAGTTGGAATTCGTTCTTGGGTAAGAAATAACCTTGTGCTTCTCATACAATGCTTGCGCCGTATCTAATGTTTTCTTTGCAGAAAACGCATATTTCCCATTCGCCTCACGTTGCAGCAAGGTCAAATCATACAATTTGAATGGGAATTCTTTGGTTTCCTTCACTTCATAAGACTGAATTCGTGCCGGTTTCCCTTTCACCTTAGCAGCAAGTGCAGAAGCCTTCTCGCCATCCGTGAAACGTTCACCCTGCCACATGCCTCGGTAAGGTGTTTCGCCTTGGGCGAAGTGACCCTCCAGCTCATAAAATTTGAGTGAGGAAAACGCCTCAATCTGCTTTTGACGATCATAAATCAATGCGAGCACCGGCGTTTGGACGCGTCCCACCGAAAGCAACACATTATGCTTCGTCGTAAACGCACGTGAACCGTTCATGCCAATCAGCCAATCCGCTTCACTACGGGAGCGTGCGGCGCGCGTTAAGTTCTCGTATTCGGCGCCATCCTTCAGCGTTGCGAACCCATTGCGGATCGTTTCCGAGGTTAAATCAGAGATCCAAAGCCGCTTAACAGGCTGATTGAGCCCCAGATGACGTTGGATAAGGGAGAAAATATGCTGCCCTTCACGCCCAGCATCACACGCGTTAACTAGCTGATTGCATTTCTTCGCTAACTCCGCAATCACCTTAAGTTGATCATACGTACGCGGGTTAGGAATTAACTTAAATTCTGAAGGAATAATCGGGAGATGATTAATATTCCACTTTTTATATTTTTCGTCATAATGATCCGGTTCTGCCAACTCAATCAAATGTCCGATTGCCCACGTGATGATATATTGCTCACCTTCAAGATGTGACCTCATATTTTTGGCTTTTGGTTCTATTGCGGCAGCTATGTTTCGGCCCATATCGGGTTTTTCCGCAATAATTAATGTCTTCAACCACAAATCGCTCCTATCATGTGATTCCCGAAGTCATACTGGAAATCAGATTCTGTCGATTCAGTGTATCCCACTTTATAATCGCCTGCAATATCGATTGCGTGAATTATGACTTTTAGCATAAAAAAAACCCTCACACCACATTAAAGTGGAGTAAGAGATTTACATAATTGAATGAAATATAAGTTGTCCTGGCAAGTCAAGTGAATTAAACCAACTTCCCATTCCAATAATAACTATCTTCCCGATAGACCTTGAAAGCAATTTCTACTTCAGGAATCCCGAGTGATAAGATATGTTTCGTCAGAACCTTCGCGTACGCATCACGAATTTCTTGCCCTCGCTCGAACCAGCCTACCTCTATAAATGGATAGGTCTCACAGATCTCCCCTTGGAAGATAGAGACGGTCGGCAAACATTCCAGCATGAAATTGTCTGTACCGCAAGAACAGACATCCGCCAATTCAACAATCAGCGCAGTACTTATAGCTTGGATTTGAGGAACACTGATTCCTCTAATTATCATATGGGGCATACTCGAAAGCTCCTTTAGTTGCTGGTGCGGTTAAGCTCTCATTAATTCTTTTATGGTTTGTAAGGAAACTCCTGTTTGATGGTAAATTTCAATAAGACTCGCTCGCGGATGCGTTCGAACAAAATCCTTTACTTTATTCGAATCGATCAATACCAGTTGCGAACAGCTTGTACATCTTGTTTCCCATTTCGTGAGGAACACGCGCCCACATTTATCGCAATTGCAAAGTGACATCCTTACACTCCCCTAGAAACATTGAATGACCTGCTCTATAAGAGCATTCGTCACTACTTGTCGATTTCTGGGGGTACACCAGAAGATATTTCTCAAATGTTGCCAATTAGATATCAACCTGCCATCCGAGAACAAAGGCCTCATAGCGTCTCTCTTCCGGAAAATCCACCAGATTGCCAAAGTGTCTCCCGATCGTGACATGCTGTGTTTGATGCGCTTTAAGTGCAGCAGCCTTTACGGGCCATTCCTTCTCAGTGTCAACTAGAATGGACGGTTGATGCCCTTGCGAACGCAGCAGCGGAGAAAAGGCATAATACAATTTCCTGACACTTGGACAAGCTCCACTGTGAACAGCCGCAGTAGTCGCTTTGGAGATCGCAATATGGTCTCGATGTCCATTACCGCCATCCTCAGCAAACGTGTAAACATTCTCAACTTCGTGACGCTGAATAAACGTGATGATCTGTGTCACGAGTGTCTCAAAATCAACTTCATCTAACTGTCCATCAGGCCAGCCTAAGTGTTCAATCGTTGAAATCCCTAGGATATCCGCTGCTGCACGCATTTCTTGTTCTCGTAGCTCCGCTAATTCTTGCCGATTCTTCGCCCGCTCTAATCCTTGTCTTCCCGCATCGCCACGTGTGGCTAGAAGTAAGACATTGTCTTCTCCAGCGTCAGCAAGACGGCGAATGAGGCATCCGCTCAAGAATGTTTCATCATCGGGATGGGCATAAATAAACCCGTTTTGGGACCCCACTGCGCGTCCACCTCATCTTTCCTTTAAGCTAAAACTGCCTCAATATCGGCGCTAATGTCAGCAGGTTCCGTACGAGCACTGTATTGTTTAATCACATTTCCGTTCGCATCAACTAAGAATTTCACGAAATTCCATTCAATGTCGCCAGTAGCATACGGCTCAGGCGTATGGCTTAGCAAATACGTGTACAATGGATGCGCATGCTCACCTTTTACATCGATTTTATCAAATAACGGGAATGTCACTTGGTAGTTAAGCTCGCAAAACGCTTGGATCTCTTCATTCGTTCCAGGTTCTTGGCCAGCGAATTGATTACAAGGAAAACCGAGTACAACCAACCCTTGGTCTTGATATTGCTCATAAAGCGCTTGAAGCCCCTTATAATGAGGCGTAAGTCCGCAAGCGCTAGCAACATTCACAATGAGAAGCGCCTTCCCTTTATATGCTGAAAGTGTTTGTGTTTCGCCTGAAATCGTTGTAACTGCGATATCATAAATAGACATGAATCCCTTCGCCTCCATGAATTAAGATGTATACTTTCTGAGTATACCATTCCTTTCCACAGAAGCCCAAATGATCGCTGATGATTTTCCAGAATCACTTTCTATCTCCCGCCAGGTATGTTATAGTGTTTACCTGTTTATTACAAATCAATAGACAACATCTGATCTTAGGAGGTAACTGATCTTGGACACAAAGACTCAAAGTGCCTATCAAGAAGAACTTCAACGGCTTGAACAAACGAATAAGGAAATTGATAAACAATTGGAACGCCTTAGAGCAACTCCCGTTTATTACGGTCCTGATCTAACAGAGCAAGCACTTGAAGTTTTGCGCGAGAACGGCAGGCACAATTTATCCAAAGCCATTGATGAACCTTATTTCGGCCGCCTTGACTTCGAAGAAAGGGGTAACGGCTCCCCATCACCGCTTTATATCGGTAAAGCAGGTGTTGAAGACGAACGTACTGGTCGACTTCTTGTCATCGATTGGCGCGCTCCTGTTGCAAGCTTATTCTATTCCTTCACAGGCGGCTTGGATGCAGCTTCTTATGATTCACCTGACGGCATCATTGACGGCTTAGTCTATTTGAAGCGGAACCTTGTTGTGCGCAAGCAGATTCTCCAGCGTGTTGTCGATACATATGATCGGAATGAAGACTCCCTCTCTGTCGGCGATGAGTTCTTGCTTTACCGCTTAGGCGAAAATAAAGATAACAAGCTGCGCGATATCGTTTCCACGATTCAAGCGGAGCAAGATCGGATTATCCGTGCAGCGAAGAATACCGCACTCATTATTCAAGGGGTCGCAGGAAGCGGTAAAACAACCGTAGCTCTGCACCGCCTCGCATTCCTTCTCTATCAATACCGCGAACAAGTTCGAGCGGAACGCATGATCATTTTCGCGCCTAACTCGATGTTCTTGGACTATATCTCAGGTGTGTTGCCTGAGCTCGGGGTCGGTAATATCCAGCAGAGCACCTTTACAGACTGGGCACTTGATGTGCTCGATCATGAAGTGCAGATCGCAGATCAAGAGCTCACCTTGCAACGTTGGTTTGCGCTCGGAAGCAAGCGGCCTCCAGTCGACGACCAAGCGCCAGGACGCTTCAAAGGGGCTATCACTTTCCAAAGTTACCTAGATGATTGTCTGAATCGTCTTGAAGCCACCTACGTACCTACTGCAGATTTCTCACCTTGGGATGGTGTTAAGCTGCCCATCGCCACCATTCGCGAATGGTTCTTCGTCGAGAATAAGCATTATCCGATGATCAAGCGTCGCGAGCGTGTCGTTGCACGTATCAAGCGTTGGATGGAGATCCAGCTAGAGAAAGTTTGGGAGCAAAGCTTGAAGAAAGAGCTGAAGAAGAAATCAGCTCAGAAGCTGCGGACCTATTTGACGGCATGGCCTGAGTATACCGCGTTTACGTTTTACAAAATGCTGTTCACCGACAAAGGTCGACCTGACAGCTTGCCCACAGATCTGCTCCAGAGCATACCAGAGCCCATCGTAACTGCATCTGCGAAGCTATTCAAAAAGAAAGAAGTTGGGCTTGAGGATCTAGCTCCTCTGCTTTACATTCATACTCGGCTTCATGGCATTTCATCGGATCGCCTATTCGATCATGTTGTCATAGATGAGGCGCAAGACTTCTCGCCATTCCAAGTCGCGGTATTAGATGCATACACCCGCAACAGTTCATTCACGATTTTGGGCGATTTATCGCAAGGGATACATGCGTATCAGGGCATCCAAGACTGGAAGGAATTTTCCAGTCTGTTCCAAGAAGAGGAAACAGGATATTTCGAACTTGAGCGGAGCTATCGTTCCACCATGGAAATCATCCAGTTTGCCAATTCGGTGCTCCAGCGCGGTGTAAGCAATCCCTTGCTTGCGGTCCCCGTCTTCCGCAGTGGCAATAAAGTTCGTGTCCTGCAGACTTCGCTCAAGGAGCGGCTGCCGATGGTCCATAAGGCGATTACGAGTTTACTCGCCGGCACTTCCAGCACCGTGGCTGTCGTCGCACGTACGGAGAAGCAAGCTCTGGAACTGCATGAAGCCTTGACACTTGCCGGGATCGAGACGAATCTAATCACCTCTAAACAACGCGTCTATCGCGGCGGAATATCAGTGCTGCCTGTCTATTTGACCAAGGGCTTAGAATTCGATGCCGTTATTCTGATGGACGTTACAGCGGAGCATTATGAAACAACCCTTATGGATGCGAAGCTTCTCTATGTTGGATGTACACGCGCCCTGCATGAGCTTTGGCTGCTCGTGACAGGAGATATTTCGCCGCTAGTTATTGTGGATCAACCGGAGATCACAACAACGGAGTTTCCGAAATAAATACCCAAAAAGACACCTACTCACCGATCACTTGCATCGATCGGGAGATAGGTGTCTTTTTTCAGCTTAATAAGCGACTAATACGCCGCCCTCACCAGCATAGGTGCCAATTACAGTACCCATATTGGAGAATATCACATTGCGGAACGGGTGTTTTTCTAAAAGTTGAGCCATGAATTCGCGAGCTCTTACTTCGCAGTTGCTATGTGCGATAGCAATCACGTCCTTCTCGTAATCATGCTCTTTCTCACCAAGAAATGAGAGTAATCGCTTCAAGGCTTGTTGTGAGCCGCGAATTTTATCGACAACCTCAATTGCGCCTTCCTCACTTGCTTTCATAAGAAGCTTAATATTCAAGACAGAAGCCACTGCGCCGCGCACACGATCGAGTCTTCCACCTTTAATTACATTTTCTAATGTGTCGAGGAAAAAGAAAGTACCTGAGCTCGTTACCGCTTGCTGAATGGACGTTGTTAGCTCTTCATACGACATACCACTTGCCACCATCCGCGCTGCTCGATACACAAGTACGCCTAAACCCAGTGAAGTTGTCTTGGAATCAATGACTTCGATCCGGCCTATATAACCATCTTCCAACAGCATTTCTTTCGCCATAACAGCATGATGGTACGTTGAGCTTAACGCCGATGATAGACACAGCACAAGAATATCTTGATCAGGACCGCCCTTCTGATACTCACTTAGGAAGTGCCCAGGTGAAGGGCTTGAGGTTTTCGGCAACACGCTCTCCCGCTTCATCCTAGCATAGAAATCGGCAACATCCATATCTGTCGGCATACATTCCTCGCCAAATTGAACAGATAAGGGAACGATCCCTGCTCCTATTGCCTCTACAGTGCTTCTTGGAAGGTCGCAGCTGCTGTCCGTGATAATCTTGATTGTCGTCATGGCTGTCCACTCATTTCTTAATTTTTTGCGAAAACAATACCTAGCTTAAGTAGTCCGAAGTGGCTCGAAACGACGTAACAATCGCTTGAATCTCTGACGCGTTTCGACATTCTAACGCCTCTTGTGCCGCCTTCCCTACTAGTACGCGAAAACCTGCTGATAGGTTTCGAGAAATGAACACCCTAATACTACCATCTTAACTGGCTGTACTTCCTAAAAGTCTGACCAATGATTCTTTGCCCAGATCTGTGAATAGTATATTAGAACTATATCGAAAGCTCAATCTTACAATTTTAGATATAATTAAACAATTTTCGTGAATCTATTGCATAAAAAATAAAAAAAATGGTATTAATTCCCATTTTCCCCAAAGCACTTATGCAGCCAACCGCAGCATACAGCGCTTTTTTTTACTAGAATCCGTAAATTGTCATACCGCCATCCACAAACAACGTTTGGCCTGTGATATAATTCGCTGCATCAGATGCCAGGAATACAGCTGGCCCAACAAGTTCCTCAAGCTCCCCTACACGACGAAGTGGTGTGCGGGCAATGATTTCGGCTAAATAATCCGGCTGATTTAGGATTTTCTCTGTCAATGGCGTTTTGAAATACCATGGACCAATCCCATTTACCAAAATGCCATATTTCCCCCATTCAAGGGCAAGCACCTTCGTCATTTGGATCATCGCCGCTTTTGTTGCAGCATATACAACACCCGTTCGCAGCGCTACTTGCCCTGCAACCGAGGCAATATTGATAATTCGTCCATATTCACGTTGTTGCATGTGACGACCGACGATCTGCGAGCACAAGAAAGCAGATTTCAAGTTCGTTTGCATGATGGTGTCCCATTCCTCATCTGTGACGGCCAAAGCCTGGCTACGGATGTTCATGCCAGCATTATTGATGAGAACATCTATGCGCCCCGTCTCTCTGATGATAGACGAAACAGCCGCTTCAATTTGTTCGCGATTCGTTACATCTACCGTAAATGGATAGGCTCGTCTACCCAATGCCCGAATTTCACCCGCCACCACTTCCAAATCTGAAGCTGTTCGAGCAAAAATTGCTACGTCAGCCCCCGCTTCTGCTAAGCCAATTGCGAGCGCTCGTCCAATGCCTCTTCCGGCCCCAGTCACTAGGGCCACTTTATGATTCAATTGAAATGAAGGTAAGTACATCGTTTCGTCGTCCAATCTATATGTTATGTATGGAGGCGCATCCTCTATCACCATGCCATCTGGCACTTAATCGTGCCGGCTGGCAGCGCCTGTCATTTCTGTATTTGGTTATGTGCGATAGTTTCATTTCACATGAACAACTGCTGCAGCTGCTGTAAGGAGACGGCAACCTCTAATTGGTTGGCCAAACGCTCATAGCCTAGATCATTTGGATGAATGGCATCCTCAGACAAAAATAGTGCCGATTGACCAACGAAAGCGTCGTAAACCTGCACGATTTGAATGTGCGGCTGTTCTAATTTACGCAGAAATAGATTAAAACGTTGTACCCAATAAGCAGCATCTGGGATCTGCGGTAATGGATTATATAAACCAATCAAGGCCAATAGATACGGGGTTTGTATACCTTGCCGCAACCGTTCAATTTGAGCGATAAGCTTACGATAGTTGGATTCGTACGTTTGCAGAGCTGTTTTGAGTACCGTATTATCGCCGTCATAAAAGAATGGTATAGCTGCTTGAATGAGATCGTTACCGCCAGCTGTAATTGTAATGAGAGTCGCTTCTTGAATATCCTTCTGAAGCTGCGGATCAGATTCGATAGTCTCCAGCAATTGCGCAGTCGTGGCACCATTGGTGCCCGCATGACGCAAGGAAACAGGTACATTCAGCAAACATTCTAACCTTTGTCGATACAGCGAAACGAAGCCTTGACCTTCCTCAGCACCATAACCAACGGTTAAAGAATCACCAAATGCCAAATATTGAATTCTTTTTTCCATCGCTATCCTCTCCCCTAAAGCGTGACGTATATTACTATATGCGCCACCGCCCAGTTTGGGAAGGGATACCTACAGGGGTTCATTCGTCGTTTTTTTGGCGCTTACATGTTGATTCACATATTTTTCAATTTGTTCCTTCTCCGCATAGGTAAATTGGAACTCACTATCACAACCTTCATCGTGCAAGACAATCTGTACAATTTCACCTTCCATATTGCAAATCACAAGAATAGATGGATCTAATAAATCTTCTGGAAGCTTTTCTCCCTCTTCCAATTGGATCCCTAAATAAACATCCCGCCACTGTCCGCGGCTTTCCGTTTCTAGAAAGCATAAGCTAAACCGATGTTCCTCATGCTCTGCTCCATATTTCATCATCGACGACCCCTCCAATTTCACTGTTCAAAAATGATCCTTCTTATTGCCTCTTGTCTTTGCATTTGGTAGTTCTTGCTTCTATATACTACAATGGAGTTAAGAACCATTCAACAAAGGAGCTTACCACGCCATGAAATCAATGATCGCTCAAACCATAGAAAGTAATGCCGCAAGATTTAAAGACATCTCTCGCTTTATTGGGGCAAACCCAGAGCTTGGGCATGAAGAGTTCCTTGCATTTGCTCGTTTAACCGAAGAATTAACCTTTCATGGGTTCACGATCGAACGGGGAGTTCTCGATATACCGACCGCTTTCATCGCGACATACGACTCGGGTCAACCTGGTCCCGTTGTAGCGTTCATGGCCGAGTACGATGCACTTCCTGAGCTCGGTCATGCCTGTGGCCATCATCTCATCTGCATGATGAGTATCGGGGCTGCAATCGGCCTCAAATCCGTCATAGCCGAAACTGGTGGCAGCATACGTGTGTATGGTACGCCAGCAGAAGAAACGAAAGGCGCCAAGGTTCCCATGGCTGCGGCTGGGCTTTTCCAAGACGTTGATATCGCTCTTATGGCACACCCGTACTATACTTATGAAAAATCAGGCGAATCTCTTGCGATGGACGCGATTGAATACGAGTTCTTCGGCCGTTCCGCACATGCCGCGGCTCATCCATACGAAGGTATCAATGCGCTTGACGCAGTCTTGCAACTTTTCAACAGCATTAATGCACTGCGCCAGCAGCTCAAGACGGATGCCCGTATTCACGGTATCATCAGCGAAGGCGGTAAAGCACCGAACATCATTCCAGATTATGCCGTGGCTAGATTTTACGTCCGCTCGGCTACACGCACATATACGAATGAGCTAGTTCAGAAAGTCCTCAAATGCGCAGAAGGCGCTGCACTCCAAACTGGCTGTTCACTAAAAACATCGTTCTACGAATACTCGTATGACGAGCTCCGTACGAATGAAGCCTTGTCCAACGTGTTTACAGATCAATTATTCGAGCTTGGCATCCATCCGAAGGAAATCGAAATTGGCAAAGATCACGGTTCCCTCGATCTCGGCAATGTGTCAACTCAGTGTCCTACCATCCATCCATTCGTGAAGGTAGTTAATGAGCGCCATTTGCTCCATACCAAGGAATTCCGTGATCTCGCCATGACAGAACCTGCACTAGACAGTATGCTCTTCACAGCCAAGGCGCTAGCTTATACAGCTTATGAAGTACTCTCCAAACCAGCTTTATTAGCTTCAATTAAAGAGGAATTTGCCGCTGCGAAATGAACGTTCTTCCGCTCTTCAAGCGATTCTAATTAAGGGTCTGCCATACCGCTATTTGCTCCACAAGTAGGTTTCAAGACACTATAGCATGATTAAATAGCGCTATTTCGATCAAAATGAGCAAAATACGGCCATTTAGTTCGAAATATCGCTATATCATAACGATATTCTCCTGATTTCTCTTCCGGACTAGCAAATAAGGTGTTCTCATAAAACTATTTTTGCGAACAATCCTCTGCTCCTAAGGTTTCTCATTACTACGTAAGAATAAGGCTACGCCAACCAATAGGAGACAACCAGCTAAAAGCTGTATCGTCGATATCGTCTCACCCAATAAGAAATAAGCCAATATAGAGGCACCCAATGGCTCTCCAAGCACGGTCATCGACACCGATGAAGCTTTCATATATTTGAGCAACCAGTTAAATACATAGTGACCGAAAATCGTGGAAACAAAGGCTAGCAGGAAAAAGATCCCCCATTCCTTCATCGGATAGCCTGTAAACGATTCTCCCGAATAAACATTCGTCACCGCAAGCGTTAATCCAGCGAATAAGAAAACGAGAAAGCTGTAAACATATGCGGAGATACGTTCGCGTAAGCTTTTGCCAAGTAACATATGAAACGCTACAGCGATCGTCCCCACGAAGGACAGCATATCCCCCTTAAGCGCCTCTCCGGAAAATTGAAAATCACCCCATCCGATGCAAATGGCACCCACAATCGCGATACACATCGCAATCAATGAGGTACGGTTTGTCCGAACACCATAGAGCAGGAACGCACCAATGAGCACAAAAATCGGCTCAAGCGTCAATATCGCAGTTGAACTAGCCACAGTGGTATATCGGAGTGAGTCCATCCAGAATAAGAAATGAAGACCAAGTGCAATGCCAGATATGGCGGTGCGCATCCAATCTCTCAGTTTAATTCTCTGAAACTCTTTACGATAAGCCCATAGGAATGGCAGCATTAATACATTCGTCATAAATAGTCTATACATGGCTATGACAGCGACTGATGCATCTGACCATTTTACAAAAATAGAAGAAAAAGAGATCGCAATAATGCCAATTAATAGGTAGATCGGGATGGGGACTTTTGTTTTATTCATTGCATTCATGTTTAAGTAACTCCTTAAGTGAACGTATCCTTCATGTTGTCGTCAATAAGTATATAGGAGGATTGTTTGGCTAAGCAATCTTTTTTTGACCATCGTTCATTTAATGGACAGCATAAAAAACCCTTCGTTTCACCTACATCACGTAGACCAAACGAAGGGTTGTATGTGTGACAGAATTAGTCCAAAACCGCGGACATATGTTTGTTCGTCACTGACCAGTGCGAAGTATTCCAGATGGATTCTTTATCTTTGAAATAAAGAATTTGCGGGGACGCATGCTTGATTCCTAGGTCCTCTGCAATTTGATTCGAAACCGGACGTGATTCAATCACTTTCACCAAGAAATAATCAACTGCCTCGTTGTGTGTTCCAGACAAATATTGTTCGTATTCATCAAGTGCACTCGCACTTACTGGACAAGTTGTACTGTGCTTCAGAATGACAGCAGGCTTTTCGCTCGAACGATCAAGTACTTCCTGCCATTCTGTTAACGTCGTTAACTCTTTCCATGCAGACATGTTTCACATCTCCTTTCTCTACTCTCTCTTCAAAATTATAAGGCAACGAATTCGCTTATGCAACTAAGCTGGTTACCTACATTACTCAAACTAAAAAACCCTTAGCACCTTAATGGCCCTCGGGTTCTAATCATTTAAGATCTTACTTGCAAGAATTGACGGAAAAGGAAAACCACCTTTAGCTTCAAGAGATCATTTACTTTTTTGAAATCAACTTGCAGAAGATCACTAATTTTCTCCAACCGATACGTAACCGTATTACGATGAATGAATAATTGCTTTGCCGCCTCACTGACTTGACCATCGTTCCGAATAAAAACTTCAAGAGTGCGGATCATCTCTTGGGAGTACTCAGGATCCTTCTCTAGGAGAGGGCGCAAGATCTTCGCACAGTAATCCTCCATCATCGGTGATGACATGTGCTGAAAGAGATGAGCGAATTCGATCGTTTCGTAATGTAGAACTCGATCTGGCAAACAGAGCTTCTCTGCCATTCGCCCCGTCTCACTACATTCCAAGTACGCTTCGCGAAGTGCTGTCGGCTTCACCTTCATCGATGATGTGTAGAACACCATGCCATCTCGATCTGACGCTTGACCAGCATCTCCCTCAAATTTACTTAACAATTGCGATAGCTCTTCTTCAGGGAAGCCGTCGGCTTGTGTCGTCGAGTAAATCGAGAAGATGTGATCTTTCAAAACAAAATGATGTCCACGCAAGTTGCTTGATTTTGAATGGGACTCCATGTAAGGCTTTAAATCTCTGAGCTTCTCGTTTGCGGCAGTTGGAATCAATGACTCCTTCTTGAACTTCCCAATCACACATTGGTAGCTACCTGTAAAGATGAATAATCCTCTGGACTCCGCTTGCTCCATAAACTCTTCGAGGGACGTACCTTTATCTAAATATCGGAGCAGGGTGTTCTGTAGATCTCGCTCTGCCGAAGCTTCCACATGTGATCTAAATGTATAACTCATATGGAACGTAAGAATATCTGCGGCTTGTTGAAACAATCCTTCCTCTACAGTTGCAAGTAACATCACATCTGGCATAATTAACAGATGGCCAAACGGTTCATCATCTTGTTGTTGTAAACCCACGCGGTACGCTCTCTCTTTGCCTGCGTACACCCAACCTGATTTACGTTTTGTCGGCCAATGCTGAGCAAGTTGATCTGAACTCCAGTTACTTGTATTATATAAAACTTGACCTCTCGCTCCAACAACCGCCATCGGGTACCCCAAAATTTCACAGACAAGTTGAAACATAGAGAGCATCTTGTCTTGCTTCAGTCCAAATTGCATCAGCTTCTTCTGCTTCTCAAGCACCGAATGCAGCAGTTCTGTATTCCGTCGATATTCGGCGTTAAAAAGGGCATTCATGCCATCTGAAAATGTAAATTGAAAAGGCATTTCAATAATTGGGAAATGCAATCGATCCGCTTCGTCCATGACGATTTGCGGCAGCTCCGTCCAAAATCTCCCAAGCTTAATCCCTAGACCCGCAGCTCCGCGGTCGTTTAATTTACGAAGGAGGTTCACGGTTTCTTGCGGGCTGTCTTTCATCGCAAAGGCTGTTGTAAACAGCATTTCACCTGATTTCGTCCAATCTGCAATATCAGGTGCGTCCATGACATTGACTGATTTAACAATTCGGGATTCCCCTTGTTTTCCAGCGACTAGTTTCGCTTCCGTTAAAGGATAAATCGCCAACGCTTCACGAATGGTAAGATGCATCGTGCTCCCCCCTATGCCTTTTAATCGATTATAGGATGACCGCATGTAAACAGTCAATGCTTATATGTAAGAAAACATAACATACATATAATATTTCATGGGATTTTCACAAAAAATCTTTATTCTATGTAATGTTATATGACATTCGATATCAAAAGAGCCTTCATGACCACTATCCTTGTGGTTATGAAGGCTCCAGCGCTCGCTCGAAGCTCTCGTCTAAATCACACGAAACGTCCCTGTCCCCATCGTCCCTAAATTACCTTCACTATCTTCAACTCGACTTTGTGCGGTAATCATTTTACGTGATTGATGGACAAGTTCCGCTGTCACTAGCAGCCGACCGGCATATAACGGAGACACAAAATGCACATTCAGATTTGTCGTAACGACCTTCTCCTCGGGCCTAGCTATCATGGCTATTATTCCCATGGCTGTATCTAACAACGAGGAAGTTACGCCGCCATGAACCATGCCGATCGGATTCAAATGATGCGGCTTCGCATCCAAGGCAATTGTGATAACACCGTCCTTCATAGCTACAAATTCACAACCCAGAAAACCCCAGAAGGTGGGCTCCACTGCTGCTGCGAGCTGTTGCAACCTTCGAATTATGCGATCATTTCCATCATCCATTGGACTCCCTCCTTCTTTGTAAGGGCTGCCCCTATACATGATAGCTAACAGATTTACTGCTTTACTTCTTCCTCTAGTAATTGCCGCCGGAGTACTTTTCCAATCATCGTTTTCGGCAAAGACTGCCTGAACTCAACTTTACGCGGCACTTTATAGGCCGCTAATCGCTCTCTGCACCAGACATCTAAATCCTTCTCAGAGAGCGTCATCCCTTCTCTTAGCACAATAAATGCTTTCACTGTTTCCCCTCGGTATTCATCAGGAACACCTGCTACAGCTGCTTCTAGAATCGCTGGATGCTCGTAGAGCACTTCTTCAATATCTCGTGGATAAATATTAAAGCCGCCTGCAATAATTAAATCCTTTTTCCGGTCAACAATCGAGAAGAAACCATCCTCATCCATTCGTCCCATATCCCCAGTGTATAACCAGCCATCTTTGATCGTCTTCGCCGTTTCTTGCTCACGCTTCCAGTAGCCTTTCATAATTTGCGGGCCTTTAATAATAATTTCACCGATTTCACCAATTGGCATTTCCTCGCCAGAGTCAGAATCCACGACTTTCGTTACCGTATCTGGAAAAGGAACTCCGATTGACATAATTTTACGAAATCCCCAAATCGGATTCGCATGCGTAACGGGAGAAGCCTCCGTCAGTCCGTACCCTTCAACTAATCTACCGCCGGTCAAAGATTCAAATCGCTCTTGAACCTCCAAAGGCAGTGGCGCTGAACCGCTTACACAAACATTGATCGAAGAAATATCAACTTCCTTAACCCGTTTATGATTGATTAACGCAACATACATCGTAGGTGCACCTGGGAAAATGGTAGGCTTTAATTTGTCAATTGTATCAAGAATCATATCAATATCGAACTTAGGAATAAGGATGAGCATACCGGCTCGATACATGGATTGATTCAGTAAAACCGTCAGACCAAAGACATGGAAACAAGGAATGGCACCTAAGTAACGATCTCCACCAGGCTCAACTTGATAACACCAGTTACTCGTCTGATACGTATTTGCGATTAAGTTGGTGTGCGTCAGCATCACACCTTTGGATAACCCGGTGGTTCCGCCCGTGTATTGAAGCAATGCAATATCGTCATCTGCGTTGACGTCCACACAGATAGGCGCAGCCGAAGCTGCTCGCAGTAACTTCTTGAATGCATAAACGCCATCACCAAAGTTAACATCGAGCTTGGCGCCATCCTTTTTCATTTTAATCGGATATAAAAGATTCTTCGGAAACGGTAAATAATCCTTAATCGAGGTCACAATTACATGGCGCAGAAATGTCTGCGATTTCGCCTTCTGTACACGATTGAATAGCAGATCCAATGTCACAATGACGACAGCTTCCGAATCAGAGAGCTGATGGATCAGCTCTCTCTCCACATAAAGCGGATTCGTCATCACGACAATTCCACCCATCATCAACGTGCCGAAGTACGCAATGATCGCCGAAGGACAATTCGGCAGCATAATCGATACCCGTTCCCCTGGACGTACCCCAAGATCCATTAACACGTGAGCAAATTGATAAGACGCATGAAGCAATTCGCGATACGATAGCTTTTTCCCCAAGAAATACAAGGCCGGCCGTTCGGGAAATTGATTTGCTGAATCAACCAACAGACGTGCTAGATTATGTTTCGGGTACTCGTAAGTCGGCGCCACTTCCGCTGGATAATGACGCAGCCAAGGCTTTGTCTCCCTCATACAAAACCATCCCCTTCAGGTTCTTGACATCAGGAATCATCCGATGAATTTCTCACCCTGAATGACACGTGCGGCGATGTCGCGCTTCAAGCCCACCGTATTGACACTGCTGCGTCTAGACAGCTTTTTGAGTATGGATAGCTGAGTCCGAAGAACATCTCCTTCTTCCATCGTACTGAGCGCTTCTTTCGCATATGCCTCAATTTTGTCAAAAGCCTCATGAATAAATACCGTCGTAAGCTGGATGGCATTAGTTGCTTTCGTTTCACCAAGTTTATGAATAAGTTTTTGAGTCCGTAACAGCCCACTTTCGGCAGCAAAAATCTGAATCATGATATCCGCAAGGTTACTCAAAACTTCTTGGTTTTTCTCAAGAGCCATGCCATATTTCTGTACGGCAAGCCCGCCGACCATGAGGAACACCTTTTTGGCCATCGTCACTAAGTGAGCTTCCTCTGCTAATGTACCTTCAAACGTTTGACCCGGCATGTAGGCAAGCAATTCACCTTGCAGTTCTTGTGCCTTTTGCAGCAAAGGCAGTTCACCTTTCATCGCTTTCTTCACTAAGGTACCCGGGATCAGCAGACGATTAATTTCATTCGTTCCTTCGAAAATACGATTAATCCGCGAGTCGCGATAGATCCGCTCCACTTTATATTCTTGAATAAAGCCGTAACCACCATGAATTTGCAGCCCCTCATCCGCAACAAAGTCAAGAACTTCCGAAGCAAATACCTTATTAATGGAGCATTCGAGTGCGTACTCCGATATGCCTTTGGCCGATATTTTGCCTGCATCAGGACTAGAATGGTCAATATCTTTGAGGATTTCATCAAATAAGCCCGTCGTACGGTACACCATACTTTCTAGAATATACGTCTGAATGTTCATTTCAGCTAGTTTCTTACCAATTAATGGGAATCTAGAAATCGGTGTTTGGAATTGCTGACGCGTATTCGCATATTTGACTGCAAGCTCAATCGTCTCCTTGGAAGCACCTAGACATCCAACAGCTAATTTATAGCGTCCAATGTTCAAAATGTTAAAAGCGATGAGATGACCTTTCCCAATTTCTCCAAGTAGGTTTTCTACAGGCACTTTCACATCTTCAAAAAATAACGGACGCGTCGAGGAGCCTTTGATCCCCATCTTCTTCTCTTCGGGTCCCATTGTGAAGCCTGGATCGCCTTTCTCCACGATAAACGCCGTAAAGTCCGTACCATTGATCTTCGCATACACGATGAAAATATCAGCGAACCCAGCGTTGGTAATATAGAGTTTGGACCCGTTTAATAGGTAGTGTTTTCCGTCGTCAGAAAGACGAGCCGTTGTTTTGGCACCAAGGGCATCCGATCCCGAAGTCGGCTCCGTTAAGCAATAGGCAGCAATTTTCGCTCCTGTCGCTAAGTCAGGCAAATACTTCTTCTTCTGCTCCGTTGTACCGAAGAACACGATTGGCAGCGTTCCAATCCCGACATGCGCACCAATGGATAAGGCAAACGAAGAGGCACGCGCTAAGTTCTCGCTTATAATCGTAGAGCTTACCTTATCCAAGCCAAGTCCGCCATAGATTTCTGGCACATCCGCCCCAAGCAACCCAAGATCACCCGCACTGCGCATGAGTTTGACAGTCAAATCATAATCTAACTTTTCTAAATGCTCATCATTCGGCATGACTTCTCCATTCACGTAGTCACGCGTTGTTTCCGCAATCATGCGATGCTCTTCCGTGAAATCTTCCGGTGTAACGATGGAATGAAAATTTAGATCAGATATGACAAAGCTTCCGCCAACGACTTTGTTCGTCATGAGTCAACTCTCCTTATGATTTGGAATGATGATAATGAACACTTATATTTGGGATAAAATGAGTGCCGCCTTACTCCGCTGCATGCACTTGAAACACGCCAGCCGCTCCCATACCGCCGCCGATGCACATCGACACAACTCCGTATCCGCCGCCTCGGCGCTGCAACTCATAGATTAAACTAGTTGAAAGCTTTGCTCCCGTGCAGCCAAGTGGATGCCCCAGTGCGATCGCTCCCCCATTGACATTGACCTTCTCCTCATCAATTCCCAGCTCCCGAACGATATGAACGCACTGCGAAGCAAAAGCTTCATTAATCTCAAAAAGATCGACTTGATCTTGGGAAATGCCCGCCATCTTCAGTGCCTTCGGGATCGCTTTGACAGGGCCAACGCCCATAATTTCCGGCTCCACACCGGAAAGCGCGAAGGACAGGAACGTCGCCATCGGCTTCAACCCGAGCGCTTCCGCACGCTCGCGACTCATCAGCACGGCCGCCGCTGCGCCGTCCGACGTCTGTGACGCGTTGCCCGCCGTCACAGAGCCCCCCAAGCTGAACGCAGGCTTCAGCTTGCTCAGCCCTTCCACGGATGTATCGGGGCGAACGCCCTCATCCGTGGCAAACACGAATGGACGGACGAACGCTTTGCCGCGTTCGTCAATACCCTTCACGCTCGTGCTCACCGGCACGATCTCATCTGTGAAGCGGCCGGCTGCAATCGCCGCCGCTGCCTTCTGATGGCTGCGCGTCGCGAAGCCATCCTGCGCTTCGCGCGTGATGCCGAAGCGCTGCGCGACGGCTTCTGCGGTATGCCCCATGCCCATGTATACCTCGGGCATGGTCTCGACCAGCTGCGGATGCGGCGAGAGCTTGAAGCCCGTCATCGGGACGTGGCTCATGCTCTCAACGCCTCCGGCGATGATCACCTCGGCGTGGCCGAGCATGATGCGCTCCGCCGCATATGCGATGGCTTGCAAGCCGGAGGAACAGAATCTGTTGACCGTGATCGCTGGCACGGTCACGGGAAAGCCCGCATACAGCGACATCGTGCGGGCGAAGTTCAGCCCTTGCTCGCCTTCGGGCATCGCGCACCCGATAATGATGTCCTCGACATCACCTTTGTCGAGACCAGGAACTCGCCGTACTGCTTCTTCGAGTACGGCTTTGCCAAGATCTTCCGCGCGCGTTTGCGCGAAACTCCCTTTCTTCGCGCGCCCTACGGCGGTGCGTGTTATGGATACAATGACGGCTTCCTTCATCGAATTCACCTCATTAGAAATAGTTGTGTATCATACCTCACCAATTGCGTTCTCATCCTTTTCGTTATCCTTATCCTCAACCTCATTCTCGCCTTCGTATTCTTCCTCATCCTCTCCGCTGCCCCGAAAGGGAATGAGAGTGCGCTATTTCAGCGGAATGAGCTCATTTTGGTGCGAAAGGGAACGTAGGTGCACTATTTACTCGAAATGACGACTAAACACTCGCTTTTGGACCAAATAGTGCACTGTCGTTCCCCTTAAGTTCGAAATCAGGGCTAATGCTTACAAATTAGCGTCTCTACGTTCCCTTACGGAGATATGAGTTAAGGGGTAGTCAGCGCTAGCTTCTTAATTCCTCAAAGCCTTCCCCTTCGACAACATATATTGCATCCGCTGCTGTGTCTTAATCTCACCGCATAAGCTCAAGAATGCTTCTCGCTCCAAATCCAGCATATATTGCTCCGTCACCAACGTTCCAGCTGGTAAATTCCCACCCGCCAACACATGCGCAAGCTTATTAGCAATCAGCTGATCATGTGCGCTGATGTAGCCGCCTTGACGCATCGTGTAAGCGCCGACCTGCATGACCGCTTTTCCGTTCTCGCCTACGACACGGATTTTCTCTTGCGCTGGCGGTGTATAGCCAGCAGCGTCCATCCGTAGTACAGCCTGCTTCGCTTCATAAATCCGATGATCCGGATTTACAACAACCGAATCCTGCACTCGCATAAAGCCGAGCCGTTTCGTATCATGGCCGCTTGTGGACACTTTCGCCATCGCGACTGTCTCAAATACGGCATTAATCCACGGCTGCAGATCAACCTCAGGGTCTCTCACTTGTTGACTAGCCAGCAGTGCAAACTCTTTGCAGCCCCCACCGGCAGGAATAAGTCCAACACCTGTCTCAACGAGTCCATAATACGTCTCTGCCGAGAAAATCGTTTGATCCGCCGGCATACAAGCCTCCACGCCACCACCGAGCGTCATTTTATGCGGAGCAGCGACGACCGGTTTATCTAGTCTCTTCAGCTTGAGCATCGCGTTCTGGAATAACCGAATGATGCCATCCACTTCATCCCACTCGCCATCCTGCGCTTCCATCAGCAGCAGCATCAGATTGGCGCCAACACAGAAGTTTTTACCCTCATTGGCGACTACCAGCCCGCGATAGTTGGCGCGAACCTCATCAACGCTTTGCTGAATCATCGTCAGGATATCGGCTCCGATCGCATTGTTCGGCGAATTGAATTCCAAGCATGCAACGCCATCGCCGATATCGATTAAGTTCGCTCCGCTGTTGGAGCGAATAATTTTATTTTGCTGTTTGAGTGCAGCCAATGAGATGATCTCGGGCCTGGATTCCACCTCGCGCAGCTCCTGATTCAAGATAGCAAAGGTTCTGCCCTCTTTCCGCTCATAGAAACTGTCATGACCCGCGTCAATCCATGCTTTTACCCACTCAGGCACGGTACTACCTTCCGCTTCCATACGTTCCACGGAACGTTTCAGCCCAATCGCGTCCCACGTCTCAAAAGGTCCCAACTCCCAATTAAAGCCCCACTTGAGCGCGTTATCGATGTCCACGATGTTGTCTGCAATTTCGTCCCGCTTCTCAGCTGCATACAGCAGAACCGGCTTCAAAATGTTCCACGCCAGCTCCGAGTACCGATCCTTCGCACCTAGCAAGGCTTTCAGCTTCCCAACTGTCCCCTTTGCTTGTTTGGCGGCCTCCAAGGATGCTGAGCTAATTTTGCTGACAGCCGAGTATGCCATCGTCTCTAAATTCAAAGCATGAATTTCCTTGCCTTCGGCCGATTTCACTTTCTTATAAAAACCTTGGCCCTGCTTCTCGCCAATCCAGCCTTTCGCTACCATCTCTTTCAAAATAGCCGGCGTATCGAAGACATCCTTCTGGGCTGGATCCGTAACGAGATCAAATACATTGTTCGCCACATGTACAAATGTATCCAACCCCACGAGATCCAGTGTGCGGAAGGTCGCGCTTTTCGGCCGCCCCATGGCAGGCCCTGTCACCGCATCTACCTCTTCCACCGTGTATCCTTTGGCCAGCATTTCTCTTAAGGTAATGAGAAGCCCGTAAGTACCAATCCGATTACTTATAAAATTAGGTGTATCTTTGGCTTGCACAACACCTTTACCAAGCTTTTTCTCACAATAATCGGTCATAAAGGCGACAATTCCTGGATCTGTCTGCTCATTCGGAATGATTTCCAATAATTTCATGTAACGCGGAGGATTAAAAAAATGAGTGCCCAGGAAATGCTTCTTAAACTCAGCCCCAGCGTTCTCCACCATGGCATTGATTGAGATTCCCGACGTATTCGACGATACGATGGTGCCAGGCTTCCACACCTGTTCAATCCGAGAGATTAGCGCTTGTTTAGCCTGCAAATTTTCGATAATGACTTCAACAATCCAATCCACTTGGTTTAGCTTCGCCCAATCGTCTTCGATATTCCCAGGCGTAATCCGTGAGGCAAAAGCTTCGCTATACAGCGGTGCTGGGTTTGTTTTCGCTAGCTTTTCCATGGCGCTCACAGCAAATCGGTTGCGCACTTTAGGATGATCGAGCGTTAAACCTGCCCCTTCCTCTTGTGGCGTTAACTGCTCTGGCACACGATCGAGCAATAAGACAGGAATACCTACATTGGCCAAATGCGCAGCAATACCGGAACCCATTACACCCGAACCGATTACCGCTGCCGTACGAATAGTTGTCATGAGATCATCTCCTATAAGTTTTTCGATAGAAAAACTAACTTCGAAAGCATATACTTAGTTTTTCGATAGACCGAACACCGATTGTGCAAGAATTTCAGCAATATCCCGAGCTTTAACCTGCTCCTCTATTTCTTTCAGCTTCGTGCCATCCTCCACCATCGTCAAACAATAAGGACACGCCGAGGAGATTACCGTTGGCTTGACACTCAACAGTTGCTCCGTACGCGCTACATTCACACGAGTACCAGCCGTTTCCTCCATCCACATCATGCCCCCGCCAGCTCCACAGCACATGCTGTTTTCACGAGAACGCGCTTGTTCCACAAGTTCCACACCAGGAATTGCCCGCAACACATTACGGGGCTCCTCGTACACTTCGTTATAACGACCTAAGTAACAAGAATCGTGGTACGTTATGCGTTCATTGACCTCGTGTTGCGGAGTCAAGCGTCCTTCTTTCACCCAAAGGTCCAGTAGTTCTGTATGATGAAACACCTCTGCCGTTAAGCCAAATTCAGGATACTCATTTTTGAACGTGTGGTACGTATGCGGGCATGTCGTGACAATCTTCCCCACCTTGTACTTTTGAAAAGTTGTGATATTGTCCGCACATAGCTGCTGGAACAAGAATTCATTCCCCATGCGACGCGGTGTATCACCGGAATTTTTCTCCTCATTTCCTAATATGGCAAAAGAGATACCAGCCTCCTTCATTAATTTCACGAAAGCATAAGTAATTTTGCGACTGCGATTATCATAGGCACCCATTGAGCCTAAGAAGAATAGATACTCAAACGTTGGATTCTCCTTGACCGTTCGCACTTCAAGCGCATCTTCTGGGTCAACCTCTTTGACCCATTTCACACGATCATTGCGGGAAATCCCCCAAGGATTGCCTTGTCTCTCAATGTTCTGCAGCGCACGTTGACCGTCATGCGGCATGCTGCCTTGCGTCAGCACTAAGTGCCTGCGCATATCAATGATTTTATCCACATGCTCATTCGCTACTGGACATTGATCCTCACAATTGCGGCAGGTTGTACAAGCCCACAGCTCTTCCTCAGTGATCACACCGCCGATCAGATCAACTTCAAGCGGATTTCCCTGCGATTCTGGTGCAAACACCACAGCCGGTACCCACGGGGACTTCGAGGTAATAACTGCGCCTTTCTCCGTCAAATGATCGCGCAACTTCGTAATGAGATGCATCGGGGACAGCAGCTTGCCTGTCGTATTAGCAGGACACACGCTCGTACAGCGACCACACTCGACACAAGAGTAGAAATCCAGCATCTGCTTTTGCGTAAAATCCTCAATCTTGCCAACGCCGAATTCCTCCGCATCTTCATCCTCCAAATTCAAGGATGCGAGCTTACCTGTCGGCTCCGTACGTCGCAGCAAGATGTTAATTGGAGCGGTAATAATGTGAAAATGCTTGGACTGCGGCACATAGATAAGGAAGGATAACAGAATCAGCAGATGCATCCACCAGCCTGCGTAGAATCCAATCGTTGCCGCTGAAATCGACATCCCTTCAAACATTGCCGCCCAACCTGATGTCAGCGGAGCGAATCCTGAAGCTGGTAGCCCCTCACGAATACGTTCAAAACCACCGCTAATCACAACCGACAACATCAAGAACATGATAAAAAACACAACAATGCTCGGCTTCCAGCCTCTTTTGAGACGCTTAAGCTTTTCGATGTATCGTCGATACGTGGCATAACCCATGGCCAGCACGATCAATCCGACCGTCACTTCCTGCATGATGGTGAAATAGTCATAACCAGGAATAGGTAACCTATGGTCAATTAGTCCTTTTAAAATAAGGTCCAAAGCCCCTAGCTGTAGAATTATGAAGCCATAAAAAATCACGATATGCATGATGCCGCTCTTTTTATCCTTCAATAACTTCGTCTGGCCAAACACTTGAACCGCAAACCCCTTAAGCCTTACCTTAGCTTCCTTCTTCAAATCCACCGATTTCCCTAACTGGATGTACAAGTATCGATGATACACAACTCTGCCGAACCCGTAGAGCGCCAAACCCGTAACCGCCAGAAAGAGGAGAAACTGAATCAGCGAACCGGTCATGGAGGTCCCTCCTTTTATTTAAATTGTTTACTCACCATTTTGTTAACGCTTACATTCGTGAATCGCAAAAAAGCAAATTCCATGAATCCCTTTTTAAATAAGAGTAGAAACCTGCTTCAATGTGAAGAGTAAGCCGACAAACCTCCCTACATGCTTGGTTAAGCGGAATAAGTCGTTGACAAGGCGTACTGCGTATTTTATGATGAAATTACAAAAATGAATGAGTATTCATTCACCGATATTTGTATTCTAACACCGAGGTGATCTCCTTGACAAGTGGCAAAAAACCAGACAAGTATTACGCGATTCTCGAAGGCGCGATGAAAGTATTTGCAGAAAATGGGTTTCATAAATCACAAGTTTCACGTATTGCCAAAGAAGCCGGTATTGCAGATGGCACCATTTATCTCTACTTCAAGAAGAAGGAGGATATCTTAACTAGTCTTTTTCAAGAGAAATTAGGCGAGCTTGTCGAGAAATTCAATCTTGCAGTCCGTGAAAGCACAAGCCCCAAGGATGCGTTGCGCAAAATTTGTGAAATTCATTTTAGCGAGCTGGAAAATAACATTCATATGGCTTACCTCACACAAATTGAGCTTCGTCAAAGTGATTTGGAGCTTCGTAAAGAGATTGGTCTTGCCCTTAAGAGATATATTATCCTCATTGAAAATATATTAGAAAAAGGAAAGAGTGACGGCAGCTTCCGTGCGGATCTGGATGTGAAGCTGGTGAGACTTCTTATTTTTGGTGGTATGGATGAAGTCGTTACCTCTTGGCTAATTTCTGGCCAGAAATATTCATTAACAGCTCAGGTTGGTCCTTCACTTGATTTTTTCCTTAGAGGGATTGAGTCGTAGTGCAAACGTTCATCAAGTCATTTAAGGTCTCTATTTCATGTATATTCAGGAGGGAGCCCCACTATGGACATTTTTGTATTATTGAAGCAAACGTTTGATACAGAGGAGAAAATCGTCTTGCAAGATGGCGTCGTTCAAGAGGATGGCGCGAAGTTCGTTATAAATCCGTACGACGAGTATGCAGTAGAGCAAGCCATTCAATTACGAGATGTGCATGGCGGTAAAGTGACACTTCTATCGATCGGACCAGATCGAACAGCAGAAGCGCTGCGAACTGCTCTCGCGATGGGTGCTGACGAGGCAGTATTGATTACGGATGATCGCATCATCGGGGACGAATTCGAAATTGCTGAAATCTTAGCTGCTTATTTACGCAGCCAATCCGTCGACCTCTTACTAGGCGGTAATTTCTCTGTCGATAACGGCGCAGGCCAAGTTGCCATTCGTCTAGCTCATCTACTTGGCTTGCCTCATGTCGCTTCGATTACTAAGCTGGACATTACAGGAGATAAAGCGCTTGTTCACCGAGATGCCGAAGGCGATATCGAAGTAATCGAGGTACCACTCCCTGCTCTATTTACTGCGCAGCAAGGCTTAAACGAACCTAGATATCCCTCACTTCCTGGCATTATGAAAGCGAAGAAAAAGCCTTTCCAACACTTAACGCTTGATGATATTTCTGGTTCGGATGCCATTCTTGCCAAAACAACACGACTGGCGTTATCCCTACCGCCCGAGCGTCAGGCTGGCCGTGTTCTCAAAGGCGAGCTTGCTTCCCAAGTAACTGAACTCGTTCAAGCACTGCGTAACGAATCCAAAGTGATCTAACTTCACCCACTAAGTGACTAGGGAGGCTATATCGATGGCTAAACAATTTCTTGTTGTTGCAGAAGCTCGCAGTGGCAAGCTTCGTCAAGTATCCTTTGAGGCTTTACGTTCGGCACAGCTATCTACTGGAGATGGTGATACACTTGCTGCAGTTCTACTCGGTGGTGCTGGCACGAAAGAATTAGCGGCTGAGCTCGCTGCTTACGGCGCAGACACCATCTATGTTGTAGAGGATCCTCAGCTAGAGAGTTATAGCTCGGAGGGATATTTGAGTGCTTTGTTGGCCGTGGCCGCTGTCGCAGCGCCACATGCACTATACTTCGGTCACACGGCTATTGGCCGTGATCTAGCACCTATGGCGGCCGCTTCGCTATCCGCCGGCCAAATCTCTGACGTTACCGCCATTGAGCGCAGCGGCGATAACGTCTTGTTCACCCGACCGCTTTATGCTGGCAAAGCCGTCGAAAAGAAATCGTTCACCGACCCTGCCGCGCCATGGGTCGTCACGATAAGACCCAACAACATCGCAGCCTCCGAGCCCGACGCTTCGCGTCAAGCTGCCATCATCGATGTTGCCTACCCCGCTCCCTCCCTGCGCAGCATCATCCGGGAGGTTGTGAAAAAAACGTCCGGCGCTATCGACTTGGCAGAAGCCAAGATCGTCGTCTCCGGCGGACGGGGCGTGCGCAGCGCCGATGGATTCCAGCCGCTCGAAGAGCTGGCTGCCGTCCTCGGCGGCGCTGTCGGAGCTTCCCGCGGAGCCTGCGACGCGGGGTATTGCGAGTACGCGATGCAAATCGGTCAGACCGGCAAGGTCGTGACGCCGGAAATTTACATCGCGTGCGGCATTAGCGGCGCCATCCAACATTTGGCGGGGATGAGCTCTTCGCGCGTCATCATCGCGATCAACAAGGATGCGGAGGCGCCGATCTTTAAAGTCGCCGACTACGGCATCGTCGGCGATTTATTCGAGGTCGTGCCGCTGCTGACCGCGGAGTTCAAGAAGCTGCTGGCGTAGATCAGCAGACGAAAGCAGCCCCTTCGCATTGCGCGAAGGGGCTGCTACTTCATTACTTCCTCCATTTTCGCCGAACCAAGAAAATGGTCGTACCCAACAGAACAAATCCAATGATCGCAACCCAGATATAGGGATGTAACCGAGAAAGTTCACCTTCAAGATTAACTTTATCCGTTGGGGGTTTCCCCTCACCTAATGCTGCTAGGTCCTCTTGCGCTTGATCTAAAGCAACCGTCCGATCACAAATGATTGTGACAAGTAATTTTTTGTCTCCATACATGGTAGAGTATCCAGCATAAACCAAATATTCTTTGCCTTTTTCAAAGTTGAATCCACAATCACCGCCACCGCTACCCGTGTGAATAATGATTTGAGATGCTGTGCCACCTTTCCAAATATGGCTTACATCGAATAGTGCAGCTTTCGTCATACTCCCGTTTAAGTTTCTTTGCTCATTTACATCAAGGACACGACCAGCGAAAACGGCTTCCGAACGATTAAATTGAGCTTCGACAGTTTGAGGCATAGCACAAGAGCAAGCATATGCATTGGAAGAATGGAAGATCGTCATGAAACTAAAACCTAGCACAGTCATCAGAATCAAACTTAGTACTCTTCTCACCATAACTCCCCCCTTCTAACCTCAACAACATAACAACATCAACAACTCTTAAACGGATCAGCTCCCCCAAATGTTTCAAGAATAATGTAAAATATTTCCGTTAAAAAACAGATTCATTTAGGTAGTTGATTGTTAATCATTGTTGTGTTCGTTGAATGAGTCGCCTAGGCTAGGAACTGGATATCATGCGTGTGCTCGTCAACCGCTGCAAATTTCAGAAGTTTTGCTCCTTCTATGGCTAGTTCGCCTTGTTCCTCAGAAGATAATCGCCTGAAGGATTCGATAGTAAGTGTTGCTGTTCCGCTCCCCCGTTTGATATGCCATATTCCGCTAACAAAGCCGTCCACGAGGATAACTGACCGAATAATACCGTTCTTAGTGAATACCCGATTTCGATAAGCGTCATCGATAATCCGTGTACGATCTGCATGCGATAATAAAACATTATCAAACTCACCTAAGAATCGTGGCGGGGATATGCTGCTTGGGTCGGGTCTTGGGGCATCTGGCAAGTCGAATAATTCAATCCCGTGCTCGTCACGGAAGCAGATGAGACTAGGACGCAGTTGCTCGAATGCCTCGCGCAACCTAGTTAGTCCCGACCAAGCCTGCATGTCCTTGACTGAAGCTGGGCCAAAGGCGGACAAATAGCGTTGGATCATAATCGCAAGCTTCGGTTCGGTAGAGAGGGACGATCCCAGCCACAGTTCTGCAGACGTATGCGCTGCTTGGCCGCTCTGACCCCAAAGTCCGCGTGGCGGCACTTGGACAAGAGGCAACATCGTCCGGATGGCAGCTGAGAGAGCCTCTGGATCTCGGTCTGGCCACTCTTCACTTAACTGCTTGCCGAGTTCGCTGAATGTCATTGGCTTCGCTTCGACCAGCGCTCGGCCTGCGGTAGCTAGCGCTTGTGCATCTATATTAGCGAGACTCTTGCCGTAGGCACCCGTATAACCTCGATCGTGGACAGATTGTAACAAGGGTCGCAACTCCAAACAATCTCGAGCTGACATCAAGTGAATCGTAGAGCGCATCATCGCGATGCGCACCGCCTTCCTTTCTTCAAGTAGACGGCTCAGCTCTTCCTGTTGAAATCCTTCAATTCGTGTCCACAAACCATAGTAAGGAGGATTCGGCGCTTGAGCCTGCAAACCTACTAAATGCTCAATTACTTCTAGCGCTGGCAAGTTGACTCGCCTCAGAAGCAATTGTCTCTCGAGTAACGCTCGATTCAGAGCGCGTTTCCCAAGAGTTTCTCGATTTGCTTCAGTACTTGCAGCCTTCTTCTTACCTGTATTCACGTACTTGCCCCCCCATATATAAATGATGGATCACTAAAAAATAGTAGGTACCATCCCCCCATCCATTCGGATCGGAGAACCTTTAAAAGCAGAAGCATATGGACTGCATAAGAATGCAGCTAGTCTACCTATTTCAATAGGATTAATAAATCGTTGGATTTCAGATTGAGGTAACATTGTAGACACCAATTGTTTCTCTTTTTCCGAAAAAGTCATAGCTTCATTAGGATACATACTTTCAATTATTTGTTGCACATTTTCGGAGAGTGTTGGTCCTGGCATGATCGAATTGACGGTAACTTCTGTTCCTCTTGTTAGTTTAGATAAGCTTTTTGACAATGACAATAGCATTGATTTGGTCATACAATACTGTGGCATTTGTCCAGAAGGCATCATTGCTTCTTCACTGGCGATAAAGATAATGCGACCAAAATCTTTTTTCAACATTGTAGGCAAGTAAAATTTACATAACCCATTTGCAGCCAGAACATTGATACGGAAGTACTTTTCCCATATTTCATCGTCAACGTCTTCATATTGCATCATTTCATAAATCCCCATATTGTTCACTAAAATATCTATGTGGGGATATTTTTTAAATAGTGCCTCCCTTTGCATCATATCCACAATATCGGCAGTTGCATTTTGAGGTGAGGTAGCTGGGAAATCCGACTTCAATTCTTCAACAATCCGTTCTACCTCTTCAAAGTTCCGTCCATTTATGAGGACATTAACACCTTCTTTGGCAAGTTCAATGGCTATTGCTTTACCAATCCCCTTCGTAGAACCTGTAACTAAAGCTGTTTTATTGTTTAATCCCATATCCATTGTACTTGTCTCCTTTACTAAAATCTTGTGCCTGGATAGGGATTAGTTTACTAGGTCTGGATTGTTCCGTAACTAGCCTATTGCGCCAAAGTTCTTGCGTAACACGCCAAATCATTAACAACTGTACATATTAATTCTCTGTAGCCAAGGTTAACTTGGCCGCACGCCAATTGGAAGGAGTATCACCTTCCCACATGCGGAAGGCACGATAGAATGAATTCTGGTCTTCATATCCAATCAAGAAAGCCACTTCTTTAATCTCGAACGAGGAGTCTGCCAAGTACTCCCTTGCCTGTTCATGTCTAACTTGAGACAACAGATGCTGAAAGCTCGTGTTGTCATCAGTGAGCTGGCGCTGCAAAGTGCGTTCACTCATCCCCAATTCCTTCGCAACGGTATGAATGTCAGGGCGCCCTGCTGTAAGGCTGCGCTTCAAGATCCATTTGACCATTTCAGTAATAGAGTGTCTACGCAGCTGTTCATCCAAGGATTGGTCCAGAACAGGAGTCAGCATCTCCAGCAATTCTTCGTTGTACGAAACAAAGGGGAGCTCCAAATCTCTTCGATGTAAAGTCAAACGGTTACTAGAAGCACCAACCCCGACGCGGCAACCAAAGTATGCTTCAAGAGCCTGCAAATCGCCCATGGGTTGTGAGAATTCGACAAATCTCGCCGTCAAATGTTGACCAGTTCCTCGTCGCCCGAGTTCCAGAAGGTATGCCAGTGTGATGCCAACCAACATTGGTGGACCGGGTTGCTCTGTCGTCAGCCAATTCAGTTCGATTACACAGTTCTCTCCCTCCTCGGTGATATGTAAGCTTTCGGGCGGACACATTTGTTTATAACGAACCATTCGGTTTAGTGCGTCGCGATAGTCACGAGCATGGTAAGTCGCTAAGACGGACGGTGGGTATTTGGCTGTTTCGAAGGCGGTCACAAGCTTGATAATTCCTTGGGCATTGTCACCGATGAGATCGGAATATGCCTGCCAGATCGCGAAATATTGGCTAGTGGTGACTCCAGGTTCATTAATTATGGTGAGCGGCAATCGTGCATGGCGAGCTATATCGTGGGAGGAAATCCCCAACTGATTTAATCCTGCCCAGAATCCTAGTGGGATTTTAATGCGGTCCGAGGTAAGATCCTTCATACTTTTACATTGGAGCCTCCTTCAACTATTTACTCTAGTTTAACACACTACCTTTGATAATCATCTGACTTATCCCTCTTCTAATCTGCCGCTTGCACATATACGCGCAATCCCCTATACTTTTTTACCAGGCATTCATTCTTCCAATAAAGGAGCGACCCCTATGCCAAGATCACCAAGAGACGTCGTGCAACAGTTTTTCCAACTCGTCCGTTCTGGTCTGCAGCCCGATGCAGCCCATGATTACATGGCCGAACAGGTTCTTGCCCACCAAATCACAGCTGAAAACGAAATAACAGTACATCGTACCCCAACTAATTACGCTGATCATGTTCGTGAAATGCTCGACGCATACGGCACTTTTAAATTAGAAGTTCAGGAGCTCCTCACCCAGGAAGATCGTGTTTATGTTCGCTGGAAGCAATCGGGTATACATATCGGAGAAGTTGATGGCTTCTCACCTACCGGGAAACCGATTATCGAAATCGCTAGCGCTGTGTATCGCGTAGAGCATGACAAAATCGTAGAATACTGGATTCAAATCGATCGTAAAGGCATTCGTGTACAACTCGAACGGAATGCGAATTAGTAACGATCGAACTCGTACTTTAACGTATCCAACCATTACCAAATAAAGCCGTTCCCCATAAGCCATCAGGCCAATAAGGAACGGCTTATTTCAATTCGCAATCCAACTATCTAACCTTGCGACAATATCCCCCATTACCTCATCGCGGTTAATTTCATTCAACATCTCGTGTCTGCCACCAGGGTATAACGTATAGCTGATATCTTGTATCCCCAACTTCTCATAAGTCTGAATTAATCGCCGAACTCCCTTTCCTTGCCCGCCAACTGGATCATCCTCACCTGAGAAAATATAAATGGGAACCTCTTTGCGAATACGAGCCAAATGATGAGGTGTATGTATTTCCATTAATCCTTTGAAGAAATCCCTAAAGTATCCCGATGTAAAAATCCCGCCGCAATACGGATCATTGATATAAGCATCAACCTCACGCTCATCTCGACTCAACCAATCAAATGGCGTACGATTCGGCTTGAACTTCGTGTTAAACGATCCAAATGAAAGTGCGGTTAACAGAACACTCCGAAAATGATCTCCTCGAATAGCAGCTTCCAACGTCGCAATCCCAATGCCAACATGAAGAGCTGGCCCTTCTTTTCCATTCGAACCCGACAATAGAATTCCTTGAACACGGGTCGGATACCGCTCCATATAAGTTCCCATGTAGTACTGTGTTAAAAATGAACCCATGCTATGCCCTAGCATAAATAGCGGCAGGTTCGTCTCTTCATAACGCATTCGAATTTGTGACGTAATATGCCCCATTGCATCCGCCATGGCATGGAAGCTATTCTTCCCAAACCTACCTACGGCCTCCAAAGAACCCGCTGTTTGACCATGTCCCAAGTGATCATTTGCATAGACGGCATATCCGTTCTTAGTCAAAACATTAGCTAGTCGCTCATATCTGGCGGCTGTTTCTGCCATCCCATGCGCGATCTGCACAATCCCCTTGAATCCTACGTCTTCCGAAGGTAGCCACTCGTACACATAGTGTTTGATTCCCTGCGCATCTTCCCAAATAAAGTGACCTTTACGCATAAGATTCTCCTTCCAAATCTCGCTTCTACTCCTCCTTAGTATACGTCTTCTGACGAATGAAAACAGCCCCCATTCCACAAGGCATGGGGGGCTGATGTATGAGTGCAATGAGGAAACCTTCTAGGTATTAATGTGGTAATTAGGCTACACTTTACTCTTTTGCTTGGTCGTCGATTTCACCGCTTGTAATGTGGCTTGCGCTTGCGGCGCAGCCGTCGTCTCAAATCTTTTTCTTTCTGTTTTATCAATCTGTGTAATCTTGCCGTCATGAACCACAATTTGTACAGAACCATATTCAAGTCCATCTAAAATTTGTTTAATTCGCTCTACCCAAATCTCGTCTAATTCCAGCGGTTTCGCCATCGTCATGCCTCCATGTCAATTAAATTATCCAATCATTCCACTCTTTGTTTCGTTTATACGTATAGTTCAGCCAATCTCCCGTTTTCTCAAGCAATTCAGTCGTTGATGGTGTTGTCGAGTACGTATGATTTGCTTGATAGACGAGCTCCAGGTCACATTGACCTTCTTTGCGCAGCCAGAACATCTTCTGATGTAACGGCGCATAATCGACAGGAATGGTTTCGTCTGCTGTTCCATGAAGAACAAATACATCGCCAGTAAATTTACGTAATTGTTCAAAAGGTTGATGCTGTGATAAAGATTCGAAGAATCGACTTGTGAGTTTGTAGCCATGATGATCGATCGTACCGCCCAGCGGCAGTTTCTCGTATTCGTTCTTGCCGACGATTCGCATAATATCATTGTGGGGGTGGGCAACAGCCGACCAAAGGACAAGGGTTTTCACGCGATGATCTTTAGCTGCCGTTAACACTGCCGCGGCACCTCCTAAGCTATGGCCAAGTAGAATCACTCTACTCAGATCCACACAATCAATGGAAACACCATAATCAATTACGCGTCGTGTCTGTTCAATGAGTACATCCAGCCCACCTGCACCATAATCCCCTGTACTCTCGCCACAGCCACCATAATCAAAACGAAGTACAAAATATCCTTGTGCGCTGAAAGTGCGAGCTGCCTTTACAAAAAGCCGGTCAACACCGATTCGACTCCCAATAAATCCGTGACAAATGATAATTAAAGGGTAGCGTTGACAATCGGCTTGAACCGCTGTGGGTTGCTGTGTAGGGTAATGTAATGTTGCGGCTAATTCGGCATTGTCGCTTTGAATCGTGATGGCATGCTCCATGCTGGTAACTCCCTTTCTTTACTCATATTAATCTTATCTATTTACTCGGAATTAAAATGTAAACCAATCTTAGCACGGGATGGTAATGGTGTCAATGTATGTTTTACTTAATTATCCAAACATTTTTCATAATAATGGTTAAAGATTTTGTCTTCAACTTATATTCACTTTTCAAACACGCATTTCTACTATTAAAGGCAAAAATAAAGACTTAACATCACAAATCCACTCCAAAATTACTTATTGACAGAATAATCCTGACGCTGTTATAGTCATTTTAATAAAACCAAGTAATTTGGTATGTTTTATGAGAATAGGTGGTGTTCCATGCGTAACAAGGTTTTCAAAGCGACGGTTCGATCCGTGCTTATAGGCTACTTAATTGTGCTTCTTCTTATCCCCATAGCCACCATCTACGTCAAAGGCTTTTCGCTAGGCTGGGAACCATTTTGGAAAGAAGTCACAGGACCTTTAGCATGGAAATCAATTGTATTAACAGTGAAATTAAGTATTGTTGCAACGGTCATTCAAGCATTTGTAGGAACGATTATCGCCTATGTCCTTGTCCGTTATCGATTCCGGGGACAGAGCATTCTGAACAGCATGGTTGATCTTCCATTCTCACTTCCAACTTCCGTTGCAGGCTTAATGTTCCTCACCCTACTTGGACCACAGAGTCCACTAGGAGCTTGGTTAGACTCAGTAGGAATCAAACTGCTTTATAATCAAACAGCCATTGTTATTGGTCTTGTCTTCGTCACTTTCCCATTCGTTGTACGTACGGTTCAACCACTATTGGAGCAGATTGATCCAGCAGAAGAACAAGCGAGTTTCACACTTGGTGCAAACAGGTTCTATACATTTTACCGCATCGTATTACCAGCCCTTTTACCTGGTACGATTGCCGGTAGTATGCTTGCTTTCTCCCGATCACTTGCAGAATTTGGTGCCATCTCCCTAATCTCCGGTAACTTACCGGGTAAAACGATGGTCGCCTCCGTCTATATATATGGTGAAACGCAGAACTACAATCCTGAAGGTGCAGCTGCTATCTCACTTGTCCTCCTGACACTCTCCGTTCTGATTTTATGGGGAATCCATTTATGGACTCGCGGAAAGGGGCGGCTAGCATGAGAAAGTTATTGATTGGCATTTCTTTTTTGGTCATATTCCTACTAATCATATTGCCTTTCTTAGGTATTACCTTCGGAGCATTTGAAGATGGCCCAGGCGCATTCTTTGATGCACTTGTTCGCCCAGAAGCTCTACACGCATTGAAGATTTCATTCATTATTGTAAGCATCGTTACCGTGCTCAATGCCATTATTGGTGTTTATATTTCCTTAGAAATTGTTAGAGGTTCATGGATCTCACGTTGGTTGAAACCGATCATAAATGCCCTGATCGACCTGCCATTCGCGGTATCACCTGTCATAGTAGGTTTGATGGTCATTTTGATTTTCGGACCCAACACGGCACTTGGTACATTCCTCGAAGATCATAATATGAAAATCGTTTATGCCATTCCCGGGATGGTTATTGCAACCATGTTTATCACCTTCCCCTTAATGGTTCGTGAAGTAGTTCCATTATTAGAAGAGATTGGGACACAGTCCGAAGAAGCTTCCGCAACCTTAGGCGCTGGACCCATCCGCACATTCTTCCAAGTGACATGGCCGAGTATTCGTTGGGGCGTCGTGTATGGCTTGATTTTGACGGTAGCTCGCTCGCTTGGTGAATTTGGATCCATTCTGGTTGTCTCAGGTAATATCATTAATCAAACACAAACAGCAACGACACTTGTTTATCAAGATGCTGAACAATTCCAGCTCGTAGCAGCCAATAGCGTGGCCTTCGTATTAGGTCTTATCTCCATTACGATTTTATTATCGCTCGAGTGGTTGAAACGAAGAAGCGAAGCAACGAGAAATCATGGAGGAGGATCCCCACATGCACATTGAAGTAACCAACTTGAATAAACATTTCGGCGATTTTCATGCAATCAAAGATGTTAATTTTAAAATAAAAGAAGGGAATCTTGTCGGTTTAATTGGACCGAGCGGTGGTGGTAAAACCTCCATCCTTCGGATGCTATCCGGACTTGAAAGCCCAACAAGTGGTGATATTTATTTCGATGGCAAGCTCGCCACTCACCTTTCGGTTCAAGAAAGAGGCATTGGTTTCGTCTTTCAAAGCTATGCGCTATTTAAACATATGACAGTGTTTGACAACGTCGCTTACGGATTGAAGGTGCTCAAGAAGTCGAAGGCTGAGATTCAAGATCGCGTAACGTATCTATTGAACTTAATGGGTCTCGCAGGCCATGAGCGGAAATATCCGCATCAACTGTCAGGCGGACAACGTCAGCGTGTAGCTTTCGCTAGAGCACTTGCACCTGAACCACGGCTGCTTCTACTCGACGAACCTTTCGCCGCGATTGATGCCAAAATTCGTAAAGAGCTTCGTGTCTGGCTGCGAAATTTGATCAACGAGTTCAAAGTAACGACACTTTTCGTTACACATGATCAGGATGAGGCGATTGAGGTTGCCGATGAAATCATCTTGGTTCAAGGCGGTAAAATTGAACAACAAGGAAGTCCATGGGAAATTTATACGAAGCCTGCCTCCTCATTCGCAGCTTCCTTCATTGGTGAATCCAATGTGCTTCCCTCCTATGCCCCACTTGTTGGATTCCCTACACTTGCTGATCTGCATAAAGACGGTAAATGGCTTCCTCATGTGAATGTACTAATACGTCCTGAGAACATAGAAATTCGTCATCACAATGTTAGTCACTTGGCTACTGCTGGTGAAAAAGGCAAAGTAACGCATGTTCACTTCCGCGGTGATTCCTGGTATCTCGAAGTGGATACAGGTCACATCAAGCTTTTTGCCTATCAGCCCGTGAAAGAACGCATTTATCAAGTTGGCGATGAAGTAAATATTCTTATCCACCAGATTTCCGTATTTACCCAAACAGGTACAACCTGGATTGATAATCAGGCCAAACAAGATCCACAGCCTGTCTTCATATAACCAATATCAATTAAGCTTTAGAAAAGAAGGGGAGTTGTTAACCATGAAAAATTTCAAAACGCTTGGCCTCGTTACTGCAGCATTATTCACAGCAAGTATTACGCTTACAGCTTGCGGATCCGGCTCAACGAAGACTGCTAGCACAAGTGCTCCAACTGCTGCTGCAACAACAGCGGCAACAGCAGCAGCTAGTACAACACCGAAAGCTGACGGCGGAAAAGTAACGATTACCGTCGGTGCTTACTCTATTTTGAAAGAATCCTTTGATGTGATCCTGCCAAAATTCAAAGAAGATTATAAGAAGAAAACCGGTACAATGGTTGAATTCCAAGAATCCTATGTAGCTTCCGGCTCACAAGCTACCGCTATCATCCAAGGCTTTGAAGCGGATATCGCTCCACTCTCTCTTGAAGGTGATATTCAAAAAATCGTGGAAAAAGGTCTCATTACTCACGACTGGAAAAAAACACCACAAAAGGGTTTCGTAACAACTTCTATCGCCGCTATTGGTGTGCGTGAAGGGAATCCAAAAGGCATTAAAGATTGGTCTGATCTGACGAAACCAGGCGTTGAAGTCCTCATTCCAAACCCAAGTACATCTGGTGGTGCTAAATGGGATATCAATGCTGTCTACGGTGCTGGGCTCAAAATTTCCGAAGCTGCCGGTAAGCAAGATCCTGCTGTAGCCAAAGATCTCGTAGCTAAAATATACAAAAACATTAAAGTACTTGATAAGAGCGGTGCAGATTCACTAGCAACCTTCGATAAAGGTGTAGGCGATGCGATCATTACGTATGAGAATGAACTAGTTGCTCGTATTCAAACGGGTAAAAAGTATGTTGAAGTTATTCCACAATACACGACTTCCATTGAAAATCCAGTTGCTATTATTGATAAATATGTTGATAAGCACGGTAATCGTGCAGCCGTTCAAGCATTCTATGAATACTTGTTCTCTGTTGATGCTCAGAAAGTATTCGCTGACAAAGGCTTCCGCTCTGTTCTTCCAGAAGTCGCTAAACAATATGAGAAAAACTACACAACACCTCCAGGCTTATTCAATATCGAGTACTTAGGTGGTTGGGACAAAGTGAACAAAGATCTATACGGTAAAGGCGCTATATGGGAAACCATCCTTGCTGAAGGTGGCGCGAAGTAAATAAGTTTGGACGAAGAACCCCCAGAGCCTGTGCTCTGGGGGTTACGTATTGTGGGGGTATTTTGTCGCATATTTATGTTCGATTCACAGGTGGCAAAATTTACAAGTTAAGTAGAAACTTGCTTTGGATATTTAATTCGCTTCAATTCCGCCACGATGATGATTGTAATAATCACCAACATAAACCACGAACTAATTTTACCCCAATGTACAATCCGCCAAGAAATCTCTTGATCTGGATAGCGCCAAGCACCAAGAAACGTTGAGATATTTTCAGCCAGCCAAATAAATAAAGCGACTAACATGAAAGAAAGAATCGTATGCATACGATAAGTTTCAGTTGTGACTGTGAACCGAATATGAGATTTGTAGAACAGTATCACGATGAAGGCAATGAGAATCCACCTGATGTCATACATAAAATGATGGGTAAAAAAATTCGCATAAATACCTATCGACACCAGAATCGCCATGTACTTGCTAGGCCAGTTAATGAGATGCAAATCAAAACGTTTCCACGCCTGACACACATAACTCGAGACGCTGGCGTACATAAAGCCGCTATACAGCGGGACTCCGGCTATTTTGGTTAAGCCTTCCTCCGGATATGACCATGAACCCATGCGTACTTTAAACAACTCGAGGCAGAGGCCGATGATGTGAAAGACCGTGATAACCTTCAGCTCATCTACACTCTCTATTTTCGTCCAAACCAAGATCAATTGCGCAAGTATACACACAAGTAAAATGAAATCATAGCGATGAATAAATGGCAGTTGTACTACTTTGGACACAGCTAACGTCATAAAGATGATAACAGGAAATATACAGCATAAAGCCTGTTTCCAACCGAAAATGAGAAAATCCTTCACATACTCTCTCTTCATTCGTTCTCCTGAGTTCCGTTAGATTTCATATATTTGACCTCTGCATGATTCACATTAATCAGTTCTTCAGCGACGATTGAATCATCTTGTTTATTTATTTTTTGCCGCCAAATTTCGTTGCCTCTATACCACTTGTTTGAAGTTTCGTAGAATGAATGATTCTTCTCTTTCACTCGATAATTATAAGGCAATTCTGCATCGCAGCTTATCGAACCTTCTAAGTACGCTTCCGTAATCTCCAGATGAAATTGAAACCGATTCGCAGTTGGATTATAGAATTGTAAATCGACGTAATTATAAAATACACTCGTTCCCGTACCAAATGGGATTATTCTGCGGTCGTCTGGGAATAGATCGAAGCTGTGATGGTGTCTTTCTTTGATCATAAGCGGCGTATGTAAAGCAAGCCAATATAACATATTCGCTAACTGACACAAACCACCTCCTGTACCTACGCGAACTTCGCCATGAGATAGCATGAGACCCTCGATATACCCCTTTTCTTTACTTGTCACACCAATAAGCTTCCAAAAGGAAAACGTTTCACCGGGATGAATCACAATGCCATCCACATGTCTAAGCGCTATTTTCAAATTCACAATCTTATTTTCTTGTAGAATAGGATCTGTATTTCCGAGTACCCGCCGCAGAATAGATTTGTGTTTCTTTGCTGTATAAGTATATTGCTGAGGACTTCTAACTAGAGCATATTTGATCTTGGGATTTAAATTGATGATGCGTCGTTGTAACATCAGTTGCTTGACGCGAAGCCCATATAAAAAAGGAAATCGCTTCCCTATTCGTCGTTTCATATCAACTAGTCCCACTGATTCTTCATCCTTCTCTGAACAAAAATTGGAGGCATCTCATCCTCTCTTCATTTGACTCCTTAACCAATAAAAAAGTTGTGAGATGGACTCTTTTTTCAAAGAAAAAAGCAGTTCCCTCGTTGGGAACTGCTGCTGTCACAGGCAAAAAGAACGCTTATAGACGTGTTTCCTTCCGAAGCTTTCGCGCTGTAAATCGGGCTTCCGCGGTTTCGAACAACCGTTTCTCTTCATCGGTCTCGGCAATAATGCCTGGGACAGGACACGGCTGCCCAGTTTCATCTAATGCAACAAACGTCAAAAATGATGTGGCTGTATGTTTCTTTTCTCCAGTCAGAAGATTCTCGGACTCAATTTTCACATAAACCTCCATCGAACTCCGATGTGTCCACGTGACAAATGCTTCCAATTGAATTGCCTCGCCAAGCTTAACCGGTGCGAAGAAATCCAAGCTATCACTCGACGCAGTTACCACACTCTTACGACAATGGCGCATGGAGGCAATCGTGGCAACTTTATCAATATATTGCATCACGCGACCGCCAAAGACAGTGTTATGATAGTTCGTGTCCGCCGGCAAAATTATTTCTGTCAACACGGTTCGAGACAGTCTTGCTGCTTTAGGTTCCATATTGGTTGCCTCCGGATGATGACTTCAGACCTGGTACAGCGTACTTCAGTCATTCAGTTTAGTTGTAATTCAATGTGAGCTTACTAGCTGCTTCTTTAGCTAGGCTGCGTGCTTCTTCTACAGTCTGCCCAGAACTCAAGGCAACAGCCATACGACGACCTACTTTGGTTTCTGGCTTGCCAAATACCCTGACTTGCGTATTCGGTACAGATAAAGCCTCATCAATGCCGCTAATGGTATATTCAACTTGTTCGCGATCAGCTTTCAAAGTGTAGCTGGCGCCTGGCGTCAATAAACGAACGCCCGTTATAGGGAATCCAAGAATCGCTCTCGCATGCAGTGCGAACTCACTGAGATCTTGCGTAGCCATTGTAACCATACCTGTATCATGTGGACGCGGGGACACTTCGCTGAAGTATACACCATCTGAGGTTAGGAATAATTCAACACCATACAAACCGTGACCGCCAAGTGCGTCAGTAATCGTTTTGGCCATGAGCTGTGCATCCCTAATTTGCTGCTCAGACATCGTATGCGGCTGCCAGGATTCGATGTAATCGCCGTCTTTTTGAATATGGCCAATTGGCTCACAGTAAGTTGTCCCTGAAACAGAACGAACCGTCAATAACGTAATCTCGGATTCGAAATGGATGAATTCTTCGACGATCACACGCGCTTTCTTGGCACGACCACCTTCCATCGCGATGTTCCAAGAAGCTTCCACACCTTCAGCTGATCGGCATACACTTTGCCCTTTTCCAGAGGAGCTCATGATCGGCTTAATCACACAAGGTGTCCCAATTACTGCTACAGCTGCGTGCAATTCTTCAAGACTATCGGCAAACTCATATTTGGCTGTGCGTAGTCCAAGTGTTTCGGAAGCGAGTCGACGAATCCCTTCTCTATCCATCGTTAAACGCGATGCTGTCGCCGTGGGGATAACACGGTAACCTTCTTGTTCTAATTCAACAAGAACAGACGTCGCAATTGCTTCAATTTCAGGTACGATGAGATCTGGGCGTTCTTTCTCGATAACCGCACGAAGCTGCTCGCCATCCAGCATCGAAATAACATGACTGCGATGAGCAACCTGCATGGCTGGCGCATTCTCATAGCGATCCACGGCAATCGTCTCAATGCCGAGTCGCTGCGCCTCAATAATAACTTCTTTGCCTAGCTCACCAGAGCCAAGCAGCATAATTTTCTTGGATTTGTTGGATAATGGTGCTCCGTACATGAGATGAAATGCCCCCTAAATGAATGATGAGTACAAGTTATGTAGGATTAGTACGTATGTGATTCATCCGACTTTTGTCGGAGTTTGGCGAATTTTACCTAGAATGACCCTGATCTATTGTACTGGATTTTGGGGTTAAAAGATAGATAAGATCTTCAGATTGAGCTGTTAAACGTTATTCTGAACTATACATTGCGTATAGCTCAGCTCGGTTAATACATATAAGTAAATGTAAAAAATACATCGAATTTGCGTCTTTTGGAAAAGTTTCAAGCGAGTAAATGAATTTCCTCCAGATACTTTTAGGATTTAGGAGATAAATCATAAAGTCCTAAAAATAACTGGAGAAAGAACAGATCATGATTGGATAGATTTCAGCAAAAGCTTACGTAAAATCGGCACAAGCTGTTCATGTAGACCTTCAACATTCGGAACAACGATGCTGCTTCGCCCATACATATTACGCATTGCGTTCCGCTGTGTTTCATGCACAGTGCCATTTGCCAGAAAAACGCTGATCACTTCAACACCCATGCGTCTAGCTTGCAGAACGGCTTCGTGCGTATCCAAGATGCCGACATCATTATAGTTGGCTGCCGAAGGCTCCCCATCCGAGAACACGAGGAGGATGCGCTGCCGCTCTGTGCGCCGCAGCAGCCGTTTCATCATCTCGCGTATAGCAAAGCCATCGCGATTGTCTTGCTGCGGCTCCAGCTGCATCAGAGCCGCTCCACTCCCGGCCGCGAGGCAGGAGCCGAAGTCCACCGCAACCTGGAACAGGTTCGGTGCCTCCTGCTCTGTTACGCGGTCCGCGTCCTCCCAGAATCCCACAATTTCGTGGGGGATTCGGAGATTCTTTAGGGTCTCGTGGAATAGCACGAGACCGAGCTTGGTTTCGTCCATTTTGTCATACATGGACGCTGAGCAGTCGACAAGCAGCGCGAACGCTGCGTCGAGCTGGGGAACCGGCGCGCGCTTCTTATAGAAGAGGCGCGGCAGTTCTTGTGTAACGGCTCGTGTTAGCCGCTTGTCGAGCCGCCCGAATAGGCGATCGCCGCGCGGGCCGATCCGCCTCTGCGCAAGCGTGCGCCGGATCGCACGCTGCAATGGCTTCGCGAGCGGCGCTGCGCGCTCGCTCAGGCGCCTGAACCCGTCCTCCTGCGCAGCAGTAGGACGTTCAGGCAAGAGCCAGGTCGCCGTCGCATACGCGGCGACCTCGCCCTCCCCGTGCCCCGCGGCAGCGGGCACGGAATGCCCTTGGCGCCGACTTGCTGCGGCGCCGGTGCGCTGGGCGCGCTGCGAGCGCCCCTGGGTGATGGCGAGCGCCTGGTCGGCGGCATCGCCCTCACGGGGCGCAGAGCCCTGCGCGGCGGTGCGTGCGCCGCGCTCCAGCTCGAACCGCAGCAGCCCTGGGCTGCGGTCGCTGCTCTCACGATGCCAAGTCGGCATCCGCTCTTGGCCTGGCAATTGACGCTCCCCTTCTTGCTCGGGGAGCACATCATCGTTAGCGAGCCGCTTCGCGCGCTTCAGCTCGCCTTTATAGTCCGCAGGCAGCGGAGCCGCGCTGCCGCTTCCCTGCTGCATCCAGAAGTACGCAGCCACAGCATCACGCTCTAACCACGGGGACAACGTCTCGAATATCTGTTCACATAAAGTTGCAACCTCGGTCGTATGCGACGATTCCTCTACTTGCTCTAGCATCGCGTAGAGACCACCCAATCGAGCAGATAACTCACTTCCAAGCACAGAACAGAATGACTCATCTTGCCACGACTTACCAGTGAACCAACCATACACGATCAACAGCAACGCATCCGCCAACTCACCTTTGCTCACATGCGTTCGGAGCTTATGCCCGAAATATCCGCCTAAGATCTGATGCCTATGTGCAAAGACAGCTCCCATTCCAGGACGTTGACTGCGGCAAATTCGCTCCAAACGCATATCCTCGCATAGCGCAAATAAGCTATTCGCCATCTTAGGAAACCTGACATTTGAACAGTATTTGAGGTAGGCGGTCACTGCCTGCTTTCCAGTAAACCAAGCACTGCCAAGACAGCGTAGATACACATCGGTTTTCATACCTGCTGTTTTGTCACGAAGCGGATAATCCCACCAAAACTGACTCACCGTCATTTGCAAGGCAGTCTCATCATAATGCGCATGAAATCCAGCCTCGACTTCCAGCTTTCCACGTTTCGTAAACAAACGAGCCAAATCCACTAGCTGCATGTGGAGCAGCGCATCGATTTTATCATCCAATCGACTAAGACTTCCTACGAACATTGCGCTACAGTAACGTTTCAGCCGTATTCATCACAGCTGCACGTTCCCTTTCATCCTCTAGCTTATCCGCTATCGCACGCGTAACTGCCCGCATCGGCGGTATATAGGCTGCCAAATCACAAGCGTCTAACAAAGCCCTAATTGATCCAGCTTCATCCGGAAGTTGGCCCATTTCAATTAGCGAAAGCAAATCAGCGGATAGTTGGACAAAGGTGCGCAGCAGCTTATCATCACGCAACACCGAACGGCTTTTTAACAACTGAAACAGTAATTCCCCTTGCAAATACGGCACTTCCACGGTAACAAAACGATTTTTCAGCGCTTCATTTAATGGCACAGTGCCAATGTAGCCTTCATTAATCGCAGCGACAACTCTGAAATTCGGATGGGCAGTTATCACTTCACCTGTGAAAGGGTTAGTTATCGATCTGCGGTGATCCAACACACCGTTGATGAGAGGGAGCGTTTCTGGCTTGGCCATATTAATCTCATCAATGTAGAGCAAGTGCCCTTTGGTCATCGCTTTCATAATTGGACCTGGGATAAATACAATTCGACTCCGTCCTTGCTCATCATGTGTTAGCGTTTTGAAACCAAGTAGCGCCTCCGCATCTAAGTCCGTGGAACAATTCACGCTGTGCATAGGTAGATTAAAAACAGCGGATACGTGCTCAGCGAGCTTTGTTTTACCTGAGCCTGTCGGTCCCTTTAGGAGTACATTTTTGCCCAGAAACAGTGATAAGATCGCATCTGTTAACAATTCTTCAGTTGGCGCTTCATAGGCAGCAATTCCGATTAGCTTACTGTCCTCGGCGGAATGACTGATGAGCTCATACTCCTCTAAACGTGTTCGGACCTCTGGTGGTAATGCATCTATTTTCAAAAAATCTGTCATCATCGCGTCGGTAATCCTTTCCTGATTGCATTATTCTCTAACTATTATCAGGATAGCGCGAATTGTCAAGCTTCATCAGGTTAACCAAGGCTCCTCAATGACGGAATGGGCATAGAAAGCCATAGCTTCACCACAAGAAGGGCAACTTGGTTTGGTCGTAATTTCATTGTACACCTGCGCCAAACTGCAGGCCGTTTCATAATTAATGGCGATCATCACATCTTCTTTGTGGACATACTCACATATTCTCGAGGAACAGTAAGCGCGAACTTTGTATTTATTACTCATTTGGAACTATTAAACGTATATTGCACCATCGTATTAAACTCGTGCAAGAACATATCCATCCGTTTATTTTTCCTCTGCTGCATGTCGTAGTACATCATCCTGTTTACGAACAAAGCATTTGACGAAATGAAAATATGTGAATCGGGATAAATACGCGTTAACACATGTCGAATCACATTCATGCTATCTCCAGGTATAGGTTTGGCAGATACCCAATCCATTTGAGCGCCCTTCCCTGAACCGAATAACCCCGCTTCCGTCGCTGGATCGTTATACTTACTTAGTTGTTTAGCTTGCTCATTTATAGCATGATCTTGAAACTCTCCCATATCAACTGCTACATATATATTCGTATCCGTCATTGCGATTGAAGTCGCGCCCAGATGAGCCTCTTGCATCACTTGATCTGCCACCTCGCGGTTCATGGACAGGTAGGTATTGCGATGTAGATCGGCTTCCTCTAAGCGCGATTGACCTCTTGCTCGATCAATCGTTTGATCAATCTTAGTGACAGTTACAGCGGTTTTTGACTGATCCTGAAGCTTCGTCGCACTAGAATCTGATAACCCAACACTTTGAATAGACACTGTAGCCTTCTCTATTTTGTTTGAGTGAGTTGTTGAACACCCCGTCGAGCCGACGAGGGCAGCCGTCATGATGACTGACATTTTCACAGCTTTCATCGTCATTCCCCCTATCTCTCTGTATGTATTACTTGCTTGGGAGCCCATCCGCTTCCTTGGTATAGGCAATTAGCGCAATTTCGTACCCTAATTCCTCTTTCATGCGAGTTTCTAGATTGCGAAGATCTTGCATTAATTCCTCATGAATACCTAAATTTGCAAAATGATACGATTCCATTTCCATCTTCAAATGTCCCCCTTTCTTATCTTCAAATGACGCTAGTGTTAATATGGTCTATTTCCCTTATTTTTACTAAACGTCTCAAAGAAAATAGAGTGATGGCTTGATCTGGACAGTTAGGTGGATCACAAAAAAACTCTTCGAAACCACTCAAATTGAGCAGTCTCGAAGAGGTTCATTTCGCTTTCAATCTAATCTTCTTTCTTCCTAGTCTCATCCATTTCTTCTAACAACTTACGAACGGCTTCCGGGTCTACATTTCCTTGTTCATGAAAAGCGCGGAGCTTCTGAAGAAGTTCAGCCGCAATGGCTTCATCTTCGGATTGTTCAGCTTCGTGCGAAGGATCCCACCAGATATAGAAGCCTTCTGGGCCATTTCTTAAGAAGGAAGCGTTCCAGTGCTCTGGATAGGCATATCCTTGCTCGCCAAAAATCATACCAAGCACATCATCATTCTCAATGGGCATTAAGTAATGAAAGGACTCCGGCTCTCCGGTATTCGTGAAATCTCGGTGCATGTAGGCGTAATGCAAGTAATGTTCACCAGTCTCTGAATCCTTTGATATTTCATACAGATCTAACTCCGTTTGCAACAATTCCTTAACGGAAATAATACGGGTCGCAATCGTTTCAGCTGCAATTTTCTGTTGCTGTGTTAAAGATGCTTCCACTTGAAACTCCTCCTTTCTCAACGCGATCGCCATTCAGGTGACTTGGTCTACGAATCCGATCTTCGTGTGGACTCCACTAATGAATCACGCAAAGAGCGTTTTGGCAGCTTCCATTTATAATTAACTGAGAACATACGTAAAATGATAATAAGGGCAAATAGAATAGCTAACTGCCAAGTACCTTGTGACCACCCAAGTCCGACCAATGCACCTGCGAGCATGCCCCAAACGGCATAAATTTCATCTTTGAGCACGAGAGGTTTGCGGCCTGCTAACACATCACGAACCATGCCTCCGCCAATCCCAGTTAATACCGCGGCAACGATGATGGCACTTAATGGGTGGCCCATATTCGTCGCATAGAGCGCCCCTTGGATGGCGAATGCCGCTAAGCCAATGGCATCAAAGAAAGCTTCCCAGGTTTTCCACATGCGAATATATTTGACAGGCATAAGGAAAACAACTGTCATCGCAAATAAAGCGATTTGAAAATACATCCCTTGCTCCCATAGAGCCACTACTGGTTTGCCAATGAGCATGTTGCGAATGATCCCACCGCCGAAGGCTGTAACAAGCCCAAGTACATACACACCTAAGATATCATATTCTTCTTCCATCGCCACGATCGCACCACTAACTGCGAAGGCGATCGTCCCTATGATACTAAATAACTCCCAGTTCACTTGCTTGCAGCCCCTGTCTACTCGATGTCCCAGTTCAATTTTACTTCATCGCCCGTTTGCGACGAACGGTAAATCGCATCTAGGATCAAATTATTCGTGTAGCCAGTCATGACAGAAGTTATTGGCTTAGAACCACTCGCGATACTGGACAAGAAATGCTGCACCATACGTGTACGTGGATCATCATTCGCTGCAGGAGTCGAAAGTTCCATTTCCACGATCCGATCGAATTTTTCTGCAAAAAGCTTTCCTTTGGCTCCTTTCAAATACGCGCCGCCTTCCGATCCTAACAACTGTACAACTGGCAAGTTATCCGTTTCGAGCAAGCCTGCCCAGCTGACTTCCAAAGAAAGTGTTGCTCCATTTTCAAACTTAATCAAGGCTGTCGCTAAATCCTCAACATCAAACTTCCCTTGCCAATTCGGAGCTCCCCATGTGCCAATCCCTTGTTTACGCGGTCCAAACTCGGAATAGGTTGATCCGTATACAGAAACTGGCTTTGGATTTCCCATTAAATACAACGTTAGATCTAACATATGTACACCAAGATCGATTAGGGGACCTCCGCCTGATTTATCCATTTGTGTAAACCATGTTCCCCAGCCGGGAATACCCTTACGTCTCAGATAGCTCGCTTTCGCATGATAGATGTGACCGAGCGCACCTTTTTCCACTTGCTCCTTCACAGCAATAGACGATGCTTCCCAACGCATTTGGTGAGGAATCATGAGAATCTTGCCCGCTTTGCGCTCGGCTTCAACAATTTGACGAGCTGAGGCTAAATCGATCGCCATTGGCTTTTCCAGCATGACATGCTTTCCAGCCTCTAATGCTTGAACTGCAATTGGTGCATGCCATTCATTCGAAACAGCAATAACGACCGCATCAATGGATGGATCCCCTAACAATTTATCTGAACTTGCATAAACTTGCTCAATGTTATGTTCTTTCGCTCTCATTTCAGCAAGTGGCAAATATACGTCTGTCACGCCTGCAAGCTGCGCCCCTGGCATGGTTTTAAAAGTCTCCATGTGTACATTTCCGATATTTCCGGCGCCAATTATCCCAATGCGAATTGGTTTTGCTACTGTCATTTCTGTGACCCTCCAGAACCTGTTAGAATACAATCTTATCTATTATAAATGGGGTTAACACTCCCCGCAACCACGAATCTGCCTTCTAAAAATTTATCTTATCGGAACTAGCCCTGTAGCGCTATTATTCACATATAATAAAATGCTAAAACTTTTTTAATAGTTGCACGCAAACATATTTAACATTTGAAATGTATCCTAAATTGTATAAGACAGCAATAAAGCGGCAGTTACCGTGTAAAGGAGGGCTTTAATCATGCAAGCAAACACAATCCGTTTCAAGAATAAATCGATCCCGGTGATGAATTTTACTCATAAACGTTCACAGATGGAGTTACTCTCGACTAAATTGAAGGAATACGAACTACATTTTGAATTTCGCAGAAAATTAAAAATGATCTCGATGATCGAGATCATTGGTGATGTGGCTATTTTCAAATACAATGATGGTACCAAATTGTACTTAGAAGTATCCTAATTGGACGGTGGAAAATATTCTTTACTCAGCTGATCAAGCTCCTGTAGAGAGCGTCGGGCCCATGCTTCCATGTCTGACAGCTTATCGATCTGAGCCGATAGCGCTCTCTTCAGAGACACTTGGTAATCTGGCACCTCACCCGCATAAGGACGAATCGTTGCAAGCGGCATTAATGCGATTTCTTGATGGGATAATGCCCTTCTTTGATGAAAAAAAGCTACGCTTGGATCCATCGGATTATGTAAATCTCCTTGTGTTGGGTGATCCTTCACGGCAAGAATACGAACAGCCGCCTTCATACTGGAGGACATTTCTACAACCTCACCATAATAAACCCCTGTTTTGTACTCAGCGATAACGCGGTCTCCGATTTGAAAGCTCATTCTTTACTCCACTCCTATTCTCATTCAACTAATGGCATTAGCCTTCGATATAACTCATCCACGGATTGCATCCGATATATAACTTGTTTCTCTTCGCCAGGTTCAATGATGACAATACAAGGGACACTTGCAATTTGCCATTCTTGACTGATTTGAGGCAAAAAATTAATATTACATTTCACTAACGGCATGTTCGGTTTCATCGTCAATATGATGTCCAGCATACGCTCAGTAACTTTGCAGGTACCGCATAACGGTGTGTACATAAAGACAGCAAAAGATTTTTCGTTATCTTGGTTTACTTTGGATTGCAATTCTTGTTGAGATAACTCTTGCATCGCTATGTCCCTCTTTCATCCAGCCACACTAAGCTATCAAGCGCATAGTCGATTAGATCCGAAAAGTCATCGAGGTGGCTCTCATCAATTTTGCGACCAAAGGATAATGTAATGAGATTACGGTACTCCTCTGGCTGTTCTCCAAATAGATACGAAATTTGTTGGGTAATACGAGGGCGCTGCTCCCAAATGGCATTCAATTGTGCTTCAATCAATGGGCAATCTAATTCGGGATCGTTCACATACGTATGTAGCTTAATTAACAGCGTGCATCCAGGTTTAGCCGTAGGATTTTCTAGAATTTCAGCTGCCAAATCACTCAAATGCACATGCAAGTGAATTTCCGCTTTGTTCAGTAATCCCACTTGTCTAGCAAATTCAATAGCAAATGTGCGAGACATCGAGGACAAGTCAATTCTATCTTCTCTTCGCGTTATGATGATTTTACCTTCCAAATCCAAATCATAGACGGCCCCTTCGAGCACAACTTTGATATTATCATAGATCGTCGGATCAAACATCCCCACACACCTTCTTTCATCTTTTCTTTGATTCGATTATACTATGTTTATACCACGTAAAGAAGGTGTTCTTATGTCAGACAATCCACAAGCTGGACAGGCCGACCAGGTCGAGCCGCAAGGAGTCAAAAAAGTCAGTTTAGCCGATGCCATTAAAGCAAAGCTAGCACAGAAGCAAGCGGATCAAGCCGCAGCACGCGCTAACCCGAAAGCAGCAGGAAATGCGAATCAAACTGCAAAAAGCCAAATGACCAAAAAAGTAAATAATCAACGCCGTCGCACTGGCGGCAGCTAGACCGTACTTTATGTAGTAAAAGCGCCCTGAGAGTAACACTTCAGGGCGCTTTTCACATTATTTCTTACGCGTAATGAATTTCGCGTTGTTTTTTCACATCTTCGCTTTCCAAGAACTCATCGTACGTCACCATTTTGTCGATGATACCTTTCGGTGTCAACTCCATAACGCGATTCGCAATCGTTTGAATGAACTGATGGTCATGGGAAACGAACAACATCGTACAATCGGAATCAACAAGGCCATTGTTAAGCGCTGTGATGGATTCCAAATCCAAGTGGTTCGTTGGCTCATCAAGAATTAGAACGTTGGCACCGCTCAACATCATTTTGGAGAACATGCAGCGTACTTTTTCTCCTCCGGAAAGGACATTCGCTTTCTTCAACGCTTCCTCGCCAGAGAACAACATGCGGCCTAAGAATCCACGTAGGAAAGACTCATCCGGATCTTTGGAGTATTGACGCAGCCAATCCACCAGAGTTAGTTCGGAATTGAAGTAATCTTGGCTGTCTTTTGGGAAATACGCCTGTGACGTCGTGATCCCCCATGAGAACGTGCCGCTGTCTGCTTCCAATTCACCCATTAAAATTTTAAATAGCGTAGTTTTAGCAATACCGTCAATACCCACAAAAGCGACTTTATCGCCTTTATTAAGGGTAAAGGAAACATTGTTTAGAACTTTAATGCCGTCAATTGTTTTCGTTAGACCTTCAACAGCCAACAATTGCTTACCAGCTTCACGCTCACCTTTGAAGTGAATGAACGGATATTTACGGGAGGACGGACGAATATCTTCAAGCGTAAGCTTTTCCAACTGCTTTTTACGGGATGTCGCTTGCTTGGACTTGGACGCATTCGCGCTAAAGCGCGCGATAAAGGCTTCCAACTCTTTACGTTTTTCTTCCGTTTTCTTATTCGCATCACGTTGCAAACGAAGTGCCAACTGACTGGACTCATACCACCAATCATAGTTACCAACATACATTTGGATTTTACCAAAGTCAATATCTGCGATATGTGTACACACTTGGTTCAAGAAGTGACGGTCATGTGATACAACGATAACAGTGCCTTCAAAACGGGACAAGAAGTTCTCCAGCCATTTAATGGACTCCATGTTCAAATGGTTGGTAGGCTCATCGAGCAAGAGGATGTTCGGGTTACCGAATAACGCTTGTGCTAAGAGCACGCGAACTTTCTCGTTTCCGTCAAGATCTTTCATTTTCGTATCGTGCAAGGAAGTTGAGATTCCTAGTCCGATTAATAGCTCTGCTGCGTCGGATTCTGCTTGCCAGCCATCAAGATCTTGGAATTCGCCTTCAAGCTCAGCAGCTCTCATGCCATCTTCTTCAGAGAAATCGGCTTTCGCGTACAGCGCATCCTTCTCTTCCATAATTTTAAACAAACGAGAATGACCCATAACGACAGTTTTCAAAACTTCGATTTCATCAAACTCGTAATGGTTCTGTTTGAGGACAGCCATGCGCTCGCCAGGTGTAATGCTAACTTCACCTGTGTTCGGCTCGATCTCGCCAGAAAGGATTTTAAGGAAAGTAGATTTACCAGCACCATTTGCTCCGATCAAGCCATAGCAATTTCCTGGTGTGAATTTAATATTGGCATCTTCGAAAAGGGCTCTCTTGCCGTAACGAAGCGTCACGTTATTTACATTAATCATGGGGTCTATATACCTGCCTTTATAATATTTTCTTCTAATAGATATTCAAAAAGTCGGATTTTTGAACTACCTCTACTATCATACCTTATTTCGTTCTATTTGTTCTACTAACTCTGATAAATAAGTCCATCTTTCCATCGCAGCTTCCAGTTCTGCAGCGGTTTGTTGCTCCTGTTCATACAGGTCGCGGGCGAGATCAAAGTTGCTTCCAGAGGCTTCGATTTGCTTTTTCAAGCTTTCTGCTTTGTCCTCAAGGGCAGCAATTGTGTTCTCAATTTCGTCCCATTCTTTCTGTTCTTTAAACGAAAGCTTTTTGGGACGACTCGCGGCTGGAGCTGCATTCGAAGGTGACGTGTTAGTAGCTGTGATGGCGCTATTTGCCTTCGCACTCGATTGGCGAATGATTTCTTTCCTCGACTGCTCAGCCTCTTCTTGCTCACGCCGTTCTTCCAAGTAGTCCGAATACGTACCAATGAACGGCTCGATCCCGCCATTCCCGTCAAAGGCAAATAAATGCGTCACGGTTCGATCCAAAAAGTATCGATCATGCGATACCGTAATAACAGCCCCGGAGAATTGATCTAGATAATCTTCCAGTATCGTCAAAGTTTGGATATCCAAATCATTGGTCGGCTCATCGAGGAGCAGAACGTTCGGTTCGCCCATTAACGTGCGTAACAAATAAAGTCTACGGCGCTCTCCACCAGAAAGCTTGCCGATTGGCGACCACTGCAGATTAGGAGAGAATAAGAAACGCTCGAGCATCTGTGCAGCCGAAATGGTTTCACCATCCGACGTCCGTATCTGCTCTGCCGCTTCTTTGATATATTCGATTACACGCATTTTTTCGTCCATTTCGACGTTTTCTTGCGTGTAGTACGCCAACTTCACCGTCGTTCCGGTCTCGATCGTGCCGCTGTCGGGCTGAATACGCCCGGCAAGCATATTAAGCAACGTCGACTTGCCGCTGCCGTTCGGACCAATGATGCCGAGACGATCCTTCGGCATCACAATGTAGCTGAAGCCGCTGAGCAGCTGCTTCCCGCCATCGAAAGACTTGGTGATGTCGTCAAGCTCCATCACCTTCTTGCCAAGGCGGCTGCCAGCCAGCGCCATGTCTAGCTTGTCAGCGGGACCGTCTACCTTGCGGTCCCTTAATTCCTCGGCGCGGTTAATACGCGCCTTTTGTTTCGTCGTGCGCGCCTTCGCGCCGCGACGGAGCCAGGCCAGCTCGCGGCGGAGAAGATTCTGCCGCTTATCTTCACTAGCGGCTTCGGAATCCATCCGCTCCGCCTTCTTCTCGAGGAACCACTCGTAGTTCCCCTCATAGCTGTAGATCTTGCCCCGGTCGAGCTCCAGAATGCGGGTGGTGACCCGCTCAAGGAAGTACCGGTCATGGGTAACGAGCAGCAAAGCGCCGCGCCATTTGCTGAGGAACTCCTCGAGCCAGATGGCCGTCTCGTTATCAATATGGTTCGTCGGCTCATCCAGGATGAGCAGATCGGCGGGCTGAATGAGAACGCGCGCCATGGCGACGCGTTTGCGCTGACCGCCTGACAGCTGTCCGACGGGCTTGTCGAACTCGCTGATGCCGAGTTTCATCAGCACGGTTTTGGCCAAGGTGCTGGCTTCCCAGGCACCTTGCTCATCCATGCGCGCCTGAGCGGAGAACAGGCGCGCTTGTTTCTTCTCGCTGGAGGCGTCCAGCTCCAGTTCCGCAAGGGCCAGCTCATAGTCGCGCAGCGTCTTCATGAGCGGCGAATCGCCGTGGAATACTTGCTCGAGCACCGTAGAGTTCGGATCGAACTCCGGGTTTTGCGGCAAGTATTCCACGCGGAAATGGTTCGCGTGCACGAGCTTGCCGCGATCCGGGGTTTCCAAACCAGCTAGCATCTTCAGCAACGTGGACTTGCCTGTGCCATTCACACCGATGAGGCCAATGCGCTGCTTCTCGTTCAAGGTGAACGAGATATCATCGAAAATCACTTTGTCGCCGTAGGTTTTGGTAATATCGACTGCACTTAGAATATTCATCTTTGCACCGGCTCCTGGATGTACGCGGCAAGCAGCGCGGCTGTGTTTACTACAGCATCCATATGCGTTCGTTCCATGCTATGTGAGGCATGAACGCCAGGCCCTATTAGCGCAGCCCGAATGTCACGACCACCTCTAAGTGCTGCCGATGCATCCGAGCCATAACGCGGATAAATATCAACTGCATAGCCAATTTCCAATTTCTCAGCATGCTCGATCATTTTGGAAGTCATCGCATAATCATATGGCCCTGAGGAATCCTTGGCACAAATAGAGACATCGCGCTCACTGCCGCTCAAATCATCACCAAGCGCACCCATATCTACCGCAATAAAGTCCGTAATATCCTCAGGAATAAATGAGGAGCCATGACCAACTTCTTCGTAGTTGGAGAAGAACAGCTTGATTGTATAATGTGGTTGAAGGCTTTGTTCTCTTATCAGCTTAAGAAGTCCGAATAGGGACGCTACGCTCGCTTTGTCATCCAAATGGCGTGATTTTACATATCCATTCTCTTTCACTCGGACACGCGGATCGAAAGAGATGAAATCGCCAACGCGGATCCCAAGTGCCTGCACATCTTTTTTGGAGCTAACAAGCTCGTCAATACGGACTTCCATATTCGCTTCATCACGCTTGTACTCGCGCGCGTCCTCGTAAACATGAACAGAAGGTCTCGACGTAAGAATCGTGCCATCAAATACTTGCTCATCACGTGTATGAATTTGCACATATTCATTCTCAATGGCACCCATCATAAAACCGCCAAGTGACGTAATTTTCAACGTACCATTCTCTTTAATTGAACGAACCATAGCACCGAGTGTATCTACATGCGCTGAAATGCCAATTACGCGATCAGAACTAGCACCTGGAATGGTCACAATGCCGCAGCCTTTATTCGTATAAGAAAGCTCGAAACCAAGCTTACTGACTTCTAACTCTACTTTTTGCATAATATGATGCGTATACCCTGTTGGACTAGGAGTCCGCAGGAGCATTTCTAGAACTTCTGTCATATAAGCTCTATTTAATATGTACTTCACTTGAATTCCTCTCCCATGTCTATGTAATTTCATATTGCGCTAAACACACAAAGAACAGTGCAGCCTAAGAATTTTCACTAGTGCCTGACAAGGTCAAGAACGAGTCTCTTCTAAGGATACTACACTGTTCTCCTATGTTTTTCAAACATGGGTTAGCTTACAAAATCAACACAAATGGACGTTCCATCAAGAACTGTTTTCATATGAGCTTTGACTTGTTCATGCAGAGGGTGCGTATCATAAACCTTCAAATCGTCTACTGAATCAAATTTCGTAATAAGTGCGATATCGTACGAACGCTCAAGGTGTAGAATGTCTGTTCCGACCTCAATGTGCCTTAAAACCGGTATTTTACCCTCCATGTTCGTAAGAACAGCTTTGGTTATTTCTATGGCTTCTGGACTACGATCTTTGAGCTTAAAAAACACAACATGCGTTAACATCGTTATCTCCTCCATTTGATTAATGAATTAATTCGTTACTTTGGCAGACCATTCTTCAACGTCCCACACACGAGTTACCCAACCTTCATAGAATTCCGGCTCATGGCAAACAAGAAGTACAGTACCCTTATACTCTTTCAAAGCACGCTGAAGTTCTTCTTTGGCAACGACGTCCAAATGATTCGTCGGCTCATCGAATAACAACCAGTTGCTTTCTTGCATAAGCAGTTTGCACAAACGAACTTTCGCTTGTTCTCCACCACTTAACATGCTCATTGCACGCGTGATATGCTCATTCTTAAGCCCGACTCGTGCAAGCGCTCCTCTGACTTCATTCTGAGTCATGGAAGAGAATGAATTCCATACATCATCAATCGGAGTCATGCTTGGTGCTTTGACCTCTTGCTCAAAGTAGGCAGGACTCAAATAATCGCCGCGATATGTTTTGCCGCTGAATGGTTCGATTTTCCCAAGAATCGTCTTCAATAACGTAGATTTACCGACTCCGTTACAGCCGACAATTGCAATTTTCTCACCGCGTTCAATCGTCACATTCATCTTTGGAAGCAAGGCACGATCATAGCCGATCTCCAAATTTTCCGCTTCAAATACTACTCTACCACTTGAACGCGATTCTTTAAATATGAATGTAGGCTTCATAGCCGTTTCAGGACGTTCAATACGATCAATTCGATCCAACTGCTTCTCGCGGCTCTTCGCACGCGTTGAAGTTGAAGCACGCGCTTTATTACGTGCGATGAAATCTTCTTGCTTCTTGATATATTCCTGCTGTTTCTCATACGCATCGATATGCTGTGCTTTGTTCATTTCAGCCATATCCAGGAATTTCTCATAATTCGCCGTATATCGCGTCAATTTGGAAAACTCCAAATGGTACACAACATTAACGACATCGTTCATAAATTCCGTGTCATGTGAAATCAGCATAAATGCATACGGGTAATCCTTCAAGTACATTTTCAACCATTCAATGTGTTCTACATCCAAATAGTTGGTAGGCTCATCTAGCAACAGTACGGTTGGTTTTTCTAGCAATAGCTTAGCAAGTAGAACCTTCGTTCTTTGTCCACCACTAAGCGACGTCACATCGCGATCTAATCCAATCGCATTTAAACCAAGACCGTTACCCATCTCTTCGATTTTCACATCAAGCAGATAGAAATCTCCGATCTCTAAACGCTCTTGAATTTCACCCATTTCCTCAAGAAGCTCTTCAAGCTCCTCAGGCGTGGCATCTCCCATTTTGTCGGTAATAGCCATCATTCTTTTTTCTTCTTCATACAAAGGCAGGAACGCATCTCGCAAAATATCACGGATTGTTCGACCCGCGGCCAACACAGAGTGTTGATCCAAATATCCATAATGGACTCTCGGAGTCCATTCTACCTTGCCTGTATCCTTTAAAAGCTTGCCTGTTAATATATTCATCAACGTGGATTTCCCTACGCCATTTGCTCCTACAATGCCAACACGTTCACCAGCAAGCAAGCGGAAAGATACATTTTTGAACAATGTACGATCGCCAAAGCTGTGGCTTAAATCTTCAATTGTTAAAAGACTCATTTTGTAAAACCAAACCCCTGTCTAGTTCTGAGATAATCACGTATTTTACACGCGACTTCTTATTATACCACTGCTCATCGCAGACAGGAAGTAGAACTATTTGTATTAGAGCCGAAAAATCAGTTCTTGTCGAATAATTCGCACAATATCCCCATCTTTTAACGAATATCCTTGATAGGTAACGAGGGGGAAATCATTCAAAAACGTTCCGTTCGTAGAACCTGCATCTCGAAGTAGAAAGCCGTTGCTAGTTTGAACAATTTCCGCATGAATCCTGGAAACTCCAATATCATCCACCACATAATCGACTTTACTGCTTGAATCTCCTCTGCCAATAGTAAAAACATCACTTTTAATCGGAATGGTTCGACTGACTCCTTCTACTTGACTCTCCAATCGAGGGCCAATTGGCTCTTGCTTAGGTAATTTTCCAAGTAACACTGTGGCATTTGAATGTGAGGGGCTAAGTAAGGTTGTATGCAAAGTCAGATTTTGATAATAGTGTTGGATGTCCAGTAGATCCGACGCACGAGCAGCATCTTCACGCACGACTTCCTTCTCGGGATCATAGATATTGTGAGTGATGGAGGAATTTTTTTGATTTAGATTCATTCGAGGAGTGAAATCTGGGCGACCTAAGAACAAAAGAACGAAACCCACATCCCCCAACAACAAGGTGGTTCCCGCTATGATTTGCAGCATGCTCACGCTGGGGTAGACCAAATATTGCTGCCATAGAAAAGCAGATAAGATTAGGATAAGAGCTATTGTCATCCATCGCCATCGTTGTTGAAGTGGAATGAATGAAAGAGGGAATATACGTAAATTGGATGTTGATGACTTCATATCATGTCCATTCGTTTGCATCTGATCAGGTTTAGGTAAAATGGGATTTTCCGATTTGGGCAGTATGTGTTTGGCTTCATCACGCTTCCAATGAGCTTTGGGTAATCCTAGTTCTGGTAATGAAGCTTCAACTTCAATAGGTTCTGATTCTGTTTCACTCATTGATTTTCTTGTAAGAATCGGCTCGTCCATTAGCTTTAATAATGCTTCTTTATATGTCAAAAAATTTTTATTTGCTAATTGTGTGGACATCCAAGTATGTAGTTGATTCTGTTCCTCTTCTCCAAGGTGTAAGATAAGTTTATGAAGGAGTGCATCTATCGCAGGATAGCTCTCATCGACATCGTGATCTATATCTAAGGGCGCATACGTAAGGTAAACGTCCGACCAGTCTTGCCCGATGAAGATGAAATTATCCTTTAATACGAAATTCATTTCACACAGCATATAATTCTTGCTCTCATCCAATGTACAAACAATTGCATACATCAGCTTGGCAAGTAAACGGACCGAGATATTCTCTACCTTCAAGACATATGACAGCATTCGTTTGGATGACAATCTATAAAGTAGTCTAATGTTCGAATCCACTTCATGAATGTCCAGTGGCAGCACTCTCGGAACTTGATTGGCTTCTAACATTCGCACTTGCAGGTTGGAAAGCTCACTTGCTGCTAGCCCTCCTTCTTTAAATAACTCCATGAGATGTCCATGTCGATAAACAAATTCATAACGAAGCCCGAATACTTCTTGCGTCATTCAATCACCTCATTCAAAGCAAAGAGTAGTAAATCGTTAGGGCAACAGCTGGAAAAACCGCGTACATAAAGGGAAATTTGATGTTTTTTTGCTGCTTAAGCTCAAATAGGGTTTCAAACTTATGAAGTGCACATATTTCGAACAGCCAACCTGCAAGCTTACTTCCCGTTACTCTCATTTTTCTTTGAATAAGTAGAAGAAATAGTCCGATTAATCCTGCCCATAAAATCGCATAAACAAGTGTTTGTATCACAAACATAACCCCCATCATCGAACCAATAGCAGCAAAAAGCTTGACATCACCAGCCCCCAAAGCACCGATTACATACAACACAAGTACCATTAGAAAGCCTGTACAGCTACCTATGACGGAAAAAAGCAACCCGTTCCAGCCTCCTGATACTGTGTGGAACAAGACACCGAATAACGTTCCACACAGTGTCAACTTATTGGGCAGCCTGGAATGACGCGCATCAATGACGAAGGCCACAGTGATAAAAATAATAAATAGACCATGACATACAAGAATAGTGTTACTCCTCCCCCATTTAAGCTCCAACCCAAGCCCGCTCATAAGCCTTTTTTTTCAAAACAATCGTTTGGCTCATAAAAGGGATGGGCAATTTATAGATCAGTTGAGCTTCAATTCCAAAATACGCCTCACCGTCTTGTTTTAAACTCGGCAACGTCACGGAGATAACTTTAAAGTTCATCTTATCAATGATCTTTGCATCACAAAATGCAAACACAATTGGTGTAAAGACAGCAAGCATGCGCGGCAAAACCTGTGAATGATACAATCCATTCAACTCATCTTGTGCCATGCCTTCGCCAAGCTCCCGCTTCTCTTTTTCCCAGCGTACGAGCTCTATAAGTGAATCGGGTATGTAAGCCCCGTATTCAGTTACTATTTCCTCTGTATTCGTCACGTGGTTCCTAGCCGATTGGACGCCATCCACGACACTATTAAGCATCTCCGCAGCACGGCTTTGATCATATTTCGATTGGGCCTCCTGGACGACTATCCTCACTGGATACAGTTGACCCGCAATAGACTTCGTCGCCTCAGACACGCCTGACTGCAACGCCATTTCAACCAACGCAATTTGAATGAAAAGGACCAGTCCTACTACGAAAGCAAGAAACAAAGGTAGAATAAGTGATGCCTCTAAGACGATGCCGCCTTCTTGTTCTTTGTGTAATTTGAGAAGCAAATCTATGCCTCCTTCCTCAATACGAAACGACGGCAGCTCGATTCATTTGACAGTGTGTTCCAACAACTTTACATCCTAGAAGTCCAGTCCCATCCAACAGCTTCATGACTTGAGGAATAAACCAAAGTCTTATTTCACTCGTTGCATTCGCTTGGATATAGGAGGTTACTTGATTAAGATCTATCCCTGTTTCTAATTCATGGAGAGCCTGCATTCGGGCCATCAGCTTGGTATTGTTGCTATGCAGAATGAGAAATAAACGGAGATAGTCTTTATAGGTCAACTTGAGTACCGACGAGGAGAGCTTTGACGATAATTCAACAGCTTCCCCTTTCACCAAAGCGTTCATATCGACGAGTGCCTCTGCTGCGCCTTGAGCTGCTGCGGCCAGAAAAACGAGAAAAGGAGAGCCAATTTGGAGAAGTTCTTTTTTAGGATCTAATAGCGCTTCAACCGTACGAATCGCTAACCGTAATGAAAACATTTCAGCATACGCAGAAGCCATATTACCCGCGCAAGAGGAGAAGCCGTACAATAGATACTCAACCTCTTGATTTACTAAAGCGTGTGTCCCGGGATCTACTAACTCATTCGACACTTTCGGGTTCCCGTGGGGATCTTTCTCTAATCCATAAGTTCGATAATTAAACTTTGTTAAGGCATATTCATTCACGTATAGTTCATCTCGGAGAACTTCCGCCGCGTTGTTTAATACGCCTAGCATATCCATTGCCCTCAAACTAGCAGGCTCTGCTTTTTCAATGTCGTAGGCTACATCGTTCCCGATCATTGAATCTTGCGCATTTACTTGTCGATATTTCTGATAATAACCGGATTCACCTTGGAGTTTACTATAAGTCACAGAATCACTGGATTGCGTACTCGTTAGGGTGCAGCCACCAATAGCTTGCTTGGCCTGATCCATAATGGCTTGAATTTTGTTCTTTTGTGTCTGTTTATTCGTCGTTGTTGTTTCATTTGTAGTCATTCTGGATTTCTCTAACGGACTTTGTTTGGCATGGAAATCACTTGCCACTGTCAAGTAGCTGTCGTTGGCTTGGTTGACCATACTTGTATGCACAGATGTATATAGCATGACACTCTCTACGGCAGATCGGAATGACGAAAACAACGCGGCGATCCCTGCGATCGACGTTTGATATTGGTAAAAATATTCATCCCCAATTAATGAAACGTGTTGAAACACAGCATACGCAGCTGAATTTCCTTGCATAGATGAACCCCTAACTCCTGTCAGCTTTATGCGTATCTCCTCATTTTGTTGCTTGGCTAGTCGCAAAGTTGGCTCAATCACCTGCTGTAGATGCAGAACCACTTTCTCATCTGCAGCTACTTCAAGTTTCGTAGAGATGACTAGAGATGTATAAGTCAGTATTTTCTGAACTAAAGCTTCAAGCTCATTTAGCTTTTGTGAGAGCATTCCTGCCTGTTCCTCAAGCCTGCTTTTGGCTTCGACAAGAGATCTGATACTTGCCGCTGCCTCAGGACCTGCTTGTACGAGGGATGCTAAAGAAAGATCCATATTCCTTATACTCGCCGAAAGTGAACGTAAATTTTCTTGAACTTGGCTGATTTCACCACGTACTTCATCAACCGTATGAATGCCGATTTCAGCTGCTAATTTATCTAGTTCAGTAACTCTAGTTCTATAATAGCTATGAAAATTAGTAGTTCTAGCATGCAGCTCTTCCGCATTCTGCCATGCTTCATCCAGCGAGCTTTCCCGTTGTTCAATCAACTTCTCAAGCTCTGCAGATTCTTTAGCAAATTGGGAACCAATTTGAAATGGCTCTCGGACACCGCTCTTTTGAAATTTATCAACAATTTCGAGCGTGTATTCAATCGGTGCTTTTATTTTCATATCCTCTAGGAGCTGTCCCTCAAATATGACATGACTAGCAAGCGTATACACTGGCGTAACGCGCAATGTTCCATCAACAGCCTTGGTTTCAATAAAGTGAAAAGCATTACCCGAGCCGCTACCCGATAAGTTTTGGACAAAGACATCGTAAAGTAATTTCTCGGAAGCTTCCTGAGACAGACCCATGCCATAAAGTCCTCTCTTCTGCAGCTCTTGATCAAAAGAAGACATCACGGATCGTGTAGAAGCATGTAAGGCAGATTCCGTTTCTTTCTCCGCTACTTTAATTCTGGCAAAATCAATAAGTACCGCTTGAAATAAAAAAATCGGCACAATAATCAAAATCAAATAGACGGATACTGTGCCATTTTCTGTTCGAAAGAATCTGTTCAATGGTTCCCCTCTTCCTAATTATGAATAACGACTACAATCCCTTTTCGTTCGAGTTCTTTGCGAAAAGCAACTGTAGGCATCCCTTTGCCGCTGGCATCCTTCTTAAAAAAATGCCAAACGATGCCTTTCACAGTCGGATCATGCTGGAGTAATTCAACATCCTTCGGGAGCTGTTCCGTGCGAAGCTGAGCTTCCGTCATACTATAAAACGCTTGATGACCAATGCCTCTTGCATCTAAAGCATCAATTTTTCTACTTTTACCAGACGCAGTCGTACGTACAACCTCTGTCCCTCCTACAAGTGACCTCAAGTACGAAGATGCCTGACGTTCGGATTGAATTGTGACGCTAGGACCTGACAAATCGCTTTTGACCGGATCTACAAGTGCTGCTTTCGCTTTCTCGGGAGAGATCCGTCCAACTAATGTCGGCAGATAGGTACGTGTCAGATCTATGGTTCTGATCAATTCAATCGAATCAATAACATGAACGACAGCTTTACTTTCCGTTTGCTTGGCATGCATCCACCTACTAAGTATCGAAGGCATTATAAATGACTTGTTCACAATCACTTCAACTCGATGGTCTAATAAATGATTCGTATATGATGCTGTTCCAGTAACGCCTGTTGGAAGTAACACCGCGGCTTTAGCTAGTTTTTTCTCGACTAAACCCGTAGCTTGATTGGTGGGAAGTGTGACGCTAGAACCTGATCTACCATGTAACAAGCCAAATAAGTCACTTACATTGTCTTGCGTCAGACGCCAATACAAACCGTCCGTTTCCTGCGGATTATAACTTCCAGTGCTTATATCTTTATGACTGTTTGTCCAGGTAAAAGCTAACTTTTCCGCAGCTGAGCGCGCTAATTGCCCTACGTAGACATGCTGATAGGCAAACATGCCTACAAACAACAATGTCACTGTGCAAATTAAAATCACAGGAAATATAAGGGATGCTTCTAACGTAAAGGTACCCAGGTCATTGTTTATTAACTGACGAAGTCGACTACGGCGCACAACTTGTGGTCGGGCTCGGCGCACAAGGGGCAACCGCACTGTTATCCTTCAGGTCGGAGTTCGCATCACCGATCAGCTTTTGGAACCATGAGACGATCCACTTTCTGAAAATGATCGCTATCGCAACGAGCACCGCTACAATCAATAAAATTTCTAACGTTCCTAATCCATCTTCCTCTTTCCACACACGCTTTAAGGTTTCCATTATTGTTTTCATTTCAACATCCCTCTCCTATTGGTTCATCATGAGTAACGCAGGTGCTGCGACGATCACCATCACCACAACAAAAATTAACACCATCGGGAACACAAGCTTAGAAGATGCTTCCTCCCCTAATGTCCGCGATACACTCTTCCTCCGCTGCCACAGCTCCAGTGAAAGAGCATGCAGCGAAACGACAAAGTCACTGCCGCCTCGTCTATAATTAAGACCTAACGTTGAGGCAAATAAGGACACTTCATGTAACGCGCAGCGCTTACTGAAATCTTCTAATACTTTCGTAAAGGAAATATTCATCTCCAGTTCGTGCACAGCTACTAGTAACTCTTTGAAAAGCGGGGAATCCGACACATTCGGCTTTGCTTGAACACAACGTATCCAAGCACCGTTGACAGTCTCTCCAGCATTTACTAAAAGCACGATAGTGCTCAGGAATTCAGGCAGCTCAAGAATCATCCTTTGTTGTTTTTTGCGGATTTTACTGTCCAAATCACGAACCATCATCATTGGTGTCCCAATGGCTGCAACCACGCCAAAAGCAAGCAACGAACTATCTTCACCTGATAGAATGGCAAGTACGGTAACGACGAATAGGCACACCATGCTAGCGGAGATTAGTTCTGCCATAAACCATTTACTGCCTTGCGAGGTCAAGCTTCTTCCATACAAAGTCATGCATTTATGATGGATTTTTGAAGTGAAATCAGGGAACCTCTCTAGTAATTGGAGCTTATCGATCACGTAATAGCTAGATGGTAAGAGCATTTTCATCCGAAAGGGGTACGTTTGCATTTGTAACTGTCCTCCGTATTTCCTCCTTGCGATCACTTGTACTGATATACAAAACACAATCTGCGCTAAACCAAAAAGCCATATCCACATCCTACACCTTGATATTCATTATTTTATGAGTAAGTACAAAACAAGCTCCAAGCAATAATAAGCAAACAGTCATGATGAGAATCCCGCTCCCCTGATACAGCGGAACCATATAATCAGGCGAGGAAAAAGCCAATACAGCAACAATGAGGATAGGAGCAACAACAAGAACTCTCGATTCAAAACGTTTTTGAGCAACCATGACTGATATTTCCTGAGTTATTTCTAACTTCTCCGCAATGACGGTTGCTGTACGTTTCATCACCTCAACTAAATTGCCTCCCGTGCGCTTACAGGTCAGAAAAACATCGGTGAAGCTCATAACATCTTCCAAATGACTGCGATCTGCAAAATGTTTAAGTGCCGCCTCGATCGGCTCGCCGTTTTCGACCTTCCGGCAAATCAACCCGAATTCAACAACGATCAAACAAGATGGATCAGGATACAGCAGCTTCAAATCCTCCCATGCCTCTCGAAATGCTGATTCAATGGATTTCCCCACCGTCATAGAGGAAGAAAGACAGCTGAGAGCTTGCTTAAATTGTACATAAAGTATATTTTTACGTTTTCGGATTAATTGCTTTCGACGAAACCGAGGAAACAGAAAGCCCATAAACGATAAAGCGGTAGCGAGGATTACATTTTGATAGAAAACATAACCGATCATGAATGCCGGTAAACCAAGCATGAGAATGGCTGCTATTCTCTCTTTGGAGGACAGTTGATACTGGTTATAATCGATGAATAAAACCGGGGGGATAGGCGGTGACTTGTAGGTTGGCGAGCTCACGCTTCGTATTCGGGGAGATTTCCGCCTTTCTAGGTAAAGTAATAACATCCAACTCGCGCCACCAATGAAGACGAGCAGCAACCAAACACTCATCCTGTACCACCTCCTGAACTGCCGATAAACCAACTAGGCAGCTGCTTGCCTGCCATTTGCAGTTTGAACAGATTCGCAAGTGTTTGACCCGTATATTGGAGTGTTCCAAGGAGCTTCCCTTCTGCCGATTCCCCTTTCTCCTCGAAAAGAAAAAGCGGTTGCAGTTGGACTTCGCCATCTTTCAAGCCTACAACTTGATGAATCTCGGTCACTTTGCGTGATCGATCTCTCATTCGGGAAATATGTACTATGACATCAAGCGCTGAAGCGATCTGCTTACGTATGACTTCTATAGGGAGCGGAGCCGCACTGAGTACCATCGTCTCCAGTCTGCTGAGCATATCCTGAGAGGTATTCGCGTGACCAGTACTTAAGCTGCCATCATGCCCTGTATTCATTGCTGACAGCATATCTAATGCCTCAGCTCCACGCACTTCACCAACAATAATGCGATTAGGACGCATCCGCAGAGAAGATCTAATCAATTCACGCATTGTAATCGCCCCCTTCCCTTCCGTATTCGCATTTCTCGTCTCCAATCGAACTAGATTAGGCACAGTTTGGATCTGTAACTCAGCTGAATCTTCAATTGTTATGACACGTTCATGCTCAGGAATCCATGCGCTCAGCGCATTGAGAAATGTCGTTTTACCTGAGCCCGTTCCGCCGCCAACGAATATATTAAAACCCGCTTCTACCATCATCTGAAGCATTTCCGCAGCTTCTATAGAAATACTATCCATGCGAATCAAATCCGACATATCCAATGGCCTTGCAGGAAATTTACGGATCGTTAACGTTGGACCACTGAGTGAGGCAGGTGGAAGCACAATATTGACGCGAGAACCGTCTTTCAAACGTGCATCCACTATCGGTGTAGCTTGATTGACAATCCGATTCACCTTGGAAACAATCATTTGGATTAAATCTTCAAGCTTCTCTGCGCTTTCTAGTTCGAAGGGATAACGTTCCACGGCCCCCTTTCGTTCAAAGAAAATACAGCTGTGTCCATTAACCATAATCTCTGTCACAGTCGGATCGTCAATTAACGGTTGGAGAATATCTAAGCCTCGAAAACTATCGAAAATACGCTTGACACCATCATGCATGTCACTCGATGTCCAGCCATGCGCACTCGCTGCACGGAAGATGGTTTCCTCAATATGCCCCAACAATTGGGCATCACTAACTTCATGTGAGAGATCGAGATTTTCTTTAATCACCTGCTTTAATTCGTTAAACAGCCCTTGATTCAAGATAAAATGCCGCTCCTTCCTTGGAGACTCCCCCATTCTCGCTATACACAGCTTGCAGCATGACATACACCTGTTCGGAAAATATATCCGATTGCCAGACTTGATCTGCCGAACTCATCATCTTCCAATCAGGAATATAGGGAAGTTTGAACGTCACTTTTTTACCTAGAAAATCGAAAGAATTGGTTTGAGTCCCCCTGAAGCTCGTCATGACAAAATGGATTTGCGCATATGCACTCATTTGTTTTAAGAGCGATTTAGTCCTATACGCATCATTCCAATCATCTCGGATAAGCCAAATGATCGTGTCGCTGATCTCTAAGCTCTTGACGATTCTAGGATGAACAGAAGTTTCGAGATCAACGATTAAGGTATCGTAGACTGACAGATCAACAATAGACGCAATGAGTTTTTTAACCTGCTCACCGCTCATTTCTTGCATCTCCCTCATTTGCTCAAGTGGTGTCACATAATCAAACCTTCGAATGGTATCATGTGATTTTAATAGCGCCAGCTTCGGTCCAATTGACTCCGGTGACTCCTTTAAATAATAGAGGAGCTGCGATAGTCGCCCCGACTCGCCCTGCAACCACTGAGTAGCTGTACTCGTTGATTCCAGGCTCAAATACAATACTCGTTCACCACGAAATGCCAACTGTTTCGCCATATGAACGGCTGTGATCGATTTACCTGCATGGCCACTGCTGCTGTACACGGAAATCACTCTTGTGCGATTGGATTGTGTTCGACCTGAGCTGGAGGGTGATCGCTCCGTGTATAAGGCTTGGATACGTGAGACCAACTCATGCAGCGGTTGAAATCGGAATAAGAATGGATGAACCGTTTCTAGCGAATCGGAATTTCTGATATGTTGACTCAAAAATATTTTGCTTAATGAAGTACGATGGTGCTGCAATAACGGATAAAATGCATCAGATATCAATAACACACCACTAAGATTTGGTTTCTCTAATACCTGCAGCAGGAGATCAACTTGCGAGAAAAGCTTTATTTGCACACGCTCAGCGAACTCCGTCGCTCGAATGAATACAGCTAATCGCTCGGCATAAACCATGTCGTCATCTATGACATATAATTGAAGTTTCTTCAAGCCCGCATCTCCTCTCCTAAATTTTCGCTATCCAGCGACGTACACACCATTGCCAATGAGTGCACAACCCATAACCGCGACCACGATTGCGATACGCGTTATCGTTTCCGTCCTCATACTTCCCCTCCTATCCCCCTTCGGAAAAGCAAAAAAGCACGCGCTGACGATAGAGATGATTCCTCTACAATCAGCGGTGCTTCCGCTTGTCCGATTTTCAATTATCCAAATTGTACCACAATATCCTAATAAATCAATCCCTTATTCCCAAGGATATTTCATCGTGAAAAAGCTAGCGAGCTTCTTACTTTCTACGCGGCGAATACGTCTCATCTCAGCACGCTGAGGGGCAGATTCGTGGAGTTTCTTCTCTTCTTCCGTTTCGGGAACGACATCTGGTACTTCAACGGGCACCTTATTTTCATCTAATGCTACAAAAGTTAGGAAAGAAGTTGCCGCAATTTTTCTAGCGCCTGATTTCAAATCCTCGGTAACAACTTTAACAAACACTTCCATCGAGCTTTTGCCTGTCCAGGTCACGAAAGACTCTAAACAAACGGAATCTGATGTATGAATCGGCGACAAAAAGTCAACAGAATCCGTCGAGGCCGTCACAACAGACCTCCGGCAATGCTTATGTGCCGCAATGGAAGCAATGTCATCAATATAGGACATCAATTTTCCGCCAAAAAGCGTATTATGGTTGTTGACATCAGTAGGAAAAATACGTGATGTTTTGAAACATCTAGATTCTCTGGAAAATCTCTGCTCCATACCTGTTTCCCCCTCTTTATCTCGAGCAAAATATGACTCATCATATCATACTTTTGGCCAAATTTGGTTATAACTTATCGCACGCGTGTAATATAATAATACAAGCTCATTCGTCAATAGGAGGTGTTTGGATGTGTTCACATTTATTATCGTGTTCTTAATTACCTATGCGCTATTTTCGATTTCAGGCGTACTGTTCCCAACAGATCTGACTTACTATGCCAATCTGAAGAAACCAAGTTGGAATCCACCAGCCAAGTTATTCGGTATTGCATGGGCGATCTTATATGCGCTAATATCTGCATCTGTCGCCATTGTCTACACGAAAACCGATGGATTTCAAGAAGCGGCGAGCAGTTATGTTTTGATACTATTGGTAAATTACATAGCTAACCAAGCCTTCACCTTTTTCGAATTCAAATTAAAAAACCTACGTCTTGCTTTCCTTGACTCCGCGATTGTAGCTATCACCACATTCTTGTTAATCTACGCAACAATTCCTTATTCCAAGCTAGCTGCTTGGCTATTAGTTCCTTATTTATTATGGTCTTGTTTCGCTACCTTACTAGCATGGACCATTTATCAGTTAAATAACAACACTAACCGCGTTTATTGAAACGGGAAAATATCGATTTTCTGGGTTGCAGAGCGAATTGATTGAGGCTTTCGTAAGGGAGAATCTCGCTGAGGAAGGGTTTCAATGCATCGAATAAAATGTTCAAATGTTGCGGCTGATCTTGAATGCAATCCCCTTTCCACATAGCTTGAATCACTTCAGATCTCGCAATTAGGGGCATGGTACATAAGGGGTTAGACGGCAGTGAGTTCTGCCAATCCATTCGAACATGCGGAGGCAGCACACCATTCGCAATGTAATGCACTTTTTTTCCACGCTGCTGGTAGGATGCAAATTGCTCTATCCGCTTTCGCGAGCTGGGTCGATCACATTTGCCAGGTAAGCTATCCACAAGGACGATAATTTCATCTGCACTATAACAAAGTTCCTGTACCGCAGGATGCTCCCACTGAGTCGATACATCCCACAGGATGATCGGCTTCTTGAGCATGTGCAGAAGTTTAAAAGCATGAGAAACCTGCCATGTACCTTGAAAACCATCAGGATTAATAGGGGCCCAAGTGGTAAACCCATTAATCCATGGTGTTGTAAACGTGGAAGTTGGATCACATATGTGATCGGAAGGAAACATGTACGGGCTTGGTGCATGACGATCACCATACAGGAGCATATATAAATCAGGTTCTATCGTCGGCTGTTCAACAAGGGCGTTTGGGATTTGGAGTGCATGCAATATTCTGGCAAGTGTAATTGCAGTGAATGTCGCGCCAACACCAGCGAATAACCCGCCAATGACGATTAATTTATCGGTCGTATTTGATTGATGTAAGGGCGCTTCGAGATGTGATTCAGTAATAAGCAGATCGGCATCGGGGGTTAAGGAACGAAGTCTTAGCTTCACTTCCATTGCGGTTTGACAGCGGTTCTGAGGTTGATCTTGCAGGAGAAAATGTATTGTTGTGCGCAAGGTTTCAGGGATGTCATCCTGTCGAAGCTCCAGCGGCTTGGCCTTGCTATAGACATAGTGACCACCTGAAAGTAAGTAATATAGCATGGAGCCAAGTGTGTACAAGTCTGTTCGAGCATCTGTTTGCAAACCTAGATATTGCTCTGGCGCTGCGAACCCGATCGTCCCCATCTGCATCGTATCAGACGTTTGTCCTTGTTTAAATTGTCTAGCTACTCCGAAATCAATTAACCGAACTTGATTATGTTGGTTAATCATGACGTTGGAAGGCTTGAGATCACGGTATATAATGGGTCGAGGCTGAAACGTGTGTAAGTAGTGGAAAATATCAAGTAACTGAAAAGCAATATGAATGATAAGCTTTATCGGTAGTTCACGTTGATTCTTTTCGAATAAATCCTGTAAGGTTGGACCCTCAATATAATCCATGACCAGATAACCATTTCCACCTGCAGTAATAAAATAATCCACTAACTGTGGGAGCTGCGCATGTCCTAGCTTGGCCAACATTTCGGCTTCCTCCAAGAAAGCAGTTTCATCAGTACCCACACATGCTACCTCTTTGACTGCCCAACGCTTGCCCTTTAACTTGTTATCTTTAGCCAGATATACCTGACTCATGCCACCTTGTCCGAGTAAGGACACGAGCTCGTATCTCCCTCCTACAAGTGACCCTTTCCACTGTGGTCTAGACTTCACAATGACTAAAAACCCCCTCTTATATCCAAGTCATAATGCTTGATTATAAGGGAGGGCTATTGGAAAATCTAGCTATTTTTCCGATTTTTATATTTTTTGCAAATAAAGTGTCAATTCTTCCCGATTATGAAACAATTGCTTCGCCTTCAAGAGAAATAGCGAATCTTCAAAAATTCGCAAAATATCACGGACAGTTTGAAACGGTTTCTTATGCATAAGCTTTACGGTAACGATCGCCGTTCCGCCACTCTGCAATGAGAAAAGCAAATCCGACACTAGTCGTCCCATCTGCCGCGGATCCCAGCTCATGTCGCAGACTAGTAAATCAAACTCATTTTCACGCAGCTTCACATCATTAGCATTTTTCTTTAGGAAGGTAAGCAATGGATTGCCAAGTAGACGTGGGTTCATCGCTGCCGGGTCAATCGCTGTAACCTTCAATCCGCGTTCTAGGAGTAAAGACGTCCAGCCGCCAGGAGCGGCCCCAATATCAATCGCTTTACGAGCACTACTAAAATCTATCCCGAACCGTTGCTCCGCTTCCAAAAGCTTAAATTTGGCACGTGAAATTTGATCCTCTTCTTTCATGAATCGGATCGCACCACCTGACCAATCTGATAAGTTATCACTCGGCTTTGAAATGCCGACATAGATCTTTTTGGCGCTTATGTACACCGAAATAATATGGTCTGCATAACGGACAACCGGTTCGCCACCACATTCCGAAGTGAGGATTTCGTCTATAGCAGCTTTGATAGCAAAAGGTGCATAAGGAACATCTGCACGCTCTTCCTTCCGAATCTGGGTAGCAATTTTCTCTCCGTAACCAAATAAACCAGCAGCATAGGCTTCACGAAGCCACGTAGTCAAATGAGCGATATCAGCATCCGTTCGGCAAATCTCCCATTCCTGATGAACAGGTTGAACATGTCGTAGAAAGATGGGTTCATTCTCCTGCATGGTTGAAATCACATCTGTCGTATCTTCAGGTACCTGGAAATAAAACACTTCTGTTGGTACCAGTAAAGTAAATTTCGTGAGTGGAAATAACTTACGCAGTTCATCTTGCGCATATTGTGCGAACCCATGATTCGAGGTTCCAATATAGGTCGTTAATTGTGTCATAGCCGCATCCTTTTAGTAATCTACAGTCATTATCGCTAACTTAATTAATAAGCCTATTTGTCCTCAATAACCTTGATCCAAGGACGATCTTGGAACCATTCCAAGGCAACATGAATGCCGAAGGCCTTATGAATATTCTCAGGTGTCAATACATCTTCCTTGCGTCCAGAGGCAATTAGTTCACCTTGCTCGATTATCGCAACATGCGTAAATAAAGGCATGATTTCTTCGATATGATGGGTGACATATACAACCGTTACATCTTGTTTACTAAGCTCATTGACGTCAGATAAGAACCGCTCACGCTCAAACAAATCCAACCCCGCAGCTGGCTCATCCATAACGAGGATCGCTGGCTTACTCATCAAAGATCTTGCAAGCATGACCTTCTTACGTTCCCCTTGTGAAAGGCTTCCCAGAGGCTGGTCTGCCAGATGTGGAATACGTACACGAGTAAGCATCTCCAGGGCACGATCTTTCACTTCCTGTGGAATTTCTTGATAGAATCGCAGATAAGCGTACTCACCTGTTGCAACGACCTCAAGCACAGGATCAATCAAGCTTAATTTTTCGAATAGAGATTGCGAAATGTAGCCAATCTTCTTGCGAACTTCCCGTACATCACATTGACCATATCGGTTTCCGAGCACATCGACTGTGCCAAGGCTAGGAAATTCATAGCCATTCATCATTTCAAGCAGCGTTGTTTTGCCAGAGCCATTTCGGCCCAGCAATACCCAGTGTTCACCGGATTCGATATGTACATTCACATCGTTTAAAATATGGCGTTCTCCACGTATAAAATGAATACCGGATAAATGGATCATAAGTTCGTTTCCTTTCACATTACGGTTTACTTGGATAGGTTCCTAGTGCAACCCCCATCAATACTTCATCTGGCATACGATGAGCATAAAGCTCCATTTGATCTGGCTTGGCAGCATATAGCATCTGGTACATCTGTGTGCATGCAGAAGAACTAGAGGTATGAATATAAATCGTTCTTGGAAATTTACGCTGCTGAATCAACCAAATGACAACATCCATGCCCGTTTGCTTCGACATCCAACCCAAATCATGATCCAGAGACAAGAGGTCTACTTCACATTCCTGAAGCAATTCTATGCATTCTGTCGCATCTTTGGCTCCAACAAATCCTTGGGGACAAGGACGCGAATCATCTAAGTATACATGAATCATCCTCACATTTCCTTTCCAATAACGAATTTACGAACACAATCTCTTCCCGATGCGTACCATCACGCCCCGTGCCTGTTTCAAGAACAATTGGAATGTCTCGTAAAAAAGGGGATTGCAATAGGCTTTGAAAATTCGAAATACCAATATGACCCGATCCGATGTTGGCGTGCCGATCACGGCGCGATCCCCATGGATACACCGAATCATTCAGATGAATAGCTTTCAGATGAGGCAAATAATCTAGCTGAACTCCCTTCGACTCCAACTCCGCCCAATCCGTTCCTTGCCAAAGTCGACTAGCATAAGCATGACAAGTGTCTAGGCAAAAGCCAATTTTCTCAGGTGAATCGCATAGCTTCCGAACTTGCACCATTTCTTCAAGGGTCAGACCTAATTGGGAACCTTCTCCCGCTTGATTCTCAAGCAAAATGAAAGAAGCTCCCGTGTAACCCTCCGTAGCCCTATTCAAACATTGTATTATATTTTTGTAGCCTTGTAACGGGTCTTTTCCTGCATATTTCCCATAATGCACCACAAGTCCAACAGAACCACAAGCATTTGTAATATCTAGGCCATTTTTCAGCAAGTTAACCATGATCTCACGCTCAGACTCATCTGCTGCGGGATTTAATGCATAAGGCGCATGCCCGATGGAGAGAATGCCATGTTCTACACATAATTGAGCACATGCGTTCGCGTCTTTGTGTTCGACAACTTTCGTAGCCAAACTGCGCGGATTCATCGGAAAATATTGAAAAGCCTTTGCACCAATTGAGAAGGCGGTTTTGGCTGCATTCAAATAACCACCTCGTGTTCTTACATGGGCTCCGATAAACACATTCAATCCGACCTTTCACTTCTGGCAATGGGCACAATAAAAGCATTTACGACTTGAGACTTCGGTTTGAATGATAGAACTCCCACATCGCAAACAAGGCTCCTCCCTGCAATCATAGACACGACATTGTGAATTATATTGTCCAGTTAAACGATCTCCCACGAATAATGGTTCTTCCATATAGCCGCCGACCCCAATCGCTTCACGAAGTAAAACCTGCATGGCTTGATAGAGCTGAAGTTGCTCATTTTCGGAAAGAGATGGCACTTTTCGCAAAGGGAGTAAGCTCGCTTCAAAGCAAATTTCATCCGAGTAACAATTCCCTATTCCTGAAAGAAAGGATTGATCAACAAACGTCACTTTAAGGTTACCCCGTTTAGGTCGCAGTGCGTTGCGAAATTGTACAAAGTTAAGTTCTAGCGGTTCTGGTCCAAGCTTTTGTAGCAGCTTATGTGTTACCTCAGAAGTATGCAAATGTAAGAAACCTAATCGCAAACCAATAAAGAACAGACTGTTTATACCAAAATGAAGCTCTATTTGAATCGTTCGATCTGGTTTCTCTTCTTGGGTACCAAAGAATATCCAACCGCCAAGCATGAGATGTAGCAACAGGATTTCACCCGTAGCCAAATGAAACAGCAGGTGTTTGGCTCTGCGCTCAATCCGCACAATTCGATTGCCGATAAGTTTCCCAGCAAATTCTTCAGGTTCTACATTCAAGGATTTCGGGCGTGACACATCGACTCCCGTAATCGGTATTCCTATGATCAATCGCGTCAACTGCTGACGGTAGGTTTCCATTTCCGGAAGCTCAGGCACGAGAATCACTCCTTGCCATTTTTATAACTTGTATAACCAATTGGCGGTTTGCGTAAACGCGTACCCTTCGCTGAATGGATGAGATGTGATTCCTACTCTTTAGATTAATCCTTCGCTGACGTAAGTGGGCTTCGGAGTCTTTTTGTTTCTTTTCGGTATTCCCATTTTATCCGAAGATGGGGGATACGAATCTGCTTGCGTTCGTAAACTCATCTCTTTCTTCCGCATTTTCTGCTGCAAACGTGCAAGCCGTTTCTCCCAAGCCTCTTCAATCTCGTTAATTTTCCGATCACCTCGATGAAGCGCACGTCGCCGCCATAGTCTCGCCCATGCTTCCTCTGTATAAAAGACAGCTTGAGCCAAGTCCTTCTCACGGTGTTCATAATACATCGCAAGTTCTAAATAAGGCTCTAGCTGCAACGAAATACTTGCAGGTTTAAGTAAAATTGCCTGCTTCCATAGCTCGATCGCACGATGATATTGGCCAATTTTCTTATAATAGGTTGCTAGTTGTAGCAATACCGTTTCTTGTTCAGCCGACTGGGCAGCAGCAGAATTGATGTTCAAGAGTTTATTGAATAAGACATTAAAATAGCGCTCTGCCTTGGATGGCCTTGCCATTTTGTCGAGCCAAAGTCCTGTGCGAAAGAGCTCTTCTGGATCGAGATTGGAAATGAGATCGGGATCATTCGCATCGGGACGCAGCAAATTGCCAAAATGGACCGTCAACGCGGCCAATGTTACGATATCGTGCTCATTATGAATAAATACACCTTGAAGGACTCCAGGATCCTTCTCAGCCAAATATTGAAAGTACAACGCAGGCGCCATCGACCCTGGCACGTCATCTATGCGTTCAAAGCCTAATCTGCTTTCCTCTACCTTACTCAACCGGCAGGAGGGCAGCGTATTGCGCCACAGACTTCTTGAAGCATAGAGTAGATCGAGTTGAAGCAGCTCCGAGTCATCTAGCTTAAGACGATTCAGGACGAAGCGATTCTTGAGAATCGGCCAATCGAACGTTCGGCCGTTATAGGAGACGATATGTGTGTATCGTCCTAACAGTTCTTGTAAATACACCAGCATCGCATGCTCTTCTGCTGGGTTGCGTATCATGAGCTGTTCGACCGTGAACAGCTCACCCGTGTAGTAGCCGATGCCGACCATGAACGGCACATTACCAGCGCCGACGCCGAGTCCGGTAGTCTCAGTATCGAAGAAGAGCAGCTCTTCGAGCCGGACGACGGCGTCCCGGTCGTGAAAGCAGGACAGCTGCGGCGCAACATCGGCGAGCTCACGCAGCCGATATATGCCGTGAGCGCTGTCCGCGCCGTACTGGCGGCGCCGCATGATGAACGAGCCCGCGGGGCTCGTCGCAATATGGGCGCCGAGCTGCGCCCACTCGCCCCCTGCCTCCGGCGGGGGCGGCGGTGTTACCCCAGCCGCCGCGGGTCCCCGCAGGCGGCCGAGCCTTTCGCGGAGCCCGCTCATCGGGCACCGCCATCGAGCTCTGCGAGCAGCTCCAGCGCGAGCTTCTTGCCCAGCAGGCCGACCTCTTCGATCGGCCCGACACAGGCCGGGCAGCCGCTGATGCAGCCGCAGCTCTTGATCAGGCTGCGCGCCTGATCCATCAGCTGTCCGTGGACCTCGTACAGCCGATCGCTAAGACCCACGCCGCCTGGGTAGCGGTCGTAGAAGAACACCGTCGGCAGCTTGCTGTGCACGGCCTTCACTTGCGGAACGACCCGAATATCCATCGGGTCGCACATCAAATACAGGGGCGCTAGATGCGCCAGGACGTTGGCAATGCCAAGCAGCGCATGCTGCATGTCATTGGCCGAGCGTCCTGCCGCCATCGCCTCGTCGAAAGTAAACCAATAGGAGCTCGTATGCAGCTCCTCTTCTGGCAATCGAATCGGCCCCGAGCCGATATTCTCGTGAGTACGCAGACGGATTTTCTTGAAAATCGTTGGCTGCGCATTCACAGTAACTTCGCCAAGTTGACGCAAGAGACCGCCAACGCGCCCTTCCCGATTCACATGCAAGACTTTAAGCTGTACAGCCATACTTGCATCCGTGAAGTAATCCACACTCACTTGCCTCACGAACGCTTTCTTCTCTTCATAATCCAACTTTTCTACTTGGAATTGTATGCCTTCATGAATATAAATAGCCTCTTCATGAATTAAGGTTGGCGCACTAAAACGATCACATTCCCCTATCACGCGATGGCCATTCGTCATATCGATAATGATGAAATTCTCTTGCGCCGCAGAGCGCAATGAAATGTTGTGCGCAGGGAACGATTGCTCCATCCAATACCAACGGTCATTGACTTGGTGCAGTACCTGCTCCTCCGTCAAATATTCAAGAACATCGGTGAGCGATTCCTCACCGAACTTCTCATTCGCTTCGAACGGCAGCTCATAGGCCGCACACTTCACATGATCCACGAGGATAATCAGGTTATCGGGATGAATGCGCGCCTGCTCCGGCGGACGCTCGAAGAAATAGCGCGGATTCTGGATCAAATATTGATCCAGCGGGTTACTGCTCGCGACGAGTATCGTCAGCGAGGTTTCCTGCCGCCGTCCGGCACGCCCGGACTGCTGCCAAGTGCTGGCTATCGTGCCAGGATAGCCATTGAGCACGCATGCTTGCAGCTGGCCAATATCGATGCCCAGCTCCAGCGCATTCGTGCTCACAACGCCGCGGATTTCCCCGCTGCGTAAGCCTCTCTCGATCTCCCTGCGAAGCTTAGGGAGATAACCGCCGCGATAGCCGCGAATCGACTTGCTGCCGAGCTCGTGACTCACGAGCTCTTGCAAATAGGTCAGCAAGATCTCCACGCGTACGCGGCTCCGTGCAAAAACAATCGTCTGGATCCCGCTCCGCAGCAGCTTGCCTGCCAGCGTACGAGTTTCCAAGACGGAGCTTTTACGTATCCCTAACTGTTGATTCACAACAGGCGGGTTATAAAATACAAAGTGCTTCTCGCCTGCTGGCGCACCATTATTAGCAATCAAAGCTACGGTTTCACCGATCAGACGCTCAGCATGCTCCTTCGGATTATCAATCGTAGCCGAAGCGCATATAAATTGCGGATTAGAACCATAAAAACGACATATCCGTTTCAGCCTGCGAATGACATTCGCTACATGACTGCCGAATACCCCCCGATAGGAATGCACTTCATCAATCACAATGTAGTTCAAATTCTCGAACAGTTTCACCCATTTGGTGTGATGCGGAAGTATCGCGGAATGAAGCATATCTGGGTTCGTAACAACAATATGCCCCGCATTTCGGATCGCTTGCCGAACTGTAGGCGGTGTATCACCGTCATACGTATGCGTTTTAATATCCACATCCATAAATTCAATCATTTCTTGCAGTTCTGCAACCTGATCTTGTGCCAGCGCTTTAGTAGGAAATAAATATAGTGCTCGTGAAGCGTCGTTCTCCAAAATCTTCTGAAGGACAGGCAAATTGTAACAAAGCGTCTTACCAGATGCCGTAGGCGTAACCGTGACAACATGATTACCTGCCGTCACTTGGCGAAACGATTCCGCCTGGTGTGTGTATAATTGCGCGATGTTTTTATGTTGAAGCGCAACACAAATACCCTCATGCAATCCTTCTGGAAATTCAGCCAGTTTCGGATCTCGTGGGGGTATCGTGTGCCAATATGTGACTTGTTGCATGATTTCAGGCGAGTTACGCAACCCTTCAATCATCTCTATCATTGAAGAAACCTTACCTGTGAAAGGATTCATAAACCGAATCTCCTTACCCATTTCGTTTCTTCCATTTTACAGAATATACGTTCGTATGTCTACATTAAATCAGATGAATCATCATAATCGTATCGTAGGCCATCATGTTCACTAGTGATCTGAGCTGAGACCATCAGCGCTTGGTTAGCACTCTCTTGCATTTTGAACAAAACTTCTTGATAGTCTCTAGAACGGTGCTCTTCTCGATCATGTTTCATGGCAGTTCTTAATGCTCTTTCAATAATAATGACATCATGACTCGTGAAATTCACGGCTTCTCGCACCTCTTCTTGGTCCATCATGTTCATAACAACTAGCTTTGCCAATTTGAGCCAATGACATACAAGTTATTAAAAAATAGAGAAATTCGTAAACCAACTAATAATAAGGTAAAATTAGGATGAGCTACATTATAAGGAGGAATAACTAATGTCCACTTCATTACCCAATGAAATTGAAGATCACCGCCAGCCTGATCATGAAATTAATCCACAGTTTCTAGAACGGTGGTCACCTCGTTCCTTCTCGAATCAAGAAGTATCGGAAGATGTATTGTTAAGCTTGTTTGAAGCAGCGCGTTGGGCACCCTCTGGAAGTAATAACCAGCCTTGGCGTTTCATCGTTGCCCGTACACCTGAACAATTGGCTAAATTCCATACGTTTATTAATCCCTTTAACCTTGTATGGTGTGAGAAAGCCCCTGTACTCACGCTCGTTATCTCTCATACCAAAAGCCCAAGAGGAACGGACAATCCAAGCCATGCCTTCGATGCCGGTACAGCTTGGGGATACTTAGCGCTTGAAGCGAATAATCAAGGGCTAATTACGCACGCAATGGGCGGATTCGAACGTGAACAAGCACGTGAAGCACTTCAAATTCCTGCGGATTATGAACTTCATGCTGTTATTGCCATTGGCTACCGCGGTCCTATTGATGCCCTCCCTGCCAATCTGCAAGAACGTGAAGTACCATCTGGCAGACTGCCGATAAATGAAACCATATTCGCAGGTGAATTTGGTAAAAACTTGTCATAGTAAATTGGGTTGGTATCGTGCAATAGCACTATGCCAACCTTTTTTTATTCGATATAATAGGAGGTATGTCAATCATAACAAAGGAGAGTTCATCATGAAACTTCTCATTCCTCTCCGAAGCGAAAGAGGAAATGTGCTTACCTATGTGCTTCTAATACTCCTTGTCCTGATGATCGTAACTCCGGTTATCCTTGCCAATTCTTCAACGAATCAACTTGCGAATAGCCAAACTGAATACGAGAAAAAGGCTACCGATCTAGCCGTTAGTGGCATGGAAGCATTTATTACCTATCTGAAGAATTATGATATCTATGGAAACGGAATGAACCGAAGAACTTATTTTAATAAGTACGGCGGTGGTTCGGGAGCGAAGGGATTAGGCTGGGAAACTCAGACAATAACAACTCCTGAAGGTGTTGAAACAAACTATGAGCAGTATGTAGAAGTGGCATCCACCAACACGAGAATCGGCATCCCCATTTCTACTGATGATGTATATAATGTTTATTTCAAAGCTACCGTCAATAACGTACATAGCAAATTAATCAAATTTCAAATATCTGCGTTTAATGCGATCGTAGTACCGACGCCGAGCCCTTCTCCATCAGCAAGTCCAACACCAAGCCCTACTCCGAATTCATCGACTCACATTGAATCAGGTCAAACCGTGCCGATTCCGGCAGGAGTTGGTGTTTTGTATGGAGACAGCTCGAATGTAACCGCCGGCAAAAACACCACACTGTTGCCAGCAATAACTAACTACATGTCAGATATCAAATCTAGTGTCTCATCTGCCATTGACGACTATTTAAATGTGACAAAGACACCTGGTTTAATAACTTGCAGTACATCTTGCAGCATTAGTCAAGTGCAATCGAACATTAATGCAAGCACAACCAATCCTGTTGTTATCTACGTGCCTGGTACATTAAGTATCTCTAGTAATGAAACTCTTGGTTCAAGTACAAAGCCAGTCATTCTGATCGCGGATAATTATTCGTTTAATAATGCTAATATAGTTATATATGGAAATCTAATTGCAAACAAAACTACAGCCAATTCAACAACCACTGGAAATATCACAGGGAGCAATCAACTTGATATAACCATTAATAACGGTAATGGCGGTACGCACGGAAACTTTTGGATCGAAGGTAACTTTGTTACAGGTACGCAAACTACACTTAAAATTGCAAATAACATCTACGCTGGAGGTCTAACGCTTAGCAATGGAGGAACTGTCTCCGCAAAACAAATGACAATCGATACGACATTTAGAATTGAAACCCAAACCACCTTAAATATTTCTAATGGCAATCTATCTTCTGGAAATATTTACGTTAAAAATAATGCGGAGTTAACCGTTTCTTCTGGCGATATATTTGTTTCAGGAGATTTCACCTCAGGGACTCAAATTAATCTTAAGACTGGCGGCCTCATTGCAGTTGCAGGGGAAATTGACTTTAAGAACAATAGCACAATTAGAACCGGAACGTCCGATCCACCTGTAACTTCCTTACAATTAAGCGGCACCTCGTCCGCTACACCTACGCCATCGGCAAGTTCATCCGCGACACCGACGCCAACGGCAACTTCGACAATAACACCAACACCTCCACCCGATTGGAACCCTGTAAGAAAATAAAAAATAAGCCAGAAATGCTAAGAGTGAGTATCCCTTGGCATTTTTGGCTTTTCTTAATATTGAAGCAGTTTATATCCTGTTTCCCTCTTAACGGTGTAATTCTCATGTCCTCCGAATAACTTTGAACGCTGAAATGTAAAGCTCACAACAATCCTGAAACCAGTTCCCCCATCCAAATTTCTTCCAGTCAGCGGAGTAGTTCCTACCGTAGGCAAGTACTGCACCCCTGTAACATGAGAGGATAGTTCTCTTTTATACAAATAAATTCCAGGTGTCGCTATAGTAACATTGTCTTGAATGTTCGCTGTTTTAAATACATACATCGATAACGTTGTCGCAACACCATCATAGTACAGTGATTTCACTTCTTTAGAACCAGATGCATAAGTCACATAACGAAGCTCATTCGTCGTCACATAAGCTTGATTCGAATCACTGATCTCTTTCGAGATCGAGTCCATCGTTCTACGAATCTCAGCATCAGCATTGTATTTCTCTCCACTAGATTTGGATTGTAGGCTTGTCGATGAAAGTAACATAAGGACTACTCCGAACAATACAGTACTTATGGTCAACGTCGCTAACACTTCAATTAAGGTGAGACCTCGTTGATTCTTCAATTCGTCGCCCCCCAATAAACCGTTACCGTCATAATTCGAGGAACTAGCTTGGCAGGAGTTGTACTGATATCTCGGAATAATATGATACTTTGAAGGGATACTAATTTCCGGTTCGTAAACGCCGCTGTTGAGAACGTTTGATTTTGAATGCCGGATTGTTGAACATAAAGACCATATGGTGAACCTGGATTTACTGCGGGGTTGTTAAGATCAGCCCAATTTTGTAAAACGGGTATAGCAGCTGTGTAAGTGCTCCTATATTCGTTTAACTTTTGCTCCGCTAGTTGTAAAGCATTCACGCGCAAATCATCATTTTTGTTTGACATAATGGAAAAGGATGAAATATTAAGAAACATTAAGATTACAAGACTTAAAATAACGGTCGCAGCCAGTACTTCCAGCAGTGTAAGTCCTCTTTCATTTCTTAGCATTTGCATCCCTTCTCTCTTCAATCTTCTTCAATTGGAATTCGTCTTATCAATGAGTTTATACTGATAGTTATCTGATAATTTCGTTGTTAAATCCTTATTCAATAAATCAGCATTTTTACTATATATCGTCCATGCCAGCATATAATCATCCATGTTCTTATTCTCCCAGCCACTTTGCAATAAGATGATAGCAGCTCTCATTTTGTCGATGGTTTGGGACATTGTGAGATCATCTATATCTTTGGCAACTTTGCTTATCTCCGCATAGCGCTCAACGATACTTTTGAGATCGTCAAATTCTATGTTTTTAAACATAGGTATTAAATCTTTAGTAATTTGATTATTTCGAATAGCTATATATTGATACATTTTTTTTTGCGAAGCTGTAAAGAGTACATTTGTATTATCATTGATAAAATCAATTGCTACTTCCTGAGTATCACTATCCCAGCCAACCTGTGCGCCTAACATTTCAGATAAACTGCGTAATGGCACGTACACTGATCCCTCATACAAGATCGAGTCTTTATTCAGGGTGTTTTGTTGGCCGTTTATCGTTACATGTATTCTTTGAAAAAACACCTCAATGTTTCGGAATTGATCCTCCGCCCATGCTGATCCGTTCATCGTGAATAGCCCAATTAGGCCAATTGAAAGAATCAGTTTGTACTTCCTCATCATTCAGTTATCCCCTTTTTAGCATTAGTTAGCTGCCTTAGATGTTTGCAATTGCTGCAGCTGCTTGAAATACTCTTCATCCGATTGGACCGGATTCTTTCGCTGACTCGGTTCTTTGAGCGGTATAGGAGGCAGCTCTTTCAATTTCCCTGCAAAAGATGGCGCATAATAAAAAGAACATACCAACGTGACTTGAAGATTTGACTCCTGCTCTACAGACTTATCTGTTGGTGAACTGTTCCCTATTGGAAGAACATTCGATGTGTCGGTTACATCTGTTTTACTGCTCTTTACTGCTGATGTTTGCCAGTTCCAGTTTTGAATTTCTATAAAGCGCTCACTATGTTGAACCTTGTTTATAAAATCAATAATTTGTGGATACGTACCCGATGCTTGTATCGTAAAGGTTTCTTCCATGATGACCGCTTGCGTCTGGTTCCGCTCTTTGGAACTTGTTGTTGGGCTTGCTGAAGGTGCCGCTTGTTGAGCGCCATTCGAATTTGTCGTATATCCTTGAGTAATATTCGCTTGCCCATTCGCATTTATTAAACTACCAGCAGAACTGCCCACTTGCCCTTGATCACCAAAGTTGATGGATAGAATCGTTAACCCGGCTTGCTGCTCAAACTCTCTAATACCAAGCAGTAAACGCGGTAGCTCTTCTTTCGTAGGAACTTGATACAGCGCTTGTTGAATCTCAGTTTCTTCCACTTTTTTGGGAATAGCACTCTGTTGAATTCGTTTTTTTTCGAGCTCCACCTTACTTAATAGTGTTTGAAGTGTTACATGCTGTTTCGAAGGCGGAAGCACATTTTTTACCAAGATAGTTCCGCAGAACAAGCACCCCATACTAATTACGAGAAACAATATGGTTGCCGGGGATCTCAATCGACCTATGAGTTGATGCCATTGTTCTTTATTCATAAGTCCCCCCCTAGTTGCTATCCACAGAATTCTTCAATGCGATTTCAATTACTACTTCATATACGTTAAATTTTTGGACAGAAGCAGCTGCTGGATTTGAATTTTCAACTGATGGTGAATTGGCTCCAGTTTCTGAGGATGTAGCTGACTTCTTTTTCATGTCCTCAAGCGTTTTACGCGCATCTTCATAATCCGCGTCGGTCAAGGCTGAGGTTTCATCCTGGTCATACTGGTCATCCTGTAATTTCGTTCCAAAGTTCTTGTCTGGCAGTTTTAATCCGAACTCTTGTTTTGCAATCTGCTGATTGATCGTCCATTTGAGTTCATTTAGGAGATTGTCTCCTTCGTTTTTACTATCAGTAAGTGTGTCTTCAAAGATTTTATTAATATTATCTTCTGTATTTACTGTTGTAGATTGCGTATTCGTACCATTTGAACCTGGTAAGCTTGCAATCGGTGTACTAAACGTTTTTTCCGTCTTAATGGCTGACATAATCGAAACGGAATCGAATAATGATGAGCTTTGCAGAAGTAAGATGTAGTCAGCAACAGATGTTAAAGCTCCGAACTCAAGCTTCAAATTTACAATGACCGGTTCAGTTTGGGGTACAGCAGGATTTGCACCATTATTATCTTCTTTCTTCTCCTCATTGGCCATCTCAGCAGACAAAATTCGCCCAGTCGACGGAAGCTTAGATGAGATTGTCTCCAAAACTGGTATCCAATCGATTCGTTTCTTTTTTAATTTATCAATTTCGGCTTGTAGGTTCTGATAATTGAATGTTTGTTCATCCAATTGCCGCTGCTTGGTTAAAGCTTGAATCGAAGCATTCGTTAAAGCAATTTGATTTTCAACGTTTTGCATGTTGTTTTTAAAGTAGTGACCAACATACAGGAATGCTGATGAAAGGAGTAGAAAAAATATAACTGATGACACTAGTAGGGGCAAAAAAATCCGTTTAGCTCTGGGTACCTTAGGCAGTAGGTTAATGTTTTTCATGAGTCTGCCCCCCTTAGAGCTAGACCCAACGTAACAGCATACATTGAAAAGTCTTTGAGCGCCGAATTTTGTCCAAACGTATTGGTAGGTTGAAACATTTGTACCGGAATCGGCAGCCGCTCGGTCAAGAACGTTACGATTTCAGACATTCTTTTCAAATCACCTGAGATAACCACACCGGCAAATTCTTGATTCCGATTATTTAGCGTATAACGATAAAAGTTCATCAACCTTTCAAGCTCATGTGCCAAATCATTACAATGACTTCGGAAATCAGCATCGCCGTCCATAAACTCTGAGAAGAGATGATCTGCACTTGCTTTCACATCTATATTTCCCTGCGACTTTGCTGCGAAGATGAGCGGAATACTACGTGTAATCTTGAGCTCCTCACCATGAAAAATACTAAGATCGCCAGCAGTCTCGTTCAAATCAACAATCATGAAGGTGTCCTGTAACTTGGTCAAGGATGTGCTTTGCTGCAAACGCAATAAAGAAAGTGCTTTAATCTCAATACTCGTTAGCTTAATCCCTGCTGAATCCAGAACTTCAAGATATTGATCCATTATTTCTTTTGGAGCAGCAACCAGCATAACATCACATTGCATGGCTATAGCTTCTTTGGATTCTTCCTCCTGAAAATCCTCAAATAGCCCTTTACCTCTACCTAAATCCTCTTTACCAGCAGCAGCCTCCAAGAAATAGTCTTTCTCAGCAGGTGTTTCAGATTCCTTTTTCGCCTTTTTTACTGTTTTTCTTTTTTTATGAGCTGTCCCATTCATCTTCACAAAATCATACAGTGGATTCTCAAAAGGTAAATGAATATTGTGTTTAATCTCAAAATCGACAAGCTTAGCCATATCCTTTTCGGGGATATCCGGCAGCTTTAAAAATCTTACCATCACGAGTTGGCTAGGAAATACTAGATGTATATGTTTTGGTTTCGAATCTAATCGCGCCATCATGGTTTGCAAAGTTTGTATCAAGCGAAGCGGTTCTTTAATTCGTCCTTCTTCCATTACATGAGGTGGAAGCTCCTCTGTTAAATTCATTTGAATCAACGGTTCATTCTTATTTCTCAGCAACACTTTGCTCATTTTTATAGTCGAATCAGAAATTTCAATTCCCAAAGAGGTTTGTCCTGGTTTCAAGGCTTTAATAAAATCGAACGATGATGTAAGCATGTCCAGTCTCACTCCTTTGCTGAATTTCTGAGAAGTTTGCAACGTTAAGTTCTATTATTTGAAATGAATGAAGCTTAAGTACCAGTTAATCACGGACTCTCCCCAAAAGTAACTAAAGAAGGCTCCTGCAGCAATAAATGGACCAAATGGAATTCCTTGATCTTCCCGTGACGATTTCACGCGTATTTGTACAAGACCATAAATAGTTCCAAACAAACTAGCAACAAATAGTGTAAATAAGGTTAATTTAATACCGACAATGAGCCCGATAAAAGCCAATAATTTGATATCGCCGCCGCCCATACCTTCTTTTTTCATGATTAACACTGACGCAAGAGCAACCAGGTAGAGAACACCTCCACCAACGATAAACGCTACTGAGTAGTTCCATAAAGGTAAAGGGTGTATCCATATTCGAAGTAGGAAAGCAACTATCATGCCCGAGAATACAACTTTATCAGGGATGATCCTATATCTACTGTCTGCGATTGAACAAATCATTAAGATAGATACAAATACAAGTCCGACTATCAGTTCTAAAGAAGGCCCGATCAGCCATGTTGTTACTGCAAAGGCAACTGCTGTCACGAGTTCACCAATGGGATAAATCGGAGAAATCTTAGCTCGGCAATACCTGCAAGCTCCACGTAATCCTAGATAGCTAAGCACAGGAATCAGGTCTAGTGGTTTAAGTTCATGATTGCAGTGAACACAATGTGAAGGGGGATAGGCGATGGATTCCTTTTTGACGACTCTTATGCCTACGACATTAAAAAAGCTGCCAAATACAAGTCCGAACAGACCAGCCGTGATTGCGTATAAGAGAGTTAATGTGTCCATAGTCGCTCCATTCGGGAAAGATTGAAGGATTCAATAAAGGTAACTCGTGAGAGTTACCTTTATCGGGGTAAAACCTAAGCATATAGTATTATTGTACAGCTCCTGCAGTCCAGCCTGTTGCTGCTGTATAAGCTACCGTAACAGACGCGTAAGCTGCACCTGCAGTAGCCCCTGATTGCCTCAAAGGAATATCTCTTAAATAGTGATTTGTTTCTAATGTTGCTACTGCTACTGTTGTTACTGCCGTTGACCCATCAGCATCAGTATCAGTTAAATATCGAACCGCAGTATCTTGCAACAATACCACTGTTTGAGCATCAGCATTTATTTTTGAGTTATTAATAATCCCCCCAATAGCTGGAACAGCTATCGCAGCAACAACCCCCAAAATAACAATAACAGCCAACAACTCGACAAGTGTTAACCCTTTTTGATTTTTAAGCAGTCTAAGCTTGGTATTCATCATTCTTTTAAACATAGTACCCTCTCCTTCGATTGATAAAATAATCATATATTTAATGAATACCGCCCATCAGTTTAAAGGTCGGAAGCATTACAGCTAATACGATGCCTCCAACGATTCCTGAGAGAAGTAGTATCATTAGCGGTTCTAATAGCGACTTCAAACGATCAGCCATCGTATCCACATCAGCCTCGTAGAAATCTGCTACTTTTTCCAGCATACTATCCAAAGAACCTGTCTTCTCACCAATCGCTAGCATTTGAACTACCATTGGCGGAAATAACCATGAATCCTTAAACGGATCAGCAATTGAATGTCCGCTCCTGAGGCCTTCCCTTGATTCCAAGATCAGCTTTCCAATTACGTCATTCCCAACGACATTCGAAACGATGGTCATGGCTTGAAGCATAGGAATTGCAGCTGCATATAAGGAACTGAAGGTTCGACTGAAGCGTGCGATGGATTGCTTATGCGCTAATTTGCCAAATACGGGAATCTTAAGCCGGAAATAATCCCAGTAATAGTTTCCCTTCTTTGTACGCTTCAATGCTTGAATGATTAGGCTCGGAGCAATCACGAAGATTGGTATAAAGAACCAGTAAGCTAGCAATAGATCGCTCAGTTTGATGACAATCATAGTTGGTAGTGGAAGTTCCAATCCCATTGCTTCGAAATTCTCAACATATTTAGGAATTACGAATGTCATCATAAGCGTGACAACCGCTATCGTAACGAAACCCATAATGATCGGATAGATCATGGCAGATTTCACTTTCTCCTTGGTGTAATACTCTTTCTCGTAGAACACAGCTAAGCGATCCAGCATATCATCTAGATTCCCGCTTGCCTCTCCAGCTCTGATCATATTGACGAATACAGTGGAAAATACGGTGGGAAACTGCGCGGAAGCTACAGAAAGCTGTGTACCTCGCTGCATGTCCTCGGCAACTTCCTTAAGTACTTTCTTAAACACCTTACTCTCTGTTTGCTCGCTTAAGATCCGTACCGACTCTACCATATTGACACCAGATTTATACAATGTAGAAAGTTGTCGACAAAACACAGTAAAGTGCTCCATCTTGACCTTCGGACCACCGAAAGTAAGCTCTCGATACAAGATACTCTTACCCTGGTCAAAGCAATCTAGTATCCAAAGATCTTTTCCCTTTAACTCATCGGTTGCTGCTTGAAACGAGGTAGCTTCGAGTACCCCCTTGTAATATTGACCATGATTGTCAACAGCTTGATACCGGAACTTCGGCACTCGAGCTCACCTCCTTACTTACAGCTCACTTATTGCAACTCTGCGAAACCAAAGAGTGCTTCTTTCGCGGTATCTACAGTGATTATTCGCTGCTGAAGGAGCTCTCTTAGCGCCATCTCCATCGTCTGCATACCTTGAGATTTGCCTGTTTGCATCACAGATCGAATCTGGTGTACCTTCTCCGAACGAATAAGATTAGCTACCGCTGGCGTGTTCACCAATACTTCGATTGCCGCAACTCGTCCACTGCCATCCGCCGTTGGTAAAAGTCTCTGTGCCATAACGCCCAGCATAACGGATGCGAGTTGCACGCGTACTTGTTGCTGCCCTTCCGAAGGAAAAACATCAATGATCCTATCAATGGTTTGAGGTGCATCAGCCGTATGTAAAGTTCCGAAAACCAAGTGCCCCGTTTCAGCTGCGGTAATTGCAATGCTAATCGTTTCCAGATCGCGCATTTCACCTACCAGAATAACGTCTGGATCTTGTCTCAGTGCTGCACGAAGTCCTGCAGAAAACGAATTTGTATCAACACCGATCTCTCTCTGATTGACAATACAAGATTTATGCTGATGCACAAACTCAATTGGATCTTCCAGCGTGATGATGTGATCATTTCTAGTACGATTGATATAATCTAATATCGCAGCTAGTGTTGTTGATTTTCCGCTTCCAGTAGGTCCAGTGACGAGCACGAGACCTTGTGGCTTTTTGGCAAAATCTTGTGCGATTGCTGGTAAACCTAGCACTTCCATTTCCGGTACTTGAGTAGGAATAAGTCGAATCGTCAGACCAACATGTCCTTTTTGCTTATAGATATTGACTCGATACCTAGAGACGTCAGCAATACCATAAGATAAGTCGGAATCCCCTTTTTCTAAAAAGAGTTCATATTGTTCGTTTGTCATCAATTCTTTCGCCATCTCTAAAGTATCTAAAGGGGTTAGAATTTGATCATTCACTGGCTTAAGTTCACCATGAATACGAAACATAGCCGGCGAATTAACGGTAATATGTATATCAGAAGCTTTACGGTCATGAGCAAGCTTCATCAACTCAATCATGGTCACACGAATCCCTCCATCTCATGGAAACATCTAGAATTAGTCATACTTACACAGTACTATGTAACTGTTAGTAAAGTATTAGGACAACTTTCGATATATTTCGACATTTTTCTCGAAAAAAAGTGAAAAAAAATATCATTCTGTACCCGTAACACGGAACACTTCCGCTAATGTCGTTAGACCAGCGATCACTTTGCTAATGCCATCATTAATCATTGGAATCAACCCGTGTTCAATTGCGTAATTCCGATAATCGTTATCTGAACGTTTTTGCAATATCATAGTTCGAAGTGTATCATCAATTGGCAAAATTTCATGAATCGCAAGTCGCCCCTTGTATCCGCTTCTCCCGCATTCGCCGCACCCACTGCCTCTACGCAGCATCTCTGCTGTATACCCATAACCTCCCAACAACACCTTCTCTTCTTGAGAAGGGACATAGGACGTTGAACAGCTTGTACAAATTTTACGAACGAGTCGTTGCGCAATAATGCAATTTACCGCGGATGAAACCAAGAAAGGTTCAACGCCCATATCAATTAAACGCGTAATCGAATTTGCTGCACTATTTGTATGCAGCGTACTCAAAACAAGATGTCCGGTCATCGCTGCGCGAATAGCGATCTCCGCTGTCTCAACATCCCTAATTTCCCCAACCATAACGATGTTAGGATCTTGACGCAGAATCGTACGGAGTCCTGTCGCGAATGTCAGTCCGGTTACCGAATTCACCTGTACTTGATTAATACCTTGAAGTTGATATTCTACCGGATCTTCAACGGTAATTATATTGACTTCCTCGTTATTCAATCTGGATAAGGCGGAGTACAACGTTGTCGTTTTACCGCTGCCAGTCGGTCCTGTAATAAGGACTACACCATGCGCATTGCTTATTGCTTTTTGAAATAACTGAAGGTTGTGCTCAGATAGCCCTAATTTCTCGATTTCGGTGAGCGTGCTCCCTAGATCGAGAATTCGCATAACAACTTTCTCGCCGTGAATCGTAGGAAGAGAAGAGATTCGGATATCTACTTTACGGAACTCAATATCCATCTCAACACGGCCATCTTGCGGTAACCGTCTCTCGGCGACGTTCATGTTTGCCATGATTTTGATCCTTGCAATAATGACACTCTGCATATGAGGAGGTAGTGTCCTCTCTGTACGCATGACCCCATCCACACGATAGCGTACACGCAAGCTATCTTCCTGTGGATCGATGTGAATGTCACTCGCGCCACTTTGGATCGCCTGAATAATGATTTGATTAACCGTCTTAACGACAGGAGAATCCTCATCTTCCACGATTGGCTTCGCTTCTTCCGATTCACGAATATTTAAGTTCTGCATGATCTGCTCAACAGATTCCTGCAACCCATAATAGCGTTTAATCGCCCGTTGGAGTTCATCTTTCGAAGCAATCGTAGGTTCAATGCGGAAACCAGTCGTCATACGAAGCTCATCGATGGCAAAATAATCCAGAGGGTCTGCCATTGCCAAAATTAGTTTATTGCCCTCAGTCCTAATCGGCAACACCTGATGTTGCTCAGCTAGCCGCTGTGGGATAATATTGATGATTTTCGTTTCGATTTTCTGACGGTAAAGCTGGATATGCGGAATGCCCAGTTGGAATTCAAGAACTTCGATTAGTTGTTGTTCTGTTATGTAATTACGGGTGATGAGCACATCACCCAGCCTCATATTCAGTTCTTTTTGCTCTCTGAGAGCATTTTTCAGTTGTTCTTCCGATATTAGTCCCGATTCAACCAAGAGATCACCGATTCGTTTACGAGGAGCCATAACTCCGTTCACCCCCATCGATTTCAAAAAACCTTTTTCTGACATCAAAAAAGGCCAGTTGCTTAATTCGCACCTGACACATTAGCGCCTATAAACGTGATGTCAGCCAATGATTAGGGGCGCAAATTGGATATTCTCTTTTATTTAAACATAACGTGAATTCTTTGGTCAATGTCAGTTTCATCCAAATGGACCAAACGTCACACCGTAAGTTCGTGATCAAACATGCTCACACAAATGGCGGATCCCACGCTTTTTTGTCCATCCCAATCCGATCACTCACGACTTTCATATCTCGATCCAGCTGTACATCGACGCCGAATCTCAACTTGCGTTTGTGCCAGAATCGCATATCGCGCCACTGTACTTCATAGCCACCATTCTTCTCTTTCCAACACACATAAATGTGCTGAGCAAATTGCAGAAATGCACGAACGCCATCTGTCCCCATAGATGCTTTCACGATTGGATGTGACTGCTGTTGGTTGTAATCCTTCTTACTATACTGCTCAAGGACGATCACTTGACCATGCCGCAGCTCACCTAAATAAAAGCTAGCATCACTTTCAAAGACAAACTGCCAATAAAACCAGCTTAAACTAGGTACAAGATGACATACACCTGTAGGAATCTTCACTTCACTATGCACTCTCTTTATTAACTTGTTACGTTGAGAGCTTTGGAACCACACATACATAAGTGATGCTGCGAAAATAAGAGCAAACATCTCCCCAATATGACTTCCAGCCACTCCTCCCCATATCGTAAACCACAAGATCACACCGCCTGTATGAAGCGTGAACAAGAAAGGATCATACAGACATAGCGTGTCTAAATGCACCCATCTTTTCGTAAAAGGCCGTAAGCATTGGACGCCATAAACATTCAAAGCGTCCAACCCCACATGGCATGCAACAGCAAGAAATGTCCATAAGCATAAATGAAAGAAATGCTCCCAAATGCCGAATGCAGCCGCGAGCGGTAAACTTATCAATAGTGGCCAGATGATAAGTGCTGGTATTGAATGCGTGACACCTCGATGTAAACGAACATAACTCGCATACCCCCGTAATCGGGCAAATGTGTCCAAATCCGGCGCATGGGATCCAATTAATGTTCCAGCGAGAATGGCATGACTTAATGCGGGCTGCTGCGTAACCACCATATCTAAACATGCTAATCCTGCGAGGCTCACCCCGAACAATAAGTGGCTTGCTGTATCCATTTATCGATTCCCCCGTCCTTATGTCGATTGTGGTTACTGAAGACTGTTTTCCCAACGTTCATGAACGTTAAACCAGTAAAACCAAGATGCGGGCTGCTCCCGAATAACCCGCTCAACGAAGCTATTCAATATCAGATTGGTTTCAACCCTAGAAGCTCGAACACCACTATGATTGTTGGCGTATACAGAAAGAGGCTCACCCACCACTAGCGTGTGCTTGAAGCCATGAGAGCGGAACCCATAGAAGGGGACAATAGGGATTTGCAGTTCAAGCGCCAACATAGCCGTACCTTCAGGTGTACGAGTCACCCTGCCAAATAATTTCGACAAAGGAAAGTTAGGCCGCCAGAAATCGCCAAGCAAGAAAACGACGCCACCAGATTGAATATGTCTTTTTAAGCAGCGATATAATTCCAATGCGGGAACACTGTCATAATCTAAACCTTTGCAACCTAACGCGGCAAACTTGTCATATAAAGGCTTGAGTTCAGGACTCCCCGCTGATGCGACAGTAAGACAATCGAACCTTCTCGAGAAATACCAATAATAGTTGAAAAAATTACCAACATGAGGTGTGTAAATAATAAACCCTTTCCCTCTGGCTAACTGCTGTGCGGTATGCAAATGCTCCTCACCTTGCAACTTGAATTCATATGTCGACAATCGATCTGATTGGAAGCAAATTTCGAACAATGAAAAGACAACATTTCGCACATAATCCCTTGTAATTGATCTGACTTTCCGTTCGGACATCGGTCCTAAAACATCTGCCAGATTAACTTTCACGTTCTTTAGAAACCCATTTCGTGAAATGAGATACCATATTGAAGCTACTCCCCAACATAGCAATGCCATCATCCACAATGGAACAAAGGGTATCATACGCGCCAGAAGGCTTCGTTCTCCTTCACTTGAGGTTAGCTTTGCAATCCACTCATACAAGGCAAGCCCACCTCATCTCACTCTGCATTTAGAAAATGACGTTTATACCGACGCGCCACATTATCCCTTTGTAGTATGATAAAAAAATCAACCGTCCCAAACAGCTCATCATACGCAGGATCCCCGCCAATTTCAGCTCCAAGCCATTGGTAGCCTTTCATCAAGGGTGGCAGTTTGCGAAACATCTCCTTCTCATTACAAGAGAGATCAATTTGAGCTAGGCCAGAAATCCGATGTGATTCTAGGGGTTCTATCCCAAATCGATCTGTCAGCACTTGTTTCTGCTTCAACATCGTATACATTTCATTTAAAGCTTCAATTGTTGAGAAGTGTACACTCGCACATCCGATTAAATGAGTGAATTTGCGCTCACTAATATAACTGGCAATCCCTTCCCACAACAGTTGAATGGCCCTTCCCCCACGATATGCTGGCGCAATGCAACTTCGCCCCAGTTCCAATGATTGATGTCGTAATTCTGCAAGCGCGCTTAAATTAAATTCGGTTTCGGAATAAAATCCAATCCCCGCGATTGCCCGATCACCAGGTAGAAGTCGATAAGTACCAATTACTTGATCGGTTTCAAGGTCTTTGACAATCAAGTGATCACAATAGGAATCATACACATCACATTCAAGCTTTTGTTCATTCATCAAACGTAAGTTTTTCTCTTCCTCCACAAATATTTGATACCGTAATTGCATGGCTTGCTCAATTTCTTGTTCATAACTAGCAAGCTTCACTATCAGCTTGGCAGGTTGTGGCGCCGTCAATAGAGGTACTCCATTCATTATTCCTCACGCCTCTCAACTAGAGTTTACAACTCCAGATTACCAAAGCTTTATTTTCTGCTTATTTGCTGGTTGTGAAGGTTTTGTAATGATTGGCCTTTTTCTGAAAAATATAAAAAACACAATCAGCCAAAGGCGAATTGTGTTTGTAAGACTCAATCAATTCATATATTGCAAATAGATTAATAACCGTTTCAACATGACTGCCGCTTGTGCTCTCGTCGCGAATGCGTTGGGGTTAAGCTGCGTCTCGGTGACACCTTGAATTAACCCCGTTTGAAGAGTAAATGCCATCGCTTGCCTCGCCCAGTTGTCGATTGCATGTTGATCTACAAATGGACTAAGAACTGTATCTTGCGTGTAGCTTTCTGGCTGGCTGCCTGTGATTTGAATCGTTCTATTGATCATTGCTGCCATCTGCTCACGTGTCACTTGTAGTAGTGGTCGGAATGTCCCGTCTTCGAAGCCCTCAATGAGGCCGGCTGCAGCCGCTGTGTTCACCATTTGGGCATACCAGTCTCTTTCCATAATATCCCGAAAACCAGAGGTTCCAGGCTTTGATTCATTTACTTCCATTCCAAGCGCACGAATAAGCAACGCAGCAAATTCAGCGCGAGATATTTCCTTCTCAGGTGAGAAGTTTTGTTCATCTACGCCAGAAATAATCCTTTTGGAAGCAAGTTTTTCTACATCTTCTCTTGCCCAGTGCGTCCCCATATCTTCAAAATGCTTATCCTTCTGAATGATGGTATATAACCCACCATATTGGTCTTTAATGACCATCTTCCATTGCTCATCGCTACTGAGTAATAGAGATGAAACGAAGGTTATCTCTCCTGATTCTACATTCAAGCGTACAGCAGTCACATTGGTTGTGTAAGAAGTGCCTGGAAGCGCGATTGATCTCTCCACGGTCATGTTATCATACTGACGAATCGCAACGCCGCCTGCTTGGATTTCAAACTCAATTGGATTCGTAATCAACAAAGCTGTTTGTTCGGCAGTTGCTTTTTCTTGTAACCTTTCTGCAAGTTGACTTGCTTCATGTCGAATAATCACAGAGAATAGTCCATTCGAACTTGTAGCTTCATTCACATGATTTTTGAAAAGAAGCAACGGAATTGTAAATTGAATGGCATTCATATCCAGTTGAACACTTCCATTTATCCCCATCTCTTGTAAATCATCAAATACGCTGGATGCGAATTCGACCACTGTCGTATCATGATCATCTTGAATTTGTAGGAGTAAAGATGATGCCGATCCCTCATTTAATGCGATGAAAGCATCTCTTAACTCTCCTTCATCCGCGTGATATCTTGAGCGCATCCTGCCGTCTGGTGCAGCTTCACGGACCCGCACACTAGAAATTAGGCGCGTCGAAGAACTCGTTGACTTCAACTCCATCGTTAATGAGTAGTTCACACTGGGACCCGTAGAAGACCAATTATTCGCTCCATCTCCCGCTTCCATTTTGAAATTCATGTCTATGCCCACTGTTAAGCCTGATATGTTCGTAGTTAGCTCACTTCCGCTAACCGTCGTTACCAGCTCAGAATCCTTATAGATCCGATAAGAAGTGACCCCAACATTGTCTGTTGCTGCCGACCAGGTTAAAGTTACAGAAGAACCCGTGCTTGGTGTTACCGTTACATTGGCGCCATAATTCCATGTAGGAGCTATTATGTCTTTGAATCCAACCGTGATATAAATTGTTGTCGAGATCCCGCTATAAGTTGCAGTAATAATTGCACTCCCTGCACTTACTGCTGTGATATAACCGTAACTACTTATGGTAGCGACAGATGAATTGGAACTTGTAAAACTCGTACTCGAGGTTACGTCAGTTTCATTATATTGCGAATCATAGGCAAGTATTGAAAGATACTGAGTACCACTTACTTCCAAGTAAATGGTACTTTCATCAGCTTCAATCCGACTAACGGTAGTTGTCACATTCACACTCGCTGATGCTGTGAAACTGCCATAGAATGCTGTAATCGTCGTTATGCCAGGCGAAAGGCCTGTCACCATGCCATTAGAATTTACACTAGCCGCGGCAGGATTTGAGCTAGTAAAAGTCAGACCCGTTGTCAATGTTTGTGTACTACTATCATTTTTATATCCAATTACATAGGGAGACCGTGTTGTCCCTGATTGGAGTGAATACGAATAAGAATCAAAGGCTATACGATTCAAATTTGCCAAAGTTGAAGTTACCGCAATGTTGGCTGAAGTTGATTGGCCATTATAGGTTACCGTCAAGGTTGTTGAGCCAGCAGCAACTCCCGTGATAACGCCATTCGCATTGACTGTTGCCACAGCTGTATTAGCAACCCTGTAGATGGCGCCAGATTGGATAGGAAAGGTAGTACCATTCGCATAAACCCCTGTTAAGTAACTGGCTATCGTTTCATTAGGTTGCAGGCTATAACCTTCGTCATCCAAATACATACGCGTTAGCGTTTGTGGATTGGAATTTGTATTTAATCCGCCATCCGGCCCATAGATTTGGAACTCTGCAACGCTCGCATACCCTCCCGAAGCAACACCTGTTGTTGTTAATCGAAAGTATCGTGCCGTGACATTCCCTTCATCCACATAACGCGGATTTCCTACCTGCATGTTCCCTGTTCGATCGGTAAAGGTATACCAGGTAATACCATCTATAGAGAAATCAATTTTGTAACCATATATGTCCTGGATATTTGAATATGTCGTCTCAAAGCGCTGCACATTGCGTAGTTGCCCCAGATCCACAACCATCCATTGAGGTAATGATGTACTACTGGGAGCCCAACTAGATAACAATTGTCCATCCACAGCCTTATCAGAGCCCCAAGAACCAGAAAAACTAGATAAAGCAGCCGTCGTCTTATTTTGTGACAGAAGCGCCAGTGAATCATTCGTTGCATACACGCGAAAGTCAAACACACTGGCTTGATCTCCTGGCGAGCCAACGCCTACTACTTGTAATCTGACGAATCTGGCAAGAACATCACCTGTGTCAGAATAATAAGGGAAATTTATGGCTGTATTCGCAGAACGATCCACAAAAATGCTCCAGTTGATACCATCGATCGAGGATTCAATCTTATATGAATACGAACTATGTACATGTTCAAACACAGTTTCAACACGTGAAACATGTACATTTTGAGAAAGATCCACTGTTAGCCACTGTGGGAGTTGTGAATTACTTGCTACCCATTTGGTATATATGAATCCGTCCACTGCGTGACTTGCCAGATATGTTGCTCCTGTTACCGATGATGCAACAGCAGATTTACCTTGAGAAACGGGTATTTCAGAGGCATAGGTATCTCTTGATTGACATACTATCCCAATAATGACACAAATAGAAATGAGTAAAGCAAAATGGTATACAGTCAATCTGTAAACCGGATACGTCATGTCCACCCCCATTTATTAAGCGTTTACAACTATTTTATCAAAAGACCCATATTTGCGTATAGGGCTTTTGATCTAATCTTCCGATTATTCTGAATCTTTGTATGATTTTCTAATTTCCTTAATCAGAATGAAAAAGATCGAGGATATAAAGATAGAAAGCAGCACTTCACCGAGTGTAATTTCCATGCCTCCACCTCGATTTCCGTTGGTTTTGTTTAGTGTATGAGGTGAACATAGGAAATTGTCATTAGGAAATAAAAATAAGCTTCTCCCATTCGTAATGAACAGGAGAAGCTTATTTATTTTACACTTTGCGAGGTATCTCAAAGCTCCAAAAATCCCTTGCCAAGTGACTATTCAAGTGAACATGCTGTGCTTGATGAAGCAGTTCATTTACGCTTTCGCCCTGATACCGCGAGCTAAGATGCGTCATGATCAGTACATTCGCACCAGCCTCCTGTGCGGTTCGTGCCGCATCAGTTGAGGTTGCATGATCGAAGGCGTAGGCTAGCTCCTGCTTATCCATGGCAAAAGTAGCTTCATGAACGAGAACATCAGCATCTCTTGCCAACTTAATAGCTCCCTCACAATACCGCGTATCTCCTAAAATGACAACTACTCGACCAGGAACTGGAGAACCTAAGAAATCTTGCCCATTAATGGTCCGGCCATCTTCTAGCTGCACTGTATGCCCTAACTTCAACTGGCCATAGATCGGACCTGCTGGTATTCCGAGCTCCTTAAGCTTTTCATGTAGAAGCTTGCCAGGTTGATCCTTCTCCACAATGCGGAAACCGTAACATTCAATCCGATGCTCTAAGCGCGCCGTTTCCACTAGAAAGCTTTCGTCTTCGAAAATAATCCCTTCTTCATCAAGCTCTACAAGATGAAGTATATAGCTCAGATGGGCCCCGCTGACTTCTAGTGCGGTTTCTACGAATTGCTTGAGCCCCCGCGGACCATATAAGGTCAATGGTGTATCTCCACCCAAATAAGAACGACTCGTCAATAACCCCGGGAGCCCATATAAGTGATCACCATGTAAATGTGTGATGAAAATTTTCTCCGTACGTCCCAGCTTCACGGGAGAGTTCAAAATCTGCTGCTGTGTACCCTCTCCGCAATCAACAATCCAGTATGTCCCCCGTTCGTCTAATAAATTCAAGGCAATTGAGGTTACATTTCGTTGCTTAGAGGGCATGCCTGCCCCCGTTCCTAGAAAATACAAGTCCACAAGCCAACCCCATTCTTTTCTCAATATCTCATTGTCAAAACGGAAAGCGAGGATGCCGCGGAACATAATCGTTCCTACTCGCTGCCTCGCTCTCGCAATCTTATCCTACGTTAAAATAACGTGCTTCTTTATGTGCAAATACAATCGCAGATACAGAAGCTTCTGGCTCCATCATGAACGACTCCGTCAGCTCAACGCCGATATCTTCAGGCTTCAGCAGATTAAACAGCTTCGCTTGATCCTCGAGATTAGGGCATGCTGGATAACCGAAAGAGAAACGTTGTCCAATATATTTAGCACCAAATCTTTCTTGCATCGTCATATCGACACGATCTGCAATTCCAACAACATCGCGCATAATGTGATGAACACGCTCCGCGAAGCCTTCTGCAACTTCAAGCGCTGTCGCTTGCAACGCATGGGATTTTAAATAATCTCCTTTGTCACGCCATTCTTTGGCCAATTCATTAATATCATGTCCAGCTGTCACGAGGAGGAATCCAACATAGTCCATTTCGCCGCTTTCGGTGGATTTCAAATAATCAGCTAAGCATAGGTACGGTTCCTTGTCTTGACGAGGGAATGTAAATGTCTCAAGCACCTTGCTCGTATCTTGCGGGTCATAAATGATGACATCATTTCCGTTCGATTGTGCTGGGAAGAAACGATACATGCCGTGAGCCTTAATGATACCGTTATGCTGCGCAGCATGGAGGATAGAATCCACGGTGTCCTTCAGCTGAAGCGCTTTGGAATCCTTATCGCTCAGTAGCTGCTCTACTTTGCCCTTCAAGCCAAGGTGATGTCCTAACAGCATCTGCATGTTCACATAAGGCATCAAATGACTAATTGGGTAGTCCCGTAAAATATGACGATCTGTATCTTGCGGCACCTGAACAGGTAGATCCTTGGATACAGCAGAAGAACTCACACGCGTAAGCTGTGGCATCTTCTCTTCTTTTTTTCCTGTGTCCATGACATCGGATTCTAGGCTTTCACGAAGCTCTTGAATCAAACGTTGTCGTTGCTCAGGATCACTCAGTTTGTTCGCAATATCCAGACCATCCATTGCATCCTTCGCATAGAGAACAACACCCTCATATTCAGGTTGAATACGTGTCTTGGTGAATTTCCGAGTAAGCGCAGCACCACCGACGAGAATCGGAACATCCACACCAGCGGTCCGTAAATCCTGAGCAGTGATAACCATCTGTTGCGCGGATTTAACTAGCAAGCCGGACAGCCCGATTGCATCTGCTTGCTCCTTGCGATAAGCTTCAATGATTTGCTCCGGCGGTACTTTAATCCCTAAATTGATAATCTTGTATCCATTATTGGATAGAATGATTTCAACGAGATTTTTCCCAATATCGTGGACATCCCCTTTGACCGTTGCCAAAATAATTTTACCCTTCACCGCACTCTCGGATTTCTCCATGAACGGCTCCAGGAAATTAACGGATGCTTTCATTACCTCAGCACTTTGAAGCACCTCAGCCACGATAAGTTCGTTACCATTGAACAGACGACCAACTTCCTCCATTCCCTTCATAAGGGGCCCATTGATGACCTCTAATGGTGAATAAGTTTGAAGAGCAATCTCTAGATCCGGTATTAAGCCTTCCTTCGTACCTTCAACAACATAAGATCCCAGTCTTTCTTCCAGAGATAAATTCGAAATCTTCTCCTTCTTCTCGACCTTCTTCTCACGGAAATGGGCAACGAACTGCGCCAAGGTATCATCATTCGTATTATAAATGAGTTCCTCTGCCAGCTGCCTTTCCGTATCAGGAATCGACGCATACCGTTCTAGTTTCTCCGTATTTACAATGGCATAATCAAGTCCAGCTTTCGTACAATGGTACAAATAAACTGAATTCAGAACCTCACGACCCGCATCCGGCAAACCGAATGAGATGTTACTTAGTCCTAGAATCGTTTTGGCAAGTGGATACTTCTCTTTGATTAGCTTGATTCCTTCAATTGTTTCTACGGCAGAACCAATGTATTGCGGATCACCTGACCCAACAGGGAACATATTCGGGTCAAAAATGATATCCTCTGGATTCATACCGTATTTGCCAGTAAGCAGCTCATACGAACGTGTTGCCACTTCGATTTTGGCTTGACGGGAAACAGCCTGCCCACGCTCATCAATTAAGATACAAACGACGGATGCCCCGTAGCGATGGATCAGAGGTAAAATACCTTCAAATTTGCTCTCTCCATCTTCTAAATTAATCGAGTTAATAATGGCTTTACCTTGCGAATATTTGAGTCCAAGCTCAATAATGTGATCATAAGTCGAGTCAATCATTAATGGGACCTTGACTTTTTTGACAACTTCTTGCATGAATTCTTCTACCGCATAAGCTTCATCAATATCCGTATCCTGTAGATTAATGTCGATAACATGTGCGCCATTTTTCACCTGATTACGAGCAATTTCAGAGCCTTCTTCCCATTTGCCTTCTTTAATTAGGCGTTTAAACTTCCTGGATCCGGAGATATTCGTCCGTTCTCCAACCATGATTGGTCGATTTTCCGGCTCGATATAAACAGTCTCAATACCTGAAATCGCAGGTGGATGAGAACCGTATTCAGCTCTTGGTTTGTAGTTCGCAAGCGTTTCGGCCATTGCGCGAATGTGATCAGGCGTCGTCCCGCAGCAACCACCGGCAATATTGAGCCAACCTTGCTCAGCAAAGCCAGCCATCTTTTTGGCCAATGATTCTGGAGACTCATGATAATGCCCATTCTCATCCGGCAACCCTGCATTCGGATAACAACTGATGGCCGTATCTGCAATACCAGAAAGTGTACGAATATGATCCCGCATAAATTCAGGTCCTGTCGCACAGTTCAAGCCCATCGAAATTGGCTTCAAATGCTCAAGTGAAATATAGAAAGATTCAATATTTTGACCAGCTAGTGTTGTCCCCATCGGTTCAATCGTACCCGAGATCATAATTGGGAGTTCTACACCTAACGTTTCAAAAGCTCTTCGAATCCCGATACTCCCCGCTTTCACGTTCAGTGTATCTTGGGATGTCTCCAGTAACATGGCATCAACGCCTGTTTCAACAAGCGCAAGTGCTTGCTGGTAGTAACTTTCTTCCAGTTGTTCAAACGTCACGCCACCTGTCACGGACAAGGTCTTGGTTGTCGGCCCCATAGCACCTACAACGTAACGCGGCCATTCCGGTGTCGAATATTTCTCAGCGGCAGCAATCGCCAATTTCGCAGCGGCGATGTTCAACTCCCGATGACGGTCTTGTAAATCATATTCTGCAAGTACGACGCTCGTCGTTCCGAACGTATTCGTTTCTATCATATCAGCGCCAGCGGCGAAATAAGCTTCATGAATTTTTTGAATGACATCTGGGCGTGTTACACATAGAATTTCATTACACCCATCGAGGTCATCACTACCGAAATCATCAGCAGTCAAGTCTTCTTGCTGAATCATCGTACCCATGGCACCATCTAGGATCATAATCTTCTTCTTAAGCTGTTCTTGAATCGGTGGTTTCTTCATGGCAAGACTCCCTTTCAACTTATCCTAAAGCAGAATATAAAAAACGACAAAATATGTTAAGATTTAGTGTAACAGAATACGGCTTCTATGAAAAGATTTTGAATAATGATTAATTCCTATAGGTTTTATCGGAAAAATTTATATCCATCCATCGACAGTTAGCTGGATATCCTCTATAATATGGTTATATTTATTTATGAAAGAGGGATGTCAAGTGGCACAAATTAGAATTCGAAATACCAATGAACGCATCGAAGGCGAAGCTGAAGTTAAAGCCTTCTTAGATAGTCAAGAAGTCGTATACGAGCATTGGGATGCGAACAAGCTTCCTGAAGCACTTCGCGAGAAATTCATCCTTAGCGATGAAGAGAAAGCACAAATCATCTCCACGTATGAAGCTGAAATTAAAGATCTAGCTGCTAGACGCGGTTATGAAATTTGGGACGTAATTTCTCTATCTGATGTTACTCCGAATATTGAAGAGCTTCTGAAGAAATTCGAACAAGTGCACACGCACACCGAAGATGAAATCCGCGCTATCGTGTCTGGAAAAGGGATTTTCATTATCAAATCCGAAGAACTTGGCTATTTCGATGTTGAACTCGAGCCAGGGGATGTGATTTCTGTTCCAGAGAACACGAACCATTTCTTCACTTTGATGGATAACCGTGAAATCGTCGCTGTTCGCCTCTTTATCGAAAAAGATGGCTGGGTTGCTTACAACATTGATGATCCTGACTTCATCAAAGCATAAAATGCAACATAATAAAGCCCAATAGCACTTCAGACCATTGTGTCTTAAGTAGCTGTTGGGCTTTATTTCTACACGAAATTAACCGTTATCGATGATCGGTAAAATATCCTGAAGACGCGCCACTTCATAAGCAGGTACGATCTCATCACCACTTTGAAGCCCATGATGATTAATCCAAATATTGCGCATTCCAATGCTTCCTGACCCTAGAATATCTGTCGTCAGTTTGTCCCCGATCATAATGCCTTCCTCCGCATTAATCTCAAGAAGACCCAAAGCATAATGGAAGATGGCTGCTGCTGGCTTCCCTTGCCCAAACTCACCTGAAATCACGATATGATCAAAGTATGAAGCAATCTCAGGAACCCCTGCTAATTTCTCTTTTTGTAAATCAGGTGAACCATTTGTTAAAAGAAGAAGCTTGTAATTCCCTTTCAACGCATCTAATACACGGAAGGTTTCTTCATATACATAGGGACGACTACGGCGTTCGGCTGCAAATAGTTCACCTAGCTTGTACCCTAACTCACGATCTTCAATTCCAAGTCCTGCAAGCCCTCTAGTCCATGATTCTGTGCGATAGCCAGGTGCTAGCTTCTCTAATTTGCGGAAGTTTTCGTCCTCACCTTGTGTGAAATTAGCCCATAGTCCTTCAAACGGGTTAATCCCAATCATTTTGGTAAATGGGAACGTCTCGAAGGATTCATATAAACTTCTTGCTTCTTTACGAACAGATGCTTCTAATTCCTCTGGATTCAATCCATTGACGTGCTTCGCTGCTTCTGCACATGTTGCAGCAAAAGCTTCCTCCACACTACGATCATCCCATAACAAAGTATCATCCAAATCAAATAACACAGCTTTCAATGTCATCATTCATTTCCCCTTTGAATGTAGTATCTATTGTAGTAGTCTTATTTCTCTTCGTCAGTAAACTTAATGGAATCTAGCTGGACCTTCAGGTTACCCCTGAATGCATTAATATAGATTTTCCTTAGCTCATTTCGCTCATCGATCTCCGCATCCGTTAAGCCAACTGTCTTCGCCTTTCGAGCTAATTCATTGATTCGCTCAATCGTCTTATCCATGCTGTCACTCATTGTAATCCTCCCAGTCAAAATTTCAATATGAGTACTACTTTGCCATCACTGATTAGGATTGTCAAGGAAACGACGCAAAGAGACATAGCAACAGACGGCTATGTCTCGAACTAACGTCTATATCGTGAACTATTAATTAGCTCATTAAGGTAGTAATAGAACTTGCCCTTCTTGCAAGGAACTGTTCGATAAGTGATTAAAAGCTTTCAATCTCTCGATATAAGAACGTGAGTTCTCACCTTTCTTTTTGTGAGCTTCTGCGATCCCCCAAAGCGTATCACCACTTTGAATAACAATCTTCTCGTGTTGGGTAGCTTTCGCTGATGGTTGTGCGGAATTGATCGGTGTAGTTACGGTAACAGTACCCTCACCTGCATAGGCTTGTACGATCGCACCGAACGAAAACACAGTCCCAAGAATTACTGCTATCACTAAGAAACGAAGTAGTAGTTTCGCATAACCCCGTTTAATTGTCATCCCTTTGGATGCATGAGCAGTACCTTGAAGTGTTGTTCTTCCATTCGATTGTGAATAAGCCATATACATAAAATCATCCCCCAAACATTTGTTCTGTTATTAGAATAACACGAACACATGTTTGAGTCAACCATTTCTCGAACTTATGTTTGTACGAACTCGGGTTCTATGTTATACTTTGGGTAATGATTCCCAGTATTGGAGTGATATCTTATGAGTAAAATTTCGCAGCGTCAACAAGCAATCATGGAATTCATTAAGAACGAAGTGAAAGATAAGGGTTACCCACCATCCGTTAGAGAAATCGGCGAAGCTGTTGGACTAGCCTCCAGTTCTACCGTACATGGCCATTTGGAACGTCTTGAGAAAAAAGGCATGATTCGTCGAGATCCTACCAAACCGCGTGCAATTGAAATTCTAGGGCTTGATGGTGCCGAATCTCAATTCGCTGTCTCCGTTGCTCGTGTTCCCCTTGTTGGTAAAGTAACGGCTGGTGTTCCTATTACAGCCACTGAGAATATCGAAGATTACTTCCCACTTCCTTCGAGTATGGTTGGTGACAACAACGTGTTCATGCTGAGCATTATGGGAGACAGTATGATTGAAGCTGGCATTCATAATGGCGACTATGTAATCGTTAAACAACAACAAACAGCGAATAACGGAGATATCGTTGTCGCGATGACGGAAGATGATGAAGCTACTGTTAAGCGTTTCTATAAGGAGAAGGATCATATTCGCCTTCAACCAGAGAACTCCGCTTTACAACCCATTCTATTGAAGAATGTAACGATTCTTGGACGTGTCATTGGCTTGTTCCGGGATATGTAAGTTCGGCAGATAACAATAAAAGCAAGGCTCTCAAAGTAAATTCACAATTGAGAGCCTTGCTTTTACTCATTTAAAACGTCAATACCCAGTTCCCCGCACGAAAGATCGGTTCAATTGACCCATCAGCTAGTTCTCCATCGATTTCAAGCTCCGCAGAACCAATCATGAAGTCCACATGAATCAAGGAGCTATTCCCTCCCCGAGCCTTCAATTCTGCATTCGATAACTTGGTACCCTCCTTCAAATTAATTGGATAGCAGCTTCCTAACGCTAAATGACAGGAAGCATTCTCATCAATTCCCGTATTGTAGAAAATACGATTTAAATTAGAAATCGGAGAGTCAAACGGTACGAGTGCAACCTCACCTAAATAACGCGCCCCTTCATCCATATCCAGTAAACGTGCCAAATGGTCATAACCAACCTCCGCCTGGAAGTCAACAACCTTGCCCGCTTCGAACGTAAAGGTAAACCGATCCACTAAGGCACCATTTATATTCAAAGGCATTGTACTCGCTACCTTACCACTAACACCTGTTCGGTTGGGTATGGTGAATACTTCTTCCGTCGGCATATTTGCTACATAGCGGATACCGCGAGCGTTCTCATTATCTCCACCTAGCCAAATATGTCCTTCCGGCAGCTCCACACGTAAATCCGTACCAGTTGCTCGATAACGCAGAGCTTTATAGCTTCTTGCGTTCAATAAGCTATGCGTGGCCTTCAACGCATCCAAATGAGACTGCCAAGCTTCTACAGGGTTCTCTTCATAAACACGATTGATTTGGAAAATCGCATCCCACATCGCAGGAATTCGCTGCTCCTCTGGCAGATCCGCATACACAATTGAAGCCCAAGCTTCTGTAGGAGCTTTAATTAAACACCAGCTGAACTCACCTGTTCGTACATAATGCTGATATTTGGCTCTTGCTGTTGAAGCGGCTTTCGATGCCCGAGAAATTAAGCTGGCATCAACACCATCGTATAGATTCGGATTCGGTACTTTAATGTTTAATAAGGCTCCTCCGTTTTCAACAAAACGTTCGAGCATCGTCGTGTACCACTCCGGATAGTAATCCATTGAATCTTCGGATGCGTAATCAAATTTATTTCGAGTAACCACATCATCCTGCCAATGCACATGGACAAAATTAGCACCAGCCTCATACGCTTTCTGAACGATTAATCTCGTTAAATCCAATGTTTCAATGGGAGCTTCCACCAACAGATCTTGACCTCTATACAAGTTAACCCCGATTCGAATCACTAGCTCTGCATACTTCTCTAAATTTCGATTGAAATTATCCATAGTTCAATTAGTCTCCTTCGCGTTAAAAAGCCCATCAGTTCATTCTATGCGAGACTGACGGGCGTTAAGTATCTAGTTGTCCTTCTTTTCTTATCATACAATACCCAATTAGAGGTTGGCAACGAAGTAATCTAAGCCTCATTTAACAAACAAAGAAAACCCTCAACGCTTAGAGCGTCGAGGGTTTCGACCATTTTAGTATAGGGATAGATATTGATCTCTTTCCCATTGGTGAACTTGCGTTCTATACATGTCCCACTCAATTTCTTTCAACTCATAGAAATGCGCTAGAGCATGCTCACCAAGTGTGTCGCAAACGACATCATCACGAAGCAACTCGTCTAATGCTTGTTTCAAGTTTAGAGGCAAGCTAGGAATGCCTTCCGCTTCACGCTCTTCTTCCGTCATCACATAAATGTTGCGATCTGTTGGCGGAGGAAGCTGCATTTTGTTCTTAATGCCATCCAAACCAGCTGCCAGCATGACAGCAAGTGCGAGGTAAGGATTTGCAGCTGGATCCGGGTTACGAACTTCAACACGTGTACTTAGACCGCGGGAAGCTGGAATCCGAATCATCGGGCTACGGTTACTAGCAGACCAAGCCACATAGCAAGGGGCTTCGTAACCAGGAACTAGACGTTTGTATGAGTTAACAGTTGGATTCGTAATTGCAGCAAAAGAACGCGCATGACGAAGTACACCAGCCATATATTGTCTTGCAACCGTACTCAAGCCTAATTTGTCGCTCTCATCGTAGAAGGCATTCGTCTCACCCTTGAACAGGGATTGGTGACAGTGCATACCAGAACCATTCATTCCGAACAAAGGTTTCGGCATAAATGTTGCGTGCAAACCATGCTGTCTAGCTACTGTTTTAACAACGAGTTTAAAGGTTTGAATTTGGTCAGCTGCTTTAATCGCATCCGCATATTTAAAGTCGATTTCGTGCTGACCTGGCGCTACTTCATGGTGGGAAGCTTCAATTTCGAAGCCCATTTCTTCCAGTGTTAACACGATATCACGACGACAGTTTTCCCCAAGATCCATTGGTGCCAAATCGAAATAACCACCTTGGTCATTCAATTCCGTTGTTGGGTTGCCTTTGTCATCTGTTTTGAACAAGAAGAATTCTGGCTCAGGTCCAACGTTCATAGCTGTGTAACCCATTTCTTCTGCTTGTTTCAACGCATTTTTCAAAATGGCACGTGGATCTCCAGGGAATGGCGTACCGTCTGGCATATAGATATCGCAGATCAATCGAGCGACTTTGCTTTCAGTAACCCATGGGAAAATAACCCATGTATCTAAATCGGGATATAAATACATATCCGATTCTTCAATACGCACATACCCTTCGATGGAAGATCCATCGAACATCATTTTATTATCAAGCGCTTTCTCAAGTTGGCTTAAAGGAATTTCAACGTTCTTAATACTTCCCATCAAGTCTGTGAATTGCAAACGGATAAAGCGAACGTTTTCAGCTTTGGCAATGCGAAGAATATCATCTTTGGAATAGTTATTGTTGTAGCTCACGTGTGCATTCTCCTCTCAAATGTTAAGCGATTAAAACAACCGATTTTACTTGTAAAATCGGGACAACTGTCCTTGAATCAAGGAAACCTGATCCGGGCGTTTGCCTCCGCCAATCAATTGTTGCTTCAGCATTTTGTGCAATTGGGAGTCGGTTAATTCTTTCCGTTTCACTTCGGTGTGCTCGTTTAGAATCGTTGCATCATCGGAGTCCTTATCCACAGGGATAAGAACTTGCTTGATACCCGCAATGTTCACACCTTTTTCAATCAAATCTTTAATCTCAAGAAGACGTTCTACGTCATTAAACGAATAGAGCCTTTGATTACCAGCGGTTCGAGCTGGGATGATTAATTCATGTTGCTCATAGTAACGAATTTGTCGTGCTGTTAAATCTGTCAGCTTCATGACGATCCCTATGGGGAATAACGCCATATTCCTACGTATTTCATCACTCATGCTAATCACTCCTGGTCAGTAAGTACCTCATTCTCATTGTACCTTTCTAACAAAAACGTGTCAAGGAGTGTCAGGTTTGTTCACAGTTTAAATTTTCATAACAATCCCTTGTCTTCCATATGTTGGATCGCAGTTAGTACACCTAACTTGCAATGTGAGTAGGTCAAGCCGCCTTGCATATAAGCGATATAGGGCTCACGAATTGGTGCATCGGCAGACAGCTCTAAGCTGCCGCCTTGAATGAACGTCCCTGCTGCCATGATAACAGGATGCTCATAGCCAGGCATATCCCAAGGCTCAGGTACGACATGCGAATCGACAGCAGACGCCTTCTGAATGCCTTGCACGAACGTAATCAAATGCTCCGCCGAGGTGAAGCGGATTGCTTGAATTAAGTCCGTTCGCTGTGCATCCCAGCGCGGAGAGCTGACGAAACCGAGGTCTTCGAATATCGCTGCCGCGAAGACCGAGCCCTTGACTGCTTGCCCCACCAAATGCGGGGCAAGGAATAGCCCTTGAAACATCGCTCGCGTCGCACCGAGCATGGCTCCGACCTCGCCCCCAATGCCGGGGGCGGTCAATCTGTAAGCGGCGAGCTCCACGAGGTCGCGTCGCCCGGCGATATAGCCGCCCGAAGGGGCGATGCCGCCGCCGGGATTCTTGATCAGCGAGCCGGCCATCAGATCGACGCCAACCTGCGTCGGCTCCTGCGGCTCTGTGAATTCACCATAGCAATTGTCCACGAAGACAATGAGCTCTGGGTTGATCTCTTTCACGAATCGGACCATTTCACCGATTTGCTGGGTCGTGAACGACGGCCGCCACGAATAGCCGCGCGAACGCTGGATGCCGATCACCTTCGTGTTCGGCTGTATGGCTGATGTAATCGCCGCCCAATCTGGCGACCCATCTTCAAGCAGCTCGACCTCGCTGTAGCCGATGCCGAAGTCTTGCAGAGAGCCTGTGCCGTCGCCAGGCTTACCAATGACCTTGTGCAACGTATCATAGGGCTTACCTGTGATGTAAAGTAGATGTTCACCAGGACGCAGCACCCCAAACAAAGCCGTACCGATGGTGTGAGTCCCCGATACAAAGTGTGGGCGAACTAGCGCTGCTTCTGCTCCCATCGCATCTGCATAAACAAGGTCAAGCACTTCTCGTCCTCGATCATTGTAGCCATACCCCGTTGAAGAAGCAAAATGATAATCACTTACTTTATGTTCCTGAAAGGCGCGAATCACCTTCCATTGATTGAGGTCGATGGTTTTCTCGATCTGGCGAAAAGCGCTCTCTACCCGCTGCTCCGCCCTTTCCATTCTGTCCATTACTTTTTCCCCGAAATGCATCTTAGTTGCTCTCTCCCTCGTTCTCTTCCAACTCTGACTTCACAGCTGATTGATCATAATCAACCAACAAATATGCTTGTTTCACATAATCATCCTTATTCACTCTCACCTTGAATACCATGTCTTCCCCATCCACATCCGTCTCCAGTACCTCACCAATGCGATACATGAGGGCGATAATATCCCCTTTATTGGCTGGAATACGGAACTCTTTGCTATCCCCCATTAGCTTATTCTCAATGGTATTGCGAAGTCGTTCTAGATCTTCAGGCCTATACGCACTAACCTTCATGAACTCGCCTTGGTCAGACAGCAATTCTAATTCCTCTTGCGAGATAAGATCAATTTTATTGAAGACCGTTATCTGTTCCTTCTGATGAGCGCCTAGCTGCTCTAATACTTCACCAACAACTCGCATTTGCTCAATGCGCATATCAGCACCGCTATCAACTACATGCAAAATCAAATCTGCTTCATTGGCCTCTTCTAAGGTAGCGCGGAATGAGGCGACTAGATCATGGGGTAGATTTTGAATAAAGCCTACTGTATCTGTAAGAACGATTTCCTTGCCACTTGGCAATACCATTGTCCGTGATGTCGGATCTAGTGTTGCGAACAGTTGATTCTCAATATAGACGTCTGCTTGTGTTAATTGTTTCAATAACGTAGACTTTCCAGCATTGGTATACCCCACTAGTGCAACTTGGAATACACCACTTTTCTTACGACGTTCCCGATGCAGCGTGCGGTGACGAACCACTTCCTCCAGCTGCGCTTTCAACTCGTCAATTCGCCCGCGGATATGCCGACGATCCGTTTCAAGCTTCGATTCCCCTGGTCCTCTGGTTCCGATACCGCCACCTAAACGCGACAAGTTTTTGCCTTGTCCCGACAGTCTAGGCAGGAGATAGCTTAGTTGCGCTAATTCAACCTGAATAATCCCTTCACGTGTTTTGGCACGTTGAGCAAAAATATCCAGAATGAGCTGCGTACGATCAATAATTTTCACATCGAGCGCTGCTTCCAAATTACGAACCTGTGCCCCCGACAGCTCCTGATCGAAAATGGCTGTATTCCCACCAAGCTCTTCTAACATCAGCTTTAATTCTTCGACTTTCCCTTTACCAATAAACCATTTGGTATCTTTAGCTTCTTTGTTCTGGGTCATCGTTTCTAACACCTGTACGCCAGCAGTTTCTGCTAGCTGCACAAGTTCTTGTAACGATTGTTCAGCCAACAGCTCATTTTTCTTCTGCTTCTGTGTAACCAAACTGACGAGCACCGCTCTGTCATCGATTTCTTTTTCTACCATATGTGAAGTTGTTTTCATAGTCGTCTCCTTTACTTCCCGAAAATGCTTAAAATGACTGAAATACGGCCAAATTGGCCTATTCCTTCATCATTGTGGAGGAAATGATTAGGAAAGTCAATTTGAGGCACAGGAAAATTCGATTATAACCGTCTTGCCAACAAAAAACAGGGCAGTCACACAAGTAGATCACGCTACTCGCGGAACAACCCTGCTCCTACTTCCTTATTTACTCAAACAATGTCTGCCCCAAATAAGCGCCTTTCGAAGGAACCCCTGGCAATACAGCAAAATAGCCGCCGCCTGTCGTGTCCGTATATGCTAGCATTTGATCCGGCATTTTCGGATTCGTTAAACGTTTCTGGATCGATTCAAACTGAGTTTGGATATTTCTATTGAAGCACACAAACAACAACCCTGCATTGATTCGACCTACACTGTCTAGATTTTCCATAAAGTTATATCCACGTCGCAAGATCCGTTCACGCTCCGAATTCTCTCCTGTACGCGGGTTAGATAAACGTATGTGCGAGTCTAATGGCGTTACCTTGCCTTCGGCGTCTGAGGCAAACTGCGGTGTATCGAATTCAACATTGCCATCCATAGGTGCCCCGGAAACCTTCTGACGGCCAATAATCTCTTCTTGATCGGAGTACGTTTGTTGATCCCATGTTTCGATTCGCATTTGAATGCGGCGAACCACCATATAAGTACCGCCAGCTAACCAAGGTGCGCTACTATTATCGCCAGTATCAATCCAAACATTATTTTTCATAAAAGTCTCATCTTGTAAGGCAGGATTAGCTGTACCATCCTTAAAGCCAAATAAATTCCGTTTCGTCCCTTGTGCTTTAACACCGAGCTGGCCTGTTTGCTGCCAACGCAAGTGAGCAACGCCTCTAGCCGCTTTAGATAAATTGCGAATCGCATGGAAACATATTATCGGATCATCCGAGCATGCTTGTACAATGATGTCTCCGTGCGTTAATTGATCCTGTAAGGAATCTTTATGAAAGATTGGCATCTCAGTCAATCCTGCCGGTTTACGGGAAAGAAGACCGAACCGATCAAGGCCCTCCTTTTCAAATAGAGAGGCGCCTACGGCAAATGTAAGAGTTAATTTACCTGTATCCAGGCCAAACTGCTCACCGGTATCCGTAGGTGGAAAAGCCGCATCCTGCGGTTCAACTGCCAACGGTTTACCTGCCATTAAAACGGCAGCCATCTCCGTCCACATTTTCAATAATGCTTGCAGCTCTTTCACATCGCTAGTTGTGACATCGAAAGCTGCCACATTTGCAAAATTTTGTGCAGGTGTGACAACTCCCGTTTGATGGTGCCCGTAAAAATCGAGCGTCTCATTACTTGTAGTTGCAGTAGCTTTATTCGTTGGAATTGCGGCTTGCGCCTTCCCCAGCAAATCTCCCAAAACAACGCCCGCCGCACCTGCAGCGGTCATCCCTAAGAAGGCTCGACGATTCATTTTGTCCGACATACCGCTTAACCTCATCCCTCTATTTGCTTAGCGTCCCTGGCATTTTCACAAGCGGTTCAGCCAATGCTTCTAATTTATTTTTCAAATCAACTTGTTTGGCTTGCTCTAATTTACTGAAATCATTCCATGTTGGGCCAACAGGCGAAAGTGTGTTCATGGTTTCAATAACTGTTGCTAAACTTTTGCTAATTTTCTCATCCAGTGCCGCATCTTTCTTCTTCAATTCCGCTTTTACAAGATCATAAATCGCTTGGGCACCTTCTACGTTTGCACGGATAACCGGCACTGTCGCACCGCTCCAACGCTCTTCTTCACCTGTAATTTTGCTGGACTGAGCTTCTTCCATCAATTCCCCTACACCTGCGATAAAGTCAGTTGGAGCAATTGTCGTAGCTGCAATCGCTTGTTGCATTTTCTTACCATCTTCAAGCAGACGCGCTGCAAACGGCTCAGCATCCTTGATGTTTTTCTTCACAAATAATAAGTATTCAATTCGGTGATACCCTGTAAAATCAGGATCTTTCTCGTTCTTAAAATCATCCACGCGCGCATCCATGACACCGTCCAACTCACTGAACGTCTCGATAATTGGCTCAATTCTCTCATACGGCATACGAGCTAGTCCATATGCTTCTGTTGCTTTTTTCATATCACCACTTTTGATAGCGGTGTTCAGTTGATCAAGTAACGTCACCAGTTGGTTACCTTGATCTTGCACATACTTGTTGTAAGCTTTGGCAGCATCTTTTAGCGCAGCAGAAGCTTCAATAACGTCTTTATTAACTGCACCTTTGTTCTCTGCAAAAGAAGTTGTAAGCTCCGTCAACGCCGATTTTAAATTCGTATTTAAAGCTGTTAATGTAGGGAAATCAAGCTTATCTTCTTTCAAGCCCGCTTCAAGAGGCGTCAAAAACTTTTCCACTTTGAAATATAATTCCGGGAATTTGGGTTTCACTTCGTCTTCGAAGCTGGCCCATTGATCCTCCAACTGATCGGCAAGTTTCTTCGCATCTTTAATTTTAGAAACCTCTAATTGACCCTTCAGACTATCGACACTTGTCACTAAAGTCGTTGAACCCTCTTTAAATGGCACTTTAGCAACCTCAGTTGGCTCTGATTTACCACAACCTGCAAGGACAAGAGTTGATACTGCTGCTAAAACAATAAGTTGTTGACTTTTTTTCATGGGATAGACCCTCCACTTTTCTTTAATTTAGGATTTATTGATTATTGACATATTTCTATTAGAAATGATTTTAAGACGATCTCTGACTACTGCAATAAGTGCCAGAAGCAATAAGCATAACTGTGGGATTGCGCTCTCTAAAGTAGGATATAGTGCAACAGCATCCCAGCTTGGCAGCCAATCGGCTGTTGTTGCGGGCAAATAACCGGCTAATTGAAGTCCATGAACGCCCATCCCCGCAAATTTAAAGCATAAGTAGAAAACAAAAACACTTGAAATCAAGAAAAATGGGCGCATCGGAATACGAAGTCCGATCTTTAGAATTAGAAAGGCTATGATGAGCAACACCCCTACACCAATCCCGATTCCGCCAAGCAGTGAAGCCAAAGAAATCGAGGATGCCATTCCGATCATAAATAAGACTGTTTCTGTTCCTTCACGGAACACAGCTAGGAAAGCAAGTAAGCTAAGTGAAACTAAACTGCCAGTTGCTAACGCTTTGACACTTTGATTACGAATATAAGACTGCCAATTCGAAATGCTTGCCTTGCTATGCAGCCAATAGCTCATATATAGGAGCATGAGCGCCGCAAATACCCCCGTACAGCCAGCAATTAAAAAATTGTTATTTCCAAAGGCACTCGCCGAAAATAACTGTTGCACCACGATGCCCAGTGCTAAGCTGACAATGAGTCCACCATAAACGCCAAACCAAATCCATTTTTTCTTATCTTCATGGCCTGCCTTTTTGAGAAAACCAAGTAACGCTATAACGACTAGCAAAGCTTCGAGCCCTTCGCGAAGGATAATCGTCGTTGCATCAAGCATGGTGTAGCTTGTCTTTGTTGCTAAGGGTACTAAATCAGCATGCATCCGCGCGATTGTCACAGCTGCATCTTGAGCTTGAGGAGGTGTAGCAGAAAGCTGTGCATACGCTGTTACCATGTCTCGTTCCATGGACGTATACACGGCTTGCGATTGTGTCAACACGATACCTTCAATAAGCAACCAGGAATTCCGGAGTGTTTGAATGCTCTCGGAAGCTCCCTCTATATCCTTCCCCTTCACCTGATCCGACGCTTTCTCCAACAGTGTAATTAGCGACGCTACGGTAACCTTATTGACACTTTTCGCCGAAGAACCGAATGCTGAGAGATCGCCCTCTACGAAATACATATTCAACTTATGTAGATCCTTCAACTTCGCTGCAAGCTTTAGAGCATCAACCGGCTGCTTCATCGTCTGCAGTGAGGCTTCCCCCATAGCTCCTTCAATCTTCTGATAGGCCGCTAAGGATTGCTCTTTAATCCCATCTTCATAGCTAAGCCAATTGATTTGGAAAGCTTCAAACAATTTCGTTGCTTGCTCAATATTACCGCTTTCTGCTGCTTGAATTGCACTCACGATACCTGCATCTTCTTTGGCTAGATCATCCTGAGGCTTGGCACTAGCAATCAACGGCACAGACAGGAGTAAGAATAGTGCAATCCAACTGGACAAAATGACTTTCCGCATGCATGACAACTCCTTTAGAGTGGTAAATATGTAACCGTCATTCATTTATTCACAAACAATACTGATAATCATTATCAACAAAGTAATTACTCTGTATATTTTACTCAGAACTTCACAACTGTCAATAACTTTCCATACGAAAAAAGCCAACTAACTTAAATAAGTTAATTAGCTTTTTGAACTTTTATTTGAATTTCACATCTTCCGGACGAATCGACATCAATTCAAGCTTGGAAGGTGCGTTCACATATTGACTTAACAAACGAACCGCTTGATGCCGCATGGCTTTCTCCAAAATATTCCTAACATACCTCGCATTGCTGAAAGAACGCCAGGTCATTGCCTTCTCCTCAGCGAGGTGTTGCTTTAGCTTCGCTAGTGTTTGCGGCAGTAACACATATTCCCGATCCTTCGCCATCAACTCAGTAATCTGGATCAATTGATCGATGGCATAGTCCTCAAAATCAATTTGAATCGGAAAACGCGAAGGAAGCCCAGGATTTGTGGCTAGAAATTGCTCCATTTCCTCACTATAACCCGCTAAGATAAGGATGAAATCATTTTTCTTATCTTCCATGCCTTTGACCAGCGCATCAATCGATTCCTTACCAAAATCTTTCTCACCGCCACGTGCCAAGCTATATGCCTCATCAATAAATAGGACGCCGCCCATCGCTTTTTTCATGAGTTCACGCGTTTTCAGTGCGGTATGCCCAATGTATTCACCTACGAGGTCTGCGCGCTCTACTTCAATGAAATGCCCTTTACTCAGTACGCCCATCGCATGAAACATACGGCCTAATAATCGTGCTACCGTCGTCTTCCCCGTTCCAGGGCTGCCTTTGAAAATCATATGGTACACATGAGCATTGCTCATAAGTCCAGCTTCAACTCGAAATTGCGTAATCTGCAGCAGCGCATAAATTTCATGCACCAGCTCTTTGACATTTTCTAAGCCAATCAGTCCATTCAGCTCTTTGAATACATCCGATAACGGCCCCTCCATTGGCGTCCTTTTGCCAGTGATCATCGGCTCGGCGTCGGCAAGGGGTGAAGCGCCTGACTGCCCGCCTGATCCCTCAACAATTCGCCGCTGACTGCCAGATTCCGGCTGCCGTAAAACGATGTTGATTTGTCTGGATGGCAAGCTTCTACCACTCATGAAGATCACCTCGTTTACATGATGGTTTATTAGTGCGTATCCACCATCCTACGCTTGTAAACGTCATTTTAGACCGCAGCCGCCCTGGATTACGATAGTCATCGCTTATTTAGATCAACTTAAGTTTAAGTCAACATCAGCAAGGCTACGAATGTCTCCTTATCCAAAGCGCCGAAGTAATGTTTCAAATCTACATCTGCTATGCGTTCACGAACTGCACCTTCCTCAAATCGTGTACCAACCAGTTTATTTTCAAGCTCAGCAACATCATGGGCACCAAAGAAATCTCCAAATATTTTGAGATGCTGCAGATGGCCCTCTTCGATAGATAAGCGAATATCCACTCTACCGACGCCCTCAATTCTTTTGGCATGTTGAACCGTGCTTTTAGGTGATTTCCCATAATTCCAATCCCAGTTCTGATACCGCTCTTCCGAAATCTGATGAATCTGAGTCCAATCTTTCTCTGTTAGCTTATAGGTAGGAACATTCTCAGCATTGACTCCAAAAATAGAACTAAGCAATGTAGATCGAAATTCTGCCATAGTCATCGATTCTTTCAGAAACTCCACTATATTCGCAACCCTGCTTCGGATCGATTTAATACCTTTGGATTGAATTTTATCGGGATCAACGCGTAGTGCCGAAACAACATTCTCTATCTCCGAATCGAACAGAAGTGTCCCATGACTGAACATTCTTCCCTTCGTTGAAAATTGCGCATTGCCTGATATTTTGCGTTCACCGACTTGAATATCATTGCGACCTGTTAGTTCAGCTTGAATTTCAAGTGCATGCAACGCTTCAACTACTGGCGCCGTAAACTTCTGAAAATTATGAAACGAATTCCCATCGTCTTGGGTGATAAAACTGAAATTCAAGTTCCCTAGATCATGATACACCGCACCTCCACCAGACAACCGACGGACAACATGCAGGTTATTCGCTTTCACATATTCGGGATTAATTTCTTCCAGCGTATTTTGGTTCTTGCCAATGATGATCGACGGTTCATTCACATAAAAAAGCAAATAACTCTCTCCCGCCGGCAGCTTTCGCAAGGCAAATTCTTCAATGGCCAAATTGATTCTCGGATCCGTGATTCCTTCATTATCTATAAAAAGCATAGGGATTCCCTCTCTATTTCAAAAAATTTGTCGCAAGGGTGCGATTTAACGTCAGCATGCCAAGTGATGCATAAAAAAGCAAGGCACCTTCATTGAATTCCCACACATTTAATTCGAGTGATTCGGCTTCGCGCGCTTGTGCCCACTCAGCAGCAGCCCGGTAAAGCCGCTTGCCAATTCCCTGACGTTGATGGGCAGAGGCTACAGCAAGTTCATTTAAATATGCATACTTACGAGGCACAAGAGCTTCATAGTTTGGACTTTGCTTCATTTCTAACATCGCGACACCAACTACTTCTAGTCCAAGCTCCGCGACTATAATCTCTTTATCGGCCCGATCCGAGAAGCTTCGATACCAGCCCATCGCAACAACGTGATCGAGTTTGGCAAATCGGTCTGGCAATGCTTCCGTATGTTCTTCCTGGCCTTCACGAATGATCGTATTCACAGCATCATAATCCTCCCATGTGGCCGTTCGCAATCGCAGTTCCATCGTAGGCTTCCTCCCCTAACACAAAATGGTAACATGTACGTAAGTATTTTTCGATTGAATTTTTATACATTTAATTGTATATTTATGTAATACATTTGGTGGATGGGGGCACTTTTCATGCAAACAGAACGTGATTCCTTCGAATTACTTGATCGCATAGCTGCAAATACTTGGCCTGCGGAAAGCAACACTTGGGTTGATCATTGGCTCATTAGAGCATCAAACGGGATAACTAAACGAGCAAACAGTGTGTTTGCTATTGGTTCTTACCCACATGATGACAATTGGCTATCGCTTGTGGAACAATTTTACCATAGTCATGGGTTACCTGCTATTTTTCATATTAGTACGGCCTCTCCCGACCAATTGGACAGCTTATTGCAAGACCAAGGCTACGAATTAGATACTCCCTGTTATATGATGACGGCTGATTGCCAACAAGTCGCCACTCAAGCGGAAAAACGCATGCAACAATACCCTTCAGCGCTGGATCTTGAATTAGAAATTACACAATCCATAACGAAAGAGTGGCTGGATGCCTTTCTTTTATTAGAACAGTACCCAGAGGAACGAAGAGGCTTTTATCAAGGTTTAAGCGATCGAATGCCGGCACCGAAAGCCTTCATTACACTGAAAGATCAAGGTCAGATTGTCGCACTTGGCACAGCGATCGTAGAAGGAGAATGGGCAGGTTTCGTCAATGTGATCGTACACGAAGAACACCGCGGCAAGGGCTACGGCTATGCAATTATTCATGCCATGACTACATGGTGCATGACACAAGGTGCGACTCAGCAATATTTGCAAGTGATCGCAAACAATGTGCCAGCGGTTACGTTATACGAGAAGCTAGGGTATCAAATGAAATATGGCTATCATTACCGAGTGAAGTATGATTTGGCGGATCTTGTATCATCCTAACTAAGAATTTCTTAGGATGAAAGGAGCCGATTACATGACGGCCACAAAGGAAAAGCCAGTTTTTCCACCGCAGCATCAGAACCATCAACCAGGCATCGAAGCAGAAATGAAACCACTGCCCGAATTTGAGAAAGCGAACTATAAACCTGCTGGTAAACTGAAAGATAAAGTTGCCATCATTACTGGAGGTGACAGCGGCATAGGACGCGCAATTGCAGTAGCTTACGCCAAAGAAGGGGCCGATGTCATTATTGTCTACCTGAATGAGCATAAGGACGCAGAAGAAACACATCGACATGTGGAACAAGCGGGCCGCAAATGCTTGCATGTCGCAGGCGACATAGGAGATGAGAACTTCTGTAAGCAGGTTGTTGCACAAGTCATTCAAGAATTCGGCAAGCTTGACATTCTTGTTAACAATGCTGCTGAGCAGCATCCACAGAAAAGTATAACGGATATTACGTCAGCGCAGCTTGAACGAACATTCCGAACGAATATTTTCTCCTACTTTTACATGACGCAAGCCGCTCTTCCTCATCTGAAGTCAGGTAGTGCGATAATAAATACCGCTTCGATCACAGCTTACCATGGTCACGAACAATTAATTGATTATTCATCAACGAAAGGTGCGATTGTCACCTTCACTCGCTCGCTCTCCTTGCAGTTGAACGCCAAAGGCATTCGAGTGAACGGTGTTGCTCCTGGGCCCATCTGGACACCGTTAATTCCTTCTACATTCACAGCTCAGGAAGTTGAGGTCTTCGGCTCTACGACCCCGATGAAACGTGCCGGACAGCCTAGTGAATTAGCACCAAGCTATGTGTTCTTAGCCAGTGAAGACTCCTCTTACATGGCAGGGCAAATTCTGCATATCAATGGCGGAGCCATCGTAAATGGCTAGATAAGAAAAAGCATGACAAGCAGCGGCATTCCCCGCTACCCTGTCATGCTTTCTATTATTTCAACCCCAGCTTCAATTGCAGTTTGGTCAAATACCAGTTCGTATAGGCTAGTGTTTCTCTCGTATCATGATAAGGCATGAAAAGCACCTCTGACTTGGCCCCGGAGACTAGCGGATCTTTGAAACCAATCGTTTCTGCAATATCATGTGAACGCGAGCTATGAAACTTATGCGTGATGATAATTGAGCTAACAAGTGATTTCTCGTCCATAATTTGCTTGCTGAACAGTAAATTTTCATACGTACTTGTTGCCTTAGGCTCGATATGTATACTTGACTTCGGCAATCCCTGCTTCACCAAATAGTCCCTCATGCCTTCAGCTTCTGTCAGCTTAGACCCATTATGATCCAAACCACCTGTTACAATAAGTTGCTTGAAACGCCCCTGCTTGTACAACTCCACAGCTAAGTCCAGACGTTCTTGCAGCCCGGGACTAGGGATATCATTCCGAAGCGAAGCTCCCAATACAATTCCTACATCAACTTGCTTAGGCAAGCTCGACTGACTTGGGCCTAACTGTACCTTCCACTGGATAAACACAACCCAACTCACCAGCAAAGCAAAGGAAATCAAAATGAATTGAAACGTCCTTACAAATAGGCGATATAACTTAGATGGTGGTTTTCCTTTCGAAGCGCTAGCTTTCTTCTTCGTTGGCGCAGGTGCGATGGCGCGTTGTTTTTTGTTCATACTAAGCTTTGCCGTCATCCTTCCTACTCCTTATCCAGAAATGTACTTACCTGCCGAAATAAGGCTGGAGCATCCTCGCTCAAACAGATTAAATGATCCGATTTGGCGTGCCAGTGCAGCTCTCGCTGCCCTCTGAGCTTGCTATAAATGTACCGCGCACTCTGCGGATGAATCACTTGATCTCTTTCCGCTTGTGCAATAAGGGTAGGCTTATTGACTTGACTGAGCTCCGGCTTCAGATGTCGGACAAGCCTCGTGAACTGCCAGGTTGCCACAAGTGGCGTTGATTTCCCTTTGATTAAACTGATTTTCCGTTGATACTTCCATTCCTCACGAAGGACGTTCAAAAGCCGACCCGGGCTGACATAAATGACTGCTGTGTTTAATAGTATGAGCCTTCGCACGGGATAACGAACCGACAAGTAAGCTGCCAATAGACCTCCCATTGAAAAACCAACCATATCAAAGGAGCCATAGGTCTCTGTCATTTTGGCCGCATGCCATTCGGCCGCTTGGACCCAGTCTTCCCAACGTGAAGCGTGAAGCTGATGACGGCTTTCTCCATTCCAGGGTAGGATGGGCACCTCACACAGCTGACCACGCTCTCGTAAATGCCGAGCTAACGGCTCAACTTCATAAGGTCCACCTGTAAATCCATGGAACAATAGGCACGGTTGTTTCATGAGATCCACTCCTATCCTTTATGAAATCGTTCTTGATGTTAGTTTATTTTTCTTTGATCGAAATGGTGTTAATCGTTACTTTTTCTTTTGGCTTACTTGCCGAAGCATCCACTCCATTCGGATCTCTTTCCACGGGAGTCTCAGCGATCTTCGCAATTGTGGCCATTCCGTCAGCTGTTACTTTTCCGAAAATAGTGTAATCGGGCTTCTTATTCAATGACGCACAATCTGTACCTGAACAAATGAAAAATTGGCTGCCATTCGTATTAGCTCCTGAGTTTGCCATCGCAACAGTTCCTGGTTCATAAGTATGCGTCGTTTTCAGCTCATCAGCAAATTTATAACCTGGCCCCCCTCTGCCTGTCCCTTGCGGATCACCTGTTTGGATCATGAAAGTTTTAATGATACGGTGAAACGTTACATTGTTATAGAAGCCTTCTTTGGATAAAAAGACGAAGTTGTTCACCGTTTTGGGCGCTTCTTTGGTGTACAAATCGATCGTAAACGTCCCTTTCGAGGTTGTAACTTCTGCTTGATACGTTTTATTCGTATCAATGATCATATCTGGGGCTTTGCTCCATTGCTTGGGAGCTGATGCCGCTGTCGATGCTGCAGGTGTTGCCGTACCGCCAGTACTTTCCGCCGGTTTATTGCCGCACGCGGATACGATAAGGGTTAATGTAAGCAAGGAAGCGGTGAGAAGCATTTTAGACTTCATGGATGTAGTAGCTAATTTCATTGAACAGTCCTCCAGTTTGAATTTGTTTGCTGATGTGTCGATGTGCCTGCACAATTGCCATCATGGCGAGTAGGCACCTCTTACACTTTATTCTGTCGATAAGCTTGTCCGCATCTGCTTGTTGGAGCTATAAGGCCCTTCTAAGGACCTTATTATGCTCGCACAACTTGCTCTACTAAGCGCCGTTCTTCGGCTTCTCGTCATTCGGCTTATCCACCGGTAACGGAGTCGGCGTCGGACTCGGCTTAGGGCTTAATGATGGGCTAGGAGTTGGAGTTGGAGTTGGACTTGGCCCGGTTTCCGTTCCTGTGCCAGGTTTAATCGTAGCCCCTGGTGATGTAGAAGGGACAGGCTTCCCACTAGGTGATGGGGATGGATTGGGATTATTCCCTCCGTTGCCTGGCGATGGTGACGGCAAACCTGACGGAGTAGGTGACGGAATTCCGCCATTCGGAAGCGTATCATCCTTCGGAATTTCGACGGTAACGACATTCGACTTCGCACCTGGTGTATTCGAATCGTTCGCCATTGGTATTACATAATATTGATACGTTTCGCCACTATTGATTGTCGTGTCCTCGACTAACACTTTCGGTGTTTGAATAATCATTTTCGCTTCAGGCTCAGTCGCGCCTTTACGATACAATTCGTAACTAACTTTCTCTCCGAGAGAGGTCCATTCAATCTTAACACGTTTTGATTCTGGTACATAAGTAGCTCTAACATCTGTAATACCACTAGGCGGTTCTTTCAAATCGTCTACATTAGCTGGCTTAACAAAGTTAGTAACTGGCCTATCCTTTAGAGCTGTGGACATGACTTCCTTGAAAATAGCAGCTGTGCTGCCGCTTCCAACCGTCACATAATGTTTGGAATCGACCTTATCGAAACCTTCCCAGACAGCCGCCGTCCATTCAGGGGTATAACCAACGAACCATACATCTCGATCGTACTGTTCAATGCCTTTGATATCAAGTCCTGTTGATCCTGTTTTCCCAGCAACCGGACGATTGAACTTCGCTTTCACACCTGTACCACCTGTCTCCACAACACCCTGCAGCAACAGTGTCATATAGTAGGCAGTACTCGGCTGCATAACCTGCTTCTTCTCTGGCTTATATGCCGCAATTTCTTTATCTTGCGAATCGGTTATTCGTAAAATTGCATGCGTTTTATTCTGATTCCCTTGGTTAGCAAAAGCTGTGTAAGCTCTAGCCATTTGCAATGGCGATACGCCATCCGTAAGACCGCCTAGCGCAATGGCTAGATTCTGATCCTTCTGAGGATTCAGGGTGGTACCCAGCTTATTAGCAAACGCAATCCCCTTATCAACATTCATTTTATTTAATAACCAGACAGGCGCTAGATTGTAGGATTTCTTAACAGCTTCAAACATCGAAACTTGCCCATGTGTTTGACGATCATAGTTTTGCGGTGTATAGGAACCGAAAGACGTCTGTGTGTCATCTAGCAAGGAATACGGTGTATATTTCCCACTATCTAAAGCAGGCGCATAGACGGCAATTGGTTTAAAAGAGGACCCTGGTTGTCGTTTGGAATATACACGACTAAACCCTTTGGTTTTATAATCCCGGCCACCAATTAATCCCATAATACCGCCAGTTTTATTATCCAAAATAACCATGGAGCTCTGAATTTTCTGTCCATCTGTAGCATCCTTCTGGAAAAAACTCGGATTCGCATAAGTTTGCTCAATGGTTTTCTGAGCTGTGATATTCATGGTCGTGTAAATACGGTAACCTTTGGTCAGGAGCTCATCTTCTTCGATGCCGTACATGTCTTCCGCTTCATTCACGACATAGTCCACGAACGAAGCATATTCTTTCGTCCCTCCTGTGGTCGTAGATACAGGCGGCACATAATCGACAGCAGCGGCTTTGGCACGCTCTGCCTCTGTAATATAACCTTGATCCGTCATCAGCCTCAGAACTACTGCTCGACGTTCTTTTGATAAATCTGGATGAGTTAACGGCGAGTAGCGGGAAGGTGCTTTAGGTAACGCGGCAAGTGTCGCCATTTCCCACACTTCCAGTTCGTTCAAATTCGACTTGTTAAAATAAACCTTAGCTGCCGCTTTAATGCCGTAAGCGTTACTTCCGAAGAAAATGCGATTCAAATATTTCTCTAGAATTTCATCCTTCGTAAACCGCTCATCAAGCGCAAACGCGATCGACATTTCCGTACCTTTCCTGAAAGCCGTTTTCTCTGAGCTTAGGAATACGTTCTTGGCTAGCTGTTGCGTGATCGTGCTTCCACCTTCAACTGCGGCCATATGAATGATATCTGTAACAAGCGCACGTCCAATCGCCCTTAAATCAACACCTGAGTGTTCATTAAACCGTCGATCTTCCGTTGCGATAAATGCTTGTTGCAGCCGTTCCGGAACGTCTTTGATGTTGACACTTTCCCGATTTTCACCGCGATATACTTTCGAAATCTCTGTTGCAGGTTTATCTTTCCCATCCTTATCTTTACCTTCTTCTTGCGCATAAATAAGGGTCGACTCGGTTGTGCTAACAATTTTATCAATATTGGCATCCAAGATTTTGAAACCGCTCATGATGACGACAATATAAATTCCCGTTGCGCAAATTACAGCGACAATTGCAGCAATGATGGAACCCATAATGAGATTACGTGCATGAAATTTTTTCTTCTTGGGACCTTTGTTCTGGCTTTGTTTGGACTCCCTTGATTTAGTTTGCGGCGTGGATGGATGTCTCGTAGGTTTTTTATCCATATTCACCAACTCCCTTACGTTTCGTTTCTCTAGATAGAAGATGGAACTGAAATAAACGAACAAACCGACCTTAGAGGTCGAGTACGTTTATCCGAAATTTAGTCGACTTATCAAGTCCAATGAAAAATCTCCTAAATTTCAATAAAAGAACAACCTTTATACAAGGTTGCTCCCAAAAGTTTCTATTCGGTTAGACGTTTCAGTCCATTAAAAAGTTGCAAATTGAAGCGATATAGGGATTATTCCGTAGCTTCTGCAGCCGCCATTAATGAAACAGCACGCTGTGGTGTGAAGGTAGAGATCGCATGCTTGTACACCATTTGTTGACGGCCTTCACTGTCAATAATGATGGTGAAATTGTCAAATGCACGAATAAGTCCTCTAATTTGAAAGCCATTTGTTAAATAAACGGTAACGGGAATGCTTTCTTTACGCAGCTGATTTAGAAAATTGTCCTGAATATTAATGGATCGGTTCATCAGTATGTCCCCCTTAATGGAATGAAACTTTCGCCCAAGCGGCGCTATTTTCTAATGGTGATATTTGTTAATTATATTCTATTTTATGTACAAACTTTCCTGCTAGTATATCACTAATCATTTCGAAATGGGCAGAAAAATTTGCTGTATCTGTTACATCAACCCAATCAATGTCCTTCATATGCCGAAACCAAGACAATTGACGCTTTGCAAATCGACGTGTATCCCGCTTCAGCAGGATTACGGCGTCCTCGAAGCTGAGCTCATGGTCTAGATAGCTAACGATCTCCTTATACCCAAGAGCTTGCATCGAAATGGCCGACTTCGGAGTGCCAGCGGCTAGAAGCTCCTGTACCTCTTCAACCAACCCTTCTTGAATCATCGCATCGATGCGTTCTTCGATCCGTTGATAGAGCAGCGCTCGGTCCATTGATAGCCCAATGATACATAGTTCGTAAGGAGATTCTTTTTTCTGGGAGGCCAAATGAGCCGTCATGGTTTCTCCAGATATATGGAAAATCTCAAGTGCTCGAATTACGCGCCTGCGGTCATTGGCATGCAGACGGCCCGCACTCTCAGGATCAATTTCCCGCAATCTGGCATGTAGGGCGTCTTCCCCATGCGTATTTGCGAATTCTTCCTGTAATTTCCTGAATTCCTCGTCCATACTGACATCTGTAAATTGATAATCATAGCAGACCGATTCGATATATAATCCTGTGCCACCTACAATAAAAGGCAGCTTGCCACGCGAGTGGATGTCTTGAATTAATCCTTTTACTCGCTCTTGAAACTCTGCTGCAGAAAACGAATACGATGGATCATGAATGTCAATCAGATGATGCGGGACGATCTGCTGCTCCGCTTCGCTCGCTTTGGCGGTTCCGATGTCCATGCCACGATACACCTGCATTGAATCACCGGAAATAATTTCACAATTGAAGCGCTGTGCAATTTCCAAGCTGAGCTTGGTCTTACCAACAGCGGTGGGACCAAGTAGCACGAGTAATTTCGGCTTGGCTGATGGGGCTAACACAATCGAATCACTCCATACGTTGTTTTCGTAGTTGAACGTAACACATGCTCGAACCCGAGCCGAGCAAACTCAGCGCTGTCTCGGTTTTCTTTAAGCACAATACTTTTGCGTGCAACGCGTCTTGCTTCAGCGATCGAAGCCAAGCTGACGGCTTCATCGTTCGCACGATGCCGAAGTGGGGATATCGCATGCGATTCCTCGATCGGACTGCGAAACATGGGATCAAAATAGACCACATCCACACTCTGCGAGTCTAACTGTTGCAAAAAAGTCAGGTGATGCGTATGCCTTACCTCAATGCGTCTCATTGCAGCATTCAATTCCGGTATTTCCGATTGATATTGGACCAAGCCTTCTTGAATCAGCATGGCTGGGATCCTTTCACTTTCAAGCGCTGTGACATGACCTTCCATACCAACCACATAAGAGAAGACGATGGCATCCGACGCAAGCCCCGCTGTACAATCCACAATGCGGTCGCCAGAAACAGCTCCTGATGCCTCAATGAGCAAATCAGACTCTCCCCTCTGCATCCGTTTGACACGAACAAGTGACATGCTTGGATGGAAAAAAGTTGCAGGGTGATCTTCTTCATAGTACCTGATCTCTTCTCTTGTCACAAGCAGAACAGAACTATCCTTATAATTTCTCCTAAGAAGTTCCAAAGAATACTTCTTCCGGGGCACAATTCGGCCCCCATATAAAGCTGATAAGCGTGCGGCTTCTGCCACCAAATCAGCGGACGGGTTATACGAAGTTGTTACTAGCACAGGGTTACATCACTCGCTTAAACATTTTTTCTAACTCATAGGTTGTAAAACTTATTACGATAGGTCGTCCATGCGGACACGTATATGGATTTCTACAACTCGCTAGTCGATCGATTAGTGTTTCCATTTCCAATATGCTTAGACTCTGATTAGCCTTAATAGATGCCTTGCAGGAACACATAATCGCTGCCTTCTCGCGGAGTTTGGCGATATCCAAAGCTTTACGATCAGAAATAATGAGCTCACACATCTCTTCCACGATGGCTTTCTCTTCCCCTGAAGGGAACCAATGTGGATGCGCACGCACTAGGAACGTATTGCCGCCAAAAGCTTCCATATACACACCTACTTGTTCAAACAACGCAAGCTTATCCGCAATAACACCCGCTTCAGAAGGTGTAAATTCCAACGTTATGGGAACGAGCAATTCTTGGCTCGCCTCAGCAGGATTGCCAAAATGCTCATAAAAATATTCATAATTGATGCGTTCATGCGCTGCATGCTGATCAATTAAGTATAATCCTGTTTCATTCTGCGCAATCAAATAGGTGCCATGCATTTGTCCGATTGGATCCAAACGAGGAAACGTCGGAAGCTTGGGAGCATCACTGTCTGCATTCGATGGCATCAACTCCATAAACGCCTCGTTCATTCGTCGTTGCTGTTGAATAGAGGTGTTTCGAGATGCTGCATCACTTGCAGCCGTGTAGCTCTGGCTAGTTACTAGCGATTTTTTCGTTGGAAATCCAGCATTTGCTAACGAACTGCCACTTGCATTAGGCACCACTGGTGTCTGTTGCTGCAAAGGTGACGACAACGTAGCTGGGATTGGCTGCCGATAGGTGGGTGCTGCTTCCTTGACCTGAGGCAACGTCCACTGGTTGTCAGATTTATTCACAGTGTTTGATAATTCCAAACCATTCTTATCCTCAGACACTACAGCCTTATGATCCTTATAAAACTCCGCATCCAGATCTGACGAAGAGCTCTGGGTCTCTTTGGGTGGCTCTACGGTGCGTGTGAGCTCCAGTTGCTCTTGAACGAATGCGCCTTTCGGTGCTGATGACTTGACACCCGTTGGAATCAGCACTTGTCTGCCGAATAGCCGCTTCACCTCGGCTTCAATCAAGGCCGTTAGCTCCGCTTCCTTACTGAAGCGGACTTCCAGCTTAGATGGATGTACGTTTACATCCACAAGAGCTGGATCCATCCCGATGTGCAGCGCAGCAACGGGAAAACGGTTGATCGGCAACAAGGTATGATACCCTTGCAAAAGGGCTTGATTCAGCGCGAAGTTGCGCACATAGCGACCATTGACAATGGTCGAGATGCCGCCGCGATTCGCGCGCGTCATTTCGGGCTTGGCGACGAAGCCCGAGATTGTATAATCCAAGTTTTCCACTTGGAGTGGAAGCATTTGCTTAGCAATCGCCGTGCCATAGATGCCGGCAATGACTTGGAGCAGATCCCCGTTGCCTAACGTTTGGAGCAATACATTGCCATTATGCTTTAATGTGAAAGCAATGCCAGGATGTGCGAGCGAAAGACGATATAAATAATCAGAAATATGCCCAAGCTCCGTCTGGATCGTTTTCATATATTTCAATCTTGCTGGTGTGTTATAAAATAAATCGCGCACCGTCACTTCTGTACCACGCGATGCCGCAGTTTCTTCCACGGCACGAATCGTACCGCCTTCGATGGTGACTTTGCGACCCAACCCATCATTCGTCGCACTGGTTACACACTCGAGCCTGGAGACAGAAGCAATACTTGGCAGGGCTTCACCACGGAAGCCTAGCGTGCGGATCGAGAACAGATCCTTGCTCGTTGCTATTTTACTCGTCGCATGCCGTTGGAAAGCTAATTCACAATCCTCAAGGGCCATGCCTGAGCCATTATCAGATACCCGAATTAAGGTTAAGCCACCTTCTTCAATCGTGACATCAACACGGGTACTCCCCGCATCAACCGAGTTCTCAACCAGCTCTTTCACGACCGATGAAGGCCGCTCTACCACTTCACCTGCTGCAATTTGGTTCGCAATATGCTCGCTTAAGAGCTGAATTTTCCCCATCGTCTTAATTCCCCTTTGCAGCTTGTATAGATACGTTCTCCCCTTGATGAATGACTTTCAACTGTGGAAAATAATCATCAAATACATCGACATTCACGTAGCTGAATCCATTTTCAATCACCAGGTTTTCCTTTTCGATCGCAAAAGCCTGTGTTCCTTTATCATCGGTGATATCCACAGTGCGATTGGTTTCATTCCAAGTAATTTTAGCACCGATCATTGCCGCCAGCCCTCGAGCAGAAGCAAACAGATGCCCATTATCACGGAAGCTGCCGAAGCCGTAACCTAGGTCGACACCGTTATAAGTAACACTATGTTTCGAAAACGACACTTGGATATCCGATATACCTGTTTCATGAAGAGCTGTAATGAGTTGTGCTGATACGCCATCAACCTTTAAATCTGGCGTAATGCCAACTTTGTTCACTTTTCGCATTTTGGGGGTTAAGTATTCTTCTACTGTGACCTTCAAAACACTTTGATCTGGAAGCTCGAAGAGCTGTTGAACACTTCCTTTACCGAAGGTCTGCATCCCAATCACTTTCGCAACCCCATAGTCCTGTAAGGCACCTGAGAGTACCTCTGAAGCACTTGCACTATTCTCATTCGCTAAAATATAAACAGGAATCGCAAGCGGATTTCCATCTTGAAAAGCTACTGGGTCATCGACGCCATCACGGTTCTTTGTGTGAATGAGGACCCCCTCTTTTACAAAATGTTTAGCGATATTACGAGCCGTTTCTAGATAACCACCAGGATTATCTCGAACATCTAGAATTAACGACTTCAATCCTTTGGCTTGCAGCGCGCTTAGTTGTTTATCGAATTCGTCATCAGCTTCATCCGAAAAGTCCGTAATTTGTATATATCCAACGCCATTGGTAAAGCTTTTGCTGTATACTTCCGGGGAATTTACAGCTTGGCGAGTAAGTTCAAACGTTATTTCTTTATCTCCGCGCAGTACAGTAACCTTCACTTTGGTGCCAGCGACTCCGATAATTTTACTCCGAACAGCATCAATTGAAGTCGTCGAAGCGGCTACGCCATCCACAGCTCTTATATAATCATCTGGAAGCAGCCCGGCAGCTTCTGCTGGAGAACCAGGGATTGTTTTCGAAACGTATACACCCTTGTCATCGAGCCCAATTACACAGCCTATGCCTTCAAAACTATTTTCCAGTGTATTCGAAAATTGACCATAATCCTGAGGAGTGAAGAGAACTGTATAAGGATCCTTCAACCCAGCAATCATCTGCTCAATGCTCTGATTTTCCAGAGCCTCTAAGGTAACGCCGCTCACATGGTTTTCAACAAGCGTCTTTCTCACGATAACGGTTTGTAAATCCTCTTGTGCCATGGCGCTTACAGGCATAACGACTGCTAGCGCCGAAGCGAGTGCTAAAGTTGCTTTGACAGCTTTCTTGTTCGCTGATGATAATTTCATATGCATATCTCCGTTCAGTAGTAATCTAATGTCTGAGCAACATTACTGTAGTTTTTGTTTCCATTCATATACCAAATTGAGCGCCTGCAATGGCGTCATATTGATGAGATCAATCCCCTTCAACTGGTCAAGCACCAGTTGAGATTTGCCGTCATGCTTCTTCTTGACGGCGACTTCCGCTGGACTGTCCTCCTCGAAGAGGGACAGCTGTCGGATCGGTACCGCCGTGGTCGCTGCGGCTTGCGGTACTGCTGCGCGCTCTTCAAAACCGTTGAGTAGCGCATACGAGCGCTGAATGATCGCGTCCGGCAGCCCGGCGATTTCGGCACAGTAGATGCCGTAACTCGTGCTGGCTGCCCCAGGGATGAGTTTGCGCAGGAAGGTGACCTGCCTGCCGCTTTCTTTCACGGCCATACAGTGATTGCGCAGATGTACCAGGCTCTCCTCCAGATGGGCGAGCTCATGGAAATGCGTCGACACAAGTGTCTTGCAGCCGATCCGATCATGAAGGAATTCAATGACGGCCTGAGCAATCGCCATGCCTTCACCTGTCGAGGTGCCGCGACCCAGCTCGTCAATGATGACAAGGCTGCGATTCGTCGCCTTCTCTGTCATGACCTGGATGTCCATCATCTCGACCATGAATGTACTCTGACCACCGATGAGATCGTCGGCAGCGCCGATCCGCGTGAAGATCCGGTCTGTGACCGGAATGCGCGCGGAGCTCGCAGGCACGAAACAGCCGATCTGCGCCATCAGGCAGATCACAGCCACTTGCCGCATATACGTACTCTTACCGGCCATATTCGGCCCGGTAATGAGCAAGATGCGGCCCTGCTCTTCAAGTAAGCTCGTCCCATTCGCAATGAACGAGCCGTCCTGGATAACAGCCTCCACCACAGGGTGTCGACCGTCTTCAATCGCAAGATCGAAGCCTTCGCCGATCTCCGGCTTGCGGAAGTGCTGCGCCGCGCTGACCGTTGCCAGCGATTGATACACATCGGCGGTGGCAATGACCTCCGCCAGCTTCTGCAATCTGGAGATATGCTTCGAAATCCGGTCGCGCAGCTCCGTGAACAGCTCATACTCCAGATCAATCATTTTATCTTGCGCTTCCAGAATGAGCGCTTCTTTCTCTTTGAGCTCTGGCGTCACATATCGCTCAGCATTCGCAAGCGTCTGTTTACGTTCATAACGCCCTTCTTGAAGGGCGGACATATTGGCCTTCGTCACCTCGATAAAGTAACCGAACACTTTGTTGTAGCCGATTTTGAGCGACTTAATGCCCGTTGCTTCGCGTTCTTGACGTTCCAGCTCAGCAATCCATTGTTTCCCGTTCTTGCTAGCTTCACGAAGTTGATCCAGGTAGGGCTGATACCCTTCACGAATCATCCCTCCGTCACGAATGGAGACCGGAGGCTCGTCCTCAATCGCACCAGCGATCCAAGCCATCACATCATCACAAACGTCCATATTTTCAACGAGTTTTCGCAGCGTTTCGGAGCCTGATGCGGTACATAGCTGCTGGAGCATCGGCACTTGCTGCAAGGAGTGCTTCAACGCGATCATATCGCGGGCATTCGCATTCCCATAGGAGATGCGAGCGACCAACCGCTCCAAATCATAAACTTCCTTCAGCGCTTGCTTCACATCTTCTCGCACAATCAATTGATTGTAGAGCAAATTAACTGCTTCTAATCTTTCCTCAATCCGAGACACGTTCATAAGCGGCTTTTCAATCCATCGACGCAGCATACGCGCGCCCATGGCGGTTACCGTTTTGTCCAATAGCCACAATAACGACCCTTTTTTGGCACGCTCACGAACCGTTTCAACGAGTTCTAAATTTCGTCGGGTAAACGGATCCATCGTCATAAACTGATCCGGCTTATAGATGCGAATGTGCTTCACGTGGGTGAGTGCTCTCTTTTGCGTTTCTTTCAAATAGGCAAGCAGCGAAGCGACGCCTTGTCGACTGATGCTAGACAAGTTCGATAACGCGGCATCTTCAGCAAAATGTTCATCAAGAAGGTTCTCATCCGCTCTTGTCCACTCCGTTAACACCATATTGCGGCCCCACGCAGCGCCAGTCTCACGAATTGTTGTCAGCAACGCTTGGTTGGTCACAATTTCGGATGGATTATAGACATTTAACTCATCAACGACGAGCTCCCAAGAATTAGGCAACTCTGTTGTGTAGAGCTCACCTGTTGAAATATCACAGGCTGTAAACGCGTAACCATTGGCTTGGTTAACCAGGGATACGATGTAATTGTTGACGGATTCACCTAACAGCTTGCTATCCATCACTGTACCTGGCGTTACGATTCGTACGATTTCTCGGCGTACAACGCCTTTCGCTTCAGCAGGATCTTCAACCTGTTCACAAATCGCGACTTTGTAGCCTTTCTCAATTAAGCGGGACATATAGTTGTCTGCTGCATGATGAGGGACGCCGCACATCGGAATCTTCTCTTCACCGCCACCTTCACGGCCTGTTAACGTAATCTCTAATTCACGTGACGCATTAATGGCATCTTCAAAAAACATCTCATAAAAATCGCCCAGACGAAAAAACAAAAAAGCATCTGGTACCTGTGCCTTTACGGCTAAGTACTGCTGAATCATCGGCGTATATGTAGCCAACTTGTGTTCCTCCAACCTTTTCCGTAATGAAAAATGTACGCTTTGAAACTATCATTCTTATTTTCATCCATACACAGATTAATAGACGTCATTCTGCTTGCAGCATGCCCAATTGCCGCCAGCAAGCAGAACAACGAAATGCGTGTACAGCCTTCTCATACCACTTATTTCCACACAATTTCCAGCCAATCCTAATCTCTTATACAGCACTAACTCTATGAGGCGATAGATAATCTATTATAACATGATTCCTTCCTCAAAAGCTTCTTTCCGCACCCCGGGTGCAATTTTCCAAGCGACTCGAATGTCCGCTGATTCGTTCCATGATGTCAAGGATGTAATTTGCAAGCGAAGACCTTCCAACAAGCCAGCATGGACCTCATACCCCTTGAGTTGCTCCAAGTCTTTCCATAGCTTAGCTGCCTCATCTTGCAACCTCCGCTTATTCCCACTGTAGTACGCAGCTTGAATATCTGGTTCATGCAGCGGCCTCCGCGGTAAACGCCAGTAGTTATTAACAATCAACGCAGCCAGTGCGAAGACACCTCGCGTGATGACTGGTGAAGCCAGCCAACTCGGCAACGTCCGGTACTCAAATCCCCCATGTGACTTCTTACGGAAGTCTCCAAGATAGCCATACCTTGGGCGCCGACCGCGCGTCGACTCGTCCTCGATCAAGATCAGTGGCAGAGCGAGATAATTGTCCAGCGCCCGCAGCAGATGCCCATTCATCCAGCAACGGCTAAAATGCAGGTGACCGCCTAACGGGTAACCACGCACAGGCATGCCGCCCGAGCACCAGGCGAGGCTATGGTCTGTGATCTTCCGTGCGGCAATGCCCATTGTTACGCGGACGTTCTTGGCGAGCTGGAGCGGGTCCATGCTAGGCTGCGGGCGCAGCTCGGCTAGCGGCAGAATCACGCGATGCCCGCTCAGTACGATGGCGTCGCTGCCTACAACACCGTCGCGAGTTAGGAAGCGGTCGGCGAAGACGACCTTGCCCTGTGGGTTTACGAGCAGGAATTCCGGATCGCAGCCGAGCATCGCTCGTTCTTTGCGTTCCAGCTCTGTCGCAAGTGTTTGATCGTATAGATCGATCGCTTGCGCAAAGAGCTGCGCCAATTTCCCGTTCAGCTTCGGAACGGGATCGACGTCCAACACGAGCGTATGACCCGTTGGCGTGATCCCAATGGTGACAAGGCCATAATCTAAGCCTAGCGCATAAATTGCTTTGACGGATTCGCGGCTCGCCCTGCGAGAGTGGAAGTTGATCTGACCTGGGCTTACTTCTATGTATGCCGGATTCACATTCACTTGTCTTTGATGCTGTAAGGACTTCTCCGAAAGCAGGAGCGTCTCCTTTTTCTCATAAATAAGTAAGGTTTGGAGATGAAACACGGCTACTTTATATTTATGCGTAAAAAGTACGGCTTCCTTTTTCCCTCGCGCTGTGGCTGCCTGGGAGGCGATCGTTTTCATCCCGTGAAGCTGTAACAAATCATCCCGTTTCTTGCGATTCTGCGCACGCATGATCGCTTTAATGGGCTGCAGAGCAAGTTGGTGCGGGTATTCATCATGCGCTGTTCCCCAATGAATAATCATCCGTCCCTGCCAGTTCTCGGGGAGCTTACTCCCACTCGGAATGCGGATGCGTTCTGAAAGCTCTTGTGCATCTTTCTCCTGTGCATGCAGGAAGAAGGTTTCCATTCTAACACCTCCTGTTCACTTATTCCCACCACGCCTAGCGCTTTATATACGCCAATGCCCAAATGTGCGAATACAACAAAAAAGAGGGCAAATGCCCTCTGCCGAACCTCTTTAGCCCGCATATAATGGCGTATAAGATCCCCTAATCCAGTTCATCCTCGAGCAGATCGGCGTCGAGATCCTCATAATCACCATCGCCACTGTCATCGAAATCCACGTGCTTGTCGTCGAAGTCATTGCAGCCGTTGGTGCAAACGACTACACAGACTTTCGTTTCGGCAATGAGCTCAACTTGAAACTCGCGTTCCACCCGAATGATGACGCTGTCGCCGCTTGAAGAGATGCTGGCCTCTACGCAGTTCGGCTCTTGCGTCGCGACAGCTGATACTTCGGCTGTCGTCGGCTTATGTTTTTTGTCTAAGTAGCTTAGTCCAACGATTTCTACATACGATACGGTTTCTTTTGCTACGTCTGTTTTGGTGTTACGATCGTAAGAATACCAGATGTTGATATCGTAAGTACCAACTACCTCTACGCCCTCTCCAGAATGGACAGCCTCGAATTGGTTATTAATAATCCAAGCGCCCAAAATACTGGTTGGAGAATAAGGCGGAGTCACGGTATGACTTACATGAGAAAATTTGCGACCTTTACCGCAGACAGCCTTTGTAATGATCTCTCTGCATTGCAAATCTTTATCTAATGACATCCTTTCAACCTCCTCCATACAATCATTCATTACAAGTGTATGCAGGACAGTAGTCTAGAGTGACAATTATTTTATATTATTTTTGAGATTCAAAAATACTTATATCTGTCAGAGTCAACCCGCTTCAGGACGGTGCTTTTTTTGCTTTTTGGCAATAGCTAAGTACTGCATTAGCTCTCTGTTAAGCTGTAATATCGCTGATCTCACTTCGAATTCTTCCCGACTCTCAGGCAATGGCATTTCCTTGTACCGTGTGTTCAGCTCTTGTAATTCTTTCTCTGCTTCCCCTGTATAATAGTCTTCCTTCACAGATTGACTAATATCTTCGAAGATCTTAGCGACCAACTCTCCTTGCGGAAGTGTCTGATACACGCCGGCAACGAGATCAATCATCCGATGGATCGACTCCAGCTGCTCGCCTCTCATGTAGAAATACACACGCCAATAAGGATCCCAGCCAAACAGCAACGTATTATCCATCGAACGCTTGGCCAAGCTCGCCCCGCGTTCAATTTCTTCACTGACTTCAAGAAGCTCCTTACCATCCCATATCACGGTATTATCGCGAAGATGCTTGGCAATGTTGACAAAAATGTCGGAAAATAATTTCTCGATTTGTTGTTTATGTGCGATAAGTGCGGCGTCAGCTTTGGGCATATACGCAATATTGATCACAGTTGCTGAACCCAGTCCAATGACCAATAATAGCAGCTCATTGAGAACAGATGGCCAGTCCGCGGATTCATAAGCATAAAGATGCAGCATCACGACCGCACCCGTCACAGCCCCCTCGGTAATCCGCAGCCTAACTAGCACTGGAAACACGATAAGAATAAACAAACTCACGACCCAGATATGGAACCCAAGCAGATTAAATAAAACCGAACCAATCAGCAGTGCCAGTATGGATGCCGCAATACGGTGAAGGGCACTCTGGATGCCTTTCTTCTTCGTTACTTCAATGCCCAGAATGGCAAGAAGACCCGCTGCTCCAGGCGTATGAACCCCAAATATATACGCTAAATACATAGCAATTATGACCGCAACAGCTGTTTTGAGCACACGAAAGCCCATAGTGTTTTCACCTCGTTTACAGGTTTTTCTATGGGCTCATTATTTCATTTTGCATGGGGCTGTGGCAAGCCTTTCTCTATCGATTACCGATGTTTCGTTAATTTCTTCTCTAGTTTGGCTACAAGCTGATACATCACCGTTGCGACAATTGCGATCACGAACAAGGTAGAGATCACTAAGGTGAAATTAAAAACTTGAAAACCATATATGATTAAGTATCCCAACCCCTCTTGGGACACTAGAAATTCGCCAACGATAACGCCGATCCAAGCTAAGCCCACATTGACTTTCAACGTAGAAACAATAGCAGGAAAACATGATGGCAGAATCGCTTTGAGAAATACTTTTCGCTGATTGCCTCCAAATAACTTCACGACCTTGACGTAGTTAGGATCTACTTCCTTGAAGCTGCCATAGACAACAAGGGTCGTAATAATGACTGTGATCGACAGTGTCGTTGCAATAATAGAAAGCAAGCCGGGTCCAAAACCGACAATAAATAATGGCCCCAGTGCAACCTTAGGCATACTATTCAGCACAACAATGTAAGGATCCAGCACACGCGATAAAAATGGCGACCACCAAATAACAACAGCTAGGGCCGTGCCCAGAATCGTTCCCAAGAAAAATCCGATAATCGTCTCTTCAACGGTGACCACTACATGTGGAAGCAGCGTACCATCGAGGAGTTTCTCCCATAGGAGAGCGATTACCTTGGTAGGATAACTAAACAGCAGTACATCAATCCATTTCAACCGTGAGGCTAGCTCCCATAGGAATAAAAATAGAAGTAAAATGGCTGCTTGAAAAAGTCGGACCCATTTCGTCTCTCTTTTCCTCGCCTGCATGAAACGCTGGTGTACGTCTTGCTTTAATTTCTCATTCAGTTGGTCAATTTGGATGCGCTGCTCATCTCGTTTACTCATGCTGCACACCCCCAAATTCCTGCCAAATTTGTCGAAATAAGACGTGAAATTCAGGTAACTCTCTCGCTTCAAAGGGCACAGCTGCCCGAATCATCTCTGGCATTAGAAAGGTTCGGCGAATACGCCCTGGATTCGGAGCTAATACGATAATCCGATCACTCATCGCAATCGCTTCTGAAATATCATGTGTAACCAGAATCGCAGTTTTTTTCTTGGCACGCAGTGTTTCTACAACCAAGTCTTCTAACTGCAGCTTCGTTTGGTAATCCAGTGCCGAGAAAGGCTCATCTAATAGAAGCAGCTCAGGTTCTGTGGCCAACGTCCGAACAAGTGCAACCCGTTGACGCATCCCGCCTGACAACTGCGCCGGATAATAATCTTTGAAGGCTAGCAGACCCATTTCCTCCAATAAGTGAAGTGCCCCCTGTTTCTTCTCTTTCGTCAATGTGCCTGCGATTTCCAATCCCATACAAGCATTCGCTTCAATCGTCCTCCAAGGAAATAAGTAGTCCTGCTGCAGCATGTAACCTACTTTTAGCGATGGTCCTTGCACTTGATGACCTGCAACGATGATTTGGCCAGACGTCGGCGGAAGGAGTCCCGCAATGATGGATAAGAGGGTTGTTTTGCCACAACCGCTAGGACCAATCAGACTGACGAACTCGCCTTTCGCGATGTCAAACGATATTTCTTGGAGGGCAAGCGTTGCCCTCTCCTCTGTTACATAAACCTGTGTGACATCTTCTACCTGCACAGCTGTGTCCATGGAATCAACCTCCTCTTATCTTTCTATTGCGTTGGATAATGTATTTAAAGTGCTTCTAAAGCGTTTATTTCTTAACGGTCGATTTCGCTTTTTCTGCAAAAGAATTATTCACCAGTTTGCTCCATGCCACTTTCTCTTTCAGCTCTCCAGCCGATGTCATCACATCAAGTAAGTTATTCCATTCTTTTTCATCAACAATGCCATCCGTTGCGAAGGAGTCTTGATCCTTATAACGTTTCACAACACTTTTCACAATCGCGACATCGATATCTTTAAAATAAGGTAATACCGCTTCTGTAATTTCATCCACGCTTTTCGCGGCAACCCATAACTGTGCACGTTGAATCGCATTCGTGAACTTCTGAATTGTGGCCGGATTAGCTTTGATGAAGCTTTGCTTCGACATAAACACGGTGTAAGGCAGCTGGCCACTCTCTACTCCGAAGGATGCAAGCACGTAGCCCTTGCCCTCTTTCTCGATAATCGATGCTTGCGGCTCGAACAGCTGTACATATTCACCAGTACCCGAAGCATAAGCCGATACAATATTGGCAAAATCAATGTTTTGAATCAACTGCAAATCCTTCTGCGGGTCGATGTTATGCTTCTTCAGCGTGAACTCGCCAGCCATTTGCGGCATGCCGCCTTTACGTTGTCCAAGGAATACCTTGCCTTTGAGGGCATTCCAATCTAACTTATCTACTTTGTTTCGAGCTACAAGGAAAGTACCATCCGTTTGAGTCAATTGTGCAAAATTGATCACGGGATCATCCGAGCCTTGTTGTGACACATAAATGGATGTTTCTGATCCTACAAGTGCGACATCAATCGCATTAGAGAGTAGTGCTGTCATCGTTTTGTCACCGCCAGGTGTTGTCGTCAGCTCTACATCTAGCCCTTCATCTTTGAAAAACCCCTGCGATAACGCAACATACTGCGGTGCATAGAACAAGGAACGCGTCACCTCACCAATGCGCACCTTTGTTGTTTCTTCCGTTTTGGTTCCACACGCTGAAGCGATTAGGCTTAAGAGTAGAACGACGGATAATGTGAATCCCCATCTTTTCCGATTGTTCATAGGACGTCCCTCCGATTTGAATTGTAATGTATCCTATGCAGGAGCCCAGACGTCGGTTAATGGTTCTTCCAGAAAAGCTGTTGGCATTGATATAATTTGGAATTTATGACGAAGATGTTGATGTGTTTGTGCCTGTGCACGAAGACATGTTAGGAGAAATAAGTGCGAAAGTGCAGCTATTTCCCAACAATTACCGCAACAAAAAAACAGCCCCCCGCAACGAAACAAATCGTCATGGAAAGCTGTTTCACTCCTAATTTACTACTCTTCAACCACTAAATCCCGTACACTTCCGAGTATTTCTCTTCCAGATACGCCACCAAATACTCAGGATTCAACGGCTCGCCTGTTACTTGCTGAATGATTTCGTTCGGTGTCAGCAGCTTACCGTGCTGGTACACTTTCTCCGTTAACCACGCTTTGATTGGCGCTAGATTGCCTTCCGCTATCAGGCTATCAAAGTTCGGCAGCTCTTTGCGAAGCGTGTTCGTGAATTGTGCCGCGTACATGTTACCAAGCGCATACGATGGGAAATAGCCGAACGCACCGCCCGACCAATGCACATCCTGTAGGACACCTTCGCCGTCGTTCGGAGGTGTAACACCTAGATACTCCTCGTATTTGGCATTCCACGCCGCAGGTAAATCCGCTACGGCAATGGAGCCGTTGAATAAGCCTTTTTCAAGCTCATAGCGAATCATGATATGTAAGTTGTACGTAAGCTCATCTGCTTCAATACGGATCAATGACGGCTCGATATGATTAATAGCTCGATAAAAATCATCTACGCTGACATCATCAATTTGCCCGCTAAATGTTGTCTGAAGCTCGCCATAGTAGCGGTCCCAGAATTGTTTGCTGCGGCCAATGACGTTTTCCCAGAAGCGGGACTGCGACTCGTGAATCCCCATCGAAGTACCTGTACATAGATTCGTACCAACGAGGTCCGTAGAAATATTTTGTTCATAAAGCGCGTGTCCGCCCTCATGAATCGTACCGAACAATGCTGATGTAATGTCATTTGGCAAGTATCGCGTCGTAATTCGTACATCGCCTGGGTTCAAAGCTGTTGCAAAAGGGTGGACCGTTTCATCCAATCGACCTGCTTCAAAATCATATTGCATTTGCTTCAAAATAGAAAGTGAGAATTGCTTCTGCTTGCCGATATCAAATTGCTGGTCTAAGAATGCACGATTCGGCTGATTCGCCGAAGCCGCAATCCGCTGAAGCAGGGGAACTGCTTTTTCACGCAAGGTTCCGAATACCTCATCCAACTTCTCAACCGTCATCCCTGGCTCGTACATATCCAGCAATGTGTTATATTTATGCCCTTCATAGCCCCACAGCTCAATAAACTCCTGCGTAGCGGCTACGATTTTCTCCAAATATGGCTGAAAGGACGCCCAATCCGAATCATGCTTAGCGCCTTCCCATGCTGATTCCGCTTGTGAGGTTAACACGACATAAGCTTGGTATTTTTCGGCGGGAATTTTTTTGCTGCGATCGTATTCTTTTTTACATTCCTGGACCATCTTGCGGGAAATGGGATCTAACTGCTCCAGTTCGGCTGGCTGCATAAAGAAATCCACATAACTGCCCATCTCATCTGACGTAGACATCCGAAATACTTCGGTGGAGAGCTCACCGACAACCTCAGAACGGGTCTCGATCCCTTTTTTCGGAGCACCCGTCCGCATGTCCCAATAAATCAAAGAGATAGCCTCTTCGTACTGCTTCATTTTACGAACATAAGCTTTGAACGATGCCAACTTGGCATTTACAACACCAACACTCATGTGCTCATCTCCTTAAAGTTTCTCGTCAGAAAAACTAACTTCGGAAGCATTCGCTCCCAAATGTTTCAATAATTATCATACTTCCAACGCTGGTTAGAATCAAATTTGCATCCAAATGTGTTAGAATACATACATGCCTTGCAAGTTCAGATTGTTGCAAATGCAACTATTAAGGGAGATGACGACTTTGAATATCACATTTACCGATACAGCTAAACAACGATTAGCACCATTTCTCGAACAAAATAACACCTTATTGAAGCTCGTTTTTGATACCGAAGGCTGCGGTTGTTCAGTCAATGGCGTACCTACGCTATGGTTGGTTACATCAGCAAATGCCGAAGATATTTCTGCGGTGACAGACACGTTTCCTTTGATATTTAAAGCGAAGGACGAGATCTTTTTCGAGGAGAACATGAAAATTGACTTCCATGAGGGAAATAAATCCTATATACTCAAGAGTAATAATCAGATTTACAATGCGGGTATGAGCTTAGTCGATAAACGATAAAGCTGCACAAACATAGACATGCAGCACATCAACTACCTGGAGGGAAACCATGTCATTGATTAATGAGATTTTAAGCTACAACAAGGATTTCGTAGAAACGGAGCAGTATCAAGAGTTTCTGACTACCAAGTTTCCAGACAAAAAAATGGTTGTCGTCACATGTATGGATACACGGTTAGTTGAATTGCTCCCTAAAGCCATGAATCTTCATAATGGGGATGCTAAAATAATTAAAAATGCCGGTGCCATCGTCTCTCATCCCTTCGGCAGTCTTATGCGCAGTATTATTGTCGCTGTCTATCAGTTGGAAGCTGACGAAGTATTCGTCATTGGGCACTATGATTGCGGGATGACAGGACTTAACTCGGATGTTGTCATCGCCAATGCGAAGGCCAGAGGTATTTCCGACGATGTCATTGAGACACTGGGACATGCTGGTATTGATTTGAAGAAATGGCTAACAGGATTCAATCATGTTCGTGATGGCATCGAGAAAAGCGTTAATATTATTCGAAATCATCCTTTGTTACCGAAAAATCTTCCCGTACACGGCCTGATCATCGATCCGGAAACAGGTCGTTTAGATCTCGTTGATGCGGCCTATCCGCCATCACCAGAGCTGTTGTAAATAGAGCAAGCTTTGCAATGAAAAAGAGTAGATCCAGTACATACTGGACCTACTCTTTTTTTCATTTTAACCGATTATGGTGTAATCGTTCTGATCAAGCGTTTGGCTTCCCCATTCGGAGTAGCAATTACTTCATAAATGTAAAATACAGAATTCGAGGTAATTTGCTCGGATCTCACATTCGTAAATTCGAGGAACTGAACGCCAGACAATATTTTTTGCTGACCTGTGAAGGTCATGGCTTTGGAACTCAATAAACGTCCTTCAGTGTCCACAACTTCAAACAAGAGTGAAGAGAAATTCGCATCCGTGATGACTTGAGCTTGGCGCTCCACATCCAGATCTAACCGTAAACGGTAACCATAGGACCCGTCTTTGCTATATGTAGTGCTGAGTGTATAATCGTCAAAGTTGATCGTAAATGGATACACAGAGATGGGTCCAGTTGTTGGAACAGGCTGCACTTCCGTTTTGAAGGAACCAACCGCCAAACGGCTCGTATCATACAGATTCAGCGCAAGCTTATCCGCGTCTTCACTATCAGGTACCATGTACGAGTAGTTCAAAACATAGCTTGTGTTCGGTGCAATGCTTTTCGCCACATTCGTTTGGCGAACACCCGTATAGGTGTAACCATCTTCATTCGTCAGATCCGTTTGAAAATCCGGCAACGTCAATGTTGTCGTGCCTTTATTCGTCAATTTATATTTCCCAACGATCGTCTTATAGCCAAAGTCTGAGTTTACACTCATGCCTAGCTCAACTAGGGACATATCCATGTTTGAATCGAAGCCATTGGAGGTAGTTAGTTTAAAGGCGTCACCGATGGTATAAGCTTGAGCTGCCGCATACGATGTTGCTTCGCTCGCAACACCTGCACCTGCAAGTGATGTAATGGCGACTGGCAGTGCTGACACTTGTTTCGTAGTATCCGTATTACCGGTGTTGCCAGTACCCCCTGTACCTGTTTGCGTTGTTGTGGAAGCAGCTGCTGCTTGCTTCTCAAGTACAACTAGCTGCAAGGCTTCTGCGCTTAGTGACGCAGGAACGACCCCTTGGAAACGGAAGGTTGTCGACTCATTAGGTGATAAATAAGAAGTACGTACCGCATTGTCACTTGATGTCACACCCACATTGCCACGGTTCGCCTGGAACTCTGCAGTTAAGTTAGGAATTGTGATGATTCCTTCACCTTCGTTCGTCAAAGTCACATTCGCTTGTACATGCAATCCATCTGATTGTTGAACGGCGGATGCCCATGAAGTTGATATGACAAGACCATTCAAATCGTCATTCGCTTCGATATTCGGATATGCCGCTTTGGCGCCAATCCGGCCTACAGCGAAGGTTTTCGCAGTGTTTAATGTGCCTAATACCGTTGTTTTCACTTTGCCCTTAGGCGAGAATAACAAGGACAATTTATTCGCATCTAGGGAAGCTGGTACAGCAGCTTGTAGTTTCACTGTCACAGGCTGCTCAGGAAGCAAGGACCCGACATTTCCAACGAATTGTGCACTATAGGTCAATCCCTTACTATCTTGGAAATTGAGTTCTAGACCTTCTGGCAGCTTGACGCTGGAGCTGCTTTCATTCGCCAATGTGAGATCTGTGTATACCATCCATGCGCCGTCTTTGTAGACTTTATAGCTATTTCCGAGTTTCGCAGTTACTAAGACCTCTTCAGCTAATGCTGTATCGATCTCTTTTAAATTAATGACAGCTTGTTGCTCCAGTGTTTGACCGGCTTCGACCATGGCGGATTCGACAGAAAGCGCACCGATCTCTGATAAGGAGTTCGTGTTCCATTGGAAAATATCCACTTTCAAATCGGAAGGCGTCAGATTGTTCGGGATTTCTGACGTAAATTTAAACGTCCCCGTCTCGCCCGCCTTCACTCTTGCTACAACCTTCTCATTTAGCTTCGCTGTATAGGTAATGCCATTTGCATCAATGACTTTTACACCATAATTATTGAAATCGACGATAGCGTTACTATGATTGTTCAAGCCCAACGAGAAGCGAAGTGAACCATCCTCGGCTCCAACCGATAGCGATACTTTATCTAAAGTAAAATAGACGGAATCACTGAGAAATACACCTTCCTTACCAGCGAAAGCTGAGGTTGCCAGAGGAAGTGTTAAGAAGCTTGCAGCGGTTAGCAATAAAGCTGAACGGCTGAGCAGTCGTTTCATCTTACGTTGTTGGATCACTGGGAGTCCTCCTTGTAGTTAAATTTAGTCAGAACGCAATGCGTCAATTGGACGCAGCTTAGATGCTTTGTTTGCTGGATATAAACCGAAAACCACTCCGACTAAGACAGAGAATAAGAAGGAATAAAGGCCTACATCAAAGGAAAGGCTGGTCGCTTGCTTCGGACTAAAATAAGGCAAGGCATACGAGAATCCAATCCCGAGAAGAAGTCCGATTAATCCTCCCATTCCACTGATCACAACGGCTTCCACCAGGAATTGCATCAAAATATTGCGACGCTTCGCACCAATTGATTTGCGAATTCCAATTTCACGTGTTCGTTCACTTACCGTAACTAGCATAATATTCATGATACCGATACCACCGACGAGCAAGGAAATCAAGGCAACTGCCACTAATTGATTCGTAAGTGTATTCGTTGCTTCCGTCCGTGCTTTCAACAGTTCGTCTTGATTCGTTAAAACAAAACCAGTATCACTCTTAAACTTGTACGTCAGGTACTGCTTCATCGTCTCTTGCGCTGTATAAATATCGTCCTTCGTAGGTGCTTCGACATACGTAGTACGAATTTGACCCAGCTTAAACTGACGTCTAGCAGACTCTAAAGGCACGATAACTGAGCTATCTACAGAAGCTCCACCGATGTTGGATCCTTTTTCCTTGAGCGTACCGATTACGTTAAATACAACACCATCAATATTAATGTTTTCGCCAACTGGATTTAGTGTTCCAAAAAATTTCTTCGTGACTTCACTGCCCAGAATAGCGACATTCGAACGAAACTCAAGGTCTGTCGGCGACAAATTTCGACCTTTGTCAATGGATGCTTTAATGATGTCGAAATAGCGGTCATTCGTTCCAAGGACGTTATATTTTTCTTGCGTCCGATCATATTTGACGTTAGAGCCATTCTTCGACATCGTTGGAGCAATCGATTTAAATTCCGGAAAATTCTCGAAATTCATCAAATCTTGATAGCTCAGCTGAGTAGCTCGCCCGTTCCCCGTCGCCGTAACTACGAGCAAATTCGTTCCCATGTTCTCGTATTGCTTCGCAATAGCTTCCGAAGTTCCTTGACCGATAGAAACGAGTGTAACAACCGAGCTTACACCAATGATTACGCCGAGCATGGTCAGAAAGGTGCGCAACGGACTCGAAATGATCGTCCGAAGCGACATCCGGATCAGTTCACTTACCTTCATACACTCACCTCTTGCTGCAACAGAGCCTTCTTCGTGTCATTCCGATAATCATCCACGATAATTCCGTCACGAAGTGCAACGACACGTTTCGCATTATCAGCGATATGATGATCATGCGTAATGAGAACGATGGTATTGCCCTGTGCATTGAGCTGAAGGATAAGTTCCAGTACTTCCTCACCCGTTCGTGAGTCCAAAGCCCCCGTCGGCTCATCGGCCAAAATCAGCGATGGCGAGATCGCCAATGCACGCGCAATGGCTACACGCTGCTGCTGTCCCCCGGACAGCTCACTTGGCCGATGATGACCGCGTTCGCCCATCCCGAGCATTTTCAACATCGCATTCGCACGTTCTTTGCGCTCTTTCTTCGAAATACCAGCATAGATCATCGGTAACTCTACGTTTTCCATGGCAGTTAATCGCGGAAGCAGATTAAATTGCTGAAAGATGAAGCCGATCTTCTGATTTCTCAGCTCAGCTAGTTCATTATCACTCATACGCTCTGTTACAACACCGTCCAGTGTGTAGCTGCCTGATGTTGGTACATCCAACAACCCGATTGTATTCATTAAGGTTGATTTGCCGGATCCACTCGGTCCGATAATGGCAACAAAATCACCCTCGGCGACAGATAACGATATATTGCGGAGAATGGGAAGATCTTCCTCGCCGCGCCTATAGGTTTTCGTAATATCTTTTAACTCAATGATATTCATCCCGCAATTGCTCCTTTCAGGGCAGCATTATCTGTTACCGCCACCAGCATTACCGCCAACTTGAGTACGCTGTGCAGCACCGCCTCCGGCATTACCACCTGCTCCGCCTGCTCCACCTTGCCCAAAGCCACCAGCTCCACCACCGCCAAAGCCGCCTGCTCCGCCGGCACCGCCGCCTTGCTGGAATTGCTGTCTTAAACGATTAATCTCATCTTGGCTTAAATTTTGCTGTCTTCTTACAGCTTGAGGCACTACAACTTTATCGCCTTCTTTAAGACCATCCGTGATCTCAATTTGCGTTGTCGAACGAATACCAATTTTCACTTCATGTTCTGGCTCTGTTGTTCCATCCGCTTTCTTCACGGTAACCACACGTTTACCGCGTTGTAGTTGAAGCGCTTCTGGCGGGATATAGAGCGCATCTTTCTTATCCTGAATCAAAATTTCGCCAGTTGCCGTCATCCCGTATTTCAATAGGTTATCTTTATTCTCTGTAGCTAGGATAACATCATAGAAAGTTACACCGTTTGTTGTTGTACCAACCGTCGAAACTTGTGTCACTTCTGCTGGGAAATTGCGTCCTGGGAAGGAGTCAACTTTAATTTCAGCTTTCATTCCTACTTTAATATTAGGTAAGTCTAGCTCATCCACTTGGACGGGAAGTTGCATTTTGGCAAAGCTTGCCACCGTACCAAACTGTGTACCGCTTGAAACTCTTGTTCCTGGTCGGAAGTTGCTAAGAATATCCACTTTTTTATTCACGAAATCTGTTGAGAATACACCATCGAAAGGAGCTAGAATTTTCAGTGCCGTTACGCGATCTTGCGCAGCATCCACTTTTAATTTCTGACGCTCTAGTGCGGCTTGCGCCGTAAGTATATCATCATCTAATGTGTCATTCACGAAGGATGCAAGGAGATCGCCTTGATGCACAATTACACCTGTTTTGAAAGGCAATGTGGAAATACTGCCGGACGTTCCTGCAAGTACTGTAGCTACTTGTATGTACTGAAGAGCAGCTTTCCCTTGGGAATCCACTGCGCGTCCGCCAATAGTTGCAGATCCCATTGCATTCATTCCTGCATCCATGGAATTGTCATTCTCAATATGTATATCAATATCGAAAAGCTTACCACCCTTACCATCCGATCTTGGATCTTTAGAAATGGCCGCAATCGTGCCCGTTTTGGTGATCATGAAGCCGTCAACCGTTATGTCGATCGTATCACCTTTATGTAATTGTCCAGCATCCTCAACAAAAAATGGCAGGGTTACTGTTAACGTACTTGCATCGCCAATCGTAGCGATTTTCGTTGATTTATTAATCGTAGCGCCAACATCAATATTGGCATACGTTAACTTCCCGCTAATTGGCGCACTAGCACCTGTTATTCCTTTTTGTTGTTGCTTCGTGTTCAAATCCTTCTCTAGTTGCTCATAAGTTACTTTGGCATCTTGCAGATCGTTTTCCAAGTTTGAGCTTGTCAACTCAATGAGAACATCTCCCGCTTTAACCGATTGATTACGTGTCAGGTTAATCGATTTGATACTCGCATTTTCCGTTGAGGAAATTGTCTGTGTATCTTTAGGCTCAAATTGAGCTGTTCCCGAAACAGAAGAGCGGATATTCCCCTTTTTGACATCAACCGTAACTTCTTTCGTCTCTGCAGATTTGGTTTTCTTCCCTTTCGCCAAATAGGCATAGGTACCACCTGCACAAACGATGATTGCGACAATTACGATGAACCATTTGCTGCGAAAAAATTTCATTCTGTTACTTCCCCCTTAGCAATGTTCCACTATTCTCACGCTTGTGTACTCGGCCTTACAATTTCGAGACCAGCAAATCGATTAATTGCTGTTCAACACTAGTCCCCAATCCTCGTGTTTCCACAGATGGTGCTGCATTGTTTATATGCTCTGTCACACCAGCTTCAACCCCTTGCTCTGACTTCCTCCTCTTTTCGAAAGCGTTTACAAATCGTTCCCTCTCAGCAGCTGATAAAGCGTCCTTGTGAGTCTTCACTCGTTCTGCGATACGCTGCTTCAATTGCTTCGATTGTTCATCCAGATAAGCTTTCTGCTCATTCGTTAACACTTGGATGACTGCTTTTCGTTCGGATTCGTCAATGCTGCCTTCTTCTTCACTTTTGCGAACGATGGGCAAAATGGATCGAGATTGCTCGGCAGTCAATGCTAATAAAGGTTGTTGATCCATTACGATTAACCCTTGGAATAGCATAACTAGTCGCTGTTCTGTTACATTCTGTACATCTTCAGCCGTAGGGAGCTCTTGCGAGGCTTGACCGGAAGCAGGCATAGTCGGGTTCACAACAGAGGAGCTAGCTTGTCCAGTACCCTCTACGGTACAACCGACTAACAAGAAGGATGTGAGAATCACACACAACAAGCTATTGCGTGTACTACTGCTCACCAACATACACCCCCACAAAAAAAACCTATCCATCAGCAAAAGGATAGGCGAAAAATGTGTATAAAGTATGATACTATTGTGACGAATTTGTGAACATTTTGGAGTTTCGAGGAAAAACGATACAGAACTCCGTTCCTTTGCCAATACGGGAGCGAGCACTTATAGAGCCTCTCATCCCTGTGACAAGATGTTTCACAATGGTAAGTCCCAAACCTGTTCCCGAAATAGCTTCCGAACTGGACGTTCTAGCTTCATCGGCCTTATAGAATCGATCCCAAATTCTTGATAATTCGGTTTCCGTCATCCCTGTCCCTGTATCTCTAATATACAAGCGAACTTCTTTCTCCTGCTCTTCTAAGCCGACAGTTAAAGTCCCCCCCTCTGGGGTGAATTTCAACGAATTATACATTAAATTACGAATGATTTGCGCAAATCGATCCGGATCTAACTGCACGAAACAACCATCTGCATTCTCATCAGGTAAAATCAGTTGTAAAGAAATGTTCTTCTCCACCAAAGCAGGCTTCAATAGCTCGAGTGAATCCTCTACTAATTCGATGATGTCAACAGGGCGTAAGCGAAATACATCCACCCCATTTTGAATCTGAGCAAGGTCCAGAAGATCTGTTACAAGTCGTTGTAAACGCTGTACCTCTTGATCACAAATATGTAAATAATGCGGGTACCTCTCTTGCGGGATAATATGATCATTCATGGCAACAATGAAACCACGTAAAGAGGTCAATGGTGATCTGAGTTCATGAGAGACGTTAGCCAGAAACTCTTGCCTCGTCTCCTCCCATTCCTCCAATTTCTCCACCATAAAGTTAAAGCTTCTTGCCAGTTGCCCAACTTCATCTTGTGAATTGACTGGTACACGTGTCTTGAAATCTCCATGAGCCAATTCTAAAGCCGCACGATTCATTTGTTGCAACGGCCCTGCGAGTTTACGGGACACAACGAACAGAATGATGCCAACTGCGATTAAAGAGAACAGCAAAGGTAACCAAAGATTGAGACGTACAGCAGATATGACCTCTCGAATATCTTCTGAAGGGAAATGAAGAATGATGACCATCGGTTGTTCGTTCAATTGATAAGGTGCGTAGTACGCAAATAAATTGCGCTTCCCATCCGACGTTTCTAGATTTATCATGCTATGCCCTGTATGGCCATGCAAGCCATCAATATACAATGCGTCCATCTGCTTCGGAATCGCTCTTCCTTCGCTATCCGATGAACCGTTAGCAATATTGCCTTTCTCATCAACCAGCCAGACTTGCCCGTTAATACTTCTGGCTAAAATCCTAACGGTATATTTCAGCTCACGTGTAGAAATCGTGCCATCCTGAACCGAATCCAATAATCGGATAATTTCCGTATTTCTTTTTTCAAGAAGCTCAATCTTATCCTTGTAAAAAAGATCCGTAAAATAAGAATTCCAAAAAACGAAAAGCCCAATAAAAAACAGCACGCAGGTCGCTAGAAAGGAGAGGAAAATTTTAATATATAAGCTGTTATATTTCCCCATGATCCAACGTTTAAACATGCTGAACAACCTCAAACGAGTACCCGATCCCCCAAAGGGTTTGAATATTCCAAGTCTCATGCTGGCCTAATTTCTTCCTTAGGTTTTTCACATGAGCATCCACAGTACGTGTTCCCCCTGTGAAATCAAAATTCCACACATACCCAAGTAAATCTTCACGTGTAAACACGCGACCTGGGTTACTCATCAAGAAAAATAAAAGTTCAATCTCCTTCGGAGTTAATTCAATACGATTCCCGCCAACCGTTACACGATACTGCTCTAAGTCAATCATAATATTGCCCATTTCCAACCATTTACGAGGTGAGTTTTGCGGCCCAGACATATCAGCAGGAAGTTGCATAGTTCTCCGTAGTACAGCCTTAATGCGCGCAATGAGCTCATTCGGGTCAAACGGCTTCACTAAATAATCGTCTACACCCAAATTAAAACCTCTCAGCTTGTCCAGGGACTCCCCTTTCGCAGTTAAGAAAATGATCGGTGTATGATGAAAAGGAGCATCCATTTTGCGAATTTGCTCACACAACTCGTAACCTGAAATGTCCGGAAGCATAATGTCGAGCAGCACCAAGCTAGGTCTCTCGCTTATGATGGATTTCAGCACGTTGCCGCCGCGAAACAATTGTATCGCTTCATAATTCGCGTGCTCCAAATATAACTTAACAACCTCAGAAATATTGGGTTCATCTTCAACAACCAGAATTTTACCTTCTGTATTCATCGGTTATCACCTAATTCCTTTCGAATAACTTGTTGTCTCGCTCGCTCTTCAATGACTTCTGACCGATCTCTTCGTGTGTGCTTATGAATGATCATATCATCGGACATCGGGCTTGGCGTTTGCCAGCCCCACCCTTTAAGCTGACATAATTCCAAACATAAATGCAACAGCTCTGGATCAGAAATAGGCAAATTCATATCTTCAAAGAGATAGTTTTCGTTTCCGATCGCCTGCCAAGCCTGTGCAATTCTTGCTTGCAGTTCCACATCGTCAAGCCCCAAAGCGCGAACATCCTCCGCTAGGAGGTTATTTGCTGCACTTTTCAGCATTTTCACAGCACCTGCATAATTCCCTCTACGGCTATGATACATCCCCACCGCTATTTGGATAAGCCCAACATACGTTAATCTGGCAGGATCCTTGGGATGTTCTTTCCAATACTCTTCCATAACTTCATGACATTCGAAATAATCCCGCGCTCCGTGAAAATAACATAAATAATCGGTGTATGCCTCTGGATATTGCATCATTTGTATTCCCCTCACCTTAAGTTCATCACGGTAAACCAATATCTCTCATGTTACTAAAAACTCAGGTCATCGTCCAATTTCGCGCGATCACCCATGAACTTCCATCTATCAGATAGCGCAACCAATCTACTAGTTCAAGCGTCCAATAGAGTAGCTTACTAGAAAGAGGCGGAATGAATGAAAATAGGAAAATGGATACTCAGCGGTACATTACTTCTCTCGATGACGGTACCTTCAACTGTTCTTGCAGCAAGCAACAGTCCATCCAGTATAGACAAAACGACGAAATACCGCGTCTACCAGTACAATCAGGTGCTCATGGAATTTGCAACATATGCACAGGCAGAAGCGTATGCCAGATGGTTTTCGAACAGCCACGTAGAAGAAATCGGCACACGCACTTGGGTTTGGAGTAATCTCCCGCGTTATCAGGTATTTCAACAAGATATTACCTTGCCGGAGTGGCAATTCGCCACATTGAATGAGGCCATCGCCGAAGCCAAGAAATGGACGAACGCGAGTGTGCGGGATTTGCAGTCTACAGGCTGGGTGTGGAACAATTATGCGCGTTATCAACTCTATCAGAATGAAATTACACTTGATGCGTGGAAGTTTACGAGTCTCACTGACGCCATTGCGGAAGCCAAAAAGTGGGGAAATGCACATATTATCGATTTGAACTCGAATGGATGGGTCTGGGATAACATCTCCCAAGCCAATAAAGAGGCTAATCGTTCAGGCAGCGTGGTATACAAGGTATTTCAAGGTACATTTTCAGCGCCAAGTTGGGGATTTGCTTCCTTAGAAGATGCGATTCAAGAGGCGCTCAACTGGGGGAACTCCACGGTCGTCAATATCCTTTCCAAACAAACCGTTTACAGCAACCTTAAACAATATAAAGTATTTCAAAATGACACTTTGCTGCAGGAATTCACATCTATAGATGAAGCCATAAGTTATGCAAAGCTATGGGGACATAGCGCTATTTACCGGGAAGGCCGTAAGATTTGGAACAATTATGCGTCTTATCAAGTGTATCAGAGCTCCAATCTAATTGGTGAGTTCAGAACTTTACCAGAAGCCTTATCCTACGGGAAACTGTATAGTAATGCATCGATTCAAACGCTCGAGCATCGTACACTCTGGGATAATTTCAAGAAACTACAAGTCTGGGGCTGGAACGGCAGTTCTGGCGCAGAGGTTATTAAAGCTCATGTATCTAATACGATTGGACTTGACGTCGATTCTCCTTCTTATTTCGAGTTGGCAGATAACACAGGTAACCTTAAGGATACGTCGAATGCTGATACGGTCAAATGGTTACAAAGAAACGGATATACGGTATATCCATTAGTTAGCAATCAATTTAGTTCTACCTTAACTACGCAATTTCTGGCAAACAGCGCTGCGCAAGACAAGTTTATTACGTCTTTGGTTAACCGTTCCGTGCAACTGGGGGTTCCAGGGATCAATGTTGACTTCGAAAGCTTAGCAGGTTCTGATCGCAATGCATTTACAGCGTTTATTGCAAAATTGACAACCGCCGCACATGCCAAAAACTTAGTCATTTCCATTGATTTGCCGCGCGGCAGTGTTAAATGGAATCATCTATCTGCTTTTGATCATGAGAAGCTTGGTGGCATTGTCGATTACATGGTGATCATGGCCTACGATCAGTATTGGAAAGGAAGCACCTCACCTGGATCGGTCGCTGGCATTCCCTGGGCCGATGGCGGAGTTCAAGAGTTCTTATCCTACGGTATCCCACGAGATAAAATCATTCTAGGCATCCCGTATTATGTACGCGAATGGCAGTTAGATGCCAAGGGTGCACTAGTCGGGAACCGTACCGTTCTCATGAAAGATATTCCTGCGCTTATGGCTTCCAAATCGACCACGCAAACGTGGGACAACGAATTCGGACAGTATCGGGTCGAGTACAAAGAGAATGGCTTCACTTACGTATTCTGGGTGGAGAACCAAGCTACCGTCTCTGCTCGTATGGACATCGCTAAGAAGTATGATATCGCTGGTGTCGCGGCTTGGCGTTTAGGTTATGATACACCGGATTTATGGCAGGCTGTGTTGCAGAAGAAGTAGATACGCAGACAAATTGAGCGAGAAAAGCCAAATTAGTGAGAAGATAAAAAACTGTTTGGTGAGAAGATAAAAACTGCTCGGTGAGTAAATAAAAAAACCTGAGTTGAGGACTTCGTCCTTGTCTCAGGTTTTTTATTGAATAAGCCCCTACTCTGTTTAGATGAGACCCAACTGGCTGAACGTCGTTTCCGTACCGCAATCCGCGCAGAACTTGGCATCTGCCTTATTAACTTTATAACACCCTTTGTGCATAAGGGATTTCTCCTTGGTGCATTTGTTCTTGAGCGGCGCCCCGCAACGTATGCAGTATCTATCTTCCTTCACGGCAACGTATTTGCATCTGACACAGGTTTGCTGCTCATTCTTCTCCGCCATCTCTTCATCCCCTTGAAGTTCGTTGATGCGCTACTTCAAGTATATTCGTACTCCCGTTTTTCGTGTACACAAGTTATTTTTAGCGCTATGTATAAAAAGAGGTCCCTTTCGCCCACCCTATGAGGTAGGGGAGGTGAGAGAGACATGGCAAAAGACGTAATGTGTGAAGTAAATTCCTGCAAATACTGGGCTAATGAAAACAAATGCAAAGCTAGCTCGATTTCGATCGTGAGCCACCACGGTAGTGATCAAGCGCGCAATTCGGAAGAAACAGATTGTAAAACATTTGAATCCAAGGTTTAGTTCATCGGTGAGATGACGCAAGATTTTGAAAAGAGAGCTTGAAAAGAGGCCTTCGGGCCTCTTTTTTATGTTTCTACTACTATTGTAACCAATAATGATAATTATTATCAGTTATTGGAGAAGAGATTTTCTGTGGGGAGATTTTTGAGTGAAGAGAACTTTTCGAGACAAGAGAGATTTTCAAGCTCCTCCACATCTTGTGTCGGTGCTTGGCAGGCAAAGTTCTCGCAGACATACGCTGTAGCTCGGCCACCAAGCGGGAGCTTATCTTGAACTAGCGGAATCAGCTGGCGCACCTCTTCGCCTGCCGCGCCAGGCGGATGAAGCACCAGCAGCGCATTCGGCAGATACTGCCGCTGCACGACGCGCAGCATGTGCTGCGTCTCGGGCTTCGCCGGGTCGCCGGCGATCACGATTTCGCTGGCTGCGCCATAAGCGAAATCAAGTGCGGCCAGCGTTAGCGCGTGGCCCGGCGGGTACTTGCTGACAGCACCAGCGAACGCCTGGAGCTGTTCTTCCGCTGCCTGCGACAGCTTCGCGTCGTAGGTCAGCCTGGACAGCCGCAGCATGTTGAGCGCGGCTGCTCCATTCCCCGACGGCATCGCGCCGTCGTAGATCTCTTTGGGACGGGTGAGCAGCTGCTCGGCATCGCTGCCGTAGAAGAAGAGCCCTCCCCGCTCTTCGTCTCCGAAGAGACGAAGCATCTCTGCGTTCAGCTGGACCGCCTCACGTAGAAAGCGCAGCTCGAACGTGGTCTCGTACAGCTCGATTAGTCCCCATACGAGGAACGCGTAGTCGTCCACGTAGCCCAGGAACGCCGCTTCGCCATCGCGATAGCGAGCGAGCAAGCGACCGTCTTCGCGGCGCAGCTCGCGAAGAATGAAGTTCGCGGCCTTCGTCGCGGCAGACGCGTATTCCGGCTTGTCCAAGGCACGTGCCGCCTTGGAGAGCGCAGCGATCATCAGACCGTTCCACGCGGTCAGAATTTTATCGTCCTTGCCCGGACGAATTCGTTGTTCGCGATGCGCGAACAGCTTGACGCGGGCAACCTCCAACCGCTGCTTCAGCTCATCCAGCGGGATTTGCTTCCGCTTTGCCACAGACGCCAGCGTCGTGTCGAGTAGATTCGGGATATTTTTCCCCTCATAATTCCCCGACTCCGTCAAACCATAGATCTCGCTATACAGATCTCCCTCGTCAATGCCTAGCACGTCCTCAACTTCGTCCATCGTCCAGACATAGAACTTACCTTCCTCGCCTTCCGAATCGGCATCTTCCGCGGAATAGAAAGCGCCGCCTTCATCCGTCATATCACGTAGAACATACGTAATAATTTGCTCAGCAACCTCGGCGTATTGATCTTTCCCAGTCACCTGATACGCCTCAACAAACGTCATCACCATAAGAGCGTTATCATACAACATCTTCTCAAAATGAGGCACTAACCACTCGGCATCAACAGAATATCTAGCGAATCCGAACCCAACGTGATCATAAATGCCCCCACGGTGCATAGTGTCCAGCGTTTTTTCAACCATTTCTAACGCCAGCTCATTCCCCGTTTTCTTATAATATTTGAGCAGGAATGACAAATTATGTGGGGTCTGAAATTTCGGAAACGTACCAAATCCACCATTTTCGGGATCGAAATTGGACGTATATAAGCGAAATGCCTCATTTAGTGTTTCTGCTGTCAACGTGCCGCCAGTTTGATTCTCGAGCAACCTTTGAGTCGTTTCAACAGTCACTTGATCACCAAGCTCGCGTATTCGCTCAGGGTCTTCCCTCCATTTTGCTGCAAGCTGAGCAATGATCTCAACCAAACCTGCTCGATTATACTTGCGGTTGCGCGGGAAATATGTCCCTGCAAAAAATGGCTTCTTCTCAGGTGTGAGGAACACCGTAAGCGGCCAGCCGCCTTGTCCAGTCATTGCCTGACACACCGCCATGTAGATATGATCGATATCGGGGCGCTCTTCCCGATCTACTTTAATAGAAATGAAATCTTTATTTAACATATTAGCTATGATTTGGTCTTCGAACGATTCGTGTGCCATGACGTGGCACCAATGACAAGTACTATACCCGATAGATAGGAACACAGGCTTATTCTCCTGCTTCGCTTTTTCAAAAGCTTCCTCTGACCATGGGAACCAGTCGATTGGGTTATGTGCGTGTTGCAGCAAGTAAGGTGACTTTTCCTTTGCTAATCTATTGGGTTTGTGTGAAGTTATCAAGGGCATCACCTCCTTTTCCAGGGTATTTTTATCGATATATTTAGCTTAACATACCTTACAACATAAAGAAAAACCCATGTCTGATGGACATGGGTTATGAGTTTTACAGACCCTCTCAGCTGTTAGTTTTTCGATTTCTCCCAAAGTCACCTTTTTAGATAAGGATGTTTGTGTACATAAAGAGTTACATATTTCGTTGTTTGTAAAGTTGGTAGTCTCTTCCATAAAACCAAACAAAAGTGGTAATATGCTACTCAGAAACCCATCTATCAAAAAGCATTTGAATTTCTATCTTCTCCTTCACAGGTTCTAAATAAGTAACAATAGTATGTATATCTATTCGAGAAAGATAGCGATGTAATCGCATCCCAATACCCATTCTTCCGAATAAGTTCCGGGTTACTTTCAAAATGTCATATATCCCAAATAATCCTTACTTTGTTATCATTTTGATTAAAATGAACAAGGTTTTCATCAGATCGTTCTGCAACGAGACGCAAGTGAAAATCTATGTTTTTTTCAAGTGATTGCTCTTTATAAAAATTTTTGTCCAATGGGCGATTCAGATAAAAGCACTCACCGCCATAAACCTTATAAATCGCATATCTTGCAGCTGGATCATCTGGACTAACCGGATGCATAATTGCCCCCTCAATTTATCATGTGATCATTGTTTACATGTCACTTTCACTCAAAATATAAATGATTCACGCAAACATCCGTTTATTCTCCCTCACAGCTATTCCAAAAGCCTCGATGGTCTTAATTTTCTCGACGTTATGACGGATGATCAACTGGTCGAAGCTAAGGAAAATTCGATTCAGAAATTGAATAAGCTTCTCAGGTGAAAGCGTAGCACTTAGTTTGGTAAAGCCGACGCGAGCCCTTTATTTTTCTTTTGCATAAATTGTGCTTCTTTTTCAGCCTGTTCGGTTTTATGACTCAAATTCATGTTGTTGAGCTTAGCCTCAGCTTCACTGCGATCTATCTCCGTTTTATCTTGGACAACGCTCGTCCAAGTCCCATTGGATAGTTAAGTTCTGCTTTCCAGTTCTATATTCTCTTTACCCAGACTCAATTCGTAGTTTTTCGTATAATAATAAATTCCTTTATCGCGAATACCCGCATTCCTGTAATAGTTTCCTAAGCTCAAATAACATTTACTTTCTTCATCGTCATTTCGTTTATCTTGTGCTTGGTTTGTCATGTGGGATATCCTTCATTTGTATTCTAATTAGTATATCGATTTCCCTCTTGATATTCGACAATTTTTTTCAGATAATACACTTTATAGACTCTTAATGCGATAGCAGCTGTGACTTAAGACCTATCTCCTAGGAGAGTTGAATAGAATAATTTGGGCGTATGCATCGTCCAAAATGCAGGTGTTGGGAGTTGGATGATGAGATTTGCTGCTTGGTTACTAATCGGCCTGCTGATGTGGAGTTACGCACCAAAGATGGCTTGGACGACGGTAATAGAACCGAATGATGCATCATCGAAAAGGGATCTACAGCAATGGCATCCTCACAAAGACGGTGTCATTTCTTTAGACGGACCTTGGGAGTTTTATTGGAATCGTCTCATCGATCCCGACGATTTTGATTCTATCTCTCCAGGGGAGGCATCGACTGTTGCTATACCTGCTCAGTGGGAGTCGTACGCGATTCACGAACAGGCATTATCGAATGAAGGATATGCAACATATCGAATGAAATTCACTTTATCTGACGAGGCCGCCCTTCAGCCCCTTGGTCTATATTTCAATAATGTAGCATCCGCTTACCGATTGTGGGTCAATGGCTTGCTAATGAACGGCAACGGTACCGTTGGCACCGATACCATGAGCATGGTTCCAAGAAGCTATCCGAAGGTGTATTTCTTTTTACCGCGATCAGGCAATAACGAAATTGTCATACAGGTTTCCAATTTTTCGCAGCGGACTGGGGGCATTTGGGAGAGCATCGAGCTAGGGGAAGCAGATGAGTTAGCTTCGCTTCACCGAAATCAAGTCATGGTCTGGGGAGTTGTTAGTGGTTGTTTGCTGGTCATGGCAATATTCTCTGTTATGCTCTATCTCTCACGCAAACAGGAACATGCCGCATTGTGGTTTGGCCTCATCTGTCTGGCGATCTGTGCAAGGTCATCTTTGTTGGGAGCGTCTTACGCGTATGTTCTGTTTCCTGCCTTGTCCTGGGAATGGGGCGTTAAGCTGGAGTACCTATCGGAAATCGTCACCATTCTCAGTATAGGTGCATTTGTGAATAAACAGTACCCGCTAGAAGCAAATGTACGGCTCTTCCGTTTATTTGTGTTCGCCTTAGCCGGCTTCGGGGCATTGGTGATAGTAACGACAGCCAAATGGTATACGCAGCTCATGGTACCTTACGTAATCTTGCTTTTGCTTCCCGTATTCTTGTACGTCATGTACACCTATATTCGCGCTGCGATTCGCCATCGAATTGGATCCAGAGCAAATATGATCGGCTTTTTCGTTTTTTTCGCCACCGTCATTCACGAAATTTTGTACTATACAGATTTTGTGCCGTTCGGCGGATCGGTTTCTTTCGGGCTGCTGTTTTTTCTGATAACCCAACTACTGAATGTATCGCTGCATTTCACAAGGGCGGTCAATCAGTCAGAGCGTCTGGCGGCAGAATTAAATAGCCTTATTGCCTCGCAAGAGGAGACAATCAAGGAGCGGACCACCACTCTTCTAACGTTGAATTTACAGCTGGAGCAGGGTAACCAGGAACTCATCCGCATAGAGCATGTGCGAAGCACGCTGCTCTCGGAAGTTTACCATGACTTGTCAACTCCGATTACTGCCATTAAAGGTTTTGCCAAAGCCATGAATAATAACGTGATTTCGGAAGCGGACGCACCGCAATATGCTGGCCGTATCTACGAGCGAAGTCTGATGCTAGAAAAGCTGATTGATAATGTCGTGGAACTCAGCCAATTGCAAACAGGTGAAATTCAGTTACAAATGTTTGAAGTGCCGATCCTCCCTTTCCTTCGCCAATTAAGTCAAAGATACGCAGCCGAGTCGAGCGCACAAGGAATCGAACTGATATGGGAAGAACCGACTTTACTCCTCCCCCCTACAAAGGAGTTGATCGTCGTATTAGATCATTTTCGATTTGAGCGTGTATTTGCCAATCTGATTTCGAACGCCATCAAATATACCCCAGGGGAGGGCCACATACGAGTATGGACAGAACTTCAATTCAACGAAGCTTCGGAGGATGGTTACATCGTCATCCACGTGACCGATCATGGAATCGGCATAGCAGAGTCCGATTTACCTCACATTTTTAAACGAAATTACCGTGCACATGGACAGTCGAGGTCTGGAAGCGGTCTAGGACTAGCGATCTGCACGGAAATTATCGCACATCATCATGGGGTGATCGATGTACGCAGCACAATTGGCGAGGGAAGCGACTTCTCGATTATACTTGCCGCCAAAATCAGAGATTATCGAGCCGATACGAACTATTTTGCTGAAGGAGGAGAATATGGATACAATCATTCTGCTAGTTGAAGACGATCCCGATATTTGTGATCTTGTCGCCATCTACATGCGCCAGGAAGGATACCGAATTGACATCGCCTTGGATGCGGAAGAAGGCCTGACCTTGTTTCAACGTTCGTCCTACGATTTGCTGATTACAGACATTATGCTGCCCGGTATGGATGGCCTTAAGCTTGTGGAAACGGTTCGTCGTCAATCCGATCTTCCGATTATTTTTATCACCAGTAAAAAAGAGCCTCAAGATATTGTAGCTGGACTCGACATAGGCGGAGACGATTATGTAACAAAACCGTTCGAGCCGGAAGTGCTCGTAGCGCGTGTACAGGCAGGTCTTCGCCGTTACCGTTCGGGAAGGCAGAATAATAATGACGGAAATGCCGACGTTTGGCAGGATAGCTGGCTCAAGATTCACAAGAAACGGCTAGAGGTGTTTGTAAATAACCAACCTACCTCCTTAGCGACCAAAGAACTTCAACTTTTGCTGCACCTCTTGGAACATCCCAAGCTCGTATTTAGCGTTAGTCAGCTCTATGAACGAATTTGGAGCCTGAATGGGAACAGTCACGAGCGTACCGTTATGGTACATATCCACAATCTCCGAAAAAAAATCGAAAAGGATCCTGCGAACCCTACCTATATCTTGACAATCCGCGGTTTCGGCTATAAATTTGGCGCATTATAATAAAAAGAAACCCCAAGCGTCTGATACGATAGGGGTTTCTTTGCTGTTTATATTCTTGTAGGCTTAGGACCAACTTTGGGCTTCGTACCGACTACCCAATCTCCACCTTTTACGTCCTTCAACTGCTGCTCGGACATTTCCTGTGATAAATCTGTCAGTTCTACGATGTTTGCTTCGTTCAACTGCTTCTCATTGTTTTCAGCCATATGCAATTCCTCCTTTTCATCATGCATCAAGCCTATAACAGCTTGTTTAAGTTTTGTTTAAGTTTATTAAAATAAAGCAATCGCAAAAAAACGACACTGCATGCTAGAATACTTACAGGAATGAACGAATGCGGGGAATGGAAATTTGATTACAACAGATCTTATTACAGTACGAATCAACCAAAAAACGATGAATTTGAAACAGCTGCTTCAAAGACTGCGGATTGATCCTGCTTGGGCGGCGATAAGCTGCTGCAGGGACGACCTTTCTATCGAATATTGGGCTGACACCTTAGGGATCACTGCCAATTCCGCTGATCTTCAGGAAGCACTAATCCGGTTTCGGCGAGCGAATGAATTATTTACAATCGCTGATACGAATGAATGGCTCAATCTGCAGGACATGACACTGAATGACCTCGTCGCGTTCCTGAAGCCGCAGGTGCTCAAAGAAGCATTGGCCCAGCATCTTATCTCCGATGATGATATCACACGGCACTTTCTTGAAACGGCTCACGAATACGAACGAGCTGAAATTTCTACGATTGTTACAGACGAATATGGAGCTTCTCAGGAGCTCCTGTTTCGCTTGGAGGAAGGCGCCGATTTTCACACTCTGGCACGGCAATTTTCAATAGATACGACCACTGCCAAAGCAGGCGGGTACATCGGCCTGATAGGCCGAGCAGATCTAGAACCAGAAAAGGCAGCTGAAGTATTTAACACAACTGTTGGTTCATTAATTGGTCCCTTTGAACGTAAAGGGAAGTACCACCTTATTCTTGTGGATGACTTGTATCCATCACAACTGGATGAGACGATCCAAGCGAGCATTAGGGATCAGCTATTCCTAAAGAAACTGGAGGCTTACCAACAGTCGCTGGAGATAGACGAAGAGATATGGCGTTTAGGTGAGGGATGAAGCTTGTGATCAATAACCGAATACAACAATTACAGAATATTTCGCTGTTCGATATATGTACCGTCGAGGAAAAGCAATTGCTGGCCGATAAACTGCAGTCGGAAACGTACACAATGGGGCAAACGATTGTAGACCGAGAAAGCTCCACGGATTCCTTCTATATCATCGTATCCGGCAAAGCTAGAAAAATTGGATTGAATACCGCAGGCAAGGAAACGAATCTCGGTTTGCTCCTTCCTGGCGAGCATTTCGGTGAAATCAGTCTGCTGGATGGAGAGACTGCCCCGCAGATTACGATCCGTGCGTCCACTCAATTAGAGGTGCTGCGTCTAGACAGCCGCCAATTTAAAGACATGGTCGCTCAGTACCCAGCAATCGACAACTACTTCAAGCAATTTATTGCATCCGATATTATCCGTACATTTCTAAAAAACAACACGGTACTCACCCATGTCGATCACGGTGCACTACGTTCGCTTCTCGACAGCTTGGAAGTCCGTTTGTTCAATGCCGGAGACTGCCTCGTTCGACAAGGGGAGATCGGCGACGCCTTTTATATTTTAAAAAGCGGCTCGGCACTTGTAGAAATAGGGTCTGAAGCAGTGATCGTCAACCGATTGTATCCCGGAGATTTCTTTGGAGAATTGGCGCTTTTGACAGGAGAACCACGCAAAGCAACGATTCGGGCATCCGAAACGGTAAACGCCTTCCGCCTATCAAAGACGGACTTCGATGAACTGATCCGCGAATACCCAGTTATTCTGGACTCGATCCGCTCAATTGCCTCTCACTATTCATCCACTACGATGAAGATGGTTGCGGCTCCCGAGGAGAATGAACCAGAGTTGAATTACACCGATATGGAGATCACTGCGAGCCAATCGCTGCCATCCCCCGTGCTATCCAGTCAACCTTGGAAAGCTTGGAAATGGCGTCGCAAGTTTCCTGTGCTCATGCAGCAGAGCGAGATGGATTGCGGTCCGACATGCTTAACCATGATCGCCCGTTATTATGGGATGAACGCAAGCGTTAATCGAATGCGTGAGCGTTGCAATATAGGAGCCGAAGGAACCTCTATGCAAGGACTTATTGAAACACTCGAGTCGCTCGGTTTTTCAGCCAAAGGCCTCAAAACGACAGGAAGCCTTTTATCAGAGCTGACAACTCCTTTCATTGCACATTGGAACGGCAACCATTATATTGTCGTCTATGAGGTCGGCAAACAGAATCTCGTTGTAGCAGACCCAGGTATGGGGTATCTCGATACGTTATCGTTTGATACCTTTACTAAGCATTGGACTGGTTTGGTTGTCATCATACAGCCTTCAAATTCCCTTGCTGAATTGGACGACAAGGAGTTAATGTGGACACGTTATCTGGATTTTATCCGCCCATCCAAGAAGATACTCTACTCAGCATTAGGCATCGCCGTTGTCATCGAGTTGATTTCCCTTGTTTTTCCAATCGTCACACAGCTAATTTTTGACCGGGTTTTGAACACCGCTAATTGGCAGCTTCTCCATACTATTATATTCGCGCTTCTTGTACTGATCTGCTGTAATATCTTGAGCATCGCCATACGCCAGATACTGATCGGACGGCTTGCCTATGCCATCGATCGCCCAATGTTAGAAAGCTTTTATAGGCGGCTATTTCATCTTCCCTATTCCTATTTTACGAAACGAACGTCAGGAGATATCTTGACAAGGGTTTATGAAAACGAAAAAATCCGCCGCTTAATGACCGACCACGCTATCGAATTGCTGCTTGATTTGATGACTCTGCTCGTATATGGCGGATTGATGGCCTATTATCATCTAGCTTTAGCGCTCTTCTCGTTCGCGCTCTTGCCTCTATATATCGGCCTCTATGCTTACCTGCTGCCCAAAATACGCAGAAATCTTCGCAAGCAGCTCAATGCCGAAGGCGAATCCCAGACGCAAATTGTTGAGGCCGTGCATGCGATCGCAACCGTCAAGGGGCTATCCATGGAGCGTACAATCCGCAGCAAGTTAATGAACAAGCTGAGCCGATTGCTTGCGCTGCGGTTGGAAGGCAACCGGCTTGAAGCAGTCGCCAAAGCTGCCTCATCGGGCTTACGTTCCTTGAGCAACGTGGCAGTACTCTATTTCGGCTCCAAATTCGTCATGGAGGGACAACTCAGTGTAGGTTCTCTCGTTGCTTTTACAGTTCTGTTCACATCCTTTATGTTCGCTGTGGAAATGATCTCGCAACGTGGCGGAGAGCTATCGGAGGCGCGTATTTCCATGGAGCGGCTGAACGATGTATATGAATCGACCCCTGAGCATCCAGATCCAGACGCTATGCGAATGCTTCCAACTATTCAAGGGCACATCCGTTTTGATAAAGTAACGTTTCAGTACTATCGCGGGGGGAATATGATCCTGCAAAACCTCGATCTGGAGCTTAAACCTGGTCAAACCGTAGCGCTCGTCGGACGGAGTGGCTCTGGTAAATCGACGATAGCCAATTTGTTGCTGAAGTTACTGGAGCCGTCTGGCGGTGTTATCTATGTGGACGGTTATCCGCTACGTGAGGTGCATGCCGCTTCCATTCGTCGGCAGGTGGGCGTCGTCCAGCAGGAAACGATGGTTTTTCGCGGCTCGGTGAGAGAAAATATCGCCATGAGTGGCGATAACATGACCCAAGAGGAAATAGAGCATGCAGCTCGGCTTGCTGGTGCCCACGAATTCATCAATAGTTTGCCCCTAGGCTATGATACGATCATTGGCGAAGGTGGTATCCGATTGTCTGGGGGTCAGCGTCAGCGAATTGTCATTGCACGAGCACTCGTCAACAATCCACGGATTCTCATATTTGATGAAGCGACAAGCGCTCTCGATACGGAATCTGAACGAATTATCCAGCAAAATATGAATCAGATGCTGAAAGGCCGGACGACGCTCATCATTGCACATCGGCTGAGTACGATCCGTCATGCAGATCTCATTGTCGTACTGGATCAAGGTGCTGTGTTAGAAAGCGGCACCCATGAGCAGCTTATCCAGCAGAAGGGCATCTATCACTACCTGCTTCAGCAGCAGTCCGTGTGAGGGCGCTTTGTACAGCTCCTAGACAATTAAATAACGATTTCCATCGAGATGTCGATCGTGTTGTACGCATGCGGCTACAATTACGGCGACGTCTCTTTGGATAATCTATTGATGTTTAAGTACCTTTCAAATTCCCCGTATTGCGAATCGATGTTGAAACCTCCAAATCAATCTTCAACTTTGTGAAATACTGTATGCGCCATTCTTCCAGTTGGGACCGCATCAATTCATCTCGGAAGTATTGGCCTACCCCAAGAACATCTGCTCCACCGAGTTTAATTTTCTCAAATAATGTTTCAAATCGTTCCATCACCAGCTTACTCAGTTCATCTTTTATAGATGCTGATGTTGTACTTCCTTGTGTATCCAATAAGATTACCTTTAATTTCAGATTACTTTTCAACAGAGGTTGGTCATTTACGAACGAGCTTTTATAGGTCAGATGATTACTTACAATTTGAACCGTTGCCTTGCCTGTCACTTCGATCTTACCTTGCGTCTGCTTCCCATTAAACACATTAATAAGTAAGGTTTCTTCACTCGTAAGTCGCCCCACCATTTTGCCATTCTTCATAATGGCCGAACCTGTGCTTTCAATCGCTGTAGTTTTTCCTGATTTGATAATGGGGATCACAACATCGTTTGTGAAGCAATGAATGCTCCGAAAAATTTTCCACGTTTGCGTATAGGCAATCTCTGGACTTAACCCACTATTTCTTTGAAAAAAATCATAAATCATAGTCCCATCACTAGAATTTTGATCCATTTTATGAAAGAAACGTTCGGGTGATTCATCACAGATCACGAATAATGTTTTCGGAGAAACATGCCTAGAACGAATCAGGCTGGCAACGCCATCATTTAGACCGTGTTTGGCAAACTCTTTGTCGACAATAATGATTTTTAAATGGAGAAGGTCGATTTCGCTTTCCATATTCATGCTTATGTGGTCTATGATTTCATTAATGTTGTCCCCACTTTCCGATACAACTTGGATGGTATCTCGGTTACTTACTTTTGGAATATCAAGAAAAACGGAATAGCTGCCTTGATTGAAAGAAACACCCATAGCAATCGGTAAGGAACGATGATTAATATCTTTGTTGTCCCAACATCCGCTAAGAATGAACAGCAATAGTGTTGGAACGATCCATTTCAACATATGATTCACGTCAACTTTCTCTGACTTGTCTGTGATGTCGATACCCTACAATGAATATAATGGAAGGAATAACAAGGCAAACATATAACCGAAGAAACGAATTCCATTGCAAGAGCCTTTCAACGTCCTCCCACTCCGGTATAAATAAACAAATGATAAACACGACAATTGCAATAGCTGACAAGAGATACAGGTTCGGTATTTTTTGTACACTACACCTTATTAAGCAGGCAATTTGCCATAGGGTAAGTGCGATGAAAAGCATGACAAACGCAATTAGACTCAATAAAAAAAATATTGTAATTCGGTCAAACATGAGCCAGTTTATTTCTATCGTATCAATTGTAAAAATGAAGGGGAACGCAAGCTGTCGTGCGGATTCTTCACCTAATGTCAGAATCGGAATATAGACGGATAGAAGAAAAAATAGGAAGATCACAATGAAGCTGATATAAATGGTTTTGGGCTTAAAAGTCAAAGAGGAAGGAATAAAACCCAAAAATAAAAAGCCACCTGCGAATGCAAACAGACTTTTATAATAGGAAAAGTGGGTTAGAAATGAGAATAGATTCGTCGGATCCTTAGGGATCAGTGGAAGTGCATAGTAAAAATCGATGTTTTGAAAAGAGGAAACCATGACGAAAAGCATGGGAGGTAGAAATAAGATACCTAATAAAATCCCCGTTCTCAATAGAGCTTTAATACCTCCGTGCATGATCATAAATACAGGAATCCCAAGCAATAAACACATTAACATCCAAATCGGTGTATCGGCAAGAATGACAATCGAAATGATTTCAGCATACGCTCTTATTGTAATTACGATAACGAGTGACAAGTATAGAAAAGCTGGGAATAATGTCAGCCATGCAAGGAATTTATTCTTGTTGATCAAAATTTGAACAATATTTTGATTGCGATAATAGCCAAGTCCCTTCAGATAAATAAAAATGACAGTAATATGGATCGTGAACCCTACCAAGACAGGTGCCCAGTGTGCTTCCCGTGTACTAGCTATGATGTCCGTTGGATAAACGAAGAAGATCAACCCCAGATGGGTGAGGATATATACGACTGCAACTTGAAAATTCTTAAGCATCTCATTCACCTTCTGGATGGTTCAATTGCAAATAAGGAACGTCAAGAGATTTGACACCTGCCAAATAGGAGCAGATAATAACAATCCCGAATAACAAACCAAGCACACCAAAGATGGCAGATAGGACTAAAAGTACGTATTTAAATAAGCGAATGGATAGCGCATTCTGATATCCGACGACTGTCGCACTGGAAATGGTTGTGGCCGCTAGTACAATGATAAGCAGACTGCTTACTAATTTCGCCTCTACCACTGCTTGCCCTAGTACAATCCCGCCTACCATAGAAACTGTAGGTCCAATACTAGGAGGCAGACGAACGATGGCTTCCAAAATCAATTCTAAAACAAACAATAACAATAATGTCTCTACGATCGCTGGATAGGGAACATCTACGCGGCTTTTCGCAATTGAATGTGCAAGCTCGAACCGCAGCACATCTGGGTTCACGGAAACTAAGGCCACATATAAGCCTGGGATTATCAGGGTTATCAGAGCACCCACGATGCGAATGAATCTCAGCGCCGCGGCGAACACTTGCGGATGATTGGCATCATCTTCGATCACAAACAGATCTGAAATAAGACTGGGTAATATCAAAGCGAATGGAAATCGTTCGATGAAAATTACCGCTTTACCATTTTTCATGGCACGTGCTGCACTCTGCGGCAGCTCTGTCGTGTTGTAACGAGTAACAAGAGTAAAGTTTGAAAACCCAAATATTTCCGATAATTCTTGCACCGTGCTTAAATCCCTGTGTACATTCGCTGCTAGTGCTTGGGTAATCGAAGCTAGAAGCGTAGGCTGAATATGCGTATTTAAATAGGTTAGAACCAATTGATTTTTCGATACATCACCGAATGAATACGTCTGCACTTGCAATTCGCTTGTATTCATATGTTTTCGAAGCAAACCTATATTAATCTCAATATCCTCATTAAACGCACTGCTTGTTCCGCGAACCACATTTTCTGTTAATGGTACTGATACCTGCCTAGTTAAGGTCTGAGCAATCGGGAAGATGCAAACACAGGTACAGGAAGGCTCATGGACGGCGATTAACATCCCATCTAATAATTCGGAAATGACTTCCTCCAGTTTCATATTGGAAATATCATGACCTAGTCCTCGAAGCATAACTTGTGCTGAGTGTTCAACACCATCATTCGTGTGTAGCTGATCACGCACCATGGAAATGGATTGAGGAAAATTAATAAGTGTTCTTAATCCTAGAATGGATATCGAATCAGACCCAAACAAGATTTGGCGAGAGACATAATCCTTGTCTTGTTCAAAATGATGCTGAAGGCTGGTCACGATAGACAAATCATAGCCTCCCTTCCAATTATGCTAATTGTTCACAAGTAGTATTTGCTTCCATTTCACTTGTTAATCATTGCAAAAAAAAGTACAGACCCTCAATGACTGAGATCTGCACTTTATATCTAAACATCAAATTCCAACTGTTTCTTGGCCAGCGTAATAAACTCCAACGGGTTAGGAACTAGCTTAGCATCATACTCGATCGCCCCCATCTTCAAGACTAGCTCGACCCGAAACTTCTCCCTGTACTCATCTCTGTTTCGCTCTTCCACGCTACTTCTCAATCGATCAATCACGATAGATGCGCCAGCTCGATCTGTAAATAACAACATCCCCCACATTGGATTTTCCTTATTGAGCAAATAGAGTGAATCATTCGTACGGATGCTGGTCTGACTCACTTGGGAAAGGTCAAGTACAGCCTCTATCAACTGCTCTTCACCAACAATACGGCGAATTTCATCCCAGTATTTAACGCTGAAAACTAGCATGGTTAACGGGATGTGATAACGAACGGACAGCGCCATGAAGGTGGTCGCATCGGATTGAAACGAAAAGGTATTCTTTAAACTAGTTTTGGCATCTACAGTTGCGAGAGATTTATTGGCTTTCTGCAATTGTTCATTTTCCAGCTGAAGCTGTTGATTCCCATAAGTAAGCAGCCACGTTGAGATCGTAAATAGTGGTGTCATGATGAGCCAGAAATAGTTCTGTGGTCCAACGACTCCACCGACAATGACCGTTTGATACAACGTGAATGTACCATAACCGAAGATGAAAAGGATATTCAAAATCAATCCTGTTGTAACGTTTGTAAAGTAAGTCACGATCGCGATTAAAAATGCAATGTTCAAGAAAATGATATTCTGAATATAGAGATTCGGATTACCCGCGGTAAATACAATGCAAACGAAACAAACAATAATCAGCAAAATAAAAGCGCCATCGGAAACCATATTGCTTTGTAAACGCCTCACCGACGATCCCTCCGCTTCTTCCGGTATTTACGAATTAGCAGGATAAACGAGAGAATGACCATGGAAGCAACAAGTACAACGGCAATCATGAAGCCCAGAACATCTTTACGATTCATGACATCCGTCAATACAGTTGATGGCTCAGCCGTCGTTATTTTTTTAAAACGAAAAGCATTAATTTGCCCGTCGATGTCCGTTATGGCTCCATCACCGAACACTTTCCACAACGTACCTTCCGAGCCGATAAGTTTAGAAGCCAGATAAACGTACTCCGAACTGCTCCCTGTCACGGCAAGCAGCCCAAAGCCGCTCCCATAAGGCGAATCTATCAATTGCAGCGAGCCTATGCGAGTCCCGTAATTAGCTTCGATACTCATTTTTTCATTGGAGACGAAGCCTGTGCCGTTTTTATTATATTGAAAATATAACTTGTCGTTATTTGTACGGATCACTTGGTTATTCTGATAGCTGCCAATGGCGATGACCTCGCGGTTTTTAAGCTGTGAGGCCGCGACATTATCTTGATAAAAAAGGACTTCCCCCGCATTGGTTTGCGCGTAACGCCCTAATAAATTAAATATGTTCGTAATCGTTTGATAGATGTATGTATCATGCTCTTTGGGTAGTACGACTGCCAATTGATTGTAGCTGCCATCTCTCAGAAATGGATAAGGATAGTTGTTAAAAAGCATATCCGCTTTATCTTTGGTATTTAGCTGTAACATTGAATCTTTTTCTACAAACGCCCAAGGCATTTGATCCTGATTCTCCATACAGCCTGCATTTTTGAGTTCCAAATCGAAAGCCACTTTTACAGTGAAATTTCCACTAATATTTAGTGTTTTCGGGATAGCAATATCAATATGATCATTGTCTGCGAGCTCGGTAGATAATTTCTTGCTGCCAATCGGAGTATCATTGATTAAGATCGTAACCATGGATCGATCGAAATCTAGATTTTTTGCGTAACGATACTTAATGCTCAGCTTGCTCGCATCTGCGATCGAACGGTTTCCTGGCAGTGAAATGAAATAAGCTCTCTCACGATGACGGTCACCGACAAGCTTATCGCCCGTCTCCGTTAAAGTCATATTTCGGCTAACACTCGCGGCTGGCGTTTCTACCTCTGTGGTTAGATCGACTACTTTCGTATCGGTGTCCAGTTGTGTCAACAATGACTGATTTCCGATTAATCGTGCCGCTTTCACCAGTAAGGCTGTGTCAATGGAAGTGACTACCAAGGTCGGTTTTCCTGCAAACGTGACTAGTTTGATGATTGCCCTATTATCCAAATCATCAGATGGGATCGTTGACTTTACTTCTTCAGGTAGATCGTTATAGACGGAGATAAGAATAATGGCCTGCTTCGATTTCAAATTATCTGCACTGTATGTAACGATCGGGATCCCCTTTTCCGAAACAGGATTCACCTTAGCAAATCCAGATAGCGCGTAAGTTGCCGCTTCAAGCACGGCCAAGTTGCTTTCACCTTCTGTAATTACAATAGCATTCTGTCCATCATTAATGGTATCCAAGCCAATAAAATGTTCATTAAAATCCCGGATATTTTTTTGAATTGGCGTGTTGGCGTAGTTCACAGAAATACGTGAAGTTTTAGCAATTTGCAACCAATTATCTCGCGTATCCGTCGGCAAACAAGCATTTACTGCAAGCTGTGAGGTTGTTTCGAAATTTCCTTGAACAGTTAGCGTATTAACACCTTTCACGATATACGAAACGGGTACAAGGACTGTCAGCTGTTGTTGTTTCGTTTCTTGAATAACTGGACGAAAAGAATGAAATGGCTTTCCATTTATCGATAACGTTACACTCGATCGGTCATTCTGCATCAGGCCCGAAATCTCATAGTCGAGATGAACTTCAACGCTTGTGACGTTCCAATAGTTCTCAACTTGAAAATACTGCTGCGTATAGGTTACACCACCAAGCAACGACGTATCTGCAAAATTAGTTTGGTATTGTTTATTCTCAGATGACGACAGCTCTTCAGCCCATGCCGTGGAACTTACTGAAGTAAGCAGGGATAAAAGATAAGCGGTCGCGATCAACAGCCGTCGTTTCTTCATAACATGCCCCCTGTCTAATACCTTTCGGTTTTATACCATTTGGCTTCTCGCTTGAAAACCAAATCCTTCAAATAGGTATACATCCCATATGCCGCTACTACCATCCACATCTGGCAGTAAGAAACATACATGAGCATAATAATCCAAACATTAGATAACTTCATTTCCCCTTTTTCTGTAACGAGTGTTATATATGTACCTACAATGAATAAAATAATGGCCAGCCCCCATAAGAAGGAGCTAAAACTTGCAATGGTTGTTCGTACATAACCTAATGCATGAAGAATAAGAAGTAGATCCGACATCACTAGTGAGGAAAGCAACAAGACGTAAATGGATAAGTAATACAAGATGTCAAAATGGATATTACGCGCTGAGCGTTTGAACAATAACGGTAAATTTTTGACGATGACATAAATATTCCCCTTCGCCCATCTCGTTCGCTGCTTGAACCAAACCTTGACTGTTTGTGGTTCTTGCTCCCATGTGACCGACTTCGGCTGAAACTTAATCTTATATCCCATTAAATATATACGAAAACTAATTTCCGTATCCTCTGCAATTGCCTTTACATCCCATCCTCCCATATGCTCAATAATCGAGCGTCGAACAATGAAGTTCGTTCCTGGAATTGTACACAACTTAAATAGTTTCCATCTGCCTGCTTGCGCCATCCATTGAAACGATAAGGTTTCGACATTGATAAAGCGAGTCAGGAGGCTAGCATCCCGATTGCGTGTTCGAAATTTCCCGATGACAGCACCTAAGGTTGCATCATGTGTAATTTCGGACACTAGATACGTCAATGCCGTTTTCTCAGGCGTATTGTCCGCATCATAAATAGCAATAAGTTCACCTTTGCTCTGTTTAAAGCCCAAATTCAATGCATTGGACTTTCCTTTCCCACCTATCACATTATCGGTGTTCAAAATGATCAGGTTGCGTTCTGGATACTTCGACTGTAGGTTCGCTAATAAAACACTGCTATTATCAGAGGAGTTGTCGTTGATGACGATTATTTCATAACGATCATGGGGGTATGAGAGTGCAAGTAAGGACTCGACGGTCTTCGTTATCACTTTGCCCTCATTATGTGCAGGCACCATGATCGTGACAAAAGGCGGTACACCTTCAAGCGGGGCAACAGGTTTGTTCTCAATTTGCATATAGTACAAGTACCCAGCAACAATCAGCACCACATTAACCAAGAGGAGTGACCATATGCAAAAGACTGAAATTAGCATCAAAATATCTGCAATTGTCATTATGGCCTCTCCTGTTGCATGAATTTTCGTTTATACATGCGATACCCAATAATGAGGAATACCATAAAGATAAGTAGTGTGGTCAAAATAAGAACAATGAAAATGTTATTTTGCACCGAGAATAAGGTTGTAAAGCTCTTCTTCACTTCTTGCACATACGCATGATCAGAATCGATTTCAGCGACTTTATTGTTTAATGCGATAGCTTGACCGTTGATTTGCAGGTGGCCGCTCTGCGAGCTCATTTCATTGGTGTCCGTTCTTACACGATGCTCTTGTCTCTTGTAATCCGCGAAGGTTGTCCAGCTTGAAAATATAGTGTCGATAGTCGCTTCTAATCCTTTGCGATCTACAGGAAAAGGATAAACAAATGCAGTGTTCATCGGCAAGGGATCCATCATTTTAGAAGACACGGCATACTTGCTAATTTCCTTTGCTTGTATGGTATACATGGCCGAAGTAAACGCACTTGATGTGGAAGTTTGTGCTCGATACATCAATCGCTGATTCGGAAAAATAATGCCTGATTGAAAAAAAGATAAGCCATTTCCAATGTAATGTTGGTCATATGTCCAATACAACTCAGTTCCAATTCCCAAGGGAACGATTCCATACGCAGACAGAGCATTCAGAAAGGAGCTCATTTGTGATTTTAATATCGTAATGTCCTGACTAATTGTTGAATTTACGACGGGGGCATTCACAACAATACTTCCGTTTCGCGATTGTATATGTTTGATGGCTTCCAAATATCGCTGTGTTGCGGGGAAATCTAAATTAGTAAGTACAGGCTGTACACTGACGATAAAAGGAATCCCGCCTTCATATAAGCGATCTGCCAGCTCACTGAGCATGTTGAGATCTGAAAAGGGATAAATCTCATTCAACAATACATAATTATGGCTTATCGTCTTAATAGCCAACCAGTCCTTAAGGACATAGGCCGCTGCTTGCTCGCTTAAATTCCCACTTACCATGTAGGGAATATAGGTATATTTACCATGAAGAACACCATATGGTGAAGTTATCTTCTTCCTCTCTGAGGTTATCTCACCAAAGGAAGTTCCCGTAAATTTTGTAATATAGACAATATTACTGGCCGTAATTGAGCTTTGGGAGAATTGTCCAATTGCAAGGTGTAGGCTGTCTTGATCTAACATGTCAATTTCCAAATCCATATCCTGTCGAATCGTAGCAGGGAGTCCATACCCTATATGCATATATTCCCCTACGTACTCATTCATATCCTGATTAAAAAAATCGATTGTTGGACTCATATCAGCTAAATTGCGCATTGAAATGACTTTACTGAACTTGAGGAGCGTTCCTTTTTCGTAACTGTCATAAGATGTCACCGTCACTTGAACGCTGAAAGAAGCCAGTAAACGTTGTACAGCCTCGACATTCCCCTCTTTAGCGGTTCCTTTAGCTAAGCTATCATAAACGAGGAGAACAGAAGTCTTCTCGGGTTGATTAGCAGAAGTAGTTACCGGATAGCAAACCATCAGTAACAGACAACATAATAGGAAGAAAATGGTTCGTTGCCATCGCTGCTTATGCATGGTGAACACCTCCTTGCATAGCCTTATTGTCCGTGATATCTTCAACTTCTTGAATCCATAATCGTTTGGCAATTAAATCACAAATTGTAAGTAGTGAAACAAGATCGAAAACTAAAGTGAATAAAAATTCATGCTTGGCAAGGTCTGCATCCCCAGCCCCGACAATGGAAACGAAAATCCCAGATAGACCGATCACAATCATCATAAGAATTAAAGGTAACCTGAGCACATTCCTAGGCTGTCGAAGTCTAATGGCTTTTACAAAGGACGGCATATATAGCCCCATGATAATGAGCGCCCAGAGGACCACAAATCCAAATGTTTTTGGAGCTAGCCAATCCTTCAACAAACTGTAGCTTGAGAAAAAGATTGTTTGAGAACCAAATGCTTTACCCGTCGATGCCTCATAATTCCCAAGCGCATGCGGCCTAATACTAAATCCATCTTGTGCAGCCAAATTGAGCATTTTACCGGCTTGTTCCGGATGTAAGAAGTAGTAACCGAGAATCGACGCCACACTATATTTATTGTAGAACTTTTCCTGCATGAGCTCGGAATCCACAGCTGTTGCAGAGTAGGGGTCGTAGTATAGGGTCTCACCAAGAACTGCAAATTGTTTGTCAATGTCAAAGCTTTCAAGTGTCTTCTCAGGATCTACTGAGCCCATGATCACACCGCGCGTCATCGCATGGTATTTATTGATATTCACAAATCCTTGAGGAATAAGTACATAGCTGCCAACACCTACTCCAAGAACTGCAATAAGTAAACTTGCCGTAATGATGCGATACGACTTCGTCTTACGAATATAGATGAAGAAAACGCCAAAAATTGCAATAATCATTCCTACAGGAGCATTTTGCTGCTTACTCATGGTTAAAAAGATAGCACTAACAACAAATAACGCTAACATCCAATAATCGTTATATCGTTTCCGATAAAGCAATATGCCCGCGGCAACCATGAAAATCGTCATAATGAGCACAATACTCTCACTATAAAAGGAATTAAAATAGGCCGTATATCCCGTATCTCCTAAAATAAAAATGCTGAGAAGCGCAATGAGATAGCCTCTTTTCTTGGACATTTTCCAAGTAAGCGCCTCTACTAATAAGTAGATGGCAGCTACATATAAAACGAGGTACATCCCTGCTTGAAAACGAATATCGTACAATTGAGAGTCATGAAAGAGTAGGTTGATAAGAAGGGATGCTTTAATAAACATAGATTGTGAAGAAAATAAGGTAGCACCATTCTCATTATAAAACTGATACACACCATAATTTTTGACGAAGTAGCCGAGGTAATGGTTCGTATAATTCGGATCATTGAAATACAATCCGTTACTGTACAGAATTCGAAAATAATCTCCATTGTCGGCCATCCCAATATAGGGAGGCGTAAATAATGCGATCACTGTAATCAGGAAAACCATGATGGCAGCGAAAGCGGCTGGGGACATTTTGCCCAACAACATTGGGAGATACCGATGGTTCCACATAGGATCGCACTCCTTTCTGATCAATACGAGTAGGCTAACAGTGCCATCAAATTGTCGAAGGAATAAGCCTGCACGGCATTGACATCTCCGAAGCCGCCATTCAGCTGGCTCTGCGGATCATGATTTTGAAATTCATTCATTTGGAGAATACTATCTGCATACAACTCTTGATCCTTGATGACCGATCCAATCATGGCCGATATGGCATAAATAGCTGTTGATCTTACTTCATTCAATGGTTTCCCATTCCGATCATATTGACCGTATAACGTTCCTGATTTCACCTGAGCTTTGATATATTGAATGCTGGCTGGCTGTGCTAGTTTAACTTCTGCTAGGTTTAGAATAGTCAGCAAGGATTCTACAGTGTTAATGCCTTCCGATTGGTAATTCTTGCTGTTGAAATCATAGCGAGTTTGGTAAAATGGAAACGAATCTGACAAGTATCCTTCTTGGGCAATTTGGAGCATGCTAGCTTCAAGGGTCGCCTTCTTTTTTCGAGAAACCGGTATAAGCTCCAAAGATGCAGCATCTATGTAGCACAAGGTTAGGAATGAATTTGTCAGTTGGTAAGTTGGATCATAGAAGTCTCGCATTTGCCCATTCACAACATTATATTGATAAACTCGCTTTCCGTATCCTTCGGCTTCCATCCTATAGCTCTTTGATTCAAAAGCATGAGAAGCTTCATCAAGTGCCCGAATGATACGCAAATCATCTACAATCGCATTCATTGGATATTGTTTATTCTGTTTAGGACTGTAACGATAGCTGAAGCCATAAGGGGTATCAAATACTAGCTTAGCTTGCTGCCACTGCTCATCAAACTTATCTTTCTGTCCGGTTAGCGCATAGTACCGCATCAAGAGTCCCGCGGATTCACTCAAAACTTCATGGCCTGACGCTGCTGCACTCTTCTGATCTGTATCCTGTAGATTCGTCGATACGCCATGTCTGCTCGTGAGCTTATCGTTAATAAATCCAATTAACTGGTGACGATTTTCCGTTACTTGCATGGTCTGACCATACTGGCTGCTCGGTTGCCGCTGCAAACTTAACGTGTCTCCTTGCATAAAATGAATCAGATAATAAATCACATAGGTACCAATCAACCCGAGGCTAATCAGTAGTAAATTCCTGAAAATTCTCATGTATTCTAGCAGCTCCTAACACATCATTTCCAGAAAAAACGTCGAATGGTATGATAAAAAGACTACACACTACATCTGAGGTGGAATCTTTATCTAAGGTGTATTTAGCTCTCGTTGGACTCAGTTAGTTGTAGTTTATCACATGGAACTAATCGTTCAAAAGGTAAATCCCCCCTGAATGAAGAAAAATGTCGAAAATCAAAGAAGGTTATCATGAATTTTTCAAATTTAGCAGAAAAACTAGAACCAGCTAATCTTGTTAGCTGCCTCATCAGTCAAGGCGGTCTAATGATTTATGAGCATTACCGAGATCCTTATTTGGCGGACACTGTTGCAAAAATCAATTCCTGTACCAAAAGCGTCCTCTCTGCGATCTACTGCATCGCCATGGATCAGGGCCTGTTACCAGCCCCTGAAACACCTGCGTCCGTTTTTTTCCCACAGCTAGCGAATGATAAAGAATCACAGAAGTGTGAAATAAGTCTGCTGCATTTATTAACGATGACAGCAGGCTTTAATTGGACAGAATTTGGCGGACAGAATTCATTTCCACACATGACAAGAACACCGAACTGGGTAGATTTCGTATTGGATCAACCCTTATCCGATATGCCAGGTACACGGATGACTTATAATTCGGGGGGCTCGCAATTATTATCTGCGATACTGGTCCAAGCAACAGGGATGTCCGTTGCTCGCTTTGCTGAGATACATCTATTCGAGCCACTTGGTATAGAAACATATGCATGGGAACAAGACCCTCAAGGTATACATACAGGGGGCTTCGGATTGTCACTTCGCCCTATGGATATGCTCAAGTTCGGTCAGCTTTATCTTCAACGAGGCAAATGGGGCAATACACAGCTTATTTCCCAGGAACTTGTCACTCTTTCCACGAAACCTGCGATACATGTAGAGGCGCCTCGCCGCGGCAGCTATGGTTGGCATTGGTGGACTGATACTTACCCAGATAACATCGATTTTGAATCATCTAGACGTCCGTTAAATTACTTTAACGCGTATGGGTTCGGTGGCCAATGCATTTATATCCTACCTTCTATTGAAAGTGTTGTTGTATTGACCAATGATCAACGCAAAAAGAGTAAAATCCCCCTTCAAGTGTTCCGTAATACGATTGCACCTTATCTTATGGAGTAACTGGGGAAAGGTTGGTGCTCAGGTTGGGAGATTGGGACGGCTCAGGGGACTTAGGATCCGGGACTCGAGGGACAGGATTCGGGAAACTTACCCTGATTCTACGCACAAAGAGCCTGTCGCATCCATTCGCGACAAGCTCTTTGCATTATAATATTCACATCAAGTAAAAATCATATTTTTCCCATAGAAGATCTCATCCATCTCCCACTTGACGCTTTTCTCGATTTCCAACTGCTCTTCTTTGTTTAGCGTATCTTTCGTGTAGCCAAACAAGTAATTGTTCAGATCAAATTCGCGAAGTTTGCATTTCGTGTGGAAAATATTTTCCTGGTACACGTTCACATCAATCATTTGATATAAATCTTGAATTTCCTCAGGGATATAATTTTGTATAGAGCTGATCTCGTGATCAATGAATAGCTTATGCCCACTGATATCACGTGTGAACCCTCTGACTCTATAATCCATTGTCAGGATATCGTTATCAAATGAACGTATCAGAAAGTTCAACGCTTTTAGCGGCGATATTTCTCCACACGTGGAGACATCGATATCTGCCCTGAAGGTGCTAATCCCTTCATCAGGGTGATACTCGGGATACGTATGGACTGTGATGTGGCTCGTATTGAGATGCATAACCACCGCGTCTGGCAACGGTCCTGGCGACTCTTCGAACGATTCACTCGGTTCCTGTTCGATAGGGCCCTCAGACACCAGCATAGTAACGCTAGCTCCTTGTGGAACGTAATCCTGCTTCGCGACATTCAAGACGTGTGCACCAATAATGTCGGCAACTGTGTTCAACAAAGCTGTCAAACGATCCGCATTATATTGCTTGTCAATATAAGCTATGTAAGCTTCGCGTTCTTCTCTTGTTTTGGTAAAGCAGATATCATACATATTAAAACTAAGTGATTTGGTTAAATTATTAAAGCCATGCAGAGTTATCATCTGCTCCGAAGTTAATTTCAAGTAAGTTCCCCCTATGTGTCAAATGCTGGCACAAATATTTAAACCGCTACACATAGGATGGTATGTCGGAGTCGCTTTTATTCCATGCTAACAAATACATCGCTTGCTACATTGACTCAATTATTGTGAGTCCAAGCATAGCAATCTCATATAACTCTTAAGCGTTAGGCAGAAATCAAATAACAGTATGACGCTTCCTGGCCAAATTAATTATTCGGTCAACCGCAGCACAATTCGACCTCGTCCGTGCCCTGACTGGCTCTTCACATGTGCTTGACGCACATCTTCCAACGCATAGCTTTGCTCAATGTGTACCGTTAGCTTGCCCTCTTCGATTAGCGCAGCAATAGCTTCCAAATCTTCATTCGTAGCGATGCCCGGACGAATCAACGTCATACCGTGCTGCTTCGCTTTCTCCAGTGGCGGTAGGCCCGCGATCGCAGCCAATCTGCCTCCCTGCTTCATAACAGACCAAGTCCGTGCGAGTGTATCCCCACTAACCGTATCAAGTACGAAGTCAACCTCTTCTACGATCTCTTCGAATCGTTCAGACGTATAATCAATCACCTGGTCTGCCCCTAAAGAGGCTACATAGGACACATTCTTCGGCCCTGCCGTACCGATGACTTCTGCACCGATCCATTTCGCGAACTGCACCGCGAACATGCCAACGCCTCCCGCGGCTCCATGAATAAGAACGCGCTCGTTCGGCTTAACTTGGCCTTCTGATACAATAGCACGCCACGCCGTTGTGGCTCCTCCTGACAAGGTAGCTGCTTCTTCATAGGATATCGAAGCTGGTTTACAGGCAATCGCATCTTCAGCTGCAGTCGTATACTCTGCATAAGTCCCTTTGGTGCTGCGACCGAATACAGGATCTCCAATTTGCCAGGTGGACACCCCTGATCCAATTGCCGCAACGACACCTGCGAACGCAGTTCCCGGAATATGTGGAAATTGAACAGGCATCGGGAACAATCCCCGGCGTATTTTCCAATCCACAGGGAGAACTCCAGCGGCATGTATACGAACAAGCACTTCGCCTTCTTGTGGTAGCGGGATAGGAATGCTTTCTACTTGCAGGACCTCTGCCTCACCAAAAGCATGATAACGCACAGCGCGCATTACATTTGCAGCTCTACTGTCCATGTGATCATTCATCTTAGAAGATCCCCCTCCTCTTTTCTTCTCATGTATGGTATATTTAGTGTGTATACTCAGCAATTATTTATTACTGAGTATACTCAGTATATTTCTATTTGTCAAGGAGGACTATGCAGCCAACTCAAAGCAACACACCTAGTCAACAACAACCGCCCATGGATTCCTCTCTATCTCTATCTACACCAACGGCTGGAGACATTATACAACTATTGATACGTACGACCCATCGATTGCATACTCAATTTGAAGAGCAATTAGTTCTCTTAGGAATCCCTGCTTATTTAACGGGACCGCGCGTACGTGTCCTCATTGTGATTGAAGAAGAAGGCCGTATTCGGATGTCAGATCTCGCGACCAAACTAGGCATTAAAGCTCGCACAGTCACCCAGTTCGTTGATGCACTTGAACAAGAGGCCCTTATCTATCGCACGCCAGATCCTGACGACCGTCGAGCAACCTTTCTCCAGTTAACGGATGAAGCACCTCCCCTGATTGCGAAAGCTCGTGCCGCGATGAGCCAAGCCTCAGATCAGATTCTCCAATCTTTATCCACTGAAGGAAGAAGTCAACTCCAGTCCTTGCTATTGAGCTTATAGGTCTGGTGGATTTTCCACATTACCAGTGGTAGAATATAGGAGATTGTCCCAATTTCACAATAGAGGAGAATGGTAATGTCAATTAATGCTTATTTAAATTTCCAAGGAAACACTCGCGAAGTTGTGACTTTCTATGCAGAAGTATTTAATCTGCCCACTCCAAAAATCATTACATTTGGCGATATGCCAGCTCACCCAGATTATCCGCTTCCTGAAGAAGCCAAAAATGGTGTTATGCATACTCGTCTGGATATTAACGGAAGCCCGCTCATGTTCTCCGACGTGTTCCCCGGGATGCCATACGTTGTAGGTAACAACATCAGTCTTTCTTACGTTAGCTCAAATGCTGAAGAGATCCAAAATGCTTTCCATAAGCTCAAAGAAGGCGGAAAAATCGGTATGGAACTTCAAGCGACGGACTGGAGCAAATTGTACGGTCAAGTAGAAGACAAGTTTGGTATTCTATGGCAGTTCAATCTTGATAGTGGTGAGACTTTCTAATTTCCCACATTCATTTCAACAAAAAGCCGCTGGCATCCAGCGGCTTTTTGTTGTGTGCGCTATATAATGATTTAATTCTATTAGAAATCTTGTTATGATTAGTAACAGTGTTCTTTACATATAAGCACGTTACTACCAGTAGTGAAAGGATGAACATATGCGTTGGATCCCCTTACTTACCTTCCTATCTATTCTTATTCTATTAGGAGCTGATTCCTCTTCAGAAATTCAAGATCAAGAAATAGAATTATTGGAGTTCCACTCACAAATCGCTCCAAATGCGGAGCCTATAAGTGCCATCTTATATGGTGCGGATCGATTCGATATCCCTTGGCGATTGCATGATGCGGCCCCTCAAAAGCTTTTCGTTACAAACGACGGTACCGCTTATTATCAATCTAATAATCAGTGGAAATCAATCCTCCCAAACGGCGAGAGAGTACCCGTTAAACCAAACCACAAGCTACCCGATCCCGTTACTACGCAGATTCCACCAAATTTGAAAGTAACTGCAAACAGTCTAAGCCTTTTCAAAGATCAAAAATCGATCTGGGCCTACACCCTTCCAGCATCCACTGAAATTCGTCCTAGTACACTTCAAATTGATGCGGCTGAACATATTTATTTTCATGATAATAGTGGTAGTTGGTATTCACTGGACCAAGATGGGAATTTGCGATATAAGTTGAAGTTGCAAACGGATGCCCCCCAGTTTGCCTGTATGGTCACATATGCTGGAGATGCGTTCTGCACTTCGCCTCATATTGGTATTATCGGCATCCACAATAAAACAAACGCCCCTCGCCTCATCATTGATGGCAAAGAGCGTTTTTTCACACAAGAACCTCAGATTATAGATGGCTTCACTTTCGTTCCGCTTCGTTCCATATTTGAAGCCTTACAATCGCAAGTTGACTGGAATGCCGAGACACAGACAGTAACCGCTACGAAAGGCAAACAGACAGTCAAGCTAACGCTACATAGCGAGACCGCGCAATTGAATGGTAAGAACATTCAGCTTGATGCGTCGCCGATCCTTTATCAAGAAAGCACGTTCGTCCCACTTCGCTTCGTTGGAGAAGCATTGGGAGCATCCGTTATTTGGGAGGATGTAACTCGCACCATTCAAATTATTAGCAAGCAGTGATGTTCCACCGTCATTGTGCATAGTCCCCTGTATAATTGATAAGGGATACATCTTGGACGCCTTCGATTCGAGAAAACTCATTTACGAAAGCCGTATTATCATCACGTAGACGCATCTCCAGAGTCAACTCCGTGAAATTTTTACGGACTGTTTTCGATTTCACACTATAGTTCATTTGTCTTAACCTTATACGCAGCTCACCTATAGCTTCGTCTGTATGACGAATGATCAATAGGTAGGGCTGTTCTCTTATTTTACGCCTAGACAAAAACAAAAGAGCTGCCCCAATGGCGACTGAACCAAGCAATGAGACAGGATAAAGCTTTGCCCCAGTCGCAATACCAACGGAAATTGCCCAGAACATATACACGATATCTAGCGGATCTTTTACCGCTGTTCGGAAACGTACAATGCTAAGAGCTCCGACCATGCCGAGAGAAAGGACGATATTCGTGCTGATCGTCATGATAATCAGTGTTGTTATCATACTCATCAGAACAAAAGTGACATTGTAGTTATAACTATACACGACACCGCGAAATGTTTTCCGATAAATATAATAAATGAACATACCAATTCCGAATGAGACAGCAAGTCCCATGAGTATATCGATGTATGAAATATTGCGGAATGCTTCCAAATGAAGGATGCTCTTCTTGACGACATCCTGAAAATTAAGCGAATCTCCCATCTTGTCTCCCCTTGCTCCTAGAACGATTATGGTCTAAAATGCCGATAGCCAATCTCGCGGCAAATGACATACTTTGAAATACTTGAACGGTTATGTGATTCAGGCCTTACAATGAGTCGAATTGCTTCAGGGAGAAAGTCATTGTACTTAATCTCCATAATGGTTTTCGTTGAATCAAGAGCTTCCGTCAGGGCCAGATTGGGATCGAATACATCATGAGAATTAATACCTGCCGACAACATTTTATCGAAAGTAATACGAACATCCCCTAATTCATACACATAGGCTTCTCGCATATAATCCACAATAACTGCCGGTTGGTAACCACCTTGCAACGCCCTATAGAAATCTTTTAACAATAGATGATTCTGCTCTAACAAGAAGGAAATATCCCCTGTTAAAAGTCGATCATATTCATCTCTGCTGAGCCGAACGGCCTCTTTGCACACGTAATCCCCGTACTTGCTTTTTCTCTCCAACTTGATGGTCCGGTCTTCACCATTATAAATGCGAATACGGAATTTCTGCCGACCGAAGATTCCGTTCACTTTATCATAAAGAGAATGATTCTGAGGACCGTCGAAGTATAAGCTGCGAATCCCATACCCTTCCTTGTCATCCGAATTTCCATCTAGTTGAAGCATGGCACCAAGACGCTGTCGCAAGGTAACATATTCATAAGGGTGAATATAGTATTTCAGTTCATGGCGCAGTTTTTTTCCTAGAAACTCCATATTTACTTCACCTCAATAGCTTTGACTCCGTAGTAGGGCACATCGTCTGTCTCATAATAATCAAACGCGATTTGTTGGTGCCCTTTCGCATCTTGAACAGTCACTTTCCAGAAATATTCACCAGGCTTAAGGCTATTTAATTCTACACTAGTATTCTTCAAAGTTTTCTGTTGCTGCACAATATCCTTAAACGCAGGGTCTCTAGCCAATGTCCACTCATAGGTTAAATCATCCCCTTGCAGATCAAACGATGGTTCCCACTCAAATCGATATTTTCCGTTAAGCTGACTTAATTCATTTAAAAAAAACGGCTTGGGTTTCTCTATATCTTTGTTAAATCGTTCTAACGCACGAAGCGGAACACCAGCAATCCTTTTGAACTCCTCGTCTAATTTGTTTAACTGAATGGGCAGGAAGCTATTATCAGGAGCTTTATTAATAAATGGTTCGACTACCCCCCGGTAATCTTGCAACCGTTTGGCAACTGAATCATTATTAATCATTGCATAGAGCTCGTCAATTTTATCCTTCAACAATTGCACATTTTTTTCACTTCGGAAAAACCGGTTGGGAAGAACACTTCCCCAATACGTGCTAATTCCGTTACTAGAAGGATTCGTATTTATTACGTTACCTTGAAGCCCCCACTCCCATCCGCCATCATAATCCCATGGTAGGAAGTACCACTTGTTGGAATTCAATGGTGAGTACAAATAGAAGTTGTGAGCTTCCGTATCCAAATTATCCATCAAAATGTTTGCTGCAAGAAACGTTAAATAATTATCGAGATCAAAATGCTTGTCGAACACCTCATCAATAGGGATCGACATATTGTTTACATCTTTGAGCATCTTCAAAAGCTTATCATGATCCTCATAACCGTCTATCTCCAAATGCTTCTCAAATTCCGCTTTATTGTACGTAGGGTCGGTCTTGGACTTAAGAGCTTCAGGATATTCGAAAAACTCAAACAAGACAGCCTTGTATAGTTGTCCATTCGGATCCAGCCAATGGCTCTTCAGAAACTTCTCATTGGGCTGCTCAACGTGTGTAAACAATCCATAATCCGCGAAAGCTTTCCCCGACTCTTTCTCCTCTGATAAGTCCTTGACGTACAAATGAACGAATTGAGTTCTGAGGCTAGTAATATTAGGGATCGTCTCAAAAATGTCAAAACTTAACTTATTACGTAATCTTGAGGAGTCAAAAATGTGTTTGTTTAGATTTAGTGTCCGCTGATCATGCCATAAACCAGCTTGGTCTTCCAAACGAATTTTATAAGAACGTTGAGACGCATAACGTGAAGTATTTCCTCGCAAGCTGATTTTCCCGTTGCTTTCTGTACTCGCATATCCGAACATACCGGATTTAGGTCCACTTCCGTCAGCCGCACCTTCCTGTACAATAACTTTGAGATCGCCCTCATTCATTCGGTCCTTGATCCGGTTCAGGGCATACCAAGAGAGTGGATTCTCTTTGCCTCGCTTTTCCGGCAGGATCGTCACGTAAAGGGCATCAACAGATGTATCCTTGTCTTGTTGGTATAGCCGCTTATCTTCTACCAACTTATCATTGGAAGTGATCGGAGTTAAATTGGAGAGCGTAGATGGTCCCTCTGAGTTCGATTCCTTCACCTGTTCATCGGTACAAGCAGTAAGGAACACGACTGCTGTAATCAATAGTGTAGTCACAGTTAATTTGGCTCTAACACGACGCCAAAAGGGTAATTTCTTTTGAACCGTAACCGAAATTGGTTGTGCACAAAATGTATAGTAATCTATATTTCTAACATACATAATTAAGCGGGTTAATGCGCAAAGCAGTGAAACAAAAGCTGCTAGAAAGATACCTAAACCATGATTTTCTGCATTCATCGACCAGTATGTGAATACACCATTCAAAACAACAAACAAACTGCTTACAGCAAGAACTCCTCTTCGATCGTCAAAATAAAGCATGATGAGCATAATAATAAAGGACATGATGAACACAAAATATCCGAGAACAAGAATATTGAATATGTAGAGCTGTGAATTGGTAAAGCCAAGCATTGTCAGCAGCTTAATGCCCAATGCAAGTGACACGACAGTAAATAGAAGCTGAACCTCCATCATAAAACTGACTTCTTGCATCAAAGTTCGTTGCATGTCCAATTTGGCACGTGTAATCTCTTGCAACGTTCCCCCATTCAATATTCTATCGTAGTAACCTCGGAATTTATCATAAAAGGTCGTCTCCACCGAAACAACAAATGTAACTAGCGTGGGTATAACCGTGAGATAGGCGTAAAAGACTGGTAGATCATAGAACGGAGAAATTAGAAATCGCCCTCCAATTTGTTCTTGGTAGGGACTGAACCAATAGACGAAGCTATGTACATATACGCCTGAGTAAAAAAATGTACCAATGAAAAATAATGACGGATATTTCCGGAAATATGTAAAAAAATCGAAGTAAACTTTACTGGATTTCCTCGGGAATTTTTGTTCAAAATGGTACGCAGTCAACAGCATAATGATCATAAACCCAATATCCATCATCGTAAGAACTGCTGCTGCACTCTTATACGGTGTATAAGTCAAAAGCAGCCATGAACCCGCTATCGCAATGACAATACCGTAACAAAAATTACGAACAATTCTTTTGTAATCTTTCAATGCTGATAAATGAACCGATTGCACCCAAATAACAATGAGTTCAGTGAAGAACAAATAAGCCGCAGCTTTATATCCGAATCCTGCCGTCACTTTGCGTAAAAAAAGCCAAGCAACAAGCGAGCCTATCGGCAGCGCCACTGTAATTGCTCCATAGTAGGAAGAGAGCAGATGCTCATACTTTTTTAGATAAATCATATCCGAAATAAACCTTGTCACGATCATGGATAAACCACCTGTAATGAGTACAGAGAAAATAAAGCAGTACACAACTGTTGCGAGAAAAAGCTGACGTTCCAAGTATGGTGAATCTGCGACTATCATGAATCTCTGCATAAATACAATCGTACTCATGCACAAGATCATCGGCCCCACCGTCGTCATTGATGAATAGGCATAAGCTCTAAAGCTATTTAATAGCCCCTGACCTCCGAATAATCGCCTCAGCTCGAATCCTATCCCCGCCATGTCGTCACCTCCTGATACGAATTATACAAACTTCGATACCCTTCAATAAATTGCTTCCTCGTATAATGTTTCCCAGCCCGCTCCAGTCCGTTTCTCCCCATCTCTTCTCGCAGCTTTTTATTCTTGCAGAGCTTGATGAGCGCAGTGGCCATCTGGTCATAATGCATCACGGGAACGATTATCCCGCACGGTCCAATATCGTCTTCCCTGCCATGGAGCAGCTCGCGACAACTTCCCACATCCGTGGCGACAAAGGGCTTGCCGCTAGCCATTCCTTCTAGAATCGCCAATGGCATGCCTTCACTTACACTAGAGAGCACTAGCATATCCATGCGACCTAAATACTCTTTAATTCGCACTTCACCTGTAAAAATGACATCTTCCACTTGCAATGTATCGACAAGTTGTTGGCACTCGATAAGGTATTCCTCATCTTCTTCGGAAGGTCCCATGATATATAACTCCGTGTTCGGCACTTCCCTCTTCACAAGTGCGAAGCTCTGAATCATTGTTTTGATATCTTTAATCGGAACTACACGCACGATTGCGCCAATGCGAATCATCGCATCATCTGGACGCTTCTCCTGCACCACTTCTTCGTAATCTGCAAGATTGACACCATTTGGAATAATTTTTATTTTATCTGGGTTGCAGCCCAATTCAATTTCGATTTCTCGATTTCGATTAAATAAGGTAATAACCTCGTCAGCACTGCCATAAGCACACTCAGACAAACGGTAGAAATACTCGATCCATAAATCTTTGAAATACCCTTTCACCCAGCCGGCTTTAATTATCTCTTCTTCTCGTTCTCGTGAATAAATCCCATGCTCCGTTACCAAGAATGGTTTATTGTATAGGTACTTAGCCAAAGCTCCAATCACACCCGCATAACCTGTGGAAACACTGTGATAGATGTCGGCCTTGGGTATCTCATGACGAATGGATAAGAACAAAGGGAGGACCATAGAACGAACTGTCCAAAACATTTCCGTAAATGGAATTTGAGGATACCTCTCCTTGCACAACGCAACCAACAAATCAAAGTAATCTTTGCTCATTAGAAAATCCGCTGCTACTCGAAATTGCTTCGTTCTCAGCAAATGAAACAGATCTGCCCATTCCACTTGGCCAATCCCTCCAAGCAAGGCTTGAAACGAAACTTGCTGACTGGCTGTTAATCGAAACCGATGCCCCCATTCTCCCGATTCACGCATGTAAGCATCAAGAAATATTTCTTTTACCTCGACCACATTAGACGGCAATTTGTATTTAAATTGCCCCCTCTGCTTCTCGAAAGCTCCGATTGTGAATATGACAAATTCATGCTCCGGAATATTGGTTATCAAAGAATGAATCCAACTGGAAACCCCACCGGTCACATAAGGATATGAGCCTTCGGCGATGATACAAATGCGCATATTCTTCATCCACCCAATTCAATTTCAAATTCACTACTATTCGCCGTGATTAAATACGTATTCGTATCTATTTTTTCAACTTTACAGCCATGAAGTTTGCCAATTTTATGGTCCATTCTAGCAATAAAGAAAGCACGGTTGTGAAAAGGTGCGATACTACCGTAAAGCACCTTTCCTTCTATTCGTATGTTTACTTGACTGGCTTGCTCTCGCTGCATATCTAGCGCAGCCTCCGATGAAGTCATCGCCCTAAGCCAAGGATAAGTACGTTCAATACGATCAAGCATCTCCGAGAAGCTTTTATACATCTTATCCCAAGTTAAACCATGATTACGATCCTCAGAGTAGACATCATCGGGATGAATGAAATGGGAAAAAATACCATGTGTTGTGATTGTATTCGCAGATACCCACCGATCAAAATTACCTGAAACATAGCCAGAAGTAACCCTCGGCATCTCTACGATGCCATCTTCTGCAATGCGATATTCTTGAACATAGGCAAGATTGCTTCCATCTTCCGGGTATAAAGAAGCAATAACCGCTAGTGTCGGCCACCCCTTCTTCAACGCTTCTCTTCCTTCTACACTAAGCACATTTGATGGAGGAACATAGGATACCATCGAATAACTAGGAAACGCTTTTTGAGCGAAATCCACAGCTTCCTTCGTAGCACCGATCATATTCTCTATCGAATCCCATGGTGTATACTCAAACGCATCCGCTACTTCTTGACTTTGCGTAAACGCTTGATGATTATAGCCATGCAGGCCGATTTCACCACCACTCTTCAAGACTTCTCTTCCATACGTGATGAGCCCTTTCGAATCCTTATCTGTCGGAGAATCAAATGGAGGCTCTACCCTATTCTGATAAGATTCAATGAGTACCGCTGTATATTTGATATTGTTCTTCTTCGCCACGGCAAGCATATCAGGCCACCAAATATCTTTAAAAAAGGCAGGCCTCGTTTTTTGATACTCATCATAAATAATCGGATCTACTTCAGTGGCAATTGGAGCTGGAAAGTCATCGATATACATAATCTTGGAATTGAAAATCGGGTAAACGAATATAGGTTCCAGCATGCTAAGTGCTCCTGCAAGAAGCCCACGATTTATTTTCTCCTGCAGCATCGTCCCGTTAAATACCATGAATTTGCCTTTTCCATACGTATAATCCCACAGCATAGGTAAGCCACCTGCTGATTTCACTAAAACCCTACTCTTCTGATCGAGCTCAACTGTCATGACTGAATTAATAATGAAGGGATCGTCAATCACTAAATTGTTCTCTCCAAGTAGAACATTGGAGGTTAGATGAATGCCTTGTACCTCACGTCCCTCACCTGCATTCACAATACCTAATTTGCGATATAACCGATAAAATGCATCTCCCTTCATAGGAGTCGCTTCTTGAAATACATAACCACCTTGCTTCACATACTGCGCTAGTTCGTCTAGATTCCCTAGCATAGCCATGTTAACAAGCGTCGAAATAACAACTTGGCATGCATTGAACTGCAATGTTGTTGTGCTGATATCGAATACCTGAAGGGGCTTCTTCAAATAACCCAATACATACTCTGTTTGCGTCTTTAGCTTATTACTGAATTCGTCTGTACTGTCATAAACAACACAATATGACTTGCCAGTAGTCTGAACCTGCACAACGGAAGCGTTCATTCCTTTCAGAATGCCATTTTCCGTACTGTTTCGGTTGAACTTCAGAACAAATTGAGAATTGGTAATTTGTACCGCAACAGCCAATAATAAAATGCCAATTAGAATGATGTAAACATTACGTTTGAGACCTACTTTTTTCATCAACCTTCTCCTCTGACCAGAACCTTACGACTGTTAATGCCTGATTCGATAAACGGATGGGAGATTGTCTTAATTGCATCAATGTCAACTTTAATTTGTCGATCGCTCGCATCGTATAGTAAACATTAATCAGACTGAGATAAGCATCCTCGTATAGTGGAAATTGCTTTAGATACATTTGCGCGGTTTCTTCTGCTTCTGCAAACTCCTCCAAATCAAGATCTGTTTTAATCTTATCGGCATAAGCTTCCGCAGATTCTGGAGCAACCTCGATCAACAATTTCAACACATTCGAATAGGTGTAGCTATATTTAATTCTGGTCCGTTCATCAAGAAATCCACTGCGCATATAGGACTTTAATAGTTCAGAGTAAGCAAGAAGCACATGTGCATCCCGCTTATTCTCCTCGAATTTCACAGCCAACTCTTGTAAATTAATAACAATTTTGCGCTTCACTTCCATGATCGCACTGACGGCATAATGCGATGTTTCTGTGTCCTCGTTGCTGACAGCCATCTGCAGAACTTCCAAGTAATCCAACGAGTCTTGCTTCAACAAATCGATCATAACTCGGCGTCTCGTGGATAAATCATTGACGAGTAGCGCTTCCTCTAAGGGAACAATGTTCATTTCCTTTTCGGTTTCCAATTTACTTACAATATTCGTCAGTGTCGCTTTCTCGACAAGAATATCTTCGAATAATTCGCTTCTCGCTCTTTCATGGCGAGAGTCACTACGTTGGTGCCAACGCTCCGTGCGAAAAGCTGGCAACATAAATCCAACAATAGGAAATCCAACCACAAGCACGATCCGTACCACAGCTTCTCTCTTGTCACGTCGATGCCGATATCCGATGACGACCGTACACAGCGCCATGTAAAGTAGCATCACCCACTCAAGCATAGCTAAACTCCTCTTCGACCATGCGCATGTAAATGCCATTTTGCTCAAAACGGTTTAGTACGAAGGAGGCTTCCTCTTGACTGGAATTAGAGAGTAGCACGACTAACTTACCTTCTTTACTCATACCCAAATAATCCGTCTCCCGTAAAAATTTGGAAACCTTCTGCGGCATGTCATCTGAAAAATCAAACGTATCGACAGGTGTAAGCAACATATACTCGACACCGTGCTTCACATTGGCAAGTTGTTTACTTGCTAGTATATCCGCGAAGACCTCAGGTTTCAAAACTGGCATTCCATCCATATATCTCTGATTAGATGTCGCTTCCACATACGAAAGTGCTCTTGAAAGAGACGAAGAGATTAGATCAATCATAATTTTATATAGATTTTGGTGATACAACGTAAAGTTTTCGAATTTCATTGAATAAACAGAAATAACAGCAACCACTTTGCCTTGATTAATAACAGGGGCTGCAAGTAACGGAATGCCTCCCTGCAAGCTTTTGTTAACAAAGAGCTTTTTCTCTTCTAGCAGGGTTTGGATATATGGCGAATCTTCCACCTTTATCGATTTGCCCGCTTCAAAATGCGTACTGTTCGACTTTGCTAATAGACGCAAGTAACTGCCGTATTTATTTACCGTGTAGATCGTCACCGCTTGTGATTTCATGAGGGATTCTACAACACTAACCGTCGAAGTAAAAATTTTCTCTGGCTCCAGACTTTCCAGCTCTTTGATAACCGAGTAAATCTTTCCAAAACTGTCTCCGTTATTCATGATTTGCTGCTGGAGCTCCTCCTTCACCTGGCGAGTCTCCTTAAATACTTCAGTTAAGAATTCATGCTTCTCCGATAGCGTTTCGAATTCTTGCTTCTTCGATTCAAGTGTCGTGTTTTTCCGTTCAACCGCATATCCAACAACTAACCCAATAAACAAATAGACAGCGAGATGAAAGAAAAAGTCAGGATCATAGAATAAGGAGATTAATTCTCTACCATTGTTAAGTTGCTCATACATATATAGTGCAGTTGACATCCCTACAGCAAGCATGGATTGTCGATTACCATATAGAATGCCGAGCAAAATAATATAAATAACTCTAATATCGATAAAATCAGATAAACTGACTTTGAGCTGTAGACTAAACCATGCTGTAATTCCAAAAACAAATACATTTTCAGCGAACGGCATCATCGTACGTATAATTGGAGTTAGTTTGGAAAATCGATGTGGTTTCGATTGTTTAACTCTCTTTTGCTCTTGCAAGTAATGCTGTTGTAGGAACCAGTCATACGTCTTGGCAATCCCTTGCTCAAAGGTATATTTGTGAACCCAATCCAAATCAAATGAGATACGACTGTTGTCTAATTTGGAACGATAAATATCACTTTGACGTTGTTCTGCGTTCACAATGGTTACCGGGCCATGCATGCTTCGAAGCGCACTAATTAAATCATTCACTGAATTTTCCGTACTTGTAGATAGATTATAGACACCACTTAGTGTGGAATAAGACGAGCGATAGATCGCATCTGCCACATCTTCTACAAAAATGAAGTCTCTGCTTTGGCCGCCATCGCCATACACAACAAGTTCTTTGCCCTTCATCACTCTTTCCATGAATATGGAAATAACGCCACCTTCACCGACACTTCCTTGCCTTGGGCCGTAAACGTTAGAAAAACGGAAGCAAAGTGTATCCAATCCGTATAGTTCCTTCCATTTCTTGCAATAGGTCTCACCGAGCCATTTATTAATACCATAAGGAGAAATTGGATCACAATCAGCGGATTCAGGCAGGGGAATTTCATCATTGTTTCCATAAACAGCAGCCGAGGATGCAAAAATAAACTTATTTACGTTGTATTTTTGGGATAAAGTTAACATATTGGAAAGTCCGAGAATATTTGATTTCGAATCTAATATGGGGTCTTCAACTGAGATCTTTACATTCACTTGCGCCGCTAGATGAACGACAGTATCGAACCGGTTGCTGCGAAAGATCTCCTCACACTTCCGATCCTCTACAGCTAATACATAACTCTTATGATTAAAATCTATATTCTGCTTATTACCAGTTGATAAATTATCAATGATGTATATTTCATAGCCTTCTTTATAAAAGCGTTCCGCGACAAAAGACCCAATGAATCCATATCCTCCTGTAATTAACACTTTCATACCGGTTTCCTCCAGGATAGATTTGTCTATTTTTCCATTCGACACCATGAAACAGATTTAAAACTACCATTATAGTACTTATAGCACATTTTTTCGCCATTTCATAGTAAAATCTTACAAGACTTTAGCATTTAATAGTTCTTTAGAACTATTAAGTTAGTGATTTTCTACAAATTCTTACAAACTCCATATTGTAATGCAATCCCTTGTCTGTTACGATTTTAAAGACGAATCCTGCGGGGAGGAAACTATAATGAATACGCCACGACGTCTCTTCCTTATTACATTGGCTCTTCTTATAGGAATAATAAGCTTATTAGGTTATAGACAGCTTCACGCAACAGAAGCTATTAACCGAATCTCTTACTATCCCTTAGAAACAGATCACGTTCTGAACAATCCTTTTATGGGATTTGTCATAGATGCCAAATACAACGAAGCGAAGCAACCCTTTCGACTAGCCTATGCCAATATGACTTGGGCTGACATCGAGCCAGAAAAGGGCAAGTATGACTTCGATGCAATCGAAAAAAAATTCCAATTTGCTTTGTGGAAAGCAAAGGGTGTCTCTCTCATTTTCAGAGTCATACTCGATTATCCGAGAGATACGAATCACAAAGATATTCCAGACTGGTTATTTAAAGAAATCGGTGAAAAAGGCGATTGGTATGATCTTGATTATGGGAAAGGCTTCAGCCCTGACTATACGAACCCAGTCCTACTTGCCAATCACGAACGACTGATCAAAGCGTTAGGGAATCGTTATAATGACGATCCTTTCATCGCTTTTATCGAATTAGGCAGCATAGGTCACTGGGGTGAGTGGCATACCATGAATGAAGGGAAGAATCCAATCACATTTCCTCAAGAAGCAGTGACTGATCTCTATGTTCAACATTATTTAACGTACTTCGATCACAAACGAGTGATGATGCGCAGACCGCATGACATTGCACTGAACCATAATCTGGGGTTATTTAATGACGCTTTCGGCTCGCGTAAGTCAACGATAGACGGCTTCCTTAAATGGGTTACGAATGGCTACACATCTTGGTTAACTCAGAATGACCAGCCTGCAATGCCTGATTTTTGGAAATCAGCTCCCAGCGGTGGCGAGTTTACGCCAGATGGCAATTATCTTAATGACGCTCATATTGAGGAAACCTTATTACAAGCGAAGCTGACACATGTAAGCTGGCTTGGTCCGAGTGCCCCTACGCTTGAGCCTTTCGGCGGTCGACTTCAACCGAATATTGACCGATTTCTCAAGACAATCGGATATCGGTTTGTAATCGCCAAGGAGTCCCACGAAAAGGAAATCCGTGCTGGTAAATCACTACTTGTTAAACTTAGCATTATCAATAGAGGTGTAGCTCCCTTTTACTTTAGTTGGCCATTAGAGCTATCACTGACCAATGCTAAAGGTGAAATTGTTTCAAGCAATCGAACCAAGTTGGATATACGTGAGTGGCTTCCTGGCTCTAGCATGGTATCTGACACGTTGCCGATCCCGGCAAACCTTCCGTCAGGTAACTACACCCTCAATGCTGCTATACTTAATCCGCAGACGGGTAAACCCGAAGTGGAATTTGCCAATGATGGAAGACGAAACGATGGTCGCTATACACTCGGAACGGTTAAAGTATTGAATTAATAGCTTCGGTAAACGAAGCTGCGCACATGTAAAAAAGGCCCATGCTTATGGCATGGGCCTTTCTGTATGCTTATAAAATCGGTGAGATTAACTTTGAAATCGACTCCAGGAATCGAATACGCAGCGACCGTTTCTCATATTCCTCCAACGTCAACTCCATACACCCCTCCATGTCTTTCCAAAAAGTGTTTTCCAGCTTCCTTGCTGTCTCCTCATGATACATCAGTGCATTCGTCTCGAAATTAAGCCTTAAGCTGCGAATATCGAAATTCGCAGTACCGACTGAGGCTACTTTGCCGTCTACGATAATTGTTTTGGCATGAAGAAAGCCGTAATCATACAAATAACATTTCACGCCTGCACGCAGCAGCTCACCCACGTAATACAATGAAGCCCAATGCACGAATAAATGATCAGCTTTCTCAGGTATCATAATCCTTACATCAATTCCCGAAAGCGCCGCAATTCGTAAGGCATTCAACATACTTTCTTCAGGTATAAAATAAGGTGTTTGCAACAAAATTCGGCTTTTGGCCAAATGAATCAGCTTAAGAAACGTAAACACAAAATGCGGCCAAGTCTCATTCGGACCACTTGCGACAACTTGCATGGGCACCTGACCTTGTCCGGCGTTCTTCAAAATTTCCGGGAAATACGTTGTATCTACCTCTAATGTATCTGCCGATGCGAGATTCCAATCCAGCACGAAACGTGATTGCAACGCTCGCACGACACTGCCCGTTAATCGAAGATGTGTATCCCGCCAATAACCAAATTTCGGATTTAAGCCCAAGTACTCATTGCCAATATTAAATCCGCCAATGTAGCCGATCTGCCCGTCAATAATCACGAGTTTGCGATGATTTCGATAGTTAACACGATAATTAAGAAAAGGAATCCGTGATGGAAAGAATGCCGCTTTTTGACCACCTGCCTGTTGAAAGTCCTTGAAAAACGAATCCTTCAACGTACGTGAGCCGATATCATCATATAAAAAACGAACGGTCACGCCTTGCTTCGCTTTGCGTGTGAGCACTTCCAGAATTCGCTGACCCAACGTATCATTCTTCACAATATAATATTGCATATGAATATGGTGTTCGGCAGCCTCAATTCGGCTAATCAAATCATCAAACTTCTCTACCCCATCTGTGAAAATATGTACGTCGTTATCCTGTGACAAGAATGAATCATTCGTAGCTACATTCAAATAAATTAAATAACGATAATCCATAACCATTGGATCGTTATAGGGAAACGTTCCCTCCATCAACTGCTGCCGCTGTTCTCCAATCACAGTCTGCATGCGTTCGAGCATGCGTTTATTCCATTTATACAGCTTTCGGCGGCTCAAGTTTTGACCCAACATCACATACAAAAGAAAGCCTAAAATAGGAATAAATAGCAGCACCATTAACCAAGACCATGTAGCAGCCACATTACGCCGCTCTAAGAACACCACAGTGAGCGCCAAGAGAATATTTACGACGAACAACACGGTCAATACATGAGAAATCCAATCCACGCCCATTGGTTACCACTCCAAACTCTCTTTATTGAACTGCATCTATTATACCTGAATTTCTTAAATAACGAAAAAAAGCCCCTAATTCTTTCGAATTAAGAGGCTTTCTTGCTATTTAGAAGTCATTTCTGTGTATAGGGTGATATATTGCTGAGCAGATTTTCGCCAGCTAAAGTCGCCTTTTTTCATATTGTTCTGAATCTTCATCCAACTGTCTCGATCATTCTTATAAAAGAAAACCGCTCGCCTGATAATGTGAAGCATATCGTGTGCGTTATAATGCGTGAAGGAGAAGCCTGTGCCTTCCCCTGTAAACTCATTATACGGCTGCACCGTATCCTTCAGACCGCCTGTTTCACGAACGATCGGCACGGAACGATAGCGTAGCGCAATCAGCTGCCCAATGCCACATGGCTCGAATTGTGACGGCATTAAGAAGAGATCGGACGCAGCATAGAACTGGTGTGCTAACGCTTCATCAAAATAAATATGCGCCGATACCTTGGTCGGATGCGTGAGTGCAGCGTTCCGAAACATTTGCTCATAGACAGGCTCGCCAGTTCCAAGAACAACAAGCTGTATGTCCAAGGCTAGGATTTCACGAAGTACGTGCTGAATCAGATCTAGACCCTTCTGTTGTACAAGTCGAGTTACCAGTACAATCATCGGGATATCACCATTCACAGGAAGTCCTAGTCGCTCCTGCAGCGCCAGTTTATTCTGCGTCTTCTTCGGTAAAGAATCACGATAATTCACAACCAGATTCTTATCCGTCATAGGATCGAAGACGTCGTAGTCAATCCCGTTCACGATCCCCGTTAATTGATCTTTTCGGTGACGCAACAGGCTGTCCAGGAATTCACCGTAATACGGTGTTTGAATCTCTTCAGCGTACGTCTGACTAACCGTAGTTATCTGATCCGAATACAACAGTCCACCCTTTAGGAAGCTAGCGCCACCATGAAGCTCTAGCGCTGTTCCTGAGAAGTGGTCATCCGACAAACCGAACAAATCCTTGAACACCTGTTGACCAAATACGCCTTGGTATTTCAAATTATGGACGGTCGTCATCGTCTTGATTTCACTAAAGAATGGCAAATGCTGATAATGAGCCTTCAACAAGACAGGTATCATACCGGCTTGCCAGTCGTGGCAATGAATCACATCAGGCTGGAAATCCAGGTACGGCAGGGCCTCAATGACGCCACGACAGAAGAAACCAAATCGCTCCGCCTCATCCCCAAAACCATAAATACCAGTCCGTTTGTAATAAAACTCATTATCGACGAAATAAAAGGTAACCCCTTCGTGCACCAACATATCAATTCCGATATATTGCTTGCGCCAACCCAACTGCACATCAAATGACGTCACTTGTGTCATCAGATCTCTAAACTTAGCCGGAATATCACCGTATTTCGGCAGAACAACACGCACATCAAGTCCCTGACGCGTCAGTTCCTTTGGTAAGGAGCCAATCACATCCGCTAATCCACCTGTCTTTATAAAAGGAACGGCCTCCGAAGCCGCGAACAGTATTTTCATCTTGCCACTCCTCCAACTTTGCTAGAACCTGATCTAACTGACGAACTTGCGATTAGATCACTTTGGTTTTCGCTGCAATGAATGGTGCTTTATTGTCGCCAGTTAATACGCGGCCGCGGCTAATGAAGACGTCCTTATCCAGAATCGCATTCTCAATAATCACGTTTTCCTCAATCTCGCAGTTTTGCAGGATGATACTGTTTTTCACGTAGGCGCCCTTGCGAATCTTCACACCACGGAACAGAATGCTGTTCTCCACTTTCCCTTCGATCTGGCAGCCGTTTGCGATAAGCGCATTTTTGGTTGCAGCGGAATCGAAATATTTCGCAGGCGGTTCATCTTTAACCTTCGTATAAATAAGATTCTTCTGGAAGAAGAGTTCACGCCAAATCGCTGGATTCAGCAGCTGCATACTGTGTTTGTAGTAGCCTTGAATGGAATTCACAATGCCCAAATGCCCTTCAAACTTGTAGCCAAAGACACTCAGCTTATCAATATTTTTCATAATGCCATCACGTACCAAATGATCATAGCCTTGCGCTAAACAGGATTCCACCATATCCAAGAGCAATGCCTTGCTCATGATATACATTTCCATGGAGATATTGTTCGTACGCAAGCGGCCAGTATGATCTTCCATCAATGTGACTTGACCTGTGTCTTTCACAGCCATTCGGCGGAATTTCCCATGAACCTCTTCATCGGTTTGCTTATAAATGACAGTGATATCCGCTTGCATATCTTCGTGATATCGTACCGCATCGCGTAGATCTAGATTGCACACCATGTGACTACGAGAAATAATAACGAACTCTTCTTTACCGCGATAGAAATAGTCACGATGGCTATAGAATTGATATAAATCCCCACGCGATATCCCCGTTGGTTCATCCAGTACGGAAGGTAGGACGAAAAGTCCGCCACGCTTACGATCCAAATCCCATTCTTTACCAGATCCCAGATGATCCATGAGCGAACGATATTTGTGCTGTGTGAAAACAGCCACATTATCAATCCCGGAATTCACCATATTGGAAAGTGCAAAATCGATTAACCGATAACGACCACCGAAAGGCACAGATGCCGGGCAGCGGAAGTAAGTCAGTTCCTCCAAATCATCCGGTTCATTGACTAAATTAATGACTCCCATCACGTGTTTCATCTGACATCATCCCTTCTGATTAGCGTAGCCTGTTACCAGTTCGTTACCGCCAATAAGCACAATTTCACCTTTACCATCGACAACTGCTCCATCTTCAACAACCGTATTCTCACCAATAATGGCTTTGATAATTGTTACATTATTACCAATTTTGGCATTCGGCATTATGACGGAATCCTTAATATGGCTGCCTTCACCCACTTGAACTCCGAAAAAGAGAACAGAATGATCGACATCTCCAAAAATCGCACAGCCCTCATTAACCAAAGAACTTTTAATATTAGCCGTAGGCGCTACATATTGAGCAGGTTGGTACGGATTCTGTGAATATACGCGCCAGTCTTTATCATTTAAGTTAAGTTCATTATTGTCATCTAAAAGATCCATATTGGCTTCCCATAAGCTATCAATGGTTCCGACGTCTTTCCAATAGCCTTGGAACGGATAAGCAAACATTCTCGCTTCATCCTTCAGCATCATCGGAATGATATCTTTCCCAAAATCCTTACTGGACTCCGGATTTGCCTCATCTTCAAGCAAATACGATTTCAAAGCTTTCCAGTTAAAAATGTAAATCCCCATAGAAGCCAAGTTGGAGTTTGCTTCCTTCGGCTTTTCAGCAAATTCCGTAATCTCTTGCTTCTCATTTACGCTCATGATGCCGAAGCGGCTTGTTTCTTCCCATTTCACTTCGATAACGGCGATCGTTGCGTCCGCATTTTTCTCTTTGTGATAGTTAAGCATGAGATCGTAATCCATTTTATAAATATGGTCACCCGAGATGACCAAGACGTATTCGGGATCATATTGCTCGATAAAGCCGATGTTGCGATAAATCGCGTTGGCAGTACCTTTGTACCAATCTCCGCCTTTTTGCTCCATGAACGGTGGCAGTACGGTTACACCGCCATACTTGCGGTCAAGATCCCAAGAGCTTCCAATGCCAATATACGAATTAAGAACGAGAGGCTGATATTGTGTGAGAACACCAACGGTATCAATCCCAGAATTCGTACAATTGCTGAGTGTAAAATCAATAATGCGATATTTGCCGCCAAAATGTACAGCTGGCTTAGCTAAATTGTTCGTCAGTACGCCTAATCTTCGCCCTTCTCCTCCAGCGAGGAGCATAGCAACACATTCTTTACTGCGCATATTTGATTTCCCCCTTCACCTTCATCAATCTCTGATTGGAATTCACTCACACACTTGATATAGACAGCCGCAAGCGGCGGAATACATAGCGATAAACTGTAGGGCCTACCATGCATGGAAATAGCTTTACTTGTGATTGGCAGTGTATTGCCTTGACCTGAACCGCCAAACTCTGCAGCGTCGCTATTAAAAACAACCTCGTACAGTCCTAATTTCGGAACGCCGATCCGATAGTCCGGATGAACAACGGGTGTGAAATTACACACAAGAATAAGTTCATCCTCCGGCGATTTCCCTTTTCGCATATAAGTAACAACACTTTGGCTCTCGTCATGGGGATTAATCCATGCAAAGCCTTCTGGATCATGATCCAGCTGCCAAAGGGCTGGTTCCTTCAAATAAAACTGATTGAGTGACTTCACGTAATGATGCATCTGCACATGATTCTCATATCCGTCTAATAGAAACCAATCCAGCTCTTCGAGATCCTTCCATTCGTCGAATTGACCAAATTCACTTCCCATGAAGAGTAGCTTTTTCCCCGGATGCCCTGACATATAGCCATATAAAACACGCAGATTAGCAAATTTCTGCCAATAGTCTCCTGGCATCTTATGCAGCAGTGAACGCTTACCATGCACGACCTCATCATGTGACAAAGGAAGTACATAATTTTCGCTCCAGGCATACATGAACGAGAAGGTAATCAACTTGTGGTTATACCTTCGGTGGATAGGATCCAGCTTCATATACTTCAACATATCGTTCATCCAGCCCATATTCCACTTGTAGTTAAAACCAAGTCCACCTTCGTGCACAGGAGCCGTAACAAGCGGCCAATCCGTCGAGTCTTCCGCCATCATCAGAGCGTCTGGATAATAGGAGAATACAACTTGATTCAGCTTGCGAATGAACGCGATTGCCTCCAAATTCTCCTCGCCACCGTGTTGATTTCGGATTGGCGCCTCATCCCATCTGCCGAAATTAAGATGCAGCATCGAAGCAACAGCATCCACCCTAATCCCATCCATATGATACATATCCATCCAAAATAAGGCATTCGAGATTAAAAAGCTCTGAACCTCCGGCCTGCCGAAATCGAAGGTGAGTGTTCCCCACTCCAACTTCTCTGCTTTGCGAGGGTCTTCATATTCATACAAGGGTTTGCCATCAAACTGTCGGAGTCCGTGACTGTCCTTGCAGAAATGGCCTGGGACCCAGTCCATAATGACCCCAATTCCCTTTTGATGACAGCGATCTACGAATCTCATGAAATCTTTAGGAGCACCGTGGCGACTTGTTACAGAAAAGTATCCAGTTGCCTGATAGCCCCAAGATCGATCAAAGGGATGCTCTGCTAGTGGCATAACTTCAATATGCGTATACCCCATGTCAACGGCATAGTCCACTAATTCACTCGTTAATTGTTCGTACGTATACATTTCTTCGCTTAGGCGGTCCTTTTTACGCCAAGTGCCTAGATGCACCTCATAAATAGAAAGCGGCTTGTTATACGCTGGTACATCTTTCTTCTGCTGCTGCCATGCTTGATCCTGCCAGTCATACCCACCCAAATCAACAACCCGCGATGCCGTACCGGGCCTTAACTCAGAATAGAAGGCGTATGGGTCAGCTTTTAACATAATCTGCCCCGTCTGACTATGAATTTCGAACTTGTAATAGTCACCTTCACGCGCTTCTGGTATAAAAATCATCCAGAGGCCTAACGAACTGATCTTTTCCATGTGATGCTCGCCGGATTGCCAATCATTGAAATCTCCAAGTACATACACGTTTCTTGCATGAGGTGCCCATACGGCGAATCGAACACCTTCATGCCCTTTTTCATTGCTAACATGTGCCCCTAAGATACGATAACTGTGGAACAGGGATCCTTCATGAAGCAGAAACAAATCCTCGGAGCTGGGTATACCAACATTTGCTCCCACATTATCCCCCCTATTTCAACATGTCCTTACTCTAAGATGCTAGTTGCAAAACGTCTCTATCTCTACAAATACAACAAACAGGTAATGAATTCCTTCAATTCGATGTGAATAAAAAAAAGGAAATATCTCAACCTTTGGTGAATTATTGGTAGGACAAGATACGAAAGGTGGATCACCCATAATGAAAGACAAAGTAAAAGGACTTATCGTAGGATTAACCATTGGTTCTGTATTAAGTGGAACTGTAGCTTTTGCAGCTGGCACACAAATCGAAGTAGCTTTCCGTAATCTGACGTATATGTTTGACGGCGTAGAAAAAACGCCAACGGGCGGCAAAGGGTTCATTTATGAAGGTGATACCTATGTACCTCTGCGTTTTATGAGCGACTCTCTTGGCAAGAAAGTCACGTGGGATGACGAGACAAGTACAATCTGGGTCGGAAGTAATCCGAATCAAGTAGTTGCAAACTATAAAGGTGGTACTGTGACAAAGGGAGAGTTCGATGCGTTCTTTAACCTCAAAGCTTTGTTCAATAGTGCACATGCTTCCTCCAAAGATAATGTGGACTACCAAACAAGTATTCTTAAGGAATTAGTGACCAATCGAATTCTATATAGCCGTGCCTCAGAAGCTGATCAAGCTGCTGCGAAGACAAGCGCTGCTGCACAATTAGCTGTGTGGAAGCAACAATTTGGTGAGGATAAATTTAAAGCTGACCTGCAAACGGCGAATGCCACTGAAAGTGACATTCAATATTATCTTGTTGGCAGTATGACTGCGAATAACTTCGTCAAATCTAGTATTACAGACGCGCAATTAAAAGCACAGTACGATGCAACACTAGCTGCGAATAAAGATGCGTATACTATCGCTTCCGTACGTCATATTTTGATCGGACTTACAGACCAAGATGGTAAAAATATTCGAACGAAAGCAGAAGCTCTTACTCTTGCCAAGGATGTACAACAAAAGCTCAAAAATGGCGGAGACTTCGCAGCGCTTGCTAAGCAATACTCTGATGATCCAGGTTCAAAGGATGCTGGCGGTCTTTACGCTGATGCCGATGTGAGCCAATGGGTTGAAGGCTTCAAAAACGCAGCGATCTCACAAACGGTTGGAACGATTGGCGATCCTGTTGAAACCGAATTTGGCTACCATGTGATTAAAGTTGATTCTCGCTCTGTTAAACCCCTTGCTGCGGTGAAAGATGCACTACGTGCTTCTCTTGAGCAAGCACAATATCAACAATTTGCCGAGAAAGAACTGCCTGGTTTGATTGAAAAGATCGATTTAGGTCAATAAATGGTGTACAATGAGAGTTTAGTCGAGAAATCAAGTTGAAGGATGGATTACAACATGTTTTATGCAAAAGATTGGGTCGATTATGAACTACTCGATACTGGCGGCGGCGAAAAGCTTGAACGCTGGGGTACGATTGTGCTTCGCAGACCCGACCCGCAAATTATTTGGCCTCTACAAAAAGAAACGCCAGCTTGGCGCCAAGCTGATGCGCATTACCATCGCAGCTCCAGCGGCGGCGGCCAGTGGCAGCAGCATGCAGAGCTCCCAGAGCGTTGGACAATTACGTATGATCAGAAGCTGACCTTTTATATTAAGCCAACTAGCTTTAAACATACGGGTCTCTTTCCTGAGCAAGCGGTCAATTGGAAATGGATGATGGACAAGATTAAGGGTGCTGGACGCCCTATTAAAGTGCTTAACCTCTTCGCTTACACTGGCGGGGCAACTCTTGCCTGTGCGCATGCTGGTGCGGAAGTGTGCCATGTGGATGCTTCTAAAGGGGTCGTTCAATGGGCGAAGGAGAATTTGCATCTAAGCGGAATGGGCTCCAGACCCGTTCGTTTCATTACGGATGATGTTTTCAAATTCGTACAGAGAGAACAGCGCCGCGGCAGTAAATACGATGCGATCATTATGGATCCACCTTCCTACGGACGTGGACCTAACGGTGAAACCTGGAAATTGGAAGATGACCTCTTCCCTTTCATCCAGACTTGCCAATCTATTTTGACGGACAATCCGTTGTTCCTGTTAATCAATTCCTATACGACTGGCATCTCGGCAACTGTTCTTCAGAACATTCTGACCATGGCGATGAAAGACAAGCATGGCGGAACGATTTCCAGTGGTGAAATCGGCCTGCCGATCACCCACTCCGGCCTTATGCTCCCTTGCGGTATTCTGGGACGCTGGGAGGCGTAAGAGGTGGCATTCAAGGATGATTACGGTGCATCGCAAATACCGATACTCTTCGAGGACAACCACATTCTCGTGGTTGAGAAGCCTGTCAACATGCCTACGCAGGAAGATGAGTCTCGTGATCTCGACTTGTTGAACGCCTTGAAGGCGGACATCAAGGAGCGGTACAACAAGCCTGGTAATGTCTACCTCGGGCTTGTCCATCGCTTGGATCGTCCCGTTGGCGGCGTGATGGTCTTCGCCAAAACGTCAAAAGCCGCGTCCCGACTTTCGGACGCGGTTCGAACAAGGCAGCTCGACAAGACGTACGTCGCTGTCGTGCATGGTAAACCCTCCCAGCCGGCCGCTACGCTGCGCCACTGGCTGTGGAAGGATACGCGGACGAATACCGTCAGCGTGGTCAAGGCAGTCCAGCCCGACGCCAAGGAGGCGGTGCTGGACTATAAGCTGCTCGGCAGCCAAGACGGGCTCAGCTTGATCCAGATCAAGCTGCACACCGGGCGGCCGCATCAGATCCGCGTGCAGCTGGCTGCCATTGGCTGCACGCTGTACGGGGACCAGCGCTACGGCAGCGCTGTCAACAAACCAGGCCAACAGCTCGCGCTGTGGGCCACAGCACTTGCCTTTGAGCATCCTGTGCTCAAAGAGCAGATGCACTTCCGGTCGCTGCCACCGGTGCAGCGGCCTTGGAACGAATTCACTATTCCCTAGTTATGAGGGAATCGTGCACTAACCCATTTTAATTTGCAACTTTGCCCAATAAATAAATAAGCAATTTCTGATTATGAGCGGAAACGCGATTCAGGTACGAATCCAACAGTTCTTCACGGATTCCACGACCTCTCTCGCATTCCGCTTTTCCTTTATCCGTGACGTGAATCCAGACTATTCGGCGATCCTTCTCGTCTCGTACGCGAGTAATCAACTCCGCTTTTTCCATCCGGTCTAATAAGGTTGTGACGGCAGCAGGTGTCGTAGATAAGTACTCGATCAAATCCGAAGGCTTCATACGTTCATGGACTAGGAGTAATTCAAGTACATTCAGCTGTCCTTCTGTAATCGTAGGGGCTAAACCTTCCTCCATATGACCTTTCAATTCCTTCGATAATTTGAGCCATAACTTTCCGAATTCATCGGAATACATCCTCATCAACTCGCTTCCATTTCACCTATTTACAGCAAGTATAGCATGCCTTTTCTCTACTTGAAAGATTAATGCCATTAATATTTTCTTACAAAAATTGCGAGTTTCATAGACTTGCTGAGGTTTGCTGATACCTGTTGTCGAGCCTTCACAAAGTTTGTCTGGTCTTGCGCGGAATGACAAGCGAATCGACTTCTTTTAACAAGTTGCCCATTACTTACATACACTAATCTAAGGTGTCATGCATCCTTGTAATAACAACGAGTCCCTTTACTTTCGGAGAAACTTGACCTGCAAGGCTGTTAACTTACTTTCAAGGAGTGATTAGATTGGAAGCTTGGAAAGTGGAGCTTGGCAAAAAAGCGCTGGAAACCGGCATGCTAAAAGACCCACAATGGCTGGATCGATTAGATGAACCGATGCCTCTGTGGGTCTTATTAGAGTTAGCTTTTGCATTAATTGAAAGACTGGATCCTCCAACGATTAGTTACGATTGAGGAAAGCGCAAAATCTCAACAATCGATTCTGTTTTCGTCACCGGAATCAGTAATTTGCCTTGGGCTTTGCGATCTTCTAACGGTGCTGTTTCCGTTGAGAATCGCAGTTTCTCACCATTGCTCATTACAGCAGTAATTAAATAATCCATTTTCACAATAAATGTCCGGATTAAGGCTGAACCGTTAGGTCTGACACGCTTACCTTCCTTGAACTCGAAGGTAATAATCCCCTTCCCGCCGCGACCTTGAATTGGATAATCTACAACGAGAGATCGCTTCGCATACCCGAGGTCCGAGATCACCAGTACTTCCCCTTCATCCCCATAGATCCACTCAGCAGACACGACTTCATCGTCTTCCTTGAGCTGGATGCCGCGAACACCTGCGGCCGCGCGGCCCATCGGGTTTACTTCTTCCTCACGGAATCGAATGCTCATGCCTTGCTTCGTGACGAGAAGAATTTCCTTCGTATTGTCACTCATATGAACATGCAGCACTTCATCCTGTTCGCCAAGCTTACACGCTACGATCGCATTGGAGCGGTTCGTCATGTACTCTTTCAGTTCAGTACGTTTGACTTGACCTTTGCGAGTCACGAATACGAGTGACTTCGTCGGATCGTCGAATCCTTTTACTGGGATCACATTCACGATACGATCTTCCTTCGCAATCGGAATCACATTCACGATCGCTGTGCCGTTCTCTTTCCACTTGTACTCTGGAATTTGATGGACAGGCAGTAAATAGTATTGCCCCTTCTTCGTGAAGATCAACAAGCTCTCGATCGTATTGACATCCAGCAAGAAACGAAGGTAATCGCCTTCCTTCATGCCTGTATTTTCAAGCTCCCCACCCGAACGTGTGAAGGATAACTTGCTAGTACGCTTCAAGTAGCCTTCATTGGACAAAGTGACAAGCACATCTTCCGCTGTTACAAGAACTTCTAGATTAACTTTCAGTTCTTCAACTTCTCCCTGAATCTCTGAGCGGCGATCGATACCATATTTCTTGCGAATCTCGCCCATCTCATCTTTAATAACGCCTAGAAGCTTCTTCAAGCTGCCGAGAATTCCCCGCAAGTACGAAATTGTTTTCTCAACATCCTTCAATTCCTTCTCCAACGTTGTTATTTCCAAATTCGTTAAACGGTATAATTGCAGGACGAGGATGGCATCAGCTTGTCGTTCCGAAAAATGAAACTTCTCTACGAGATTATTTTGGGCATCCTGCCGATTTTTCGATGCTTTAATCGTGGCAATGACCTCATCCAAAATGTTCAGTGCTTTCACAAGCCCTTCAAGGACATGTGCCCGATCTTCCGCTTTCTCCAACTCATATTGGGAACGGAACGTGACAACCTCTTTCTGGTGCTCAATATAAGCTTCCAGAATCTCGCGGATACCAAGCTGACGAGGCGCCTTATTCACAATCGCAACCATGTTGAAGTTATAGGTAACTTGCAAATCCGTTTTTTTCAGCAAATAGGCCAAAATCCCTTGTGCATCCGCTTCCTTTTTGAGCTCGATCACGATACGAAGCCCATTCCGGCCGCTTTCATCGCGTACTTCTGCGATTCCTTCGATTTTTTTCTCCAGACGGATGTTCTCCATCGCCGTAACTAATCGAGATTTTACCACTTGATAAGGGATTTCCGTAATGACAATTTGTTGTCGGCCGCCGCGCATTTCTTCAATCGCCGTCTTGGAACGAATATAAATTCGGCCTTTACCCGTCCGATAAGCCTCTCGAATGCCTTCTTCTCCCATGATAATACCTGAAGTTGGGAAATCCGGGCCTTTGACAATTGCCATTAATTCATCAAGCGTAACGTCTGGTTTATCGATCATCGCCGTACAAGCATCAATAATTTCACGTAAATTATGTGGCGGAATTTCCGTAGCAAAGCCTGCAGATATCCCGCTTACCCCGTTAACGAGCAAATTTGGATAACGAGCTGGTAATACAACCGGTTCTTTGGTTGAATTATCGAAGTTATCTTTGAACATGACCGTACGCTTCTCAATATCGCGCAGTAGTTCCATTGCGATTTCTGACAACCGTGCTTCTGTGTAACGCATAGCAGCAGGTGGATCATCGTCTAAGGAACCCCAGTTCCCATGTCCATCGACGAGCGTATGACCCATTTTCCAAGGCTGTGCCATACGAACCATACCATCATAAATCGACGAATCACCATGTGGATGATAGTTACCCATAACATCCCCTACGGTCTTAGCTGATTTCCGATATGGCTTATCCGGCGTATTGCCAGAATCATACATCGCATACAAGACACGTCGTTGAACAGGCTTCAAGCCGTCTCTTACGTCAGGAATCGCGCGATCTTGAATAATATATTTGGAATACCGACCGAAGCGATCACCTACGATCTCCTCCAGAAAGGCTGGTAAAAACTCTTCTAAAATGCTCACTTTCTCGTCACCACTCTTTGTTTTCTACTCAACATATTCGGTAAAATCAACGTTTTCGATAATCCATCTCTTACGTGGATCTACTTTATCACCCATCAATGTTGTCACACGTCGTTCTGCTTTGGCCGCATCTTCGATCTGTACTTGGAGCAGCGTTCGGCTTTCCGGATTCATTGTCGTTTCCCACAGTTGATCCGGATTCATCTCGCCTAATCCTTTATAGCGCTGGAGCTCCGTATTTTTACCAAGCTCTTTGACCACAACCTGTAGTTGATCGTCCGTCCAAGCATATTTATGACCACCATTTTTACCTTTTCTCGTCACTTTATACAAAGGAGGCTGTGCAATATACACTTTGCCCGCATCAATCAATGGTTTCATGTAACGATAGAAGAAGGTCAGTAGAAGCACTTGGATGTGTGCGCCATCCGTATCGGCATCTGTCATAAGAATAATTTTGCCGTAATTCGTCTCTTCCGCTTCAAACTCAGAACCTACACCAGCTCCGATCGCAGCGATAATGGCTTTATATTCTTCATTTTTCAGAATATCAAGCAACTTCGCTTTCTCCGGATTCATCGGCTTGCCTTTGAGCGGCAATATCGCTTGATGCTTGGAATCACGCCCTTGCTTCGCCGATCCACCAGCAGAGTCACCCTCTACGATGAATAGCTCATTGCGTTGTAAATCCTTCGATTGCGCAGGTGTAAGCTTCCCATTCAGGTTCGAGCTCTCGCTCTTCCCTTTCTTGCCGCTGCGAATCTCTTCACGTGCTTTACGCGCGGCTTCTCTCGCTCTTGATGCTTGTACAGCCTTCTTCAGCATCATTTGCGCGATCTGAGGATTTTCTTCCAGGAAAACCGTCATTTTATCGGATACAACGGCGTCAACCGCACTTCGTGCAATAGCACTTCCGAGTTGATCCTTGGTTTGACCTACGAATTCAACATCGCCCATTTTGATATTGATGACGACCATCATACCTTCTCTGAGATCCGTCCCATCGAGGTTTTTATCCTTTTCCTTGAGAATGCCCCCTTTACGGGCATATTCATTCATTACACGTGTGTAGGCTGTCTTAAAACCCGTCTCATGGGTTCCACCGCCGCGGGTAGGGATCGAGTTAACGAAGGAAGCAATCGTCTCCGTATAGCCGTCATTGTATTGCAGAGCGACTTCAACTTCAATTTCGTCCTTCTCCGAGGCAAAATGAATGACAGGATGCAGCACCGTCTTCTCTTCGTTCAGGAAAGCAACGAACTGGCTCGCACCGCCTTCATACTGAAACGAATCCACTTTATCTGTGCGTTCGTCTTTCAGATTTACTTGAAGACCTGAGTTCAGGAAGGCAATTTCCTGCAAACGCTCAGCTAACGTATCGTAATTGATCGTCGTTCCGCCTTGGAAGACGCGTTTATCTGGTTTAAAGGTTACTTTCGTTCCTGTGCGATTCGTGTTGCCGATAACTTCAAGTCCTGTAACCGGTTCACCAACATGCTCGATGCCTTTATCATCAACCCAATATTCAAAGCGCATTTTATGTACTTTGCCATCACGGTTAATTTCTACTTCCAGCCACTCTGAAAGCGCGTTAGTTACAGAAGCACCAACACCATGCAAGCCTCCAGATTTCTTATAGCCTGAACCGCCAAATTTACCGCCTGCGTGGAGGATGGTAAATACGACTTGCGGCGTTGGAACTCCTGTCTTATGCATACCTGTCGGAATCCCGCGGCCATTATCTTGTACAGTAACCGATTGATCTTTATGTATCGTGACATTAATTCTGGAACAATGCTTTGCCAGATGCTCATCGACTGCATTATCTACGATTTCCCAGATCAGATGATGAAGACCTGAAGAACTGGTACTGCCAATATACATCCCTGGTCTTTTACGAACAGCAACAAGCCCTTCTAGGACTTGAATATCGTCTGCTTCGTAATTTGTCGTGGGTGTTGGGGCTTTCCCTTTCGCAAATTCTAGCTGCTCAGCCATTGGAGCCCTCCTTTATCTCTTTAATCTCTAGTTTAAAATGTCTTTCCGCGAAAATACCGTAAACGAGACGATAAGCGCCCCTACGGTCCATACGCTTAGAACACTGAGCGAGAACCCTAAATCCATACCTTGAATAGGTGGGATCCCTCCGGTTAAATACTTCGTCAGATCCAAATTGACCATAAACAAATATTTAGCTGTTTCCCACGAGGAGACCATGTTCGATAGTATGGTTCCTGATATTAATACGGCAAGCATGACCCCCATACCTGCTGCGGTTGATCGAATTAGTACAGAAAGCATGAGCGACATGATCGCTACAACGATTGCTGTAAACCATACTAAGCCGAATTCCATCAAGAGAAAGAACCATTGATCTACAGCGCGAACACGACTAAAATCGACATCTGCCCCCGACAACTGTATACCCGTGAAGATTGGCATGTTCCATCCGTTGTACCCAAAAACAATGCCAGAAATCAAGTAACAGATCAATCCCGTTGATAAAACAGTCAGTGAGGTAAAGAAGATAACAGTAATTAATTTACTCAATAGGATTTTCCATCGTCGAACCGGTCTTGTCAACAATAATTTAATAGTCCCCGTAGAATGCTCGGATGATACGATATCTGCTGAAATGACCATAATAATCAACGGAATAAATAAACCTACAGCATTTTTCACGAATTCTCGTGTAAATGTAACCGCATTCGGCGAACTTGGATTCACGTCTTTATCAAGATAATAGTTTGCAATTTGAATTTGAACGCGTAATTGCTGCTTCCATTCATCTGGTGTACGTGCTGAGCTAAGGCGTTTTTCCCAGTCCGTCACTTTCTGACGCTGATCCGCCTTCCAGTCTGAGGTACCAAATTGCTTCTGTGTATGTTGAGCAACTCGCATTTGAGCATAAGTGAACATGGGAATTAAAGCAAGAAGAATCAGTAGAATGACGTAAAATCGCTTTTTCTTAATCATTTTGATCATTTCATTTTTAACTAAAGCATAAAGTCCTGTCATTTCATTCACCTTCTCCTACTCAATTCGTTCCCCTTCGGTTAGACGCAAGAATAAATCTTCAAGTGTTGGATTTTTAATTTCTACTGCATACAAACTAATTCCTTGTTCGATAAGGAATTGACTTAGCTTGGGAATGTCATCTTGATCCATTTGAGTTGAAATTTGCTTAACCGTTGGCGGTAAATTGGTTAGGTTGTCTGTCTCTACTGCGACGGCTGACAACACCCATTCGGATGATTGCACTAGGCGTTCTGCTTGTTCACCTGGTGAAACCGTCCAAACAACTCTACCACCTTGAGCAACGAGTTCATCAACCGCACCGACTTGTATGACTTCGCCATGACTAATGATTGCTACACGATGACACATTTGCTGAAGTTCGCTGAGTAAGTGGCTGGAGACGAATAAACTTAGCCCATCGGCAGCTAATCGTTGTATAAACTCCCTCATTTCTTTGATACCTTGAGGATCAAGTCCATTTGTAGGCTCGTCCAAAATCAGTAGACTTGGTCGTCCTAATAAGGCTTGAGCAATCCCTAATCGCTGGCGCATTCCGAGTGAATAGGTCCGTACTTTATCATGAATACGCGCATCCATCGATACAATCTCTACGACTTCTCTAATCCGATTCTCATCGACATCAGGAAGCATGCGGGCAAAATGCTCGAGATTCTCCCAACCTGTCAGATAGGAATATAGTTCAGGATTTTCAACAATACAGCCCACTTTTCTCATCGCTTCATCATGTTCCTTATGTACATCAAATCCACAGATTTGAATCGTCCCTTCCGTAGGACGTATCAAATCTACAAGCATACGTATTGTCGTTGTTTTGCCTGAACCATTAGGCCCAAGGAAACCAAATATTTCGCCAGCATATACGTCAAAGGAAATGCCTTTGATAATCTCTTTGTTTTTGATACTTTTTTTTAGTTTATTGACAGATAAAACGATCTTAGGCGTTGCAGCTATAGCCATACCATGTCCTCCCTATTTTAAAATTTGGACGATCCGATCCGCAATTCGCTCATAGCCATCTCCATTCGGATGAAAATGATCAGCAGAAGATAAATATTTGATCAAGTTTTGCTCAAATAGGTCGTAGGTAGGAACAATGAGCATCTGTGGATATTGATTTGTAAGTTTAAACACACCGTTATTCCAGCGCTGCACGGTTAGAGAACCTTGTCTCGATGGATCAAGATCTAGAAAAGGATGATATAAACCGATATATAAAAGTGTCGCTTTCGGGTTGGCTTGATTTATGCTCGAGATGATCTTTTCCATTTTGGCTAGTGCAGGGTCTACCCGCTTCTCTGCTGCTTCAGGATTAAATTCAGTCTGATTATCTCCTTTAAACAGCCCATCCCCTCCTGCAAAAATATCATTTCCACCGATTGTTAGTAAAATGATATCTGCTTGAGCTAGCGCATCTTGTGTTTTTTTCTGAGCTAAATCAGAAATAAGCTGATCACTTTTGTAACCAGGAATAGCAAGATTATTAAGCACAAAGACGGGTTTACCGCTTGCTTTTTCCAGTTTTTCGCGGACACGTCCGACATAGCCTTTACCCGTGTTGTCGCCGGTTCCAGCTGTGAGTGAATCCCCTAATGCAACAATTTGCAATTTATTGCTGCTCTCGATGATCGATGGTTTCGTTGGTGCTGAAGTAGCAAGTTGCAAATCTCCAGATGCCTTAGGAAACCATATTTGATTCGCCGCGTAAGCAAAGCCAACAGCGAATACAATCGTAGAAATTGACGCGGTTAAACCAATGGCACCCCAAATGATGCGAGATGATTTCAATGCTGTCCCCTCCTGCGAATAATTGGCATATTTCCAATTTAAGAGTATAGCTTCTCGTCAAATTTTGCAAACATTGTACAGATTAGGTGAGTTTACGGGATGCGATTGCGGGATGATCACAATTCTAGCTACAAGTTGTAAGTCGATTTTATCGGCTTACAGCGGTTACGGAGTTCTAATTCCGCTGTAAGTCGATTTTTTAGGCTTACAGCGGTTACACAGTTCTAATTCACCACTGTAAGTCGATTTTTTCGGCTTACAGGGGCTACACAGTTCTTATTCCACGCTGTAAGTCGATTCTTTCGACTTACGGCGGCCACACAGTTCTTATTCTCCCCTGTAAGTCGATTTTTTCGACTTACGGCGGCCACACAGTTCTTATTCTCCACTGTAAGTCGATTTTTTCGACTTACAGCACGCTGCATACCACTTTTTCGGATGCAGATTGTGTCGCTGGATGAATGGCTGAGTCACGAGAGCTTGTGATAAATTGTTGTGTTACTTTATGGCAGGTGGTTGCCTGTTGAGTGCAGTAGCTATTAGTGGTTGGTTAAGTGGCGGTTGTCAGTAGGTGTCAGTCCTCGAGGCTCGATTATCCTATCAAATTACTGTGAACATGGCATAAAGCTGCCTAGTCCTAAGAGGCCAGTCACTTTCAATGCATTTATTTACTAGCGAGGTTTAACAATAATTTGGACTGAATATCTCGCTAAATGGAGCTTTCTTCTTAGCAAAGCTATTCCTTTACGACGCACAAAAAAGCTGCCCAACCACATTTAAGTGACTAAGCAGCTCCTCTTCTTCATGCCTATACAGCATCTTGCAAAAATTTATATTGCGCTTGGATCAAGCCATAGTAGATCTTCTGTTCCTTCATGAGCTCATCATGATTCCCAATTTCCATCATGCGTCCGTGATCGAGCACGACGATTTTGTCTGCATTGCGAATCGTTGAGAGACGATGTGCCACGATAAAGGACGTACGACCTGCTAGGAGCGTCTTCAGTGCCTCTTGGATTTTGAGCTCCGTATCTGTATCAATACTTGCTGTCGCTTCATCCAGAATAAGCACACGTGGATTAGCGAGTAACGCTCGTGCAAAAGAAATCAATTGACGCTGCCCCATCGACAGGATGTTACCCCGTTCTTGCACTTCCGTATCGTACCCATTGGGCAGCTGTACAATAAAGTCATGGGCATGGACGGCCTTCGCAACCTGCTCAATCTCATCATCTGTCGCATCTAACCGACCAAAGCGAATGTTATCGCGGATCGTACCAGAGAAAATAAAAGTATCTTGGAGCACAACACCAATTTGAGAACGAAGACTTTGAATCGTAACTTGACGGATATCGTGACCATCAACTTCTACAACGCCTTCATTCGGGTCATAAAACCGGCAAAGTAGGTTCATGATCGTACTTTTACCTGAACCTGTATGACCAACTAGTGCGATTGATTGCCCCGCGGTTACATCCAAATTGATCTTATTCAGCGCTGGTCGTCCTGGCTCGTACTCGAACACGAGATCTTTGAACTTCACATTTCCTTGTACATGAGGTAGATCTTTGGCACCTTCGATTTCAGAAACAGTAGGCTTCTCATCAATGAATTCAAAAATCCGTTCTGCGGAGGCCATCGCAATTAATAGCTGTGAGTACATCTGTCCTAATCGCGTAATTGGCTCCCAGAAGTACCCAATATACGTTGCAAAGGCAACAAGCAAACCAATGGAAATCTCCCCAGTTTGAACCAAATGTGCACCCAACCAGAACAAGATGCAATACCCTATCGCACCCGTAATTTCAATAAGTGGGCCAAAGGATTGATTTAACATAGATGCGCGGTTCCAAGACAACCGATTACTCATATTCATTTTCGAGAAAAATTGAATGTTCTCTTTTTCCTGGGTGTATGCCTGTGTGACACGAATTCCTTGAATACACTCGTTCAAATGGGCATTTAATCGGGATTGTTTCATCGTTACGTCCTGCCATGAGCGACGAATTTTGGTCCGAAGCTTCGTCGATACGATAAACATTATCGGAACCGTAACAATGATTGAAGCACCTAATTTAAAATTAAAAGATAACAAAATAATGATGATTCCAACCAGTTGAACAATATCAATCAATAAGTTGACGACACCGTTCGTAAATAAATCTTGCAGCGAATTGACATAGTTCGTTACACGAACAAGTACGGATCCAGCTGGTCTTGTATCGAAGAAACGGAAAGATAGCTTTTGAATATGACTAAAAAGGTCATGACGGAGATCGTAGATTACACGTTGACCAATCATATTCGTATATTTGATACGAAATGTATTGGCTAGCCATTGAATTAAATACACACTAAGCATGATACCCACAATAAGAATAAGTAAGTTTGTATCCTTGGGAATAATGGCATTGTCAATCGCATTACTAATGAGCAGTGGCACTGTCAATTTCGTAATTGCACCAAGCAGCATCATGATAATGATAATAGGCAGCATTTGCTTGCGATATGGCTTCATATAACTAAACAATCGCTTTAGTTGGCCCCAGTCAAAAGGCTTTTCGATCAGCTCATCATCCTGGTAAACGAATCGATGTCCCGTTTGAGAATCTGGATTCGGTGAAGCTGCCTCAGCTTGCTTCGTTTGAGTATTCAATGTGCCAACCTTCTTTCTGGGTTAGTGGCATGCGTGAGTGGGTTCACTTCAGGATCTACTGAGTCTGCAGTAGTACCATCTTCAAGAGTAACCGCTGCTTGGTTCTGTGCAGTTTGATTTTGCGGTCCGTCCGCATACTGAATGTCATACGTTTGACGGTATAACCCATCTTGCTGTAATAGCTCTTGATGCGTTCCTCTTTGAATAATTCGACCTTTATCAAGCACTATGATTTCATCAGCATGCTTCAACGAAGAGATCCGATGCGCGATGATAAACGTCGTACGACCTGCCATCACTTCACCAAAGCCTGCTTGAATCTCATGCTCCGTTTCCATATCTACCGCACTTGTAGCATCGTCTAACACAAGGATTTTAGGATCTTTGATCAAAGCTCTTGCGATGGCAATCCGCTGCTTCTGACCACCAGAAAGTCCAAGTCCTCGTTCACCAACTAACGTGTTATAGCCTTCTGGCAGCTCTGAAATAAAATCATGTGCTTTGGCAAGCTTAGCTGCTCGGATAATCTCGTCCATCGTCACATCCTTGCGTCCATACGCAATGTTGTTGAGAATGGTGGAGGAAAATAAGAACGTTTCTTGGAAAACCGTTGAAATTTGGCTGCGATAGCTTTCAAGCTGTAAGGAACGAATGTCCTTACCATCCAGCATAACTTTGCCTTCTTTCACGTTATAAGCCCGCATTAACAGCGATATCACAGTTGTCTTACCTGAGCCTGTGCTCCCTAAGAGTCCAATAACAGAGCCAGGAGGCGCATCCAAGGTAAAATCATAGAGAGCCGGTTGTTTCTCCGGATATGCGAATGTCACATGATCAAAACGAATATGTCCACCAACTTTAGTCAAGGCTGCGGCATTTTCGCTATCTTTAACATGCATATAGTGATGAAGAACTTCGAGAATTTTCTCTCCAGAAGCCTTCGTCTGCGTAAAGTTATTAATGTGAAAACCTAAGCCCCACATCGGCCCAATTATGTACCAAATGAGACTAAAGCAAGCTACCAATTCACCAAGTGAAATCGTATCGTTAATGACCATATAGCCGCCAGTCCCGAGTAAAATGACGACGCTCATGTTCGCTAGAATTTCCATGATTGGAAAATACTTCGCCCAAATCCCTGATGAACCAATATTCATGGACTTGTAATCTTCATTGCGAGTTGCAAATTTATCAATCTCATGCGGTTCCCGAGCAAAGGATTTAACTGTACGTACACCTGTAATATTCTCTTGTACAGCCGTCGTCATCGTACTTAAGGATTGACGCACCATCCGGAAAGCAGGGTGGATTTTACCTTCAAAGCGAACGGCCGTAAATGCCAGGAATGGCATCGTAATCATCGTAAGTAAAGCAAGCTTCCAACTGATGGAGAACATCATAGCCATCCCAAACACGAGCATTAACATCACATTCAGGATTTGTGCGAAACCGAAACCAATAAACTGGCGAATCGCTTCCAAATCCGCTGTCAATCTTGACATAAGATCTCCGGTTCTTGCTTGATCATAATACTGGAATGACAAGTATTGAAGCTTGTTGTACAGTGCATTCCGTAAGTGGTAGGCAACACGGTTTCCTAAGCGACCCCCGCACAAACCATGTAAGAACTGAAACATCCCTTTCATTGAAACGACTACAACTACGATGAGTGCCAAGCGCGGCACCAGGTCAAATTGCTTCTCGGTGATGACTTTGTCGATCAAATAGCGAAGTAAATTAGGATACACCAAGCCGAGTGCGGTAGCGATTGCAAGACATGCAATGGCTCCAAATAACAGTTTTTTCTCTGGCCAAAAATATGGCTTCAGTTGCCTGAATACATCCACTTTGGGCCCTCCTTAAAAGGATAGATTTGATACACATGTTAAGTGTGAACACTTTATGAATCTTAACACCATCACTATATGTGAGCAATTCGAGGATACTCGGATTTAAACGCTTAAATAGGCATAAATTCACAAAAACGTGTAGTAATCCCCCCTATTCTTTTAAATCATCGGGATACCCACCATTGTAAGCCCTTACATGAGCAATCCAAAAAAAGGGGTAACGAAGTTCCGCAGAACCAAGTCCCCCTTTTGATAAACGGCTATACAAAGGCCTTTAACTGATGCTGTTTGGATATGAGTTCATCCAAATCAATCTTCATTTGTAGGGCATCGCGCAGCCCTTCTGCATGCTCTTTGACCTGCTGTTCCATAATTAATTTCTGAGCGACTAACCAATTCTCTAATTGGATGCCATACGCTTGTTCAAGCTCTAGCGTTTGACTTTCAATAAATGCAACAACCGGCGCATTGATCCGATTCTCCAATTCAGCCTTCAGCTTACTTTTCCCGTCACCTTCAAAAAATTGCTTCGCATTCTTGAAATAACTTTGAAGCAGCTTCAAGCTCACTTCTGAAGCCTCAAGCTTTGTTGTCACGTCAGGCGTCGCAAACGCATTGGACTCATAGGCAGCCTTATCAAAGCCTTCTAGCAGTAAGCTAAGCTCCTCGCCCCAGCGATTCATCCGTTTGGTGCTGATGAGATTCATGCGATTCTCTACACGCAGTGTAGTAGCGAGCACTTCTTGCGATAAATCATGGCCAATCATTCGCAACAGTTCATTCCATGCAAATTGAAGTGCAGCTTTCGGATCTTTGGCTTCATCACGAAACGTAGATGGATTGAACGCGAAATTATAGAGCTCGCCAAACCGATACATCGTTCGTTGTTTAACATAATACATCAACTCTTGAATTTCTTTTTTCAATTCTTTAAGCTCAGCATCATACCGCGTGTCATCAAGTAGATCTAAGCCCTGTTGTTCCGACTCATCCAGCATAATGAGCTGCAGTTTACGTTCTTCCTCACCGGATTGCGCTCGCTCCAGCCACTTCTGCATCGTACCAATTGCGCGATGCAGTTCCAAATTAGCGGAATGAATAGCCACATCACTGAGCTCATTCAAAGTAAACTGAACAAACTGCTGTTCGAATGGTTGAATTCCCGATTGTACGACTAAGCTTTCATTGCCATTGATTTTACCTTCAGCTGCTAAATAGCTTGAAATGGGATAGATACGTGGGTGACGAATGCCGTGCTGCACCAGATTCGTTTCCACATGCTTAACAACACCTGCCAGCTCCTCTGAGCTTGCCGCCAAATCAGCTGCATTCACGATGAAAAACATTTTATCCATTTCAAAGCTATCCTTCACGCGGCCTAGCTGAAGTAGAAACTCGCGATCAGCTTGGGAGAAAGCATGATTATAATAAGTGACGAATAGGATGGCATCTGCATTTTTAATATAGTTAAAAGCGACACCTGTATGTCGGGCATTGATGGAATCTGCCCCAGGTGTATCCACGAAAATGATACCTTGATCCGTCAGTGGATTGGAATAATATAATTCAATAAATTCTACGAAGCAGGACTTGTGTTCTTCCGCCACATAACCTGAGAATTCATCCTTCGTGATTTTCAATTCAGTGCCCAAGTGGCTTGATGCGGCTTCCCAACCCTTCTCCACCGCTTTCAGGAATGAGAAATGCGGTTTCCCTTTGGCTGTTACATCAGCCGGAGAAAGCTGACCTATCCGCTTCAATGCGGAAGTCATATCTGTCGCCTCTACCCCTAGAATTTGAAGCGAGTACAGCACATCTTCCAAGATGGCATCTGCCTTCTTCATCTTGACCTTTGCTGTGCCATGCGGCCAGCCTTCCGTCGGCGGCATGATCTTATTGATCGCCGCCGTCGTCGGATTCGGCGACACCGGTAACACCCGTTCACCAATCAACGCATTGGCGAACGAAGATTTACCAGCGCTGAACGCGCCGAACAGCGCAATCGTGAACGTCCGCTGGCGCAGACGTTCCGCTTTCTCGCGCATGGAGCGCGCGAGCGACCGCATCGACGGCAGCCCGTCGATGAGAGCTGAGGCCGTCTGCAAGTCGGCGGCCTTGCGCTCCATGCGCTTGCCGTGTTCACCCGAGGTGAACACGGATGACGTCGCCTCGGCTGCCTCAGCGGGGCGAGCCGAGTCCGTGCCTGCTGCCGCCGACGCTACTGATGACGCGGCTTGCAGGATCATCCCCATGGAGGTCACGTGCAGGTTAGCCCCGCTCAGCGGGGCAGCTGCCGGCTCCTCCATGGCCGTGTACTGCTGCGCATCCGGCAGCGCCGGCGCAGAAGGTCTTTCCCAGCTGGCCATGCGCAGCAGCTGGGTCTCTGCCGCCGCCTCGGCTTCCTCGAGGCGGGCGAGTTCGCGGCTGGCGCTCAGCCTGCCGCTTAAGGCTTGCAGCTCAGCCGCTAGCGCAGCGGCGGCTGGACGTGAGCTATCGCGGACCGAGGCCGCGATGATGTCAATCACCGCAAACGACAGTTTGCGGTACTGCAGCTTCAGCTCCCCAGCAAGCTGCTTCATGTAGTTCAGCGTGTACTCGCCGCCAAACGTCGCACCTGTATTCACCTGGGACCCGATTAACACGCCAGTGACTTCAACCTTCAACGCTTCAATCTGTGCAATTAATGCAGCATCATGTTGACCTTGTTCACTCGCTGCCTTTTTCAGTGCATCTCGCAAATGCCAATCCAGCTGTGCTTCTACTTGTTCAGCCAAATCCGCCTGAAACGCTGTCAGCCGTTTCTCCTGCTCAGCAGCGGTCTGTGCTGCACGCGAGAAAAATCCAACCTTAAATCCTGGCTTACGGCTCTCCAGATAGGCATGCGCGTAATCACGGGTTAATGCCGGTGTAATATTGGCATTCTCAATGATCGCGCCAACTTCCTTGCGTAATACTGTCGTCAATGTTTCTGGCAAGCTATTTAACGTATTCAATTCATCTTGCTTGGCAACAGCCAGCAATTGAACGTCCTCAACATCGCCTTCCTCGTTGATTGATTCCAGTAAATCTGCCTTCTGCGTTTCATGTTGCTCCGCCAACCATTTGCTGTGCTCAGCCGCCAAATAACGAGCAGATGCATCAATGCTATAGCTTCGCAAGATATCACCGCGCTCGATAAGACGACTCAGCAGCCACTGCAGCTTAGCGTACTCATTATGGGGGTGAGCTGGCTCCTTCATCGTCACAAACAACAGATCATCGGGCTCAATTCCCCAATTTAAGAAAGCTTGCTTCGTTCCCCTTTGATATTGCTCAAATGGAAGCTCCCATTCCTTATGTTTATCAATCATATTCACAACGAGATAGAGCGGTTTCCCCCACTCTTTCATTTTCTTTGTGAACGCTAAATTCACTTCGGATTGTACATGGTTATAATCCATGACATAGAACACCACATCAGCTAAATGCAAAGCGGATTCGGTCGATTGATGATGTGCATCATCTGTAGAATCAATACCCGGAGTGTCCAACAAAGCTGTATCTTCTCCGAGAAATGCTATAGGGTAAGTAATTTCAACGGTTTCGATATCCGTGCCATTCACACAATAGGCCTCTAACTCGCTAAGTGGAATGGTTGTCGTCTCCCCTTGTGGGGTGACTTTCTCATTATCACTGCGATGTGTCACATGCGCGCCAGGTTGTCCTTTGCGAATACTAACAATATTAGCACTCGTTGGGATCGGACTTGATGGTAACAAAGCTTGTCCGCACAGCTGATTAATAAGTGTCGATTTCCCAGCAGAAAAATGCCCGCAGAACGCAATATTCATCCGCCCACTATCGAGCTTGTCCAGCAATTGCCCCATTTTCGTGGCATTATCGCCATCACCTGCACGCCCAAGCACTTGCCCCATCTTCTTAAGTGCATCCGGCATGACCGTGATGCTTCCAGCTACTAATTGCGTCATTCGTTCATTCCGCTCCTCTTTGATTTGTTCTTTATAAATACCTGTCAGCTATACAGAAAAAAAATCTCCCAAAGGGAGATTCTGGACTTACGTGAGGGCGATTTTTTCTTTTTCCGGTAGGAAAATTTCAAAAACGTCACGATGTTGAAGAATCGTAATATCCGAATCCTTCACTTTCATCACAACAACCTCGGATTTTGTTTTCATTTTGTCTATGTAATTCTGAGGAACCTCACCGGATTCACTGACAGTTACACCTTCAATGACTTTTTCCTCATTATCGGCTAGCGGTGTGTTGATGACTTGCTCATAAATATCGGAGAACAATTCAAAACTATTGGTATATACGGCGATGCATTTCATTTCAATCCCATCCTTTGTCAGCATTTCATTTGTTTGTAATAGTTTTCCTAGTTGGCTGTGGTTTCATACGTTTCTTTCCCTCGCGACATTTGTCCAATAGTGGACACAATGTGCAATGGGGGTTCTGTGCCTTACAGTGATATCGACCAAAGAATATGAGTCGATGATGCGTTTGCGTCCATTCGTCTCGAGGTACTTTCTTCATTAGCTTCTTTTCAACTTCCAGCACGGAATCATCCCAGCCTACAAGTCCTAATCGCTTAGAGACTCGTTCCACATGCGTGTCAACGGCAATCGCCGGTACGCCGAAAGCGTTCGATACAACGACATTTGCCGTCTTACGTCCAACACCAGGCAATTCAACTAATTGCTCATGCTTCTCAGGAATTTCACCACCGAACTTGTCCAGTAGCAATTGACACAGCTTATGAATATGACTAGCCTTGTTACGAAATAGTCCAATCCTCCGAATGTCTTGTTCCAATTCTTCTAACGGAACGGCCAAGTAGTCTTCAGGACATTTATACTTCGCAAACAAGTCCTTAGTAACCTTATTCACGGTTTCATCCGTACATTGAGCTGAGAGCAATACAGCAATCGTTAATTCAAAAGGATTACTGTGATTCAACTCACAATGAGCATCCGGATATAGCTCACCGATCGTATCCAGAATATGTCTTACTGTCTTCTGCGTCATAGCTGATCTTCCTTAGGGTCGTAATATTCTCCAGTTTAGCGAATTGTTAGGGCAGAATCAATCCTTGAAAGCGTCAAAATGCGAACATTTTATAAAAAATAAACATTTTTTTTTGAAATTCCGAAAAAAACCGTCTAAATAAGAAGATTTGCTCCTCTTATATAGACGGATTTCCGAAAATATTAGTTCATAATCTACTTTTCAATCTCAACAATCTTATCATCTAGGATGTAAAGATTCAATTGATCACCTGCAAGATAGGAGGATAACAACACAATATTTGATCCATTATGCAGATACGCTCTTGGGAATACATTGTAAGCTGTCCGATCACCTGCTCCAGTAGCTTTCAAATAGACTTGGTTCAATGTAGGGCTATATTGATCAAACTCACGTTTAGATACAGCAGCTACTTGGATAATCAATTTATCATTGACATCCTTCATCAATTGAACACGATCCCCGACTTTAATGGAGGAGAAGCTCCAGTCTACACCACCATTCAGTTTCACACTGTAATTGCTGCCAGCATTAACGACTTGACTTTTCCCCGTAAAATCTTGAACCGTCAAGCTCGTGCCTGCTGCATTCACAGCTGTTACTTTACCACGAATTGGTGTTATTAACTCTGCCTTCGTGATCATGAGCCCTTTGTATGTCAATTTCACATAGTCGTCAATCGCCAAATCTGCGAACACTGCACGAGTACCATCGGCTTTCACAAGTGAAACACCATCAAATGCGACAGTATAGTTCGTATTCGTACCATCCATTACCGTAGCTTGTTTCAAGTTCGCATTGGTTAGAAGGGTTTTATATACTGTCGTATTCGTTGTAACGATTTTAGTTACTGTCGTTTGATCATAGCTAAGCAGAATACTTACTTTATCTCCCACTTTCAAATCAGCAAGTGTACTGTTCGGCTTATTGGCAACTTCAACGGTTGGTGTAAAGTTCAGTTTGAACGTTAGACTTTGCCCACTATCCGTTTTCAACGTTACATCATTGGTCAGTAAATTCAATTGTGTTAAAGCGCCATCCAACTGAGTGGACATTTGGATACTCAACACTTTTTTGTTAGAAACCAAGACATCTACATATTTGCCAGGGGTAAAAATACTATTAAAAGAACTAAACGGCAGTTTGCTGCCATTAAACGAAATTGAAATACCATCATTTAGAATATAAGCATTTGGATTTCCAGCATTATCTGTAACCGTTAAAATTTTAGATGAGTCCTTATAATCAATGATTTTGGCAAAATATAAATTCTCAATCGAACGATTAATAACTGTAATCCTAGTAACCTTGTTATTCAACACGTCTAGCTTTAACTGGTCACCTGCAGCAAGATCATAAATACTTGCGTTCGCTAAACCATCAATAACAACGTTAGTATTATTACTCAATTCAAAGGCATCGACAGTTTTACCAGATGTTTTATTAATTAAAATCGTAGAATGATCATCCGTAAATTGTTTGAACGTCCCTTCCACACTCGTCCCAACATCCGCTTGCTTTTTAACAATGATCTTAACAATTTCACTATTCTTTACGGTGTATTCAATTGTATCTCCCGCATGAATCGCATCCACATTAATTAAAGTGTTATCTGCCAGCGTGGCAATCAAATTACTCGAAAAGCCAAAAGTTTCTGTCTCTCCAGAGGTAGACTCTATCAATGTTAATTGCATTGCATCTTTATTCAACGACTGAATATCACCGATCGCTGTTTTGTTCACTGGAATTTGTTTAACAATGATAGAAGTATATTTGTCACTGCCTACAAGTTGACTTTTACGAATTTGAATTGTGCTTCCCGCAACAATCTCTCCTAAGCTAAGTCCTCGTCCATCGATATCAGTTATTGCAACATCCGATGCTAAATCATAACTTTCATAATCATCCAGTGTCGCTTTCATTGTTGCTATATTAAGCTTCAATAACTGTCCTTCATGTATGTCCATATGCAGTTCATCACTTAGTATTTCTACATAATAAGCTGTACCATTTACTTGAACAATTGAAATTTCATATGTTTCTTGCAATTCTTTCGATGAAATAGCTAGATCATTCTTGTTCCCGAAGAATACGGTATTAGGCGAAATCTTAAACGTACTTGTATTCCCGTCTTTATCCATTAGACCAATGCTTTCTCTTGTTAGGCTAGTCATATAACCTTTCTTAGCACGCTCTGGCAAAGTAAGTGAATCCTTCTGAGAACGACTTAGGAAAGCTGCCATTTGCGCACGTGTTACAGCGCCTTTCGGTTGAAACGAACCATCCTCGAACCCATCTACGATTCTCAGAGATACAGCAGCATTAATGAAACCTAATGCACTGGAGCTAATCTCTGTATTATCCGTGAATGATGTTGCCTTACTCGATAAGCCTTGAGCAAGTGAAGCTTTACCAATAGCGCGGATAACTACTTCTGCTACCCATTCTCTCGTCGCTTTTTGTTGTCCCCAATTGCCAACTGGCTTCGTGCCTTGACTTCTCAATTTTTCTTGTTCTGTAGTAATTAAACCCTTTTGAAGTGCTAGCGCTACGTAGTTTCGAGCATATTTATCAACTAACATGAAATCAGGAAACACCGTTTCAGAAGCCATAGAATCGACGTCTGCCTGTAATCCCATCATCCGTGTAGCCATAATTAATACATCTTGTTGTGTGACCGAAGTTTCAGGCGAATAAATGCCATCCCCTACTCCCTCAATAACTCCTTCCAAAGCTAGCTTAGATATGTGGCGAATCCCCCAATAATCACTGCTCACATCATTAAATGATAATCTAACATTCGCGGTTGATGCAGTCGTTGAAGTTGTTGAATTATTCACGGGTGCTGCTAGGACTGGCGTACCTGCTAGACTTGTGATGATCAATGAGCTTACGATAGCACTCGCCAATTTCTTATTTTTCATATTCAAAGTTAACTCCTCTTCAGTTCCTAAAATTTAGTTGGATCGTTTAATTGGGTAAGGAAGCTCCAAATGTCCCATTAAACTATCTACTTGCTTACCGTCTTTAAGCACATACAACGTTTTTACTTCTGGGAATTGGAACATCGTTTTCTTCAATGCTTGTACGAATAACTCTTCTCCAGGAGCACCTAATTGCGTTTTGGGACCAAATGTCATATCCAGCTTCATTTCGCCTTTGACCGCATCAAATTTCACACTTGTGAATTTCAAATCATCGAACAAGGGAATAGCCTTCGGATCATCACTCTTCTGAAGAGCTTTCAGTGCAGCTTCATATGCATCAGAATCCTTTTCAACACTCACTGTAACCACTTTCTCAACGAGCTTCATTTCATCTAAGTCACTGTAATAGGCCTTGACCTGCAACTGCTTCAGTGGTGCAGCTGTAGGCTTAGGTGTCATCGTTTGGATGGGCGTTGTTGCAATAGGTGTAGAAGTTTTTTGTGGTGCAATAGAAGCGGCCCCAGATAGTTGACTTTTCTGGCCACACGCTGTAACAGACAATGTGATGGCACTTACAAGGAGCGCTCCTTGAACTAGGCGACTTGTTTTGTTCATCTTATTCACTCCTTAGCGTTATGCCTAGACAGGCTAGCCTAATTTGATCCGCTTGATGGTCTACATGCTTACTTAAGGTCCAAATACTCCTTAATAGCAGCAACAAGTGAAGCTGCCAATTTGTCCTGGAATGGCTCTTTGTACATCGCAGATTCATCATTCTTATTGGACAAATAACCAACTTCAAGCAAGACTGCAGGCATACTAGTTTTGGTGATAACACGGAAGTCTGCTTGACGAACCTTTCGATCAGCAAATCCAGTAGCTGGAACAGCGTACTTATGAATCACATTGGCGAAATCTAAGCTCTCAGGCCTGTTATAGTAAGTTTCTGTCCCTGATACTGTTGCTTTGGCGCTATTTCCGTGGATCGATAGAAAGAGGTCTGCTGAAATATCATTGGCAAATGAAACACGATCATCTAATGGAATGAAGGTATCATCAGAACGGGTCATCAAAACATGCAACCGCTTATCCTTGGCTAATAGTGCCTCTACCTTCTTCGCTGTAGCGAGTGTAAATTCCTTCTCATGCTTACCAGTAATGGAAAGTGCACCAGGATCGTTGTCACCATGGCCAGCATCGAGAATAACAGTTAATTTCCTCTCACCAATCGTTGCCTTCCATTGATTAGGAAGTTTAGACGTTATCATCTGGTACTCCGTTGGCCCGTTCAAATCCAGAATAATTCTTACTGTAGCTGGATTATCGTTGAAATTTGAAAATCTGACTTTTGACACCAGCGGTTGCTTAGATGGCAATTCTCCGGAATTTTTAATAAGTAGTTTCTTTAGGGAATCATCTAATATGGTGTTAGGGAAATCAAACACGAGACGAGATGGATTAGATAAAGTTAAGACCTTAGGACTAAGGACTCCATCCTTAGCAATGACTGAAAAGTCCGTTTCGGAAAGTGCAATAGAAGTAATCACGTGTACGGATGGGTCTGGCGTGTTTGTTCCTGTTCCGTTTCCTGTTCCGTTCCCAGTGCTTGTCCCGGTAGAAGGCTTCGTCCCTGGAGGTTTTGTCTCTGGCTTTCCTGTACCTTCGTCGGGTACTACAACATCGACAGGACCCGAGACCGGTTTAGAATCCGATTCAATAACTTTGAACATATGTACGGATGAAGTTGGGCCATCCCATTTAAATTCAATCCCCAATACCTCTCCAATGAAACGCAGTGGCAGCATTGTAGAGCCATTCTCAATCTTTGGTCCTACTTCTAATGTTTCTTTCTTTCCATTAACGAGTGCTGTTACATTGTTAATCACAAGCTGGATATTGATTTTATCCTTCACGATCGTTACTTTACTTGTAGCTTCATCCCAGCTAACTTGGGCACCAATTTGTTCGACAATAATTCGAACGGGTACAATCGTATTATCATTCACAATTCGCGGCTGAACGCCTTGAACTTCGAGCTGCTTCTCATTCATATAAAGCTTAATTGGTTTGGATGCTTCAGCTCCAAGGGCGGTAGTTGGCAGCAGCAACAGACATGCGAGCAAAAATAAACAAAATGCAGGAAATTTCATCATTCACCTCTATATAATGTCGGAATTGGGGGATGGGGAACGCAACCATTCAGCTAATTCTACGAAACTATCAGTTTCCTTTATATTATAGCAAATTTAACCTATACCTGACAGCACAACCTCCTTTACTTCGACATTCTAGTCATCTATTAGACGAAGCAAATTGCCAAAAGTTGCAAGATTTATAAGTGAAACTTGAAAATAGAAACAAAAAAAGACGTATCCACAAGGGGATACGTCTTCTAGTAATCTCTTATTTGTAAGCTAAACGTTTTTGGTGAGCTTGCTCATATGCTGTGATTTTCGCTTCATGTTGAAGTGTCAATCCGATGTCATCCAAGCCTTGCAGCAAGAATTGACGACGGTGCTCATCTAAATCAAACTGGATTTCAAGACCGTACTCATCCGTCAGCTTTTTATTTTCAAGATCAACATTCAATTTGTATCCTTCATGCTTAGCAGTACGTTGGAACAAATCTTCAACTTGTTCTTCTGACAATTTGATTGGCAGAATGCTGTTTTTGAAACAGTTGTTGTAGAAGATATCTGCATAAGAAGGTGCAATGATAACGCGGAATCCGAAATCTTGAATCGCCCATGGCGCATGCTCACGGGAAGATCCGCAACCGAAGTTCGCTCTGGAAATCAGAACGGAAGCTCCTTGATAACGCTCTTGATTTAGCGGGAAATTCTCGATTACGTTACCTGCCTCATCCCATCTCCACTCGAAGAAAAGGAATTGTCCGAAACCTGAACGCTCAATTCTTTTAAGAAACTGTTTGGGGATAATTGCATCTGTATCTACGTTGACACGATCAACGGGGCCTACAAGACCTGTATGTTGTTTGAAAGCTTCCATGTTCTCATTCTCCTTAAAGTTTTGCTATGGCAAAACTAGCATCGTAAGTAGTGCCTGAATCAGCCGAAATTAAGCTTGTTGATATTCTTTGATTTCCCAATCACGAACGTCATAGAAATGACCTTTGATCGCTGCAGCGACAGCCATAGCCGGGGATACAAGGTGCGTACGTCCGCCGCGGCCTTGACGACCTTCGAAGTTACGGTTGGATGTAGATGCACAACGTTGTCCTGGTTGAAGTACGTCTGGGTTCATTGCCAAACACATACTGCAACCTGCATCGCGCCATTCGAATCCAGCGTCGGAGAAGATTTTGTCCAAACCTTCTTTCTCAGCTTGAATTTTAACACGGCCTGAACCTGGAACAACAATTGCTGTTACGCTTGGATCAACGGAATAACCTTGTGCAATCTTAGCTGCTGCACGAAGATCTTCGATACGTCCATTTGTACAAGAACCGATAAAGACATAATCAACTTTAAGATCAGTCATAGGTGTTCCTGGTGTTAAATCCATATATTCAAGCGCTTTTTCAGCAGCTTTACGTTCATTCTCTGTTTCGAAGCTTTGTGGATCTGGAACCAAGGAAGTAACGCTTGTTCCCATACCAGGGCTCGTACCCCAGGTTACTTGCGGGATCAATGTATCTGCGTCGAACTCCAATACCCAGTCATACGTAGCGCCTTCGTCAGTAACAAGATTCGTCCACTCTGCTACAGCTGCGTCGAAATCAGCACCTTGCGGTACATACTCACGACCACGCAGGTAGTTAAAAGTAGTAGCATCCGGAGCAATTAGACCTGCACGAGCTCCACCTTCAATGGACATATTACACACCGTCATACGCTCTTCCATGGAAAGACCACGGATCGCTTCACCTGTGTACTCAATAACATAACCTGTTGCGAAGTCTGTTCCGTATTTAGCAATTACACCAAGGATCAAATCCTTTGCTGTAACGCCTGGTTTCAAGCTGCCCGTGATACGAACTTCAAGGGATTTCGCTCTGGATTGTTGCAGCGTCTGTGTTGCCATTACGTGTTCAACTTCACTTGTTCCAATACCGAAAGCAAGTGCGCCAAATGCGCCATGCGTCGAAGTATGGCTGTCGCCACAAACGATTGTTTTACCTGGGTGTGTAAGGCCAAGTTCAGGGCCCATTACGTGAACAACACCTTGGTCAAGACTATCTAGATCGAACAGCGTGACACCGAAATCACGGCAGTTTTGAGAAAGTGTATCAATTTGTTGTTTAGAAATTGGATCAGTAATATTGAAGCGATCCTTTGTAGGCACGTTATGATCCATCGTTGCGAACGTTAGGTCAGGACGACGAACTTTACGACCGGACAAACGAAGTCCTTCAAATGCTTGTGGTGAAGTTACTTCATGTACTAGATGCAAATCAATATAAATAACGCTAGGCTTTCCATCTTCCTGGTTAATAACGTGATTATCCCAAATCTTCTCGAACATTGTCTTTTTACTCATATCCAGTCACCTCTTGTCATTATCCGCATTAGTTTGCTAATGTCTTACCCTCATATAGTACTTTAGCACGGATTACGTCATAGTTCCAAGATATAATAACTATAAGCTTGATAGATAACTCCTATATAGCAAAGAGTTGTTAATATTTTGAAGAATGTTGTTGACTTCTTCGATGATAATGATTATCATTCTCCTAGCGGTATCGAATTGGCCATCGATTCACAATGTATTAGAATACATATAATCAGGGGGATTAACGTGCGAAACTTTATTAAACCAGTTACTTTATCACTTTCACTTCTTTTACTATTTATCACAGCAGCTTGCGGATCTTCGAATTCATCTTCTTCTACTACTTCACCTGCTCCAGCAGCAACCGTTCAACCTTCTGTAACACCTGTTGCAGATAAGACAATTACTCACGCACTGGGAACAACAACAATTAAAGGTACACCGAAGCGCATTGTAACCTTAGAGTGGGCATACACAGAAGATGTGTTAGCTCTTGGTCTTCAACCTGTAGGTCAAGCTGATAATAAAGGCTACCTGGGTGCGGTAAATGTTAAGCCTGCCTTAGATGCTTCCGTTGTTGACGTTGGGACTCGTCAAGAGCCTAACCTAGAAACAATCACTGGCCTGAAACCAGATCTAATTATTACAAGCACATTGCGTTCAAGCAAAAATTACGAAGCTCTTTCGAAGATCGCCCCAACGATTGCGTTTGAATCCTATCCTGCCGAAGGAAAAGGCGATCAATATTCAGATATGATTACGACATTCAAGACAATTTCAGATATTGTTGGTAAGAAAGCTGAAGGAGACAAAATTCTTGCAGATCTTGATAAAGCCTTCGCGGATACGAAAGCCAAATTAGTTGCAGCGAAAAAAGATGGTGCTGAGTTCGCTTTAACACAAGCGTTCAGCAATCAAAATAATGCTGTTCTACGTATGTTCACTGACAACTCGATGGTCGTTCAAATTATGCAACGTATCGGTTTGAAAAATGTATTTAAGTCCACTAAATTTGAGCTTTATGGCTTCTCAACTGCTTCCGTAGAAGCTCTACCTGCTGTTCAAAATGCGAACTTCTTCTACATCGTTCAAGATGCAGATAATGTATTCGAGAAACAATTGAAAGACAATGCTGTATGGAAAGGTCTTTCTTTCGTGAAAGACAACAAGACATTTAAGCTTCCTGGCAACACTTGGACTTTTGGCGGACCTCTATCTGCTAAATTATTTGCTGAGCTAGCTGCTGCTTCACTTACGAAATGAGTCAATCCGCGATGAAATCGAAAACTAATCGTTTCGCTAATATCGAGTGGAAATCACTTCTTGTATTTGGAGGTGGGGGGCTCGCTCTCTGCCTCTTGCTTTTTCTCAACTTAACGCAAGGAGAAGCGAACATTACCGTTCATACGGTTATACAAGCTTTGATAACTCCACAAGATACCCCCGACCATTTAATGGTGCGGGGGCTTCGCATGCCGCGGGCTGTGATTGGGATGCTCGCAGGAGCAGCACTTGCAGTTGCTGGCGCCTTATTACAAACTGTCACCCGTAATCCACTCGCTTCAGCTTCAACGCTAGGTTTGAACGCAGGTGCCTATTTCATAATCGTTTTGGCTGCTGTTTTTTTCCCAGCTCTGAAGTCGGATCACGCCTTACTTTTGGCACTAGTTGGAGCTTGTGGCGCAGCAGTTATGGCCTATTACATGTCAGGCGGACGCAAAAGTTCGCCACTACGCATGGCATTAGCTGGGATGATAGTAACACTCGTACTCTCAGCCTTCACAAGCGGACTGCAGATCATGTTTGAGGATGCGACTAATGGACTATTCATGTGGGGCTCAGGTGCATTAGGACAGAATGATTGGCTAGGTGTCCAGTATGCGCTCCCTTGGATTTGCATTGGGCTTGTCGTTGCTTCTCTGTTCCATCAAAAGCTAGATATGCTTGCTTTAAGCGAAGAAACCGCTATTTCATTAGGAGAGAACATCAACCTAGTTCGCTTCATTGCGCTAGCCGCAGCGATTCTGCTGGCTGGTGTAACGGTGAGCGTTGTAGGACCTATCGGGTTTATAGGGCTTATCGCACCTCATCTTGTCCGACTAATTGGCCTACAACGTCATCGACTATTAATTCCAGGAAGTGCGCTCTGGGGAGCCGCAGTTCTAATTGGTGCAGATACCATTGCCAAAATGTTCCGCAGTACACTTGGTGAGCTTCCCGCAGGTTCCGTAACTGCATTGATTGGTGCACCATGGTTAATTTGGCTCGCAATTCGCGGTTCCCGAATGAAAACTTCCGCCGAGAGCAGCTCTATGAGCGTCGGTTACGTTGGTACCAAAATCCCATATCCAATCATCGTTGTGGTATCCGCAATTGCCCTTATCGTCTTGGTGCTCTTCGGCTTAACAGCAGGAGCTTTGCATATCCCCATATCTAATGTAATCGCCGTCATGACTGGCCATGGCGAAGAAATGGCTCGCAATGTCATTCTGAACTTACGACTGCCGCGTATTCTGGTTGCTGCGCTCGCTGGCGCCTCCTTGGCTGTTGCTGGTTCAATGATGCAGGGAGCTGTGCGCAATCCGCTGGCAGACCCATCCGTTGTTGGCGTTACATCCGGTGCCGGAATGGGTGCCCTGCTCGTATTAACCATTTGGCCAACTGCGTCTGCTACTTGGGTCCCTGTTGGTGCAATGATCGGAGCACTCCTTTCCGCAGGCAGCGTCTACGCCCTCGCTTGGAAAAAGGGACTAAATCCCGTCGTTCTGATTCTTGTCGGAATTGCGATTTCTGCAATAGGCTCGGCTGTCATTCAATTTCTCGTCATCCAATCCAAGCTTGGTGCGGCTCCAGCGCTTACTTGGTTAGCTGGGAGCACCTATGCCAGAGGCTGGAAAGAAGTCATCCACCTGCTGATCACAACGATCATTCTACTGCCAAGTGCTTGGTTACTTGGTCGCCGTGTAGATCTATTAGCATTCGGTGACCACGTGTCAATTGGATTAGGACTGAAGTTACAGAGAACGAGGTTGGTTTCCGCTGCAATCGGCGTGGTCGTTGCTGCGATTGCCGTTGCCGCGGTTGGAACCGTCAGCTTCGTAGGCTTACTCGCGCCTCACGCTGTTCGGCTCTTCATGGGGCAGCACCATCAGAAGTCGGTTGTACTCTCGGCTATCTTAGGAGCAATTCTTCTTACATTGGCTGATATAATTGGGAAAACGATCCTCATTCCCAAAGAGATTCCATCCGGTATCGTTGTAGCTATTATTGGCGCTCCGTACCTATTATTCCTTATGTACAGAAGTACTGTTCGTAAATAGCGATGAATAGCCAAAACTAGCGATAAAGGGCAATGAGACTGGATGAAACCATTCTCATTGCCCTTTATGGTTATTTATTCCTATACCCACCTTGTTTCGCCCCATAAAGCTTGATATGATATCCTTCTAGACATCTATAAAGGAGCACTTCTTCGCATGGAATTACGTCAATTACAGTATGCCATCCAGATCGCCATAGAACGGAATTTCTCTCGTGCGGCGGAGAAGTTACATATTGCCCAACCTTCCTTGAGCCAACAGCTCTCGAAGCTAGAGAAGGAACTCGGTGTCCTCTTATTTCAACGCAGTACGAATTCAGTTGAGCTGACCCACGCGGGTTCCCTCTTCGTGGAGAAGTCACAGAAAATTCTCGATATGATCGAGGGACTCAAAAAAGAAATGGAAGACATTTCTCAAATGAAGAAAGGCCGCCTAGTGATCGGCTCTATGCCAATTACAGGCTCAACAATTTTGCCTTTCGTAGTACCTGTCTTTCAAGCAGCTTATCCGGATATTGAGATTTCACTTGTTGAAGAAACATCATCCAACCTGGAGACCTTAACAGTGAACGGGCAAACTGATATTTCACTTCTATCCTTGCCTTTACGAGAAGAATCTCTCGTCTATGAGACGTTGTTAGAAGAAGAAATCATCCTTGCCATTCCGCCGCTGCATCCACTAGCATCTAGTAAAGAACCTATACGAATATCCCAATTGGAAAAAGAAGCATTCATCGCACTGAAGAAAGGTCAAGGCTTCCGAAAGCTGACTCTTGATCTATGCCAGGAAGCAGGATTCACGCCGAATATTGTGTTTGAATCGAGTAATATGGAAACCGTACAATCGCTTGTTGCTGCTGGGATGGGGATCGCTTTCGTACCCTACTTGATATCGAAAAGAAGTTTACATGAACTTTCGCCTGTAAATGTTGCCCTAGAGGGCAGACCTACGCGCAAGCTTGTGATAGCCTATCGCAAAGGACGCTACATTTCCAAAGCTGCTGAGGCATTTATCTTTACAATGAAAGAGGTTATGCAAACGATACGTTAGCATAACCTCCAATGTCAAAAGGAGTGTTCCCTTTGAGTCGAAATTTAATCATTTTCCTCTGTATTGCGAGTTTAATGGACGCAGGGCTAACGGATATAGGCCTTCGCTTGCAATTGATTGACGAAGCCAATCCGATTATGGAGTTCCTGTATGATCATAGCTACATTGCCTTCTATGGCATTAAAATCATTCTCCCCCTTTCTCTCTTCTTTATTGGGGCAAAAGTAGGCAAACGATTACTCATCAACAATTTGTTTCGCCTCTCTACTGTCATTTATGTAGGCATTCTCCTCTTGCACGCTTACTGGATCTCAACTTCATTCTCTCAAAGCTTGAATATCTGAATTGTGCGCTGTAATTGCGTCACCATACGCAGCATTTGTTCGGACTGAATGACAACAGCCTTGACGGAACGCGTTTGTTGTACCATCGATGTAGATACTTGCTCCGTACCAGCTGCTGATTGCTGTGTAATCGCTGAAATATTTTCCATGGTGCCCGTAATGAACTGGGCTGCATTTAACATCTTCTGACTTTCTCCTGTAAACTCACTCATACGCTGCGTAATGAATTGAATACTATCAACCATCTCACCGAATATTTTCTCTGTTGCTTCAATGGACTCTGTCTGCCGGCGAGCAATTTCCTCATTAATTTGAATATTTTTCTGCGCCATCTTTATACTATTCTCAATGTTATGTACCATATGGAATACGCTCTTGGCCGATTTGGATGATTCTTCTGCCAGCTTACGAACTTCTTGAGCAACAACAGAGAACCCTCTGCCATGCTCACCTGCACGCGCTGCTTCAATGGAAGCATTCAAGGACAGCAAGTTGGTTTGTTCAGCAATTTCGGATATTGTGCGTGTAATGGAAGAAATTCCAGCTGCTTCCTTTACGAGATCATCAATCGTCCCCGATACATTACTTGTCGCAAGAACGATATGAGAAACGCTCTCAGATTGACTTTCTACCGCTCTCATACCTTTTTTCACAAGATCGAGCGTTTGCCCGCAACGATTGTTCATTTCATGTGTGGAATCCACATAATCCGTGATTTTGGTTTCGATTTCCTTTACGACGGAAAAGCTTTTAAACACACCAGATGAGATCTCATTCGCTCCCTCAGCAAGTGAAGTGACTGAGCCTGTTGCTTCAACAATCATCGTGTTAATACCTTCGTTTTTATGGTAGATATCACGACTTGAGTCCGCTACATGCTTCGAAATCGAAGCCGTTTCATTTAACAGCTCCTTGAGTTTTACGATCATGGCATTAAAGGATCGTCCCATATCGCCCAGGGCATCCTTGGAGGAAGCATCCACGGTTTGTGTGAAGTCTCCTTTGGCAATATTCATCGCGACTCGAGTAACATTATCAATAGGCTCTGTTAATGCTTTTTCCAAGAAACGCACATAAGGAAAGCTAAACACCATGAGAATAAGAGACGAAGATAAAGCAAAAATAATGGATACATCTGCCGTTAACATGAGAATAAGGATAATGATTGTGTAGAAGGCAACAACAGTATAATAACCGAGCTGAAGCTTGGCACGAAACGATTGCGCTAGAAACCAGTTCATAGGAGTACGACCTCTCTTTTTTACAAAATGTGTAGTTTTACTGCCATACGATGAGGTCCATGTACCACGTCACCAATGGGTCTCCAAAACAAAAACAGATGAAACCTGAGGCAGCGATGAAAGGACCATAGGGAATTGGTGAACGCCGATCGAGTTTACCTGAGGCGATAAGAGCCACACCGATGACGCTGCCAAGCAGCGCCGACAGAAAAATGCATAACAGCACGAGCTTGATTCCCATGACGAGTCCTACTAAAGCCATCAATCGAATATCACCAAATCCCATAGCCGGCTTCCCCATCCAAGTTGCAGCAAGAGACACAGCGAGCAGTGTGCCCCCTCCAATTACGAATCCCAACGCATAGTACCAAATTGGCAACGGATGAATGAACAGTCGCAAACCCGTAAATAGCAGCATGGCTGGATAAATAATTTTGTTAGGCAGGAGCATGTAGGCCAAATCACTCACTGTTAGAATGAGAAGCACAGAGACAAGTGGATAAGCAATCCACAGTTCATTTACGCTGACCAAAAAGGGAAGGGAGGCAAATAGGACACCTCCTGCTAACTCTCCAACGATATACACAGGGGATATTGGTGAACCGCATGTGTGACATCTTCCTCTTCGGATAAACCATCCCAAGATTGGAATTAAATCAATCGCGTTAAGCTGGCGCCCACAACTTCCGCAGCTAGATCGTGGAGCAACGACGGATAAACCTTTCGGTACCCGAAGCCCAACGACATTAAAGAATGAACCGAACAAAGCACCCACAATGAACAATAAAACTGTGTAACTCCATGCTTCCCACCCCATTGCCTAACCCCCTCTAGATGTCTTAGCTTACCAGATCATGTTTAGAAATCTGCTTTCTTTGCGTATTCGCGATTGCTCACAGGTGCAGTTCCCAATTGAACTTGCAGCCAAGCAGCTAATTGATTAAAGCTCTCAATGGTAACGGTTATGGATTGCTTTTGCCCACTTGCCGTTGTCATATCAATCTCAATTTTATTCTCCGCTTCTGTGCAAACTACCAAATATTGCGACATCTCACCGTTCAAATCCTCGCTCCAATTACACATAACACTGCTTGTGAAATTTTTCATTGGTCCAGTCCCCCTGAATAAATTAATGATCTTTCCACCATTCACAGCTTTAAAGCCAACTTTATTCACGTCAGCCACTTCCTGTGACTTAGAAGACATGCTAACGGGTACTTCCTCTTTGAATACTGGAACTTCTAAGACTGGATCTTTCATTTCATTGGTGGATTCTAAAGATTCCATCTCCATAGTGATCTCATTGAGGTCATCAATACTAAGTTCCATTGAGCTCGAATCTGTATCCTCTACGATGGCTTCGACCGCTTGCACTGCGATAGGAGAGTTCTCTGTAGTTGAAGTGGCCTCGTACGACGCCATAAAGCTTGCTTCTTTCTGTTGCAGTAGCTCCAGCTGCCATTCCTGCTCTAAGTCACCTTGCATCTCAGCAGCAAGCCTCTCCATTTCCAAGAGACGATCCTCTTCTTCTGTCGACTGTATCTGTTTAGGCGTCTCCTGCATGTTCATAGGATCCGAGGATTCTACAGCAACCTTAGACTCCTCAACTTCGGCAAACGCCAGCAAAACTTCTAGTGCATTGACAACTTGAGCAGGTTTTGCTGTAACTTTCATTTCCTCCGCGACGTAATTCTTGCTTTGGGATTCTAGTACCGGTTCTGGTTCTGGCTCAGGTGCAGTCTCTGGTTCAAGACTACTTTGTTGGAGTTCAACGACTTCAGGAACTTGCTCTTCCTCATGAATCAGCTTAGTTGCGATTTCTTGATTGGACTGGTTGGACTCCGTGCTCGATGAGACTTCATTCAAGATTTCCACATCTTGCTTCGTAGGTTGCAGTTCCTTCGGCTCTGCATAGCCTTGATCAACGGCACGTAAACTTTCTGCTGGAACAGCTGCACCTTCGACTAAGTTAGCCTGCAATTCCAATTCATCTATCGCAACCGTCGGCTCTACAACCTCGATTTCTACGGCAACTGCATCCGTCCGCTGCATTTCTTGCGGTATAAGATGGCCAATTACACGGGGAACACCATATTTTCGAACAATTTCATTCACACGATTCGGTTTAAAAGGCTTCATCACATACCCATTTGCCCCAGCTTTCAAAGCATCTGAGATGAGATCCTGCTGACTCATTGCCGAACAAATGAGAACGACTGCCGATGGATTGAGTTTACGAATTTCCTTCATCGCTTCAATTCCGTCCATTTCGGGCATCGTAATGTCCATCAGAACAATATCAGGCTGAAGTTCCTCATACTTCTGTACAGCCTGTCTTCCATTCTCTGCTTCTCCGACCACCTCATGACCGTATTGCTTCAAAATATCAGTCAACATTTTCCGCATAAATTTCGTATCGTCAACGACCAGGATTTGGAATGACATTGAAGGTACCTCCTTCCAGAATGGTTAATCTGTAGTTACTTGATGTATTTGACGTTTTTCACAAAAACGTTAAAATTTTCTGTTGTAGGGATGCCATCAGGCGGTGAATCGTAAAGATTATCGTCATAAAAAATCTGAAGTCTTGATGGTTTGGAATTATTCAATTGCACCTCAGGAACGTCTTTATTCCAAATCGGGCTGCCTTGATATCGTATGACCGAGTTTACATCTCCTGTTGTTACGTCACCTCTCACCGCATTGAGTTCTACACCACCAGAACCACCGTGTATACCGCCTGTTAGCTTCAGTTTCGACATGACACCATACAAACGAATTCCTTCCTTCGTGTAAAAGAAAGCGCGTACATTCTCGTCATCAGCGTTCGTACTATTCCCCAGCACAATTTCACCCGATGCGACTACAATTAGTGGTGTTAAAGCTGTACCCGCAGCCCCCTCAATATCTTTGTTAATCGAAGTCATCTGCTTCAACTCTACATTACCTTCCACGTACACGGTTCCTTGCAGCCAAGCATTCCCAATGATTTTGAGATCACCTTTGATATACATCGTGCCTTTCGGAAAACGAAATCCGTCATTCAGAGTCACATTGCCATCAACAACGACGAATTTACCTGCTGCAAGCGAAAGCTCCCCTCGAAGATCAGCAGCTACTAAATTAGGATCAGGTGATTTCACATAAAGCGATCCATTGACTAGCGTAAGCTTCGATTCGGCTTTTGACATCGTTAGAACACCATTATTAATGAATAAATCCGCCTCTTTGGTAGGTGAAGCCGCATCCTTCACGATAACGGAACGGTCAACCGTCTTCCAAAGATCGTTGTACAACGTACTTTGGTTCAACTCTTCAGCCAAGACTTCTTCTTCTAAAAGAATTGAATCGGGCTCTTTATAGCCACCTAACTCAGCTAACTTCGCCGGTAAATCTATTTGCATTTTATTCGAGACATACCTGAGAACATCGACCTCGACATCAGCATCAAGGGTAGGATCTTCTAAGGGAAAATACTGAGGAGCAAAATATAACGGCTCTACATTTTCACTGGTATTTGTCAATGGCGGGAACTCCGTCATTCCGTCCGATTGTGTAAAATTAAACTTCCCCGGGGCTATCGTATCGTTATCACCATCGACCCTAATGAATCCACGGATCGAAGGATGTCCGGTTTGAAAACCGTATTTACTCCGATTAGTCCCACTCGTTGTACCCGAAAATATTGCCTCATCTCGAATTTGAAGATGTTTGGCCACATAAATATCACCAGTAATGGAAGGTGTACCATTTAGCACCAAATCACCACTCGATGAAACTGGATAACGAAATACGGGGTTAATCGTACTTACGTAAACCGTCATCTTTTTCGTCACTATTGTAGAGGGTTTCCCCTCCATAATACCTCGCGAAGTAATGATGAATTTGCGTACGTATGGTGAATCAGGGAGTGATATAGGTTTAATCGCAGGTGATTCTGGATTGGTTGGTTTAGCAAGGACAATATCGACTTGATAGCTTCCTTTCTTAGCCTCCACCACTTCTCCATTTTCCATATTGGGATGATCGGGATCACCAATATCCTGATCAATAAATGGCAGCATCAACATTAACTGATTCTCCACATTCCTCACACGACTTCGGAAGTTGTCCCCTCCTATGGACTCACCATTAGCGACGGCTCTTCGGATTTGAGCGAGTGTATCATCCAACCCTTTCTGTGCAATCGCTTCTGCCTGAACACCGGACTCCGTTGTATCAGCTTGTATGGCTCCACCGCGCAGAACACTTAACAGGATAAGACCCATCATGGTCATTAACACGACAGCTAGTAAGGCGATGACAAGTGCAGAGCCTTCCTCCTTATGCATCCTCGGTTGGAGGACATTGTTGTCTTCCTTCATAGAGTTCACTACATGCCTCCTCCATTCCGTTACATTTAATCATTGCGGAACAGCGGAATTTGCGAATCAATGACCAACTTCGGCCTATCCGCTTGCTTTAATTGATCCGCGTTGCTTCTGGCATACTCTAACGTAACTTGTACACGGTCATGATTCTCACTCGCTTCGCTCAAGCTACCCTCTCGGATGGTAAAATTACTTCCAAGTTGGAAAACATTCGTAACCGTGTTCGTTCCTGCAAGCCTAATTTCAATTTTTCCTCCGCTTGTTGCATTCGGTATGACTTCCATTTCATAGAGATCAATATAAATATCTGGTTTATCGTTTTTCTTCGCATATCGAATGATCTTCTTATCTGTTCCCTCATCCTGCACATAGATTGCTTCTTTCAGCTCTGAAATAATCTGACTGTATAAGCCGTCTCCTTGATTACGCATCTGGGTTTCCATCGTGACTCGTTTATACATCGACACGCCCATTAGCATAAAAGAGTACAGGATGGAGGCTACCATGCCGAAGATCAACAAGGCAGCCAAAATCTCAATCAAGGTCATCCCTTTCTCATTGCGCTGCATGTGGCGTTACCACCTTTTGATAAGATACGTATCAAGTGTCGTTGATAATTTTGCTGAAGGTTGTTCCATAGACTCTTGACCCGACCAATACACAGTAACGTACATTTGAGCTAAATATTTGTCCGAATCATTGCGAAATGGATCGGCAGCTTCCCATCGTACATAGCTTTTACCTAGCTCAACCAAATAGCGGTATGTCGTCCCGTTAATCTCGGTTGGGTTCAACCTGCCTTTCATCAGATCAGAATGATTATTTGATAAGTCACCGGCAAACTTAGGACTGCTCGTCAGCTGAGAAACAATGGCGTCATCATAGCCCGATTTGAAGGAATCTCGCAGTTCCGCTGCTTTCAAACGAGCTAAGTTAGCACCAATAATTTTGCGGCTCTCTTGCGCCGACTTATCAACAGCTGAGGTAAAATAGCCCATCAGTGTGATGCTAATAATCGACATAATCGTCACAGCAATCAAGATTTCTACGAGTGACAAACCGTCTTCGTTAGGCTTCACTTGCTTCAGACGCTCATTGCGGCGCACCGTTAGTCCTCCTCACTACTCTCCGATTTCGCTAGTCTAGTTGTTGTTTTGTTCCGTATCGAATTGAACTGCAAACGGTTGTTGTACAATTTCAACATTGGAACTGTCAACCATCTTAAGGAAGACATAGTAAGTGCCTGATGTCGTGTTTGTTCTTGTCGTTACCGTTAAACGCTTCGATGCGAGTGGTTTCCAATCGCTAGATCCAACTTCCGGCTTCTCGGAGGATGGTTTGATAACATAATACATAGCTTTCAGAGTAAAGCCTTTCTCCTCGTGGCTGCCGAAGGTACGATCAACTACAGGATACTTCTCATCTACCACAGTTACGCTTACTGGTTTGTCCGAAATATCGCCTGGATTATAATTCATGCCTTTGAGCGTAGCCGTTGGACCTGGATTAACCACGAAATATTCAGGCTCCTGCGCTGTTGATGTGGTTCCGCCAATGGAAGTCGCCTCAAAATGAATTTGATGCCAGCCTTGGCGTTGCTCGATCGTACCCATGCCTGTCACATCACTCAATCTAAACGCATAGGTGTTTCCATTCTTTGTCATTTTGGAAGAACTAGAAGTGATAGAAAGGGTTTTGTTATCGAACCAGACCTTTACACCAGTTACAGGACTTAGATTATCAGTTGCCGTAATATAAATGATGCCGTCGGCCTCGATGTCTGTCGGATTTTTTATATCTTTACTCCAGCTAATCATAGGGCCCGTACTATCTAAAGAGACATTGCCAGTTGCTACCGCCCCTGCAATCGTTATCGCTGAACTTCCGCTGATCGCATTGGTGAAGGCACGTGTTTTGAAGTTCACGCCATCGCCATCAGGAATGACAACACCGTTCGCCGTTTGAGATTGCCAATTACCGTTATCCACAGACATTTCATAGCCAGCAAGATAGCTCCCTTGGAAATCATCATTGGCATATACCGTTGAACTTGGAAGCTGTGATTTAGCCCCCGATATTGCGCGAAGCTTACCAGGTCCGGCATGCCAGCCATTTTCAGCAATCAATTTCCCTGCCCCATCTACGAGTTCATACGATGTCGGCGCTGTAGGCTTCAAATCAATTTCCTCGTTCGTTCCATCCTTGTAACTAATGCGAACAATTGAATGAAGATCAGGATCTACAAAACGGATATCCGTGATTGCTGAATTCTTGTTTTTAATTGTCCATTGTTTTTGTTTATCACTTGCGCGTAATCGTTGTAACTCACCAGCACTATTCCCGATATACACATTGCCATATCTATCAACCACACGCACACTAACCGACAGCTGCGTATTAAAATTAATGTTGAATTGTCGATTCGCATTGCAAGCATCCTTATAGGTCACCTTAGCATCTTGCAGTGGATAGTCACCTGCTGCCGTATCGGGAATTAATTTTATTGCGAGATCAATCTTGTCTTGGTTAAAAGGGAAATTAATATCACCAACGTTGATTACAACTTCGTGTGTCGCAGCTTCATACTTTACATTTGTAGCATTCTCCCCTGGAGCCAAAATGAAACCAACTGGAATCGGTTGACGAAGGAGCACGTTTTTGAGCTGAGCTGGCGTTTCTATTGTTGTTGCGATATTATCAAAAATCGCCGAAAGTTGACTTGCCGAACTCGCTTCATAAGCGGTTCCCCCTGTCTTCGTAGCAATATAATTCAACAGATCCAAATCAATCTCTTCAGAACCAGGCGTAGCCAGAGCTATCGTAAACACTTTAATCCCAAGACCTGCTAAGACGTCAGCGTCTGCTTTTGCAGCGTTTTTGGCACCTGAATCGCTCGTTATCTCCCTGATGCCATTGTTCTCATCGGTCCATACGGTTGCTTTACCATCCGTTAACAAAATAATTTGTTTCACAGGCTTTGTACCAGATGCGGTTAACATCGCTTTCGCTTTAGCGAGACCATCATCAATATTCGTGCTGCCACCCGATACAAACTTGTTAATTTCCGTTTGAACATTCGTATAATCGTCTGATAGATTAAGTACTTTTGTTGCGCTGGAGCTAAATTTAATAAGACCAAGACGATCGCCCATGTTTACTGTTCTAAACTTATTGGTTAGTGTGGATGAGGCAGTCTTCAAAATATCCAAACGAATAGGAGTTCTGTTATCATCTTTGTCCATATGATAGGCCATACTGCCGGAAACGTCGGCTACGAAGGCAATATCAACCGCATCGCGGGTTTGTGTAACGGTGTGTGTACCACTCGGGTCTAGCGTGTAATTAATCGTAACTACTTGATTCTGTTCAACGCTCGTGACAGGAACATTTCCTACTCCGCTAATCGCTAAGCAACCATTGTCTGTCTCAGCCCCATAAACGGGGTTTGTTCCAACGAAAGCAGGGAGCATACTCGTGAGCAGCATCCCTGCCAGCATGATCGCACTTTTCTTTTTCGCTTTAAGATACCATTGCATAGATTGAACTCCTTCCTACACCAAATGAATGATTCTCGAGATGACCTTGAATGCTTCAGCACGAGTTAGTGACCCTTGCGGTCTGAATGAACCATCTTCATAACCGCCAACGATTCCAGCTTGTATCACATGTTGTAGCGATGTTTTATTTAGATCTGTTAAGTTACTGATATCCGTGAAGTCACCAGTGTCCGCTGCACCTTTTACCGCATACTTCTTTAAAATACGATCCACAAGTCCGACCATCTCAATCCGCGTAATGAGTAAATCCGGTGAAAAATTCAGATCCACAGGTCTTATATCAAGTAGTCCCATTGTTTGCGCAGAAGCTACCATGCCAGATGACCAATGCTTCCCCATATCCTCGTAGCCCACTACTAGCGACTTCACAGGTTCAATGCCTAATGATTTAACAACAAGTGTGATAAATTCAGCCTTTGAAAGTGTTCGATTCGGGCGAATGGTATGATCTTCATACCCATCAATAATGGATTTCTGCATCAAATCCAGCATTTCTTCCTTGGCCCAATGGGACTCAGCATCGGAAGGCACTGTCGTTACCGTAGTTTGTTTCCATCTGCGAAGGGTCGGTACAACTTCAGGAATATCAGCGGCTTTCTTTACTGATCCCAACGATTTTGCCACTTCGCGATCTGGACTTTGAAATGCGATACCATACACGTTCACTAAACCATCCGATGTTACCTTCGTGCTTCCATTGAGTGTGGCTTCCGCATCCGTTGGGATATTCGCCCATGGTACTTTGCCAAGATAGGCTTTAACTCGATAAAATTCTTGAGAGGCGCTTTCAAAGTACGAACGTATCGACTCTTCCACATCTGTCGCATGAAAATCTAGCTGACCGGCATTATCGATGCCGATTTCATCCCAGAATACGAGTAAATCGTTATGATCCCGAGCAATTGCACCCGTCCAAATTTTCACATGTATGCCTGAAGCATCTGCTTTCGTAACAACAGCATAAGGCTCTTTGGAAACAACCATGCCGACCTGCCAACCTGCAGGTGATAGCTTCATTGTTGCGTACTTCTCATTCCGCGCTTCATAATCAAGCCCCTGTAGAGCTGCGAATAGGTTGCTGACTTGACTTGTAGTTACCGAGTTGACGGCCTCTTCGTTTGCAAGGACCACTGACGGTGACATGATGGATAAAGCAAGCAGTGCAGTGACGAGTGCATGTTTATTGGTTTTCATTTAATCTTCTCCTAAGGTCATCTCATATTCTTTGATCGCTTCTCGGTGAATAATGCCTTCCTCAACAAGCTGCTTCAAGCTGGATACCATCGTTTGCATACCGATTTGTCGATTTGTTTGAATAACCGATTTGATTTGATAAATTTTCTCTTGCCGAATTAAGTTGGCTACTGCAGGGGTATTAATTAATATTTCCAGCGCCATAGCTCTTCCTCTTCCATCTACTCGTGGAATTAGACGTTGGGATAAGATACTTATCAGTACAGAGGCAAGCTGTACGCGAATTTGTCGTTGTTGCTCCGTTGGAAAAACGTCGATAATCCGATCAACCGTTTGAGGTGCATCTGGGGTATGAAGTGTCGCGAGAACAAGGTGACCCGTCTCAGCGGCAGTAATCGCCGTCTTGATGGTTTCTAAATCCCGCATCTCACCGACAAGAATAACGTCTGGATCTTGACGAAGTGCAGCACGCAAACCATTGGAAAACGTTAACGTATCGATACCAATTTCACGTTGTGCGACTAGACAATTCTTACTTGGATGAATATACTCAATCGGATCTTCCAGGGTAATAATATGCTTCTTCTGCGTTTCATTGATAAAATCGATAATGGAGGCAAGTGTCGTTGACTTCCCGCTTCCTGTAGGACCTGTTACTAGGACCAAACCTTGATGTTTATGAGCAAATTCCTGAACCAAATCAGGCAAATTCAAGCTAAAAAGGGAAGGCACTGTCGTCGACAGGACACGAAACACCATGTTAATACATCGTTTTTGCTTGAACACATTGCCCCGATAACGCGAAAGACCCTGAAGTTCGAACGAAAAGTCAACTTCCCCCTTTTTGGATAAGGTCTCATATTGCTCTTTCGTCAAAATTTCTTTCGCCATTCGATGTGTATCTTCAGGTGAAAGCACAGAATCAACAACTTTCATCAACTTTCCATGTAGACGCATAAGTGGTTCTGTGCTTGCATTGATGTGCAAATCAGAAGCCTTCGATTCGTACGAAACACGCAGCAGATCTTTCAGTGATAAGGTGTCAGACGTAGTTGGCGCTATCATACTCATCGTATTCCCCCTATATGTACATGTTTTCGTTAATAGACTGGATTGGACTTACCAGCAGGTTTACTATAAGGAACTGGTAAAGGTTCTTTGAAAAACTTCTGTAAACCAGGAGCATAATACGAGACTAAGGAAACATTCACCGTGATCTCACGTTTTAAGGCATTCAGCTTGACAGGTGCTCCACCCTTCACCGCAAAAGTCAACTTGTCAACTTGCATCAAGCGATTTGTCGTTTGCAGCTCTTCTAGGTAGCGATGAATTTGCTGATAGTCGCCTTTAGCCGTTGTGTTGAGCTTAATTGGAATAGCTAAAGATGGCATAGATGGAGCTGCAGGAGCTGGTGTTGTATTTCCATTCGCGGGTGCCGGGCTGCTCTGTGGTGAGACAGCAGAAGCTGTTATCACTGGATCCGCCACCTTCCCAATTTCAAAGTTGTAGCTAGCCAGCGACATCTTTGTGATAACTTCCAGCATGCGAATATCGCGAATGAGCCCTTCTACATCCGGTACTTCAGGAACACGTATCCGCGTTTGTGCAAGACCGACTTGTTCCGCAGGGCCTATTGCACTTCCACCAGAAGCCCGTTTATTCAAGTCATCTAATTCTTTCTTTTTTTGTACCAAAAGATGTGCTTTAGTTGCCTTATCACTTTGTAATGGAGCGATGAAGTTGATATACATCATCACGAGTGCCAACGTAAGAATGATGGCTGCGATGATTTGATTTCTAGTGGAGCTGAGCATGCTCATTCGTTCGATCAACCTTTCTTGTTGGCATCGGACTTGTATTGAAGCTCGAATGTCGCTTGAATTACGGGTAATGGCGGTTCCGTAACCACAGGTGCATTTTTATCTTCAGGCGTTGAAGCCACTTTGTTCATACCACTTGTAGATAGTAACGTAAATGAGGCTGAAGCCTTTGTCGCCTGCATGAACGTGATGACATCTTCACTTGAAGCAAAATTCCCTGTTACCTTGAGCTTATTACCATCTCCAAAGGAGAGAGCAGTTAGATTCGATGCGAGTGGCATTAGCGCAGAAAGCTTATCTAACACGTCGATAGTCATCGGTTTACTAGCACTCAATTGCTTCGGCATTGCAACGAAATCGGCAACTGCCCCTGCCGTTGGAGAACTGGCTATCTTCGATTTACCTTCCTTGATTTGAAGGTTCACTTGCTCCAATGCCGTATTCGTCTTCTTTAATTCTGACTTCGCGCTCGTGTACATCCATCCCATGCCGCCAACAACTAGCACGATTGCAGTCATAAAGACATAACGTAGAAGCGGGCTTGTACCTGCTTGTTCTTCGTGCCGCATTTGCAGCAAGTTAATTTCGATGGACTGTAGTTTCTGTACGCCTGCACTCATCTTCCCTAAGCCCCTTTCATCGCCAATCCAACTGGAACCGCGTAAGCTTGACATGTTGTATCTTCGTCTTTCAGAATCGCTGGCAATGGAAATGAGGTGATCTCACCAGTGAAAGCACTTTCCAGATGTTCAGGGAGTGTAGTAATCCAGTCATGATCGCCTACAAGATATACAAGTTCGACATGCTTTTGATCCGTGGAAACGGTATATTGGAAATAATTCAGGACTCGACCAAGCTCCATAGATAGATTACGAGCATAAGCTGCAAGTTGATCTGTTCCCGTATCTAAGAAGAAACTCGTATTAATTTGAATAGAACGGAAAAACACAGGGATGCCATCCACGAATATGCTGACATCCGCATGATCGGGCTCGACATGCAGCAGCATGAATCGATCCTTCATCGCGGTGCCGGTTAACCGTGTATGACGTACCAACATGCGGTGTAAGGCTAGTGGTGCCAAATCAACGGACACAGGTACTAACCCTGACTGCTTCACAACGTGCGCATAGCTTTCAACGACCTCACCTGGTGTTGCAAAAATAAGCACTTCCTCTTGCGCTAACGCTTTGGCGGATTTCGAAGTGCCCTCCACAGAAGCCGCTGCTTCATCCTTCGGTGCGCCTAATCTAACGAAGTCAAATACAGGATTCTTAAATGGCAGCTGCTGTCCACCATGTAATTCAACGTCAATCATGTTGCGTAATGCTTTATCTTTTAAGGCCGAAAAGACTGATTTACGCAGCACCACATTGGAAAGCGGCACTGTCACATTGATATGCGCTCCTTGTAACCCAATTTGCTTGACTAGGGTTGAGATGCGTGCAATGACCGAGTCTTCGTCCACGAATTTTCCGTGTTTAATACTGCCTCTATCCAGCGCTATGGAATGACGCTGTGTCAGGGTAACCTGTCCATTCACGTTCATAATTTCAACCAGCTTTGCTTCTGTATCCGAAATTTGCATGCCGTATGTGTACTTGCTCGTTTTCTTTGCGAACATTGCGGTAACTCCTCTCGGTTATGCATGACTAGAAATGGGCACGCCGCCTGAGGCGGCGCGCTTCTGGTTTAGGGATTAAGGTAAATCTAGAGCTTCTGTATCAATTTTTTCTTCATCTAAATCGCTCATATAAGTCACAGCTGTTGTTTGTTTACCTACTAAAGTTACTGTATAACTAAATACGCCAGCCGTATTCGTAATTTCTACTAATGAACCGTCAGTTCCACCAGTATTCGGAGCAGTGAATGTACCAGCGTTATACGTTTCTCCTTTATTTGATGGATCTTGTGGGACGGATTGCAAATAACCTAAAGCTTTCATCTTCTCCATGTTAATGATCGTTGGTGCAGTCGTGCTAACATTGACACCTTCACCAGAAATATAGAGTCTTGCAGCGTCTACTAGCATATGAGCATTAGAACGATGAGCGCTTTGTTTTGATTTCTCAATAATTGTGGAGATTGAAGGAATAGCGATAGCTGCAATAATAGCAATAATAACGATTACCGCTAGCAATTCGATTAGTGTCAAACCTTTTTCATTCTTCATTGCGTCGCGGAAAGACATTTTAGGAGCTTTAAATCCTTTAATTTGTTTGTTTTCCATTACCATAGCGTTCATTTCATTCCCACCTCTAGGTTTATTTTGGTTATGTACGTGCTCTTGCCAAGCTTGTGATGCATTATGTTGTAGGGCTAGTAAAGCCGCCGACATTTTTTCTATCACCTCCCTTCAAGCAGATAAAGCTTGATCATGATCACTACAAGTAATTTTCGTACATCTTAAACATAGGGCTCATAATGGCAGCTACGATGACTCCGACTAATGCAGATATGAATAGCAGCATGAGTGGCTCGATCACCGCTTTTAATCGGTCTACGCTCTGATCAACATCAGCTTCAAAGAAATCCGCGATCTTGGAAAGCATATTATCAACTTGTCCTGTTTCTTCACCTATAATGAGCATTTGCACAACCATTTTAGGGAAAATCCCGCTTTGTTGAATCGGCTCAGAGAGCATCTTGCCTTGCTGTAAGCTGTCTTTCGCCTCTCGAAGCACTTTGGCAATGACACGATTGCCAACAACCTTCTCTGTGACATCCAGTGCTTGAAGCACAGGCACTGCACTTACGAAAAGTGAAGACAACGTACGTGTCATACGAGCTACAGCTGCTTTTTTGAGAATAATACCGAACACCGGAATACGAAACTTGATCGAATCGATCCAGTATTTCCCTTCCTCCCCTGACACGAACAATCGGTATAAGAAAATGACACCAATTAATCCGGCCACGAACATCCACCAATAATGAATGATCGCATCACTGGCAGCCATTACGAATCGAGTGATTAACGGTAATTCCGAACCTTGCTCCATAAACATATCTGCGAAGGTCGGTACAATCTTCAAGAGCAGGAAAATAACGACGACAACTGCTATAACGAGGACGATAATCGGATACGTCATCGCTGATTTCACTTTTTGAACCGTCTTGTGTTCTTTCTCGTAGTGTTCCGCCATTCGCTCCAGGACTTCGTCCAAATTCCCTCCGGTTTCGCCCGAAGCCATCATATTGACGAACATATCGGGAAATACCTTTGGGTGTTCACCCATCCCTTTGGACAATGGGTGCCCGCTTCTTATTTGTTCCGAAATATCACCTAAAGCCGCTTTCAAATATTTGGAGGTCGATTGGTCTTCTAGAATCGAAACGGCTTGGTCAATTTGAATCCCAGCTCGGATCAACGTAGCGAATTGCCGACAAAAGATGACGAAGTCTTCTAGCTTGACTGCCCTTCCGATATGAATCTCCAGATCCATCGTTGTCTTTCGCTGCTCTTGAATACTCCGAATGGTAATCCCGCGTCCTCGTAACTCCGTAATCGCCAGCTGTTTGTTCTGGGCTTTCACCAAGCCCTTCAGCTTCTTGCCGCTTTCATTGACGGCTTCATACGTAAAGTTCGCCAAGTTATTGTTCACCCCCATTCATAGCCTTCTTCAGTCCAACTGCTATTCGTCTGCTACGGCTTTCAACACTTCTTCGATTGTGGTATGTCCTTGGCGAATCTTGAGCAAGCCATCATAGAGCATGTTTTTAAAACCATTCTTCATCAAATGCTGCTCTAACTCGCTAATAGGTCGATTCTGCACAATGAGGCTGCGCAAAGGTTCATCAACAACTAACAGCTCATGCACGGCTATTCGACCTCTGTAGCCTGTTTTATTGCATGTTCCGCAGCCCTTGCCTCTCGTTACCATGATCGGTTTATCCATGGCTCTCGGCGAAGTCATAGGAACTACAACACCTGTTCCAGTTCCCGCCAGTTGTTGTTCAGTCCCGCTTAACAGCCCATGCGTTTCCAGCAGCTTCATTTCATCCTCCCTGGCAGGTACCTGCGCAGCACATTCACGACATACACGTCGTACTAGGCGCTGAGCCACGATACAGGATAGCGATGACGCGATCAAGTAGGAATCAATTCCCATATCAACAAGTCTGCTAATCGTACTTACCGCACTGTTTGTATGGATGGTGCTTAACACCAAGTGCCCCGTAAGGGAAGCACGTACTGCAATTTCTGCTGTCTCTGCATCCCGGACCTCCCCGACCATAACAATGTTCGGATCTTGTCTGAGAATGGAGCGTAAACCAGATGCGAAAGTTAGCCCAATCTGCGAATTAACCTGTACTTGCGTTACACCATTCATTCGATATTCGACTGGATCCTCAACTGTGATGATTTTGACATCATCGCCATTTAATTGGCCCAGTGCTGAATAGAGAGTTGATGTTTTCCCGCTTCCCGTAGGTCCTGAGATCAGCATGATCCCATTCGGCTTTCCAATCATTTTGTCGAATTTCAGCAGATTCGCATCACTTAGTCCCAATTCGGCAATTTTTTTAACCCCTGCCGATTGATCTAGGATCCGAAGAACGATACTTTCACCATGTACTGTCGGTAATGTCGAGACCCGGATATCAATTCGGCGGTTATCCACCTGCATCTGGATTCGACCATCTTGCGGCAGTCGTCTTTCCGCGATGTTCAACTTTGCAATGATTTTTAATCTCGCTGTCAACACACCTTGCATATGTTTCGGCAGCGCTTTCTCCGTTCGAAGCACACCATCGATTCGGTACTTCACAATCAGCTGTTTCTCCTGAGGATCAACATGAATATCGGACGCCCTCTGCTGCACAGCGGATTGAATGATTTGATTGACCAGCTTGACGATCGGTGAGCCTTGATCATTCGCTTCAGTTTCCTCATCTTTAATCTCGATTTTATCTAAGTCGACCATCAATTCATCGACAGATTCTTTCATGCCATAATTTTTCGTGATAGCTTGCTCGACCTCAGACCGAATCGCGATGACAGGCTGTACACTCATGTTCGTTGCCATTCGAATTTCTTCAATAGCTCCATAGTTCAACGGATCAACCATTGCAACTTTGATTTTGCCATTCTTACGTTCAATGGGGATAACACAGTGCTTGCGAGCAAGCGTTTCTGGAATGAGTTGAACGGTTTGCATATCGAGCTGAGTCTCAAACATGTTAACAACCGGAAAACCTAACTGAAATTCCAGCACTTCAACCAGTTGTCTTTCTGTGATCAACCCTTTATCGATAAGAATCTCACCGATTTTCTTCCTCGTGTGCACTTGCTGCTTCAGCCCTTGTTCAAGCTGATCCTCTGTGATGAGTCCGTTCATGACAAATAATTCACCTATGCGCATTGGGGGGTCCTCCCTTCTGTTAATAGAGTACGTGACGGATCTGTGCATCCTAACAAGTGATTAAGGTGATTTAAGCTCTTCCGCCGTTGGCGCCTTTGCAATGACAGTTGGATGCGGTGCGTAGTAATCTTTATATATCAACTCGTTCTTGCCATCATTCTTCCTATCCGCGAACACTTTGACTAGAAGTCCAGATTGACCTTCACTACGTTTATCACCTTGACCAGCTAGTGTAAAATCTGTAAGTGCAATGCTCTCTGGTGCAAATACTTCTTTACTAACCGTGATTTTCGGACCTTTCCAATCCGCTTCCGGTTTCCCATTGAACGTAACGACAGGTGTTTCCCCGTTATAGATCACGCCTACTGTAATGGCTACATCGATCGAATTATAGAAGGTTAAATCCCTCAAATCACTTTGAAAATTTACGTCAAATCCAGCAGCAGCATAATCGGGATTATCTTGATGCGGATAACGCTCACCAACTTGCATGCCAGCACGCAGTGCAGCTTCATACAATAAGGATGCAACGTGTGATAACTCGTCAGCCTTCTTCTCAGGCACTTTGCCTTTACTGACCTCAGTCAACCAAGCTTGATAAGAGAACAGCTTCCCTGGTTCAATCTTGATCAGTCCTGCATGTTCCAACCAGACTTTCTCATTCGCATTTACAGCGACAATACTCTGTGCTTGCGAAATGACTTGCATACCCGATGTTGAAGTCTTGTCTGGTGATGTTGAAACTGCTGGTGTACTTGTAGGCGTACTTGCCAATACAGCTGTAGGCGATGCCAAGGCAATAGTCATTGCCGTTGATGCCGGTTTAACCGATTGCTTAGTACTTTCTTTCCCCTCACCTGCTGCAAGCGCTGTCCCTTTCGTTGAAGCATGATCCGTGTCTTTCCAGAACATCAAACTTTCTAGTTTGTGCTCTGAATTCCACTCAATGAACCCTGCCGCCGATAACCCATATACACTTCCAGAACCAACGACGCCTAGAAGAAGAATCCATTTAATAGGCTGCAGGATCAAGGCCCTTCTTCGTTGTCTCATAGCCAACCGTCCCTCAAAGCTCGACATTTTCCCTCCCGTTTCGGTGGGATGCCTCAAATATAGACGGTAAATTCTGTAGCGCAAATCATACATATTTATTAATTCAAATGACCTAATGCATGAACTATAATTCTTAAGCCACGTTAGCCATTCAGACGCTATTTTATAGGGAATTCAATCTATTTGGGGGCTGGGACGGAGGGCTGAAGTCGGGACTTCGTAATAGAAGTCGTACTTAGGAAGCGGTTTCATGTAGTTCTTTTGAAGCGCCAAATTACCTTGTAAGTTTTGCAGCTTCTATATATCACTTGCATATATTTCTGATCGAACGTGCTTTTTCAGCAAATTAACTAAAAAATGGGTCTTCCTTGTATATTTTTGGAGAATATATTTGACACTGCTTATCTGAAAAATGTGGATATGCCTAGACATGTAAGGGATTTTATACGCTGCTTCTAAAAGAAAACCCGCAAGTAACATACAAAAAAAGCCCCGATCCTCACATACATCGTGATAGATCGAAGCTTTTTTCCTCTAATTTGAACCATTCCTCAGCTTATTGCGTCCTTATGTATAAACCGTTTGTCGAGCATATGTATATCCGCTTGCCCTCCGCATTAAATTGCGCCAAGAACACTAAGTATCAATGATGCTTTCGAATTAACTTTCAATTTGCGATTGATCTTCGTTACGTAAACACGCACAGTGTTCTCACTGATCCCCAAAACTTTGCCGATTTGCTTATAATCGTAATCCAGCAGCCAATATGTCGCGACTTCTTTTTCACGCAGCGTCAGCTTGAAAGCTTTCAATCGTTCTTCCAACATTTCCTCAACGAACCATGTTTTACTTTGCAACTCGGTCTTTCTAAGCTCATATTCAAGCAGAAGAGCAATTGATTTGATACACGGATACATAAAAGGTGCCGAAATATACTGGAAAGCAGTCAAGACTAAGTAACCGATGATCAGATTATCTGCCGTTTGAATCGGAACGCACATTGTCACCCAGTTATGCATCGTATCCAGATAATGATCCTCGCCACTAATCCAAACTGGGCGCTGAAGATCAATGGCTGCCGAAACCGCATTGGTCCCCGCACTTGACAGCGATAACGAAGATCCGATCCCGATGTTGTTCAAATTCGCGGCTTGCAAGATAGATCGTTCATCCCCATTAATCGATAGAATGACCCCATGATTATCTGTTACCATCAATAAATTAGGAAAGTAGAAGGTGTTCGTCTTCAGATGTGCTTGCCGAAGGATGACATCCATGAGTCCTTGGTTTTTAGCTAACAGCCGTTCCATCATTTTTCCTTGCACGCGAAACCTCACGCGCGTCGAATCTCTTTGAACGCCATTAAGAAATGATTTCTCATGCAGCTTAGTTATCTCCGGTTGTGAAATGCCGACTCTCTCTGTAAATTCATGCATTTGCGTCTCTTCAGCTAATCCTTGCATCAATCCCACTCCTTTTTCCTATGTAACCCCGAAATGAATAGCATCCATGCTGTGAGTAGAATTGAATTATTTGTCGTATGCCGTCGCCCCGATCTTCACAACCTTTACAAATTTATGTATTTTTCGCACATGTGTCACTAACTATAAGGCTCAAATCGAATGCTTGAAATAGTGCAAAGGTAGTAATTCTAAGAATATAGTATACTTGCACTACAAAAAGATAGCGTTTGCAATATTTCCATCAGGATTAAGGATTTCTGGCATGTGCCGTTCGTAGGATATATACGAAATAAGTGTCCCACCTCTCCTCCAATGCCGATTGCATGACTTCCCAACACAGCTAATCGTTCGAAATTAGAGATAGTCGATTTCTAATAGTACGTAAAAAATTACCCTAATACCCCTAACGCATTCAGCTCCGAAGGCATATTATATAAACAAAACTTATCCTTTACCAAATTAATTCTGATAAAGAGATAAGAATGCCTAGGAGGCGAGATGCCAATGACGCTCATCAGAGCAATTGAACAGACATTCTGTAAGTTGTACGCACCCACTCTGGAACAATTAATAGAGGCCCTTCAATCGATAGAGCGAAATCTATCCTTCGTTCCAGACCTCAAAACCGAGCCAACACAACTGCCTTATGGCCGAAATGTAGTGTTTAGCTCACCCGATCTAGAAGTTATCGTCATCCACATTCCAGCTTCCCGCTCTACAGCCATCCATAACCATGGGTTGTCTATTGGCGCGGCTTATTTATGCTTAGGTTCCTTAGTAAATTCAACCTTTTCGTTAGATTCAGAGGGCTTTCCCGTTGCTCAAAAGGATGACTTCATTCAATCCGGAGAATATTTCACTGCGCCTGCTGAGCAAATTCACCAATTAAGCAATCCTTTTCATGAGCCGGCTATTTCAATCCATGTGTATACACCGCCGCTGCGTGAAGTTAGACGTTACTTACCTTATAGTGATGTCTTAGATTATGTTATCTAGCGAAAAACCCCTTGCAAGCCTACGTCATATTGACGAGCTTACAAGGGGTTTTCTAATTTATCAACGATTAGAATTGTAGCGCATTTTCGATAAAGGCTTTCAATTCAGAAATCGGCATACGCGTTTGTTCCATCGTATCACGATCACGAACCGTTACTTGCCCATCTGTCTCGGACTCGAAATCGTAGGTGATACAGAATGGTGTACCGATCTCATCATGACGACGGTATCTTTTACCAATCGATCCTGTATCATCGTAATCCACCATGAAATGCTTCGCAAGATCAGCAAACACAGCCTGTGCACCTTCATTTAATTTCTTGGAAAGTGGGAAGATCGCTGCTTTCATTGGTGCCAATGCAGGGTGGAAGTGAAGAACCGTACGGCTGTCATCACCTTCCAGTTTCTGCTCTTCGAATGCATCAATCAGAAGCGCTAATGTAACTCGGTCTGCTCCTAGGGATGGCTCGATACAATAAGGAACATAACGCTCATTCGTTTCTTGATCAATGTAGTTGAAATCTTCACCGGAATGCGCCATGTGCTGCTTCAAATCGAAGTCTGTACGATCCGCGATGCCCCATAACTCGCCCCAACCAAACGGGAATTTGTACTCGATATCTGTTGTCGCATTACTGTAATGGGACAACTCATCCTCGTTATGGTCACGAAGACGAAGATGATCTGGCTTGGCACCTAGGGAAAGCAACCAGTTATGGCAGAAGCTTCTCCAGTACTCGAACCATTTCATGTCTTCACCTGGTTTGCAGAAGAACTCAAGTTCCATTTGTTCGAATTCACGCGTACGGAACGTAAAGTTACCTGGCGTGATTTCGTTACGGAAGCTTTTACCGATTTGACCGATACCGAATGGCAGCTTTTTACGCATCGTACGTTGTGCGTTTTTGAAGTTAACGAAGATCCCTTGCGCCGTTTCAGGACGTAGATAAACAACGTTAGAACTCGCTTCTGTTACACCTTGGAACGTTTTGAACATCAAGTTGAACTGACGAATATCTGTGAAATCTTTACTTCCGCAATCTGGACACACGATGTTATGCTCCACGATCAGCTTCATCATGTCATCAAACGTCATTCCATCAACGATGATTTCGATATCCTTCTCAGCCAGCTTGTTTTCGATCAATTTATCCGCGCGGTGACGGGCTTTACAGCTTTTGCAATCGATCATTGGATCATTAAAGTTCCCTACGTGACCGGATGCAACCCATGCTTGCGGGTTCATCAAGATCGCTGCGTCTAAACCAACGTTATACGGGGATTCTTGAATGAATTTTTTCCACCATGCGCGTTTAATGTTGTTTTTCAATTCAACACCAAGCGGGCCGTAATCCCATGTATTTGCCAAACCGCCATAAATTTCTGAACCTGGGAATACAAAACCTCTGTGCTTCGCTAATGCGACGACTTGCTCCATTGTTACACTCATTGTTCAATCGCTCCTTAAGCTTGTGGTAGTGGGTCTTCGCCCGAAGATGACCGTATGGATATGAGCAAACATCAAAAAAGCTCAACATCCAAAGGCATCAAAGAATGCCTAGGGACGAGAGCTTTAGCACCCGCGGTTCCACCCTAGTTGATATACCTGATACAAGCATATATCCCCTTTATCGTATAGGCTCCGGATAGCCGTTTCCTTGACCTTCATTCTGGGCTTTCACCAACCCCAGCTCGCTGAACATGAAGTGCTTCAAGTACTATTCATCCTTCACAGCCATAATTGATCATTCAATTGGTCTTAGTTTACAGAATATCGAAGCAAAAATCAATCTCCCTAGTACAAATGGGGCCGGCGATCTTCAAAAACGGGGATCTTGCCCCGTACACGCACAACTTCTTCTAAATCAATTGTCGTTCGAAGAATTGCTTCGGTCTCATCACCTTCAACGAGCACCTCGCCCCAAGGGTCGATGACCATCGAGTGACCGAAGAAATTCGTCGTACCGCTCGTCCCTACACGATTGCAAGAAACGACGTACATTTGATTCTCAATCGCGCGCGCCATAAGAAGTGTACGCCAGTGATGCAGTCGCGGATGTGGCCATTCCGCAGGCACGAACATAATTCGTGCTCCATCTAAAGCCAATTTACGTGACAGCTCCGGAAAACGAATATCATAACAAATCATTGCCCCAGCCGGTACCCCTTCTAGCTCAAACAAGCCTAGTTGCTCCCCGCTGTGTAAAAATTTCTCTTCATCCATGAGTCGGAATAGATGAATTTTGGAATATTCTGCGATCTCGTTACCCTCGCGATCCCAGGCATAAATCGTGTTAAGCACACGATCCTCTTTTTTATCCGCTATCGATCCGCCAATAATATTGACGCTGTGAGTTCGAGCAAATTCACTTAAGAACGCTTTCGTTCTCTCGCCATTTACATCCGCAAGTTGATGAATTTCAGTTAGGGCATAGCCGGTATTCCACATTTCGGGGAAAATCAGAACATCGGGCTTCTTCTCGGCTTCCATCGCTTCCTGCAGCAGCTTCGCTAGGTGCGCAAAATTCGCGTCGGGATCACCGATCGTAATATCCATTTGAATAAGTGCAAGGTTCAGTAATTGATTTTGGGACATGGATGAAGACTCCTTCCGGATAAAAAAATTGCTTTATGTGTACATACTAGTCGAAATGTGCGGCTAACTCAACTTCGTTGGTTTAAACTGCTTAGATTGACCTCGCGCAATACTGAGCGTATTCCAATCCTGACTAGCCCAGTGCTTGCAAAGCAGCACGATTTGCCCGACATGATAGCCATAATGCGACACTTGCCGTTGAATCGCTTGGATGACCGTAAGGCTTTCACCACGAATCTGGATGTCAGACAGCACGTCGTCAGGTGTCAACGAGCGAAGCGTTTCAAACAGCACCTGCCAACCCGCTTCCCATAACAGCAACAGCTCTTCACGCGAAAGTTGATCACCTTCAAACTCACCATCGCGGTCACGCGTCTCTTTTTCCCCATCGGAGGTTAAGAAATCGGTCCAACGGGACAACATATTCCCATGCATATGTTTGATAAGCACTTCAAGAGAATTTGATTCTTCATCTAATGTCTGATAAAAGAAAGCCTCATCTGTTTGGGCGAAAGCTTTGTCCGCCAGCTTCTTCATACTTTGAAATGCACGAATCGATTCCTGTAAAAATACTTCAGCAACTTGCGTGTTCGTTATCATCCGCATTCATCTCCTTCGACATTTGGACATTTACTATCTCAATAGTATGACACTGTCAAAATGAAGTACAATCGATTATCTTCATCGACTATGAAAAAAAGATTAATCATGTTACATTTAGGGTATAGTTTAAAATCCCGACCTCCGGAGTGTGAATTAAACCGTGACAAACGTATCTTCAACATCCTCTCGATTTGCCATACAACCAGCTGAAAGAATGAAGGGTCTGCCTACACAATTCTTCGCTACGCTCGTGGGCAAAGCAAATGCACAAATCTCCGCTGGCCATGACGTCATTAATTTAGGCCAAGGGAATCCTGACCGTCCTACACCTCAGCATATTGTGACTTCCATTCAGGAAGCTTCTGCGAATCCGTTGTATCATAAATATCCGCCATTCAGCGGCTTTCCATTTCTGAAACAGGCGATTGCACAGCGGTATAAAGAAGATCACAACGTGGATTTGGATCCCGATACCGAAGTTGCCATCTTATTCGGCGGCAAAACAGGTCTCATCGAAATTGCCCAATGCTTATTGAATCCAGGCGATGTCTGCCTTGTTCCTGATCCTGGCTATCCTGATTATTGGTCAGGTGTCGCACTTGCAGGAGCTGAAATGGCATTCATGCCGTTACGCGAGGAAAATAACTTCCTGCCTGACTACTCACAGTTAAAGCAGACTGACTTGGACCGCGCTAAGCTGATGTTCATTAATTATCCGAATAACCCGACAGGTGCGACGGCTCCTGCCTCTTTTTATGAAGAAACCGTTGCCTTCGCTGAGAAAAATGGCGTCGTCGTAGCCAGTGATTTCGCCTATGGGGCTATTGGATTTGATGGCCAGAAGCCGATCTCATTCCTGCAAACTCCCGGAGCCAAAGAAGTAGGCATTGAGTTCTACACTTTGTCCAAAACTTACAATATGGCTGGCTGGCGTGTTGGATTTGCCCTTGGTAACAAAGAAGTCATTCGCCTCATTAACTTGATGCAGGATCATTACTATTGCTCTTTGTTCGGCGGTATCCAAGCAGCGGCTGCTACAGCATTAACGGCCTCACAAGACTGTGTAACAGAGTTGCGTGATGTGTACGAAAGTCGTCGGAACGCGTTGTATACGGCACTTGCCAGCATCGGCTGGAACGCAAAGCCATCGCAAGGTTCCTTCTTCTCGTGGCTGCCAGTGCCGAAAGGACATTCCTCACAGAGCCTTGCTGATCTACTTTTGGAAGAAGCCAAAGTTGTCGTAGCACCAGGCGTAGGCTTCGGTACGCACGGTGAGGGCTATGTCCGACTTGGCCTTCTTTCTTCGGAAGAGCGATTGGAAGAAGCTGTAAGGCGGATCGGGAAGTTGAATCTTTTTTAGCTCCTCATTATCCAAAGACCCTTGAAAGCAAGCCATTTATACCTTTACAAAGTCTCTTATACCATGCTATTCTAGATAGAATTAAAATTCCAAACAGCAACGTTATGATGGGAATAGTACGAATCGTGCAGCACGTAACCAGGGAGTAAGCTCCACCGACTGAGAGAGCTTGCCGTGAACCGAATCCGAACCCGCCCCTGAACCGTCAACGATGAGTTGAACAGAGCCCTACTGTTATACAGGGATCTAGAGTTGAGCGCTTTCTATTTGATATGCGCTAATCTAAGGTGGTACCGCGGAAGCAACAGACTTTCGTCCTTATGTTTAAGGACGGGAGTCTTTTTTGTATCTACATAGCCCAAAACCGAAGGATGGGATGAACATGACTCAGCGAATTGTTGTCAAAATCGGCAGCTCCTCATTAACCTCAGATACGGGCGGCCTGAATCCGGATAAAATACGTTTTTTTGCGTCTGAACTCGCGCAATTGCAGCGGGGCGGCAGCCAAGTACTGCTAGTAACCTCAGGTGCAGTAGCCGCAGGCTTCACCTCCCTTGGCTATCGCTCACGGCCCAAGGTGCTGCACGAGAAACAGGCCGCCGCAGCCGTCGGCCAAGCGCTCTTAATGCAGGCGTACCATGAAGCATTTGCATCCCACGGCGTGAGCGTGGCGCAAATCCTGCTGACCCGGTACGACTTCTCTAACCGCAAGCGTGTGCAGAACGCGATGATGACGATTGACGAGCTCCTGCAGCGCGGCGTCGTCCCGATTATTAACGAGAACGACACCGTCTCGGTGGATGAATTAAAATTCGGCGACAATGATACGTTGTCGGCATTGGTAGGCAATTTGGTCAAAGCGAACAAATTGATCATCATTACCGATATGGACGGCCTGTACACGGACGATCCTCGCAAGAACGCGAACGCACAGCGTATCGATCGCGTAGACGCCATCAGCGATGAGCTATTCTCCTTCGCTGGAGGCTCTGGGAGCGCGGTCGGCACCGGCGGCATGCGCTCCAAGGTCGAAGCCGCCCGCATCGCGATGCGCGGGGGCGTGCCGGTCTTCATCGGGCGCGTACTCGAGCCCGATGATCTGAACCTTGCCGTGGGCGGCACCGGCAAGGGTACGTACTTTGACACGGCGCTGAACAATCTGCCGGTCAAGAAGCAGTGGGTCGGCTTCCACTCGCTGCCCCAAGGGCAAATCATCGTTGATCAAGGGGCTAAGGCAGCCCTGATCAACGGCGGGAAGAGCTTGCTCCCCGCTGGCATTACCGCAGCGGTTGGCGACTTCCACCCCGGCGACGTCGTCGAGGTGTTCTGCAGTGAAGGCGCGCTGCTGGGCCGCGGCGTCGTGAATTATGCGGCTTGGCAAGTGCAAGCCGCGGCAGGTCTGTCCACCGACGAAGTCCAAAAACGCGTCGAAGTGTCACGCATCGAAGTCATTCATCGCGATGAATGGGTGCCTTTGACCTAACTTTGGATTCAGCTATAGAAAGCGAGGTGCTCCCTTATTCATGAGACAGCAACGATTACTTAATCCAACATTACGAGATGTACCGGGTGATGCCGAGGCAGTCAGTCACCGACTTATGCTGCGAGCAGGGCTCATTCGTCAACTATCGAGCGGTATTTATTCCTACTTACCCATGGGTCTCAAGGCCTTACAACATATTCAAACGATTGTACGAGAAGAAATGGATCGCGCAGGTGCCCAAGAAATGCTCATGCCTGCCCTCCATCCTGCCGAATTATGGAAAGCCTCTGGTCGTTGGGATGTCTATGGTCCTGAATTAATGCGACTCCATGACCGCAATGGTCGTGAGTTTGCTTTAGGTGCGACGCATGAGGAAGTGATTACAACTCTCGTCAAAGATGAGATACATTCTTATAAGAAGTTACCTGTGACGTTATATCAAATCCAAACGAAATATCGTGATGAGCGCAGACCACGATTCGGTCTATTGCGTGGACGTGAATTTCTAATGAAGGATGCCTACTCCTTCGATCGCTCCGCAAGTGGACTTGATGCCAGTTATCAAGCGATGTTTGATAGCTATGTCAACATTTTCACACGCTGCGGCCTGCAGTTCCGTGCAGTTGAAGCAGATTCCGGCGCAATCGGCGGTACAGATACACATGAATTCATGGCGTTGGCGGATGTCGGCGAGGATACGATCGTACATTGTCCTTCCTGTCAGTATGCGGCGAATTTGGAGAAAGCCTCAGGGAGCATTACTAACGTAAGTGCATCCCGTGCATCCTCTACTGACATGGCGAATGCACAACCAGAGAAAGTTCACACACCTAACGTAACGAGCATCAAACAATTAAGCGAATTCCTTAACATTGAACCGCAGCAAATTATCAAATCCGTCGCTGTCCTTGCGCATGGTGAGCCTGTGATCGTGCTCATACGTGGAGATCTTGAAATTAATGAAATCAAGCTGAGTAATATGCTCGGGGTAGATGAAATCACGATGCTATCGGAAGCTGAAATTACAACTATTGGTTCGACTGCTGGATTTATCGGACCAATTGGTCTAAAGAACGTCAAATTAATCGCCGACACTTCGATTCAAGGATTAAACAACGCAGTTGTTGGCGCCAATGAAACGGACTATCATCTTCAAGGCGTGAACGTTAAGCTTGATCTAGCAGACATCATTTACGCGGATGTTCGCAATGTCGGTCACGGTGAAAGCTGTATCTACTGCGGGCATGAGCTTGCTTTTGCTAAAGGTATTGAAGTCGGCCATGTATTTAAGCTCGGCACCAAATATAGCGAAGCTCTCGGCGCTTCCTTCACCGATGAGAATGGGCTCTCCGAGCCAATGATTATGGGCTGCTATGGAATAGGTGTATCACGCGTATTGGCTGCCGTGATTGAACAACATCAGGATGAGCGAGGCATTATTTGGCCCAACGCTATCGCTCCATATTCCATTCACCTTCTAACTGTTCATCTGGCTGATGAAGCACAAATGACATTATCCGAAGAGCTGTACCAATCTTTAACTCGCGCAGGCTTCTCCGTTCTCTGGGATGATCGCGATGAACGACCAGGCGTGAAATTTAATGATGCCGATTTACTTGGCTTCCCATTACGACTAACCGTTGGTAAAAAGGCGAACGAACGTATCGTTGAATGTAAAGAACGTCGAAGCGGTACTGCCTATGAACTTAACGTGGAACAATTGTTAACGCACTGCCAATCCTTTTTCAACTAGGAGGTCCTTCCATGAGTGAAGTTATTAACAAATCCAAGCTTGCCAAGCAAGCCGCCCAAGCAATGGGCAATCTCTCAACTGAACAAAAGAATGCAGCCCTACTGCTTATGGCAGATGCTCTTATTACGGAGCAACAAGCGATCATTGAAGCGAATAGCAAGGATTTGCAGCGTGGCAAAGAGCTAGGCACTAGCGCTTCTCTACTTGACCGATTGGCGTTAAACGAAACGCGTATTGCTGCGATGGCTGAAGGTCTTCGTCAAATCGCTGAGCTACCTGATCCAATTGGGGATACGCTCGAGTCCTTTGACCGCCCCAATGGATTACGAATTCGCAAAATCCGTGTTCCGCTAGGCGTCATCGGCATTATTTATGAAGCAAGACCGAACGTTACCGTAGATGCCGCAGGCCTATGTCTCAAAACAGGCAACGCTGTCGTGCTGCGTGGCGGATCTTCTGCCCTATTTTCGAATGAGAAAATTGTGGAGGTGCTGCATGCTGCCTTAGAGCGTTCTGACCTGCCGGCAGATGCCCTGCAATTAATCCTTAGCGCTGATCGCAGCTCCGTCGATGAAATGCTGAAGCTCAATGGTCTCATTGACGTGCTAATCCCGCGTGGGGGCCACTCACTTATTCAAAATGTTGTCAATAACGCGTCCGTCCCAGTCATTGAAACAGGTGCAGGGGTGTGTCATACTTTTATAGATCAAAGTGCTCAGCTTGATATGGCTGTTAGGATCGGGATTAATGCCAAAGCACAGCGCCCATCTGTTTGTAATAGTATGGAAACGTTGCTCGTGCATGAAGCGATTGCTGCGAAACATCTTGCTGCCATTGCTGAAGCATTTCAAGGGGTTAACGTTGAGCTTAGAGGCGACGAGCGTTCCAGAGAACTGGTTCCTAGTATGCTTGTTGCTGAGCAAGCGGATTGGGGTACGGAGTACGGAGATTATATTTTATCGATTAAAGTCGTTAAAGATCTGGATGAAGCTCTTGCCCACATTCGTACTTATGGTACGATGCACTCCGAGTGTATTGTGACAGAAGATACTGCCAATGCAGAGAAATTTTTACAAGAAGTAGATGCTGCTGCTGTTTATCATAATGCTTCGACGCGTTTTACCGATGGGTTTGAGTTTGGCTTTGGCGCGGAGATTGGAATCTCCACTCAGAAGCTTCACGCACGTGGACCAATGGGTCTCCCTGCGTTAACCTCGACCAAATACCGTGTTTACGGAACCGGGCAAATACGCGAATAAACCTTAGGAGGAGGAACAACGGATGTCAATCATGTTATCGCAAACTAAAATTGTTTTTGTAGGCGCAGGCTCCATGGCTGAAGCTATCGTCCGCGGACTTATTCAGACGAAAGTCGCAAATCCGCAAAACGTTTATATGATGAATCGCTCCAATCAGGATCGCTTGGCATTTTTATGCTCGGAATATGGCGTTCAATCCACTTCCGATCAAGCAACGAAAAACACAATTATTCAAGAAGCCGATGTTATTGTTCTCTGCATGAAACCGAAAGATGTAGAGTCTTCTTTTGCCGAGCTTGGGCCGCTTTTGAGCGAGCGTCAGCTGTTAATTTCCGTCATTGCAGGCCTTTCCATCGAAAAGGCTGAAAGACTTCTGCAATCCAACTCGCCAATTGTTCGTACGATGCCAAATACTTCCTCCACCATCGGATTAGGTGCAACAGGAATGAGCTTCTCGTCTAAGGTTAATGATACATTCAAGCAGCTTGCTATCCAAATGTTTGAAGCGGTCGGAACTGTCACGATTGTAGATGAAGACAAACTTGAAATCCTTACAGGAATTTCCGGCAGCGGTCCTGCCTATGTGTACTACCTTATGGAAGCCATGATTAAAGCGGGTATCGAAGGCGGCCTATCGGCAGAAGATGCGAATCAATTAACGCTTCAAACGGTGCTTGGTGCCGCACACATGGTACACAATACGAAGGAACATCCTGCGGAACTACGCCGTAAAGTGACGTCTCCTAACGGCGCTACGCATGCTGCTATTCAAGCTTTGGATCGTTATCAGTTCGACGAAGCTATCCATCAAGCTGTGTTGCATTGCGCCGCTCGTACAAAAGAAATGGGCGAACAAATCGCTGCGAACAGTCCTGTTGGCAAATCGGTCTAGTCTTTTTTCTCCCCTTGATATGTAGGTTTCAATTCTAGTTAAAGCAGGTGAAAGTTCGTCATGAGTTCATATTGTTTAGCAACCTATCGGAGTTTCGATGAGAAAGCCGATTTTCATAAAAAAGCAACAAGCATCGCAGTTGGGCTTACCGTTGGCAGTTGGACGGAACTGCCTGAAGCTCAGAAAGCTTCTATGGAGAAGCATTTGGGCAAGGTCATTTCTGTTGAAGTCCATGAGCCTGGTGTTGGAGAAGCTATTTCGGGGCGCTATGCGGATATCACCATCGCTTATCCCGATGTGAACTATAGCCGAGATATCCCCGCGCTGTTAGTGACGGTGTTCGGCAAGCTGTCTATGGATGGCAAAATCAAGCTGATCGACCTTGCCTTCTCTTCTGATTTTCTCGCTGGGTTCCCTGGCCCGAAATTTGGTATGCAAGGTGTTCGTGATCTGCTTGGCGTGCATGATCGCCCGTTGCTCATGAGCATATTCAAGTCTGTAGTAGGCTACGAATTGCCGGCACTTCGCGAGCAGTTTTACTTGCAAGCCGCTGGTGGCGTTGATCTGATTAAGGACGACGAGATCTTATTTGAGAATCCATTAACGCCGATGGAGAAACGAATTGCGATTTGTCTTGAAGCTGCTGAGCAAGCGAAGAAGGAAACAGGTCAAAAGCTGCTCTATGCGGTTAATTTGACAGGTTCAACGTCTAAACTTGCTTCACAAGCGAAGAAAGCCATTGCTGAAGGAGCCAACGCATTGTTATTTAACGTGTTGGCTTACGGCTTCGATGTGCTGCATGAATTAAGCTCAGACCCAGACATTAACATTCCGATCATGGCACATCCTGCATTGGCTGGTGCTACTTATCCGTCACCGCACTACGGGATCTCGCCTTCCGTCCTTTTGGGCAAATTAATGCGCCTTGCGGGTGCTGATTTGGTGTTATTCCCTTCTCCATATGGCTCGGTTGTGATGCCGAAGGAAGAGAATTTGGCCATAAAGCATGTACTGCTAACGCAGGATTTACGTAAAGATTACACATATCAGGCCCTGCCTGATGTAGAATTAAAATTAGCGCCAAGCTTCCCGGTTCCATCCGCGGGTATCCATCCTGGTCTAGTTCCGCTCATTTTGCGTGATTTCGGAGGGGATGTTATCGTGAACGCCGGAGGCGGTATCCACGGTCACCCGATGGGAACGATCGCTGGGGGACAAGCTTTCCGTCAAGCGATTGATGCAACTTTACAAGGTAAAACTTTACGTGAATATGCCCTGACACATCCAGAGCTACAATCAGCTATTGACACATGGGGGATTAGAGAATGAGCAAGGAACGCATTATCTTTTGTGACTTTGACGGTACGATTACCGTTAACGATAACATTGTAGCGATTATGAAGCATTTCAATCCTGAAGGTTGGGAAGGCATTGTCGAGCAGATTGTGACACAACAAATTTCCATTCGCGAAGGGGTAGGGGCGATGTTCGCCCTCCTGCCTACCTCACGTAAATCGGAGATTGTGGACTACGCTATCAACAATGCGACCATCCGTGATGGTTTTGAAGAATTTGTCTCCTACTGCAAGGAGCGGGGGATTACCCTTTTGATCACAAGCGGGGGCATTGATTTCTTTATTTATCCACTTCTACGTGCGTTTGCGATTCCGGAGGATCATATTTATTGCAATGCCAGCTCATTCGAAGGGGAAACGATCGAGATCCTATGGCCGAATCCGTGTGATGCTCACTGTCAAACCGACTGCGGTATGTGCAAAACAAGCATCATTCGATCCTACGATTCAGAGCGGTATGAGCGCATTATTATCGGAGACAGCATTACTGATTTTGAAGGTGCTAAGCTAGTGGATACGATTTTTGCCAGATCCCATCTCATCGATCGTTGCGATCAACTAGGATATGCGTACCACCCCTTCGAAACGTTCTTCGATATCATTAAGCAACTGGAGGCTGAACCCGTCAAATGAGTATTTTACTAGAAGAAAAACAACGTGCCTTCGCTGAATTAAGAGAAATTAAAGCAAATTTAGCGGCGCGCGGATGGTTTCCTGCGACTAGCGGCAACTTATCCGTGCGTGTTGGCGGCTTTGAAGCAAGTGCTTTCACCTTCGCTATTACGTCTAGTGGAAGAGATAAATCCGTGCAAACACCTGAGGATTTCCTTCTCGTCAACGAGAAAGGCTTGCCAACGGAAGCAACTAGCCTTAAACCATCTGCGGAAACTTTGATCCATAGTGAGATTTATCGCTTAACTGGCGCAGGCGCCATTTTCCACGTTCACACGATCTTCAACAACTTAGCCTCTGAGCTGTACGCAGAGCGTGGGAGCATTCCTGTCGATGGCGTTGAGTTAATTAAAGCATTCAACATTTGGGATGAAGAAGCTCAGATTGAGATTCCAATTTTGCCAAATTTTGCTGATATTCCGCGTATTGCTGAGCTTGTTGAAGGCGCGATCGTACCTCGTATTCCGGGCATCGTGCTTCGTAAGCACGGGATCTACGCTTGGGGTGCAAATGCTTTTGAAGCGAAACGGCACCTTGAGGCATTCGAATTCTTATTCGAATATGTGTACCGCTTGCATGTCATGAAGAAGTAAAAGTGATTCTTGCGACTAAGTCGAACGGCGCTTAGCGGGTCTGTAAGTCGATTTTTTCGACTTATGGGAGCATTTGCTGCGCTTTGTGAGCGTCTAAGTCGATTTTTTCGACTTATGGGCGCTTTTGCRCGCTTCGCGRGCCTSTAAGTCGATTTTTTCGACTTACAGGCTCGCGGCTTTCAAAAAGAAAACGTCCAACCTTCCCCCTTAGGGTGAAGAATTGGACGTTTTTTCTTACCGCGACTGCCTAAACCTCTGCGAATATTCCTTCGCCTGATCCACAGTCGAGACGCGATTGCGACTCCAATCAAGCAAAATCCGATCAATATACCGGAAATGGACTTTCCCGGCAAACACAGCTTCCTTCAAAGCTGTCATGATCAGCTCTTCTTTGTACATATCTTTGTCTAGCCAATTGCTGATCGTTTCTAGCTCCATTGGCGTTAGAGGTCTTGCGAATTCATTTTCAATCATTGTATAAATGTTCTTCACACGATCATCGCTAGGTGCTTGTGTATGCAAAGCCAACTCCGCTAACTCTTTAAGTTGCTGCTCCGCCACGCGTTTCGCTAATTTCTTATAGAGCGGCGTCAGGTTATACTGCTCACTTCGAAACCCTGTTGTTTCATGAGTATCCTCATCGATCGCGATAAACTGCTCGCGGATCAGCTTCTGCACACTGGCAATAACCACATCTGGTGGAGCCGACATCCGCGTTTGAATTTCATCCAGCGTCGGGAATGTATTCCTATCCTTTTCAACAAAGGAGATGAAATGGATTAGTGTCATAACATCAACTTCACTCAAAAGTAGTGCACGATAATGTTTGAGCAATAGGCTCGGTACCGCGACACTCCCCTCGAGAAAGCTATTCATCAGGATTGCTTCGACCTTCGTCTGTGTATTTGATTGCGTACTCATACGTCCTCCCCCTTTCTCCCCATGGACAATGCAAATACTTAAGGGTATAGACGATATAACAAACGCGGGAATGGAATTGTTTCACGCACATGATCTAAGCCGCAAATCCAAGCTACCGTGCGTTCTAAACCTAAACCGAAGCCGGAATGCGGCACAGTTCCATATTTGCGAAGATCCAAGTACCATTGATACGCTTCTTGTGAAAGCTCATGCTCCTTGAAGCGCTTCTCCATTAATTCCGGATCATCAATACGTTGACTGCCCCCGATAATTTCACCATAACCCTCTGGCGCGATCATATCGGCACACAGCACGACTTCCGGACGACTAGGATCTGGTTTCATATAGAAAGCCTTAATTTCCGTTGGCCAGTGAGTGATAAATACTGGTGTTTCGTATTGAGCTGCAATCGCTGTCTCATGAGGAGCCCCGAAATCTTCTCCCCAAGCGAACTCATGCCCATTCTTTTGCAAATAGTCAACAGCCTCATCGTAAGTGATACGCGGAAAACTGCCTTTAATTTTCTCAAGCTTGGACGTATCCCGCTCCAGCGTTTCAAGTTCAGCTTGGCAGTTCTGCAGCACCGTTTGCACAATATGCGATACGAATTGCTCCTGTACCTCCAGATTTTCTACATGATCCACGAAAGCCATCTCTGGCTCGATCATCCAGAACTCGATAAGATGTCGGCGTGTCTTCGATTTCTCTGCACGGAAGGTAGGGCCGAAGGAATATACGCGGCCTAGCGCCATCGCAGCAGCTTCCATGTAAAGCTGTCCGCTCTGCGTTAGGAAGGCATCTTCATCGAAATATTTCGTGTGAAACAAGTTGGTCGTTCCTTCGCAAGAAGATGGTGTCAAGATCGGAGGATCTACCAAATGAAACCCTCTGTCATTGAAGAAACCTTGAACAGCTTTGATAATTTCTGCGCGAATGACAAGGACCGCACGCTGACGCGGGCTCCGAATCCACAGATGACGATTGTCCATTAGGAAATCTACGCCATGCTCCTTCGGTGTAATCGGATACTCTTCCGTGATTTGAATGATTTCTACACCCGTCACGTCAAGTTCGAAACCACCTTTGCTTCGTGTGTCTTCTTTCACTTTACCCGTTATGTATAAGGAGCTCTCTTGGGTTAGCTTTGAAGCTGCTTCCCACACGTCTTCACTCACTTCACTTTTAACTACAACACCTTGTATATAGCCTGAACCGTCACGAAGCTGCAAAAATTGAATTTTACCACTTGAACGTTTCTTGTTTAGCCAACAGCCGATGGTAACGGACTCTCCGACATGATGTTTGACTTCACCTATTGTACTTTTCATTTGGATTTCCTTCCTCTCTACAAACTGAAGATTATTTCTATTGTACACTATTTCACGAATTCCACGAAAGATCAGTCGGCTTGCGATAGAACAAGACTGTACGTATCTTGAGCGATTACCCATTCCTCGTTCGTAGGAATCACAAGTACTTCAACCCGGGAGCCGAGCTTTGTAATTCGCTTTTCTATGCCTCTTCCAAGCAGATTCGCTTCCTCATCAAAATCGACCCCAAGGAAGCTTAAGCCTTCACATACCGCTTTACGCAGTGGCGCGGAATTCTCGCCAACGCCAGCCGTAAACACTATCCCATCAACACCATTCATCGCTGCGGCATAAGCCCCGATGTATTTGCGCAGCCGATATGCATACATCTCAAAAGCCAAGGTAGCGTTCTTATCGCCCGCTTCTACTGCTTCCATGATCTCCCGCATGTCGCTGGAGATCCCCGAGATCGCCTGCAGGCCGCTATGCTTATTCAGCATCGAACTCACCTCGCCGATCGTCAAATCCTCCTTGCCCATCACATAGGGCACGATGGCCGGATCCAGATCGCCGCTGCGCGTGCCCATCATCAGACCTTCGAGCGGGGTCATGCCCATGCTCGTGTCAACGGACTGGCCGCCCCATACAGCGGCGCAGGAAGCGCCATTACCAATGTGACAGGTAATGAGCTTTAGCTGCTCCAGCGGGCGCCCTAGGAAGGCAGCGGCACGCTCGCTCACGTACTTGTGCGACGTACCGTGGAAGCCGTAGCGGCGCACCTTGTGTTTCCGGTAGAGCGCCATCGGCACCGGATACAGGTAGGCCTTCGCCGGCATCGTCTGATGGAAGGCGGTGTCGAAGACGACAGCCTGCGGTACGCCAGGCATGTTCGCATCCACCGCCGAGATGCCCAGCATATGCGCCGGGTTGTGCAGCGGCGCCAAATCGAAGAGGCGCCGGATCTCCTTCTTCACCTCGTCAGTGACGAGGACGGAGCTCTTAAAGGATTCGCCGCCATGAACGACACGGTGGCCAACAGCATCGATCAGCGAGATGGCGGTCAGCACGCCATGCTCTGGATGGACAAGAACATCCAACACTCTACGGATGGCTGTTGTATGCTCCAGAATTTCATCCACTTTGTGAAATTCAGGCTTACCTGCTGGTTCATGCATCAGAATAGCAGTATCCATGCCAATGCGTTCAACTCTGCCTTTGGCAAGCACAGTCGCATGATCCATATCATAGAGCTGATATTTAACTGAAGAGCTGCCAGCATTAATGACCAGAACATTCATAGTCGGTCACCATCCTTGTCATAGCGGAAGAAACCTTCTCCCGTCTTAGCCCCAAGATGCCCTGCTCGAACCATTTGCTTCAGTAAATACGATGGTCGATACTTGATATCGCCATATTCACGGAACATCCCCTCTAACGCAGCCAACACTGCATCTAGCCCGAACCTATCACACATCTCCAAGGGACCATGTTTGAAATCATAGCCTATACGCATCGCTTGATCGATATCTTCCGCGGAAGCGACACCTTCGGATAAGGTGTGTAATGCCTCATTAATGAGCGTGCAGATCAACCTTGTCGTAATATATCCCGGTGATTCATTTACTTTAATACTTTTTTTCGTTAGTACGTCATCAACGAATTGTCGTGTAAGATTGTATGTGTCATCTGACGTTTTCATTGCGCGTACAATTTCTACAAGGTTTACCTTGGCAACGGGATGTAAAAAATGAAGTCCAATGACACGTTCTGGATGTGTCGTGATTGCAGCGATCTCCGTTACACTTAACGTGGAAGTATTTGTGGCTAAGATAATTTGCGGTGAACATATTTGATTCAACTGGAAAAAGACATGCTTTTTCGCATTCAAATCTTCTGAAATCGTTTCGATCACGAGCTCACAGGATGCCATGTCTTGAATCGAGTTGGCTCTTCTAATTTTCGAAAGGATAGACTTCTTCTCCGCTTCCGTCAATGCCCAACGCTCAATTTGCTTATCTAAGCTAACCGTAATTTGCTCAAAGGCGCGGTCAAGCTTTTCTGTTGTTTTCTCAGCAAGAATAACATCTAGTCCACGAGCGGCAAGCATTTCAGATATGCCCTGCCCCATCGTCCCGCCGCCAATTACACCTATTGTTCTAAACATCATAGCTTGTCTTCTCCTTCATCCGAACTTCTGCGTTACTCTTTTATAAGTAGTAAAAAGTCCACTTTTGATCCCGAAGTAATACATGAAGCGTATGCGACATCCAATATTGAATTTAGCCGGAACTTCCGATGCTCTCGTAGCTGCCGCTCCGCTCCTCATTTCCTAGCTTCATTCAATTTTCCCAGTGCTGAAAATCGGATTTTTTTAAATCACTCTATAAGTATATGTATCTTTCATAGGTGTAGTAAAGCCAAGAACCGCTGACCTAATTGGCCAACGGTCATTATTATGCACTTTGTGACACAGAAGCGTCAAATAATGTACGAAATGTATCCCCTGAAAGTACTTCTTCCTTCATAAGGATAGCAAATGAATGTTCGAATACGTTTCTCTGCTCTTCTAGCATTTTCTTTGTACGCAGCATTAAAGCATCTAGAATAGAAGCATTTTCTTTCATTAGCTGTTCTTTCGTCACCATTTCACGATCAATAATACCTAAGCTAGTAAGTCCGGCATCCATCATATTGCGAACCATAGAAAGCGATTGTTCGAAATCGTTACGAGACCCGGTACTTCGTCCACCGTAAATCATTTCTTCCGCAGCGGCCCCACCAAGAGCAATCATGATCTGATCTTCGATATAATCCTTTGTATATAAATAATGATCCTGTGGTGGATTATGACGTACATATCCCAAGGCTTTCCCACGAGGACTCACTGTAACCTGGGAGACAGATCCTGGTCGAACAAGCTCTGCAATAATTGCATGGCCTAATTCATGATAAGCCACACGTTCTTTCTCTTCATTCGCTGTTTCTTTATCTGTTCGTTCACCCATCATTACCTTATCAATCGCCGAAGCCAAATGCGGCTGTTCAATCGCTGGTTTATCTTCACGCATCGCATAAATGGCTGCTTCATTCAGCACACCTTCTAACTGCGCTCCTGAGAAGCCAAAGGTTTGATCTGCCGTTTGATCCAACGTAACACCGTCAGCTAACGGTTTATTTTTGGCATGAATATGCAGAATAGCCAAACGTCCTTTTTTATCAGGGAGATCCACCTCAATATGTCGGTCAAAACGGCCTGGACGAAGCAAGGCACTATCGAGCATTTCCTTTCGATTCGTTGCGGCAATAATAAGAATGCGTGGGGCATCATTGGTATGAATTCCATCCATCTCCGTTAACAATTGGTTCAAGGTCTGGTCATACTCACGTTGCCCACCACTATCACGTTTACCACCGATAACATCGATCTCATCAATAAAAATTATGGCGTTATCCTTGCCCTCTTTCACAGCTCGTGTTCTTGCTTCCTTAAATAAATCACGAACTCGACTTGCACCGACACCTACATACATCTCTACAAATTCACTACCTGATGCGGCCATATAGACAGAATTCGTATAATGTGCAGCCGCTTTAGCCATTAATGTTTTCCCTGTACCTGGGGGCCCTGTCAAGAGCAACCCTTTAAGTGGACGAATGCCTAGCTTCTTAATTTCCTCATGTTTGATCAAGAAATCGAGAGCTTCCATCAATTCTTTCTTTGCTCGATCTTGTCCGCCAATTTCATCAAATGTGAGAAAAGAAGGAGTCCGATGTTTGCTTTTCCGATCTCCACCGCCTGCAGCCGCTCCGATTCCGCCGCGGTTTTTTATCATGTAGAATAGCGAAACACCCAGTGCGCTTACGAATAATATTGGAATCACATTCACACCCTGATAAGCTAAGAACACAAGAAGAACAGGAATAAATCCAATCCCAATTTCTTTATATATTTTACTCATTCGGCCACACTCCAATCTGGGAGATTCTTGGCAGCATGATAAATTTCGTTGCTTCACCATCTGTTAATCGAATGTATACATGATGCTCATCCATTTCACTATCTACGTTCATCGAGTTTACAACATTCGCATATTTCTGTAAGGTTGTTGGAATATCCGCATAATGCTTCGTTTCCATCGCCTGAGCTACCTCAAATAACGCTTTAGACCACCATTGATCCAGCTTGTCCGAGGATTGATTCTTGAGGGTTATATTCACAGTGCGCTTCCCAATGATCGATGCGCCTTCCTCGTTAATTAATTCAACAACTTGCCGCAAATTAGCATCAGGCTTCAATGTCAACTCGATATCCACTTGATTGGAAGAAAGCTTCATCGTTGAATTCGTTACACCCGGTGCCGTACTGATTATATGAGATAATGGATTTTCCATCGCAAAGCTTGTATAAGCGAACCAGCCTCCAAAAAGTACACCAGCTGAAATAATCACGCTCAAAATAACAGGCAAAACGCGCAGTTTCATCTTCATAGCTCGGCGTCCACCTTTCTGTGATATTAGTTTTGTATGACTCAATTGCAATACGATTAGTATATCACTTCTCATACACGACACGCCTTATGTAAACAGTGGAAACACGCGAAAGTTCTCCTTAATAGTAGGGTAAGACGAGGGATTACTCCCTCGGACTCCCCGTCAAACCGTGCATGCGGATTTCCCGCACACGGCTTTCCTTCGTCAGTTCCCCATCTTCAGGAGTGAGTCATCTTC